>NZ_JBIPCQ010000006.1:0-337273 GCF_044006475.1 Flavobacterium sp. FlaQc-47 | reverse complement strand
AAAGTAAAAAACATTGCGATTATTTAAACACATAGAAACATAGCTTATAGAACTTTTAAAAAAAGGCATTTCATTTATTTTTAATTCACATAGCTATGTGAAAGAAATGAGTTTCTTTTAAATACTCCTTAAATCAAACATAAAATCTATGTTTCTATGTGTTTAAATTTTTATCTTCAAATAAATCTCAATTGAATTAAAACTAATATGAATAGAAGAAAATTTATAATTGAAAATTAAAACAGACAAAAAGTAAAAAACATTGCGATTATTTAAACACATAGAAACATAGCTTATAGAACTTTTAAAAAAAGGCATTTCATTTATTTTTAATTCACATAGCTATGTGAAAGAAATGAGTTTCTTTTAAATACTCTTTAAGTCAAACAAAAAATCTATGTTTCTATGTGTTTAAATTTTCACCCATATTTTTTAAACTTTGCGTCTTAGCGCCTTTGCGAGATTAATTTTATTTTAATCCTTAGAATCTTTGGCAAAAAAAATAACACATAGTTATCTTCAAATAAATCTCAATTGAATTAAAAATAACATGAATAGAAGACAATTTATAATTGAAAATTAAAACAGAGAAAAAGTAAAAAACATTGCGATTATTTAAACACATAGAGGCATGGCTACAGGACTTTAAAAAAAGGCATTTCATTTATTTTTAATTCACATAACTATGTGAAAGAAATGAGTTTCTTTTTAATACTCTTTAAGTCAAACAAAAAATCTATGTTTCTATGTGTTTAAATTTTTCACCCATATTTTTTAAACTTTGCGTCTTAGCGCCTTTGCGAGATTAATTTTATTTTAATCTTTGGCAAAAAAAACAACACACAGTTATCTTCAAATAAATCTTAATTGAATTAAAACTAACATGAATAGAAGACAATTTATAATCGGAAATTCTCTTGCTGTTATGGCGCTGTGTCTTCCATTTTCGGCGAAAGCCATTAATTTATTGGATGATCCAAAGCTTTCTGATTTCGAAAAAAAACTTCGGCCAGTAGGACGCGCTTTAGAATTTGAAGATTATTACGTTTGGTGCAACAGTCCAATAGAGGGCCCTGACGGAAAAATTCACGTATTTTTTTCAAGATGGCCAAAAGCAAAAGGAATGAGCGGATGGATCAATAGCTCAGAGATTGCCCACGCCGTCGCCAATAATCCCGAAGGGCCGTATGAATATATCAGTACGATTTTAGCGCCAAGAAGCGAAGGTTTCTGGGATGCCACAACTTGCCATAATCCCAGTATTCATTTTGTAGACGGAAAATATGCCCTGTTTTTCATGGGAAATTCAAACGGCAAAATGAACACAAAACGAATTGGTTTAGCGACTTCGGATTCACTTTACGGACCATGGGAACGACCGGATCAACCGTTGTTATTGCCTGGAAAAGAAGGTTCCTGGGATGATCTTTTAACCACAAATCCGTCATTTTTAAAACATCCAAACGGCGAATACTGGCTGTACTATAAATCATTAGATACAGAAAATTATGAGCATCCAAAATTTCCCGTAAAAGGCAACAGGAAATATGGACTGGCAATTGCAAAATCACTTCACGGACCTTATGAAAAATACGAACACAATCCTGTAATTGATTTCTCGAAATTAGGAAATAACAAACAATGTGAAGACTCTTTTGTATGGTACGAAAATAAGAAATTCAAAATGCTGGCAAGGGATATGGGCGTTTTTGGGATCGATTACGGTTTGTATATGGATTCTGACGACGGCAAACATTGGAGTAATCCCCAAATTGCTTATCAGCCCTTAAACAAATATATTAGTCAGCCCGAAGCACCAAAACATTTAAACAGATACGGAAGAGTTGAGCGTCCGCAATTATTGTTTCAAAACGGAAAACCAACGTATTTGTTTACTGCTTCGCAGGGTGGGAAATATGAAACGGCTTCGGCATTTATTTTTAAAATAGTTTGAAAGAGGTGCAGAGGGACAAAGGGACAAAGCTATTTGAATTTAAATCAGTGAAACGCCTTTTTTGAGATCCAATAAACTATGTCTCTATGTGTTAAATAAATTACGCCAACAATAATAAATTCATTTTAAATATGGAAAATAATAATACAATTAGAAATGCTTTTACAATGAAGTTAAAACCCGGTTTTGAAACCGAATACAAAATTCGGCACGATCAAATCTGGGCGGAATTACAAACATTACTTTCAGAAAGCGGTATACAGGATTATAGTATTTTTTTAGATGAAGCAACGTTGACGCTTTTCGCAATCCAGAAAGTAAGTAAAGATTTTGATCCGGATCTTTTGCCCAATCATCCCATTGTAAAAAAATGGTGGAGTTATATGGCTGATATTATGGAAACAAATCCGGATAATTCACCCGTAACAATTCCGCTGAAAGAAGTTTTTCATTTAGATTAAATGATTAAATTGTTTTAAAAATAGAAAAACAGAAACAGATGAAAACCAGAATCCAAGAAATACGTTGATGCGCCGCAGGTACGCAACAAATGATAACTATTGCGTACCTACTGCACACTGGATTTATTCTGATTTATAATTAATTACCAATATTTAATCTCTCAGAGATAAGTCGTAAAGTTGCTATTTAGGAGTTACATATTGGCAGAAAAATTAGAGTAATGCGAATCCAAATTTGAAATGTGCCGTTAGGCACTAAACATTGGTAGTTAATGTAGATTTAGAAATACGTTGGCGTGCCGTAGGTACGCAACAAATGATAACTATTGCGTAACTACTGCACACTGGATTTATTCTGATTTATAATTAATTACCAATATTTAATCTCTCAGAGATAAGTTGTAAAGTTACTATTTAGGACTTACATGTTGGCAGAAAAATTAGAGCAATACGAACCCATATTTGAAATGTGCCGTTAGGCACTAAATATTGGTAGTTAATGTAGATTTAGAAATATGTTGGCGTGCCGTAGGTACGAAGCAAAATCATAACTATTGCTTACCTACTGCACACTGGATTTATTCTGATTTATAATTAATTACCAATATTTAATCTCTCCGAGATAAGTCGTAAAGTTGCTATTTAGGAGTTACATATTGGCAGAAAAATTAGAGCAATGCGAATCCAAATATGAAATGTGCCGTTAGGTACTAAATATTGGTAGTTATTATAGATTAGAAATATGTTGGCGTGCCGTAGGTACGCAACAAAATGATAACTATTGCGTACCTACGGCACGCTTTCTTTATTATGATTCAATTAACTACCAATATTTAATCTCTCAGAGATAAGTCGTAAAGTTGCTATTTAGGACTTACATGTTGGCAGAAAAATTAGAGTAATGCGAATCCAAATATGAAATGTGCCGTTAGGCACTAAATATTGGTAGCCTAACGGCACAAATTGGAGAAATGAGACCCAAGCAATTGCGAACAGAAGAAGTTAATCCAACAAAAAATACCGAAAATGATTGACCGCAAATTATTGTACAAAACAAAGCAACAACTATACTAACAGAAACCAAAAATGAAAAATATCTTAAAAATTTTAATCTGCGTCTTCACTATTTCGCAATCCACATTTTCGCAGGATTACAAAAATGACAAATTCCCTGACGGAACTGAAATCACCAGCTGGTTCAAGGATTATTCTAAAATTCAATTGAAAGATCTGGGCAAAAAATACACCATAACAGATTTTGGAATAGTAAAAGACAGTACTAAAATCCAAACCGTTGCCATCCAGAAAGTAATTGATAAAGCTGCTGCAAATGGAGGAGGAGTCATTGTGATTCCAAAAGGAGTTTTCCTGAGCGGAGCCTTATTTTTTAAACCCAAAACGACTTTATATGTTTCTGAAGGCGGAGTTTTAAAAGGTTCAGATAATATTGCCGATTTCCCAATCATGCCATCAAGAATGGAAGGGCAAAATTTAGATTATTTTCCTGCATTAGTAAACGCTTACGGAGTTGATAATTTTTCGATTTCGGGAAAAGGAACCATCAACGGAAACGGAAGAAAATATTGGGAAGCCTTCTGGCAGCGCCGCAAAGAAAATCCAAAATGTACCAATCTCGAAGTTTCAAGACCAAGATTGATTTTTGTATGGAACTCTAATAATGTGCAGTTTCAGGACGTAAAACTGATTAATTCAGGATTCTGGACCAATCATTTTTATAAATGCAATAATGTAAAACTGCTTGATCTCTATATTTTCTCCCCACATATTAGCATAAAAGCCCCAAGTACAGATGCTATTGATATTGATATTTGCACCAATTTTTTGGTTAAAGGCTGTTATATGTCTGTTAACGATGATGCGATTGCCTTAAAAGGAGGAAAAGGACCCTACGCAGATCAGGATCCCAACAACGGGCCTAATGCCAATGTCATTATAGAAGACTGCAATTTTGGATTTTGTCATTCTGCACTAACAAACGGAAGCGAATCTATCCACAACAGAAACGTAATAATGCGCAATTGCAAGATTGATGGCGCGTCGAGATTATTGTGGTTGAAAATGCGACCTGATACACCACAGCGATACGAATATATAAGAGTAGAGGATATCAAAGGCGAAGCAAAAACGGGTCTGGCAATTTTTGCCTGGAAACAATTTTTTGATATGAAAGGTCGCCCTGATGTGCCATTATCTTATGGAGACAATGTGACCTTAAAAAATATCGATTTAAAATGTGATACTTTTTACGGAGTAGAAAATGATCCTAATGTGCGCTTATCGAATTTTACATTTGAGAATTTAAAAATTGAAACTGTGAAACCAAATATTGATAAAAGCTTAATAACGAACGTAAATTTTAAAAATGTATACATAAATAAGCAAAAAGTGGAATGATTTTTTAGCATGTTTTCAGCTAATCTCTTCTTTTCTCCCGTTCAAAGTGTAAAATTTCTGACTGTTTTTGATGATTTAAAAAAATATAACAAATTATTTTTCATCTCTGTCTATACGTTCTAAAGGCATGTTATTTTATAAATTAAAAAATAAGTAGTTGATTAGTAGCGGATTGGTTCTTTTATTGAAGGAGAAAAAAAGTGAGGTAAATTTAATGTTAAATCAAACGTTAAAAAACGCCGATAATTTTAACGTCAAATATGTTGTAACTATCATTCAAACTTTTATTTTTGCGCCTTAATTTAATAATTATAAGCATGAAAGATCTATTAGTAAAAATCAACGCCGAAATTGAAACATTTAAAACAGAAGCTGACTCTTTAACAGAAAAAGGTGTTAAAGCTGCTGGAGCAAGAGCTCGTAAAGCTACTTTAGAAATTGAAAAACTTTTAAAAGAGTTTAGAAAAGTTTCTATCGAAGAATCAAAAAAATAATATTTTTAGTCAAAATAAAACCTCGTTTAATTCATTTTAAACGAGGTTTTTTTTATTTGTAAGAATGATGAGGAAAGAAGCAAAGATGTAAGAAGCAAGATGTTAGAAGCAAGATATGAGAAGCAAGATATGAGAAGCAAGATATGAGAAGCAAAGATGTAAGAAGCAAGATATGAGAATCAAGATATGAGAAGCAAGATGTTAGAAGCAAGATATGAGAAGCAAGATATGAGAAGCAAGATATGAGAAGCAAGATGAAAGAGTATAGAGTTAAGGTTACAGACTTTTTGGGACAGTGTCTTAAAATTTGCAATCAAACATCTTGCTTCTCACATCTTTCATCTTACCTCTATCCTCTTTACTCTATCCTCAAGTAACTCTTAAGCTCACAATCCTTCAGTTTCTTGATACTTTCCGCGACAGTTTTTGCATTAAAATCAGCGCCTTCTGTACCTGTATGTGTGTGGTCTTTTGGGAAAAACGCTTTTACTTTTTCTTTGCCTAATTTTTCATATTCCATCGCAACGATTTCATTAAGATCAATATAAAAGGTATTTTGTTTCTCAGCGGCTTCTTTTGACCATTTTCCGTAGGTATCGCTTCGTCGTTCTACTTTTTCGTTTGGCCATTCGTTTCTGGGTGTCTGACTTAAAACAATTGGGATAGCACCTTTTTCTTTCGCCTGACCAATAAACTTTTCCAGATACCAGCCAAAAGTATGTACCGTTTCTTTAGAGCCGTCAGCCAGGGTTACTTCCTGAGTTTCATCGCCATTTCCTTTAATAGAACCTCTGAATTTTTCTTTGTCAATTGCTCCGGCATCATTATGTCCAAACTGAATCAATATAAAATCTCCCGCTTGCAATTGATTTTTAACTTCCTCCCAAACACCTTCATGGTCAAAAGTTCTGGAGCTTCGACCACTTCTGGCTTTATTAATTACCTCAATGCGTGTTGTGTCGCAATAAGCAGGAAATGCAACTCCCCAGCCCACAGCATTTACATCGTTGTTATTAGCCATAGTCGAATCGCCAATTAAGTAAACTTTTTTCTTTTTAGGAAGTACAATTTCAGGATCTTTTAAAATGAAATTTTTCAAAGAGTTTTGGCTCTCTTTCAATTGATTGATAATGACCGAAGCCGAAAGCACAGCACCTTTTGATGATGTATGCGTATGGTCTTTTTTATAAAAATAAGTTCCCGTTACTTTTTGTTCGCCCAAATTTTCCATTTCAAGGCTCATTTCATCATTCAAATTAATAAAAGTCACCTTTTCCTTGTGCGCAATCTGTTTCGCCCACAAACCATACGATTTGTCGTTACGAGGCACTTTTCCATCTTTCCAGTCGTTTCTGGGAATCGGTGAACAAACAATCGGAATCGCGCCTTTAGATTTTGCTTCACGAATTATTTTCTGAATGTACCAGCCGTAAGTATGAACAATTTCGTGCTTTTTAGTTAAGATATTATCTATTTCCTGGGTTTCTTTTCCAATGCCTTTAATCGTTCCGCGTGCGCGAAGACTGTCGTTTAAAGGTCCGTTATCATTATGACCAAACTGAATCAGAACATAATCCCCTTTTTTGAGTTTATTCAAAACAACATTCCACAAACCTTTATCCTGAAAAGTACGACTGCTTGTTCCGCCCAAAGCATGATTTTCAATATTTACTTTTGTAGTGTCCAGGAACTGACCAATAAAATCTCCCCAACCCCAAAGCCCACCCGAACCATCGCCTTTGCCATTTTTTACAGTCGAATCACCCACCATAAAAACAGTGGGTTTAAAATCTTGTTTTATTGTGAAATTGAAAAACAGTAAGCCTAATAAAAGGGCTGAAAATATTTTAATTGATTTCATATTTTTGATGTAATTATCAAGCTATATTAAAGTTTAAAAAGAAATAAATCTGCGAGAAATTAAAAAGCTAATCCGAAAGTATTTTAATTGATTTCATATTTCTGATGTAAAATATCAAGCTTTGTTAAAGTTTAAAACCTGGGAAACCTCAAACCTGAAACAAAATAAAACCTGAAACTAAATTCCACCCCTAAAATCAAACCACAAATTCATTTCAATCCCGTCGTCACCGCTTTTAATCCTGATATTCGTGGGCTGACTCTGCGGACCTTGCTGTTCAAGGGGTTTAAAATCCCTCATTGCCGGAATTTCATACATAAACGAAATATCACCTTCCGGAAAACCAGGTTGCGGATAACTTCCCGCGAAAGCATTTTTAGGCAAATCAGGCGTGAATAATCTCAGGAATAAATGATCATTTTCGCTGAAAACCTTAAATGATGAGGTTCCCGCTTTTAGATTTGCGCATAATAAATTCGCATGGTAACCTTTAAATTCCGGATAAATCAAATTCTCAAAACTTTCACCCGTAATAGTGTTGTTATAATCCTTTTCCCAAAAGCCGAAAGTAGTTCCTTTAATGCGGTTTTTCCAGACATGATAAGGACCTCTTCCAAACCATTTAATACCTGTAACTTCCTTTTCCGGAAAACTAAAAGTAATGCCGAAAGCGTTGATTTTATCTTCAAAAAAAGCACCATCAAAACCGGCACCGCCAGAAGCATTTTTAAGCGCCAGCAATTCCATTTTAAAACGTCCGTCGGGTTCCATAATCCATTTTATAGAAGATAATCCGCCTGAATAATTGACCTTACAAACCGCTTTTTCACCTTCTTGCGAAATCTGGATATCCTTTAATTGGGCTTTCATTCCAATAGGTCGCGGACCATTTGTAAGCGGGATTATCGAAGTCGCATTTTTAACAGATATAATTTCTCCAGTCGTAATGTCTAAAGTTACCATGACATTATTTCCCTTCAAAATGATTTCATTGGCCGTTTTTGTAACCGAAGCTTTTACTTTAATGTCCTGAACAGTTAAAAATTTAGCAGCATAATATTTCGCTTTATGAATGGGCCATGTCCATGTATAAATTTCTTTATCAAAGCGATCAAAAGCCGAAATTGATAAAATATCCCCTTCAGAAAAATTATCGGGAACAGCCAATTTGATTTTACGGGTTTCCCCGGGATCAATACTTGGAATCTCAATTTTTCCTGAACTTATTGCAGTAGAATTTCCACTTGTATACAAAATAGTAGCATCAGCTTTCAAAACTTTAAAATCCATTTTACAGGAATTCAAATTACTAAACAAATAATCATTGGTAATCAAAAATGATCCGTCAAAATCTTCAGTAACTTGTTTCGGCTGAAACTGAATTGGCGCCCAAACCTCCTTAACCGTATAATAACTTCCTTCCCTTTCACGATGAGGTCCAAGAATTCCATCCGCAGCAAGCGAACCTTTCGAATCAAATTTTACATCACCCGTCCAGTCAGATCGTTTTACCGCTTCGTCAAGCATCGCCCACATAAAACCACCCGCAAAAAGCGGACTTTCCTTATAACGGTTCCAGAAATCTTCTAAAGCTGCGCCATGTCCGTTATCGTAAGTTCCGTGCATAAATTCAGTTGGAAAAAATACATTTTCACCCGAATTAAAACGATGCATTCCCGTTAAATAAGTCGGATAATGATGCGTATCCCAACCGTTAAAATCAGCCCACGGATGAATCACAATTCTTTTTTGCGGATCATTCTCGCTAAAAACTTTATCTACATTATAATTCCAGCCGCCTTCATTGCCATTGTCCCAAATTATTACCGATGGATGATTGACGTCTCGCGTCACCATTTCCTCTACCAGTTTGGTTCCCGTTTCAGTATCATACGAGTTTTGCCAGCCCGCCAGTTCATTCAAAACAAAAAGACCTAAAGAATCACAGACATCCAGAAAGTGATCGTCAGGCGGATAATGCCCGCGAACCGCATTCATATTCATATCCTTCAATAATTTCCCGTCTAATTCACTGATCCTTTTGCTCGTACTTCTTCCGCCTTCCGGCCAAAACGAGTGACGATTAATTCCCTTCATGATAATTTTGGTACCATTTACATAAATGCCGTCCTGTTTTTTAAATTCCAAAGTTCTAAAACCAATTCGTTTATTGTATTGATGAAGTACAATCCCATTTTGTTTTAAGATTAATTCTAATTCATACAAATTTGGCGTTTCAGGATTCCAGGGTTTTACATTTTTCCATTTCGCCGCAATTGATGCTACAGTAGTTTTAGCTTTAAGCGGAAAACTAAATACTTCAAAATTTTCTCCGTTCAAACCTTTAAGTTTTGCTTCGAGAATACTATTTTTAGGAATATCTTTAAGATTCAGATCAACCGTAATCGATCCGTCCATTTTAGCATTTACGGCAATATTTTCAATATGGGTTTTAGGCGAAACCTCTAACCAAACCGGACGATAAATGCCGCCAAACAGCCACCAGTCCGCACGTCGTTCAGCCGCATTTACTGATTTATTAGCAGAATGTTTCCAGACATGCACTTCTAAAATATTCTTAACACCAAACTTTAATAAAGAAGAGATATCATATTTAAATTCATAAAAACCACCCTGATGAATCGCCCCCGCTACCTTGCCATTGACTTTCACTTTAGTATCCGTCATCGCGCCGCCAAACGCAATTAGAACCTCTTTATTTTTATAATCTGCCGGAATTTCAAATTCATATTTGTACAAACCTTCTTCCTTACTCGGTTCTTTTTGATTCAGTTCCTTGTACCATCGACCATAAGTATATTCGCCAAAACCCTCTAATTCCCATTGCGACGGCACATTGATTTTAGACCAGACTTTGCTTTTATTTCCGCCCGTGCAATAAAAATCCCATTGTACAGGATGTTCAAAATCTTTTCCGGACAAATAGACTTTCTCAGTTTGTTGCGCATTGCTTTTTTGTAAAAACAAAGCAAAGGCAATAATCATATATTTTTGAAGAATGTTTTTGAATGTCATAGTTAATTTCATGTTATTTCAAAACTAACAGTTCTGTTTTTATATAGTATCCTGTACTATGATGTTAAAATATTGAAAGATTATAAATTATCATTTTGATAAAATCAGGTAGGTACAGGATACTATACCACTAAAAAACAAAGAAATTGCATCTGTATTAAGGAATTAATAAATAATACAGAATAATTGTACCGTTAATAAAATGTAACAAATACATAGAAACATAGATTTAAAACCTATGTTTTTAGGTGAGTTGCATTTTAAAATTTAAAGAATAATTCATTTTTACATTAATATGAAAATTAAAAAACAAACTATTCAAATTCTCATTGGCATATTTTTAATTTGTTCAATGGCAACATTTGGACAGGAAAATAAGGCCATCCGTAAAATACATTATGTGCCCGAAGGAAATAGTTTTGTTTTGAAAAACGGTACCCGAAAATTCAACAGAGCCTTATATGGTTCTAATACAGGATTTAGGGTTGAAACTGGCGATTTGCCTGAATTTGCAATGTATATGCCCGGAATGGGAGGGAATTTTAAGTTAGGTTTAGTAAACGAAAAAGAAAGCAAATGGATTACCGAAACCAGCAAAATTGATACGAGATATGTTTTAGGAACAATGCAGTACACAATTGAAGATCCAATATTAGGAAACGGAAAGTTGTTTGTTGATGTTGTAGCTTTAAAAGAAAGTGAAGGTTTTATTGTAAAAGTGTACGGAAAAAATATCTCAAAAACTACTGATTTAATTTGGGTTTTTGGCGGAGCAACCGGAAAAAAGTTCAGTCGCGACGGAGACATTGGCGCAGATCCTGAATCGGTTTTTTATTTGCAGCCGGAATATTGTACCAATAATAAATACACGATAAAAAAGGAATCATTTGTATTAGAATACGGTTCAGAAAGCAACAAACAAAAAACAGGAAATAATAAAAATATTAGCGGATTTTTCCCCGAATCAGTTCCTCATTTAGCCAATGCAAAGAAGCAAAACAAACCATTGGAACTTTTTAATTCAAATCCCGAATCACTGCCTTTAATTACAGGAAAAATAAAATCAATTACAGAAAAAGCCTCTTATTGGCTGTTCCTTCCTGAAGATTCCAAAGCCAGTTACAACCAAAAAAATATCGCACAACTTTATGAAAAATCAGTTCAGGAAACAACACTTTTAGCGCAGCGCGTTAAAGTTTCAACTCCTGATCCGTACATCAATACTTTAGCTGCTGCACTTTCAATCGCAGCCGATGGAATTTGGGAAAGTCCTGCTTATCTACACGGGGCAATTGCCTGGAGAATGTATCTAAATGCCTGGCGTGGTGCTTATACCGCTGATCCTTTAGGCTGGCATGATCGTGCTAAAACTCATTTTACGAGTTATAGCAACTCTCAGGTTACAAGTCCTGAAACGGGTCCTGTTGTATTGGATGAAGAACGAAATTTAGCCCGACAAAAAGAAGAAATTGGAACCTCAATGTTCAGCAGCGGTTACATTAGCCGAAGTCCAAACAAAAATACTGTCGCACATCATTATGACATGAATTTGGTTTTTATTGATCAAATGTTACGACATTTTAAATGGACCGGCGATACAACTTTTATCAAAGAAATGTGGCCCACAATCCAGCGACATTTAAAATGGGAAAAAAGAAATTTTGATCCTGACAATGATGGATTGTACGATGCTTATGCGTCAATATGGGCGAGCGATGCTTTGCAATATAGTGGTGGAGGAGTCATACATTCATCAGCTTATAATTATTATGCGAATAAAACGGTGGCAGAGATTGCAAAGAAAATTAATGAAGACCAAAACCCGTTTGCAAAAGAAGCAGATAAAATCCTGAAAGCCACAAATAACCAACTTTGGGTCGCCAATAAAGGAATTTTTGCGGAATATAAAGATGCTTTAGGAAACAGATTATTACACGATACACCCGGAATATGGAGTATTTATCACACGATAGATTCTGAATTATCAAATCCTTTTGAGAGTTATCAAATGCTGGATTACGTGAATAATCAGATTCCGCATATCCCAATTTCAGCCGAAGGACTGGACAAAAAAGACCTTTACGTAATTAGTACCACAAACTGGCAGCCTTATACGTGGTCGACAAATAATGTAGCTTTAGCCGAGCAATTGCATACTTCATTAGCTTTTTGGCAAGGCGGACAATCTGAAAACGCGTTTAAAATGTGGGAAAGTGCCTTGGTCGAAAGTATGTATTTGGGCGCTTCGCCGGGAGGTTTTGAGCAGCTTTTGTATCAGGATGCCATGCGTGGCGAATTGTATCGTGATTTCGCTGATCCAATTGGTATGGCTTCCCGAACTTTAGTCGAAGGACTTTTTGGGATTCAGCCCGATGCTTTGGCAGAAGTTTTAACCATTAAACCCGGTTTTCCTGAAAAATGGAATCAGGCTTCTTTAGAAATTCCCGATATTTCAATTGATTTTAAAAGAGAAAATAAAGAAGAAAAATATGTGATCAAAAATCAGTTTTCGGCTAAAATGAACTTGAAATTAGTTCTGAATTCTTCCTTTGAAACTATAGAAAATGTTACTGTAAACGGAAAATCGGTTTCCTGGAAAATTGTTCCCGAAAACATTGGAAAACCCAAAATAAGTATCGAAGTTCCATACAATTCCAGTTATGATATTTCAATTAAATGGAAGGGAAATGCTGTTGAAAAAATGGAATCAAAAGAAAATTATACATCAAATGAAATTTTGGATTTGAAAACTCTTAAAGCCAAAATAATTTCGGTTTATGATCCGCAATTGATTTTAAGTGAAATTTCAAAAACGGATAATTCACTCAGGGCAAAAGTGAATTCGGCAGGAAATAAACTCTTTTTTATCGAATTAAAACAAGGCGAATTATCCTGGTGGCAGCCCATTCACATTAATGTAAAATCTGAAATTGAATCAAATGCAAGTGTTACAAATTGGGATATTCCGCTGGATAAATCTGCTCGTGCAGAACCAATTCCGCTTTCGTCATTTTTTAATTCAAAAGTAACAGATATTTTCAATTATGAATATCTTTCACCAAGACCGCAAACGGTGACATTGCAACTTCCGAAACAAGGAATCGGTAATTGGTGTTATCCTGTTATTTCGGTAAAAATTGATGATTCTGGCTTACGCGAAAAAGCAAAATCAAACGGGCAAATTATAACGCCAAACGGAATCCCGTTTCAAACACCTTCAGAGGTAAATCAAAAGAATATTATTTTTACATCAATGTGGGATAATTTTCCGGAAAGTATTACTATTCCGTTAAACGGAAAAGCTTCGCACGCTTATTTTATGCTCGCAGGAACCACAAACCCAATGCAAAGCCGAATCACAAACGGAGAAATAATGGTAAATTACACTGATGGATCATCGGATATTCTGCCTTTGAAAAATCCGGAAAACTGGTGGCCAATCGAACAGGATTATTTTATTGACGGTCTTGCTTTTACAACCAACGCGCCAAAACCGCCAAGAGTCTATTTTAAAACAGGAGAAATTTCAAGAGATTTTAAGGATTTTAAAACCATAAAAGGATTCACGAGTTATGGAATTGATGGCGGCGCAGGAACGATTTTAGATTTGACCTTGAATAATAATAAAACGCTAAAAAGCCTGACGCTTAAAACTATTGCTAATGATGTTGTGATTGGGTTGATGAGTTTGACTTTGGTGAGATGATTTTAGAAGCAAGAAGCAAGAATAAAGAGAATATAATAAAGAGAATAGAATAAAGAGAATATAATAAAGAAGCAAGATAATAGAAGCAAGATTATAGAGCAAAGAGAATAGAAGCAAGAGAATATAATAAAAGAAGCAAGATTAAAGAAGCAAGATTAGAGAGCAAAGAGAATAGGAAAAAAGGTAAGATGCTCCGTTAGGAGCTAAATATTGGTAGTAAAAAAAAATCAATTCCCACATTTCAGAGTCCTGTGGGGACGGCATATAAATCGGGCAATAAGAAAATTAGATAACCTATTAAATAAAAACATGAAACCGATTAAAATTTTACCGCAAAGCACACAAAGTTTTTTATTCTTGCGTGTTGTATGACAAAACAAAGTTCGCAAAGCTTTGTATTGATAAAGCTTTGCGAACTTAATGATTTATATATAATTAGATAAGAAAACCTTGCGCACTTTGCGGTTAAATTTTTATCTCAACCTGAAACTAAATTTAACCAAATGAAAAAATATCAATTAATTACTGGATTTCTGTTTACCATATCCATTTTTGCTCAACAGAAAATTGATCGAAAAGCATTAGTAACCAGACATAATGTCCAAATTACGGCTATAGATACTTTGGCTTCTTTAACTGTTGGTAATGGTGCATTTGCTTTTACGGTTGATGCGACGGGATTGCAGACATTTCCTAAAAAATACGAAAACGGAATTCCGTTGGGAACGCAGTCAGAGTGGGGTTGGGACAGTTATAAAAACACCAATAATTATAAATTCTCTGAAACCCTGAGAGATTATAAGCAATACGGCAGGGATATTTCGTACACGGTTCAGATCAAAGAACCAGCGAGAAAAGTCGAGGCTGTAAACTGGTTTCGACAAAATCCGCATTTATTGCAATTGGGAAATTTGGGTTTTGAGATTACCAAGAAAGACGGAAGCATCGCAAAACCGGAAGACATAAAATCGATTGCTCAAAAATTGAATCTTTGGACAGGAGAAATTGAAAGTTATTTTGAAGTAGAAGGAATTCCGGTTACAGTTTTGACCGTTTCACATCAGGAAAAAGACGCGATTGGCGTAAAAGTAAAGTCGGATTTACTGCAGCAAAAACGCTTAAAAATCAGTTTAAGAATTCCGTTTCCAACCGGCGATTGGGCAGATATGGGAACAAAGTGGGAAGGAAAACAAGATTATAAAAGCACATTGATTGAAAAGTCAAAAACAGAAGCGGTTGTAATGCATGTAATGGATAGTATTTCATATAATGTCAATTTGAATTGGAAAGGAAATGCGCAGATTAAAAAAGTTTCAGATCATTATTTTGTGGTAGAAGCATCCAATACCAACACTTTAGAATTAAGTTGTCTTTTTGCTTTAGCAGATAAAAAAATACCGAATTCATCATTTGCAGATATTGAAAACAGCAGTATAAAAGGCTGGGAACAATTCTGGAAAAGTGGGGCAGCAGTAGATTTTTCAGGAAGTACAGATTCTCGCGCCAAAGAATTAGAGCGAAGAGTAATTTTGTCGCAATATTTGACCAAAGTGCAATGTACAGGAAAAGTTCCGCCTCAGGAAACAGGTTTGACCTATAATAGCTGGTACGGAAAACCGCATCTGGAAATGCATTGGTGGCACGGCGTTCATTTTGCACTCTGGAACCGACCTGAATTGTTAGAGAAAAGTCTTCCGTGGTATCAAAAGGTTTTTGATAAAGCCAAAAATATTGCCAAAAGACAAGGTTTTGAAGGTGCAAGATGGCAAAAAATGACAGATCCGGATGGTAATGAAAGTCCGTCATCTGTAGGATCATTTTTGCTTTGGCAACAGCCCCATTTTATTACCTATGCCGAATTAATTTACCGTGCCAAACCAACAACAGCAACTTTAAATTTATACAGCGAACGTGTTTTTGAAACCGCTAATTTCATGGCTTCGTTTGCGAATTACGACGCTAAAAATGATCGTTATGTTTTAGGACCGGGCGTGATTCCGGCGCAGGAACGCTTTAAAGCGATGGAAACTTTTAACCCCACGTACGAATTGGCGTATTGGAACTGGGCTTTGAAAACCGCGATTGCATGGAAGAAAAAATTAAACCAGAAAGTACCTGAAAAATGGGAAACCGTTTTGGCTAAATTATCTCCGTTACCAATTGCAGATCAGGTTTATCTGGCTACAGAAAGCGCAAAGGATTCATACACAAATCCTGAATTCAAAACAGATCATCCGTCGGTTCTGGGAACATTTGGGATGCTTCCGGAAACGTCTCTTTTAGATAAAAAAATCATGAAAAATACGTTTGATCTGGTTTGGAAAACGTGGTCGTGGGATAAAACCTGGGGATGGGATTTCCCGATGACCGCAATGTCTGCAGCACGTTTAAATATGCCCGAAAAAGCCGTTGATGCGTTATTTATGAATGTAACGACAAATACCTATTTAAAAAACGGACACAATTATCAGTCAGACAGATTAACGCTTTACCTTCCCGGAAACGGAGGATTATTAACCGCCGTTGCCATGATGTGCGCAGGTTGGGACGGAACCACAGAACAAAATCCGGGTTTTCCAAAAGATGGGACTTGGAAAGTGAAAAGTGAGGGATTTGCGAAGATGTTTTGATGCGATATTGCCCACGGATGATACGGGTTTTGACGGGTATACACAGGTTTGTTTTTTTGTCATCGATCAAGGGAGAAATCACACAAGAAAAGATTGCCCACGGATGATGCGGGTTTTGACGGGTTAACACAGGATTCTTTTTTTTGTCATTTCGAGCGAAAGGAGAAATTACACAAGAAAAGATTGCCCACGGATGATACGGGTTTTGACGGGTTAACACAGGATTCTTTTTTTTGTCATTTCGATCGAAGGGAGAAATCGCACAAGAAATTCCGTATAGAATTTCGCCAATCTTAGTAGAGTTGCGAGTGTGATTTCTCCCTTCGGTCGAAATGACAAACTTGTCCTAAAACAAATCAAATCAAAACCAAACCAACCTAAAAACTTTGCGCCTCTGCGACTTTGCCGACATAAAATAAAACCAGCGAGAAACCGTCCAAAACCCGTATAATCCGTGTGCCATGACAATCCCTAAAAACAACAATTATGAAAAATAAAATGTTACTATTATTTCTTTTATCCAGTTTATTTTCATTCCCACAAAGACAAATGGAAAATCTTGACCGAGGCGTTATTGCAGTAAAAAACAACAATCAGTTTTTTGTAGGTTGGCGTGTTTTAGGAACAGATTCTGATGATTTGGCTTTTAATTTATATCGAAAAAGCGGTACTAAAAAAGCAGTTAAACTAAATGATAAACCCATTTTTGGCGCAACAAAGTTTATTGATACAAAGGCCAGTACTCAGGAAGAAAATACTTGGTTTGTAAAAACAGTTTTAAAAGGAAAAGAAACCGATGCAAGAGGAAGTTTTACGATTCCTGCACAAAGTCCGGATAAAGATTATTTGTCTATAAAACTAAAACCAGTTGCAGGATATATCCCGAATGATCTTTCGGTTGGCGATTTAGACGGTGACGGGCGATATGACCTGATTGTTCATATGACAGGAAAAAGTCTTGATAATTCTTTTAAAGGAATTACAGATCCGCCTATATTTCAGGCGTATACATTAGACGGTACTTTTTTATGGCAAATTAATTTAGGAAAAAACATCCGCGAAGGCGCACATTATACCCAATTTATGGTGTACGATTTAGATGGCAACGGCATTTCGGAATTGGTGTGTAAAACTGCCGATGGTACAACAGACAGTCAGAACAATGTTGTTGGCGATGCTACAAAAGACTGGCGCGACGTCGATCCTGATTCTCCTACTTATGGTAAAATTTTAAAAGGTCCTGAATATCTTTCTGTTTTTAACGGAAGAACAGGAAAGCTGATTACGACCACTGAATATATTCCGGAACGAGGCGATCTTGCAGGCTGGGGCGGAAGAGGAGGAAGCGGAGGAAATGACACAAAAGGAAACCGAGTAGATCGTTTTACGGCTTGTGTTGCGTATTTAGACGGAATTCATCCCAGCGTTGTAATGTGCCGTGGATATTACGGAAGAACCGTTTTGGCGGCTTGGGATTTCAAAAATGATCAATTAATTTCGAGATGGGTTTTTGACAGTAAAGATGCTGAGAATCCGTATTCCGGAATGGGAAATCACGGACTTACGGTTGCAGATGTAGATAACGACGGAAAAGACGAAATCATTTACGGCGCCATGTGTGTCGACGATGACGGAAACGGATTGTATACAACTGGTTTCAGGCATGGCGACGCTTTGCATGTTTCTGATCTTGATCCTGATATTCCGGGCTTGGAAGTTTTTGGAATTCATGAAATAGAAAACGGAACAACGGGTCCGGGAGTTACTTTATTTTCTGCTGCTGATGGAAAAGTTTTATTTACCGGTTCTCTTAACGAAGATGTGGGTCGTGGCGTTGCAGATAATATCGATCCAACCCGAAAGGGCGCACAATGCTGGTGGTCAGGATCGCCGTATTTGCATGATATGAAGGGAAATGAAATTGGGAAAGCACCCACGTCGACTAATTTTTTGATTTATTGGGATGGAGATTCTTCCAGAGAATTGCTGAACTCTAATTATATCGATAAATACAATGCAGGCAGATTATTTACGGCAACAGGAGCAGTATCTAATAATGGAACAAAATCCACGCCGGCACTTTCTGCCGATATTTTAGGAGATTGGCGAGAGGAATTAATTTTAAGATCTGAGGATAATACTGAATTACGAATTTATTCTACCACAATTCCTACCGAAATCAGGCAATATACTTTAATGCACGATCCGCAATACAGGTTAAGTATCGTTTGGCAAAATGTAGGTTATAACCAGCCTCCACATACCAGTTTTTATATGGGAACAGGCATGAAATTGGCTCCTAAACCTAATATTGTTCTGGTTGAAGTAAAAAAGTAATTAAAGATTTTGAAAAGGAAATAATTTAAATTTCAATACTATCCAATTCCTTATTTTTAGTAAAAGTGAGTTTTCCTATTTCGTTCAAAAATTCAGAATCAAATTCAGTATAAGCGCGTAAAGTATATTTTTGATCTCTTTTGTACATGACAAAACGAATTTTCTGAACCATTAACCAGATCGGTTCGTATCGTTTGTGTCCTAATAAGTATTGAATTTGCAGTATAGAAAACCTTCTTTTTGAGAGTGTCATTAATTCGATACAAATCATCCAGTATTTTATGGGTAAATTTGAGTTTTCCATAACGGTACCGGATCGAAGACCAATTCTGTTTTTACAATTTTTGCACTGAAATTTCAAATCAGATTTCCGAAAAGAATGCGCATTATGCGAGCATTTTTTGCAGATCAAACCATTTTGCAGACGCATTTTTTTAAATTCTTCAATGCAGATTTCTTCATTCGGATATTTTTCGAAATATTCCCGTAATTCCATTTAACTATTTTCTGGGTTAAATATAGATAAACGAATCCTTCATCCAAAAAAAAGGCATAAAAAAAGAGAATATTCGATTTGAATATTCTCTTTTTTACAATTATAAAAAATGCAATTACAATTTTTCTGCTATTTCTTTTTTGTATTTATTAAGGATAGATTTTGTCATTCCTAAATTAGCTTTAGTAGAATCTACTGCTAAATAAATAAAGTATTCTCCATTGTCAGATACGTCAATAATATGAATCTGAGATGTAAGTGTAATCATTACATTGTCAACAGCTTGCCCTTGTAAATTTAATGCTTTGATCGCGTTCATTTTTGCTTTCACTACTTCAAGATTAAATGCAGAAGCTAATTCAGGATCGAAATCGCTCAACACAGATTCTGAATAATAGGACATTCCGCTTTTGATTTCAGCTACAGAAACTGCAATAAAACCAGGTACATTCTTTTTTAGATCTTCTCCAAACTGTTTTAAAAAATCAGACATAAGTTTTTATGGTATTTTAGGGTTTTGCAAATCCTTTGTTCTGGATTTCCGGCAAAATTATAGATATCAATCTATTTAATTATCCGCAATACGTACCCAAAACTTATTTTTTTGCAGTCAATAATCTATTTTTTAAAAGTTTATGAAATTCCGTAAAAAATTAAATAAAAAGTAAAGAATCTTCTTATTTTAAATCCCGATGCCTCGGATGTGCTCAACAATATCGCGTTAATTCTTTCCATACCAGTTTAAATAAAACTAAAAAAGAGACTCGAAAGTCTCTTTGAATTATAATATATACTGTAAAATTATTTATTGATTAATTTTTCAAGCCTTACCATCATCTCATCTTTTTCTTTCAGCATACGCTCGTATAATGCAATCTTTTCCTCATGCATCTTTAGTACTTGTTCTATGGGATTAAAAGTAGGATTATCATTTCTCTGATATCCAATACCATTATTACCAAAAGTATTTGCAATAACATTCACCACTTGTTCCTCATCAAAATTCTGAAAAGCTTCAACAGGAATTTTCAATGAGGTTGAGATTTGTTTCAGTAATTTATCTTCAATTACATCTTTTTGTTCCAGCATAGAAATTTTCTTTTGATTCCATTCATTTCCCAGATCAAAAGCCAATGCTTCTTGTTTGATACCAAGCATTTCTCTAAAGCGTTTTACGTTTCTTCCCTGATGTATTTTCTGTTCCATAATGAATATCAATTTTTTCTGAAGGCTCAAAGATAAAGCCATTTCGATTATAAATTCTGAGTTTCAAAGATAAATTAAAAATCTAAATCGAATTTCGATCGATAAAATTAAAAGGCACTTTTACCTGTCCTTTTTCTTTATTCAAAATCATTCGGGCAGCGATTTCGCCCATCACATTAAAATCAGTAGACATTACTGTGATTCCCAAAAGTTCTTTTAAAGGAGTATCATTATAAGAGATTATGCCAATATCTTTACCTAGAACATATTCTTCATCGCGAATTTGTTTCATTAAATTCACCAAATCAGATTCTTCTATGGTAATAAATAAATCACCTTTTTTTAGAATCATATCGTCATAAACTTCGCTCAGAATCTCAAAATTGATTTCGTGCTCGACACAAAACTTTTTAAATCCGTGTAAAATTCTTCGCGGATAAGGATAAACAGCCTTGTCCGGATACACTAAAATTAACCTCTTGTATTTGGTTATTTTCGAAAGTCCTTCCTTTAACGCATTATAAATATCATTTTCAAAATCCTGATAAATTTTGATAATTTCACCGTCCATTCCCAGTTTTATATTGTCCATTAAAACCAGTTTATCATCCGGAATTCTCTGGATTGCCTTTGCCACTTCATCCGTAAAACTCAAGTGTTTTAATTCATCTGTTTTAAAATGCGTTGTAATCACATAATAATCATAAGCGCCTTCAAACTTGTCTAATAAGTTGAGAAACAAGGTTTCATCACAATGGTAAATATGCAGGTCAACATGCGCATTTGCGCCAACGGTATTGATAAACGAGTTGTACGTTTTCATTTTATAAGCACTCAGTTTATTAAGCACAAACAAAATATTAACTTTAGATTCAAGTTTGGTTCGGGTAATATAATAGCCTTTTCCCCGAATAGATGATATTATTTTTCGCTCTTTTAGAATGTTGTATGCCTTTTCTACCGTATCTCGTGACATATAAAATTCTTCACTAAAGCTATTTATGGAGGGTATTTTTTGATTTATTTTTAAATTTCCGTTCGCAATATTCTGCAGGATCGAGTCTACAATTTGTTTGTATTTAGGAACCCTTGAATCTTCATCTATTTTAATAAGTTTAATCATTTTTTTGTGGCTTGTAAATTAGGAGACAGCTGGTTACAACATAATCTTACATCATAATTTGTATAAAATTTGAGCTTAAAATTATAGAATAAACCTGTCCGGTACTTTTCTCACAAAAGTTTTAAAATTAAATAAGGCTTATTTTATATTTTTTGCTGATTTGTTTATTTCTGGCAAATTGAGGATATAATAATTACGAAATCGATTGCTAAAATAGAAATTTTAAATGTATATTTCTACTATTTCGGCGCTCTTCTTTGTAATTATTAGCAGTTTTAACATACTTAGCAAAACTATAAAGGATAGTACAGGACAGTTTTCTTTTTTACATTCTATTATTTTACAAAACTAAATTAACTATCACAATAACCACAAAATAAATTATTAATGGAATCATTATTAGGAATTATTTTTCATTCTATCGGAGGATTCTCTTCAGGTAGTTTTTATATGCCTTTTAAAAAAGTAAAAGATTGGGCTTGGGAAAGCTACTGGATCATTGGAGGATTTTTTTCCTGGTTAATAGTACCGCCAATCGCAGCTTATTTAACGATTCCAAATTTTGCTGAAATCATTGCAACTGCTTCTCCATCAATAAAAGCATTTACATTTTCAATGGGATTGATTTGGGGAATTGGAGGGTTAACTTACGGTTTAGGCGTTCGTTATTTAGGAATGTCGTTAGGTAATTCTATCATTCTTGGATTTTGTTCTGCTTTTGGTGCCTTGGTTCCTTCTATTTATTACGATATATATCCTACTGCAGGTAAAATTTCATTCAGTCATATGCTTTCAAATCCGGGAGGACAACTGGTTTTAGCAGGAGTTGCGGTTTGCCTTTTAGGAATTGCAATTTCCGGAAAAGCAGGAATTTTGAAAGAAAGAGATTTTGCATCCGGACACGAAGACAGAGACAAGGATTTCAGTTTAGTAAAAGGTCTGATAATCGCAGTAATTTCAGGGATTTTAAGTTCGTTTTTTAACTACGGAATCGAAGCTGGAAAACCAATGGCAGAAACTGCTGTAAGCTACGGTTGTAATCCGCTTTTTCAAAATAACGTTACTTATATCGTTTTGATGTGGGGAGGTTTAACCACCAATTTTATCTGGTGCATGTACCTGAATTTCAAAAACAAAACCTTCTCAGATTATACGAATAAAAATACACCAATTTCAAAAAACATCCTTTTTTCGGCAATTGCGGGAACAATGTGGTTTTTACAATTTTTCTTTTACGGAATGGGCGAAAGCAAATTAGGAAACGGTGCAAGTTCATGGATTTTACACATGGCGACCATTATCCTGACAGCCAATTTTTGGGGATTTTATTTGAAAGAATGGGCGGGAGTTTCTAAAAGAACCCTTAGAACATTTGCCTGGGGAATTGCATTAATCATGCTGTCAATTGTTTTAGTTGGAATTGGAAATTCATTATAAACAAAATATAACATAACAACAATGTCGAATATAAATATAAATAATATGACTTTTAAGCATGTAAGCTATCTTTGGGATGAGGCTCAGGCAGCAGCATTGGCAGGAGATGAAGTGGCGCTTTTCATTTATCGTTCTAATTTATTAGGAGCTGATTTACGATTGACTAACTATGGCGGTGGAAACACATCGGTAAAAATTACTGATAAAGATCCGCTAACCGGAGCAAGCTCTGAAGTGATGTGGATCAAAGGCTCTGGTGGAGACATTGGTACACTGACAAAATCAGGTTGTGCGGCACTTTATCTGGACCGACTACGCAATCTTGAAAATGTGTACAGAGGAATTGAGTTTGAAGATGAAATGGTTGAATTATTCAATCACTGTATTTTTGATTTGGCTTCAAAAGCACCTTCTATAGATACGCCTTTACACGGTTTTTTACCCTTTAAACATATCGATCACTTACATCCTGATGCAGCAATTGCAATTGCAGCGGCCAAAGACGGAGCTAAAATTACCGATGAATTATTCA
The DNA here is from genome assembly GCF_044006475.1 of Flavobacterium sp. FlaQc-47. Taxonomy (NCBI): domain Bacteria; kingdom Pseudomonadati; phylum Bacteroidota; class Flavobacteriia; order Flavobacteriales; family Flavobacteriaceae; genus Flavobacterium; species Flavobacterium sp. FlaQc-47. The sequence continues at coordinate 313,585 of NZ_JBIPCQ010000006.1, read as the reverse complement.
ACGGCGAAATTGGATGGGTAGGATGGCAGCGTCCGGGTTTTGACTTAGGACTTCAGTTAAGAACTTGTCTGGAAGAAGCAGAAAAAAAAGGCAAAAAATTACGCGGGATCATGTTAGGTTCCCACGGATTATTTACCTGGGGAGATACTGCTTATGAAAGTTATATCAACACGCTTGAAGTAATCGAAAAATGTGCAGAATATTTAGAGAATAACTTCGGAAAAAAACGTCCTGTTTTTGGAGGTAAAAAAATAGAAAGTCTTCCTGTAGAAGACCGTAAATTAAAAGCAGCAAAAGTAGCCCCAATTTTAAGAGGTTTCTGTTCATCAGAGCGTCAAATGATTGGACATTATACAGATGATGCGAGAGTTTTGGAATTCATAAATTCAAATGATTTGTCAAAATTAGCGCCGTTAGGAACTTCTTGCCCGGATCACTTTTTACGTACCAAAATAAGTCCTTTGGTTTTAACCTTAGAACCCAACGAAGATTTATCAGATGTTGCGGCAATCAAAGCAAAATTAACACCCGCTTTTGAGGCATATCGCGCCATGTATAAAGACTATTACAATACTTGCAAAAAGTCGAATTCGCCGGCAATGCGTGACCCAAATCCTGTAGTGATTTTATATCCGGGAGTGGGTATGTTTACGTTTGCCAAAGATAAAACAATGGCACGACTGGCATCAGAATATTATATCAATGCAGTCAATGTAATGAAAGGTGCCGAAGCAGTTTCAGAATATACTTCGTTACCGCGTCAGGAAGCTTTTGATATTGAATATTGGTTGCTTGAAGAAGCAAAACTGCAGCGTATGCCTAAACCAAAAGCATTGTCAGGAAGAGTAGCTGTAATTACAGGTTCTGCGGGCGGAATTGGTAAAGCAATTGCGAAGAAATTTGCTCAGGAAGGCGCTTGTGTTGTTATCAACGATATCAACGAAGAACGTTTAGAAACCGCTACATCTGAGTTTATTAAGTTATTTGGTAAAGATGCTGTATCAAGTACATTGCTAAATGTGACGGATGAAAAAAGTACAGAAAAAGCATTAGACGAAGCTTGTCTTGCTTTTGGCGGTGCAGATATTATAGTGAATAATGCAGGAATTAGTATTTCTAAATCTATTGCAGAACACACACTTGACGAATGGGATAGATTATATGATATTCTGGTAAAAGGACAATTTATTGTTTCTAAAGCAGGAATTGAAGTAATGCGCAAACAGGGATTTGGCGGAGACATTGTAAATATTGTTTCTAAAAATGCAGTTGTTGCAGGGCCAAATAATCCCGGTTACGGTTCAGCAAAAGCAGCTCAGGCACATTTAACACGTTTGATGGCTGCCGAATTAGGTGCCGATAAAATTCGTGTAAACACAGTAAATCCCGATGCAGTAATCTCAGACTCCAATATTTGGTCCGGAGGCTGGGCAGAAGGTCGCGCAAAAGCATACGGTATCACGGTGGAAGAGTTGCCGGCTTATTATGCAAAACGCACGTTATTGAATGAAATTATATTGCCGGATGATATTGCAAACGCCTGTTTTGCCTTTGTTGGTGGTTTACTGGGTAAATCAACAGGAAACGCCTTAAACGTAGATGGCGGCGTATCAATGGGCTTTTACAGATAGATTGTTAAGTTTTTAAGTTTGTTTAAAGCAAAAGTGGTTTTTTGTGGTCTAGCGTTCGATATCATTCGGACGTTAGATTTTTTTTAGACATGCCACATCGCATAACAAGCGCATAATAGCATAAAATAGTAAAGTTAAACCAGAGTTCAGTTTATATAATTTTAACTTGTTGGTTTTATTCAATTTAAACACATAGTCCCGATAGCTATCGGGACATAGATTTAAATGTGTAAAAAGAATACAAAAAGAAACTCATTTCTTTTCACATACCAGCTTTGTGTATTTAAATAAGTGAAACGCCTTATTTTTAGAAAAAAAGCTATGTTTCTATGTGTTAAAAATAATTAGCCAAAGCAGTAAATTATATATATTGTAATCTCTATTAAAATAAAAATAATATGTTAATCGAATCAAACAATATCGCATCTCACAACGACGATTTATTAAAAAAACATCAAAATAAATTTGCTTTTACAGTATCAGAAATTGGTGATACAGAATCGATTATTCAAAAGTTAATCGATTTTCAAATCGCAATTCCATCGTGGGCTTTAGGAACAGGCGGAACCAGATTCGGGCGTTTTGCCGGAGGTGGAGAACCCCGTTCAATAGAGGAAAAAATTGAAGATGTAGGTTTGCTTCATGCCTTAAACAATGCTTCGGGAGCGATTTCATTGCATATTCCGTGGGATATTCCGCAAGATTATAAAGCAATAAAAACTCTTGCGGCACAACACCATTTAAGATTTGATGCCATGAATTCAAACACCTTTCAGGATCAGTCAGGTCAGGAGAATTCGTATAAATTCGGATCGTTACAAAACGTAAACAAAGCAGTTCGCAAACAGGCAATTGCTCATAATATAGAAGTAATTCAACACGGAATCGAATTAGGATCAGAATCATTAACAGTTTGGTTAGCAGACGGATCTTCTTTTCCGGGACAATTGAATTTTCGTAAAGCATACCAGAATACATTAGAAAGTTTAGAAGAAATCTATGATGCTTTACCTTCAAACTGGAAATTATTTTTAGAATACAAATGTGCTGAGCCTAACTTTTATTCAACGACTGTAGCTGATTGGGGGCAATCTTATTCGTATGTTAAAAAGTTAGGCGACAAAGCGCAGACATTGGTTGATTTGGGACATCATTTGCCAAATGCCAATATTGAGCAAATTGTTTCCTTATTATTAATGGAAGAAAAATTAGGAGGATTTCACTTTAACGATTCAAAATACGGAGACGATGATTTAACTGCCGGAGCTTTAAAACCATATCAATTATTCTTGATTTTTAATGAATTAGTAGAAGGAATGGACGCTCGCGGAATGAATCACGCCAAAGATTTAGGCTGGATGATCGATGCATCGCACAACATCAAAGATCCTTTAGAAGATTTATTACAATCTGTTGAAGCCATTATGATTGCCTATGCTCAGGCACTTTTAGTAGACAGAAAATCACTAGAAATTGCACAACAGGAAAATGACGTGGTAAAAGCGCAGGAAATTTTGCAGGATGCTTTCCGTACAGATGTTCGTGCCTTAGTTGCCGAAGCTCGTTTGCGTTCCGGCGCGGCATTAAATCCGGTTGGATTGTATCGCAGTCTTTCCATCAGAAAAAATCTAATTGGCGAAAGAGGATTAAAAACGTTGGCAACAGGATTGTAAATTATGAATTATGAATTAGCCTTGTTGGGTGTAATTTTTTTAACACATAGAAACATAGATTTTTTTAGCTTAAAAAAGGCGTTTCACTTATTTATAATACACAAAGCTAGCTCTGTGAAAGAAATATATTTCTTTTTTGAGATCTTTTTAAAGTTTAAAATCTATGTTTCTATGTGTTTAATTCAACTTTTATTAGTTATACCCAACGCGTTGATTAATAAAATAGTGCTTTATATGTTTTAATATAAACAACTAAAAGACTTTGCTTAACAACATTGAACTATTAACACGAAAATCTAAATCCTTTAACTCATAACCTATAACTCATAACTCAAAACTCAAAATTAAAGGAATGAATGTAGTTGCAATTTTTGACATTGGTAAAACCAACAAGAAAGTATTTTTATTTGATGAAAATTACAAAATTGTTTGGGAGAAATCAGTAAATCTTGACGAAACCGTTGATGAAGATGGTTTTCCCTGCGAAGATATAGAAGTGCTTAAAAACTGGATTTTCGAGCAATTATCAGAAATAAAAAACGGGACAGATTACGTTTTAAAAGCCATCAATTTTAGTACCTATGGTGCCAGTTTTGTCTACATTGATGAAAAAGGAAAAGTTTTAACTCCCCTATACAATTATTTAAAAGAATATCCGGAGGAGTTAAAAAACGACTTTTATAATAAATACAAAGGGAAAGAAGCTTTTGCAGTCAAAACTGCTTCACCCGTTTTGGGAAGTCTGAATTCAGGAATGCAAATTTACAGACTGAAAGAAGAAAAGCCGGAATTATTCAATCAGGTAAAATACTGTTTGCATTTACCGCAATATTTGAGTTTTTTATTAACAAATGAAGCTTTTTCGGATATTACAAGTATTGGATGCCATACCAATCTTTGGAATTTCAAAAAGATGAAATATCATAAATGGCTCAAAAACGAAAATATTTCGGCTAAAATTCCACCGCTTCATTACGGAAAAGACATCATCAAGCAGCAAGACGGATTAGCCATTGGCGTGGGTTTACACGACAGTTCATCGGCAATAATTCCGTACACGATCAATTTTACAGAACCTTTTGTTTTATTATCCACAGGAACATGGAGCATTTCGCTCAATCCGTTCAATACTAAACAATTGACTTTTGACGAGTTGCAACACGATTGTTTGTGTTACATGCAATACACAGAAAAGCCTGTAAAAGCAGCCCGATTATTTTCAGGCAACGAACATGAAATACAAACCAAAAGATTAGCAGCACATTTTAAAGTTCCGGTAGATACCTATAAAGAAGTTTATTTCGACAAAAAGATAGTGTCAAATCTAAGAGCCTTAAATTTTCAGATTATTTATCCAAAGAAATATGATTTTGATATTTTAAAAGAATGTCCCTTTCAAAAAAGAGATCTCAATAATTTTAAAAGTTACGAAATTGCCTATCATCAATTAATGCTCGATATCGTAGAACAACAGTTTTTTTCGACTAATTTAGTGCTTCATAATAGTCCTGTAAAGAAAATTTTTGTCGATGGTGGTTTTAGTAAAAATTCTATTTTCATGAATTTACTGGCAGAAGCTTTTCCGGATATCGAAGTTTATGCAGCGTCGATGGCGCAAGCAAGTGCTTTAGGCGCAGCATTGGCAATTCATGAAAACTGGAATCCTAAACCGATCCAGAATGATTTGATCGATTTGAAGTTTTATAAGCACTAGAGTTTGAATTAAAAATTTTGAATTAAAAATTAAAAATAATAGCCACAGATTAAAAATTTTTCACGCAGATTTGGCGTATTTAAGCAGATTTTAATTTTTAATAATCATTCCTCGTTTCTTGGAATGACAAAAAATGAGGATTAAAAAGATAAAAATATTCGCCACGAATTGCACAAATTCCCGCTAATTAATTCGTGCTGATTGTTGAAATTCGTGCCAGAAAATAAAAACAGAAAAATCTGTAAAACCAGTTCAATCCGCAAAATCCGTGGGCTAATACTCCACAGATAAAAGGATTAAATAATTACCCAGAATATGAAAATCGGATTATTTATACCGTGTTATGTCGACCAGTTTTATCCAAAAGTAGCCATTGCAACCTATGAACTTTTGCAGAAATTAGGCTGTGAAGTTCATTTCCCGATGGGGCAAACCTGTTGCGGACAACCTATGGCAAACAGCGGATATCAATATTTAACCAAAGGCTGTGATGCCAACTTTATAGCCAATTTTTCCGGATTCGATTATATCGTTTGTCCGTCCGGAAGTTGTGTTTTGCATGTTAAAGAACATTTACATGACGAAAAACAAGAGGAACTGGCAGCAGCAATGCGCAGTAAAGTTTTTGAATTGACTGAGTTTATTACCGATATTTTAAAAGTAGAATCTATTGAAGGAAATTTTCCTTACAGAGTCGGAATGCACGTAAGCTGTCACGGTCAACGCGGATTAAAGCTTTCGCAGATGACAGAATTAAACGCACCATTTTTCTCAAAACCGGAACAATTACTTCATAATATAAAAGGTCTGGATTTAGTTTCTTTATCCAGAAAAGATGAATGTTGTGGTTTTGGAGGGACATTTTGTGTGACCGAAGAAGCAGTTTCGGTCAAAATGGGACAAGATCGAATCAAAGATCATGAAAACCATCACGTAGATTATATTACAGGTGGAGATATGTCGTGTTTAATGCATTTAGAAGGAATTCTGAAAAGACAAAAAAGCCCGATAAAAACCATTCATATCGCCGAAATATTAAATTCACTTGAAAATTAAAAAATAAGTTTGAGTGTGATTTTTAACCGCAAAGAAAAAAAACGCAAAGTCCGCTAATATTAAATTTAGCTTTGCGGTTAAATTAATTGCCAATAATTAAGATTTAGAAATTTAATTAATTTCAAAATTGACTTTTAAATAATTAAAAATGTCATCAGAAAAAGTTATACCGCACAGCGAAGCCGCAACACGTTTTAACAAAGATGCAGAACGCGTAAACTGGCACGACGAAACACTGTGGTTCGTTCGTGAAAAGCGAGACAGAGCGGCGCACCAAATAAACGATTGGGAATTACTTCGTGAAACAGCTTCCCAAATTAAAAATAACGTGCTTTCAAATATTCACGATTATCTTATTGAATTTGAAGCTAATGCACAAAAAAACGGCATAAAAGTACATTGGGCTGCCGATGCACAGGAACACAATGAAATCGTGCATTCGATAATGGCAAAACACGATGTAAAGCAAATGGTGAAATCAAAATCAATGCTTACAGAAGAATGCCATTTAAACGATTATTTAGCTGAAAAAGGCATAGAAGTCATCGATTCAGATTTAGGAGAATATATTGTTCAGCTTCGTAAAGAACCACCCAGCCATATTGTTTTGCCTGCAATTCACCTAAAAAAAGAAGATGTAAGCGAAACTTTTCATGAACATCTTGGTACAGAAAAAGGAAACATCGATCCTCAATATTTAACCGAATCTGCACGTTTGAGTTTACGAAATACATTCCTAACCCGTAAAGTAGCTTTAACAGGAGTCAATTTTGCCATTGCAGAAACGGGCGAAATTGTAGTTTGTACCAATGAAGGAAATGCCGATATGGGCGCACATTTAGCCGATGTTCATATTGCGTGTATGGGATTTGAAAAGTTAATTCCGCAACGCAAACATTTAGGTGTTTTTCTGAGATTATTGGCACGAAGCGCAACCGGACAACCCATAACCACTTTTTCAAGTCATTTTAAGAAACCCAGAGACGGAAAAGAAATTCATATTGTGATTGTGGATAACGGCAGAAGCACCCAATTAGGAAGAGAAGATTTTAGAAATTCCCTAAAATGCATTCGTTGTGGAGCGTGTATGAATACGTGTCCCGTTTACAGACGCAGCGGCGGACACAGTTATCACAACGCTGTTGCAGGACCAATTGGAGCGATTTTAGCACCCAATTTAGACATGAGCAAAAATGCCGACTTACCATTTGCAAGTACACTTTGTGGTTCATGCACTAATGTTTGTCCGGTAAAAATTGATATACACGACCAATTGTACAAATGGCGTCAGGTTTTGGTAAAAGAAGGACATACGCCAACATCAAAAACAATTGCAATGAATACGATGGCAAAGGTTTTAGCGAATCCCACGATTTTTAATATTGCCGGAAAATCAGGTCGTTTTGTAATGAAAAATATTCCCGGATTAGTACATAATAAAATGAACAAATGGTACGATCAACGCGAAATGCCAGAAGTTCCCGAGGAATCTTTTAGAGAGTGGTACAAGAAAAATTCAAGAGAATCAAAAGCAAAAAACAATGAGTAGTAAAGCGGATATTTTAAATAAAATAAAGCAAAACCAACCTGCTTTTGTTACTGAATTACCTAACCTGAATGTTTTAGGTTCAGAGCAATTTGATATTCTGGAAACCTACAAAACAGTACTTAAAAATATTGGAGGAGATCCTGTTGAAGTTTCTGATTATACTGATATTTTAGAATATATCAAAAAAAATTATGCGATTGAAAAACGCATTATTACCACAATTCCGGAACTTTCTGGAATTGCCGCTTTAGACTGGACAAATGAGGATCCGCATTCACTTCAGGATGTAGAGTTAAATATTATAAAAGCTCATTTTGGCGTTGCCGAAAATAGCGCGCTTTGGGTGACAGATGATCTTTTGGGACAACGTATTTCACCCTTTATCGCCCAATATCTGGCAATCGTAGTACATAAAAAAAATATTGTAGCCACAATGCATCAGGCATATGAAAGAATTGGAAATCAGGAATATGGTTTCGGGACTTTTATTGCAGGACCATCAAAAACCGCTGATATTGAACAATCATTAGTTTTAGGAGCACACGGCGCAAGAGGTTTAATTGTTTTTTTATTGGATTAAAGAATAGCTTTAGGAGTGTAATATTTATAGCATAAATTATTTGCGTTATTTTCAATAGATCCATCGGAACTATATATATCACCCCGATGGGGTTTTTGTTGAATGCGTTTGTGAATTTCTATAAATATAACGTCACGCTGTGACTATCTTATAGAAATATTATAAATTTAAGATTACGGCACTAGACAATTAATTATTTTTTTATTAGAAAGAAGAAAGCTCCAGCGGAGCGCAATATTTATAGCATAAATTATTGGCATTATTTTCAATAGCTCCATGGGAGCGATATATATCACCCCGATGCGGTTTTGTTAAATAAATTATGGATTTCTATAAAGATAACGTCACGCTGTGACTATCCTATAGATTAATAATAAGGCATAAATTGGAGAGATTACGTCGCCAGAGAATTAGCAATTTTTTGCTAGAAAGAGGAGAAAGCTCCAGCGGAGCGCAATATTTATAGCATAATTACAGGCATTCTTTTCAATAGCTCCATCGGAGCGATATATAATCTGGATTCAATAGATTTTTATATGTCATCTCGCCCGTAGGAGACCCAAGCGGTAGCGAACCTATAAAGTAGGTCACATCCCAATATTCGACACAGATTTACGACATTCTTTGCGGAATTTTTAATGTGATTTATCTCGCTCAGCTTCGGGATTGAAATGATAAGATTGTACTTTTGGTAAACCTAAATTCTTCTTTTAAAATCGTCTTTTTACTCATTAGACATTCTCAATTTTTTAGCACGGCAAAAAATAAAAGTCTAACTTTATAGTTAGAACCTATATTAAATATAAAAAAGTTGAGCATGAATATAAAAAAAAGCCTTAAAGCAGTAGCCTACGGAGAAGTACTTTGGGATGTTTTTGATGATGAAAAAAAAATTGGCGGCGCACCTTTAAATGTCGCTTTACGAATGAAAACATTAGGTTGTGATGTCGCCATGATAAGTTGTGTAGGAAATGACAAAGACGGCGAAGACATTATCAATCACGTAAAAAAATTAGGACTTGAAACTGATGTTATCATACAATCAAAGGAGTATCCAACAGGATTAGTCGAAGTGACATTAGATAAAAAAGGATCTGCAAGCTATATTATAAATTATCCATCGGCATGGGATAAAATTGTGTTGAATGATCAGGCTAAAAATATAGTGAAAGATGCAGATGTACTAATTTACGGAAGTTTGGTTTGCAGGGACAAAGTATCAAGGAAATCTCTCGAAGAATTATTAGAAACAAATGTATATAAAGTTTTTGATGTCAATTTAAGAAAACCACATTATACGTATGAAATTCTGGATAAATTAATGCAATCTGCAGATTTTATAAAATTCAACGACGATGAATTGTTAGAAATTGCTTCGGCTTTAAAATCACCTTTTACACCTTTAGAAGACAATATCCATTTTATAATCAACCATACAAGAGCAACGGGAATTTGTGTTACAAAAGGCAAACACGGAGCTTTATTATTCTGGGAAGGAAAATTGTATGAAAATAAAGGATATCCCATTAAAGTTGCGGACACAGTAGGAGCGGGCGATTCCTTTTTAGCAGCATTGACTACTTCATTACTTACAGGAAAAGATCCTCAGACAGCAATAGATTTCGCCTGCGCAATAGGAGCTTTAGTTGCCGAAGCTCCAGGTGCAAATCCCGAAATTTCAGATGCTAAAATTCAGGAATTGATGTCGAAATAAATGTAATCCTGCCGATTTTAATTTTCAAACAAAAACAGGGTATTCAAAAACACCACTAAAATCTTTTTCAAATCCACAGAATTAGCCATTAATTGGATAGCAGAAACTTTAAATGTTACTAAATCGTTTTTGTAGATTTTTGACAAGAAATATTGTCCAAGCTAAATTCTGACGCAAAAGAGTAAAAAAATAAGTAAAAATTGATGTTTTTAGATTTAATTACAACTTATAGTTATATTCTATAAGAGGGTTTGTAAGAAAAAAAAATGAGATAATCGTAATATTGCTCTACCAGTAATGTTTTATATTAATCCCAAATTATTATGTTCCTTACCCTAACACAAGACCAGGTCGACTTTCAGTACGGATCAAATAGATGGCGATACAGTTTTAATGAAATTTTAGAACTTGGTTTACTCAAAAAAAAGAAGACTTACTTTCTTGAAAATTCCGCTTTTATTTTAGTTACAGCTTTGGCATATTATTGCATGGTTTTCTCCAGTTTAATGGAGTTGTATTACATAGGTCCAACTTTACTAATATATACAATTCTTATTATTTTGAGATTTTACAATGATATCGAATTTGAATATTATGTCATAGTGAGAGACATTTATAAAAAAGAAACCAAAGTAAAAATCAAAATCGCAGATCGGCCTTTGGTAGGCAAACAGATTGATCAGTATTTACATCACAACTTTGACCGACTTTTAAAACACACAACTAACCCACAAATTGAACAATGCTATTACGAGCAATCTCCCAATATGATTTAGTTTTGATAGCAGCTGCTATTTTATATGGTTATTTTATTACAACTAAAAAAAAATGAACAAATACTGCACAAACCTACCATTGAAGTAGTATAGATATTACACATTTAAAAAATTATAGCTGTAATACTAAAAGTTTAATACCGGTCCGTTTTAGCTATAAAAATACCCCTAAATAAAATTATGACCTCTTCAATAAAAAACAAAATCAAAAGCATTAGAGAATTAAAAAATTATACCCAGGAATATATGGCGGATCAACTAGGAGTTACACAGGCAGGTTATAGTAAAATTGAAAAAGGAAAAACGATCCTGTCTTACATAAAATTGGTCGAAATTGCCCGTATTCTCGAAGTCAGCGTCGAAGATGTTATTAGTTTTGACAGTCAGAGATATTTTAATAGTTTCAATAAAGTAAGAGGAAATAATAACGGAAGCATCCAGATTAACTCTGATAATACAGCCACTTTAAAGGCACTTTATGAAGATAAAATAAAACTGTTAGAAAAATTATTAAACAAAACAGAAGAAGAATTATCTCGATATAAAGATAAATACGGACAACTTTAAATAAGTTTTGTAAAATAAAAAAGCAAAAAAACGGGATTTTTATAATCCCGTTTTTTTAATATTGTAGAATAAATTTATACTGTTTGATCGTCTGTAACCGCGTCAGCGGCGTTTGTTTTTACAGATTCAATTCCGTTATCTCTTCCGCTTACACTTTCATACATTTCGCTCGAACCAATTATTTGCCCGTTAGTGGCTTTTAAATTGAAATACCATTTTCCGCTTTTAGATTCCAGTTTTTCAAATTTGGTATCATCTTTCGAATTTTTTTGAACAGATTCAATTCCGTTTTCACAAGCCGATTTCGAGCTATAGCCTTCACTGCTTAAAATTGTCTGACCATTTCCTGCTTTTAAATTAAATTGGAATTCACCATTGGTTCTTTTAGTAATTACAAATTTTCCCATAAGGTTTTTATTTTAGTTAAATTATTTATTTTGGTACAGATAAAAATACAAAACTTCATCATATAAATCATACAAATACTAAAAATATTAGATACACTATTAGATATTTACAAAGTAGAAAAAATGGTATGCCCTATTAAATGTCTTTCTAATTTATTTCAGAAAAAAGCTAAAACAAAAGCCATTACTGAATTTAAATACAAGAATATTCTTATATTTGTTTTAAAACTATATTCTATGAAAAAGTTAATTTTAATGCTCATTTTTGCCTGTGTATTATTGTCTTGTAATTCTAAAAACAAAGAAGAAACCGGTCAAATATCATCTCCGGAAACAGATAATGAAAATACAGAAGATGCTTTAGATAAAGTATCTGTATATGAAGGATTACTGCCGTGCGCAGATTGTGAAGGAATCGAAACTGTATTGAAAATTTATCAGGGTGATGGTACGATGGAAACACATAAATTTGAATTAATAACAATTTATAAAAAAAAGCAACCGGAAAAAAAGAGAGTACAAAAAGGAAATTACAATCTGGAGAGAGGATTAGGGAATGACCCCGACGGAACAATCTATGTACTTAATTATGATAAGCCGGAAGCAGATCAAATATTTTATGGATATTCTGCCACAAATCCGGATAAGATATTTCTATTAAACAACAAGCGGGAAAAAATAACATCTAAATTAAATTACTTTTTAATGCTGAACGAATAAAAATTCCTGTATTTAAATTTAAAAATTACTTATTATCAAAAATTCTTTGCGATACGTACTAGGCGTCTTTCCTATTAGTTGCTTAAAATATTTATTGAAATTCACAAAATTTTGATAACCACTTTCATAGCATACATCTGATATGGATAATTTTTCATTTTGTAAAAGCTTGCAGGCATGTCCGGTTCTTAATTCATTTAAAAAACGTGTAAATGACTTTTGAGCCCTCTTCTTAAAAAAAGTGCAAAAAGCCGGAGGAGTCATGTGAGCTATGGAAGCGATAGTTTCTAATGAAATAGGTTTTGTAAAATTCATCATGATGTAGTTATAAACTTTATTCATTCTTTCAGTATCTTTTTCATTATAGGAATAGCTGTAACCCAAACCTGCCAGAAATTCATATTCATCTGTATGAAGCATAATATTCACAATTTTAAAAAACTCAATTACCTGAGAAAGTCCCTCCATAATTGTCATTTTTTCTAAATGCTTTGTTATTTTTTTCTTTGTTTTCCCACTAAAACGCATTCCTCTGTTTGCTTTTTCAAAAAGAGTTCTTTTTTTGGACAAATCCCCAACATCATTGCATACTTTTTCAAAAAAATTAAGTGGAAAATAGATTACAATCGCCTCAACAGATTTATTCTTGTGAGGATGATTACCTGTTACATCTTCATACCACATATGAGGAAGATTTGGACTCATAAGTACTAAATCTCCATCATGAAAACTCGTAATACTGTCCCCGATAATTCTTTTTCCGTTGCTTTTTTGAACAAAACTTAATTCACAGAAATCATGAAAGTGAAACGTGGCGTCAAAATCATGCTTCTTTACTTTTTTAACAGTAAGCAGAGAAGATTGATGACAGGGTAATTCAATTAATATGGCTTTCATAATAGAGTATATAAAGGTTGAGGGGATAAACTTAAACAATATTAAATATAATTATCACACGAAAAGACTAAGTGATTAATATAGTTTAAGTATCAGTTAACTTAGTGTAAATACCCAAAATGGTTTATGCTATACTTTTGAGAAAAGAAATTTATAAGACAATCAATAAATAAAATTTGAAAGTAATGGAAACTATATTTTGGAAAAATGACGAGGAACTTTTTGATATTGTACGTAAAGAACTTTATACGGCAGTAATAGGAGATATTATGGATAAGATGGATTTGCTGAACCAGTTTCTTCCACCTCAAATACAGCCATTACGAGATGATATGTTTATTGTAGGCCGTGCCATGACAGTACTGGAAGCAGATGTTGTTTCAAATTTCAGCAATAATAATCCTGTTTTGAACAGACCATTCGGATTAATGCTTGAAGCACTGGATGATCTTAAAAAAAATGAAGTCTACATCTGTACAGGTTCATCACCATCTTACGCATTATGGGGAGAACTAATGGCAACCCGCGCTCAGATATTAGGTGCCGCAGGGGCAGTCGTTGACGGTTATTCAAGAGATACAAAAGGAATATTAGATTTAGGATTTCCTTCCTTCTCCTACGGACGTTATTCACAAGATCAGGCGCCGCGAGGTAAAGTAATTGACTTTCGAGTACCAATTGAGATAAAAGGCGTAAAAATTAATTCAGGAGATATTATAGTAGGAGACATAGACGGTGTTTGCGTTGTACCACAGGAAATTGAAGTAGAAGTTTTTCGGTTAGCTATCGAAAAAGCAAGAGGAGAAAAAATAGTACAGCAAAAAATTCAGGAGGGCATGAGTACCAGAGAAGCATTTGATACCTATGGTATTATGTAAGATAATTTGTTAGAACTGAAATTTTGGAAAGCATATTATTTTAAATAAGAGAATACAATCAAGATATTAATACAACAGAGATGAAAATTATAGATGTAAAAGTATGGCTGGTAGAAGGAGTTAAATACAACTGGACACTTCTAAAAATATATACAGACACCGGACACACCGGAGTGGGAGAAGCCACAAACTGGCCGGGAAGCCCAATTGTTTACAATGCAGCAAAACACATTGGAGAACGAATCATTGGACTTGATCCCATGAAAACTGACTTTATCTGGACAAAATTATACCGTGATTTAAATTGGGTTGGACCTTACGGAGCAAGCTTATGTGCCATTAGTGGAATTGATATGGCTTTACTCGATTTAAAAGGGAAGGTATTAGGAACTCCTTGTTATGAGTTGTTGGGTGGTTCCTTTAGGAAAGACATCTTATTGTACGCCAATTATTGGTTTACCGGCGGAGGACATAATGCTCACGATTATGCTGCCCAGGCACTAAAAGTAAAAGAAGCAGGATTTACAGGATTAAAGTTCGACCCATTTGCACACACCAATTATTTATATGGTGAAGACTTATCGTCAAACCTCACCCTTACATCTGCACAGCAGGATTTAGCTTTCAATGTAAGCAAAGCAGTTCGTGACGCAGTAGGACCGGATTTTGACATTATGATCGAAACCCATGCTATGCTAAATTACAGAGTGGCAGTAAAAATGGCACAACGATTATCAACCTTAGATATTACCTGGTATGAAGAGCCGGCAGGTCCTGAAAGTGCAGATACTTTACGGGCAATGAGAGAACGTATACCATCAAATATTTCAATATGTGTGGGAGAAAGACATTATACCAGACATGGAATTCGCCCGGTATTAGAAAAAAACATTTGTGATATTATGATGCCCGATATTACCCGTTGCGGAGGACCATCTGAAATGAAAAGAATGGCAACAATGATGGAAGCCTATAATGTTTTGTTAGCACCGCATAATCCAAACGGTCCCTTGTCTACTTTGGCATCAGCGCATGTATGCGCTTCAGTTCCAAACTTTTTCCGTCAGGAATTTATGTTTAACGATGTACCATGGAGAGATACTGTAATTACACATCCTATAAAAGATATGATTCATAACGGACATTTGCGTTTAAGCGAACGACCAGGTTTGGGAGTAGATTTAGTAGAAGAAGAAATGGAAAAACATCCCGGAATATTGATTCCGAGACCTGGTTTTTATGTCTGATTTTATGCTGTGTTACTGGACAAATCAGCTAAGTCAGTAACATAAAGTGAATTTCAGCCGGAAAGCTGCTCAATATAAATTTGATTATAAAATAAATATGTTTCAAATAGATTTTACAGGAAAAACAGTTTTGATAACCGGCGTAACCACCGGAATTGGTGCTGGGATTGCAAAAATGTTTACAAAAGCGGGAGCAAATATTTCCGGTTGTGCCACATCTCAAAGCAGCGGTGAATTTATTCAAATATTAAATGATAAAGCTGTCAGGTCAATATATACACAATGTGATGTTACAGTAGAGGAAGACTTAAAAAATCTGGTTAAAAATACGATTGACAAATTTGGTAGAATTGATGTATTCGTTTCAAATTCCGGACAAAATGTGTTTGAAGGTACAATCAATTGTGATGAACAACACTGGCAGAAAAATATAAATCTTAATCTTGCATCGCACTGGCGATTGTCGAAATTGTGCAAACCTTATTTAGAAAAAAATAACGGAGTAATTATCATCATGACATCAAATCATGCTTTTTCTACCATTCCGGGTTGTTTTCCCTATAACGTGGCAAAAACTGCGCTGACAGGATTAGTTCGAAGTTTAGCAATAGAATGGGGACCGGAAATAAGAACTGTAGGCATTGCTCCAGGTTTTATTGATACACCGGGAAATCAAAAATGGTTTGATTCTTTTCCAGATCCATCAATTGAAAAACAACGAACAATTGATCTGCATCCCGTTAAAAAAATGGGATCGCCGGAGGACATAGGAGCGTGGTGTGTTTTTCTTGCAAGTAATTATGCATCATTTGCAAGCGGAGTAACCTACTTAATTGATGGAGGAAGAAATGCCCTAATGCAGGATCAGTAAATGCAAATCTGGAATGCTATTTCATTAAAAAATCCAAAACTAATTCTGGGAGAAGGAGCAATTTGGGGCACATTTCATAATGCCTTTTTTTATATAGATATAGAAGGGCAAAAAGTTGGCACAATTGATCTGGCTTCTAAAATCACAAAAGAGCGGCAGCTTCACGAGAAAATAGGAACAGTAGTTCCCACAGAAGATGGAAGACTCATTTTAGGTTTGGAAAACTCAATTTCAATTTTCGATTTTGATTCAGGAGAATTACAAGAGCTTATAAAACTCGAAGCAGATATACCAACAAACAGGTCAAATGATGGAAAATGTGATGCCAAAGGCCGACTTTGGATAGGAACAATGAATAAGGAAGCCAAAGGAACAACCGGAACATTATATAGTTTTGACGGCACAGAAATTATAGAAAAAATTCCAAATCGAAAAGTTTCAAACGGAATTTGCTGGAGCAAAGACAATACTAAAATGTATTATATCGACTCTTTCGATTATACTATTAAAAGCTATGATTTTGACTTAAGTAGAGGCACGATTTCAAACGAGGCTGTTATTGTTGAAATGAGTCATAAAAACGGTACACCAGACGGCATGACAATCGATCATGAAGGAATGTTATGGGTCGCCATGTGGGGAGAAGGTTATGTAAATAGATACGATCCAGCCTGCGGCAAACTGCTGGGACAAGTAGAAGTTAATGCTCCAAATGTTAGCTCTTGTGCATTTGGAGGAAGTAATATGACACAATTATTAATAACAACTGCAAGTACAGGATTAACTGAAGAACAGTTAAAACAATTTCCTGACAGTGGCACTTTATTTTTAGTAGATCTGGAAATAAAAGGAATTGAAATGAACCCCTTTAAATTCCGAAATACAATATAATTCATAAAAATACAAAACTATTATTAACTCAACCACAATAGTTTGATACCCGTTTTTTATGGTCGATTCATTTGTATAAAGTTGCGCCATTAACAAATTAATTTACCCGTGTTAACGCCGCTTAAAACCGGGAAATAAATCAAGCGTTTATTAAACTATTATCAAACAAACTATTACTATGAAATTAGAATTGATTGATTACCTCATTATCGCCATTTACTTTGTCTTTGTGATAGGCATTGGTTTTTTGCTCAAAAGACAAGTAAAATCAGCAAATGATTTTTTAATGAGCAATCGCAGCATTCCGTTGTGGATCACAAGTCTTGCTTTTATTTCTGCTAATTTAGGCGCACAGGAAGTATTGGGAATGGCTGCAAATGGAGCTAAATATGGCTTGTATACGGCTCATTACTATTGGCTTGGCGCAGCTTTGGCGATGATTTTTCTGGGCGTTTTTATGATGCCGTTTTATTACGGAAGCAAAGCCAGAAGCGTTCCTGAATACTTAAAACTTCGTTTTGATGAAAAAACAAGAACTTTTAATGCATTAAGTTTTGCAGCAATGACAGTTTTCTCATCCGGCGTTTCGTTATATGCATTAGCGATGTTAATGGACGTTATTTTAGGTTGGAATTTTGATCTTTCCATTTGGGTCGCTGCGGCAGTAGTATTTGTTTATATTTTTATGGGCGGTTTAACAAGTGCCGTTTACAATGAAGTGCTTCAGTTTTTTCTTATCGTTTTAGGAATTGCTCCACTTGTTTTTATTGGTCTTTACAAAATAGGAGGATGGGAAGGAATTGTGGCAAATGTAGCAGACTATAAACTGCATATGTGGAAAGGATTAGACGATCCGTCCCATAATCCTATGGGAATTGATGCCTTTAGTATGGTTTTTGGACTGGGATTTGTTTTGGCTTTTGGATATTGGTGTACGGATTTCCTTGTAGTACAACGAGCCATGATCAGCAAGAATTTATCTGATGCACAAAGAACCCCAATTATAGCCGCTATTCCTAAAATCTTAATGCCTGCAATTGTTATTTTACCCGGAATAATAATTCTTGCATTGCAAAATAAATTTCCCGGATTTGAACTCCCGGTAAATGCAAATGGAGATACCAATTACAATATGGTACTGCCAATATTATTGCAGAAATTATATCCCAACGGAATTTTAGGAGTAGGTATAACAGCATTAATCGCTTCGTTTATGAGCGGAATGGCAGGTAATGTTACTGCATTTAATACCGTATGGACATTTGATATTTACCAATCCCACATTAAGAAAAACGCATCTGAAAAACATTACTACTATGTGGGAAAAATTGCCACAATAGCCGGAATTCTAATTTCAATTATGACAGCCTATGTTGCCCGTGGTTTTAATAACATAATGGATTTACTGCAATTGGTATTCAGTTTTGTCAATGCACCGCTTTTTGCAACATTCTTTTTGGGAATGTTCTGGAAAAGAACAACAGGGCATGGCGCTTTTTGGGGATTACTTGCCGGAACAGCGACAGCAACAATTACACACGGTCTGACCGTAGCCGAGGGAAAAGGAGGATGGATAGCAAATACTCACGAGTATTTTTCAGGTACAAGTCAGGCGTTTAATATTGCATGGATTTCTTTCCTTGTATGTGTTGCCGTAACCGTTTTAATAAGCTTGTTTACAAAACCAAAACCAGAGGAAGAATTAGTTGGATTAGTGTACAGTCTTACACCAAAACAAACAGATTCCAGTAAAGTATGGTATAAAAATCCGCTATGGATGGGGGTTGCCGTTTTAATAGTTACACTTATGTTTAATATTATTTTCTTTTAATAAATCAGCTATGAATAAATTATATGATTTGCGTTTTGTAATTGGAATTTTCTTTCTAATTGTTGGTGTCCTTTTAATAGGTTATGCATTTATATCCGAGGGGCTTTTTGAATATAAAATGAAAATTAATTTGGCTTGTGGCGTACTCTTTTCGTGTTTCGCAGCAATAATGTTGGCATTAAAAAATCAGGAGTAATTCAGACTAAGCTGAGTGTTATTCATTTAATATCCAGTCTTTCAGTTTTTACCTTGTTTACCAGTAGTTTTTAGTAATTTTTTTGGTTAAAGCACTGTCATATACAAAATATGGCGGTGCTTTTTAATTATATCCGCAACATTATTTAAAATTTTACCATCATTATTAAAGACGTTATTTTATAAAACAGACCTATTCAATCTTATTAAAATCTGAGGTAAAAATCAAAAAAAGCCCTATTTTTGTTAGGAACGATTATAAGTATGAAGGAAATAAGCGAAATTTTAAAAGCATATTCAGCAGCAAAAGCAGCGGGAAAAAAGACAGCACTTGCGACAGTTGTCAAGGTTGAAGGCTCGTCATACCGTCAGCCCGGAGCACGTATGTTAGTAACCGAAGATGGTTTGCTAACAGGTGCCATAAGCGGAGGCTGTTTAGAAGGTGACGCGTTGCGAAAAGCACTTTTGTCAATAAATCAACAACAAAATAAACTCATTACCTATAACACAAGTAATGAAGATGACAGCGAAGTAGGTTTGCAGTTAGGCTGTAACGGAATTGTACATATCCTTTTTGAGTATATTAATGATGAGGTCCAAAATAATCCTGTTCATCTTTTACAGCAATTAGAACTTAAACGAAAAGAAGCCGTAGTTGCTACTATTTTTTCCCTTGAAAGACAAGCCACACAAATAGGAACCATATTATTTTTTCGGGAAGATATTGAGCCAATTTACAGCAATGCAATCGCATTGAATATTCTCGAAGAGGTAAAAGCAACAATCCAAAACAAAACTACAGTTGTAAATAAAATCGAAGATAACGATCACAACGAAGCCCTTCTGGCCTATATAAATCCTCCTGTTTCACTTGTTATTGCAGGCGCAGGAAATGATGTTCAGCCACTTGTAAGAATTGCATCATTATTAGGCTGGGAAATTACAATTGGCGAAGGCCGCGCCACTCACGCCACAAAAAAGAGATTTCCCGATGCAAAAAATATACTTGTTGTAAAACCGGAACAATTATTAGAAAATATTATCATAGACGAACAGACTTATTTTGTATTAATCACACACAATTACAAATACGATTTAGCAGTTTTAAAACTTCTTTTAGAAACCAATTGCCACTATATTGGAGTTCTTGGACCAAAAACAAAACTCAACCGTATGCTTGACGATTTGCAAAATGAAGGAATTCATGTGAGCGATGAAAAGCTCAATACTATTTACGGACCAATCGGGCTTGATTTAGGTGCAGAAACATCAGAAGAAATTGCCTTATCGATTGTATCTGAAATAAAAGCGGTAATGAGCGCCAAAAAAGGAAGTTCGCTAAAATACAAAACCGAGAAAATTCATAGCATAAATAATCTCGCATAATATGAAAGACAAAATTGGAATCGTCATTTTAGCAGCAGGAAACTCATCACGATTGGGAAAGCCCAAACAATTGCTTTCGTATAAAAACACAACTCTTTTAAAAAATACAATTTTACAAGCTTCTTTAGTTGAAAACACTGCAATTATAGTAGTTACAGGAGCAAATCATGAATTGGCAGAGAGAGAAATCACAGCTTCAAAAGCCACAGTAATTTTTAATCCGGATTGGCAATCCGGAATGTCAACTTCGATATCAAAAGGTTTAACCGAAATATTACGCCTTTATCCGGAAATCGAAAAATGTATTTTTTCCGTTTGTGATCAGCCATTTGTAACTACCGCTATTTTTGAGAATTTAATCCACGAACACCATACAACCAATAACGGAATTGTAGCATCGGCATATTCAGAGACGTTAGGAACTCCGGTACTTTTTCATAAAAAATATTTTAATGAATTACTGAATTTAAAAGGACAGGAAGGTGCAAAAAAAATCATTAACAAATTTTATGATGATACTGCTTCAATCTCTTTCGAAAAAGGAAATATAGATATTGATACAGAAGAAGATTATTTGAAACTTATTTCTTGAAAAAAGGTTCAGAGGGACAAAGCGACAAAGGTGAAGAGGTTTTTTGACGCAATCTTGTCATTTCGATCTCAAAGCATCGGAGAGAAATCACAATAGTGAACAGACAAATATTGGCGATATTCTTTACGGAGTTTTATATGTGATTTCTCCTTCGTCGAAATGACAAAGCGGCGCGATAAACGAATGGTAGAATAAAGTGTTCCGTTTGAATAAAAAGAGCGCCCTGTAATCAAAGCTCCATCGGAGCATAATATTTATAGTAATATTATTTTAGTCTTGGCGATTTAGCTCCATCGGAGCGACATATTTATAAGCAACATAAACATATCGTCTGTGAATACAAATATTAAGCTCCTCCAAATCTTCTTTAAAATAAAACTTTGCGACTCTGCTACTTTGCGCGATTATTTTTTTTCCAAAAAATCATGACTTAAAACAAAAAATCTGCGACTTTGCCCGATGATCTTTTTATAATCTTAGCTGTCTTACTAAACCCAAAACCCGCTCAATAGCTTCCTCAATCTCAACTTCAGTTGTAAATTTTCCTAAACTAAAACGTATTGAACTCAAAGCATTTTCATCAGATAAACCCAAAGCTTTTAATACATGGGAAGGTTCAGAAGTAACGGAAGAACAAGACGCACCATTAGAAACCGAAACATGCTGCAGAGCAAGAATCAACCTTTCAGAATTAACTCCCGGAAAGCAAATATTCGTAGTATTGCAAACTCGGTTTACAGCACTGCCGTTTACAAAAGATCCTTCAATTTGCAATAAACCTTTTTCAAGATCATCTCTAAGTTTGCTGATTCTTTTTTGATCCCATTCCATTTCCGCATGAACGATTTCACAAGCTTTTCCAAGTCCAATAATTCCCGGAACATTAAGCGTTCCGCTGCGTAATTTGCGTTGTTGACCTCCGCCATGTATTTGCGGAATCAGTTTTACTTTCGCTTTAGCGGAAATATACAAACCACCAATTCCTTTTGGACCATAAAACTTATGTGCCGAAAGAGCTAAAATGTCAATTCTTAGCTTTTCGACATCAACAGGAATTCTTCCCACAGCCTGAGTTGCATCGCACATAAAAAGAGCGTTTTTAGCATGAACTATTGCTGATATTGTATTAATATCCTGAAGAACCCCAATTTCATTATTCACCATCATAACAATCACTATCAAGGTTTGATCAGTAATAGATTCATTTAATAGATTTAAATCTAAAATTCCGTCAGAACCAACAGGTAAATACGTAACCTCAAAACCTAGATTTTCCATAAAGTGGCAAGTATCAAGAACCGCTTTATGTTCTGTAGCAACCGTAACAATGTGTTTCTTGTTTTGATTTGCCAATCCTTTAATCGCCAGATTAATCGATTCTGTAGCGCCGGAGGTAAAGATAATTTCCTCCGCTTTTGCACCAATTAAGTTCGCAGTTTGCCACGCAACATTTTCAACCGCTTCATGAATCGTTAATCCCGCCAAATGATTACTGCTTGCATTTGCATACGAGTTGGTAAAATACGGAAGCATAACGTCAAGTACCCGTTTATCAAGTTGGGTAGTTGCATTATTATCGAGATATATGATGGGCTTTTGAGACATGCTTTAATTCTTAATAAAGTAAAAATACAATTTAGGAATTTAATTTTTGCTTTTTTAATCATTCTAAATATGCATTTTAAATAGAGTTTATGTCAATTATGTAACTTTTTGTCACATAGGATTCTTAAATTTGTTAGAGTAACATTTAGACTTTTACTAATTTAAAACAGTATTCATGGCTGCCAAAAGAACAATTAGAAATAAAGCGATCGAGGAAGAATCCGGTTCTTCACGACGCGATTTTATAAAAAAGTCAGGTTTATTGACTGCACTTGCTTTGGCTCCGCCTTCACTGGTCATGGCTTCTGAAAATAAATGGGATGAAAAAATCGCCGAATATCTGGAAACAGTTCCGCTTTCGCTAGAAGTAAATGGCGTAAAACACACTTTGAATATAGAACCCAGAACCACACTGTTAGATTTATTAAGAGAACAATTATTACTTACCGGAACTAAAAAAGGCTGTGATCACGGGCAATGTGGCGCGTGTACAGTGCACGTAAACGGCACCAGGATATTATCGTGTTTGTCATTTGCATCCATGCAGCAAAATACTCAAGTGACTACAATCGAAGGACTTTCTCAAGGAAAAAAACTTCACCCAATGCAGGAAGCTTTCATTAAAAATGACGGTTTTCAATGCGGATATTGTACTCCCGGACAAATCATGTCAGGAATTGCCTGTATTAAAGAAGGTCACGCGAACAGCAGAGAAGAAATTAGAGAATATATGAGCGGCAACATCTGTAGATGTGGCGCTTATCACAATATAGTAGATGCAATTACAGAAGTTAAGGAAGGAGGAAAGGCATTATGAAAAACTTTCAAATAATAAGAGCATTATCATCTAAATCTGCCGTATCAAGTATTGCCAAAGAAAACTCCGCCATGTTTATTGCAGGCGGAACCAATCTTGTCGATTTGATGAAGAAAAATGTTGTCGCGCCTGATAAACTGATAGACATTAATGGAGTTGATTTAAAACAAATAGAATTCCTGACAGGAAAAGTTTCCATAGGCGCATTGGCAAAAAACAGTCAGGTTGCCGAAGATAAATTAATAGGGGAAAAATATCCTTTACTGGCATTGGCATTAGCCGCGGGAGCCTCGCAACAAATCAGGCATATGGCAAGCATAGGAGGAAATATGCTACAGCGCACACGTTGTTCTTATTTTTATAATACAGATATGCCCTGCAATAAACGTGTTCCTAAAAGTGGCTGCGGAGCGATTGGCGGATCGAATAGAATGCATGCTATTTTTGGTGCTTCGGATAGTTGTATCGCTGTTCATCCCAGTGATATGTGTATTGCGCTTGCCGCTTTAGACGCTGCGGTTTTTGTTGAAGGACCTAAAGGAAAAAGAGAAATTAAATTCACAGATTTTCATCGCCTTCCGGGAAATACGCCCGAAAAAGACAATACACTTTTAGAGAAAGAAATCATTACTTCAATCGAAATTCCGACTAATAATTTTACCAAAAATATTCATTACCTAAAAGTTCGTGACCGAAGCAGTTATGCTTTTGCCTTACTATCTGTAGCCGTTGGTTTAGATATTCAGAATAATACAATTCAGGAGGCAAGACTTGCAATGGGCGGAGTTGCACACAAACCGTGGCGACTTACCGAAGCGGAAGAATTCTTGAAAGGAAAAACAGTTTCTGAAACAACCTTCAAAAAAGCTGCCGATTTAGCCATGAAAGGTGCCAGAAGTTACGGTGATAATGATTTTAAACTGACGCTTGGACCAAATGCAATCACAGAAGCATTGACAATAGCAGCATCTAAATAATTCGAATTATGAGCAAGACAAGTAATATAAACAGAGTTGACGGATTTGCTAAAGTAACAGGTTCAGCGACTTATTCAGCCGAATATAAAACACCGGGCATTACCTATGCATGTTTGGTGGGAAGTACTATTGCCAAAGGAACAATTAAATCCATAGATACTAAAAAAGCCGAATGGGCGCCGGGAGTTTTGGCGGTAATTACTCATTTAAATGTAGACAAACCCGCAGGATATGAACAGCCCAAAAAGCGAGAAAATTTAGGTCAGCCTTTACAAATATTCAAAGATAATTCCGTTCGATATTATGATCAGCCCATTGCCCTTGTAATTGCCGATACTTTTGAGCGCATGCAATATGCGGCGAGTCTTATTAAAGCCGAATATTTGAAAGAAGAACATACAACCGAACTTGAAAAAGTAAAAGATAAGGGAAAATTACCCGGCGGAGAACGCGCAAAAGATTATAATCGAGGAATTGAGGACGGTTATAAAAATGCCGAAGTGGTTCTGGAAGAAGAATATACGATTCCTACCGAAGTTCATAATCCGATGGAATTAGCCAATATTATTGCGAAATGGGAGGGCAACAAGCCTGTTTTATATACAAAAAGCCAGGGTGTTGAAGGAACCAGAAAAAGCGTAGGAAACGTGTTTGGAATTCCTCCCGAAGATGTTGAGGTACATTCAGAATATTTAGGCGGTGCTTTTGGGATGGGATTACATACCTGGCCTTATGAAATCGCAGCACTTATTGGGTCAAAAAAAATAAATCGTCCGGTGAAATTGGTTTTGCACCGCGAACAAATGTTTACCAATGTTGGTTTTCGTCCGTACACAATTCAAAAAATGGGATTGGGAGCAACAAAAGAAGGTAAACTGACAGGATTAACACATGAAGCTCTGGCAATGACTTCTAATTATGAAGATTTTACCGAAGCGACCGTAAACATGTCACGCTTTATGTACGATTGTGCCAATGTTTCGACCAAATATCGAATTGCTGAACTCGATACCTGTACACCCATCTGGATGCGTGGTCCGGGAGAAGCTACAGGATCATTTGCCTTAGAAAGTGCGATTGACGAATTAGCGCATAAACTGGATCTGGATCCAATTGAGTTTCGAAAACGAAATCATGCCGAAAAAGATCTGGAACAAAATAAACCGTGGAGCAGTAAATATCTGTTAGAATGTTACGAAGGCGGAATGGAACGCATTGGCTGGAAAAACCGAAAAAACAAACCCGGATCTGTTCGTGAAGGCGAATGGCTTGTAGGTTACGGAATGGGAACGGGGACTTTTGGTTCGTTCCGAAATCCTACTACAGTAAAAGCAAAATTTCTGGCAAATGGTTCTTTGGTTTTACAATGCAGCGTAAACGATATGGGACCGGGAACGGCAACAATGATGACGGCAATTGGAGCCGAAATAACAGGAATCCCAACAGAAAATGTAATAATTGAAATGGGACGAAGCGGTTTGCCGAAAGGACCCACTCAGGGAGGATCTGCTACAACATCATCCGTAGGTTCTGCGGTTCATGATGCCTGTAATTTACTGGTTAGCAAAACGCTGGGATTAGCAACAGAAAATGAAATGTTCAAAAATAGCCCAATAACTGATTTAAGTTTTACAAATGGAGGAATATCATCTAAAAAAGACGCTAAAAAATCAGTCAGTTTAGTGTCATTACTGAACAATAATAAGCTTGAAGAATTATCAGTAGAAAATGAATCAAAAGGTTCTGAAGAAGCTAAGAAATATTCTATTTATTCGTTTTCTGTACATTTTGTAAAAGTATTGGTAAACCCGAATTTAGGAAAAATCAGAATTGCTCATGTAGTTTCCTGTGCGGATATTGGAACAGTAATCAACCAGAAAACTTCGGCAGGACAAATGTATGGCGGAGCGGTAGGAGGAATCGGGATGGGATTAATGGAATCTCTTGAAATCGATCACCGTTTTGGTCGTGCAATCAATAATAATTTTGCTGATTATCATGTTCCCGTAAACGCCGATATTGAAAAACAAGAAGTGTTTTTTGTCAATAAAAAAGATCCAGTCAGCAACCCAATGGGAACTAAAGGACTTGGAGAAACCGCTTTAGTAGGCATGGCTCCGGCAATTGCAAACGCCGTTTTTAACGCAACAGGAAAACGCGTCAGAGATTTGCCAATTACACTCGATAAAATATTAGAACCATCTGTAGTAACAGCTTAGGAATTTATATTAAGTAATTAAATTTAGCTTTTAAATTCATGCATTATAAAAAAAAAGAGAGACTATTTTTTTTAATAGTCTCTCTTTTTTTTATTTTACTGATGAAAATTATTTGATTGTAATAGGAACTTCAACCGTTGTTTTATCCCATCCAATTACCAAATTAGCAACAGATCCCTGAGTGGTAAAAGCAATTGATAAAGCTTCAATAGGAGTTGAAACTGTTTTTACAGGAACCGAAACTCTTGCAATATCTTTGCTTTCATCGTAGGCATAATTTCCCCACATATCAAGTTCTTTATTGATAATAATGGTCCATTTATCTTTTTCAGGAATAGCAAATAAACTATACGTTCCAGCCGGAATATTTTTTCCGTCAATTGTAACTGCTTTGTAGAATTTGATTTCTGTATTTTCGTTAGCACCAACTCTCCACATCTCACCAAACTTAAGCACTTCACCAAAAATAACACGTCCCTTAGCAGAAGGTCTTGCATAAGTAACCTTAATTACCGGTGATGGATTATCAGTTTTTTTGAATTTAACCGATTTATTTGGGAAATACGAAATATCAACCGGGCTTGCGTCCAGCGGAGCAAATTTCACTACGTCCTGAGCTTGAACTGTAAAGGCAGCAAATAAAGTAACTACCAGTAAACTTAATTTTTTCATAAGGTTAGAATTTTTAGAATAACTACAAAGTAAGTTAATAATGAAGAAAAATCATATCATTACTCTTTGTTTTTTGTTAATGAATTGATAACAGTTTCTAGATCGAAACGAAAACGTTAAAAGAATTATATTTCTTTCGCATCACTAGATTTGTGTGTTTTAGTGAAACGCTTTTTTTTTTTGCTAAAAATTCTATGTCCCGCTAGCTATCGGGACTTTGTGTTAAATAATTATATGCCAATGGTTTTATATTATTCTTTTTTCTTTTTTGCGTACCAATCCTGCATGATATAAAAAGCTTTCTTTTTATTACCATCGTTTGAGATTAATCCTTTACGATTATAGCCGTCCTGAATTCCCGGAAGTAATCTTTTTGGCGATCTGAAATCAACCAGGATCCACGGACTTAAACCGCTAAGATGAGGTATTTTTTCGATCATTTTCAAATTCTGAATGTATAAATATTCCTGATATTCCTCTGTCCAGCGCTCGTTTTTTTCTCCGTGAAAACCTTGTTTGGCATCTCCGCCAAATTCAGAAACAATAACAGGTTTGTTGTATTTTGTTTTCCATAGAATTTTTTCAGCATCTTCAAGATTGCCACCATACCATCCCAAATATTGATTGAACGAAATAATATCAAGATATTGGCCAATTTCGTCATTTATAGTTCCAAAACCGTTTCCGCTTTGCGTTAATAAAGCCGCGCTGATTAATCGTGTATTGTCCAATGATTTTGTATGATCGACCAGACTTTTGATAAAAGTATTTCTAGCGTCAGAAATTGGCGTTTCATTTGCCATTGACCAGATAATAATACAAGCCCGGTTTTTATCTCTTGTAATTGTTGTTGTCAATTGATCTTGGGCATTTTTATACGTCTCTTTATTGGTAAATTCAACCGTCCAGTACACCGGAATTTCCTCCCAAACCATTAAGCCTAATTTATCTGCCTGCCTGATAATATTCTCGTTATGCGGATAATGCGCCAAACGAACATAATTACAACCCAGTTCTTTCGCCCAGTTTAATAAACGCAAAGCATCTTCTTCGGAGTTTGCTCTTCCGCCTTTTGCATTTTCTTCATGAATGGAAATTCCGCGTAAAAAGATTTGTTTTCCGTTCAGTAAAATTTTGTCGTCCTGAGTTTCAATAGTTCTGAAACCAATAGTATCCTTTAGTTTTTGTCCGTTAAAATCAATTGTTACTTCATATAATTTTGGATTTTCCGGCGACCAAAATGAGATTTTCTTGGCAGGAATTTCGAAGTTTACAATTCCGTCAGTTCCAATTTTTCCTTTATAATTGATTTTTAATTCCGGAATTGAAATCGAAATATTATTTTGTTCCGAACTAAAATTGTTGACTTTAATAAAACCAGAAATCAAAGCCGAATTTCCTTTTTTAAGCTGAATGTTATAATCTTCAATAAAAGACTCATTTTCTTCAATCAAAGTAACGTCACGTGTGATTCCGCCATAATTCCACCAATCCGTATTGGTTGTTGGAACATCTTCTTTATGTCTTGTATTGTCTACTTTCACAACAAGATAATTGTCTTTTGGTTTTACAATCGAAGTTATTTCGAAATTAAAAGGCGTAAAACCACCTTCATGAGTCCCCAGTTTTTTCCCGTTCAAATAAATATCCGACTTGTAATTAATTGCCCCGAAATAAACAAAAAGCCTTTTTTTATCCTTCAAATCATAATCAAAAGATTTCTTGAACCACACATTTCCTTCATAATATTTAAGCTCCGGAATTTGCGAATTCCAATCACTCGGAATCGTTATTTTTTCCGATTTATCAAAATCATACTCCACTAATTCCTGCTTGTTTACCGCATGATAATTATTAAAAAATGCCGCATTTGATGGTTTCGTTTGTTTATCATACTGATCGTGATGAAAACTGTAAAAGCCAGTTTCGTAAGGATCAACAATATAATTCCAAACGCCGTTTAATGAAGTTACAGCCCGATTAGGAACATTCGAAATCAGGTTTTGTGCCTGCCCGATAAAGACAGTTGTGAATACTAATAAAGTGATTATTTTTTTCATTCGTATTTTTAATTATAATTTATATCTAATTAATTGTTGATGAAGTGATTATTTCTTTGATTGTGAAATCTGAAAAACGCATTGTTTCATCTCTCATATTTGCAATATCTTTCAAACTGCGATACATTCCCCATTTAGGTCTTATAAACGAGTTTGCAGTATAAACAATTCCTGTTTTCGAAGTATAAGCAGAACGAATCGTTTGAATAGTAGGATTGTTGTAATCCATTAACGTTTTTCCGTCAGTTACTTTTTTTATAGTTAGCGCGTAACTTCCTTTTAAACCCACTTTAATAGTTTCTGTAGCTTCAACCCAAACACCTTCAAAAAGTGACATATCTACTGATTGATATTTTGACATTTTTGAAGTTTTATCTTTTACATAAAGGAGTTCTAATTTGTCAACGCGATCTGATATTTTTCTCAAAGTCAATGTAAATAGGGGAAGATCATCATCGCCATCAACAGCTTTTATCTGATGAATATGCGTAAAACCCGCGGTGGTTTTAAAGCCAACAGGAATTTTAAAACGCCATTTGTATTGCACGGTTTCACCAATTGTTCCTTTTAAATTATCAGGAGAAGGTTCAAATGTTTTTATTTCGACCCGTTGCCTGTCGGTTTTGCCTTTTACGGGTTCATTATCAGGAGGTGTATTAGTTACATGTAAATTAAATTCAAATACATTCTTATTCAAATCCTTATCAAAAACTTCAGTGATATGTCGCCCAAAACCAGGATGAATCGCATCTGGAGCTTCTACAGCGCCGTTTTTAGTTCCGGGTGCAAACGCATTTGTAATCAATTCATAAGTTCCAATTCCGCCGGGACCATCAGCATTTAATGTTACTTGAGCATTAGTTGCAAAGCTTGTTAATACTAAAGCAATTCCGTAGTAGGTTATATTTTTCATAGTTTATATCGTTACTTTATTTCGAGAATAGGCGCAGAGTTGCCAAGTTTGTTTCCATTTTGTCATTCTGACGGAGGAAGGATCGCACGAGAAACTGCGCAACCATTGATTACTTTGTGTATAGATCTTCTTGTGCGATCCTTCGTTCCTCAGGATGACAAGATTGTGGGGAAACCTTAGTATAAAAATGCGCCTCTGCGACTTTACGAGATTAATTTAACCGCTTTTTTCAATTTAAAATCTTCAAATATTCCCCTTTAAAACTCTGATTCAAAGCCGTCATTTCAATCGGAATTCCGGATCCATCAGGCACAACTTCAATCGAAGCTTTTCCGTTTGCCATTTGTATCGATTCACTTCCCGTTGGTGTTCCCTGGCTTTTCATGGTTTTTCCGCCTTTTAAACATTGAAAATAAACACTTTCCTCATAATCTAAACAACGTAAATTGTTATTATCAATTGCAATTGCGGTAACTAAATAATTGCCATTTTTTAATTTTTGAGAGGACAATTGCAAAGAAGTTGCCGTATCATTTTTGTTAAAACGATAATTGACTTTAATTGTATCCGAAACCTTTTTTCCTTCTTTAGTTTCACCAATTGCAATCAGTATATTTTCGCCTTTCTTGAAATTGACCTCCCAAGTTAAGCCATTTGCAGGATAAAGCGAAAGATTTCGTTGCTTTTCTCCAAGCGATTTCCCCTGATGAAAAAGCGTAACTGTTGCACAATTACTAAAAACACTCAAAGTTCTTGGCATATTTTCCGGTCCTTGTCGTTCTGTCCAGCTATGCGATTCGATGTAGGTAAAAGGTTCATCGCTCCAGTAACTTTTAAAAACATAATACGCATCTTTTAGATTCCCGTTTCTGTCCACAAGACCTTTTTG
This sequence comes from Flavobacterium sp. FlaQc-47, assembly GCF_044006475.1. NCBI lineage: Bacteria > Pseudomonadati > Bacteroidota > Flavobacteriia > Flavobacteriales > Flavobacteriaceae > Flavobacterium > Flavobacterium sp. FlaQc-47. The sequence continues at coordinate 282,258 of NZ_JBIPCQ010000006.1, read as the reverse complement.
GTTCATGTACGGGATTGCATCTTCCGGACGTAGCGGCGTTGCAAAATCCTTAAATGCCCACTGAATATTGCCCACAAACGTGGGATCATTTTCAGAAATATGCAAATGCCAGTCAAATAAATCAACGATATAATTCTCGCTCCAATCACCAATTTGCGCAATATTTGCCACCTTAGTTTGTACAATCGCTTCTTCCCAGCCTTCGGCTTTTATGATGTTTTCACCCGTAATCGGATTTTCGCTGTGACGTCCTACGTGGCTGTCACCGCCATATTCAGCATGAATAAAATGTTTGTATTCTTTTTTGTAAACATCAATTGCTTTCTGGTAACTTTTATAACTTCCTGAATACCAACCCGACCAAATAGAAGGGGAGAAGACATCTACAATTTGCGAACCCTCATAATATTTTCTAATCGCCGTTTTTCGGGTTGGATCCATTTTGTGGGCGATGTTATTTAATTCCGTTAAAAATGCATTTGTTCGCTCCGTATTATCTCCGTCAGGAAAATCAGGCAGCCAATTCATTTCATTACCCAACGACCAGATAATAATACTGGGGTGATTGAAATTTTGATTGATGATTTCTGCCAGCATATTTTTAGTGTTCGTTTGCCAGAGTTCATCGCCAATTCCGCCACGGCACCACGGCAATTCATCCCAAACCAATAAACCCAATTCATCACAGGCTTTATAAATTTCAGGATCTTGCGGATAATGCGCCAAACGAACAAAATTTGCCCCCATTTTTTTGATTGATTCCATATCAGCACGATGTTGCGCGTTACTCATTGCTGCGCCAACTCCTGCTTGTTCTTCATGACGATGTGTACCGCGAATCAGCAATCGTTTTCCGTTGAGATAAAACGGACCATGATCTTTGAACTCAAACCATCTAAAACCTACTTTTTCGTTTACACTGTCTTTTATTTGGTTTTTCTCAGATAAAAAAGCAGTGACTTTGTACAAATTTGGGTTTTGAGTATCCCACAATTCAGGATTTTTCAGGTTCTCAAATTTGATTGTTGTTGTTTTATCTGAAACTGAAATCGTTTTACTCGCCATCTTTTGTCCTTTCGGATTTTTAAGAATCACGGTTAACGATAAATCTTTTGCATGATCAGAATCGTTAGTTGAAGCAATAATATGTAAAGAAGCTTTTTTAGCCGAAACTTCAGGAGTTGTAATTTTTAGGTTCTCAATATGATTTTTGTATTTAGACAATAACCACACATCGCGTGTTATTCCGCCATAAATAAAGAAATCGCTTTTTTGAGACGGAATGATTTCAATATCATAACTATTATCAACCCGAACAAAAATTTCGTTGTTTCCTTCCTTAATAAAAGGGGTAATATCAATTGTAAAACCAATGTAACCGCCAATATGTCCGCCGGCTTCTTTACCGTTTACGTACACTTTTGTTGTGACATTTGATCCTTCAAAATAAATATAATAAAGCTGATTTTTATCGATCGAAGGAATGTTCAGCTTTTTTTGATACCAGCTTGCATCACGTCTGTAACCCGGATTTAAGTCCGTTGCATCTTCGGCATTCCAGGTGTGTGGTAAATTAATTTCGCTCCAATTATTTGCTTTTTTTGCCTGATCAATATTTGAAGTATTATTTTCCAGATACAGCCAATTTTCATTGATATTCGTTTTCGTCTGAGCAAAAGAATTACTTTGAAAAACAAAAAAAACAAGGAAAGCGAAAAACGAAAACGGTTTATAATGGGATGGTATTTTTTTCATAAATTCTTTTTTTTTAGGCTCATTTAGAGGTTCAAAGGCTTAAAGGTTTTCAGGTTCAAAGGCGCAGAGGTTCAAAGGTTCAGAGGTTTTTAGGTTTTCAGGTTCAAAGGCGCAGAGGTTCAGAGGTTCAGAGGTTTTTAGGTTTTCAGGTTCAAAGGTTCAAAGGCTGAAAACCTTTGTAACTTTGTAACTTTGCCACTTTGTAACTTTGAACCTTTGAACCTTTGTCCCTTTGCACCTCTGTACCTCTGTACCTCATTCTACTTTCTTCTCAACAATGCTTCCACAAAATAATAGTCGGCATAGGTTATAGGTTCGTCGATTTCATCGTGTTTTGGCCAGTTTCCTGTGCTGTGATCTAATATAAAAGGAGCATTTATTTTTGGATTTAGAATGTATTTATCTGAATGTAAAGACTTGATTATTTTATCGGCGAAAGCCAAGTAAGTTTTGTTTTTAGTATAACCGAATAATTCATACAATGCAGAAGCCATAACGGTTGCAGCCGAAACATCACGTGGTGAATTTGGAATCGCAGGATCTTTAAAATCCCAATACGGAATCCCGTCTTCGGGTAAATTTTTGTTATTGATGAAAAAGTTTGCCGTTGCCTCGGCTTGTTTTAAATACGCAGGATCTTTTGTATAGCGATACGACATTGTAAATCCATATACTGCCCAGCCTTGCCCACGCGCCCAAACCGAATCATCATTATATCCCTGAAGCGTAGTTTTTTTTCTGACCGCTCCGGAAGTTGGGTTATAATCAATCACATGATAACAGCTATTGTCATCTCTAAATTGATTTTTAAGCGTTGTATTCGCATGTTGAATCGCGACGTTTTCATACTTTTTATTACCGGATAATTTTGTGGCTTCAAAAAGCAATTCGAGATTCATCATGTTATCGATAATTACAGGATAATCCCAAATTTCCTTATTGAAATCCCAGGAACGTATTGCACCAACTTTTGAATCAAAACGAGTACATAAAGTTTCGGCACCTTTGATGATCACGTCTTTGTATTCTTGTTTGTTTTCGACTTTTAAAGCTTCTCCATAAGAACAATAAACTTTGAAACCTACGTCATGAGAATTTCGGTTAACGCTTTCTTTTTTACTGAAGGGCGTCCATTTTTCAGCTTGTTTTTTATAATCCTCATTTCCTGTTAATCGGTACAATTGCCAAAGATTCCCGGCAAAAAATCCGCTTGTCCAGTCTCTTGAAGGAACTTTCTTGATATTATTTGTTTTAATCGTCATACTGCGCGGCATCGACATAGAATCAACCCGATAACCGAGTAACATTTTGTATCTCGTTTCCAGAAGATGTTCTGTTGCTGCAGAAGCATTTTGGGTTGTAGAATTAATCCCGGATTTGCACGCTGTCACCAGCAATGCAAACCCAAGAATTAAAGCAAAAAAACTAACTTTATACATACTTGTGTTTTTTTAAAATTAAAAATTGAGAATTAAAAATTAAAAATTTTCCATTGTTTTGTCATTTGTAATATTCTAGTCTAGTTTGTCATTTCGACGGAGGAGAAATCTTCGCAAGAAGCTCCACATTCTAAATAACCAATCTTTGTCGAGTTACTTACGAGGATTTCTCCTCCGTCGAAATGACAAAAATGTGGTTAAATCAGCATAAAAAACTAAACACATTACTATTGGCGTACTACCGATTTCAAAGATTTTTAATTTTTAATTCCAAATTTTTAATTTATTCTAATGAATATTAATATCCGGGATTATTCGGTTTTAAATTAGGATTGATTGCTAATTCAGTTCCGGGTAACGGGAATAGATAATCCTTATTTGGATCAAAAGTATGAGGCTCAAAACCATTTGGACCAAATACTTCAGGACCGTTTTTCAATCTTTTGATATCGTACCATCTGATGTATTCAAAAGCCAGTTCTAACCTTCTTTCATTGATAACCATTTTTCTAAAATCAGCCTGAGACAATCCCGGTGTTACATTTGCAGGAAACGAAACCAGTTTTCCGGCTTTGTTTCTGGCTCTGGCACGCACTCGGTTCACATAACCATCAGCTTCTGTAGTTCCCGGAGTAATTTCGTTTAAGGCTTCGGCAGCAGTTAACAAAACTTCGGCAAAACGCATTGTGATGTAATTGTGTTGGGATGTTCTTCCATTTGCTCCGGCTTTCCCCGGAAAACGATAGTATTTTGCAATATGCGGACGTGGCGCTTTTTCATTATCACTTGAAGGAAAAATTTGCAAAGCTCCGCCCGGACCCGTTTTTTTTCTGATAATAGTATCAAAACTAACCGCTCTTCTATAATCTCTTTTATCCCAATCATTAAATACTTTTAAAGAAGGAACAGCAACCGAAAATCCTTGTCCGTAACTGTAACTGTCATCTTTTAAGGATCCTGTAAAAAATGCTGTATAATCCTGACCGTAATTTCCTGAAACCAGATTATTAAAATCAATAGTAAACAAAGGTTCTTTAAGAGCAGCGGTTTTAGTTGCATTGAACAAATCCTGAAAATCAGCATCTAAACCTAAACCAAATTTAGCTTCGTTCGTGATTACGAATTTCGATTCATCATAAGCTTTTTGATAATTTCCAAGAGTTAAATAAACCGATGCCAAATAACCTGCCGCAGTACCTTTTCCCGGAACTGCTTTTACTTTTGGTTTGTCTTCCAGCCATTGTTTTGCAAATTCTAAGTCGGCAATGATTTTTGGGTAAACATCTGCTTCCTTCATTCTGCTTAATGAATTTACCTGAGAAACATCGCTCACAACAAAATCCACATAGGGAATATCGCCAAAAATCCGAACCAGATTATAATAAGTAAAAGCTCTTGCAAAATAAGCCTGAGCCACAATGGCGTTTACTTTTGCAGGATCTCCAGGCGTTTTTTTAGCGCCTTCAATTGCCTGATTTGCCGCTGTAATTATGATATACGATTGTGGCCAAAAGTTAGCAACAAGCGCATTGGTATCATTCATATTCATATCATTAACATCAATACGTGCAGCCTGAGTTGTTCTGTCGCCAATATCTGCCATATCATCACGCAGCATTAGAGCGATTGTAAATTCACGTCCCCAATAATTATTGTGGGCAATGTTAGCAAAAGCTCCGTTTACAGCGGCCTGCAAGTCATCTGTATTATTAAAGAAGTTATCAGGGCGAATAATTCCCACCGGATGTTCTTCTAAATCTGAACATCCAAAAGCGAATATTCCCAAGAAAAGAAAAGCTATATATTTTTTCATAATATTATTTTTTAGGTATTGTGTGTAATAATTTAACACATAGAGACATAGCTTTTAGGCACGCTAAATAAGGCGTTTCACTTGCATTAATACTCATAGTATTTTGCGCATAACTATGTTTGAAAACTAGTTTTTTTTATTTCCTTCTTTTGACAAATAAAAATCTATGTTTCTATGTGTTTAAAATTATTTTTAAACTAGAATTTTAAATTGAAACCAAAAGTGAAGGTTCTTACATTAGGATAACTTCCGTAATCCAGACCTAAGTTGGTATTACTTCTGGCATTCGTATCATTCAGGTAATTTACCTCAGGATCAGAACCCGGATAATTGGTAATGGTCCATAAATTTTGCGCACTGATGTAGAAACGTACTTTATTCAAACCAATTTTAGAAACCACTTTTTCATCTAAACTATATCCTATAGAAATGTTTTTTAGACGAATATAACTGGCATCATAAACAAATCTTGAAGTAACTCTTTTAGTCCTTGCCGCATTTATTGGCACATTTGTATCCGTGTTCGTTGGCGTCCAGGCATCCAGAACTTCAGTCGTGGCGTTGTTGTTTCCGGAAGCCAGTTCCATTAAAGTATAATTTAAAATTTCATTTCCTTCTGAACCCTGAAAGAAGATATTCAGGTCAAGATTTTTATAAGTAAAATCATTATTCAAACCAAAAATAAAGTTAGGATTTGGATTCCCTATAATCGTTTTATCATTAGAATCCAGTTTTCCGTCGCTATTGACATCTTTAAATTTTTCTCCGCCCGCAATAGTTTCAAAATTGCCCGGAAGAACGGCTTCACCTTGTTGAATAACACCATCATAAACAAACCCGAAGAACGAACCCACCGGCTGACCCACTCTCAAAATCTGAGAATCTGTGGCAAGGAAATGTCCAGGCGTAGAGTTGATTAACAGATCTTTGTTATCGGCTAATTTTAATACTTTGTTTTTGTTCGAAGAAATATTAAAACTGGTTGACCACGTAAAATCGGCACCAATAAAGTTTTTAGTATTCAAGCCTAATTCCCAACCTTTGTTTTCTAGTTCTCCCACATTTTGAAGTTGAGAACCAATTCCCGAAATACCCGGTAAAGGTCGGTTGAACAATAAATCCTTCGTAATTGTTTTGTAGTAATCGGCAGTAATGCTGATTCTGTTATCAAATAAACCCAGATCAATTCCGTAATCCTGTTGGTAGGATGTTTCCCATTTTAAATTCGGGTTATCTAATGAAGTCAGCTGAACCGCATTTACAATTACATCACCACTAACATCATAAATCTCAGAAAATCTGGATAAAGTAGAGTAGGCGCCAATTGATGGATTTCCTGTTGCTCCGTAACTCGCTCTTAATTTAAGATTAGAAACTGTTTTGTTGTCTTTAAGAAAATTTTCCTTGCTGATATTCCATCCCAAAGCTCCGGAAGGAAAAGTTCCGTATTTGTAGTTTTTACTAAAGCTTGACGAACCATCGCGACGCGCCGTAAACGTAAATAAATATTTATCATCATAATCAAAATTCAATCTCCCAAAAGCCGAAATCAGTTCCGTTTCAGACAAGTTCGAATCCGGTTTTAAGAACACAGTTCCCGCGCCTAAATTACGATAGGAGTTTGTATTGGTTAAAAAACCTCTTGAAGCTGCATACGAACTTTCGTTTTTATTTTTTTGATATGAATATCCTCCAAGAACCGTCAGGATTCCTTTGTCGATAATTTCACGTTTGAAAGTCAGGTAATTTTCAGTCAAAAAAGAAGAAAATCTCGTGTTGTTTACAGAAGCTTCACCTTTAATATTTTTTCCTGCAATTAAAGTCGAAGGAATAAATCTTCCGGTTTGCGAGTTGTTATCGGTTAATCCTAAAGTAGTTTTAAAGTCAAGATCTTTTGTGATTTTATATTGTGCAAAAAAGTTACTTCTGTTTACAATTGAAACTGTTTCCAACACATTTTCCATTGCCGTTGCAAACGGATTATCGATATCATCGCCAATTGGAGCCGTTGTAGTATACGATCCGTCAGCATTATAAATTCCTTTGTCCGGCATAAAACGATACGCGGCAGCAATTACACCCGCAGCGCCAGTTCCGCCCGCACCAGTCTGGCTAATGATTCCTTCTTTGTTTTGCTTGCTTTGAAATAAGTTAAGACCTACTTTGAAATTATCAGATAAATCAGCTTCAAGATTACTGACAATCGTGTATTTGTCAATTCCTGAATTGATGACAACTCCGTTTTGATTATAGTAGTTTCCGGAAACATAATATCTCACTTTATCAGAACCTCCGGAAAACGATAACTGAGTATTCGAAATCATTCCTTCACGGTAAATTACATCCTGCCAGTCTGTATTTGCACCGCCATCAGTATGGGTTGTAAAACTTTTTCTATAGGCTACAAATTGTTCTCCGTTTAATAAATCCAGTTTATTGTTTACGGTTTGCACCGATGTTGAATTACTGAATTCGATTACCGGTTTTCCAGGTTTTCCTTTTTTGGTTGTCACCATAATAACCCCGTTTGAACCTCTGGAACCGTAAATTGCCGTTGCCGATGCATCTTTAAGCACCTCAATAGAAGCAATATCACTTGGTGCCGGCATTGCAACTCCAGCAAAACCATCCACCACAATAAGTGCATCACCGCTTGCATTGATCGAAGTTCCGCCACGAACCCTGATTTTTACAGGCGCTCCAGGTTCACCACCATTATTTGATTGTACAGAAACTCCCGCTGCACGACCTTGTAAAGCCTGTTCAGCATTTAATGTTGGGTACGCATTTAGTTCTTTTGCCGTTACAGAGGAAACTGAACCTGTGATATCGCTCTTTTTACGCGTTCCATAACCTACAACAATTACTTCGTCAAGATTTTTGGTATCCGGTTTTAAGCTCACATTGACTACAGTTTTATTCCCTAACGGAATTTCAACCGTTTGATATCCCACATAATTGAAAACTAAAACAGCATTTTTTTCAGAAACGAAAACACTGTAATTTCCATCCATATCTGTAGTCCCGCCCACAGACGATCCTTTAATATAAACATTCGCACCGGGAAGTCCCAGTAAATCTTCGCTGGAAGTAACCTTTCCGGTGACTTTTTTTTCCTGTGCATTCATAACAATATTCGCCAGTAAAAAAATTACCGGTAAATACCATTTAAGCGATTTGAAATTTTGGATTGTAAACATTCATTTTGGTTTTAGGTTAATGTTAGATAAAATAAAAAAGCAATAAACTCATTCCTATTATGATGATTACAAATAGAATCTGCAGCAATATGAATTTCGTTTTATTGGTTTTCATAATGGCAAATGTAGCGGGCGCAAACGATATAGAAATACAAAAAAGGGTATCTAAAAATACAGATACCCTTTTTTAAGCCCTTTAAAATAAGGAATTTCTTAAATTATAGCAGAAGATTTGAAAAATTTGTCGGCGAACTGAGTTGGTGTTTCGCCGTACTTTTTCTGGAAGCATTTACTAAAGTATTTCGGATTATTGAAACCCACTTTATAACTTACTTCCGATACATTTAATTTGTTTTGTTCTAATAATTGAGCGGCGCGTTTTAAACGTATTTCATGAATAAATTCGTTTGGTGTAAAATTCGTCCACGCTTTCACTTTCAAAAATAACATCGTGCGGCTAACCCCTAATTCCGTACAGAAAAACGGAATATCAAATTGCTCGTTCGAAATATTTTCCTCGACAATTTTGAAGGCTTTTTTCAATAATTCTTCGTCTAATGAGGAAACCGTAATTTCTGACGGAATAAAATTATCCTCGCTTGAAAACCTGTTTTTTAAACGTTCTGTAGAATTCAGCAGGTTTTTAACCCGAAGTTTAAATTCAATTAAATTAAAAGGTTTACTGATATAATCATCAGCGCCACTTTCCAGTCCTTCAAATTTATACACCAATGACGTTCTCGAAGTCAGTAAAATAACCGGAATATGACTGGTCTTTAAATTTTCCTTAATCTTAGAGCAAAGCTCAGTTCCTACCATTTCAGGCATTATCACATCACTTATAATTAGATTTGGGATATGCTGTAATGCTTTTTCAAAAGCTACTTTTCCGTTTTCGGCTTCAATAATATTGTAATCTTTTTTCAGTAAATTTTTCATGAACGATCGTAAAACCTTGTGATCTTCAACAATCAAAATCGTTTGTTTTTCGTCGTTTACAACAAAATCATCAATGTCATCCGGTTCTGCTATTTCTGATTTTTCTAATTGTACATTATACTGCGAAATATCATCGCTTATTTTAAAATCAGTAATAATTTCATTGTCCATTAAATGTTCCCGACCAAGCGGAAGCGTAACCGTAAAAACAGCACCTCCTGATTCTTTATTGGTAACTTCGATATTTCCTTTATGCAGTTTTACAATATTTTTCACGATCGAAAGTCCAATTCCCGTTCCTTTATTGTAGTTTTTCTTGACATTATTGTGCATTGGAACTTCAAAAAACAAATCAAAAATTTTGTCTTTATATTCTTCCGCAATTCCGGCTCCTGAATCTTCTACGCCTATAAAAAGATTTTCGTTATCATGTGCTATTTTCAAATGAATGTTTCCGCCTTTCGGAGTATATCGAAATGCATTTGAAATTAGATTATAAAAAACACGTTCCAGTTTATAACGATCAAAATAGACCGGAATTTCTTCTTGCGAGGATTCAAAAGTATACGTATAACCGCCATCTTTAGCATATTCGATAAAAGATAAAAAGATTTCTTTAGTGAATTTTACGATATTTCCTTCCGCAGATTCCAGCATAACCTGATGATTTTCAAGTTTCCTGAAATCCATTAAACGGTTGATCAGGCTTAAAAGATGATTGGCACTTCCTTCAATAACCAGTAGCTTTTTATACATTTCATTCGTTCCGTTATAATTGGCGAGAATTTGTTGCAACGGTCCTAAAATCAACGTCAAAGGCGTTCTGAATTCGTGCGAAATATTAGTAAAGAAATCCAGTTTTGCGTGATTGTTTTCTTCAATACGCTTTGTTTCCAGATATTCCAGTTCCAGTTTTTGTTTCAGTCTGGCTTTTGATTTCATGATCCAGATTAAACCGTATAATCCCAGACCAATGATAATTGCGTACAATAAAAACGCCCAGATACTACGCCAAGGAGCAGGATTTACAATAACGGTTAATGTGGTTGGAACTTTATTCCAAACGCCGTCATTGTTCGCGCCACGAACTTCAAAAGTATACGTTCCGGGATTCTGGATCGCAAAAATGGCTTCAGTATTTTTAGTCGTTGTCCAGTTGTTTTCTAATCCAACCAAACGATAACTATACTCATTATTTTTAGACCGAATGTAATTTGGAATTGAAAAATCAATCGAGAAATTAGCTTTGTCATAATCCAGTGTAATGGTTTTGGTATAACCAATGCTTTTTTCTAAAACTCCAACCGAATCATTGGGATGAATGGTTTCATTTTTGATTTTTAAATTGGTAATTAAAACCTGAGGCGCATATCGATTCAAGGAAATTTTCTTGGCATCAAAATACGTTGCTCCGGACGGACTGCCAAAATAAAACTGATTTGAATCTAATTTTAAAGCCGAATTATCATTAAATTCATTACTGGCCAAACCATCTTTCTGGTCATAAATAACAACTGTTTTTTGAATCGTGCTGTATTTTATGATGCCCTGATTCGTACTAATCCATAAGTTTTGATCATCATCTTCTAGTATTGAATGTATTGAAGTTATGACCGTATTTCCTGCTCTTAAATTGATTTTGTTGAATTTTTTTCCGTCAAAATAGTGCAGGCCTTTTGCTTTTGTTCCCACCCAGATTTTCTTTTGACTGTCCTGAAACAACGTGAGAATATCATCGCCGGATAAAGAGGAGGAATCAAAAAAGAAATGTTTTATTGCATACTTATCAGAAGAAAAATTCTTAAACGGAATAAAATTGAGTCCGTTTTGAGTTCCTGCCCAAACGCCATTTTTTTGATCGACTAAAATGGTGCGGACAATATTATTAGTGAGATAATTGGTTTTTGCAGTATCGTTTCCGATAATTTCAAAGGTTTTAGCCACTGTATTGTATCGAATCAATCCTTTACCAAAAGTACCAATCCATAGAATTTCATTTCCTTCGGCTTTGATCGAATAAACGCCGGATTCCTTTACTAAAGTATTCAAATTTGCAGCGATACGATTGTCTTCAATTCTTTTTGAAATCGTATTATAAGCGGATAATCCTTTTGAGAAAGTCCCAATCCATAAAATATCTCCTGAAAGACACATCGATTTAATGTCATTTTTAACCGTTTGCCCACTTTTGCTGTTGATGTAATTTACAGCTTCGGTAGTTGTATTATAAATCGTAATTCCTCCGCCTTCAGTTCCAAAATAAATATTGTGATTTTTATCGGCAATAATCGAACTCACCACATCAAAACTCATCGGAATCTTTTTAGAATTCTGATTGTAATTGGAAAAATTTACATTTGAGATATCCCAAATATTCACACCTTTGTAATAACAGCCAATCCAGACCGAGCCTTTTCGATCCATAAATATAGATTTTACCTTGTCGATTCCGTTACTGTTATTGCTATTGTTTATTTTTTGAATACTCTTGTCTTTTCCTAAAATATAGATTCCGTCGTACGCGCCAATCCACAAAGAACCTTGTTTGTCAATTGCCAGAGAACGAATGTCTGTATTGATTTCGCGGTAGCTGTAATCAGATAAAAAAGAAACAAAAGCGTTAGAGGTTTTGTCAAATTTTAAAAGGCCTTTGTTTTTTGTTCCCACCCATAAATCGCCCGAAGCATCTTCGGTAATTGCCTGAACATTTAAAAGATCAACCGCATTTAACGGATAATTTCTGAATGATAATTTGCCATTTCTTCTGCTGATGAGCTGGCACAAACCTTTAGTAGTTCCTATCCAGATTCCACCTTTTTTAGATTTTAAAATCGTAATAATATTATTGCTGGGAACCGTCGATTTATCAGAATCTGAATGAAAAACCGAACTGAATTTATGAGTTTTTTTATTATAAATCGTCAGTCCCTGCGAAGTTCCAAACCACATTTCGTCGCCAATTTCCTTAATCGACCAAATGGCATTACTGCTTATTGTGTGATTGGTTTTAGTATGTAAATAGCGTGTAAAAGCATTCGTAACAGGATCATAACAATTAAGCCCGTTATAAGTTCCAACCCAGATTTTCCCCGTATTATCTTCTTCAATAGATAAAATATCATTGTTACTGATTGAATGTTTATTGGCAATATCATTCCTGAAAACGGTGAATTTACTTCCGTCGTATTTATTCAGACCATCGCGCGTACCAAACCACATTTGTCCAAATTTATCCTGATGAATAGCAATAACAGAACTCTGCGACAGCCCATCCGTAGTCGAAATATTTTTAAGACGGTATTTATTTTGGGAAAAAATATTTCCTGAAATAAACAGTAAAACCAGAAAAGCTATTTTATATTTCATGGTGGTTTTTTTTGAGGTGCAAAGTGAAAGAGGGGTAAAGGGTCAAAGGAACAAAGGTTCAAAGGTGGCAAAGGTTTTTTCCTCATTTTATGTCATTTCGACGGAGGAGAAATCACACTTATAACTCGACAAAGATTATTTCTTTTAATTGCGGAGCTTCTTGTGTGATTTCTCCTTTGGTCGAAATGACAAACACTACGTTTTATAGTTACTTAAAAAACTTTGCGACTTTGCGTCTTTGCGTGATTAATTTAATAGATGCAAAATATTTTTCAACACATAGAACATAGATTTTTGTGTATTAAAAAAGGAATCAAAAAAACTAGTTTTCACACATAGTGGTACTTTAAGTACTATGTTTTTTAATGTAAAGTGAAACGCTTTTTTTCAACCTTGCAATAAACTATGTTTCTATGTGTTTAAATATTATTTCTTCAACCGCTTTTTTAACTGATAATCATACAACGAAGGCACTTTATCCAAAGACATATTCAAAAACTCAATATAAGCATCAGGTTCATATTTTACTTCAAATTCAGCATTCCCATTCACGCCAATAATCCTTGCAAAAGGTCCATCTTTCATGCCGTAAAGTAAAACTGGTTTCGTGATTTCAGCAGCGTTTTCAACCTGAACATTTAAGTTCCAGAATGTGCTGAAAGGTCCATGAGACGGTTTCCAATATTCTGCACCGCCACCTCCAAATAAATAGTAACTATTGTTTTTATCCGGCGTAATATGCACCGTAATATGATCAAATAAATTTTGATGATTAGCTCCGGAATGCTGATCTAAAAGCGCATCGGCAAAAATCTCACAATCCTTATACACGTTTTTAGTCGCAAAAGTGTTAAAACTTAACGGATGAACCGCTTTATTATAGATTTTTAAATTCTTAACCAATACATTATGAACGCCACCCAAAGTCACCGTATAATGTGACATATGCGCGCCATCAGTCACAATATCCTGAATAGTAACATTTGAAATTTCCTCACATAAAATCCCGCTATCGGCATTCGTAATTGTAACATCTTTGACCCAGCTATTAAAAATACGCGTTAAAAATATGGCATTATTTCCCGGTTCAACATGATGTGCGACTCTTGGAATATCAGGAAAAGTAAACCGAATATGTTCGATTCCCACTTCGTTTAAATGTTTCCATTCGACCAATTGCGCCTGATAACCTGGTTTTATAGCAATTGTCAAAGGCGTTTTAATCGTAATTTTTGAGTTCGAAATTGTAGTGATTTCAACTTGTTGTCTTACAATGGGGAGTTTTGGAAATTTCCAATGATGAGAACCCGGTTTTACATTGGCGCCTTGGTACAAATCTTTAATAATTTCGCCATTTTCACCGTCTTTATTAAACAATTGAAGTTCTACAATATCGCCCACCTTCAACCCTTTTACCTCCGAAACATTAATGATATGTTCCCCCATATTTCCGGAACTTACTTTGGCTAAGGGATTTGGATCTGGTTCGTATTTATCCAAATATGACTTTACACGTTCACCGGGATTTTGTGTCCATATGAAACCACCTGACCATGCATATTGCGAGAAAGGCAAATCGACATTATTCTCAGGTTCGCGTTGTCTTTTGTCAAGTGTTGTAAGATATTCTCTAAGTTCAGCCAAAGATTCCGGATCTTTAAGATACATCATTGGTCGAGGACAATAAATTTCTGTTCCTTTTTCGCCAGAACCAGCGCCAAGAAGTACAAAATTGCTTCTTTCGATATATACAATGTCACTTAAAATAATCCTTCCCGCCGGTAATTGCAAAATCACATTTCCATCGACAGCATTTGCGGCTTTTAAAGCCTTCAGTAAAGCTTTAGAATCATCAAGACCGTCGTTTGCTTTTACGCCAAAATCTGTGGCATTAATAATTTTTCCTTGTGATTCAGGAATCTGGCTTTCGCCAAAATGATAACCTGCGTAACTAAAATCAGGTAAATAATTCGTTTTGGATTGAAGAATTTTAGGCAATTCCTGAGCCATTGCAATACTATTTACAAAGAGACTGCAACAGATAATAATGGCTAGACGGGTCATGTTTTGTGGTTATTTGTGGTTAGTTAGTAGGTTTGCCACCAAGGCGCTAAGGCGCAAAGTTTTTTAAATGCAGTTTCTGCATATTTTTGTCATTTCGACGGAGGAGAAATCTTCGCAAGAAACTCTACAAAGATTGGCGATTTTCTATACGGAGCTACTTGCGAGGATTTCTCCTCCGTCGAAATAACAAACTAAACGTAACACTAAAAAAAATCTGCCTAATCTGCAAAATCTGCGTGAAACAAAAAGCTCTGCGACTTTGCAAGATTATACTACAAAGACTTTTTAATCCCCATTTCAAGGCCTCGCAATTCAGCTAATCCTCTCAAACGTCCAATGGCAGAATATCCCGGATTCGTCTTTTTATTCAAATCATCCAGCATTTGGTGACCATGATCCGGACGCATTGGCAATTGAATATTATGGCTGTTTTCGACTTCAATAATTGCTTTTACAACTTCGTACATATCAACATCACCTTCCAGATGATTCGCCTCGTAAAAACTTCCTTCGGCATCTCTTTCCGTGCTTCTTAAGTGAATAAAGTTCATTTTATTGCCGTGACGCCTTACAATTCCCGGTAAATCATTATCAGCTCTTACGCCGTATGAACCCGTGCACATGGTGAATCCGTTTGATTTTGATTCGACAGCAGCCATTAATTCTATCAAATCTTCCTCCGTACTTACCACTCTTGGCAAACCTAAAATCGGGTAGGGAGGATCATCCGGATGAATCGCCATTAAAACCCCTTTACTTTCGGCAACCGGAATGATTTCTTTCAAAAAGAAGAATAAATTTTTCTTCAAAGCCGCTCTGTCAATATGATTGTAACCGCTTAAAGTAATTAGAAAATCTTCTACAGAATAAGCTTCTTCGGCGCCTGGAAGTCCAGCCAGAATATTTTGCTGTAATTTTACTTTATCAGCGTTTGTCATTGCTTCAAAGTATTGTGTGGCTTTTTTGATTTGTTCCTCCGAATATTCATTCTCTGCTCCCGGTCTTTTCAGAATAAACAATTCAAAAGCTGCAAAAGCATTGATGTCAAAACGCAACGCCTTTGATCCGTCTGCGGTTTCGTAAGCTAAATCAGTTCTCGACCAGTCTAATACCGGCATGAAATTATAGCAAATGCATTTTATCCCGCACAAAGCCAGATTTCTGATACTTTCCTTGTAATTCTCAATATATTCAAGATAATTTCCCGTTTGTTTTTTAATATCTTCATGCACCGGAATACTTTCTACAACCGACCATGTTAAACCTGATGCGCCTTTTTTGGGATCACCATTTTCATGTTCAATTTCGACTTTCCTTTTAATAATTTCCTCAATATCCCAAACTTGCCCGTTCGGGATATGATGTAATGCGGTCACAATTCCGGTTGCGCCGGTTTGTTTGATATCTTGTAAAGAAACTGGGTCGTTTGGTCCGAACCATCGTAACGTTTGTTCCATTTTTAATTTATTTTTATTAATATTCAGGAGCTATTTCCCGCTATCCGTTTCAAACGAAGTTCACTGAACTCCGATTAAAAATAAGAATTAAGTGAAGTAATCTTCTATTCTAAACCCCAGAATAAAAGGATCTCCACTACTCCCGATAGTTATCAGGACGGGCTAGGGCACTCATTTTTATAAGAAATATTCTTAATTTTTATGTCATTTCTACCAATGACATTTAAAAATTAGAATAAAAAAATCCGTTTAAATCCGCGTCTTTGCAAAGCAAATCCGTGTCATCTGCGTGCCATGACAAAGATTCTAGACAAACATGTTGTGTTTTATACCTACAAGGTTTTGAAAAGATTGCAAGAGTGGTAAAACAAAATCTTTATATACTTGTTGCCGCAAATCCACCATCGACTTTTAAAATAGTTCCCGTGACAAATTTCGACATATCGCTGCATAAATATAAAAGTGCACCATCGATATCTTCCGGTTTACCAAATCTTCCCATTGGCGTATGTTCGATTATTTTTTGACCTCTTGGCGTCAGTTCTCCTTCCGGAGTCAGCAATAAATCACGGTTTTGTTCGCCTATAAAAAATCCCGGCGAAATCGCATTTACACGAATTCCTTCACCGTATTTTGAAGCCAGTTCAACCGACATCCATTGCGTAAAATTATCAATTGCCGCTTTTGAAGCCGAATATCCAACCACTCTTGTCAAAGGTCTTTGTGCCGAAGCTGACGAAATATTAATGATATTTCCTGTTTTTTGTTTGGCAAAAAGCTCCGCAAATACCTGAGTTGGCAACATTGTACCAATAATATTAAGATCCACAACTTTTTGTAAATCTTCGACTTTTAAATCATAAATCGCCTGATCCGGACTAATTGTTGCGCCGGGCATATTTCCTCCGGCAGCATTAATTAAAATATCAAGTTTTCCGTATTTTTCAACGATAAAATCTCTTGCTTTTTCAAGTTCTTCCTTTTTTAAAACATTCGCCTGAATCGCAAAAGCTTTTCCGCCATTGTTTTCTATTGTTTCAACTATTTTATTGGCTTTTTCAATCGATTGAGAAACAATCCCAACGATAACGCCTTGTTTTGCCAAAACGTTTGCAAAGTTGCTTCCCAAAACTCCGGCACCGCCTGTTATAAGTGCAATTTTTCCTTTAAGGTTAAATACTGAATCCATATTAAATTTTAAATTTATAGGTATGTTTTTTTAAACACATAGAACATAGCTTTTAGGAATGTTTAAAGTTGCTTTATTTACATTACAATCATAGACTATGTAAAAAAACTAGTTTTATTCCAGGTGTTAAATAATAATTATCGTCTAATTGTCTGGATTATTTCCAGCATTTTTTTAGTTTCATTTTCAATTACATCATAATCCTGTTCTTCCATACGTTTTTTACTGATGAGTTTACTTCCTAAACCTACGGCAGAAGCTCCTGCACTAAACCAGCTTTCAATACTTGCATGAGTAGGTTCTACGCCGCCTGTAGTCATAAAAACAAGTGATGGGAAAACATCTTTTATGCTGCTCAGGAATTCCGTTCCCAAAATATTCCCGGGGAAAAGTTTAACAAATGTGATTCCGGCATTTTCAGCAGCGATGATTTCTGTTGGCGTCATACAACCCGGAGTGTATAAAAGTTGATTGCTAATTAAGTAACTCGCAACTTCAGGAACAAAACCCGGACTAATAAAAAAGTCTGCTCCGGCATTGTGAAAATCTTTAGCTTGTTGTACATTTTTAATAGTTCCAATACCTAATAGCATTCCAGGCAATTCGGTATTTCGAACCGATACCATTTTTGTGAAGTTTGACAGCGCTTCAGGACCTCTGTTTGTATATTCTACAGCTCTGATTCCTGCTTTGTAAAGCGTTCGCAGGACTTTAATACTAATAGTTTCGTCAGTTGTAAAATAGAGCGGGAGGATTCCCTGGTTCACAATAACCTCTATCGTATTTTGAATAGTTTTCATAACTTTAGATCTTTACTTTAATAACAATTTTTTTAAGTGTTCCTTCGCCAATCATGGCTGCATGAACATCTTCCGGAAACAAAATGGCAAACTGTTTTTCCTGTAATTCAAAAAACATATCCGGTTTATCGTGAAAAAAACGAACATCTTTTTCGTCGCTGTAATCCCCATTTGGACTAATGCATTTTTCTCTTGGTTTCCATGCAAAAGTTTCAGGTCCTTTTATCGAAATCTGTATGTCAATATTTTTATCGTGACATTCAAAACCCTTAATACTTTCTTCTCTTGTTGCACCTTCGCCCACAATTACAATTACTTTTAATTCTTCGGCAATTTCAAAAGCTCCTTCTTCAAGAATGCTGATATCGGTTTGACTTACATAATCAAATGCTTTTTTAAAATTGGGATGAAGGCTGAAATATTTTGCAGCGTTTTGTAATGAATCTACAATCATTTTATTAGGTTTTATATTTTACTGAATTTTTTAAATGTGCTTAATTAATGTTTTACTTTAATTAAAGTATCACTTATTTTAATTTATCTTATAATATTGGTTTTTAAATATTTGCATTTATCATGTCAGTCTAATATTTATATGTCATAATTCTTATTTTTAAAAGCCTTATAAATCTTTTAAAAGTAAAAATCTTAATATTATTTTTGATGAATGTGATGATCTTTTTCAACAATGTGTATATTTGCGTGTACGCACACGGTAATTACAAATATATATAAAAAGTTAGGTTAAACAAGCTGCATTTAATAAAAAAATAATAATTTAGAATGATTTCCAGAGTCATTTAACTTAAAAATAATCAATATCATAACAATAAAAAAAATTGCCGAACTCGCCAATGTTTCGCCCGGAACAGTTGACAGAATTATCCATAATCGTGGGCAGGTAGCTCAGGAAAATGTCGATAAAGTGAATGCTATTATTGAAGAATATGGTTATAAACGAAATATTCTGGCGAGTAATCTTGCGTTGAATAAAAAGTTTAGGTTTGCAGTATTTTTACCGCAATATGAAAATTTAGAATATTGGAAAAGCCAAATTGCCGGAATAGAAAAGGCAGCTGTAGAATTTCATAAATTCGGGATTGTGCTGGACTATTTTTTCTATGATTTTAATGAATTTTCGTTTAAGGAATCGGCGAAAAAAGTATTGGAATTTGATTGCGACGGATTGTTATTTGCACCCATTTTTTATGAAGAATCCGTTCGTTTTTTAAAAGAATACGAAAAGAAAAATATTCCGGTGGTCATGATTGATTCTAATATTGACAGCAATAACAAACATGCCTATATTGGTCAGGATGCTTTTCAAAGCGGATATCTCGCCGGAAGATTAACTAGTTTTGCCGTAAAGAACGAAAGGCAAATTCTTATTGTTAAAATTACCAGAGAAATAGAAAGTACCTCAGTTTATTTACAAAGAATTGATGGGTTTTATTCCTTTTTTAAAGATCATGGTGAACTTACGAATTTCAAATTTTCAGAAATTACCATAAAAGATTCCGGAACCGACCAATTGAATCTTGAAATGTTTTCCGGAATAAATAGTGTTTTTGTACCCAATTCCAGAGCTTATATTGTCGCCAGATTTTTAGACCAAAACAATATAAAAGGCGTCCGTATTATTGGTTATGACTTATTAAAGGACAATATCGAATATTTAAATAAAGGCGTAATTGATTTTTTAATCAACCAAAGACCCGAAGAACAAGGTTATATGGCAATTGATCATTTGTACAAAAAACTTGTTTTGCAGGAAGATGTAGAAAACACACATTATATTCCGTTAGAAATTATTCTAAAAGAAAATTATTTTCCTGCTAAGAAAATGGTTTGAGTTTTTTTGCCCACGGGTTTTACGGGTTTGAACTGGTTTTCACAGGTTTATTTTTTAATCGCGCAAAGTCGCTAAGTCGCCAAGGTTGAAGTAATTATTTTTGTCAAAGTTTAAAACTTCGCACTTTGCGTGAACAAAACAAAAAAAATCCGCGTAAACCAGTTCAAACCTGTAAAACCCGCGGGCAAAACAGCAAACATTTACTTCTTAACCTTAACTACAAGCGGGTTATTTATCTTTTCGGCAAAGGAACTCAAATAAGCTTCCCAGTCTTTTTGAGTTTGAAACGGACTTCCTTTTTTCCATCCAAAACCCACGTAATAAATTGCTTTATGATTTTTAACGGCAATATTTCCGTAAAGATTACTGAGATCTTTATCGTTCGTAATATTATTGTCAAAACTTTTTAAAGTGTTTTTTGGCGCGACGATTCCCGTTCCAATTTCCGAATCATCGATGGGTTCCCAATGACTTAACCAGCCTTGTTTCAGGCTGGTTCCAATAGTCCCTTTTTTATCATGAAGCGTTAATCCTGCTGCAACAGACTTTGTTCCCTTAATATTGATTTCAAAACGCGATAAATAACTTCCGTAGTCCAGACTAATACGTTTCGATTCGGTTATTTTTTTACCTTTTGCATCCCAATTAGCGTATGTCAGAATAAAACTCGTTCTGATAGGACCTGTTGTAATAGTTCTCCAAGTGGTGAAATTCTTCGAAAAATAATATTTATCATCGACTTTCACGGCAATTCCGCCAACGCCACGACTATCACCCACATGAAAATTATCCAAACCTTCGCCCGTATCTTTATGATACGTTCCCGTTCCGTTTGTTGCTTTTTCGTACCATTTATTAATTATTGGGTAATTGACTCTTTTTAGCCACGCATCGATTCCGCTTGTCAGAGTTCCGCCTGCAACTTTGTCTTCGATCATTTTTTGAGCAACGGGACCATAAGTTCTAAAGGCGACTTTATTATTTTCCCAGGCATAATCGTCCGTACGTTCCGGAACAAAACGCGAATAACAATTGATATTTTTAGTTGCTGATGAATTATCAGACAGTTTAATTTCAAATTCTTTTGATGATGAAGCACTTATTTTTGGCTGAAATAATAAAATATCCATAATGCCATCTCCATCATTATCTACCGCTTGTGTCTCTAAAACCAAATTAGAACTGATTTCTTTTACCGTATAATCTTCCAACTTTACAGAAGACGGTAATTCGAGTGATTTTTTAGTCAGTTCAACCGTTTCAAATTCACGATCAACTGGCAGGGAATTGGTTACGGTAATCATTTTATTTTGAGAATGAACAGCAAAATTACTTGCCAGAATTGCGGTGAATAAGAGATATTTTTTCAAAGCTGAATTGGTTTTAATTTTTAAAACGAAAAGTATTTTATGAATTCTAAATTTACAAATCAATTATGAGTCAGGAATACAGAATTGGAGTAAAAATGTACATAAATATATTGTTATTTAAAATTTCACAAGAGAAACATGTAGATTACAGAAAACAGTAAAATGTAGTTTAAAACATTATGTAAGTTTGATTTTTTATTAAAAGAACAAATTATATGCGATACGTTTCTAATCTAATTCCAGAAAAAGCACAGGTTTTAAAAGAATATTTTAAAGCTAGTAATCTTCCAGATAAAAAATCAAAGAACACTAAAATTGATTTTTTGAGATGGGTTGTTGGAGTATTATTTCTATTAATTGCGCTTTCATATTTAAAACATCTATCACTTACTTTACTATTTGGCTTTATTGGTTTTATGCTCTTACCTCCGGGGCATAATTGGATAGAAAAAAAATTCAGATTTTCTTTTACCACAAAAATGAAATCTATTTTGGGTATTGTACTTTTTTTGTTTTCCATTCCGCTTTTAGGACATTATACTACGATTGATAAAAAAGAAGCGCATTTATTAAAGATAAAAACTGAGCATCAACAAAAGCTAAAAGCAGAACAGGATCTAAAGGAAAAAATCAGGAATGATAGTTTGGTTTTTTACATAGAAGCAAGTTCTCAATTAACCAATAAGCACAAAACTGATGAAGCAATAAAAAAACTTAAAAAAGCTTTCGGGTTTGTATCATTGCCAGAAGATAAAACTAAAATAGCATTTGAAGAAAAGAAGATTTTAACGGTTAAAGCCTTTGATCTTGTCAAATCTGAGAAATATAAGTTAGCCTTACCAATATTAGACACTTTAATTACTCAAGATCAACACAATTCCAATCTATATTATAACAGAGCAATTTGTTATAGTAAAGTGGGTAAAATCAAGGAAGCTGTAAGTAATTGTAAAACAGCAACTCAGCTTGGAGATAAAAATTCCGATAAGTTATATGATAAAATTAATCCAATAAAAATGCGAGTTGCATATTATGTAACTCGCTGTTGTGATGGTTCAACATCAGGTTCATCAGGAAGAGGAACTTGTTCACATCATGGAGGTGTTTGCAATTGGAATGAGCCGGTTTATGAACAATATAGAAAATACGAATAATTATGAGACAAGACATTTTTCAAGTTGTTCCATTGGTAAAGGCAAGTTTCTTTCAGAAATTATTTAAGCAATTGCCAACAGAAAATAGTATAATTGAATTAAATAATTTATTGGCTTCATATCCATTAGAGAAAATTTCTAATGAGAATATTTACGAAATAGAGCAGCGTTATCAAGTTAATCTGGAAAAGGAATTCAAGCTTAATTTAGAAGAATTTTATGCGGTATATTTAAATTATTGTCTTAGAGATGGAATTTTGAATGATTCGGATTTTGATAATTTAAATCATTTGAGATTAATTTTGTCACTAAATATGGATTCTGTAGTGAAGTTGAGTCATAAAATTGGAGAGTTGGTTTACAGGAAATTTTTTGAAAAAGCAATTTCTAATGGAAGGCTAATAAGAAGAGAAGAAGATTTTTTAGAGAAAATAGAAAAAGATCTTCAGCTTCCAAAAGCACTTGTAAATAAGATTTCCAATGAAAGTAAGCGCAACTTTATTCAAAATTATGTAGAAAATGTAATTAAGAACCAAGAACTTTCACCAGATAAAGAGCGCGAAATAAACAATATTGCCGAGAGTTTAAATATCGATTTAACTTTCAGCAAAGAGATTACGACACAGTTAGAAAAACTTAAGTTATATTGGACATTAGAACATTTTCCTTTATCAACTATTTCAACTGATATTGTCATTCAGAAATCTGAAAAATGTTATTTCAAAGTTGATTCGGTGAAATGGTACGAAGTAAAAAGTTCACTTCAAAAGCCATCACATTACAATTTAAATATTAAGGCTTTAAAAGCATTTTATTTAAAGTCAACTTCTCAAAAATCGAATACCTGCAATTATAAATATATCGATTCGGGCAATTTATATTTAACTAATAAAAGAATTATTTTTACAGGAAGAAATAAAGATTTAAATATAAGATTTGAGAAAATTTTAGAGTTAAGTCCAAAATCAGATGGAGTAGAAATAGACAAAGAAACAATAAAGTCTGTATTTATTCAGTTCACAAATAAGACCGATGAATTTTGTTTGATTTTAGATAAGTTAATCAAAATGAACCATTAATTATGTATATTTAAATATCTAATTAATATCATATTATGAAAAAAAGTGCCGGCATATTACTCTACAAATTCATAGATAAAACAATTTATTTTTTATTGGTGCATCCCGGAGGTCCATTCTGGAAGAATAAAGATTTAGAAAGTTGGTCGATTCCAAAAGGAGAATTTACAGATGGTGAAGATCCTTTGCATGCTGCCCAACGTGAATTTCAAGAAGAAACCGGTTTTGCATTAGAAGTCGATTCCGAAGATGATTTTATTGCGCTTGAATCCGTAAAGATTAAATCAGGCAAAACAGTTATCGCGTGGGCGTTGGAATTTGACATTGATGTAACTTTGGTAAAA
This sequence comes from Flavobacterium sp. FlaQc-47, assembly GCF_044006475.1. Lineage (NCBI taxonomy): Bacteria > Pseudomonadati > Bacteroidota > Flavobacteriia > Flavobacteriales > Flavobacteriaceae > Flavobacterium > Flavobacterium sp. FlaQc-47. Next base: position 258,437 of record NZ_JBIPCQ010000006.1, on the reverse strand, counting down.
AGCAATGAATTTGAAATGGAATGGCCGCCAAAATCCGGAAGCATGAAAAGCTTTCCTGAAGTTGACAGGGCAGAATGGTTTCAAGCTGCCGAAGCACTGAAAAAAATAAATCCCGCACAGGCTGATTTCATTGTTCAGATTATCTCAAAAATTTCCTCTTCTCTATAAAACATACACTCTCTTACAGAATAATTTCGTAATTTACATTTTCGGTCAGGCCGAATAATTAAAAATGTAAATAAAGAATATGGAAGTTAAATGTATTATTTTCGATTGTGATGGAGTTCTGGTAGATACTGAAAAAATTGGTAACGGAATCATGCTTGAAATGGCAGCAGAATATGGCTTTAAGATGGAACTGGAAGATGCGTATCGTGATTTTAACGGTCGTAAATTAAAGGAATGTTTCTTGTTTATTGAAAACGCTATCGGCAAAAAACTTCCGGATACTTTTGAATCAGATTATCGCCAGAAAAGTTTTGAGGCTTTCAAAACGCAGGTTAAACCAATGGAAGGAGTCCTAAAATTCATCGAAAACTTAAAAATCCCGTATTGTGTTGCTTCGAGCGGTCCGGTTGATAAAATCAGGCTGAATCTTGAAGTCGCAGGATTATTGGACAAATTCGAAAATAAAATATACAGTTCGTACGAGATTAACAGCTGGAAACCGGAACCGGGAATTTTTCTGCACGCTGCAAAAGAAATGGGTTTTGATGTAAAAGACTGCATCGTAATCGAAGACAGCAAAGCCGGAGTAATTTCCGGAATAAGCGGCGGTTTTAAAGTCTACGGTTTTACAAACGGATTCAACAACGAAGACCTGGAAAAAGAAGGTGCGATTCTTTTTAGTAGTTATGAGGAATTAAGTGAGGTTATTTAGTTTTTTAGTCTCAGTTTTCAGTCTCAGTTCTTAGTCTCAGTCTCATTCACGGTTTTTAGTTTTTTTGTTCGAATGAGATTTACGTAATACGAGTAAACCCGACAGGTTTTAAAACCTGTCGGGTTTTGACATTTGTTTCAGGTTCACGATAACTTCATTTCGCAAGCAGCTCAACAAAGATTTGTGATTTGCGTGCTTAGAACGGATTAATCCTGATAGCTCTCGGGACATCCTTGCGATCCGTTCCTCCGGAACTCTTTATAAAATTCCGCAGGAATGATTTATTTTGTAGCTAGGGATTTTAATCCCTTGAAACGCAAAGTTTTTTCTCATTTTGTGTCATTTCAACGGAATGATAATCACACAATAAAACCGATAAGCTTTGTCAAAACTTTCTCATTTCAAAACATTATCTAATTATCAAATTCTCTCATTGCCTAATTTTATTTTTTCCAATTATCAAATTCCCTCTTTATCTAATTAATTTCTTCATTATCAAATTATCTAATTCGAATGTAATTTGTTACATTAAAATAAATTTTTATATATTTGAGCAAACAGATTCGTTTTTTTTATCACAACAAATTATCAAATTATAATTTTAATAGTATAAATACGAATGTGTTTTTTGCTTGAAAATACCTTTTCCCAAAGGGGTTGTTTTTAAGATTTCGGTGGTCAAAAGCCGCGAACTAACCTACAGACAGAAACAAAAATGACGAAGTTATTAATTAAAATTTTAGTTCTTTCGATATCCTTTTCGTGTCCAATTGTGAATGCTCAAATTAAAAAAATTGGAGTTCCTTTTATCACAAATTACAACCCGAAAACCTATAAGGCCGCCTCTGAAAACTGGGATGTTTTACAGGATTCTAAAGGAATGATGTTTTTTGCAAATCATTTTGGAATCATGCAATTTGATGGTGTGCGATGGAATATTGTTACGCAGCCGCAAAACAAAAGCATGGTTCGTTCCCTTGCGATTGATAAAAATGACAAAATATATGTGGGTGCTCAGGGCGAATTTGGTTACGTTGTTCAGTTGGCAAACGGACAATATAAATATTCCTCTTTACTCAAATTATTGTCGGCTTCAGACCAGAATTTTGGTGATGTTTTATATACGGTTGTACTTCATGACGAAGTTGTTTTTTTCTCCAATGAAAAAATATTTATTTATAAAAACAACAAAATCAAGGTCATAAAGTCTAAATCTAATTTTGATGAATTCTTTAATGTGGCGTCAGATATTTATGTTTTAGACCATGTAAAAGGATTATTAAAATTCAGGAAAGATGTTTTAATACCAGTTGAAAACGGACAAAAGTTTGCCGGAATGAAAATCAGAAAAGTTTTTGAAAGCAAAGATGGTTTGCTGATTCTTACTCAAAAAAACGGACTTTACACATTTAAAAATAATCAGTTGCAATCTTTTGTGACCCAGGTTGATAATTTACTTATGCAAAGTCAGATCACAACTGGAATTTTACTTTCGGATGGTTATATTGGCATTGGAACCCGACAATCCGGTTTGATCGTTATTGATAGTACCGGAAATTTAATTCAGCATATCAACAAACAAATGGGTTTGCAGAACGATTATGTGACTAATCTTAAAATGGATGTTGCCGGAAATTTATGGGTTACACTTAAAGAGGGAATTTCGCTGATCCAGATTTCGTCACCGTTATCAAAAATATTGGATGCATCAAATGCAGAAACTAAGATATATTGCAGTCAGATTTATCAAAACAAACTTTACATCGCCACAGATAATGGTGTTTTCTGGCTCGATTGGGAAGGGTATAAAAATGGCCAGCATGAAAATGTTCACTTTCAGCATATTTCCGGAATGTCAGAAAATGTGTGGAATGTGGGTGTTTTTGGCACTTCGCTTTTAGCGTTTGAAAAAAACGGAATATATGAAATCAAAGGAAATTCAGCACAATTAATAGCGAAAACAGATGGAGCCTGGCAGGGAATTCTGATTCCTAATCATGCTGATCTTTTGTTAGTGGGCGGTTATAACGGATTGTATCTATTAAAGAAAATAAACAATTCATGGGTATATCAGCATAAAATAAAAGGGTTTGAGGAAAGCAGCCGAATCATTGTAACCGATAAGTCGAATAATATCTGGATTGCACACGGATATAAAGGAATTTATAAAATCAATTTTAATACAGCATTTGATGCTGTTTCAAAAATTGAGTTTTACAATCAGGCAGATGGTTTTCCGTCAAGTCTGTTTTTGAATACTTTCAAAATAAATAATGAGATTCTTTTTGGAACTACAAAAGGCGTTTACAAACAAGATTCTCATTCGAAAAAAATGATTCAGGATCGTGTTTTTAAGAAATATCTGGGAACCGAAAATCATATTCGTTTACTCAAAGCCGATAATCAAAATAATATCTGGTACATATCAGGTGAAAATACCGGAAAGATAGTTGAAACCGAAAATCGTAATTTTGCCGTTGAAGAACTCCCTTTTCGAAAACTCCGGTATTTGTATATCCCCGGTTTCGAGAATATACAGACGACTTCTAACGGAGATGTATTTTTTGGAACGCAAGACGGACTGATTCATTATAATACAACCAAAAGCAAAAAGTTTCAGACAAAATTTAAAGCGGTAATTTCTGAGGTGAAATGTATATTCCCGAAAGACAGTTTGTTGTTTTCCAGTCGATATGATGTTCTTCCTTCCAGTACAGAATCGGTAAATAATACACTTTCTCCCGTTTTATCGTATGGTAATAACGCGTTACATTTTTCGTTTGCGTCACTTTGTTATGATGAAGCCGATGCGACAAAATACGAATATTGGCTGGAAGGTTTTGAACCCAAATGGTCAGACTGGAATCTTCAGACGGAAAAAGAATACACGAATTTGCCGGAGAATGAATATATTTTTCACGTAAGGGCAAAAAATATCTATGATGTTGAAAGTGAAGAAGCCGTTTTTAAATTTGAAATTCTTCCGCCATGGTACAGAACAATTTGGGCTTATATTTTGTATCTGATACTTTTTGGGGTTTTACTTTATACGATTATTAAATACCAAAAAAATCTTGCAGAACGCGATCGTGAACAATTGATTCTGAGTCAGGAAAAGGAATTGCTTCGTAATCGTGCCGAATTAAACGAACAAAAACTGGCATTGGAACAGGAAAATATGGCAATTATGCGGGAAAATCTCGAATCGACGATTAATCTCAAAAATGCTAAAGTGGCTTCGAATACGGTGAATCTTATTCATTTAAATGAAATTTTACTTTCGATAAAAGAACTTATTGGTCAGATTGATAAAAAGAATGATTTTAATACCAATTTTGATTTATTGAAAAAAATCAACCGAATCATCGATCATGAATTGCAGGGAGATCAGCACTGGAACGAGTTTGAAGAAATCTTTAATCAGCTTCATGATAATTTCATGCAACGTTTAAAAACAAGTTTCCCGGAATTGACTCCGCGTGATATGCGTTTGTGTGCGTATTTACGAATGAACTTTAATACGAAAGAAATTGCGCCGCTTTTAGGAATCTCCGTTCGTGGGGTTGAAGATACAAGATATCGTATTCGTAAAAAATTACAGCTTTCATCTGAAGCAAATATCACAGAGTTTATTTTGAATTTTTAGATGCTCGAAGTGTGATTTTTTTAACACATAGATCTTTTGGTGAATATTTTTTACGCAGATTTTAAAAAATTTAAAAGATTTAAGCAGATAATTATCAAAATGAAATCTGCTAAAATTTGCCTAATCTGCGTGAAATAATTTTTTTTTGATCTTTTTTGTGTGGAGTTTTTTCACGCAGATTTTAAAAGATTTAAGCAGATATTTATCCAAAATTAAATCTGCTCAATCTGCCTAATCTGCGTGAAATAATTTTTTTTTGATCTTTTTTGTGTGGAGTTTTTTCACGCAGATTTTAAAAAATTTAAGCAGATAATTATCCAAATGAAATCTGCTCAATCTGGATAATCTGCGTGAATTTTTTTTGATCTTTTATTGTGTGTAGTTTTTTTATACAGATTTTAAAAGATTTAAGCAGATATTTATCCCAAATTAAATCTGCTAAAATCTGCCTAATCTGCGTGAAATAATTTTTTTTTGATCTTTTTTAATCTTTTGCTAAAATTTTATCACTCATTCTTACAAACAAAAACTCCCGCTAAACGGTGATTAAATCCACGTCATAAGCCCATTTTTTACTATCAGTAAAATCCTAAGTAGTTTTACGCGTTTTGAAGGCTGATTATTACATTTTTTTACAAACACCGTAGTCAAACCGTATTCAAAAATGTAAGTCTTACCTCAATTATTTGTTAATATTGTCCCACTATTATCAAAATAACAATCTATTTTTTACAAAGTCGGTTTTTATTGCGCTAATAATCTTTACTAACAAAAAATTAAAAAAATGAAACAAAATGACTTCATTTTCGGCCGACCACCGAGAAGCAATTACAATGTATTTAAGAGGTGCCTCATTCTTACAATTATCTTATTGTCGCCCTTTTTAAAAATTCAGGCACAATGCAGCACTTTAATTTGGGCAGATGAATTTAACGGCACAACTGTAGATGCCACAAAATGGCAAAGTATTTCCGGAAACGGCTGTCCGTCACTCTGTGGATTCGGAAATGGAGAAGCGCAGCGTTACGATCCAAATCAGGCAACAATTGTTAAAGAGGGAACTGATAGTTATTTGAACATTCAGGCAAAATACGAACCAAATGCATCATTTCCTGCACAACCGTATTCCTCAGCAAAATTAACTACCGAAGGTAAATATGCCATTAAGTACGGAAGAATCGAAGCCCGTATGAAATTATCTTCAGGAATGGGCGCTTGGCCGGCATTCTGGATGTTACCTGCCGGAACTTCCAACTGGCCATTTACGGGTGAAATTGACATTATGGAAGCCAAACACAGAAACCCAAAAAATGTAGACGGAACAATTCACTACGATGGTGGAGGATATCATTATACAGGCAGAAGCTATACTTCGCCAACTGATTTATCGACAGAATTTCACATTTATGCGGTAGAATGGGGACCAAATATCATTAAATGGTTTATTGATGGCAATTTATTTCATACTGCTACACCACAAACCACTGTAAATGGTGGCTGGCCTTTTAATGATCAACAGTTTTATATCATTTTAAATCTTGCCGTTGGTAGCGCAGGAACACCTTATACAAGTGTAAACGGAGCAGGAGTAGAGCCTATTCCGACTGACTTTCCGGCAAAATTACAAGTAGATTACGTTCGCGTTTACAGCGGAAGTTTTACTTACGGAGTTTTGGGTGATGCGAAAGTGTATAATAACGAAGCAAATAAAACCTATTCTATAAATGCAATTGCCGGAGCCACTTACAACTGGACAGTTCCAGCCGGAGCCACGATTACTTCAGGACAAGGAACAAACAGCATTACGGTAAACTGGGGAACCACCGGCGGAGATGTATCTGTAGCTACAACAGTTTCAGGTTGTGCTTCAAACACTTATAAACTGGCTGTAATTACAGAAGTTCCTTTACCGGTAGAAAAAATTCACGAAGATTTTCAATCGAATAGAAATATCGTTTACGGACTTAAAACAGGAGTATTGACAGAAGCCGTGGCAAATCCTTCGGCTACGGGAATTAATACCTCTGCTTTGGTAGGGAAATATGTTCGTAATGCATCTGAATTGTATGATGTTATGAATATCAAAAATCTAACGATCAGCAATGCGAACGATTACGTTTATGGCAGAAAAAAGATTTCTTTTGATATCTATACTTCGGCACCTGTTGGAACCAAAATCTCGATGCAACTTGAAAATAGCCTTGTAACAACGGCAATTAATTTTCCGTCAGGAAGACACAGCGGTTACAAGGCCACAACAACGGTTCAGAACAAATGGGAAACCATAGAATTTGAATTCGAAAAAGTAATCGACCCCAACACAAGCGCATTATCAATTAATACGGTGGTTTTTCTTTTTGAATCAAATTCAAATTCGGGAGCGACTTATTATTTTGATAACCTGCTTACAAGAGCTGCGCCGGAGAAACCGATCATTTCTACTGATATTCTGCAAAATTATGACGGAATCAATAAAATCATTAAAGGAACCACAACCGGAGTATATTCTGTAGTTGCAAATCCGGGAGCAAATGCCGTAAACAATTCTGCTAATGTGGCAAAATATGTTCGAAATGTAACGGAGCAATATGATGTACTTTTCTTTAATACACAAAGTAATATTGAAGATGCAGGTTTACTAAAAAATCAAACGAAAAAAATCATGATTGATGTCTATACTTCGGCACCAATTGGTACTGTTGTAAGTCTGAATTTAGAGAACAGCGCAACATCACTTCCGGCGAATTTCCCAACAGGAAGAAACAGTAATTATGTAGCGATCACGACGAAACAAAACCAATGGGAAACCCTGACATTCTATTATAATTCAAGTCCGGATGAAGGAACTTCAAATCTTGCCGTAAACCAAATGGTGATTTTAGTGAATTCAGGTTCTTATACAAGCGACACGTATTACTTTGATAATATCAGAATTGGTTCAACCAAATTACCGGACACTTTCACGCCCGGAGTAGTGTATGAAGATTATCAAACCGTTCACAATATTACTTTTAGAGACGCGATTGGAACGTATACGCCAAATGCGGCAAACCCAAGTGCAAGCGGAATCAATACGTCATCAAACGTGGGGAAATATGTTAGAAAATCAACTGAATTGTATGATAATTTTGCCTTCAATACGACTTTAACGAACATTGGAGATTTCAAAAGCGGCACTAAAAAGTTTGCTATGGATGTGTACACTTCGGCTCCGGTGGGATCAGTAATTTCCTGGCAGGCAGAAAGCAGCGCTTCAATTCCGTCCAATTATCCGGTGGGAAGACATAGTATTTACCAAGCCGTTGTAAAACAGACTAATACCTGGCATACACTGGTATTTTCATACGCAAGTTCGCCTGACGCTTCAACATTAAACAGCGAAGTAAATCGTTTTGTTTTCTTACTTGAACCGGGAACAAATTCCGGAAATACGTATTATTTTGATAACATCAGAGCAGTAAATTTAGTTTCTACTGATGTTCCTCCGGCAACTTTACCATCGCCGTGGATTAGTCAGGATCTTGGTGCGGTTACGCCAGCAGGTGAAGCAACTCATGCCAGCGGAACTTTCACCATAAAAGGATCAGGAACAGATATTTGGGAATCAAGTGATCAGTTTCAATTTGTAAATCGGTCTATTACTGGTGATGCTGAAATTATTGCCAAAGTAAATTCACTAACCAATACAAATACCTATGCAAAAGCGGGAGTGATGTTTCGTGAAACGCTTACGCCAACATCAAAACACGCAATGACCAATATTACTGCGGCTGCGGGAGTGGAATTTTTATCGAGAGATGCGGTTTCTGTACCAACAATTCAGCAGGGAGCAGCGGGAACTTTTGCAAAATGGCTTCGTATCACCAGAGTTGGCAATGTATTTACATCCTACACATCAGATAACGGTACAACCTGGACGCAATTAGGAACGCCAAGAACTATTGCAATGGCGAACACCATTTATGTGGGAATGGCGGTAACTTCTCACGCAAACGGAACTCTGTCAACAGGAGTTTTCAGCGATGTTATCGTTCGCAATATTACGCCTCCAAATAACACCGTTAATTTGGCTTTAGCCAAAACTGCAACCGCTTCTACAGAGGAAAATGCAACTTATTCTTCGGCGAAAGCCACAGATGGTGATGCAGCTGTAACAAGATGGGCGAGTAGTTTTGCCAATGCAAGCGAATGGATTTATGTTGATTTAGGAGCTAATTACAACATTAATCGTGTGGTTTTGAAATGGGAAGCCGCTTTTGCAACGCAATACAAAGTTCAAATTTCGACAGATAATGTTTTCACCGAAAATGAAACCGTAAACACACAAACGGAAAGCGATGGCGGAACAGATGATTTAGCGGTAAGCGGAACCGGAAGATACATTCGTATTTTATGTACGGCAAAAGCTTTGGCTCCATACGGATATTCTTTATTTGAAATTGAAGCGTACGGATCTGCTTCTTCCGCTAAAAAAGCCGCGGTTGTTATGGAAGAATTTGAAGTAGCAAATACCGCTTTTGTAATGTATCCAAATCCTGCAAATAATACCGTTCAGCTTTCATTGCCTGAAAATTTAGACAATAAAACGGTAACGATTTATGATGAATCCGGAACATTATTATTGGAGAAAAAAATCGACGCTGATGTCAACGAAAGCCAAATTGATCTTAGCAGACTTAGAAAAGGAATCTATATCCTGAACTTTAAATCAGATCAAAAAAACTGGTCTAAAAAATTGATTAAGCAATAGTTATAAAATCTGTTGGGTGTACTGTCTTTGTTAGTTTTAGCATTACGCCCGGCAGATTAATTATAGTTTTTTCAAAAGACATTTTAATTCTGAAATCTATTTACGTAACCCCAAAATTAATTTAGATATGAAAAAAAACAAACTTAGAAGATTTTCTCTTCTGACAACACTATTTCTGGTTTTGTCAAACCTCATGTACGGTCAGGGACCAATACCCTTTACCATAAGTAATACGTCCACATTTAACGACAACGAATTGTATGTCGCGATTGTGGGAATTGATTATAACACTGGAAATCATGTTTGGGTCAATGCCAAAACAAGTCAGGTTTTACCAATGAGTGCCTCTTATAATACCGTTACAGGACCTACAATTGGCGGAAATACAGGACCGGGACAAAACTCAAAATATGCCAATTGCTTTACGAAATTGAGCGAGATTCCTAACAAAACTTTTACGCTTCCTCAAATTGCAGGCTGCAGGGTTTTTATTGCCAAAGGGCAGCAATTGTATTTCTACTTTTTTGGTGCAAGTGGCGCTCCGTCAGGATATACATCGCCAAATCCTTTGAATGCAACAGATCCTAATCAGGGAATTTTATACGAAATAATCGAATTAACGAACAATCAATACGGTTTCTTCGGAAATCCATCGAGAGTAGATTCGTATAAATACCCAATGGGATTAGAATTATTTGGTGCCAATGGATATCAAAAAAGAGTGGGAGAATTAAAAAAACACGCAGATATTGTGGCAGCTTTCAAAGCCAATGTGCCATCAGAATTTCAGGGTTGCGTCAATAATACAACGGGCGAAATTACGGCACCGTCAAAAACGCCTGCTTTCGCTGATGGAACCGGAGGAACTTCTGTAGGACCACAGGCAAATTACCTGAAATCTTATATTGATGCAATTTGGAACAAATACAAAAATGAAGATTTGATATTTTACGCCGGAGACGCCGGAGTTTTTAAAGGAAGAGTTATTGGCGAACAACTTGAAATGGTGGGTCAATCAGGCGGATTTGTGGGTCGTACGGGACGTGTTCAAAACAGACCTTCGACTCAGGAAGCACTGGAAGGAAAAGGTGTTCTGGACAGAAGACTGGTTGACGGAGATCTTGATCTTGTGATTCAGGCGCAATTAACGGCGGCAATAAACAGACACGTTGTCAATACAACAACGCCTAATCCGGGTCAGCAAAACTGGTACGATGCATCGAAATTTTATCAGGTAAACCCAACCAATCATTACTCAAAATTCTGGCATTTACCGGGAATCAGCGTTGATAATCTGGCATACGGATTTGCTTATGATGATGTGGCTGATCAGTCGCCATCGCTTCATACGCCACAGCCTACAAAAGTTATTGCTGTTTTTGGCGGATATGCAGGATCAGTTCCTTCGGTTCCGGCAACTACAGATGTGATTACGGCTTATAAAGATTGTAATTACACCGGATTTTCGGGCGGATTAACGATTGGAGATTATAATCTGGCTCGTTTAAAAACTTTAGGGATTGAAGATGATGCTATATCTTCCCTTAAAATAACTCCCGGATTTCAGGCGATTTTATATCAGGATGATAACTTTGCCGGTGCTTCAACCGTGATTAATTCTGATAATACTTGTTTGAATACTACCTGGAATGATAAAGTAACGTCTGTAAGAGTTATTGCAAACGGAACTACGACTTTAGGAAACCAGACGTTTTATCTTCAAAACAGAAACAGCGGTTTATACATGGATGTCTGGAATGCTAATTTGGCAAACGGTGCAGCCATTAATCAGGGCGCATTAAATTCAAGTAACAATCAAAAATTTACATTGACACATTTAGGCGACGGATTGTACAAAATTATTGCTAATCATAGCGGACAATCTTTAGATGTAAATAATTTCAATAAAGCTAATGGTGCGCGTGTAGAGCAATATCCTTACAATGCAACTACTAACCAACAATTTATTCTTGTGTCTACAGGCGACGGATTTTACAAAATTGTAGCCAGACACAGTGGTAGAATTGTTGAGGTTGCAGGAGCAAGTACAGCTTCCGGCGCTGTTATTCAACAATGGGACAATAACAACCAAACTTGCGGACAATGGAAATTAGTTCCCGCAACGTCTTCTCAAACTTCTGTTTTAATTCAGGCGGAAGATTATTCGGCAATGAACGGAATTCAGGTTGAAGCTACTACAGATAGTGGCGGAGGTTCAAATGTAGGATATACTGAAACTGGTGATTGGTTAGCATATAACAATATCAATTTTCCAACAACTGGTTCTTACTTAATAGAATACAGAGTGGCAAGCGGAGTTTCAGGCGGTAAATTATCAGCTGATTTAAATGGAGGAACGATTGTTTTAGGCAATGTGGATATTCCGAATACCGGAGGATGGCAGAACTGGCAAACGGTTTCTCAAACCGTAAACGTGAATGCCGGAACATACAATTTTGGGATCTACATTCAAAATACCGGAATGAATATCAACTGGATAAAAATCACAAAAGTAGGTGCTGGTTTAACGGCAAAAACGGCTCAGGCTCCAATAGTTGAGGAAGAAGTTGCTGCAACGGCTTTGAATATTTATCCAAGTCCGGTTGAAAACACACTTTATACCACAACAGATGTAAGTGGAGGAAATGTGAGCATTGTAGATTCTCAAACCGGAAATGTAGTTTCGGCACAAAAAATCAACAACAACAGTATTGATGTTTCGCGTTTAACGAGAGGCGTTTATCTGATCGTTTTTGAAAAAGACGGTCAAAAAACAGTAAAACGTTTCATTAAAAAATAAGATAAGTCAATAAAAATAAATTTTTAAACACATAGAAATATAGGTTTCATAGCATAAAAACTGGTAAAGGCGTTTCACTTTTTTTTGAAGGCACATAGCTATGAGAAAAAACTTGTTTCTAGAAACATTCTTGTCAAAGTTAATAATCTATGTTTCTATGTGTTAAAAATTAGAATCAATAATTAACCTACTAAATATTTTCAACATGAAAAACAATTACAAAACAATGCCGCTAAAATGGACGATCATTTTAGTGTTGGGAGTTTTCAATTTGTCAATCGCCCAGAAAAAAGTAATCGCTTATATTCCCAATTGGATAGACCTGAATTCTTTTTCAGGCAGCGTTCAATACAGTAAACTGACCCACATTAATATTGCGTTTGAAAATCCTGACGCAAACGGATATTTGAGTTTTAATTCTGGAAGTAATACCATTATTAATGCGGCACACGCACAAAACGTAAAAGTATTTGTATCTCTGGGAGGAGGATCAATATCTGAAGGAGGTGCCATTCGCGACAATTACTTCAATTTGATTACACCCGGAAACAGAACGGCTTTTATCCAGAAAATATACGATTATGTTGTAGCACATAATTTTGACGGAGTTGATGTTGATCTTGAAGGTCCTGCAATTAACGGTGATTACGGCGGATTTGTAATTGCATTAGCCAATAAATTACATGCTGGAGGAAAACAAATTACAGCCGCACTTTCTGAAGGTTATGGCGGTGCCAATGTACCATCGTCTACTTTTGCAGCGTATGACTGGATCAATATCATGGCGTATGATGCAACAGGACCGTGGCAACCGGGATCTCCGGGACAGCATTCTCCTTATAGTATGGCGGTGAATCAGTTCAATTACTGGACAGGACGAGGATTGCCTGCAAGTAAAGCGATTATTGGACTTCCGTTTTACGGATATGGTTTTGGAGCCTCTGCCAATCAGGGAATTTCTTATGCTAATATTATAGCACAATATCCGGGAGCAGAAAATCAGGATCAGGTTGGGAATACTATTTATTATAACGGAATTCCAACCATCAAAGCCAAAACAACATTTGCGATTCAAAATGCTGGTGGAGTTATGATTTGGGAATTATCACAAGATGCCGTTGGTTCAAAATCATTATTGACAGCCGTAAACCAGGTTATTACAGGAAGCCAGCCACCAACAGGAACCGGAACTTTAATTCAGGCAGAAAGTTATTCGTCAATGAGCGGCGTCCAGACAGAAGCAACAACAGATACAGGCGGAGGTTTAAATGTAGGTTACGCAGATACAGGCGACTGGATGGCGTATTATAATGTAAATTTTCCAACATCCGGATCGTATGTAATTGAATACAGAGTGGCAAGTGCCGTTTCAGGAGCCAGAATTTCTTCAGATTTAAGTGCAGGAACTATTCAGTTAGGGTCTGTAAATATTCCGAATACCGGAGGATGGCAAAACTGGCAGACAGTTTCTCAAACTGTAAACGTAAATGCAGGAACGTATAATTTCGGAATTTATATCCAGAATACAGGTGTAAATTTAAACTGGTTCCGTATTACGAAATCAGGAGCAGGTTTAGCCGCAAAATCAGCTTCGACAGATAAAATTGAAAGTCTGACAGTTTACCCAAGTCCAACAGAAAATGAGCTTTTCTTTTCTGCAGAAATTTCAGGAGCAAACATAAGCGTGATCAATTCTCAGGACGGTGCTACAGTTTCATCACAAACAGCCAACAGTAACAGTATTGATGTTGCAGGTTTAAAATCAGGGATTTATTTGATTTTGGTCGAAAAAGACGGAATCAAAACCGTAAGACGTTTTGTGAAAAAATAACCATGAAAAAATATATACTAGTTAGTAATTCAAAACTACTTTTATTGGCATTTGTTTTCTTTGGTTTAAGCGGCCAGGCTCAGGTTATCATGTTTGATGATTTTAATTATTCAGGTAATAATGATCCGCAATTGGCATCGTTTAACAAATGGCAAATTATTAATGGCGTAAGTGGACCTCCGGAAGGAGCCACTTACAGCCGTAATAATGTCAATTTTATCACAGACCCAAATGATGCAACGAATAAGTTAATGACGTTGAAAACAACTGTGAACGGTCAGTCAAAAGCGGTTACACATTCAAGAATCGAAAGTTCGTATGAATATTTTGAGGGAACGTATGCATCAAGAGTGTATTTATCAGATGAAGCTTTTGCAAGTAAAGATGCTAATATACAGACGTTTTTTACCATTGTAAGTTCAGCACTTGCTCAGGATGGTACAAAATACAGTGAACTGGATATCATAGAGTATATGGCTGCGGATAAATGGGGCGTTTCTCCGGATAACAGAGTGGGATATACGACTTCGTATCACAAATATATTGCAGATCCGTGGAAACCCTGGAAAACCTATTCGACACAGCAAAAATCATTAGCCGGGTGGCATACTTTCATTGCTACCTGTACAGATGGTGTGAATATCAGGTATTATATGGATAACACGCTTATTGCAACACATTCTGTTACGGATAATGAAACTCAGGCAGGTCTCTCGGTTTATCCCCGAAGTAATATGCAGATAGCATTCGCTAATTGGATCTGGAACAATGTTTTAGGAACCAGCAATGCTAACAGAGATAATACTTTCATGACAGATTGGGTTTTATATTATAAGAATACCGCATTAGATCTGACTCAGGTTAATACTCTGGTTGCCAATTATAAGGCACAAGGATTAAAAAGAAGAAATCTGGCAGGACAAACATTTTATGAAACACCGCAACAAACTGGTGTAGCCACGGTATATAAAGATTGTAATTATGGCGGACAAGCGGTGAGTTTACCTGTTGGGAATTATACTTTAAGTCAACTGCAGGCAAAAGGAATTTTAGATAATGATATTTCTTCGCTTAAAGTGCAAAGTGGTTATGAAGTAGTCCTTTACGCAAATGATAATTTTTCCGGTTCTTCTGTAATTATTACTGCAGATGATACATGTCTGGTAGATAATAATTTCAATGATACAGCTACTTCTGCAAGAGTTAGAGCGGTAACAAATTCTGCTTCGGTATTGATTGAAGCGGAGAGTTATGCCAGCATGAGCGGAGTTCAAACCGAATCAACCACAGATACCGGCGGAGGATTAAATGTAGGTTATGCCGATACAGGTGATTGGATGTCTTACAGCAACATTAATTTTCCAACATCTGGTTCTTATTTAATTGAATACAGAGTGGCTAGTGGTGTTAGCGGTGCAATCATTTCATCTGATTTAAGCGCAGGAACAATTCAGTTAGGTACTTTAAATATTCCGAATACAGGAGGATGGCAAAACTGGCAAACGGTATCTCAAACGGTGAATGTAACCGCAGGAACGTATAATTTCGGAATTTATATTCAGAATACCGGTGTCAATATCAACTGGATCAGAATCACGAAATCAGCTTCTGCTTTAGCGCAAAAATCGGCTTTAACAGATAAAATTGAAAGTTTAACGGTTTATCCAAATCCAACAGAAAATGAACTTTTCTTTTCTGCAGAAATTTCAGGAGCAAACGTGAGCATTATCAATTCTCAGGATGGCGCCACAGTTTCATCACAAAAAGCCAGTAGTAACAGTATTGATGTTACAGGTTTAAAATCAGGAATTTATTTGATTGTGGTCGAAAAAGACGGAATCAAAACGGTAAGACGTTTTATTAAGAAATAATTTTAGTTTTAACCGCAAAGTTCGCAAAGCTGTTTTTTTTTAATCTCGCAAAGACGCTAAGGCGCAAAGTTTTTTCTTTTAGCTTTTTTTACTTTGCGACTCTGCGACTTTGCGAGAAATAAGTTAGCGTGCCTTGCGTAAAACTTAGCGCCCTTTGCGGTTAATACTTTAGCAAATAGTGTAACCCCAAACCTCAAATATCATATGAAAAACAATTACAGATTTCGATTAAGCCTACTCGTATTTCTTGCTTTCAGCAGTTTTGCTATCGCACAAACCTCTTTAGGTTCGAGTAAAACCTTTCTGAATAATCTAAAGAAAGAATTAGTAATTTCTGCCACCTCAAAAAATGCAGAAAAAACCGTTTTGCTTGAGACGGAGAATAAAAATTTTACCGCAAAAATCAATTACAAAGAATCAAATTCATCAAGTGAGTTTTTGATTGGAGAAATTAAGAATGTTCCGGAATCCTCTTTTTACATCAAGGTGATGGATAAATCACTTGAAGGACACATTATTCTGAAAAAAACAAAAGAAGCATATAAATATTACTCAGATGCCAGCGGAAATGCTTTTGTATCAAAAGTGGATATTAATACGCTGATTTGCGTGAATTATGAAAATGTTCCTGAAAAAAGCCAAACAACAAGTAAAACAGCCGCTGCACAAATTGCTCCGGCCTTATTGAACTTGCAAAGTTTGCCGGGAGGAGCAGGATGTGTCTTC
The DNA here is from genome assembly GCF_044006475.1 of Flavobacterium sp. FlaQc-47. Taxonomy (NCBI): domain Bacteria; kingdom Pseudomonadati; phylum Bacteroidota; class Flavobacteriia; order Flavobacteriales; family Flavobacteriaceae; genus Flavobacterium; species Flavobacterium sp. FlaQc-47. Next base: position 241,933 of record NZ_JBIPCQ010000006.1, on the reverse strand, counting down.
TTAGATTTTGACGGCTATAATATGCCGGCAGGAAATCTTTGGAACAATGGTAACGCCATTAATGCTGCGCCATCCGGAATGAGCGATGCAGATGTGCAGCAACACTGGGAAGTAGTATCTGAAGATTACCGACCTTTTAACTTAAATGTTACAACAAGCGAAGCCGTTTTCAACTCTTATCCAAGAAACAGAAGAATGCGTGTGGTGGTAACTCCAACCAATACTGCAGCCCCGGGGGCGGGAGGTGTGGCATATCTTGGTTCCTTTAATTGGGACAACGATGTACCTTGCTGGGTATTTATTACCTCAGGTAAATCTGGTGGAGATGCCTCTGCGCATGAAGTTGGTCATACTTTTGATCTTGGTCATGACGGACGCACTAATCCTGCCGAAGAGTATTTTGTTGGGATCAACAATACTTCATGGGCGCCAATTATGGGCGCCGGTTATTACAGACCGGTTGTGCAATGGAGCAAAGGAGAATATGATTATGCTAATAACAAGCAAGATGATGTAGCGACTATTTCAGGTTCTAAATTTGGAGTAGGTTACAGAGGTGATGATTACGGAAATACAACCGCATCTGCCGCAAATTTAGATTATAACGGAAACGGAACTATCAACCAGAAAAACGGAATCATTTCCAGTGAAGCTGATTATGATTTTTTTACGTTTACAACAGGCGGAGGAAATGTTTCGATCAATGCCAATACTGTTGGAAGAGATGGAAACCTGCACCTTTTATTACGATTGTATAATTCGGCAGGAGCCGAAATGGGAACCTATTGGAACTCTGATCCCTATGCTTTAAATGCATCCATGAATGTCAACTTGCCGGCCGGTAAATATTTTGTAGGCGTTGACGGTAACGGAGCAGGAAGCGCAGGTTATGGCGGATATTCGGCTTATGGTTCTATCGGAAGTTATTCCATTACAGGAACGATTCCGCCGGGAGGAAACATTGCACCTACCACAAATGTAATTACAGTTTATAAAGATTGTAATTACACCGGATTTTCTGGCGGATTAACAATTGGCGATTATAATTTGTCCCGTTTGAAATCTTTAGGAGTTCAGGATGATGATATTTCTTCGCTTAGAATTACGCAGGGATTTCAGGCGATTTTGTATCAGGATGATAATTTTACAGGAGCTTCAACCGTAATTAATTCGGATAATTCCTGTTTGAATGGAACCTGGAATGATAAAGTAACTTCTATCCGAATTATCGCAAACGGAGTAACTAATTTAGGGAATCAAACTTTCTTTTTGCAAAACAGAAACAGCGGTTTAAATATGGATGTCTGGAATGCAAGTACGGCAAACGGAGCCAATGTTGCACAGGGAAATGTGAATACAGGCGCAAACCAAAAATTTACTTTCACACATTTAGGCGACGGTTTGTATAAAATTATTGCCAATCACAGCGGACAATCGTTAGATGTAAATGGTTTTAATGTAGCCAATGGTACCAATGTAGAGCAATATCCGTATAACGGAACAACAAATCAGCAATTTATTCTGGTTGCAACCGGAGACGGATTTTATAAAATTATCGCCAGACATAGCGGTAGAATTGTTGAGGTTGCCGGAGCAAGTACTGCAAATGGCGCAAATGTGCAACAATGGGATGATAACAACCAGACTTGCGGACAATGGAAATTGATTTCGACAACTACTGCGCAAACTTCAACACTGATTCAGGCAGAAGATTATGCTTCAATGAATGGAATCCAAACCGAAGCCACGACAGATGCTGGAGGAGGATTAAATGTTGCCTACACAGATACAGGCGACTGGCTGGCGTATAACAATATCAATTTCCCAACTTCGGGTTCTTATTTAATCGAATACAGAATTGCAAGTGCTGTGGCTGGAGCCAAAATATCATCAGACTTAAACGGAGGAACTATTATTTTAGGTAATGTAGAGATCCCAAATACAGGAGGATGGCAAAATTGGCAAACGGTGACACAAACCGTAAATGTAAATGCCGGAACATACAGTTTTGGAATCTACATTCAAACCAGCGCAGTAAATATCAACTGGTTCAGAATCACCAAAATTGGTGCAGCTGCAGCAACAATTACTCCTGAAGTTTCCGCAATTACAGCCGAAGAAGAAATTAAAGACGCAGCACTAAATGTATATCCAAATCCGGTTTCAGATGTACTTTTCTTTACTACAGATATAACAGGACAAACTGCAAAAATCTTTGATTCTCAAACAGGAACTTTAGTTAAAACTCAGGAAATAAAAGATAATAATATCAATGTTTCCGGTTTAAACCGAGGTGTTTACATCATTGTTTTTGATAAGGACGGAAAACAAATTGTAAAACGTTTTATAAAGAAGTAAAATGTTAAAAGTAAAAAGTTAGAAGTTATCAATTTGTGACTTTATAATAAATCTAAAAGGCTGTCAGTTATGGCAGCCTTTTTTTGTTGAAAGAATTTGGTGAAATTATTTCTGATAATGCTGTAACAGCATAATATCCTATCTCTCATTTTTAATGAAAAAAAATTCTTCCTTTTTTAACTATTTTAATTTAATTTAAATAAGTTAAATACTACATATTTTAAAATAGAGGCTTATATTTGTATAGTAATTAATTATGCGCAACAATTAATACTAAATTCAAAATTCTTATAAATATGAAAAAAAAATACAGACTTCGGTTAAGTTTTCTATTGTTTATTGCTTTTAGCAGTTTTGCAATTGCTCAAACTTCTTTAGGTTCAACTAAAACCTTTATGAATACTTTAAAGAAAGGGTTGGTTAATTCTACTTCAAAAAATACTTCAAAAACAGTTTCGCTTGAAGTAGAAAAATCAAATAATTTTATTGGAATAATTAATTATAAAGACTCTGGTGTTTCAAGTGAGCTTTTAATGGGGGAAATTAAAAATAGTGAAGAATCTTCTTTTTATATTAAAGTAAAAGGTAATTCCCTTGAAGGACATATTTTATTCAAGAAAACAAAAGAGGCTTATAAATATTATTCAGATGCTACCGGAAATGCGTTTGTTGCTAAAGTTGACATCAATACTTTGATTTGTATTGATTACAATAACGTGTCAAAAAACGTAAATAAAATTACAAGTAAGGCAGCTGCGACAGCAATTGCCCCGGCTTTATTAAAACTACAAAGTTTACCGGGAGCGGCAGGTTGTGTTTTATTAGATTATGACGGGCATTATATGTCTGCAGGAAATATGTGGAATAACGGTAACCCTATAAATGCAGCACCATCCGGAATGAGCGATGCCGATATACAGCATAATTGGGAAATAGTTTCAGAAGATTACCGACCTTTTAATCTAAATGTTACAACAAGCGAAGACGTTTTTAATACCTATCCGAAAAACAGAAGAATGCGTGTAGTGGTAACACCAACAGATACCGCATCACCGGGGGCGGGAGGTATAGCATTTATTGGTTCCTTCAACGGGAACGATGATGTACCATGCTGGGTATTTTTGACTTCGGGCAAAATTGCAGCAACTGCCACATCTCATGAAGTAGGACATACGTTTGGTCTTTCTCATGATGGTTGTACAAATCCCGAAGAGGGCTACTATTATGGTATGCCCAATGCTTCGTGGGCACCTATTATGGGAATAGGATATTATAATCCAGTTGTGCAATGGAGTAAAGGAGAATATGATTACGCTAATAATAAGCAGGATGATTTAGCTATTATTTCAGGTTCTAAATTTGGTGTAGGATATCGTGCAGATGATTATGGAAATCATATTACCACTGCAGAACATTTAGATTATGATGCCAATGGAGTAATTAGTCAAAAAAACGGTATTATTTCAAGTGAATCTGATTATGATTTTTTTAGTTTTTTAACTGGCGGAGGAAATGTTTCTATTAATGCCACAACAATGCCAAACGATGGAATACTTCATCTTTTGATTAAATTGTATAATTCAGAAGGTGTAGAAATAGGAACGTATTGGAACGCTGATCCTTTTGCTTTGAACGCTTCTATGAATGTGAATTTGCCAGTTGGTAAATATTTTATTAGTATCCAAGGTACAGGAGCAGGAAATGCGGCATCTGGCGGATATTCGGCTTATGGTTCTATCGGAAGTTATTCTATTACAGGAACAATTTCGCCGGGAGGAACAATCAGCCCGTCTACTGATGTAGTGACGGTTTATAAAGATTTTAATTACGAAGGATTTTCAGCAGGATTGACCATTGGAGGTTATAATAGTGAACGTTTAAAATCTTTAGGTGTTTTAAAAGATGATATTTCGTCGCTTAAAGTCAGCGAGGGATTTCAGGCGATTTTGTACGAGAATGACAATTTTACAGGAGCTTCACTAGTTATTAATTCTGATAGTGCAAGTTTAAACGCAACCTGGAATAATAAAGTAAGTTCTGTTCGAATTCGTGCAAACGGAGTTACGACTTTAGGCGGTAAGACCTTCTTTTTGCAAAACAGAAACAGCGGACTTAATATGGTCGTGCAGGATGCAAGTTTTAAAAGTGGTGCCAATATTGTTCAAGAAAATAGAAGTGAGAGAAACAATCAAAAATATTCGTTTACACATTTGGGTGATGGACTGTATAAAATTATTGCCAATCATAGCAAACAATCTTTGGATGTAGAGGGATACTCTCAAAAAAACGGTGCCAATGTGAGACAATATCCTTATGAAGAAGCAGCTAATCAACAATTTATTCTGGTTGCTATGGATGATGGATTTTATAAAATTATTGCTGGACATAGCGGAAAAGTGATTGAAGTTGCGGGAGAAGGTATGGACAATGGCACCAACGTGCAACAATGGGAGAATGTCAACCAGACTGGCGGCCAATGGAAATTAATTCCTACAACTTTTACTGAAGAAACTTCGACTTTAATACAGGCGGAAGATTACTCTGCTATGAGCGGAATTACAACCGAAGCAACAACAGATCTTGGTGGAGGTTTAAATGTTAGTGCAGATATCTACGACAGGCTATATTTTGACAATATCTATTTTCCAACTACAGGTACTTATTTAATAGAATATAGAGTAGCGAGTCCAAAAGATGTGGTCGTAATGTCTGCTGATTTAGACAATAATACTATTAATTTGGGAAATGTTTTTGTGCCTAATACCGGAGGGTGGCAAAAGTGGCAGACTGTTAAACAAACTGTAACTGTAAATGCCGGAACCTATAAATTTGGAATCTGGAATCGAAATACAAGTGTGAATATTAACTGGATCAGGATTTCTAGAATCGAACCAGAAACTACAGCTTTAATTCAGGCGGAAGATTACTCAACGATGGCAGGAATTACAACAGAAGCAACAACAGATCTTGGCGGTGGTTTAAATATTAGAAATACAGATTCATACAACTGGTTGGGGTACAACAATGTCAATTTTCCAACATCTGGTTCTTATTTAATAGAATATAGAGTAGCGAGTGCTGTAGATGGAGGGCAAATATATCCAGACATACTCGTTGGCGATTTTTTTAAAAAAATTGATGTACCCAATACCGGAGGATGGCAAAATTGGCAAACAGTTAAACAAATGGTAAGTGTGAATGCAGGAACATATAATTTTACAGTCGTTATTCAAAATACATATGTGAACATAAACTGGATCAAAATTTCTAAAATTGACGCTCCAACAATTACTCCTGAAACTTCTTCAATTAAAGCCGAAGAAGAAATTAAAGACATAGTACTAAATGTATATCCAAATCCGGTTTCAGATGTGCTTTTCTTTACTACAGATATAACAGGACAAACTGCAAAAATATTCGATTCTCAAACGGGAACTTTAGTTAAAACTCAGGAAATAAAAGATAATAATGTAAATGTTTCCGGTTTAAACAGAGGTATATATTTCATCGTTTTTGATGTAGATGGTAAACAAACGGTGAAACGTTTTATAAAAAAATAAAGAATTTTATACACAATTTTGTCATCCTGAGCGAAGTCGAAGGAACGCAAAGAAAAGAATCAATGTTTGTCGATTTTCAAGTGCGATTTCTCCTCTGTCGAAATGACAAGATTGTGGTTATTGGTGCGGAGAAAAAAAATTACCGCAGAGAATGCAAAGTTTTTTTTTTACACATTGCGGTTAGTAAACACAGAGTTCGCAAAGCTAGTTCAATACAAAGCTTTGCGAACTTTGCGTTTTTATCAAGACTTACAAGTAAAAAATCTTTGCGTTCTCTGTGTTAAAATTAACAGCAAAGGCTGCAAAGTTTCTGTCTCATATTGTGGTAAATAAACACAAAGTTCACAAAGCTAGTTCAATACAAAGCTTTGCGGACTTTGCTTTTATAAAAAACCTTAAAAGTAAAAAACCTTTGCGCAAATTGCGGTTAAATTCGCAAACCAGGAAAAGATTAACACAATTTGCCGTTAAATAAAATTTCCATAACACTATCATAAAGGCATTTCAGGTTATAATTCATAAAATTGCAACTTCTCTAAATCCCCATTTGTAAAAGATTAAACTATGACTTTAAAAATTCCCTCTTTACATAAAAACACCTTCACCGTTTTATTTTTTATTTTATTAAACGGAAGCATTTCAGCACAAAAGCAAAAAAATCTGGACGGTACACAAATTGCATTTTTATCCGATGTTCATCTGCAGGATTTATTCGGGACATTTTCAGATAATGATTATAAAGGTGTTTTGAATACGAAAACCGGAAAATATACGTTAATGAGAACAATGGCATCTCAGTTACATTCGACCCGAATTTTCAATGAGAACTATTTTGCTTTCATCGCAGCTTTAGAAGATATCGCAAAAAGAAAGATAAAATATGTTGTACTTCCGGGAGATTACACTGATGATGGTCAGCCGATTCACGTAAAAGGCTTAGAGAAAATTTTAGATCAATATAGAAAAAAATACAATATCGAGTTTTTCATCACCACAGGAAATCACGATCCCGTTGGACCTTTTGCACAAGAATCCGGTAAAGAAGATTTTTTAGGAAAAGACGGAAAAAGTCAACCCATTTATAGCAAAGAAGGCCTGTATAAGCCAAACTTAACGATTGAACAGCCCGTAATTATTACCGCCGATATTGCTAAAATGGGTTATTTAGGAATCACCGATAATCTTAAAAATTTTGGTTTTTATCCCAATAAAAAATATAAATTCTGGGCAACTCCTTTTTCAACTTATACCAATCAGAATTATAGTTTTGAAAAAGCTTCACAAGCGGCATTATTATCCAATAGGGTTTACAATGTAGCACCCGGATTTGAAGTTCCTGATGTGAGTTATGTCGTAGAACCTGTTGACGGACTTTGGTTAATGGCGATTGACGGTAATGTTTATATTCCGAAGAAAAATGATGGAGATCCTAAAGATTCTAAAAGTTATGCCGAAGCCAGTACGGGTTACAACAACGTGCTTTCGAACAAAAAACACCTCATAAAATGGGTCGAAGAAATTTCGGCGCAAGCCAGACTACAAGGCAAAACTTTAATTGCTTTCAGTCATTTCCCGATGATTGATTTTAATGATGACGCTTCTGCGGAAATTAAAGAATTACTGGGTCCGAATAAATGGCAATTGAACCGCGTTCCGGTGGAAGAAGTAGCGCAGGTTTTTGCCGATGCAGGATTGAAGATTCATTTTGGCGGACATATGCATATTAACGATACAGGAACCAGAACTACGGCAAAAGGGAATACGTTGGTAAATATCCAGACGCCATCTTTGGCAGCCTATATTCCGGCGTATAAATTATTGACAATCAAAAAAGACAATCTTGTCGATATTCAAACCATTACAATCGATGAGGTTCCGCGTTACAACGAACTTTTTGATTTGTACAAAATGGAATATCAATTTTTACAAAGTCAAAACGCAAAAGATATCTGGAATATTGATATTTTAAAAACTAAAAATTATCACGATTTTACTGATTTTCACCTGAAAGAATTAGTTCGGTTGAGATTTCTCGCAGATGATTGGCCAACAGGTTTCAAGAACTTTATCCTGAATGTTTCCGGAGAAGATCTATTGGTTTTAGCCAATATAAAATCGGATAAGGATTTTGATGTGATTTTAAAAAACAAAGAAAACTTTAAAAATGAATGGGCAGCTGCTGAAACAAAATCAGTAAAGTTTTTATCAGAAAACAATCTTAAAAAACAAGATTTCAACTGGACGGGTTATGATTTATTAGTCGATTTTTACCGTTTTAGAAGTGCTGACGAATTGGCTTTAACGGATGTTGGAACAGCGAGAGCGAAACAATATAAGGTCTTATCTCAATTGTTTTTTGAGAATCATAAAGATGATAATTCAAAAGAAAAACCATTGCAAAACCAAATGCGATTATTTCTGACGATCTTCAATAAGTTTATGCATGAAGTTCCTGCGGATCATTTTAGTGTAGATTTGAAAACGGGGGAAATTAAGAGCGAAAAATAGTTTCAGGTTTAATTTGTTTCAGGTTTCAAGTTTTGTTGGAACGTAATTTGGGGTGTGAATTCAACCGCAACGAGCGCAAAGATTTTTTACATGTAAGTTTTATATAAAACGCAAAGTTCGCAAAGCTAATTGATAAAGCTTTGAGAACTTTGCGTTTACTAACCGCAATCTAAAAAAAACCTTTGCGCTCGTTGCGGTTAAATTTTTTAACTCATTTCAAACTGAGACTGAGACTGAAAACTGAAAACTTACTCAATTCCATTAACCGGATTAACCCTCACATAGGTTCCGTCATCATATTTTATCTGATAAGGAGAACTAAAAAGCGTGCTTGGCAAATAATAATCTGTGGTAATGACCTGAGCTCCGGATTTTTTAGCGGCTTCAAAATGCGTGTAATCATTTTTGCGGGCTTCTTTTGTATCTGAATCTGCTCTTGTGCGAATTAGATATCCTTTTTTTACTAAATCAGCAATTTCAGGATCTTCGGAGTTGTTGCGGAACAGGGTTGCGGCTTCGGGTTTTCCGGGATCAGCGTTGATGAAAGCGGCGCGTCCTTTTAATGATGGATGATTTAGAGCATATAAATCTCTTTTTGCTCCGTTATTATCTAAAATAAACAAGAATTTACCTTTCGCTTTTTTCAATGTTGGCCAATTGTTGTGTAAAACAGCTTCTTCTAAAGTTTTGTATTTTCCACGAACCATATCCGGTGTAATGAGTTTATTTCCTAATCCTTTACGAAGTTCAGCATCTAGAGCATCGAACAATTCAGGTGTAAACTTCTCTGCTTTTGTACCTAAAAAACTATCGTCATCTTTGGGTTCCAGTGTAATAAAAACCGGGATATGATCAGGGTTTGCATCAGACCATTTTTTTAATTCTGCAAGACAGCTTTGTAACGTGTAACACGAAGTTCTAAAATCAATATCGATCATATGAAAAACCTTAAAACCCGGTTTATTCATTTCTCCATTTGGGTCATAAGCCTTTTCAGATTTTGCCAAATCCAAACCTTTAGGGTGCGCATATCTTCCGCCTTTAGGATCGCCCTGAACATCAATTTCCAGATTTCGTAAACCTTTATTCAATTGTTCCGTGATTGGAATGTGCGTGTATTGCAAACCTTTTAGGGAGCGGGTAGTATCTTTTGCCTGAATCAGATTGTATAAATCCGGTTCAATATTCTGGCGGTAACTATTATGTGAACCAATTACCTGTATTTGATTGATTTTCAGATTGTCATTTTGTGCCTGGATGCTATTATGCATTGCGCCGGCAAGAAATAATGTAAACAGAATGTGTTTCATGATTTTGAAAGTGTAATTTTTATTAATACTGAGGACGCAGCACAAGAAAATTACCGTTTTAGTCACCGTTGGACATAAATAGTATAAATCAATTTAGGACACAAATTGCAAGAATCTACTCAAATTTTAATACGTTGATCTTGTTTGTGAAATTAATTTCACGAACGAAATTAGTGACAATTCGTTCAATTTGTGTTATCTTTTTATACTAGTATCCAAACAGTATTTCAGCGGAAACTAAATTAGGAGTTGTGTTTGGTTTTTATGTTATTAAAAAAAAAAGAAATAGCAACCTGATTGTCATCATTGCTTGAAAATAGTAGTATTTATACATCAAAATAATTCTTTATTTAATTTAAAGATAACGTTCAGACAAAAAACTTTGGTATAACATTTTATTATTTTACATCACCAAACAGTCCCGAAATAAGTTATGAAAAACCCTGAAATTTTTGAAAAAACGTATACCGATTACTGGAAAAAGCTCAATGCGTTTTCGTATACGATGACTCAGGATAAAGACTTGGCACAAAACATAGTTCAGGATGTTTTTATTGATTTATGGGAACGAAAAGACGATTTGAATATTAATGCAATTGAACCGTATTTGTTTCGGGCAGTAAAAAATCAGGTTTTCAAACATTACCAAAATAACAGATTTGACAAGACGATTCTTGAAGATAAATTTGAAGATTATATTATTGATAATTTCAGTTCGATTGATCCTGAATTAACAGATTTACTTTATTCCTTATTAGACAAACTTCCGGAGAAACGTAAAGAGGTTTTATTAATGTACAAATTTCAGGATATGTCGATTGATCAGATTGCTGATGAATTGGGAATTTCAAAACAAACGGTGAAAAACCAAATTTCATCGGCATTGAAACAATTGCGTGAAGGCTTAAAAGACCTTGCCTGGCTTGCTCCATTCATCATTTTAAATCAAAAGTTTTAAGATAACTTTCTGTTAATGGTTTCATAATATTTCCGGGTAGTACGATTTTATCTTTTTGGTACTTATAGATAACAAAGCCTGTTAAACACAATTGGCGAGTTTATTAAACACATAGAAACATAGATTTTTCTTTAAAAAAAAGGGAATCTTAAAAAACTAGTTTTTACACATAGCTAAACGTAAAGAGCTATGATTATTAATGCAAGTGAAACGCCTTTAATAAGTACAAAAAACTATGTCTCTATGTGTTTAAATAATAGTCGCAGCAGGTAATAATAAGTATTATGATAAAAAGAATCAAACATAGTTTAGAATATCTAGTTGATAAAAGCAGTCGAAATAAAACATCTGAAGCAGAAGAAAACTTACTGAATGATTTTGCTTTAAAGGAATATCAAAATTCAAATTGGGAGGAATCTTCGATGGGAAATTCTAATGAAGTTTCTCAAAATATATATCACAATATACAGCTTAAAATAGGGAAGAAGAAAACTTTTAATCCTTATTTAAAATATATGGCAGCTGCCAGCATTCTTTTACTTGCAGGTTTAGGATTTTTCTTAAAACCAAAAATTGCTGTTGAAAAGCAATTAACATTTAAAACATCAGATGTCCCCAAATCTATCCATTTAAGTGATGGCTCGGAAATTTATCTGGCAGCAAATTCATTATTTCAATATCCTGAAAAATTTGAAGGAGATGAAAGAAAGGTTTCGTTATTAAAAGGAAATGCATTTTTTGAAATTGCCAAAGACAAAAAGCATCCTTTTATCATTACGTCGGGCGAAATCAAAACAAGAGTTGTGGGAACTTCATTTCACATTCAGCTTTCAAAATCAAAATGTGAAGTTATTGTTGTAACCGGAAAAGTAAATGTTTCCGGCAAAGGGCAAAGCGTTGATTTGGTTCCTAATGAAGAAGCGTTGTTTGAAACTCAAAAACTAAGCAAACAATTTGCAGATAAATCACTGTTAGTCAACTGGTATAATACAGATGTTACACTCAATCAAACCACACTTAAACAAGTGATTACCATTTTACAATATAAATACGGAGTTTCATTTCAGTATGAAGATAAGCTCGTATTAGCAACGCCGTTAACGGTATTCATCAAGAAGGACGCATCATTAGAGAATGTTTTAGAACAAATTAATTACATCACAAACCTAAAATTTAAAGTTTATGGCGAAATAGTAAAAGTGGATTAAAAACAAAAAAGCAGTTGCTGAGAACAACTGCGATTAATAATTAAGTATCGTAAAAAAAACCAATAACTTAAATCATGTATTTTAAACTTCCTTATTTAAATCTAAAGAGAATCGTCTTTTTAGTACTAGCGTTACTGGCCGTACAAATTGGTTACAGTAAAACTAATTTCCCAAAAGAATCGAAGGATTCAAAAGTAAACAATAAAATAGAAAAAGCGACGCTTGTTTCTATTTTCTCAAAATTAAGTGCTCAAACGGACTATAAATTTAGTTACGGACAAGCTATTATTGCTGATAATACTACTTATACAGTTAATTATACCAATGAATCTATCGCTTTAATTTTAAGTGATTTATCTAAAAAAGCTAATTTTAATTACAATATAAACGGGAAATTAGTTTTAATTCAAAAAACAATTGCGCCTAAAACTATTACTAATAAAGTAGTGGACAGAGTTAAGATAAAAGGAAAAATTGTTGACGAGAACAAAGTGCCAATTCCTGGTGCGAGCGTTAAGGAAACGAATTCTTCAAACACAACAGTTTCTGATTTCGACGGAGTTTTTGAAATTACTGTTGGGGACGGAAAAACTATTGAAGTTTCATATGTAGGTTATAAAACCAAAACTGTTTCGGCACAAAATGGATTTATGACTATTCAGTTAGAGCCTGATACTGCTGAGCTAAATGAGGTTTTAGTAGTAGGTTACGGTAAACAATCTAAAAAAGATGTTACCGGAGCCGTTACACAGCTTGAAGCAGCAAATTTTAAGCAGGGAATTACAATTTCACCGGATAACTTATTACAAGGAAAAGTGGCTGGAGTTCGTGTGGTGAGCACAAGTGGAGAACCGGGAGCTGGTGTAAACGTTACCATTCGTGGAGTGGGATCGATCAGAAGCGGAAGTACGCCTTTGTTTGTTGTTGATGGAGTTCCGTTAGCAAATGATGATGTAAGCCCTTCAGGAACAAATGTTGGTTTTGGGGCTTCGGCAGCAAAAAATCCATTAAACTTTTTAAACAGCAGCGATATCGAATCGATTACGGTTTTAAAAGATGCTTCGGCAGCAGCAATTTATGGTGCAAGAGGATCTAACGGAGTTGTTTTGGTTACAACAAAAAAAGGATCAAAAGGCGAGGGGACTTTAACTTTTGATACTTATACAGGACTTTCGACTGTAGCGAATAAACTGGATGTTTTAAGTGCATCTCAATACAGAAGCGCGATTAAAGAAAAAGCTTTTGATCATGGCGGAAACACAGATTGGCAAGATGTAATTTACAGAACGGCGGTTACAAAAAACAATTCATTGTCTTTTTCTAAACAAACTGAATCTGGAAATTATTATGCATCTGTGGCGCAAATGGATCAGGAAGGTATTATTAGAAACAGTAATTTCAAACGTATGTCGGGTAGAATTAACGCTGCCGAATCATTTTTGGACAATAAACGTTTAAAAGTAAAACTGAATCTTACGGCAAGTGAAACTAAAGATGACGGAGTTCCTACAAGTGATGACGGAGGTTCAAACGGACAGTTGATTGTGCATACTTTGATGGCAAACCCAACAAGATCTGTTTTTGATGCCAACGGAAAGTATACGAACTTTAATATGAACGCGCATTATAATCCTGCTTATTTATTGAGCATTTATGAGGATCAAACGCGCATGTTGAGAGTTTTAGGAAATATGGAAGTTTCGTTCCGAATTTTTAACGGACTGGAATATAAACTGAATCTGGGAATTGACCGTTCTACGGCTCAAAGAAACACTACAATTTACCCGAACGTTACAGATTTAAATCCAAAAGGGAAATACGTTCAGAATAATTTAGATTCTAAAAACTCTTTAGTAGAGCATTATTTGACTTATAATTTATTATTAGACAAACATAAATTAGAGGTTTTAGGTGGTTTCTCGTATCAAAAATTCGAAAGATCAGGAACAAGTTTCAGTATCGACGGAATTTCAAATCAGGGTGTTGGCGTAAAACCTTCAATCAATCCTGGATTTGCAGGAACACAATCCGGAACTACGGGTTATGCTCAGGAAAACGAATTGCAATCTTATTTTGGAAGAGTAAATTATACTTTCAATAATAAATATCTTTTGACCGCTTCGATGAGAGCTGACGGTTCGACTCGTTTTGGAGATAATAATAAATACGGTTACTTTCCTTCGGCAGCGTTAGGATGGAATATTTCTAAAGAGAGTTTTCTGGAAAATGTATCGGCGATAAGCAACTTAAAATTAAGATTAAGCTGGGGACAAACAGGAAATCAGGAAGTAGAAAACAAAATTACACAAGCAAGTTACTCACTTTCTGGTGCTGATGGGTATTATTTATACAATGATTTGAATCTGGTAAACGGAATCGCTGTAAACAGAACGCCAAATCCGGATTTAAAGTGGGAAGTGGTTACGCAATATAATGCAGGTTTAGATTTTAGTTTCTGGAATGATAAATTATACGGAACATTAGATTATTTCAACAAAACTACAACAGATGCTATTTTGAATATTCCATCACAAGCGTTGAGTCCAACCAATACAATCTGGACCAATATTGACGGTGAAATTATCAATAAAGGTTTCGAATTTATGGTAGGTTCAAAAATTGTTGATACTAAAAACTTTACGTGGAATATTGATGCAAACGGAGCGACTTTAAAAAATAAAATAGAGAATCTTCCAGTTTCAGAAATCTTAACAGGAACCATTTCAGGACCTGGACAATCAGGAGTAAATGCTAACATTTACAAAAGTGGTTATGCTGCGGGTTCATTCTATTTGTTAGAGCATACAGGTTTTGATGCTAACGGAGCTAACGTTTTTAAAGATCAAAACGGAGATGGTAAAATCGACAATAGTGACAGAATCATTATCGAAGGGGCATTGCCAACTTTCTATTACGGATTTAATAGTGATATGAGATATAAAAACTTCACCTTTTCATTCTCGATCATTGGGCAAACCGGAGGTTATTTGTTGAACAATACCGGTTTGAATGCTTTAAACATAAACAACTTAGCATCTGACAGAAACGTTGCTACAGGATATTATGAGTCTGGCGCAAATGCAACCAACTCACCAATTTTATCGACATTGTTTTTAGAGAAATCAGATTTCATCAGGTTAAATACAGCTCGTATTGGTTACAATTTTGATTTAAAAGGAGTGAACTGGTTAAACGGATTAACGCTTTATGTTACAGGTCAGAACTTAATTACAATTACCAATTATACGGGTTATGATCCTTTAATCAACAGTCCAAAATCAAACGGAGGAAATCAATCTATAGGTATTGATTATGCAAGTTACCCAACTTCCAGGACTTTTAGTTTTGGAGCAACTTTAAAATTATAATTATTATGAAGACAAAGACAATTTTTACTATAAAATCAATAGCAGTATTCTCTTTTATCTGGTTTTTTGCCAGCTGTACAAACCTTAACGAAGTTGTTCTGGATGAAGTTTTGGGAGATAATGCATCTAATCCTGCCGGAGCTCTTGCAGCAGCCTATGACAGGTTAGGAGACGGAACATTTGTAGATCACGGCGGTGTTTTTTCATTACAGGAATACACTACAGATGAAGCAATTTTGCCTACTCGCGGAAGTGACTGGGGAGATGGCGGTAAATGGAGAGACATGCATGAATTTACATGGAAATCTGATAACGCAATTGTAGGTGATAACTGGAACAAACTGACAAACGGAATCACGCGTTCCTTAACGGCGATTCAGTCTATTGAAGAAAGTACAATACCGCAAAAGAAATTATTTTTGGCTGAAGCCAAAGCATTACTGGCGTATTATACGTACACGACTTTAGATTTATACGGACAAGCGCCTTTCAGAGATCCTATGAATCCTGCTGCGCCATTGCAAATTTTAAAAGCCGATACTCAAATCGATAAATTAATTACCGATGTTGAAGCACTATTACCGGATTTAGCCGAGTTTGGAGAACAGCAAACGCACCACGGTCGTTTTACAAAGCAAGCTGCTTACGGATTTTTAAGCACCATGTATTTGAATCGTGCCGTTTTTAAAGATCGTTTCAACGCCACTTCAAATTTTAATTTTAATGAAGCTGCTGCAAGCGGAACAGGAACTGATATGGATCGTGTAATTTATTATACTTCATTATTAATCAACTCGGGAAAATTTAGTTTAGAAAGTGATTATTTCAAAAATTTCGCAAGAGACAACGAAAACGGAAAAGAACTTATTTTTGCCATTTCTCAAAAAATAGATTATATCCGTAACGGTTCAAACAGTTTTGCATATGTATGTATGGAGCGTAACCAGAGAACTTCTGCCGCAAACAGAGGAACAAATGCAGCCTGTACAACTCCGGAATTCTACGCAACATGGAACGGAAATCACGATGATCCAAGATTTAATCAAGCGTATCAATATGGAGACGGAACATGGTTTACAAACGATGGAACAACGCCAAGTGTTCCTGCAACCGACATTGTTCCTAAAAGTACCAATTTACCCTGGTTTCACTTTACAAGAGGAATTGTAGCCGGACCACAATTCGGACCTATATTATTAGCTTCAGGATCTCTTGAAATGGTTGGAAACCGTATCAAAGTTTCTCCATTATATATGGAAAAAAGCACGACTACAAGAATGGATTTCACACCATCTCTAACCTTCAAAAACCCTGCTCAGGCAGTTTTTGCTCAAAACGAAATCAATCAGGGAGCCCGTGTTTTCAAATACGAATTTGATCCTGAAGGAGGAAACGGTAACAGTAATGTTGATATTCCGTTATTCCGTTTAGGGGGAATTTACACAATGAGAGCTGAGGCATATTTCAGAAAAGGAAATTCGGCATTAGCAATGGAAGATCTTAATAAATTGCGTACCAGCAGAAAAAGAGAATCATTATACGCAAGTGCGCCGGGAAAAGCATTAACATCATTAGATGCAACACAATTGTACAACGAAATAGGTTTTGAATTGTACTGGGAATTGTACAGAAGACCACAAATGATCCGTTTTGGAAAATTTGATTTACCGGGAACTGCAAAACCCGTTTCACAACCTTTTAGAAGAGTATTTCCAATTCCGCAGTCTGTAATCGATGTGACGAAGGAATTTCAACAAAATCAAGGATATAATTAAGTTTTTGTGTTAGTTTTATTTTTTTTTACAAAGCCTGTTTCGAAAGATTCAGGCTTTTTTTTATATGTCATAAATTAAGCTTTTAGAAAATAAAATGATTACAAATAAAGTCTGTTTTTATTCACGTTTTTACGAAGTAAATCTGTTTTATCCGCGTCAAAAATTAGACGCTGATTTTACTGATTCGCTAAAGCGAAAACGCGGATAAAAACGGATTTTTCAACACCACTTAATCATAATGAGATATACACAAACAGAATCTTAGAGGCACACAGCAGTGCGTCTCCCGTTCCAATTGGCAAATTCTATGAACATTCCCGTCATGTATTTTTAAATCAACACAATACCAGCAATCTGCATATTTTCATTAAAATTATCGACGTAAAAGATTTCGTTAATATTCCTATCTTTAATCAATTAAAGCAAATCACAATAAAAAATCAGCATTTATGTATGTAAATAAAAACTTCAGTTTTAAGACACTTGTAAAATTCACAGGCTGGTATTTACTGGCGATTGTATTCTGGATGGCGTTTATATTTTTTATTTATAGATTTCTCGATATCAAATTTATAGCGATTCCGTGGGCGAGTGTCGGAATAATTGGAACAGCCGTTTCCTTTTATATTGGTTTCAAAAATTATGAAGCCTATGAGAGAATGTGGGAAGCTCGTAAAATATGGGGCGCGATTCTTAATGTAAGCAGAATGTGGGGCGCAGGTTTGCGTGGCTATATAAAAAATCAATTTTCAGATCAGTTACTTTCTAATGAAGAGCAGAATGCCATAATCAAAAAACTAATTTACAGACATATAAGTTATGTGTACACCTTAAGAGATCAATTGTTAGTGCCAATGCCTTGGGAACATTTAAGCAGTCAGTCTTTTATAACCTATTTCAATAATAAAAGGCTGAAAAAATTTGGCATTGATATGCTTGAAGATGATCTGCTGCAGGAAGTATTTAAAAAATACCTGCCAAAAGAAGAGTACGAAGATCTAAAAAGATACTCGAATATGGCGACACATATAATTGATTTACAGTCACAAAGCCTGATGCAAATTAGAAAAGATAATCTCATTAGTGATTTATACCATATAGAATTACAAAAACTACTGAACGAATTATATTCAGAACAAGGCAAAGCAGAAAGAATAAAAAAGTTTCCCCTGCCAAGACCGTATGCCTATGTTAGTGTAGTATTTGTATTGATTTTTATAACTGTATTGCCTTTAGGTTTAATAAAAGAATTTGATAGACTGGGTGATAATGGCAGTTGGTTATTCATTCCCGTTGTAAGTATAATAGCCTGGATTTTTTTATTGATGGAATTAGTTGGAGATTATTCAGAAAACCCTTTTGAAGGTTTAGGAAACGATATTCCCATGTTTTCTCTTTGCAGATCGATAGAAATTGATTTAAAAGAAATGATCGACGACGAAGATATTCCGCAACCTATAGCGGTGAGAAATGGGGTTTTAATGTAGTATCTTGATTATAGAGGAAAGATTATAGAGGAAAGATTGTAGAGGAAAGATCAGAACCTTAGTAACTCAGAATCTTAGTCACTCAGTAACTTCCTAAAAAAGCCACATCGTTATTTTATAAAATACCAATCGCAAGATATAACGTAACATCTTGATTCTTAATTAAATTTGAATTGTAATTTCATCGCTACGTATGAAATTTTAAAGAATAAAATACAATTAGCAACAATTCAAAAAATATAAAAAATGATACATCAAATCGATACCTCAGACAATATTGTAGCTTTTAGAGCTTTAGCAGAAGTAACCAAAGACGATTTTTTAACTGCAGTTATTCCGGCTGTAGAAGGTTTAATAAAACGCACTAACGAAATCAATTTTTTATTGGTTCTTGATACAGACATTAAAAATTTTACTGCCGGTGCCTGGCTACAAGATGCGTTACTGGGATTAAAACATTTGGGTAAATGGAACAGGGCAGCCATAGTCACAGATTCTGAAGAAATAATCACATTCACAAACGGATTCAGTTATGTAGTTCCTGGAGAATTTAAAGGGTTTAAAAAACTAGATTTTAATAAAGCTTTAAATTGGGTGGAAGGAAATATACAGGTTAAGTAATCTTGTTAGTGCGAAATTATAAATTGATTTTAATTTAAGCAGCTTATTTCATTGTGAACTTTAAATTGAAATTGGTTTATGTTATAAAACCCCATATTAATTTAAAATCAACATTATGAAAAATTTATTTTTAAGTTGCGCATTATTGCTGTTTTTTGGAACTGCAATCGCACAGCAAAAGCCACAGAAAACAAATACAACAAAAATCGTATCTGATCCTACAGCAAATCCTGTTCGTATTGATACCGTTAAAAATTCCGGAGCCAGTAAAAAAAGTACGGTTCAAAAAGCAGGATCAGGAAAAAAACAGCAATCCAATACAACAAAAATTGTATCAGATCCTACTGCAAATCCTGTACATTTAGATACGGTTAAAAGTACCGTACATGCTAACCATAAAAATTCGGCTAAAATGGAAACAGGAAAAAAACAGCAGCCCAATACAACAAAAATTGTATCAGATCCTACCGCAAATCCCGTAAATATTGATACCGTTAAAAATCCCATTAAAAAATAGAATATTTAATTTAGATATTCATTAAACATCAAAAAGCCTGTAATTTTACAGGCTTTTTTATTCCAAAAAAAGAGCCACGAATTCGCGAATTTTGATAGCTGATGATGTAGCATAAATTCATGAATTCGTGGCTGACAAATATTTCTTTATAGTTGTTCAGTATGGGAAAGATTTTAAATTTACAACAAAGTAAAATCTTACAGAATAAAGTTAGTGATTATATTCAATACCACTACTATCAGTAAGCTCTTTTTTAGCTTTAGAAACCTTATTAATTTGTTTGTAGCAAGCTGATGCTAATAATGGTAATGCAAGACTGCCTACAACTGCCCCAATTTTATTTTGTCCTGCTTTTTTTAGAACAGCACCAACAATTAGTGAACTAACTCCGGCGCATATTAAATGTTTAACAGAAAGGTTTGGTAATTTGTTTCCCGTGGTATCCGGCGTAATTCCGTGCAATAATGGATCTATAAAATTTAAATTTTCCATAGGTTTTTAATTTATTAAGTTAGACTTTTTTATATAGACAGCTTTTCGCTGTCAGTTTCATTTTCAATTTTTTCGATTTCGACTTTTTCTTTTTTAATAGCTTGTCTTAAAAGAGCAAAAAGGCTCATATAAGCATTAGCCATAAAAACAAGCGAAAATCCTGCCAAAACATAGCCACGCCAATCATTTAGCAAAAGTTTATAATTCGTAAAGATTAAAAAAGCAATTGTGACATAATGGCTAAAACAATATTCGCATGTAAAAAGATAAAAAGCTTTTCTAGACCATATTTTCTTATCGTATTTAGAATGTTTTACACACCATTCACGAGGTTCCTTAAATATTTCTTCATGAGTTACAGTCCAGCTGATACAAGCTATCGGAATAGCGAGAACAAATAGCCAGATAATTTGAATTGTGATATCCATGTTACAAATGCATTTTTTTAGATCAGTGATAATTGTTTAAACCAATTCAATAAAATTACTGAAATCAGAACAGGAAAGATTATATAGTTTTTCCTTTTTTTTATAAAATTTTCTTTCAGATATCAATTTACAAAAAATAACCGTTAAGTTCAAATACTTAACGGTTACTTAGTATAATATGTTAAAATGTCTAAAAATTATCCGGATTCGTACTCGGAAATGGATCATGAGAAACCTCGTCTAAGTCTTCCTCGATATCCCGTAAATTTTCTTCGTCAGAATCATCGTCATCAAGATCCCCGTCTTTTTCAAGCGAATCATCCAGATCGTCCGGATCTTCATCATTTGTTATCTGATCTTCTCCATTCAGGATGGGTTCTTCGCCGGGATTATTTTCATTTCGGTTATAATCATTTGTTTCATGATTAACATCTGTGTATTCTTCCTGAATTGGATATTGATCTTGTTGATTGGCAATTTCTTTATCAATAAGAGTATCTAAGTCCTGATTAAAACCACGATTCTCATGACCGTAATTTTGGTTGTTTTCATTTTCCATAATACTATATTTTAGAATTAGTAATTTTTGTGTAGCAATAGTTAATTACAAATCTACCTTTAAATGCTACAAAATCTCTTACAGAAAAATAAATTCTAATTGTATAATTTACAGTATTCAATAAATCAAGAATATTTTTATAGCAGCAATTACAGTTAATAAGCGAATATATCGATGTAGTTTTTGAGTTAATTTCAGAAAGAATCAGAATATATAATTAAGTGTAATTTGATTCAGAAAGAATACTATTATTTTTGATATTTATTTAGAAATCTTTATTTTAGCGGTCAATTTTTAAACGATTAAAAAGACTACATTTACCAAGATCCCATAATTTACAAAATTAAGTTCAGACGTTTTGTAACTGATATTAGAAAATTATCTAATATTATTAGAAAAGCCTTTTTCTTAAAATACTAGAATTGGAATTTTATTTAGTACCTGTTTTTTTACGTTTGCTGAATCTCAGTAAACAAGCGGCAAATCGTCCAAATATAAAATTTTTATTTACCATCAACTTATAATGACTACAAATTTGGGTTTTTCTACTTCTGTAGATTTTTTAGAAAAATTAAAAAATCAGACAGCAACCGCGCATAAAAAACTGGAAAGTCTTCCCGTTTCAGCCTCCATACTTTCTCCAAACATGGAAATGGACGATTATTATCATTATTTATCCCTTATGTACGATGTACATAGCAGCACACAGAAAGTTGTTTTTCCTTTATTGGCAGATCTTATTCCTGATTTAAAAGAAAGAGAAAAAACACCACTTATTATGGATGATCTTTCTTATTTAAATTACAAAACAGGCAAAACAACACCAGTTTTTACAAAAAGCAATATCAGTATTCCTTTTGCACTCGGAATTTTATATGTTGTCGAAGGATCTACGCTTGGAGGTCGTTTTATTTTAAAAAACTTAGAAACAATTCCGGGATTAGATCAGCAAAAAGGAGTTGCCTATTTTTCAGGATATGGCAATAAAACAGGAAGTTACTGGAAAAATTTTCTAAATATTCTAACTTCATACCAAGAGGAGCACCATAATGAAGATGAAATTATTGGTGGTGCCGTATATGCTTTTGAATGTATTTATAATCATTTTTTGAATCCTGTCATTAATGAAAATTAAAGATATTGTAAACCGCGACAGAGTTACACTAACAAACTGTGAGCACGAACCCATCCACATACCGGGAAGTATTCAGCCACACGGTTTTTTATTGGGAATTACTTTAGACTGGAAAATTGACTTTTGCAGTGCTAATATTTCATCATTTCTTGATGTAGTTCATGAAGAAATATTAGGACATAAAATCAGTGAAATTTTTGGTGCACACGCTCAAAAAGAGCTGTATGATTATGTACACGACAAAAAAGCACAGCCTGTATTTCCGTTGGAAATAATACTTCAGGAAAAAGAATTTCAGATCAACATACACAAAAGTGGTGCTATTTATATCCTGGAGGCAGAACCGCAATCAAACGGTAAAGAACAACTTGCAGATATCTACGCACAAACGATTCAGTTTGTGTCAAATATGAATAACACACGTTCCCTAAAAGAATTGTGTGCACTTGTTGCCGAAGGAACCCGTGAAATAACGGGCTACGACAGGGTTATGATTTATCGTTTTGATGCTGATTATAATGGTGAAGTCTACGCTGAAAATTGCAGAGAAGATCTGGAACCGTTCTTGGGACTGCATTATCCACATACTGATATTCCGGTTCAGGCGAGGGAATTATACATGAAAAACCAAATGAGGCTTATAGCCGATATTGGTTACGATCCTGTTCCTATTTTTACAATTGATGATCAGGAAAATAAAAACCTTGATTTAAGCCTTTCAACACTTAGAAGCACATCGCCAATACATGTAGAATATCTTAAAAATATGGGCGTTGGCGCAACGCTTACCATTTCGTTAATTCACCACAACAGATTATGGGGACTTATTGCGTGTCACCATTATTCGCCTAAAAATATTTCTCCCGAAATCAGACTTGCAGCAAAACTTCAGGGACAATTTATTACTTCGCAAATTGATTTGAGACAATCAAATGATGAGTATGAAATTGCGCGTAAAACCGGTAAAGCCCTGGAGCGATTAACGGCTTTAAGCATAACTTTAGAAAATGATTCATTTGATATAATTTGCAGCAATCCTGAATTGTTAAAGCTCTGTAATGCCACGGGAGTTTCTATTGCTATTGGAGATAAACTGCACAAAAACGGACTCACGCCATCGAACGAAAAGATTCAGAAAATCATTTCAAGCATGGAGGTTTACGAACACAGCAGAACATTCAGCACCAATAAACTAAGTAATTTTATTACGGATTTGGACGGATATGAAGAAGTGTCCGGAATTATTTATCACTCGCTTGGTAATGGCAATAATATTATTTGGTACAGACCGGAAACCGTTACAGAGGTCAATTGGGCGGGAGATCCTGAAAAAGCTATTATTTTTGACAGCAAAGGATTACATCCCAGAAACTCATTTAATTTATGGAAGCAAATTATTCAGCATCAAAGTAAAATTTGGCTCCAGCCTGAATTAAATGCAGCAGCAAGTTATGCGCATTCTCTCCAGAATCAAATAATTATGTTGTTATTGAGTGAAGAGGAAGAAAAATACCGAAATTTAAGTGACGTATTACACGAAACAAATTTAGAGCTTGAGAACATTAACTGGATCAGTACACATGATTTACAGGAACCTTTGCGCAAGATTCAGCTTATTGCTTCAAAAGTACTTTCAGATACTAATGAAATTCCGTCTGTTGCCATCATAGATTCGTTGCAGCGTGTGACAAAATCTGCCAGCAGAATGCAAAATTTATTAATTGATATTCTAAAATATACCCGAATAAAACATACAAAAGGAGCGCTTCAAAAACTTAGCCTTAATGATATTCTTGAAGAAACATATCAGGATATGAAGGAAATAATTGTAGAGAACAAAGCGACTTTAGAAAGTCAAAATCTGCCTGAAGTTCACGCGGTTCCGTTCTTGATGAAACAATTATTTTCTAATATTTTACACAATTCCTTAAAATATGCTTCGTTAAAAAGAGATCCTGTCATTACAATAACAGCCTCGCAAGAACCTGAAATAAACGAATATTCTAATAAAGTATATTGCCACTGGATCACTTTTGCAGATAATGGTATTGGTTTTGAACAAGAATACGCGGAGTCAATTTTTAAAATTTTCACCAGATTGCATACACTTGAAAAATATGCCGGTTCAGGAGTGGGATTAGCCTTGTGTAAAAAAATAATGCAAACCTGTCATGGAAATATTCGTGCTGTTGGTAAGTTAGATGAAGGAACCGAAATCACCCTGTATTTCCCTTGCGATCCATCAGATTCATTAAGTACAGAGGCTGAAATATCAAAAAATAAAATTGAAAGAAACTAATTTTTTTTCAAAGATGATACGATATGCTTTTAATTTTATTTAAAGTTAAAAGCATAATCGTAAATAAAAGTAATTGCGATTTTTAAACCATTATTATTTATAATTTCAAATTTCCCGTTTAAATCCTTGCTTAAACCTTCCATTAATTTCATTCCCAGAGAATTGTATTTAAAGATGTCGATTTCGCCGTCAATTCCAATACCGTTATCCGCGATTTCAAGTAAAAAATAATCATCTTCAAAATGTTTTAGAGTGATTGTTACAGTTCCTTTTTCTCCATTGGGGAAAGCATGTTTTATGGCATTTGTAATGGCTTCATTCAGGATCAGACCAATTGGGATTGCCTGCGAAACATGTATTTCAATATCTTCAATTACCACAATAAAATTATAATTTACCGGATAACTATCCTTTAAATGACTAACAAGCTCCTTAATATATTCCGGCATTTTGATGCACGAAAGACCTTCAGACTGATACAAACGCTGATGAATTAATGACATTGAATTAATCCTGTTCTGACTATCCTTGATTGCCATAACAGCCGATTCATCTTTTAAATACGAAGATTGTGTATTTAATAAACTCATCACCACCTGCAAATTATTTTTTACCCTATGATGAATTTCCTTCAAAAGCCATTCTTTTTCCTGAACCACATTTTGCAGTATCTTATTTTTATTTTCAATTCTGTTTTTGCCTTCTTCCAGTTTTTTGTTGCTTTCTTTTTTGCTTTGATATCCTTTAAAGATCAATCCTGTAATAATAAGCAGTAAAAACAAAACCAGACCAGCGATGAGTTTTGCCACTTTATCACTTTGTATTTTAGCTTTTTGCAACGCGCTTTCCTTCGTTAACAATTGAATATTCTGATCCTTGCTTTCCGTTTGATATTGTATTTCTAAGTTGGATATCTGGTATGATTTTACCTCATTAAAAAGACTGTCTTTTATTTTTTGGTATCTTTTAAGACTTGAAATAGCACCCAGATAATTTCCGGAAGCTGAGTCTAATTTGTATTCCATCAAATGCCTGTTCATAATTACATTAATATCCTTAATCGTAATTTCGGTTTGTTTATTAATATTCAGATAGTTTAATCCTAACTCATATTTTTTTACTTTTAATAAATGGTTGATGATGGTATTATTTACCTCAAAACTAGAAATATTCAATAAGTTTTTTTTATTTTTTTCCTGTAAAACCATTACCTCACTACAATATTTATCAGCCAACTGAGTCAATCCTAAAGCATCATATACATTGATCTGACATATTTTGTACCAGATTAATTCCCAGTCATTGGTTACTTTTTGCGCTTTAAGTTCCCTGTCTAAAAATTGCTTGGCTTCCTTTTTTCTGTTCAGCTTCAGCAAGTCCTTTATAATTGAATTGGCAATATAAAAATTCATTAGATCAGGATAAATTTTGAGAGTATAATTAAAAGCTTTCCTGTGGCATTCTAATGCCATTTCATAATTCTCAATATAGTAATAGGCATATCCTAAATGATTATAATCCTCTGCCAGAAAATAATCGTCTTTGCTGTTTTCTCCATATTTAATGGCGATATGACCGTATTTAATGGCCTCCTGATACAAACCTAATTTTGAGTAAGTTTTAAAGATATGGCTGTACAGATTTTGCAAATCATTACTGCCAATAGCTTTATAGATAATTTTGGCTTCATTATATTTTTCAAGTGCCTCTTTGTATTTTCCTGTAAAATAATAATGACCTGCAAATAGGATTAAAGTCTCGGCTGTCTTTTTTTTCAGACCTGCCTTTCGAAAAGCTTCAAGGGCTTTTTTTACATTTTCGATTCTAATCTTTAAACCCGCATTACTTATGTCATAATAATTGGTAAGTTCTACATAAGCTTCACCTTCAAGCCAGAAAGCCTTATTTTTTTTAGCAATAGCAAATGCTTTATCTAGTTGTTTTTTTCCTTTTGCTTCATTATTACCTTCCCTGTAAATTTGAGAATATAAAATCAGGCTCATCCATTTTCCTTTTTCAAAATGAATTTGATTACTTAATATCTCAGCTTCTTTCGCACATATATAACTGCTGTCCATATCCGCTTTATATTGACCTGCTTTTTTAACATAATACAAACTCAATTCCTGAAGTTTTTGAATGCGAACAGTATCATTTAGCTTATATTTTAATTCAGCTTTTAAATTCTCGCCTTTTTTTCTGGAAATAGGCTGTGCCGACACCATAAAACTCAGCTGAAACAGAAAAAACAGGATAGATGTTCGTAGTAATTGAGACATAAAATAGAATTGAATTTAGAATTATTTCAGATCATTAATTTGAAAAAACGTGAATTCGGGATGAAGTAAAATGAGATTGTTTATTTAAATAGTATCAAAATATAAGGAAACAAAGCTAGGTCATTTTTAATTTAAAAAAGTTGGTAAAGCAATAAACTCATCACAATTGTATTTTAAATATTTCAGAAGCAAAAAAAGTGAAGGATTGGTAAAAATGAAGTTGGTTTTTTAAGTAAATACAATACTTAAACCCCGACAAAGCCTTATTTGATAATAGAAATAGGATTTTAATAAAACTTCTTTATATAATAAAAACGATCATAAATTCACGATATATCGTAAAAGTAATTCCACATAAAAACACGAAAAAGCTTGTCATATAGCGACTTGAATTTTTAGGTATCTTTATTGCAAACGGTAAAAACACAATCCGAAACCACTATTTGCGATTGCCGGAGATAACAACAATCAACTAAGAATTTTAATATGAAAGCAGATATTATTTTATTCAACGGAAAAATTCATTCTTTCACCACAACCAATAAAACGGCGACGGCGGTTGCCATAAAAGACGGTAAATTTATGGCAGTTGGCGGTGATGCTGAAATTTTAGAGTACAATCAGCCGGAAACAAAATTGATTGATTTGCACCAAAAAAGAGTAGTTCCCGGAATAAATGATTCACACATTCACTTAATTCGCGGTGGATTAAATTATAACCTTGAATTGCGCTGGGATGGCGTTCCTTCGTTAGCAGATGCAATGCGAATGTTGAAAGAACAGGTGGATAGAACGCCGTCACCGCAATGGGTTCGGGTAGTAGGAGGCTGGTCTGAGTTTCAGTTTGCCGAAAGACGCATGCCCACTTTAGACGAAATAAATGCCATTGCTCCCGAAACTCCCGTTTTTATTCTGCACTTATACGATCGCGCATTTTTAAATCGTGCTGCCTTAAAAGTAATAGGTTTTACAAAAGATACGCCCGCTCCGGCTGGAGGAATAATCCAGAAAGATGCAAAAGGAGAACCAACAGGTTTAATTATTGCATCGCCAAACGCCATGATTTTGTATTCGACATTAGCAAAAGGACCTAAACTTTCGTACGAACATCAAATCAATTCAACGCGTCATTATATGAAGGAACTCAACCGTTTTGGAATTACAAGTGTGATCGATGCCGGAGGTGGATTCCAGAATTATCCTGACGATTATAAGGTTGTAAATGAATTAAATGAGAAACAGCAATTAACCGTTAGAATCGCTTATAATTTATTCACGCAACGCCCAAAACAAGAATTTGAAGATTTTGACGAATGGATCCAGGAAGTTAAATTATATCAGGGCGATGATATGTACCGCCATAACGGAGCAGGGGAAATGCTGGTTTTTTCAGCAGCAGATTTTGAAGATTTCCTGCAGCCAAGACCTGATCTTCCGGAACATATGGAGGATGAATTAGAAAAAGTGATTCGGTTGTTAGTCGCCAATCGCTGGCCTTTCAGACTTCACGCCACTTATAATGAAAGCATTACAAGATTCCTGAACGTATTTGAAAAAGTAAACAGGGAAATTCCGTTTAACGATTTACCCTGGATATTTGATCACGCCGAAACCATTGACGAACGCAATATTGAAAGAGTAAAAGCGCTGGGCGGCGGCATCGCAATTCAAAGCCGAATGGCCTATCAGGGTGAATATTTTACAGATCGTTATGGCGCAAAAGCAGCCGAAAATACGCCGCCAATCAAAAAAATGCTCGAAATGGAAGTTCCCGTAGGCGGAGGTTCTGATGCAACCCGAGTGAGCAGTTACAATCCGTGGGTTTCCATGTATTGGCTTACAGCCGGAAAAACCATTGGAGGATTGCAATTGTATAATGAAAGCCGTTTAAACCGTGCAACCGCTCTTGAATTGTATACAAAAGGTAGTGCGTGGTTTTCGCAGGAACAGAATAAAAAAGGAGATATTCAAACCGGAATGCTGGCAGATCTTGTCGTTCTGGATCGTGATTATTTTACCATAGAAGATGAAGATATCAAAAATATAGAATCGGTTTTAACCGTTGTCGATGGCAAAATTGTGTATGCAAAAGGAGATTTCTCTTCGTTTTCACCGCCATCAATCCCAATACTTCCGGATTGGTCGCCAACCCATATTTACAACGGATATTATCACGCCGAATCCCACAATAAAAGTGCCATTGATTTGAAATTAAGCAAGTCAAAAGCGTCAATAAATAATACTGCATCTCAAATTCATTGCTGTTCCGGAAGTTGTGATGTTCATGCACACGATCATAATGCGGCGCGTTTGAGTACTATTCCTGTAAACAATTACAATGCTTTTTGGGGCGCTTTAGGATGTTCATGTTTTGCTTTTTAATACCTAAATAAAATGGAAATAATTAATTTACTGCTTTTTTCAGATGCCGGATCTGACTTTAATAATATTGCTTTATTACTTTTTAGGGTTTTAGTTGCCGTAGAACTTTTCAGGGTTCACGGCATGAAAAAATTCAGGGTACAAAACGGCGAACGCGAACATTTGCCCAATCCGTTTCATTTGCCCGAAAAACTAAATGGTTTTGTAGCCGCTTTTTCTGATACTGTTGTACCCGTTTTTTTAGTTTTGGGATTAGGAACACGCTTATTTTTGTTGCCAACAATAGGCGTTACAGCCGTTGGATATTTCGTGGTTCACAGAAAAGATTCACTTGAAGTTCGAGACGTTCCGTACATCTACACCGTTACTTTGTTGTTTTTACTGGCAATTGGCGCAGGAACATATTCATTAGATCATTATATTTTAACTCATTGGATGTGATTTTCTAAACACATAGAAACATAGTTTTTTTATTGTATCAAAAAAGAGCAAAAAAAGAAACTCGTTTCCAAACATAGCTATGTGTTTAAAAAATTATACGTCACGTTACTTTAAATTTATTATTATAAAAACTCAATAAACCTATGGAAACTCAAATTGGAATCAAACAGGAAAACATCTCAAAAGTCGTAAATTCACTATGTCAAATTCTGGCAGACGAATTCATATTATATACCAAAACCAGAAAATCACACTGGAACGTAGAAGGTGATGATTTTTACAACAAACATTTATTTTTTGAAGCACAATACAATCAATTAGATGAAGTTATTGACGGAGTGGCAGAACGAATCAGAATGTTAGGCCATTATGCACCCTCAACTTTAAAGGAATTTTTGCAATTAACACATCTTTCTGAGCAATTAGAAATAAAAAACGACAGCAAGGGATTTATTAAAGAATTGCTGATCGATCACGAAAGTATCATTATGCACTTACGCGAAAATATCACAGTTTACGCTACTGAATATCATGATTTAGGAACCAGCGATTATATTACAGGATTGATGGAAACGCACGAAAAAATGGCGTGGATGTTACGTTCACATTTAAAATAAAAATTATGGAGCAGTCTAAAAGCATTTGGTACATCACATTATTACTTACTTGTATTGCAGGATTTTGTGATACATTAACGTTTGTCGCGGCTGATACTTTATTTTCGGCACACGTTACGGGCAACTTTATAGTATTTGCGTATCAGGTAATTAACGGAAACGATGTCTATGCTTGGATTAAATTATTAACGTTCCCCATATTCATTATATCGGTTATTTGTGGAGGGTACATCGCCTCAAAATCCAGCCTGAAATACAGGATATTATTTTGGGAAGGTTGTATTTTAACCTTAAGCGGCATATTGGCAATAGTATTCCATTTTCTTAAAATAGAGACTTTATGGACCATGTACATCGTAGCGATGTTAATTGTTTTTGCGATGGGATTGCAGAATGCTTTTGGAAAAATTTTCAGTAAAGAAACCCACGGTCCAACCACCATGATGACCGGAAATGTGACTCAGGCTGCACTTGATATTGGTATTTTATTAAAATCAAAATTTAAGGATTCAAACAGTCAGTTGAGTTTTAAAAAACAATTTGTAACTATTGGCGGATTTTTACTGGGATGTTTTTTAGGCGCGATTGCAGGTAAAAACTGGGGTTTGATTCCCGTTTTGATTCCCGGGATTTTTATGATTTTTTGCTATCTCAAAAATAGAAAAGTAAAAGTAGAAGCTAAATGATGAGTTGATCAAAAAAGGTGCGCTTATGTATAAAGAATGCTATTTCAAAGAATTTCAGCTTCATTTTTGGTTCGTGATTTTGTTGTTAATCACCAATCAAGACTTATTGATGCAAAACAAAAATCAGGGATTCAGGATTGTAAATTCAAAATTGACATACGAAATCACGCACTCTGAAAAAACATTTGCAGCCTCTTTTCAAACCTTATATTTTTTAGATTTTCACACTATAAAACTAAGCTTAAACAGCTTCAGTAAAAAGTGTTTTAATACAATTCAGCGCTTGCAATTTGGCTTACAGACAATTAATAGTGCCAGAAATTATAAGAGTATTTCCTTGTTTAAAGTAAAAAATAGTGCTGTTAATTTTCAGACTCCAAATACGTCGAAATCCAATACAAACAGTCATCATATTACCAGAATTAGATACGATTTTATAGTTATTTCAGGATTACTATTTATAATTTTGGGATTGTTATTTCGTCTTACAAAAAGCAAAAACAAAAGCCGGCAAATTTTACAATCAAAAGACAAGGAAATTGCCACACGCAATGAAGCTCTAAACAAATTATATGCTGATAAAGAATGGCTTTTGAAAGAATTGCATCATCGGGTAAAAAACAATTTACAAATCGTAATCAGCCTTTTGAACACACAATCAGCTTATCTCGAAAATAAAGATGCGCTTTTAGCCATACAAGACAGTCAGCACAGAATGAACGCGATGTCGCTCATTTATCAAAAAATATATGAAAGCGAAAATTTGGAAATAATCGATATGTGCTGGTACATTCCGGAACTTGTCAATTATTTAAAAGGAGTTTTTAATACCGATAAAAAAATATCCTATAAACTGGACATAGAATGTGTCGATTTAGATATTTCAAAGGCAATTCCGCTAGGATTAATCTTAAACGAAGCGATTATCAATGCCATTAAATATGCTTATCCGGAAACCGTTCAGGGCGAAGTAAACATCAGATTAAAGAAAATTGAAGATGAAATGTATCAGTTAATCATTTCTGATAATGGAGTTGGAGTTCCGGAGCATTTTGAACTCAAAAACCGAAACTCATTAGGCATGAATTTAATGCACGGCCTGAGTTCTCAGGTGGACGGAACATTCAATATAGAAAGTAAAAACGGACTCACGATTACCATTAATTTTAAGGCAACAAATAAAACACAACAACAATAAGAAGATCGAATATGAGCGAGAAAATATTAATAGTCGAAGACGAATTTATTGTTGCGAATGACCTAAAAATTATCCTGATAAAAGCCGGCTATGAAGTTTGCGGAATCGCCGCATCTGTCGAAGAAGCGCGTGTTTTAATTGATGTACAAAAGCCCAATTGGGTTTTACTTGATATTATGCTGAAAGGCGATCTTACGGGAATTGACCTTGCTTGGGAACTCGAAAAAAAGAAAATTCCGTTTTTATATATTTCAGCAAATACCAATCATTCCATTTTAAACGCCGTAAAAGAAACCCAGCCTTACGGATTTTTAGTAAAACCGTTTCGTGAGCGAGATTTGTTCGTAATGCTTGATATTGCGCGTTATAAATATAATTTTGAAAAAGGAAATGCATTAGAAAATGTTCCTAAAAAACCACCATTAAAAGAAAATAAGAATCTGGAGATTATTGGTAAAAACCAAAAACTTCTAGATTTAATGCACAAAATAGAAATTGTTGCGCCAACAGAAACTTCGGTAATGATTTTGGGAGAAAGCGGAACCGGAAAAGAAAAAATCGCACATTTAATTCATTCCTTATCAGCAAATAATACCAAACCCTTAGTGGTGGTAAATTGCGCTGCATTACCGGAATCATTGATCGAATCAGAATTATTTGGTCATGAAAGAGGCGCTTTTACCGGAGCAGATAGTCTAAGAATAGGGAAGTTTGAGCAAGCGAATGGAGGAACTATTTTTCTGGATGAAATAGGCGAATTGCCCTTAGATTCCCAGGTAAAATTATTGAGGGTTTTACAGGAAAAAGAAATTGAACGCTTAGGCGGAGAAGCAACAATTAAACTGAATGTGAGAATCATTGCGGCAACAAACAGATGCCTGCCGTCTGAAGTTGCCGAGGGAAGATTCAGACTAGATTTATATTATCGCCTGAATGTTTTTCCGTTAGAATTACCGCCATTGCGCGATCGTAAAGAAGATCTGGATGATCTGGCAAATTATTTTCTTGAGAAATATGCGGTAAAATCCAAACGCACTATTGATTCAATTTCGGCGAAAGCCTTACAACAATTGCACGATTATAACTGGCCGGGAAATATAAGGGAATTAGAACATTTAATTGAACGAAGTATTTTACTGGCAACGGGAAGTGAAATTGAAGAATTTGATATTTTAGAAGATTTTCCAATAGCAAAAAAAGAAGCTGAAAATGGAATTTTATCAATGGAAGATATGGAGCGTGAACATATTATGAACGCTTTAAGCCTTTGCAACGGTAAAGTTTACGGAGCCGGTGGTGCAGCCGAATTATTGAAAATATCACCGTCGACTTTATTCTCAAAAATTAAAAAACTAAAAATCAAACAAGGATATTTTTAAAGAAATTGTCATTTAGTAAAATGTAAAATGTGATTTAGTTATAAAATTCAAATAATGTTATGCCAAATAAATTTCTCGCCAATATCGCAAAGGCTTGTCATTTCGACGAAGGAGAAATCTTCGTGAGAAGCTCGACAAAGATTGGATTTGCATTGAGGAGTTACTTGCGGAGATTTCTCGTCCCTCGAAATGACAATATTGTGTTTAAACTTTGCGGCTTACATTGCTATATATATAGTAGAAAATAATCGCAACAAAATAAACCTATTAAATAATAATCTGCTCAATCTGCTCAATCTGCGAGAAAAAATAATACAGATTCTCTATGATCATTTTTTAAAAATAAAATCATTACATAATATACATTAAAAATATAAATAACATGAAAGAAAAAATTCAGGGATTGCACCATATTACAGCAATCGCAAGCAACGCACAGGCAAATTATAGTTTTTATACCAAAGTGTTAGGTTTAAGAATGGTCAAAAAAACCGTGAATTTTGATGATCCGGGAACGTATCATTTTTATTACGGAGACGAATTTGGAACGCCGGGAACAATCCTGACTTTCTTTCCGTGGGAAGGAATTGGAAAAGGAAAAACAGGAAACGGACAAGCAACGGAAATTGGATATGCAGTTCCAGAAGGAAGTTTAGAATTCTGGCAGGAAAGATTTAAAAAAAATAATGTAAATTTCGGAGAGCAAACAGAAAGATTTGGTGAAACATTATTGCCGTTTACAGATCCTGATGGATTAAATATCAGTTTGATAATTCCGAAAAAAGCAGATAACAGAATCGCTTTTGAAACCGAAGAAGTAAAGAAAGATGCCGCAACAAAGGGATTTCACAGCACCACTTTGTCCTTGCAATCCATTGATAAAACAGCTAAAATCCTGACGGATATTTTTGGTTACGAATTGGTTTCGCAAGAAGCAAACAGATTCCGTTTTGCGACAACTGCAGTTGAAAATGCTTCGATAATTGATTTATTAGAAAACCCGACAGGATCAAGCGGACAAAATGCAGCGGGAACCAATCATCACGTGGCGTTTAGAGTTGCAAACGAAGAAATTCAAATGGCATTTCATGAACGCATTATGAGCGAGAATTTAGGCATTACGCCAAAAATTGACCGTGATTATTTCTATTCACTTTATTTCCGCGAACCAGGAGGCGTTCTTTTTGAAATTGCAACAGATAATCCGGGTTTCACTATTGATGAACCTTTGGCCGAATTAGGAACGAATTTGAAATTGCCAAAACAACACGAGCCATTAAGAGCTAAAATTGAAGCTGTTTTGCCAAAATTAATTTAAAGAAAAACATATGCCAGAAGTACAATTAAAATTAGACGAAAAGCAACACGGAGGTTTTCAGTTAATTGAAAATGATAAAAAAATAGGCGAAATGGTTGTGAGTATTTCAGGTACCATTTTAACCGTTTATCATACTGAAGTAGACGAAGAATTTAACGGAAAAGGATATGCAAAAGTCCTTTTAGACGAAATGGTGGCTTATGTCCGTGAACATAAATACACTGTAAAAGCACTTTGTCCGTACGTTTTTGCACAATTTACAAGGCATCCTGATGAATATGCGGATATTTGGGAGAAGTAGTTTTAATTTTTAGTCTCAGTTTTCGGTCTCAGTTTGCATGTTGATGTGCACAGCGGTGTGTTTAACAGAAAACAAATATGTAGATTAAAACCCAAATATGCTTCGTAGTGGCGCACAACAGTGCGTCTCCGCAACTTATCTGACGTGTATTATCTTATATAAAACATTACGCAATAAAAAAACCTTGCTATGTGTGTTCATGCAAACGTGAAACACCTTTTATAAAAATTACAATATCCTATGTTCCTATGTGTTAAAATAAATTCACTTACAGGAAACACACTACATAAATTATGGAAAAATTAATCAAAGGAATTCACCATGTTACAGCATTGGCGGGAAATGCGCAGAAAAATCTGGATTTCTACACCGGAATTTTAGGCTTACGATTAATCAAAAAAACCGTCAATTTTGATGCCAATCAAATCTATCATTTATATTATGGCGATGCAGAAGGAAATCCGGGAAGCGTTTTAACATTTTTTCCGTATGACGGGTTAAAAATGGGACGTCACGGAAAAGGAATGCTGAATACCACCACATTTTCGGTTCCGTTAGATTCAATTGAATTTTGGGAGAACAGGCTGAAACAATTTGGAGTGAATTACAAAGAGCCACAATTGCGTTTTGAAACCGAAGTGGTGATTTATTTTGAAGATCATGACGGATTGGGAATGGAATTGATTTTTAATGATAATGATAAAAGAACAGGATATCATAAAGGACCTTTTAACGAATCAAATGCGATACGAGGTTTTCATAATGTCGAAATCTGGCACGAAGGTTACGAGCAAACCGGCGGATTACTAACGGAATATTTAGACCACGAATTGATTGCAGAAAGTAATAACAGATTTCGCTTTGCAGCAGATAATTCATCAGGAAATTATATCGATATTTTGTGCGAACCCAATAGTTTACGCGGACTTGCCGGAAGCGGAACCGTTCATCATCTGGCTTTTAAAACACCAGACAGAACTTCTCAGGAAAAAATCAGGGAAAAAATTGTCGAACGCGGATTAAATCCAACTGAAATATTAGATCGGAATTATTTCACGTCAATTTATTTTAAAGAACCCGGAGGTGTTTTGTTTGAAGTAGCAACGGCTGGTCCCGGTTTTGCCGTTGATGAAGATATCGATCATTTAGGCGAAGAATTAAAACTGCCTTCCTGGTTTGAAAAAGAAAGAGAAACAATCAAAAAAGCATTGCCAATATTGACTTTAAACGAATTAAAATAACAGAAATATGCATCAGATTCAAATACTCAAAGCAGGAAAAACAAACGCCGGTAAAGCATTGATTTTATTGCATGGGCGAGGCGCAAGTGCGCAGGATATTGTATCGTTAACCACACATTTAAACGTAGATGATTTTGCTTTTTATGCGCCTCAGGCAACCGGTAACAGTTGGTATCCGTATTCATTTTTAGCCAAACCGGAGGAAAATGAACCGTGGCTTTCATCGGCTTTAGATATTGTACGTCAGGTTGTTGAAGAGGCCCAGAAAGACGGAATTACAAAGGACAATATCTATTTTCTTGGGTTTTCACAAGGTGCGTGTTTAACTGCGGAATTTATTGCCAGAAATGCAGCCAAATATGGCGGAGCGGTTATTTTTACTGGCGGATTAATTGGCGATCAGATTTATCCTGAAAACTATTCGGGTAATTTTGAAGGAACTCCGGTATTTATTGGCACCAGTAATCCTGATTTTCATGTTCCCGTTGAACGCGTTTATGCAACGACCAATATTCTCAAAGAAATGGGTGCTGAAGTAACGGAGAAAGTCTATGATAATATGGGACACACCATAAGCATGGACGAAATTGATCTGGCGAATAAACATATTTTTAGCGTATAATATGTTTCCCATAACCCGAATATTTAGTGATGAAAGCGGAGAAAGTCATTTTGAAGATGTGATGATTCCGCTTTCAGATCAGGGAGAGATTGGTTTTTTATCCGAATCTCATGCGGTGAAAAATATTATTTTCAGGGAAGTTCTGCCTTCATATGATTATGATTTTCACAATGCACCGCAACATCAATATATCATTTTGCTGGATGGCGGAGTGGAAATAGAAACTTCTTTGGGAGAAAAAAGAAGTTTTAAAACCGGAGATATTCTTTTGGTCGAAGACACAACCGGAAAAGGACATAAAACCAAAAATCTGGAAACGAAAACCAGAAAATCAATTTTTATCACGATTTGATTGTTTTATAAAACATTTTAGCTATTAAATTTGCTCCATATTCTGAATTAAAATACCACATTATTACTACTTATGGACAAAATCGAATCAATGCTCAAAGCCATGCAGGAAAGGGAAAAGGAACATTTTCTTTTACTTTCTCTAAGCAATAGTTTTGCGCGTTGTTCTAAGTATGATGAGTTTGCGGCCGTTGTTAATAATGAATTAAAGAATAGTCTCTCTTTTGATTTTCTTGCGATAGGCACCACAGATCAGGAAGAAAAAAAGTATCAGTTATTTTTTCATAGTGATTCTAAAATTAACAAAGCAAGCTATGGAATAGATTATG
The DNA here is from genome assembly GCF_044006475.1 of Flavobacterium sp. FlaQc-47. Lineage (NCBI taxonomy): Bacteria > Pseudomonadati > Bacteroidota > Flavobacteriia > Flavobacteriales > Flavobacteriaceae > Flavobacterium > Flavobacterium sp. FlaQc-47. Next base: position 204,206 of record NZ_JBIPCQ010000006.1, on the reverse strand, counting down.
ATGTGAACGATTGTTATTTTAACGAAGCGTTGCAATCTGCAGATCCTGTTATAGTTGATTTTGTTTTGCCTCCGCAGAAAAAAATAGCAGTTCCATTATTTGTTACCCAGACAAAGGCACTGGGAATGCGCGAAATGGTTATTCTTCCTTTAGAATATCATAAAAATAATCCTTCGGTTCTGTTTTTGTTTTTTAAGAAGGCACAAACGCCGGATCGAAATTTAATGCGTTTACTCAAAGCATTATCCTTGCCAATCGCTATTGCAGTTTCGAATATTTTAGTGATGCGTAAAATGGAGCGTAATGATGAAAATAGAATATCTTCTAATACACTTAAAAACACTATTTCTGAAAGTCAAATTGCCGATAATAACACCAAAATTATCGGAAAAAGTGTTGCGATACAAAAAATTAAAACGCTGATTCATCAGGTTGCTTCATCAGATAGCGGTGTTCTGATTCTCGGCGAAAGCGGAACCGGAAAAGAAGTGGTTGCAAGTGAAATTCACAGCAATTCTGCCAGAAGTCAAAAGCCAATGATTAAGGTTAATTGTGCTGCAATTCCGGTCAATTTAATCGAAAGTGAACTTTTTGGACATGAAAAAGGAAGTTTTACCGGAGCAATAGAAAAACGAATCGGGAAGTTTGAACTGGCGAATAACGGCACTTTATTTTTAGATGAAATTGGAGATCTTCCGTTAGAAATGCAAACCAAATTGTTGCGTGTTTTGCAGGAAAGGGAATTTGAAAGAATTGGAGGCAAAAAAACAATAAAAGTAAATGTCCGCATAATTGCAGCTACAAATCGAGATCTTCAAATCGAAATGCTGGAAGGACGTTTTAGAAGGGATTTATTCTACAGATTAAATATTTTTCCAATAACGATTCCACCACTTCGCGATCACAAAGAGGATATTCCTGATTTGTGTTCGTACTTTTTAAATAAATATTCGGTGAACGCTAATAAAAAAGGAATTGTTTTATCTTCAAATGCTTTAAAATCAATTATCAATCATTCATGGCCGGGAAATATCAGGGAACTTGAACATTGTATAGAACGAAGTATTCTTTTGGCAGATGGAATTACAATAAACGAAGTTAGTTTTTTATCGGATAGTGAAATAATGATGTCTTCCAGTCATTTTTCAGAATTTAAGATTAAGTCCTTAAAAGAAATGGAAAAGGAATATATTCTGAAAATTATCAAATTATGCAATGGCAGGATTTCCGGACCTAATGGAGCTGCTGTGAAATTAGAAATTCCTTCGACTACTTTGATTTCAAAAATGCAGAAATTGGGGATAAAGAAACAGCATTTTTCTGAGTAGGTTTTTTTTGCCCACTGATTTTACGGGTTCAACAGGTTTTCGCAGGTTTTATTTTTGTTTATAATCTTGTCATCTCGACAGAGGAGAGATCACACAAGAAACTCCGCAACAGCATTTTTCTGAGTAGGTTTTTTTGCCCACTGATTTTACTGATTGAACGGGTTTACACGGGTTTTATTTTGTTTATAGTCTTGTCATCTTCGATGGAGGAGAGATCACACCAGAAACTCCGCAACAGCATTTTTCTGAGTAGGTTTTTTTGCCCACTGATTTTACTGATTGAACGGGTTTACACTGGTTTTATTTTTTTTTATAGTCTTGTCATCTTCGATGGAGGAGAGATCACACCAGAAACTCCGCAACAGCATTTTTCTGAGTAGTTTTTTTTGCCCACTGATTTTACTGATTGAACGGGTTTACACTGGTTTTATTTTGTTTATAATCTTGTCATCTCGACGGAGGAGATCACACCAGAAACTCCGCACAGAAACAGCATTTTTCTGACTAGTTTTTTTTTGCCCACTGATTTTACTGATTGAATGGGTTTACACTGGTTTTTTATAGTCTTGTCATCTCGACGAAGGAGAGATCACAACAGAAACTCCGTACAGAAGCAGCATTTTTCTTTATCGATAGTCGAATGCAATCCTTCCTGCGTCAGGATGACAAGATTGTGGTAGTATTTTGGTTATAAATGTTAAGTAACACATTATAAATTTACGGCATATCATTATTATAAATGCGGTATTTTTTAATAACTATTTGTAAATCAATTTTTTAAATTCAAGGAATACTCTTTGAATACAAGTTCATGAAATATTTATTAATTAAAATAAAAAATCATGAACAAAAAATCACTTTCATTTATATTGATCTTATTGATTAGTATAAGCACACAAAATGCATTTTCGCAGACTAAAAATGCGATTCCGCCTGTAGCTCAGGATCCGGAAATTTCAAAAGATGTTAAGGCATTTTTAGCTGTTTTGAATTCAGGCGGAAAACCATTAGAAACCATGACTCCGGCAGATGCCAGAAAAGTTTTGGTTGGTGCTCAGGCATCTGTAACATTTGATTATTCAGGCGTTGATGAATCCGAAAAAACGATCAAAGCAGATGGATATACGATAAAATTGAATATCATGCGTCCTAAAGATGCTAAAGAGGCTTTGCCGGTTTTTATCTTTATTCATGGCGGTGGCTGGGTTTTAGGAGACTATCCCACGCATAAAAGAATGGTTAGGGATTTAGTGCTTCAATCTGGTGCCGTTGGCGTTTTTGTAAATTATACGCCATCTCCGGAAGCGAAATATCCGCAAGCGGTGAACGAAATTTATGCGGCTACAAAATGGGTTGCAGATAATGGTGCAGAAATTAATGTAGACGGAAAAAATCTTTCGATTATAGGCAACAGCGTTGGAGGCAATATGACGGTTGTTACGGCATTAAAAGCAAAAGAAAATAACGGTCCTAAAATTAAATCTCTTATCATGCTTTGGCCAATAGTTGCGGCTGATTTTGATAATGAGACTTACAGACGATTTGGAAAAGACCGTTTTTTAACGACTCCATTAATGAAATGGCTTTATGACCAATACACGAAAGATCCAAAGGAAAGAGCGCAAATTTATGCATCGCCATTGAATGCTACTTTAGAACAATTAAAAGGGTTGCCGCCAACTTTGATTCAGGTTGCTGAAGCGGATGTACTTCGTGAGGAAGGAGAAGCTTTTGGACGAAAACTGGATGAAGCAGGAGTGACCGTAACTACAATTCGTTACAACGGAACGATTCACGACTTCGGATTACTGAATCCGTTAGCTGAGATTCCTCAGACAAAATCATTATTCATTCACGCGGGTGCAGAACTTAGAAAATATCTTTTTAAAAAATAAGCTGATTACTTAAATTCAATTAAACCAGACCAAATTTAAATTTTAAGTTTTGGGCTGGTTTTATTATTGAAAGTCAGCATGTAAAAAAATAAACTTTGTAAATTCTTGCCTTTGTGGCAAATTTGTAGTCATTAAACTTTTATTAACAAAAACTAAAATGGCATTAGTTTATATTTGTAAGGCAAAAATTAATTTTGGCACCAACAAATATGAAGATCCGCACCTTTAAAATTTATAGTTTTTTATTCTTTGCTATTTCTATAGCAGGATATAGTCAAAATGTGAAGTTGATAAACATTGATCAATTGAACGAAAGAATCAGGAATGGAAAAGACAGTACGTATGTTGTGAATTTTTGGGCAACATGGTGCGCGCCTTGTATAAAGGAATTACCTCATTTTGAAAAACTGAATGCCGAATACAAATCAGAGAAACTGGCAGTTGTATTGATTAGTGTTGATTTTAAATCAAAACTAACATCGGCTGTGATTCCGTTTGTGAAGAGAAAAAACATGAAAAGTCAGGTTTTTTTATTGAATGAAAGTAATCCGCAGGAATATATTGACCGAATTGACAAAGGCTGGTCAGGAAGTATTCCGGCAACGATATTTATTAAAGGCGATAAAAGAAACTTTATAGAATCTGAACTTACCTACGAACAATTATTAACTGAATATAAAAAACTATAAATTATGCAAAAGTTCATTACTACAATCACGGTACTAGTATTTAGTATCTTATTTGCTCACGCACAATCGACTACGCTTAAAGCGGGAGAACCGGCACCGGAATTCAAATTAAAGAATGTTGATGGCAAAGAAATTTCTTTTTCGAGTTACCCAAAAGCAAAAGGTTTTATTGTGGTTTTTACTTGTAATACCTGTCCATATGCAGTGGCTTATGAGCAAAGAATTATCGAATTAGATAAAAAATTCAAGCCACAAGGATATCCTGTAATTGCGATTAACCCAAATGATCCTGAAGCTTCTAAAGCGGATGCTTTTGATAAAATGCAGCAATTGGCAAAAGATAAAAAATATCCTTTCCCTTATTTATTCGATCAGGGGCAAGTTGTAACAGATCAATATGGTGCAAAACATACCCCACATCTTTTCATCGTTTCAAAAACAGCTAAAGGAAATGTTGTAGAATATGTAGGAGCAATCGATAATGATCCGGAAGGAACTAAAAAAGAGAAAACTAAATATGCCGAAGAGGTTATCGCATCTTTAAAAAGTAATCAAAAACCGGCTATAACTGAAACTAAAGAAATTGGCTGTACTGTAAAAAGAAAAGCTAAAGCTTAATTTTTCATTATCCTTAAATAAAAAAATGCCTCAAATAGTTGAGGCATTTTTTTTTATGACAATCAATAAAACCATTGAAGTGAAAAAAAAATTGCCGCAAAGCACGCAAAGATTTTTTGCCAGGGAGGATCGATATAAACACAAAGTTCACAAAGCCAGGTCAACACAAAGCTTTGCGAACTTTGTGTTTGTCAACACACTTTATTATAAAAATCTTTGCATGCTATGCGGTAAAAATCATTAAAGTTTTTTTTTAAAATATTAATTGAAGTTACTAAACTAGTAACTTCAATTAACTACTAATATCTTTTATGTTTCCACAACATTTAATCGTGATCCCAATTAATCACTATTTCTATTTTAATTTTTCCTTAAAAAAATCAATGGTTCTTGTCCATGATAAAGTTGCCGCAGTTTCGTCGTATCTGGGCGTTGTATTGTTATGAAAACCATGATTTACGTTGGGATAAAAGTAAGCTGTATTTTCGACTTTGTTTTTGTTGAGTACTTCCTGAAATGCCGGCCAGCCTTCGTTTACGCGGGTATCTAAACCTGCATAATGTAATAATAAGGGGGTTTTTATTTGTTCGGCTTCTTCTTTTGTGGGTTGTCCGCCGTAATAAGGAACGGCTGCAGCCAAAGCGGGAATTTTTACTGCCATCATATTTGAAATCCATCCGCCAAAACAAAACCCGACTACGCCAATATAACCGTTACAATCCGGATGTGAGTGGAGATATTCATAAGCTGCGATAAAATCTTCAAGCATTTCTTCGCGGGTACGCTTTTTTTGTAATTCACGTCCTGCATCGTCATTTCCCGGATAACCACCTAACGGAGATAAAGCATCCGGAGCAAGCGTGATAAAACCTTCGACAGCGGCTCTTCGTCCAACATCTTCAATATAAGGATTCAGACCGCGATTTTCGTGAACTACAATAATTCCGGGTAATTTTTTTTTGGTTTCAGACGGTTGGGACAAAAGTGCTTTGATACTTCCTCCGCCTTTTGGTGAATCATAATTGATATAACCTGTTTTTAATCGTGGATCTGTTGGCAGAATTAAAATACTATCAACATAATTAGGCGTCATAAAACTTAAAAGCGAAGGCAAAGTAACCGCACCTACGGCAAATATGGATAGTTTTTCGACAAATTGTCTTCGGTTGATTTTATTGTGGGCGTAATCATCATATAAATCAAATACTTCCTGACTAATATCTTCTTTGGTTAGTTTGTCCATAGTTTAAATTTGAAAAACTAAATTTAGGAAATAAAACGATTTGTTTGAAGCAATATTTTTAAATCGAAGTAAAACCACATATAAAAATCTCAAGTAAAGTCGCAAAGACGCGAAACAATTGCATTAAAACTTTGCGTCTTTGCGACTTTGCGCGCTAAAATAAATAACAGAATGTAATGAACTTTGAAAACTAAAATAAAAAAAAAGCTTGTAGATAACTACAAGCTTTTTAATTTTTTCATGAATAGAGGAAACACTTCATTCAATTCATCAAAAAGTGGATTCTTCCTGTGTTTTAATTTTATTTCACTAAATAATTTTAATCCAATGGCAAATTGTGCCGCTTCGTTTGGATCTTCAAAAATATTTTTATCTTTTATTCTCTCTATAATACCGAAGATTTCATCGTGATTGTCAAATTGTAATCCGAGTTCTTTTGCAGGTTCGGTTTCACCGTTTGCATATTCTTTCAGACTTAATGTCAAGTAATATTTGTTTGATTTTTTTTCCATTTTATATTAGATTTATTCTGTAGTTTCTAAATGTCGGCGATCATAAATTATAATTTTTGTAAATATTTACAAAGCCCTGGTGAAGCGACATTTTTTCATTTTTTTAGTATATATTTCACCCCGATGGGGTTCTGTGATGACGTCTATCTTACATTTCTATAAATATTACGTCTTCTATAAATATTACGTCCCTCTGGGACTTTAAAAAAAACTCCAGCGGAGTGTTATATTTATAGCAATTATTTTTTAACGTTTACAAAGCTCCGGCGGAGCGACATATAAGTCCGGCAGAACGCAACAAATTATTTCAACCATTTTTCTACAATGGTTTTAAAGGTTTCTTTGTATTGTTCCCCAACAGTTATTTCGGTTTTATTAACGAAGATTGAATTTTTGCTGATCGCATTTATTTTTTCTAACGAAACAATAAAGGATCGGTTGATTCGCATGAATTTTGCTGAGGGCAGTTTTTCTTCAAGCGCTTTAAGCGAAATCAGCGACATTAATGTTTTTTCGGTATCTTCAAGATGGACTTTTACATAATCTTTTAAACTTTCGATGTATAAAATATCCTTTAAGGAAATTCTAACCCATTGATATTCTACTTTCAAAAATATAAATTCATCATCTGTCGCAATGGATTGAAAATGATTGGAGGCTTCTTCAGACATTTGCAGCACTTTGTTGGCGGCGCGTAAAAATTCTTCGTAGCTAAAAGGTTTTAAAAGATAATCTACTGCATTTACTTTATAACCTTCAATCGCATAATGATTATAGGCGGTTGTAAAAATAATTTTAGGTAATGGTCCCGGCTGTTCCTGTAAAAGGCGGGCAAGTTCCATACCCGTTAAATTAGGCATATTAATATCTAAAAAAACAATATCCGGTTGTTGTTCGCGTATTAAAGTCATGGCTTCAACGGCGTTATCACAGCTGCATGCTAATTCTAAAAACGGAGTTTGTTCTATAAAGGTTTCAACCAGTCTCAATGCGAGTGGTTCATCATCTACTGCTATACATTTTAATACAATCATTGTTCTAAAGTTATTTGCAGATTTACTTTATATTTTCCGTTTTTATCAAGACCGCAAGTCATAATATGCTTGTGCGGATAAATTAAATGCAATCTGCGTTTGGTATTCGTTAACCCAATTCCGCCCTGATCTGTTGTCGACGTTTTTTCAAAAAAAGTATTTTCAACTTCAAACTCCAGGTTATTTCCCTGTTGTCTCAGTTTAATATGGATTTCACTTTTATCTGTAGCATGAACGCCGTGTTTAAAAGCATTTTCTACTAAAGGTAACAATAACATGGGAACAATAGGATAATCGTGTATTTTTTCGGGAATATCTGTCGTTATCGTCAGTTTACTATTGGCGCGAAGCTTCATCAAAGCTATAAAATCTTTCATGAAATCGGCTTCTTTTAGTAAAGTAGTTCTTTCGCCTTCGGTGCTGTACAGTAAATAGCGCATCATACGGCTTAAGGTATGAAGTGCAACGCGAGAATCTTCAATATTGGTATAAGTAAGGGAATAAATGCTGTTAAGCGAATTAAAGAAAAAGTGCGGATTAATCTGTGCTTTTAACATAGCAAGTTCAGCCATTGTTTTATCCTGCTCCAGTTTTTGCTTGTGTTGTGCGGCTTTTTGCCAATGATGTAACATCGCCCAGCTTGTACTGATTCCTAATACCAAGAGGCTTATCGTAAACACATAATTATCAAAATAATCATTTCGGTATTTTTTAAAACCCAGAATAATTGCAAGCTTATTGTGCAAATCAGTATTATAATTATAGACGTAAGCGACAAACTGCATAGCAAAAATGATAAAAAGTGCCCACAGGAAAAATGGACTTATTTTATCGGTTATAATGGTTCGTGGAACTATTATTAGAGCATTAGCATAAAAAACAACAATCATAAAAAGCAATACAATCGATTGCCATAACCAGAAAACTTCGGGCAGCACAATATTCCATGTCAATGGAATATAAAACAGCAGTGTGAATCCCAATAATAACCAGGCAAGAATATGTAATCCGGTGGATATGTACGGTTTAAAAAAGTTTGGTGACATTGTGAAGTTTGATTTTGTGACAATATTACATTATATTTATAAATGATATCAAACGAATCGCCCAAAATAGAATGAGAACCCGTAAAAACCATTTTAGAGCCGACGAGCCTGTTTTAAAATACATATCTGTCGTTAAATAAATTTCCATCGGTTCTGATGGTATATCTATCGATTGTTTTTTACCCTCCGTCTATTGAAAATTTTTCGTTTGTTATATTTTAGTTCTTTTGTTACGATATAAATTGATAATTACACATTTTTCACAATGAATAAGCAATCCTTTTTAAGCATTCTCGCAGCATCTATTATCATCGCGTCTTGCGGTAAGAAAAATGACAAATCGGCACAGGCCGGAGGTGCACAACAAGTTAAAGAGTATAAAACGCTGACTTTGGAAACAAAATCAGCTACATTAAATAATGACTTTCCTGCAAGTATTCAGGGACAGCAAAATATTGAAATCAGACCCAGAGTTGAAGGTTACATCGACAAGATTTTTGTTGACGAAGGTGCTGTTGTAAAAGCGGGACAGCCTTTATTCAAAATCAGCGCGCCGGAATATGAGCAACAAGTTCGTACGGCATCTGCAAGTATAAAAAGCGCTCAGGCAGATTTAAGTGCAGCAAAATTAGCTGTAAATAAAGTGAAGCCCCTTGTTGAAAAAGGAATCATTAGTAAATATGACCTTGAATCGGCTCAATATTCTTATGATTCGGCTTTAGCAGCAGTAGCCCAGGCAAATGCAGCTTTAGTAAATGCCAAAACTAATTTAGGATATACTACAGTTACAAGTCCGGTTAACGGCGTTGTAGGTTCAATTCCCTTTCGTTTAGGAAGTTTGGTAAGTTCAAATACAGCAGATCCTTTAACAACAGTTTCCAGTATTGGTAACGTTTATGCCTATTTTGCCATGAACGAAAAAGCCTTGCTTACTTTCACTCAAAGCGGTGCAGGAACTTCATTGGCACAAAAAATCAAACAAATACCTGCCGTTTCACTTTTACTTTCAGATGGTTCTGTTTATGATGAAAAAGGACATATTGAAACCGTAAACGGATTAATCAATACAGAAACGGGTACGGTAAATATCAGAGCACGTTTTGCAAATCCAAAAGGAATTATCAGAAGCGGAAGCAGTACTACAGTTAGGATTCCGAATTATGTTAAAGATGTAATCCTAGTTCCTCAAAGTGCTACATTCGAACTTCAGGATAAAATATTTGCAGTTACAGTAGGGAAAGACGGAAAAACGAAAAACGTCAATATTACCAAACTTGAAAACACAGCAGGAAATTATTATGTTGTTACAAGCGGCTTAAAAGCAGGAGATCAAATAGTATTAGAAGGAGTTGCTGCTTTAAAAGAAGGAACCGAAATTAAAGCTCAAAATCAGAATCAGGAAACGGTTTACGCTGACTTAAAATAAGAAAAAAATGTTTAAAATATTCATACAAAGACCTGTACTTTCGACGGTAATATCTGTTATTATTGTTATTCTGGGAGTTTTAGGACTTATTGAGTTACCTATATCTCAATATCCTGATATCGCTCCACCTACAGTAAACGTTTCGGCAAGTTATACAGGTGCCAATGCAGATGTTGTACTTAAAAGTATTGTAATTCCGCTTGAAGAGCAAATTAACGGTGTAGAAAACATGACTTACATGACTTCTACTGCTACAAATGATGGAAATGCTTCTATCAAAATTTTCTTTAAAGTAGGAACAAATCCTGATTTAGCAGCGGTAAACGTTCAAAACAGGGTTTCAAGAGCTACGAGTTTATTACCGGTAGAGGTTACTCAGGCTGGTGTAACGGTAACAAAGAGTCAGAGTAGTAACCTGGTAATCTTCTCACTTTATAGTGATGATAAAGCATACGACCAGACTTTCCTTCAAAATTATGCGAAGATTAATCTTGTTCCGCAAATTCAGCGTGTAGTTGGAGTAGGAGATGTAACCGTTTTTGGTGCAAAAGATTATTCTATGAGAATCTGGTTAAAACCGGATATCATGCAACAATACAAACTGATTCCAAGTGATATTTCGGCTGCTTTGGCAGAACAGAATATCGAAGCTGCACCAGGTAAATTTGGTGAGAACGGAGCTCAGGCTTTTCAATACGTAATTAAATATAAAGGACGTTTGACCAGCGATAAGGAATTTGGTGATATCATCATCAAATCTGTTGGTAACGGACAAATGTTACGATTAAAAGATGTTGCAAAAGTAGAGTTAGGCGCTTTAAGTTATACATCAACAATTAAAACAAACGGTGTAGAATCTGCGGCAATGGCCATTAGCCAGACTCCGGGATCAAATGCGCGTGATGTAATTAACAACTCTAAGGCACTTATTGAAGAGGCTGCAAAAAATTTCCCCAAAGGAGTAAAATATACAATTCTTGTTGACGTTAACGAAAACTTAGATGCTTCGATCGAAAAGGTAATTCATACTTTAATTGAAGCTTTTATATTGGTATTTATTGTTGTGTTTATCTTCCTTCAGGATTTTAGATCCACTTTAATTCCGGCAATTGCGGTTCCGGTGGCAATTGTGGGAACGTTTTTCTTCCTGAATTTATTTGGGTTTACGATCAACTTATTAACGCTTTTTGCGATGGTACTTGCGATTGGTATTGTGGTCGATGATGCAATTGTGGTCGTCGAGGCAGTACACGCCAAACTGGATCACGGTTATAAATCATCTAAAAAAGCAACGATTGATGCGATGGATGAAATTTCCGGAGCGATTATTTCGATCACACTTGTAATGGCTGCCGTATTTATTCCGGTAACTTTTATTACAGGATCTACAGGGGTTTTCTACAAACAATTTGGTATCACATTAGCCGTTGCAATTATCCTTTCGGCGATTAATGCCTTGACTTTAAGTCCTGCTTTATGTGCTTTGCTTTTAAAACCACACGCAGACGATCACAAACATAAAAGTTTCATTCAAAGATTTTATACATCGTTTAACGTTGCTTTTGATAACGTTACCAATAAATATAAAAGATCAGTTCAGTTTCTTTCTGTTAAAAAATGGATTGTATTAGCATCAATTGTTTTTGCAGGTGCAGCATTGTTTTATATGATGAAAACTACGCCATCAGCTTTCGTTCCTGCAGAAGATCAGGGAACTGTTTTTGCGAATATTAGTTTACCGCCATCGGCTTCTATGGAACGTTCTGATGTTATTGCCAAAAGAGTAGACAGTATTGCCAAAACTATTCCCGGTGTTAAAAATACCCTGAGAATTGTGGGGCAAAACTTTACGGCAGGTGCGGGTAGTGCCTACAGTATGGTTATTGTAAAACTGGAAACGTGGGACAAACGTGATTTGAGTGTTGACGATGTTATTGGTCAGCTTTTTGCGAAAACAAGCGGAATCCGTGAGGCTAATATCTTCTTTATTTCTCCGCCAACTATTCAGGGATTTGGACAAAGTGGTGGATTTGAATTCCAATTACAGGATAAAGGAGGACATACAACATCAGAATTCTTTAAAGTAAATACTGAGTTCTTAGAGAAATTAGCAAAACGTCCTGAAATACAATATGCAACTACGCCTTTTAATCCTGGTTTCCCTCAATATATGATGGATATTAATCTGGCAAAAGCAAAAGATGCAGGAGTTCCGGTTAATACCATTTTATCAACGATGCAAGGGTATTACGGAGGTTTATATGCTTCGAATTTTAATAAATTCGGGAAACAATACCGTGTAATGATTCAGGCTTCGCCAGAATTCAGAACCAATACAGAAGGACTGAACAAAATATTTGTTAGAAACAGTGCCGGAAATATGGCTCCAATTACTGAGTTTGTAAAAATGACCAGAGTTTTTGGACCGGAATCTATTTCAAGATTTAACCTTTTCTCTTCTATCGCCATTACAGGAGCGCCAAATCCGGGATTTAGTTCAGGAGATGCGATTAAAGCGATTCAGGAAGTTGCAGCAGAAAATCTGCCATCAGGTTATGGTTACGAATTTTCAGGATTAACACGTGAGGAATTAGCATCAGGTAGTGAAACTATTTTCATCTTTATATTATGTCTTGTGTTTGTTTACTTTTTATTAAGTGCTCAATACGAGAGTTATATTTTACCATTTGCAGTATTGTTTTCTATTCCGTTTGGATTGGCAGGAGCGTATTTGTTCTCGATCATTTTCAAATTAAACAGTAATATTTATTTGCAGATTTCCTTAATCATGTTGATTGGATTGCTGGCGAAGAACGGTATTTTGATTGTTGAATTTGCTTTGGAAAGAAGACGAAAAGGAATGCCAATTGTTCAGGCAGCAATTGAAGGAGCTGTAGCACGTTTACGTCCAATTTTAATGACTTCATTCGCCTTTATTTTAGGACTTGTTCCTTTAATGTTTGCTTCCGGAGCAGGAGCTGTCGGGAATAAATCAATTGGTACAGGAGCTGTTGGAGGTATGTTAATCGGAACCATATTAGGAGTATTTGTTATTCCGATTTTGTTTATCATTTTCCAGTCTTTACAGGAAAGAGTAAGCGGACCGGCAAAAGAAGGTTATGATGATGACGATGATGATGAAGAGGAAGTAAAATTGATAGAAGCTCATAAAGAGTAATAATTTAATTAAGAAAAAATGACTCATAGTTCAAATAAATATATTCTTATGGTAGTTGCAGCCGTACTTTTAAGTGCGTGCGTTACCAAGAAATACGAACGTCCAGCGGCGGTTTCAACGGATAAGCTGTATCGTGATCAGGCTTCTGCCGATTCGACTACGATGGCGAATATGCCGTGGCAAACCGTTTTTAAAGATGACAGACTGAAAGCGTTAATTCAAAAAGGATTAGATCAGAACCTGAACCTGAAAAATGCAATTGAAAATATCGTTCAGGCGCGCGCCTCTTTACGTCAGACAAAATTAGCGTATTACCCCACTTTGAATGCTGATGCGAACGTAACGCGTACCAAACAATCTGAAGCAGGATTGAACTTTCCGGCAGGAATCAATATCAATACCTTAACAACGACATATAAATTAGGTTTGAGTACATCATGGGAAGCTGATATCTGGGGAAAACTGAGTAGTTCTAAAAGAGCTGCTTTAGCGACTTATCTTTCTACAGATGCTGCTAAACAAGCTGTTCAGACACAATTAATTTCAGACATTGCCAACAACTATTTTTTATTGTTAGCGTATGATAAACAGTTAGAAATTACTAAATCGACATTAGAAAGCCGTATTAAAAATGTTGAAGTAATCAAAGCTTTAAAAGAAGGAGCAATCGTAACCGGAGCATCTGTGGTTCAAAGTGAAGCGAACCAACACGCAGCCGAAGTTTTGATTCCGGATTTAAAAAGAAACATTCGTGAAACCGAAAATGCGCTTAATATTTTATTAGGTCAGCCTTCTGGTCCGGTGGAAAGAGGGACTTTAGGAGATCAGGTAATTCCTGAAAAACTGGAGATTGGTTTACCGGCACAATTGCTGGAAAATCGTCCTGATGTTCGTCAGGCTGAGTTTGATTTCAGAACTGCTTTTGAAACCACAAATATGGCTAAAACTTATTTTTATCCAAGTTTGACCCTTACAGCAAGTGGCGGGTTCTCGAATTTACAATTAACGGATTTCTTTACTAATTCTGTTTTTTACTCTTTAATTGGCGGATTAACACAGCCACTTTTTAATCAGGGACTTAATAAAGCGAGATTAACAAGCGCGCAATCGAGACAAATGCAGGCAATGAATAATTTCCAACAAAGCCTTTTAGTTGCGGGTCAGGAAGTTTCAAATGCTTTGTATGCGTATGAAATGGCAGTTGAAAAACAAGATTCAAGAGAAAAACAAATTGAAGCCTTAACAAAAGCGGTTGATTTTACGCAACAGCTTTTAGAATATAGTTCGGCTACCAATTATACCGATGTATTAACATCAGAACAAAATCTTTTAGCGGCTCAATTGAGTGGTATCAATGATAATCTACAAAAATTACAAGCAGTGGTTGATTTGTACCGCGCTTTAGGTGGTGGATGGAAATAAATTTTTATCATCATCGTTAATTAAAAATTGTTAAAATAAAAACGCCTCAAAATTTTGAGGCGTTTTTTTATTTTTAACTTTTTGTCGGTTGTGAGGTCCTGTTCGTCGATTGGTTTTGCCTTTCGGTATAATGAATAGGAGAAAGGCAAATAAATGGCACTACTTTCGCTTTGTTACAAATCAAATAATACTTAATACCACAAAAAATGAAAAAATTAGGAATCGCTTTAATACTCTTGATGGGTATTTTTGCAAACGCGCAAGTTTCGGTCAATGTTAATATTGGTACACCACCAAACTGGGGACCACAAGGGAATGACGATAGCAGATATTATTATTTACCGGACATTGATACTTATTATGATGTGAATCAAAGCCAGTTTATTTATGATAATAATGGTACGTGGGTTCGCCAAAACAGATTGCCTTCAAAATACAGACAGTATGATTTGTATAGTGGATATAAAGTAGTTTTAAATGATTATAGAGGAAATACTCCTTATACGTATCATACCAAACACAGAACTAATTATCCAAAAGGATATCATGGAAGCCCTCAAAAAAACAGAGGAAATAAACCGGAGAAAAGCAATAAACAGAATGGTAAGGACAAACCCAAAAAAGGGAATTCCGGAAAAGGAAACTCCGGAAATGGCAATTCTAATAAAGACAAGGATCACGGACATAATGATCGTCACTAAATAACAGGAATAAATTTGAAGAACGTCTCAGCAATGAGGCGTTTTTTTGTTTTGAAGTGTTGCTGTGTGTTTCCTTTTTTTGGCCGTAAAATGCAAAAACAAAAAAGGCTGTCCTGGCAAGACAACCTTTAATGACTAATAAAATAAAAAAATGTATCCTAAAGTTTTACTTTCCTTTTTCAGGGCTCATAATAACTTCGACACTACTAGAACTATCCAAAACGTGCTTACTAAACTGCTGAATAGTTTTTTGATTAATTTTAGAAATTAAATTTTTATATTCTTCATCCTGTAAAAACGGAATCTGACTTAAACTGTTGTTATATAATGTGTTGTTCCAGAAAGAATTGGTTTTAAGCGATTCTTCCCTGTTTTTTAAAAGTGCTTTTTTAATGTCTTCCAGATCATTTGCGCTGACAGGATTTGATTTTAAATCGTTTAATTCTTTCCAGACAATCTGCATCAATTTTTCTTCTTTGTCAGGATTACAGTCAAAAGTAAGGGCAAGGCTAAAAGTTGGTTTTGGAATTACTTCCAGATTACCGCCCACGTTTACGCCGTAACTGCCGCCTTCTTCTTCGCGAATGGTCTGCAGGAATCGTTTGGATAATATTTCTCCGATAACATACATCGACAAAGCATTTTCTTTACTGTATTCTATCGTTCCGGTAAGGTTTAAATAAACAGTTGTTTTCGCCACTTCCATTGGGCGTGTGAAATGAACTTCGGTTTTTCCTTTTTTAGGTTCGATATTATGATCAACATAATTTTCCTTTAAAGCCGGATTGGATTGAATATTTCCAATGTATTTCTGAATTAACTCTAAACCACCATCCGGAATATTTCCAACAAAAATAAAGGTGAAATCGGCAGCATTTTTAATGCGGTCACGGTAAATGTTTTCTGCTTTTTTCAGATCAATCGTTTCAAGGAATTTATCGTTGAATATAAATGTACGCGGGTTGTAATTAGAATTGGCCAGCTCAATAGTATCCTTAAAAGTGTTTTCGTTGTCTTGTTTAATATTTTCAAGATTGTTTTTGTACTGCTCTTTTAGAATATTAAAAATGTTGGGGTCAAAACGTGGCGCTTCAAAAGAAAGATAAAGCAATTGCAGCATAGTTTCGAAATCAGCCTTATTAGAACCTCCCTGAAATCCTTGTGTATTATCGCCAATAAAAGGAGAGGCCTGCGCTACTTTTCCGGTTAGTTTTTCTTTTAATCCCATGTTGTCAAAATCACCCAGACCTGATGATCTTGCAATTGTTGTAGAAATTTCGGCAGAAGCCAGATCTTCTGTTTTTACCAGAGATTTCCCCCCTTTAGAATAAGCCGAAAAAATAATCTGATCCTGAGAATACGTGGTTGGCAATACGATTACTTTTGCATCATTTTCTAATATATATCCTTTTGCATTCTTAATACCATCTACATCAAAAGTATTTTTGATCGCAGCAGGTTTTAATTCTCTGGCTATTAATGGCGCATTATTTTCTTTTTTAGTATAAGGTTCTAAAGTCATGTTTTCAACCTTTTTCATCACTTCGACAACGGCTTCTTTTTTAGGAAAGTCGTTTTGGTCTTTATCAGAACCTGTTATTAAAACCACCTGATTTGTTGGTTTTTGAATGGTTTTGGCGTACGCATTCAGCTCTTCTAAAGAAATACTTTTTATGATGCCAACAATTAAATTATAATCATCTTGCGGGGCAAGAAAGGGTTTTGCTTTCAAAAAATAATTGGTCAGCTTATCTGCCCAGGTGTCATTATCGACTTTGTCTTTGTTTTTGATAAAATCGTCATACGAACTGATAAAATCTTTTTTAGTACGGTCTAATTCTGATTGAACGGCACCGTAACGTTTCATTCGTTCCGTTTCTGTATAAACATCCTCAAATGCTTCCAGAACTTTTCCTTTTTTGGCTAAAGCCGAAATATTAAAAGAGGTATTTAATCTTGAAACAGGTTCAAAATAACTTTTTAGGTTCAGGCTTGAACTCTGGTTTTTTAAGAGTAATTCTTTAAAACGATTGTTCAGGATACTAGTATAAAATGAATTCATTACGTTTTTGCGTGTCACGTTTTCATCCTTAACCAACGGTTCATCCAGAACATATTGCAAGGTAACTGAAGTTGAAGAAGCTTCTTTATCAGATGCAGTTCCAAAATACAATTCATCATGTTTGGGGATATCAAAATAATTGCGCGGCGTTGCTTTTTTATCCAGCGGAATGCCTGAAAATATTGATTTTATCTTTTTTTCTATAGTTTTAACATCAATGTCTCCCACAACAATTACCGCTTGCAAATCCGGACGGTACCATTTTTTGTAATAGTTTCTAAGTTCCGGATATTTAAAATTGTTGATGATATTTAAATCGCCAATAACATCGCGTTTGCTATATTTAGAACCTTTATATAAAACCTGATCCGTTTGGCTTTTTAAACGAAAACCGCTTGTTCTGCGCGTTCTCCATTCTTCTCTGATGACACCTCTTTCGGCATCTATTTCCGAATCTGTAAGAGACAGGGAACCAGACCAGTCGTGCAAAACCCACAGAGTAGAATCGATTAGTTTCTGGTTGTTAACCGGAACACTGCTAATGTTATAAACCGTTTCGTCCTGAGCCGTGTAGGCGTTGATATCCTTACCAAAACTTACTCCGTTTTTCTCTAACATTTTAATAATTCCTTTTCCTTTAAAATGTTCTGTTCCGTTAAAAGCCATATGTTCCAGAAAATGCGCCAGTCCGTTTTGATTGTCGTCTTCTAATATAGCACCCACATTTTGAACAAAGTAAAAACTCGCACGATCCTTAGGTTCTTCGTTGTGTAGAATATAATAGGTTAATCCGTTTTTAAGTTTACCCGTGGTAACATTTTTATCCAGCGGAATTGTAGTTTTGAATTGGGCTAATGTTATCTGAAACGATAACATTAGAATCCCAATCATGATATTTTTTTGATTTTTCTGCATTTTTTTGTTTTTTATCTTCTGTTTCTTCTAATCAATATAAAAGCAGCACTTAATACAATCAATAAAGGAAATAGCCCCATGAATACCATTTTACTGATAAAAATCTGATTCGCATCTAAGGTTATTTTCTTATCTGTATTTTCCGGGCGTGTTGTATCAATTGGAAATTCATAATTGCTGATCCAACTGAAAATATCTGTAAAAAACTGAAATGTCCCTGAACCACCTCGGCTTAACTCGGCATTGCCCATAAAATCTGCATCTCCGGAGACTATTATTTTTTGAGATTTACCATTGATATTTCTGCTTAATGCGACAACAAGCGGAATAGAGGTTGTAGAAGCCTGCTTTTTTAAATCTTCGGAAATTGAAGTAATACCGCTTTGAGATTCCCAAGCCGGATGATTATTTGTTTTTAAAAGTGGCGTTACTTTAAAACCTGCATCTTTGATGATTTTGATGCCGCTGCTTCCTAATAACGGAATTGGATTATTGTTTTTACTTTTGCTAAATTTAATACCATTCTGTTCCATGTTTTTTTGAAGATCAGTTACTAAATAATCCGGAGAGTTGGTTTCACTTTCCTGAACCAGAGCTTGTTTAGTATAACTTAATCCCAATTTATCCATTATTGTGGCTAGAGCCGAATTAGTTTCGGGTTCTGCTAATAGTATTACATTTTTTCCTTCATCAATATATTTGCTTATACGATCAATAGCGCCCTGACTTAATTGCGTTTTTGGATCAGCGATAATTAAAATATCCGTTTGTTCCGGAATGTTTTGTGCATTAATATCTACAGATGCAACATCAAATCCCTGATTGATTAATGAATATCGAAACGATATTTCGTTAAATCCTGTTTTATAATTTTTATCTCCGGTTTTGTCAATGCTGCGCTCCAGGTTTCCTGTTGCAAAAACAATTTTTGGGACAGAAACAACTAAACGTTTTAAAGCTGCCGAAATTTCTTTTTCGCTCGGAGCTTTAAATAAGTCGTCATACATTCTTAAAAATGTTTTCTTTCCGTTGTATTCTATCGTTCTGACTACTCGGTTTTGCTCTGGTTTCAGATCAATTATTTTTTTGATCTCTTCAGGAGAATACAATTTTTTCAGCTTTAAATCTTGCGATTCAATCATTTTTTGGGCAAGCTGCTTATCGTTTAGTCCCGGGTTTTGTGCATATAAAGCTTCATTATTTGAAGTGTCATAATAATACACATATTCCATTTGTATTTGTGGTAAAAAACGGGTGTAGTTTTCAAAACTCGAAATATCCTGATTTTGAGAGTAAGGCATCGCCACATAATAATTAATATCAAGTAAGTTTACATAGGTGGTAATCTTAACAGGTCCTTGTATTTTTTTGACGACCTCTAAACTGTTTTTTGTAAGCGTTCTGCTTTTAGTACGGGTCATATCCTGATAAAATGTTAACGGAGCCCTGGATGTTATGTAACCCAGTACAAGAACTACAGTAACTAATACAGTGTAATTTAAAACCCTTTTAGAAGTACTCTGAGCATCCCTTCCGGTTTTTAATTTGTAAATACTAAGTACAATAAAAAGACTGCTTACCAATATAAAGTAAAATACATCCTTACTAATAATAAGACCTTCCAGCATTTCGTTTGCACGACCGGCAATCGAAAGGAAATACGTAATATCTTTTACATAATCGACATCCTGCCATAATTTACCAATAAAATTTAAACCAGCCAGGACAACCAATGTACTAATGGCGGCAACGACCTGATATGAGGTAAGGGAGGACATAAATAAACCAATAGCTGCGTAGGTGCAAACCAATAAATACAACCCAATAAGTCCTGAAATGACAAATTTTAAGTCTAAATTGTCAATAGAGAAGTAAGCAATTATAACCTGAAGCCCTAATATTGAAATAAATAATAAACAATAAGTAGCAATGGCTAAGTATTTACCCAATACTATCTCTTTGATTTTTATGGGCGAAGAGAGCAAAAGTTTTATGGAACCGCTGTTAATTTCACGGCTCACCAATCCCATTGTTAAGAGAGGTACATATAAATATAAATAATTTTGCATTTCAGTATACAAACCATTGAATCCTGAAAAAATATATTGTGACAAATTACCAATGTCTTCTCCAATTTTTTGTGCTTTTTCAAAACGCACGAGCGAGTCGAAGAATTTCCAACTCGACTGAATTGAAAATATTACTAAAACAACCCACGCAACAGGCGAGTAAAACATGGTGTTGAGTTCTGTTTTAGCTATTCTGTATATAGTTTTCATTTATTTATTTTTTTTTAAGAAAGAATAGTGTTTTTAGAAGGCGCTTTTTTAGATAATTGTGCGAAAATTTCGTCCAGAGATACTTTTTCAAATTGAATTTCTCTCAATTTCCAATTGTTATAGACGCTTAGCGTAATAATTTTTTCTGCAACTTCCTGTGTTCCGGTAAAGGTTACCTGTACTTTTTTTGGAGAAAGAAAAACGGCAGCTGTAATTTCAGGAATTTCTGTTAATGCTTCAAGAGCCGGCGGATTTTCAAAACTTGCGGTTAATTTATCGGCTTCTATATGATTGTTGAAAGCATCGAGTGTGTCCGAAAAAACCATATGTCCGTTTTCGATCATTCTGATATCCTGGCACGTTGCCTGAACTTCAGATAGGATGTGAGAGGAGAAAATAACGGCTTTATCCTTTGATATTTTCTTGATTAATTTTCTAACTTCTAAAATCTGGTTCGGGTCAAGTCCGTTGGTTGGTTCATCTAAAACTACTAATTTAGGTTCATGAATAATAGCCTGAGCAATACCCACACGTTGTCTGTATCCTCCGGATAAGTTTCGAATTAATCGGTTGCTGAAATGAGAAATCCCGCATTGTTCTTTGGCTTTCTCTAAAGCATTTTTTAAATCTTCCTTTTTTACATGTCTTAATTCGGCACAATGAATCAAATATTCATCAACCGTTAAATCCAAATGTAGTGGCGGAGTCTGGGGTAAAAAACCAATTAACTTTTTAGCTTCTACAGGGTTTTCTTTCAGGTTAATTCCATCAATAAAAATGTTTCCTTTGGTTTGGTTCAAAACGCCGCAAAGAATATTCATTGTGGTTGATTTTCCTGCTCCGTTTGAGCCCAAAAGCCCTAAAATTCTATTTGTTTTAATTTCAAAACTAATATTTTGTATTGCCCAATCCTTACTGTATTGATGTGACAAGTCCTCAACTCTTACAATTGTTGTTTCCATAGTGTTTTTTAAAATCGCAAGAATGTTTTTGAAGTAACATTCCTGCGTTTATTTTATTTATTTAATATCCTGAATTTTGAGTTAAAAAGGGATTAGAACGAATAGCAGGTTCTGGTATTGGATATAAATTATCTGTAGATTTCCAGATTTTATCAGATAAAACAGAGAGTGTTTCATTTAGTTTTCCGGTTCTTTTAAGATCCAGCCATCTATGTCCGTTTTCTGCAAAGAACTCGCGTTGTCTTTCAAGGGCAATTAAGTCTAACAATTGATTGGTATCTGTTATTGTGGTATTGTTTAATAAAGCTCTGTTTCTAATTACGTTAATATCTTGCTGAGCCCCAGTAATATCATTTGATTTTACCCTGGCTTCGGCTCTTATTAAATAAAGTTCTGCTAATCGAAGCAGAGTAGAGCGCTCAGAAGGAGAGTCCCCAAAATTATTTTGATATTTATAAGGCGCAATACCTAAAAAGACACCGTTTCTATCTGTAATATCAATGGTCCAGTTTGTTTTTCTGGCGTCACCGGTTTCAAAAAGCGCATTGCCTTTTCTTAGCAATAAAGTTCCACCGGTTGTAAATACAGAAGATCCTTCGTAAGTATAAGAAACATTAAAATAAGGTATTTGCAGGATTGCTTCGTCATTGTCTGCAATAAACGGACTGTTTTCTTCTGCCAGATCAGTAATTAATTTGTAATTTCCTGTTTCATTAATTACAGCAGTTGCGTGCGCCGATGCCTCCGCCCATTTTCCTAAATAAAGATTTACTCTTGCCAATAAAGCTTCGGCTGCCCATTTTGTAGCCCGGATTCTTTCCTGATCATAATTTTTATAATCTGTTGGAAGATCTTTTGAAGCATCGGCTAAGTCCAGCACAATTTGTGCATAAACAGTTTCTTGTGTCGATTGCGGTAATAGTGCCGATACATCTACATTTGTTGTAAGTACCAAAGGGACATTGCCCCAAAGATTAGTCAGGTAAAAATAAGTATACGCTCTTAAAAATTTGGCTTCGGCAATCCATTGTTTACTTTTAACGGCATTAAGCGAAGTGCTTTTAGTAACGCCTTCGATTACGTTGTTAGCGTTATAGATTGTTTTATATAATTCACCCCAGTTACTGTTTATAGTTCCGTCAGTTTCCGGGATTTCATTAGAACTGTAAACATTGGCAATACCTGTTCTGGGTACTAATTCATCAGCTGTTTGTCCCAAAACAGAGTGCACACTGCTATAATAAAAATCGGCAACCATACTTTGGTAAATTCCATTTACGGCAGCCTCAGCTGTTGCCTCTGTCGCATACACACTTTCTGATGATAACTGATTGCTGGGAAGATCAACATCCAGAGCATCATCGCAGCTCGTAATTCCTAATAAAAGAAAAAACGAAAATATACAGGTATATTTAGTAGAAATATTTTTCATGATTTTTAGATTTAAAATGTAAACTGAGTTCCAAAAGTTATCGTACGCAAGGGAGGCAATGCTAATCCCTGTGTTTCAGGATCAAGTCCTTTGTATTTAGTAAATGTTACTAAGTTTTGTCCCTGAACTGAAAGGCGGATACTCTGTAAATATTTCTTAGTGGCCTGATCTAAAGGAATCTGGTAAGAAGCGCTAACATTTTTAAGTTTGATATAAGATGCATCTGTAACAGAAGCAGTTGATCCTAAATAATTGAAAAAACTATTTTGAAAACCTGAACTTAAAACATTTCCTTGTGCTATATAATCATTATACTCGTCTACCTGAAAATTTGCTGTTGAGTAAGGATAACCCGGCTGTGCCCCAGTACTAGACATTAAAGTAGTACCGTCTTGTTTTACAAATTGAAATAAAAAGTCAAGTGTAAAAGCTTTATAACTAATAGTATTCGAGATACCACCATAATATTGCGGATAAGTAGGCCCATAATATCTTCTGTCACCTCTGCCGGTTTCAGCAAATCCTGTAGAGATTCTTCCATCTCCGTTTAAATCTTCAAATTGAGCAATACCGTTAGCATTTACACCTGTATAATTGTATACATATCTGCCGCCCAAAGGTTTTCCAACAACATATTGAGAGTAGTAACTGGTAAATTCTATATCAGGAAATGATATTAATTTATTAGAATTGGTTGAAATATTAAAAGAGGTGGACCAATTAAAGTTTTTAGTATGAATATTGGTTGTACCCAGCGTAAATTCCCATCCTTTATTCTCAACTTCAGCCGGTAAGTTTGCCGTATAAGTAGTAAAACCTGCCTGCGCACTAAGGGTATAGCTTACCAATTGATTGCTTGAAGTATTTTTATAATACGCTGCTGTAAAAGAGATACGGTCATTTAGGAAACTTAAATCAAGTGCGGCTTCAAATTTCTTTGTCAATCCCCATTTGATGTTGGGATTTGCAATTCTCGCCGCAGCCATAGAAGCATTTCCGTTACCATAAGTGCGAGTATCAAAAGTTTCAGCATATTGATAATCTCCAATTTCATCACTTCCAATCTCTCCGTAACTAGAGCGTAATTTCCCGAAACTTAACCAAGTGGAATCTTTTAGGAAATTTTCCTGGGTAAAAACCCACGCACCTCCAACAGAACCAAAATTCCCAAAACGATTATTGGCTCCAAAACGGGATGAACCATCTCTTCTAAAATTAATATTAAGAATGTATTTATTTAGAATATTGTAGTTTACTCTGCTAAAAAGCGAAATATACTTGTATTCTACGCTTCCGTTATTAGCTGTTACATTTTCTGCGGTGCCCAGGTTTCCAATTAAATTGTCTGAGCTGTAGCCGCTTGAGTTAACATAAGAAGGCATTTCAGACTTTCTGTTCTGCCATGAACCTCCCACAAGTGCCGTTAAGTTTCCTTTCCATACTGCTGTTGTGTAATTAAGCTGAGGCTCAACTGTAAAATTATTGGTATTATTAGTTGAAACGGTATACGCTCTCTGAAAATTTGAGTTATCACCATTAGCTTCGGCATAAACATGATTCGTAGCTGATGCCGGCATAAACTGCTTCGTTTGCATTTGAGCCCTTCCGTATCCTAAATCTGTTTTAAAAGAAAACCCTTTTGCAATTTCATATTGAAGGCTCAAACTTGTAATTAAGTTTAATCCTTTGTCCTCAACCCTTTTATCTAAAGCAGCAAGCGGGTTTATATCGCTAAAATAGTCCGGGGACCAGTAATAGCTGCCATCTGCATTGTATAACGGACGGTTAGGAGCAGTGCCCACAGCGTAAGTTGTGATATCAAAAAAGGGCAGTTTATTATTATCTGCCGCAAAAATTACAGATGCACCAACTTTTAATTTTTTATCCTCTGTACTGTGATTAATATTAAAGTTAGTAGAAAATTTATCATAGCTAAAATTTCCCGGTACTACAGTAGTTTCTTTATGATAAGCACCACTTAGAAGAAAATTTGTGGTATCATTACCGCCTTTCAGCGAAGCCGAATAATTGTTGAAATTAGCCGTGCCGCCTATTAATTTTTTCTGCCAGTTCGTTTGCGCATTAGGATCCCAGTCTGTAATAGCAATACCATTACTATCAACATCAGCAACATCACCATTATTATTTAAAGCTGTCTGAAGCATGTTTAAATATGCCGGCGTATCTAATGTTTTTACCATATGCGCTACTTCAGAAACCCCGGAATTAGTAGTTATTGTAAACTCTGTTTTGCCTGATTTTCCTTTTTTGGTCGTAATTAATACAACACCATTTGCACCTCTTGAACCATATATTGCCGTAGCATCTGCGTCTTTAAGGATTTCGATGCTTTCTATATCATTGGGGTTGATAATATTAAGAGGACTTGTCGATTTTTGAGCACCTCTAATAACGCTTTGATCCTGAACTTGTTCCTTAATATCATCACCAATATAGGGAACGCCATCTACAATATAAAGAGGTAAATTGTTTCCGGCAATAAAATTTCGGCCACGAATACTAATATTCATATCACTTCCTGCATAACCAGAAGTCTGCGTTACAAAAACACCCGGGGTTCTTCCTTGCAGTGTTTGCAGAATATTGGTTACAGGTTGTTTTTCAATATCTTCGGCAGTAATTTTAACTACAGATCCTGTCGAAGTTCTTTTGGTTGTAGTACCATAACCAATTACGACGATTTCATCCAGTTTAGCTAAATCGGGTTGCATTTTGATCGTTACAGATACTTGGTTTTCAACCGTAATGTCCTGCGTTTTATACCCTAAGTACGATACTCTTAAGGTATGTTTTCCTGATGGAAGCTGAACATAAAACTGTCCGTCAAAATCAGAAACACCTTGTCTGTTACCACCTAAAAGCGAAATAGTTACACCGGGTAAAGGCTGACCATTTTCATCAAGAATTTTTCCTGAAAGCATATAATCAGCATCATCTGAATTTTCTTTTTTAGAACTAATTGTTTCCGTTTCCGTTTTAGGATTTTCTTTTCTATAAATCACAACGTTTTTATCTACCTGTTTATAAACTAAATTGCTTCCCTGAAGTACAGTGTTCAAAATATCGCTCACACTTCGTCTTCCTTTTGGAGTACTTATTTTAGGGAAATCTTTTATAACCTGTGGCTGATAGGCAAACAGCAATCCCGTTTTATTTTCAATAGTCTTAAAAAGGGTTTTAATATCCTGATTATGAAGTTCAATATCAACAGATATAGCTTCTAAATTCTGACCGCTCATTTCATTGGCAAAGACCATGTGAGTGCCGCAGGTCAGTAAGAAAATGTGGAATAAACTGATTCGCATGATCATAATGGTTTTTTTTGACAGGTTAAAAAAAGACGTAGATGTCTTTTCCCTGTCAAACATGGTTGTTTTACAGCGTAATTTCATAAATTTGCATGTTTTTTAATGGTTACTGGAATTAATTATTAAGAATCGCGGCCATCTGGTGTAGGAGCCAGATGGCTTTTTTATTTCATTTTTGGTTAGTTTTTTATATCAGTTTTAAAGGTTAATACTCCGTTATTTGGTTTTATTCGCAACCTTTCCCTTCCAGAACGATGGCGTTATTTTGGTTGTAATGATAGCTGGTTTCAATAACACTGCACACCACTTTTAGAACATGTTCCAGATCTTCTTCGTTTAAGAAACTGGCAGTTATTCTGCAATTTTTAATGTTTTCATTCGCTAATACAATCGGTACTTTATATTTTTGAGAGATCAGCGCAACAGCTTCTTCCATATTTATGTCGTCCAGAATAAGGTAATTGCTTTTCCATGTTATTACGGTTTCTATTTTGGTGTTATTTTGCTCAAAATCTAAAGTATTCTTGTTTACTTTTATTTGCTGATTAGGAGTAATCACGCCGTATATTTTTTTGACATCACCCACCTGTACTTTTCCGCGTTCCACCGTAATCTCAATATTATCAGATGTATCGTAAGCATTAATATTAAAAGCAGTTCCTAAAACCCTCGTACTTACTTTACCGGTATGTACGATAAAAGGCTTTTTTTCGTTTCGCTTAATATCAAAATAAGCCTCACCGGATAAAGTGACTTCTCTGGTTTCTTTATCAAAGTCATTTTGGTCGTAGGTAATGCTGCTTTTATCGTTCAGGATAATCGTACTTCCGTCAGGCAAACGAATAAGTTGTTTTCCGTTAAAAGCCAAAACAGAACTTATTTGCTCTAATTTTTCCTCTTTGTTTTTTAAAGGATCAGGTGTATTTTCATAAAAGAAAGCCGTTCTGATAGCAAATAAAATAGTTACCGCTGCAGCGATAGCAACAATTGCCCGTCCAAGTTTTCTATAGGATTTTTTATTGTCATGAATCGAAATAACTTTAGGAGCATCAGAGTGAGAAAGAATATAACTCAGGATATCATCCCCTTTTTGTTTCTCGAGCAACTCTGTACTTTCATTTTTGTTCAATAAAAGCTGAATTTTTTCTTTAATAAAATCATCATGACTTCCTTGCTGAATAATATTCATCAGTTTTTGTTCGTCTGCCTCCGTTAGATTATTCTGAAGGTAGTTTTCAAATAATTCTTCAAATACTTTTTGTTGCATTTGTTGTGATTTGTGAGTTAATAATAGTTTATATAGGTAAACTTGGGTTTTTTGTTGTAAAATAAAAATTAAAAGAATCTCATTAAAATTGAAATAAACCACAATTAAATGATGCCCTTTATTATAAAGACGATTAAAAAATAGGGAAGGAGTAGTTGAAAGTGAAAAAAATGTAAAAAAAATGTAAAAAAATAAAACAACGCTTTATTTCGCTATTCGTAACTTAAGAAATTACAGTTTTAAAAACACCATAAAGGTCATGAACATGTTCATGTAAGGTGAAATTTTAAGGCGGACAAACTTCAAAGCCTGTGCCATATGTTTTTTAACCGTTTCGGTAGAAATGCCTAAATCTTCGCCAATTTTCTGGTGACTTAAACCATCCCACTTTGCCATTTTGTAGATTTTTTGTTGTTGGGGCGGAAGCTGATCTACTATTTGATTCAAAATCACATTGTACTGATCGTCTTTTATGGCATCATCAGTATCGTTTGCAGACGTGCTTTTGTAATTCGTTTCGACAACCAAAGAGGTATCGCGCGCAATTTTCTTGATCATATCAAAAATATGGTTGCGGGAAATAATGAAAAGATAGTTTTCGATACTGGTTATTTCGGCAAGATTTTCATGATTCTGCCAAATTTTCAGAAAAACATCCTGAACCACTTCTTCAGCTAAAATTCTGGATTTTGTAATTTTTAAAGCAGTAGAAAAAACAACATTTTTGTAATCATTATACAATTTTGTAAACGCCAGTTCACTCCCTTGCGATAACTCGTAAAGGAGTTTGCTTTGGTCAGAATTGGAATTTGAAGACATCATGATAATAATTTGTTGATGAAGACAATATTATTACTTTTTTGAATATATGAACTATTCCGATGAAAAATATTTATCCGAAATGTTATTTTAGCAATTATTCGGTATAAATGTTATCTAATTATTAAAAAATCATTAAACATTTTGTAAATATTTGAATCGTACTATTTTGTGTACGAAAATCTTTTAAAGCCAATGATTTCAGCGGTTTTTATGTTTTTTTTGAAATGCTATGAAATTTTGAATTTATTGGTTATTAGATAAAAAAAAAGTTTATTTGCCTGAAAAAGAATTGTTTTCAATTTTGACTATAGCATACAAATTCAAAGAATTGAAATCATTTTACCAGCTTCCTTTTAATCCTTCTTTCAGGGCACTATTATATTTCTCTAAATCAAAACTATACAAGTCAGGAGCTTTATGAGCGCCGCCTTTTCGTGATTCATCTAATTTCGTCAAAATATCATAACGAAGAATTTTTCGGTAAAAATTACCACGATTTAGTTTTTTTCCTAAAATGGCTTCGTATAATTTTTGTAATTCCGGCATTGTAAACTTCTCAGGCAAAAGATTATAACCAATAGGGTGATTATTTAATTGCTCCCGAAGCGTAACAAGTGCTTTGTCAAAAATAGTCCTGTGATCCATCATAAACAAAGGCAGATCCTCAATAGATTTCCATTCAACAACCGTAGAATATTCATCAACAATCAGGTTTACTTTTAAATGTTCTGCCAAAGCATAATAACCAATAGAAACAAAACGCTGTTTGTGCCAGAGCGCATCATCATATTTCTGGAAAGCACTTTCAGAACGTTTTAAATTTCCGAAAGTATAAAACTGCTGCAAATAAATATTTTCAGTTCCCGTTCTGTCCATTAAAATTCTAATCGCGGCATCATCAACGTTTTCTTCTTTTTTTACATAACCTCCCGGAAGTCCCCAAAAATCCTGATCTTTCATTTTTACTGTCAATACCTGAAGTGCCGTTTCGTGAAAACTGAAAATAACACAATCAATAGAAAGTGTTGGGATATACTTTTCCCAGGATTCTGCCGATCGTTTTTCAAGAAGTTCTTTAAATTCCATTACAAATGATTTATTTTCAAATTTAATGTTTTTGAAAATTATAAAGCAACTTAAAAAAATCAAAACTTTTTCCAATCCAATTTATAGTTTATTTAACGCTATTTATTCAGCTGATAATTTATCCCTTTTAGTCTGCGAGTATTAGTAATTACTCATTTTTAGATGATTAGGATTATTATATGTGAAATTTTAAGTGATTTTATTTGCTGATATGGAAAAAAGTTTTTAATATTGCTTCTATATGAAGCAATGAAATATCACAAGCAAAGCTTCACTATAAAACAAAAACAATTTATACTTCTAACTATGAAACAAACCATAAAAAAAACAGCGAAAGTATCTCTTTTGACCGCTTTAGTACTTTCGAATTTATCTTGGAAAACAATTCCGACTGATGAAAAAAATCCGCCGCTTTTGACAATTAAAGGATTTACCTTTCAGGATTTTAACCGAAACGGAAAACTTGATCCGTGGGAAGATACCCGACTTACGGCAAATCAAAGAATTGAGGAAATCATCAAACAAATGACCAATGCCGAAAAAGCAGAATTACTTATAGGAACCGGAATGCCCGGAATCGAGGTTCTAACAGGTCCGATTGGAGATTCTAAGCAAGGTTTGGTTCCCGGAGCTGCAGGCGGAACTGCAGCTTTTGAGCGATTTGGGATTCCTGCAACTGTTGTTGCCGATGGTCCTGCCGGTTTAAGAATTGAACCAACGAGGGAAAATGACTCAAAAACCTATTATGCAACCGCATTTCCCGTAGGAACAGCTTTAGCTTCAACATGGAATAAAGCACTTTTAGAAGAAGTGGGAAAAGCAATGGGAAATGAAGTGAAAGAATACGGAGTGGATGTTTTATTGGCTCCGGCTTTGAATATCCACAGAAATCCGCTGAACGGAAGAAACTTCGAATATTACTCAGAAGATCCGTTGATTTCAGGAAAAACGGCTGCGGCAATTGTAAACGGAATCCAGTCGCAGGGTGTGGGAACTTCGATCAAGCATTTTGCAGTTAATAATGAAGAAACGAATCGTTTAACGATTAATGCTCACGTTTCTGAAAGAGCAATTAGAGAATTGTATTTAAAAGGTTTTGAAATTACCGTAAAAGAATCTCAGCCCTGGACGGTTATGTCTTCATACAACAAACTAAACGGAACTTATACCTCTGACCGTAAAGATTTACTAACTCAGGTTTTAAGAGACGAATGGGGTTTTAAAGGTATTGTTATGACCGACTGGTTTGGTGGTTTTCCGGGTTTTGAATCCATACAAAAAGGTTTAAGCTCAGATGTAGTAGGACAAATGAACGCCGGAAATGATTTATTAATGCCGGGAATTCCAGTTCAGAAAAAAGCTTTATTAGAAGCCTTAAATTCAGGGGAATTATCTCAGGAAGTGGCGAATACAAACGTGAGACGCATTTTAGAATATGTTTTTCGTACACCAACTTTCGCAAAATACAAATACAGCGATAAACCCAACTTAACCAAAAATGCCGAAGTTACCAGAAATGCTGCTGCAGAAGGAATGGTTTTGCTTAAAAATGAGAAAAATGCTTTACCATTTGCAGATAAACAAAAGGAAGTTTCCTTATTTGGTGTGACTTCTTACGCCTGGATTACCGGAGGAACGGGAAGCGGAAGCGTGAATAATAAACACACCGTTTCTCTTTTAGAAGGTTTGACCGCTGCAGGTTACAAATTAGACAAAGAATTGGTTGGTTTATACCAGCCTTACGCTGAAAAAGAAGTTGCTGCAGATAATGTGAGAAAAAAATCTCAGGGAATTTTGGCTTTGCCGGAAAGACTTCATGAAATGAAAATGGATGACGCATTCTTTGCTAAAAAAGCGGCAAGTTCTGAAATTGCGTTTGTGACTTTAGGAAGAAATTCCGGAGAAGGAGGAGACAGAGTTGTTGATAATAATTTCAATTTAGCCACGGAAGAAATCGAAATGCTGGATAAAATTTCGAACGCTTTTCACGCAAAAGGAAAAAAAGTTGTGGTGATTTTAAATATCGGCGGAGTAATCGAAACGGCATCCTGGAAAGATAAAGCAGATGCTATTTTGTTAGCATGGCAGCCTGGTCAGGAAGGCGGACATTCTGTTGCGGATGTTGTTTCCGGAAAAATTAATCCGTCAGGAAAACTGACAATGACTTTCCCTATGAAATATACTGATACACCATCGGCAAAAAACTTTCCGGGACTTCCCGCAGATAACCCAAAAGAGGTAACATACGAAGAAGGAATTTATGTAGGATACCGTTATTATAACACATTCAACGTAAAACCATCTTACGAATTTGGTTTCGGAAGTTCTTATACCACTTTTGATTATACAGCTGTAAAACTGAGTTCGCCCACTTTCAATGATAAACTGACAGTTACTGTAACAGTAAAAAATACCGGAAAAGCAGCCGGAAAAGAAGTAGTGGAGCTTTATCTTGCGGCACCATCAAAAACAATTGACAAACCAAAAGAAGAATTAAAAGCTTTCGCGAAAACAAAAGAATTAAAACCGGGTGAAAGTCAGACATTGCAATTGACTTTATCGCCTAAAGATCTTGCTTCGTTTTTAGAAAGTAAAAGTGCCTGGATTGCAGAAGCAGGAACTTATAAAGTTTTGGTTGGAGCATCATCTTTAGATATAAAAAAATCTGCTGAATTTTCTGTAGCAAAAGATATTACAGTCGAAAAAGTGAAGAAAGCTTTTGAATTAGATTCAAAGTTTACTGAGCTGAAACCATAAGTATTTTGTAATAATGTTGATTAATTATTGTTAGTGAAAAAGACAACTGAGATATTTTTTTCAGTTGGTTTTTTTGTTGTTAGGAAAGAATATAGAGGAAAGAATATAGAGGAAAGATTATAGAGGAAAGATTATAGAGAAAAGAATAAAGAAGAAAGAATAAAGAAGAAAGAAGAAAGATTATAGAAGAAAGATTATAGAAGATAGAATTATAGAGAAAAAATTATATCTGTGGGACAAAATCTATTGTTGATTATATTTTACTGACATTAATAAGTATCAGAAATAATCTTTTAGGAGTATATGTTGGTTGTATAAAAAAGGTTTGAATCAAAAATTATCTGATTCAAACCTTTTAATTTTTTATAATGATAAAATTTTATTTCACGGCTTTTACTTTGTGTCCGAAAACACCGAAATAAAGAATAATTACAAAACAAAGTAAAGGAATAATATATCCTGATTGTATATCATCGTGATTCATATCGATCAAAGTTCCCATTCCGTACGGAAGAATTGCGCCGCCCACAATAGCCATTACCAACCACGAAGATCCTGTTTCAGTATTCGATTTTAAACCCACTAATCCCAACGAAAAAATAGTAGGAAACATAATCGACATAAAAAATCCGATTCCGCCAAGAGCGTAAATCACATAAATTCCGGTTCCGTAAATCGCGACCAGACACAATAAAATACTGCAAACACAATAGATAGAAAGCAAAACATAATCTTTGACAAATTTCAAAAAGAAAGTCCCGATAAAACGTCCCGCCATAAACAAAAAACCGTAAATACCAAGGTAATATCCCGCTGTTTTCTCGTCTAATCCGGCGCCTTGCTGCGCAATTCTGATAAAGAAACTTGTAATGCAAACTTGCGCACCAACATAAAAAAACTGCGCTGCAACCGCCCAGGTTAAATGAGAGAATTTTAAAACAGAGAAAAAACCCGGTTTTACTTCAACCTCTTCATGTTGCGTTTTCATGGACGGTAAATGCATGAAATAAAATAAAATGGCTACTAAAACCAATACACTACCTAAAATAATATAAGGCAATTTTACTGATGAAGCTTCTTCTAATAAATACGACGCTCTTGTTGCATCAGGCATTGCAGCCATTTGTTCCGGAGTGTGATTTGTTCCCGAAAGTATAAATAAAGAACCCACAATAGGAGCAACCATTGCCGCTAAACCATTAAAAGATGACGCTAAATTCAATCGTTTTGAAGAGGATTCCGGAGGTCCTAAAATCGTAGCATACGGATTTGCACTGGTTTCCAAAATTGTTAATCCGCAGCCAATTACAAATAAAGCAAACAAAAATAACTCATAAGTTCTGGTATTCGCTGCAGGAACGAATAGAAATGCTCCCGTTGCAA
This sequence comes from Flavobacterium sp. FlaQc-47, assembly GCF_044006475.1. Lineage (NCBI taxonomy): Bacteria > Pseudomonadati > Bacteroidota > Flavobacteriia > Flavobacteriales > Flavobacteriaceae > Flavobacterium > Flavobacterium sp. FlaQc-47. The sequence continues at coordinate 170,820 of NZ_JBIPCQ010000006.1, read as the reverse complement.
AAACCAATAATCCGGTAATTATACTGTTTTTATAACCAAATCTTTTTATTAGCATGCCAGACGGAATTGCCATTATAAAGTAAGCAAAAAACACTGCCGTATCAATCAAAGTCGATTGACGATTGTTCAATTCGCAAGCCTTTTTTAAGTGTGGAATCAAAATAGAATCCAGATTGTGCGCCATTCCCCAAAGGAAAAATAAGCTGGTAACAAGTATAAATGGTAAAAGGTATTTTTTTGATGATCCTTTTTCTGTAACAATTTCGTGTTGGTCTACAGTTTGGTTGGTTGGTTGCATAGTTAGTATTTTGAGGTTCAAGGTTTTTTTAAAAAAGGTTCATAGGTTCAAAGGCGCATAGGTTCATAGGTTTTTTTTTAGATTTTCATAGAATTTAGGTCAAAGTCTCAAACCTTTTTTGCTTTGAGCCTTTGTCGCTTTGCACCTTTGTTGCTTTGTACCTTTGCCCCTTTGAACGAACCTTAAAAAAATAAATGTAAAATATACAATTACAAAAGTAGAAATAAGATTGAATTGAACAAGAAATGTAGCATTTATTAATAGTTAAAATTTACACTATATGAAATTACTGCTCGGTTTTTTTACAAAGGATATAAAAAATGTTATAATATTTTAAACTATGATTACTTTTAAGGGAATTAATTAAAATATTTCTCAGAATATTGAGATTAAAAATTATATTTGTAATTGTGTTTTTTACATTTATTAATTGAAAGAAACTCTAAACATACAATTAAGGACTAATACGAATAAAACATGTTTTCATTACAAAATAAAAAAGCGGTAGTAACCGGAGGCGGCAGCGGAATTGGCAGAGCAATCGCAACCCTTTTTGCCAAACAAGGCGCAGAAGTTCACATTATAGATTTAACACCAGAGAGTGCTCAGGAAGCTGTGGAGGATATCAAAAAACGAGGAGGAAATGTTTTTTCGCATGCGTGTAACGTAGCAAACCAAAAAGAGGTTGTTGCAACATTTGAAGCGATTGGAAATATTAATATCCTGATTAATAATGCCGGAATTGCGCATGTAGGTAAAGTAGATACAACACCGGAAGCTGATTTTGATCGTGTGATGGAAGTCAACGTAAAAGGAGTTTACAACTGTTTGTTTGCAGCGATTCCGCAATTAAGGCTTTCAAATGGAGGTGTAATTGTAAATATGGCATCAATTGCGGCCTGGGTAGGAATTCCGGATAGATTTGCCTATTCAACCGCGAAAGGAGCGGTTATGGCAATGACTTTATCTGTTGCAAAAGATTATATCAAAGAAAATATTCGTTGTAATTCTATTTCACCGGCGCGCGTTCATACGCCGTTTGTGGATGGTTTTATTTCGAAAAATTACGCAGGAAAAGAAGACGAGATGTTCGAAAAACTATCCCAGTCACAACCAATCGGCAGAATGGGAAAACCGGATGAAATCGCATCACTAGCGTTGTATTTATGCAGTGACGAAGCAGGTTTTATCACCGGAAGCGATTACCCAATTGACGGAGGATTTATTAAATTAAATAACTAGCACAAAGTTCCTAAGATGCTAAGATTCTGAGATACTAAGTTAAAAACTTAAAACCTCAAAATATGGGTGTCTTACCATCTTAAAAATAAATAATTAATTAACAAAGTTGATAAGTTTTCAGGTAGCTAGGATTAAAAAAACTTAGTATCTCAGAATCTTAGCAACTCAGCAACTTAAAAAAAATGAAATTAATACGTTTTGGAGAAATCGGAAAAGAAAAACCAGGTGTTTTAATAGGAGAAAAAAGATATGATGTTTCGGGAATTGTTTCAGATTATAACGAAAGTTTTTTTGAAGAAAACGGTTTGGAGAAATTACAAAAAGCATTAGACGGCAATCCAAATTTACCGGAAGTGGATGCGAATGTTCGTTTGGGATCGCCGGTGGCGAGACCTTCAAAAATAATTTGTATTGGATTAAATTATGTAGATCACTGCAAGGAAACCGGAGCGCCAATCCCAACAGAACCCATCATCTTTTTTAAATCTACGACTTCATTATGCGGTCCTGATGATGATGTGATTATCCCAAAAAACAGTGTAAAAACAGACTGGGAAGTTGAACTGGCATTTATTGTAGGCAAAAAAGCAAGTTATGTTGAAGAAGCTGAAGCTTTGGACTATGTTGCGGGATATGCTTTATTGAACGATTACAGCGAAAGAGAATTTCAGATCGAACGTGGCGGACAATGGGCAAAAGGAAAAGGCTGTGATACATTTGCGCCTCTTGGACCATTTTTAGCTACTAAAGACGAAGTAAAAGATGTCGATAATTTATCGATGTGGCTTACTGTAAACGGAAAAAAATATCAGGATAGCAATACGTTGAATCTGGTTTTCAAAATTCCGTATTTACTGCATTATTTAAGCCAGTTTATGACCTTGCTTCCTGGAGATATTATTAGTACAGGAACGCCTCCGGGAGTTGGATTGGGAATTAAACCAGAACCAATTTACCTAAAAGCTGGAGATGTTGTAGAATTAGGAATTGAAGGTTTGGGTACAAGTAAACAAACTGCAGTGGCTTACCAAAAGTAATTATAAACTTCGTTGAGCATAATTATTTTTAACACATAGAAATATAGATTTTGGATTCTCAAAAAAGGCGTTTCACTAGTTTTTAATACATATCTATGTGTGGAAACTAGTTTCTATTATCTTCTTTTTATAATAAAAAACTATGTTTCTATGTGTTTGAATTTTCATGAATTGTGCTCAATCAGGTTCGCTAAAAAAATCGAAGATGAAATTTATAGTATGTGAAAAACCACAGGAATTTATATTAAAAGAAAAGGAAATACCGGAACCAAAAGAAGGTGAAGTATTACTAAAGATAAAAAGAATAGGAATCTGCGGAACTGATATTCATGCTTTTGGAGGAACGCAGCCTTATTTTGAATACCCAAGAATCTTAGGTCATGAACTGGCAGCAGAATACGTAAAAGGAAATGCAAAAGGTTTTGAGGCCGGAGATAAAGTAACTTTTATTCCGTATTTCAATTGCGGAAAATGTGTGGCCTGCAGAAATGGTTTAACCAATTGTTGTGTGAATATCAAAGTTTTTGGAGTACATATTGATGGCGGAATGGCTGAATATGTGACCATTCCGGAACAATATTTATTGCACGGTCAGGGATTAGATTACGATCAATTGGCATTGGTTGAACCATTGGCAATTGCTGCCCATGGAGTCAGAAGAGCCAGTGTTGGACCAAATGATACCGTTTTAGTAATGGGAGCAGGGCCAATTGGGATTGGATTAATCCAGTTTGCTAAAATTGCAGGAGCAAAAGTTATCGTAATGGATATCAACGAATACCGATTGGGTTTTTGTAAAAATGAACTAAATGCCGATGCGACCATCAATCCGTTAAGTGAAAATGTAGCCGAAAAACTGGCTGAAATCACCAATGGCGATATGGCAAATGTGGTTATTGATGCCACAGGAAACAGAAATGTGATGAATGATGCTTTCAATTACATTTCGCATGGCGGAAGATTTGTTTTGGTTGGACTTCAAAAAGGCGAATTAACGTTCAGTCATCCTGATTTTCATAAAAGAGAATCGACCTTAATGAGCAGCAGAAATGCGACGATTCAGGATTTTGAATATGTAATGGAATGTCTGAAAACAGGAAAAATTGATCCAAAAAAATACATTACCCACAGAACCAGTTTTTCAGAAATGATTACCGATTTTGGACAATTAATTGATCCGAAAAACAATGTAATCAAAGCATTGATTGAGATAGATTAGCTCTTTACGTATAATTTTTTTAACACATAGGAACATAGATTTCATAGATTTAAAATTAAGAATTTTGGAGAAAATCAAGATTTTTTCACATAGTAAAAACTATGAGTTTTATTTGAAGTGAAACGACTTTTACAACTATACAAACTATGTTTCTATTTGTTTAAATATTATCTTTTGATTAACCTCAAATAACCACAAAAAATGGATTTACATTTAAAAAATAAGATAATTGTTGTTTCAGGTTCTGCCGGAAAGCAGGGAAGTATCGGCGAAACAATAATAAACAGGATTGCAGATGAAGGCGGTATTCCGGTTTTGATTGACAGAAATAGTAGAGGAGCAGATTATGCCTCAGGGTTTCAAAAACAAGGAATCGATTCATTATTTGTTCAGACAGATGTTACTGATCCCGTAGAAATAGAAAATGCAGTAAAAAAAATAATTGAAAAATATGGCAGAATTGATGCCGTAATAAACAATGTTGGTGTTAATGACGGAGCAGGTTTAGACGCTACTTATGAGCAATTTATGGATTCGCTAAAGCTGAATGTTGTAAGTTACTTTTTAGTGGTAAAATACGCACTTCCGTACTTAAAAGAATCTAAGGGAAATATCTTAAATATTGGTTCTAAAGTCGCTTTAACAGGACAAGGCGGAACTTCAGGTTATGCTGCGGCCAAAGGCGGTGTTTTAGGTTTAACAAGAGAATGGGCGGTTGATTTAGTTCAGTTTGGGATACGTTCGAACGCGATTATTATTGCAGAAAGTTACACTCCCGCATACGAAGACTGGATTAAAACCTTGCCGGACGGTGAAACTGTTTTAAAGAAAATCAACAAAAGCATTCCGTTTGAAAGCAGAATGACCGAAACAGAAGAAATTGCAGATACAGCACTTTTTATCATTTCAGATCGTTCCTCGCATACCACAGGACAATTTGTTTTTGTTGATGGCGGTTACGTGCATTTAGATCGTGCTTTGATTAGCGATGTAAATTAAAGCATGAATACGCGTATTGATTCACATCAGCATTTTTGGAAATTTGATCCCGTAAGAGACAGTTGGATTGATGATTCGATGCAAAAAATTCAGAGAGATTTTTTGCCCGAAGATCTTTTTCCATTGCTTCAACAAAATCAGTTTTCAGGGTGCGTAGCAGTTCAGGCAAGCCAGTCTGAAGAAGAGACTAATTTTCTTTTGAATTTAGCTTCAAAAAATGATTTCATAAAAGGAATTGTAGGCTGGGTTGATCTCCGGAATAAAAACATTACAGAACGATTAGAACATTTTTCAACTCATAAAAAGATAAAAGGTTTTCGTCATGTTGTTCAGGGCGAATCTGATAATTTTATGTTTAGAGAAGATTTCCGTAACGGAATTTCGGCTTTAAAACAATTCGATTATACGTATGATATTCTTATTTTTCATCGCCAATTACCTGCTGCGATAAGTTTGGTTCATGATTTTCATGATCAGCAATTTGTGATCGATCATATTGCAAAACCGGATATTAAATCGGGTGATATTGCAACCTGGAAAAAAGGAATTGAAACCATTTCAAAATATGAAAATGTAAGCTGTAAAATCTCAGGAATGGTAACAGAAGCGAATTGGAATACTTGGAAAACATTTGATTTAAAACCTTATCTGGATGTGATTTTTGAAAATTTCCCAACCAATAAATTAATGTTCGGGTCAGATTGGCCGGTTCTTAATGTAGCTTCAGATTATTCAGAAGTGGTGCAGACTTTAGAAGATTATATTTCGCAGCTTTCACTAGAAGATCAAAATAAGATTTGGTTTGAGAATGTAAATGCTGTTTATCAATTATAGATTTTATCGCCATTTTTTCATTGTGATTTCTACTATTAAACCTGACAGGTTTACGTCGCAGAATGAATTGCGAATAATTGATTACGTAAAATGTATTGCGTTGAATTAAAATCCATCCCTACAATATAATTCGTTCCTATGGAACTCTTTCTCGAAAGCGCAATCTTTGGTGATTATCGAGTGTGATCCTTTCTCCGTCATGATGACAAAACTGACAATAAAAAAGCAGGCTTTCCTATGGAAAGCCTGCTTTTTTATCAATTAGATTAAATCTAAAACTTCACTGCCCCTTTAGGAACAGTTTCCCCAATAGTAGTTCGTTTAGAAAAATTCAAACCATTAGAAGAAACAAATTCGATATTTTGAGAAGCTTCTCCATTAACAGAAATTGCTTTTGCCGATGTAGAATTAAACTCAACGTTTTTTAGGGATAAATCTTTAGCATTGTAAATTTCGAATACATTACTTGCTGCAATATCCAGTTTTGCATTACTGATTTTGATTCCTTTAGCATCAATGATAGAAAAACCTTTTTCGGCTGTAGCAATCAGGTTGGATATTTCGATATTCTCTAAATTCATTTCCGGCAAACCTTGTAAAAATACCGCTTGTTGCGCTCCTTTTATTGTTACATTTTTGATTGATATATTTTTAAATTGTGGCGTTTCTATCGTTACAGGCATTGCTTTATTGATGATTTTATCGCCGCCTTCTTCCAGAGTTTCCGCAATAGATTTTCCTCCATAATACAAATTAAAAGAAATTGCCTGAGATGGAATATCAGTCATAAAAATATCTGATATAAAAATATTTTCAACCACACCGCCACGTCCGCGATTACTTTTAAAACGAAGTCCAACATCAGTTCCCATAAAAGTACAGTTCGATACGTGCAGGTTTTTTACACCGCCGGACATTTCACTTCCTACCGTTACGCCGCCATGTCCGTGATACACGATATTGTTTTTTACGATAATATTTTCGCAGGGAACGCCACGATCACGACCATCTTTATCTTTTCCTGATTTGATACAAATGGCATCGTCACCAACATCAAAACTAGAATTTTCGATGATTACATTTTTGCAGGATTCCACATCAAGACCGTCTCCGTTTTGAGAATACCACGGGTTACGAACCGTTATATTACGAACAATTAAATCTTCAACCATTAAAGGATGAATGTTCCATGCCGGAGAATTCTGAAATACAGGACCGTCAAACAAAACTCTTTTACTATTCTGGATACTTACCAATACGGGACGTAAAAAGTCATGGATTTTTTCAAACTCTTCTTTCGTTTTTAAATCCGGACGTACATTTTGATCTGCACCTTTTGAGGCATTCATAAAAACTTCAGATGGGTACCAACTGTCTTTTTTATCGTTTAAAACACCTCCGGAAGCAACAAACTTTTTCCATTGGCTATCTGTTAATTTACTCTTTTTTACCTGTCTCCAAACTTCGCCTGAGCCATCCCAAACGCCATTTCCGGTAAAAGCGATATTTTCAAGATTTTTACCATAAATAGGAGAGATACAGCGCCATGTATTCAAACCTTCAAAACTTGTTTCAATAATGGGGTATAAACTTTTATCGGGTGAAAATTTAATTAAAGCTCCGGTTTCAGCATGAAGTTCAAGGTTGCTTTTTAGGATAATTGGACCCGTAAGCCAGATTCCCGGAGGAATAATTACTTTTCCGCCGCCTTTTTTGGAAATCGCATCAATAGCATCGGCGAAAGCCTTTGTATTCAGGATATAACCGCCATTTATAGCTCCAAAATCTTTAATATTTACACTATTTTTAGGAATTACAGGTTCTTTGACCTTTGCCATTTTAAATTCAATGTTTGCATAAGTGTCATACGGCTTAGAATTTTGGGCTATACTGCTTTGCGAAAAACTTGTAATCACAATTGCCAGAGCAATTCGAAAAAGATTGATTGGATTAGTTTTCATTGGTATTGTATTATGGTTAAAATTAGATAGTCAATTGAATCTCAGAATTATGAAATAAATTTTGAGCGAATTCTTTTTTACGAATCCGAAAAAAATGATCGAACATTAATAGCAAAACTTAAATGTAATCGATTACACAAATCTATAAAAAAATATTTTAAAAACTTCAATTACTTCAACCATTACCACAAAAGAAAAGTTAAAAGTTAGAAAATTGTATTTATTTTTTTCATTGTGCCAATAACAGGAAGGTACAGGATGCTTTTATTTTCTCGTTCTTTTAAATTGTGCGTCATATTTAAGATAAATGTTAAAATAGTTTAAGATGTAGAATATTTATTACTTTAAATTACATCCTTAATTATTTTACAACCAAAAAAGTTAAAAATAATGCGTTTAAATTCCTTTACTAAATTCCTGACCATTTTTCTGATTATTTGTACCATTTGCTCTATAAATGCTGCTGAAATTTGGGTTTCTCCAAACGGAAAAGATTCCAACATCGGGACAAAATCTAATCCGTTGGCAACCGTGCATATGGCAATGAGAAAAGCCAGAGAATTGCGCCGCCTCAAAGATCCAACTATAAAAGATGGTATTCATATTATAGTACAAAACGGAACGTATTATTTAAACGAACCCTTATTTGTAAGACCGGAAGATTCAGGAACTCCTGAAAGTCCAACCACAATTGAAGCCGATGTAAATGCAAAACCTATAATCAACGGCGGATTTGAAATAAAAAACTGGAAAAAAGGTGCCATTATAAACGGAATAAAAAAAGCAAATGTCTGGGTAGCCGATGCACCTCAAAAAGCAGGCGAATTAATCCATTACCGACAATTATGGGTAAATAATAAAAAAGCAGTTAGAGCCAAAAGCACCGCCGGAAACCAAATGGACAGAATTCTTTCGTGGGATGCCGCAACAGAAACGTGTTGGATTCCGTTCAAGGATAAATCTATAAAATACGAACCAGGAATGGAAATGTTTATCATTCAATGGTGGTCGACAGCTAATCTCCGTATCAAAAATATCGAAGTTAAAAAAGACAGCGCAAGACTTTCGTTTGAACAACCGGAAAGCCGTATTCAAAGTGAACATCCTTGGCCAGCGCCGTGGATTTCAAAAAATAACGGAAATTCTGCCTTCTTTTTAAACAACGGAATTTCGATGCTGAACGAAGCCGGAGAATGGTATTTGGATAAAAAAAATGCTAAAATTTATTATATTCCCAGAGAAGGTGAAGATTTAACTTCGGCAAAAGTAACGGTTCCGGTTTTAGAGAATTTAGTCGAAATTAAAGGAACAATCGATTCTCCCGTACACCACTTTAATTTTAAAGGAATTTCATTTCAATACAGCAATTGGCTTCGTCCTTCGCAACAAGGTCACGTTCCATTGCAGGCAGGAATGTATTTATTGGATGCTTATAAATTGAAAATTCCCGGAACCCCAAATCAGGCGAATCTGGAAAATCAAGGTTGGGTGGGTCGGCCAAGAGCCGCGGTTGAAGTTAATTATTCGAATAATATTCAGTTTGAATCGTGTCGTTTTGAACATTTATCCTCAACAGGATTAGATTTAAATAAAGGGACGAATCACAACAGCATCAAAGGAAATTTATTTAAAGACATTGGCGGAAACGCGATCACTATTGGAGTTTTCTCTGAAGAAGCTTTTGAAGCACATTTACCATTAGTTGTAAAAGATGAAAGAGAAATTTGTTCTTATGAATTAATTGCAGATAATTTAATCACAAATGTTGCCAATGAAGATTGGGGATGTTTAGGAATTGCAGCCGGATTTGTAAAAAATCTAACGATAGAACACAACGAAATTTCGGATGTTGCCTATAGCGGAATTTCAATGGGATGGGGTTGGACGCACACCAAAAATGTGATGGAAAACAACAAAATCATCGGAAATAGAATTCATCATTACGCCAAACACCTACACGATGTTTCCGGAATTTATACGCTTTCGTCACAACCAAATAGTAGCATCGAAGAAAATTATATAGATAAAGTATACAATAGTCCGTATGCGCACGATCCGTTTTTGTGGTTGTATTTGTATACAGATGAAGGAAGTCAGGGTTTTACCATCAAAAATAACTGGATTGCAACGGAGAAAATCTTAAAAAACAATAACGGTCCGGAAGGAAATATTTGGGAAAATAATAATCCGTACGTAAACACAAAAATTAAAGAGGCGTCAGGAATCAGAGCACCTTATAAAGATTTAACCAAAGAAGCTGTAATTGATGAAAAATGGGGATTGCAAGAATTACCAAAAGCGGTTGTTATCGAAATGATAGGTGCTGATTTTGATATCGAAAAAGTAAAATCAACCATAAAAGGTTTCAGAATTGTAGGCGAATCATTGTACCAATGGAAAAATCATTTGGTGATTTACGGAAAAATGAATCAGCCGGAAAGAACGAAAAAGAAGTTGGCTCTTGCTTATCCATCGGCACAAATAAAAATTTACGAAAACCCTATTTACGATTTCCAGAATTTTGAAAGATGCAAAGATTCCAAACCCGCATCAGAATGGGAAAATGTTGTTTTGACCGTCAATTTAGTCGATGATCCAAAATTGCAAAAAGAATATGTTGATTATCACACGACACAATTCGAAAAATGGCCCGAAATAGCAAAAGGATTCTGCAACGCCGATTTTCAGCAATTACAGGTTTTCAAAAACGAAAAACAATTAATGTTGATTATCAGTATTCCGAAAGGAGAAAATCTGGACAAACTAAATCCAAAAACAACTCAAAATAATACACGTGTAGACGAATGGAACGCCTTAATGAAAAAATACCAAACCGGAATTGAAGGCGCAAAACCCGATGAAACCTGGATATTTTTGAATAAAGTGAGTGAAGAAGAGAAGAAATAGAAGAGAAGAAATAGAAGAGAAGAAATAGAAGAGAAGAAATAGAAGAGAATAAATAGAAGAAAGAAACAAGAAGAAAGAATGGATAGGAGAATCAACAAGAAAGAAAATCTGCTAGATCTGCTTAATCTGCGTGAAAAATAAAACTAACCTCAAAGTAGGTTTCAGAAATAATCTAAAATCTAAAATCACAATCTAAAATAACCACAACCAATGTTAAAAATCGCCATTTTAGGACTCGGAGAAGGTCGAAGCACAATGTCGGCAGCTTTAGGAAGTTCAAAATTAGAACTCGTAAAAGTATGCGACAGAAACGAAGATTTGTGTAAACAAAGAGCAAAGGAATTTGATTTCCATTCGTATACAACCAATTATGATGATTTATTGAATGATGCGACAATCGATATCATTGCGATTTATACACCGGATCATTTACATGCCAATCATGTTAAACAAGCATTATTGCACGGAAAACATGTCGTTTGCACAAAACCTTTTATTGATGATCTTGCCGATGCAAAAGAGCTATTAGCCTTGAGCCAGAAAACAGGCAAAAAAGTTTTCATAGGTCAGAGTTCACGATTTTTTGAACCTGCAAAAAGACAGCGAAAAGATTATGAAGAAGGTTTAATAGGCGATTTAATTACAATCGAAGCCCAATATCACGCCGATCACAGATGGTTTTTAAAGAAAGAATGGTCGCTGTTGCAATCTTTTAAATGGTTGTACGGAGGTTTGAGTCATCCTGTAGATTTCATCAGATGGTATTTGCCGAATATAGAAGAAGTAATGGGTTACGGAATGATCAGCAGTAACGGAAGTGCCGCCGGATTAAAAAATGAAGATACGATGCATTTTATCTTCAAAGCGACTGATGGAAGAATTGCCAGAGTAAGCGGGGTTTATACATCACCAACGCAACCTGCGCAACGTGACAGCGGAATGAGCACAATTTTAAGAGCAACCGAAGGCGCAAGCCAGGCCGATTATCACGAATTGCGTTACGCTATAACAGATAAAACTGGAGAAGAAAAAGTAATAACCTGGGGAGATGCGACCATAAAACATTATTTCCGTTTTGAAGGGCAAAGCCATCATGCAGGAGAATATCAAAATTATCTGGAATATTTTGCAGACAGCATCGAACTCAATTTTACCGCGTATCCGGATATGGAAGAAGGAATAGGAACCGTAGCATTATTGCAGGCGATGGATAAAACTTTAAAAACCGGACTGCCAGTAAAGATTGCTGACGTTCTTAAAGAATACGGACTATGAACAGCATCTATGATAAATTAACAACGCTTGATTTTATAATTGTTGCCGTTTATCTGGTCGCATTATTAGTGATTGGCTGGGTTGTAAGTGTGAAACAAAGCAAGAAAAACGAAACACTTTTTCTGGCGGGAAATTCACTTAGTTGGTACAGCATTGGGTTTAATATGTGGGGAACAAATGTTGGTCCGTCATCGTTATTGGCGTTTGCGAGTATTGGTTACGCAACCGGAATTGTAGCAGGAAATTTTGAGTGGTACGCCTTTGTTTTTTTACTGCTTTTGGCAATGGTTTTCGCACCGCGTTATATTGCGAGTAAAGTAAGCACGATGCCGGAATATATGGGAAAACGTTATGGCGACAGCACCCAGAATATTTTAGCCTGGTACGCTTTGGTCAAAATATTAGTAAGCTGGTTATCTCTCGGATTATTTAGCGGAGGTGTTTTAGTACGTCAGATTCTGGGAATCCCGATGTGGCAAAGCGTTACCGTTTTAGTGATTTTTTCAGGAATTTTTACTTTCGCAGGCGGATTAAAAGCGATTGCAAAAGTCAATGTTTTTCAGATGATTTTATTGATTGTGGTTTCGCTGACGCTGTCTTATTTAGGTTTGCAAAAACTAGGCGGAATCGATGTTTTAATTGCAAAAACACCTTCTAATTTCTGGAATTTAGTGCAGCCCGCAAACGATGCACATTATCCGTGGCCGGCTATTTTATTAGGATATCCTGTTGCTGCTGTGGCATTCTTTTGTACCGATCAATCGATGGTACAAAGCGTTTTGGGGGCAAAAAATCTGGAACAGGGACAATTGGGCGTTAATTTCATAGGCTGGCTAAAAGTCATGGCTTTGCCTTTGTTTATTTTACCCGGAATTCTTTGTTATGCTTTATATCCAGAATTGGGTAAAAACTCTGATTTAGCTTATATGACAATGGTAACCAACTTATTCCCAAGCGGAATGAACGGTTTGGTTATTTGCGTTATGATTGCCGTTTTGGTCGGAACTATTGGTTCATCTTTAAACGCATTAAGTACCGTTTTTACGAATGACATTTATGTAAAGAAAATAAACCCAACAGCAACTATTAAAGAGCAAATTAAAATTGGACGTATCACCATTGCAGCCGGATGTTTACTGGCGATTCTTATTGCAATCGCGATTGATAATATAAAAGGACAAAATTTATTCAATATTTTTCAGGCCGTTTTAGGTTTCTTGGCGCCTTCATTATCGGTTGTTTTCCTGTTAAGTATTTTCTGGAAACGCACGACAAAAAAAGCCGTAAACGCAACTTTATCCTGGGGTTCAGCATTTAGTTTATTTGTGGGCGTTTTATATTTATGGATTTTTCCTGCCGATAAATATCCAGTCTGGCCACACTTTTTATTAATCTCATTTTACATTTTTGCTACGTTATTGGTATCGGCTATAATTATTTCTTTAGCAGATAAAAATCCCGAGATTAATTTTTCTGATGAAACTGATATTCCTAAAACTAGTAAACGTGTGAAGATTTTATTTGGGTTGTTGGGATTGGTGATTTTGAGTTTGTATTTTATTTTTAATGGGAATTAATAATTTAGAGCATACTGTTTGTTTCAACGTTTTCTTTGATAAGGAAGTATTTTTTGTATTAAAATATTTAAAAATTAATGATGTTGAAAATGGTTTTAATCAACTATATTTGAAATAAATAAACAGGAAAAACCTTCTGAATTATATTTGACTTTATACTGATCAAATTTTTAGTTATAAAAGGGAATTTGATTATTTAATTTTTAATTTAAATGTTTTACAAATAATTTTTAAATGTGTTAAAATGGTGAAAGTATTACAAAGATTGCAGTTTGAAAATGTTTTTCCAGATGAAAAACCTAAAGAAATATTAGATTATTTGAAAAATGTATCTAGAGAATCTTTATTAATGTCAATTGGATTTTGTAGTAAGAATCCAGATACGAATTTTGATAATTTTTTTTCTAATCCTGATTTGCATAATCAAGTTATTCAGAGAGTTATGGATTATTCAAAAGCAAATAATATAGTACAAAAACCTAGGGTAATTTCTAAGTACGCTGGTTTAAAATTAGCTGAACATATTTTATCTAATAAAGAAATTTTGAACAACAAGCGGATTTCAGTTGACGAAGACGAAATGAATTTGTTCAAAGCATTTCTTATTATTAATACTCAACTTAATGCTCATCAAAAATTGAATAATTTAAATGATGATAATTTTGAAAAGCTTGTTGATTTTAATTTAGTTCTTAAATTTCCTGAATCTGATTTAGCATTATTTGAAGAAGATGGAATAGAATTTTTAAAACTAGTTTTTTGTACAATTCACAAGGTTGAGGAATTATTTAAATTTTTGAATTCTAATCTAGATTTTGAAGAAATAAAAAATGAATTTTTGAATAGTTTTAGTGTAGGTTCAGAACAAGAATTTATTGTTCAAATGAAATATTTATTTGGTCAATTGTTAATGTCTATTATTTCAAAAGGATATGCTTTTGAAGTTCAAGATGAAGCTACATTGAAATTTTTACTTTCAATGACATCAGATAACATTATGCTAGATGAAGATTTTACACATTTGAAAAATAATCCCATTTATTTTTTAGGTGAGAATAGATTCTCAGTAGTAAATTATTTTTTTGTAGTTGATAAATTTTATAGAAGTACAAAATTTAAACTTAAAGAAATTTATGAGAGTAAGGATGTTATAAAGAAAAAGTATGGTAACTTTTTTGGTTTTTTCAATAAAGAGTTTTCTGAGAATTTTTTGATGAAGAATGTTCTAGATGATATTTTTGATAAAGAAGATTTTTATAAAAAAAGAGTTGCTGATCGTGAGATAGATAGGGAAACAGACTACTATATTCGTCATGGAAATACAGTATTTCTTTTTGAGAATAAAGATGTGTTGATTTCAAAGGCTGTAAAATCTTCAGCCAATATAGATGAAATTAATGCAGTATTGCATGAGAAGTTTGTTCATGACGGTAAAAAAGCTGTTGGCATTGGACAGTTAGTAAATTCTATTGAAGAAATTGTGAATAAAAGCTTCCAGCTAGATGAATACGTAAATTCAGAAAATGATCTAAGCATTTTTCCAGTTTTAATAATTCAAGATAGGATTTTTCAATCTCCGGGAATAAATTATAGATTAAATAGTTGGTATTTGAATATTGTAAGAGATAAACTTAAAGACAAGTATGACCCTAATATTATTAAAGGATTAACTATAATTGATATTGATACTTTAATTGTTTGGACACCATATTTGAAAGAAATAAACAATAGATTTGAAGAAATTATTACCGATCATTTATTTCGTATGCAAAGTCATAAAGAGATAAATGCGTCTACTTTTGAGGAAGCGAGAGATC
This sequence comes from Flavobacterium sp. FlaQc-47, assembly GCF_044006475.1. NCBI lineage: Bacteria > Pseudomonadati > Bacteroidota > Flavobacteriia > Flavobacteriales > Flavobacteriaceae > Flavobacterium > Flavobacterium sp. FlaQc-47. The sequence goes on along the minus strand of NZ_JBIPCQ010000006.1, from coordinate 155,654 downwards.
AGACAAATAATAATTTATATGAACAAATTAGTCCTATTTCCACCCGAAATATTCCTTTCCAAATTTCAGTAGATTCATTAGCTCAAAAATTTAAAGAAATTATTGTTAACTAAAAACCAATATCACTATTAAGAAACGTTTTCCTTTAAAAGTGAAAACGTTTTTTATTTCGTAGAAACCAGCAACTCCCGAATATCAACCTTCAAAAATTTAGAAACCTCATAAAGCGTTTCAATAGAAGGCTGAGCTTCATTCGTACACCAACGCGAAACAGTTGATACAGTTTTACCTAAGTGATTAGCTAATTCCTTACTAGTTCTATTGTTTTCAACTAAAACAACTTTTATTCTATTTAATTTAAGTTTCGACACAATGTTGATTTATTGATATTTTATGCAAATATCTTATAAATTAAATATAAGAAAAAGAATATTTGAAACACTTATAATTGCCATAAAAATATAATTTAATATCTTTAAAGTATTCTTTGTAGTATTATTTTTACTATTTTTGTTGTTTAAAAAAATATTAAAATGAAACAATCAGGAAAACGACAATTAAAAATACAAAGCAAGCATATTACAAGGGCATATAGACGATATATAGTATTTCCTGAAATCCGACTTTCTGGAAGGTGGCTGTTTGATATGGGTTTTAGATGCGGAGAATCTGTGACAGTTTTACATGAGAAAAATAAAATAATAATTACGGCGAATGATGAAAGTATTGAAAACAAATTTTGACATAGAAAAAATAGTTCAAATGGGTATCATCACAAATGAATTAGATTATGAAAGATCGCTTATAGCCCATAGAAAACTTAGACTTCTTGCAAAAGAAAATCCTTGTTTTAAAAGTTTAAGGTTAAAATTACGTGATATAATTGAAAAGTATGAAAGTGCAGAATGGAGTGATATTGATAAAATAGATGATAATAAAATTTTAGAAAGTGACAACGCAGAACTTATAGCTGAATTAGAAAGATTAATGAATAAAGATGAAACATAACTGGATTAAGTTTAATGATGGTAGAGAAAGAAAAAGCTTTGAATAAATTTTTTAAAAAGAAATCTAAAACAAAAAAAGCCCCCAAATATGGAGACTTCAATTTATATTATAATTAATTTTTAAGCCGAAATAGATTCTTTTTTTCTTAAAATATCAATTGCAACTTCTGCCTGTTCACTAATTAAACCAACAGTTCCACTAGTAATAATAGTTTTATTTTTGATAAGTTCAGGTAAACCGTTTAGCGATTTATCATCATCAAGAATTACAAAACTTTCTAAAATAGTAGTTTTAGTAAACCAGTGCAGTATTTCTTCTTTTCTATTTAAATTATCGTTATTAGGTTCAAGAGAATCAATATTTGCGATAATTCCTCGGGTTTTAAATATTTTTTCCCATTCAGAGTTGCTATATCTTGACTTATGAGATGTGGTTAATAAAATATTTGCTCCAGTACTATTAATAATAGTTTGAAGAGTATTTACGGCTTTGATACTAAAGTTGGCAAACCCGTCAGATAATATTTCTGTTGGTTTCCAGGATGTAGTAGGAACCATAACGCCATCTATGTCTAATAATATTAACATTAAATAATTTTCTTTAAATTTTTCGTACGTAATTTAAATCATTCGGTAATATTATAAAAAGTTTTCAATCATATGTCTTAAAAAGTAGGATTATTTTTATTTAATATTCGTTTAAGAGGATTGTAAGTTTCATACTCCATTATCTATTTGAAAAATATTCAAACAAAATTTAATGAATTATATAAAATAATATCATTAAAATTATAGTCCCTATATTTTATTAGTTAAAAAAACCAAAGAAACAGGACACTACAGGTTGTGAAATGTAAAAATAACACTTATCTTTAGCTCCAAAAAAAAGATAAATGCAAAGCCGATTTTCCATTTTTAGATTTTTGTTTGTTTGTGTTATTTTATTCTCAACGACTTTTTTATTCGCTCAGGAAAAACCAAAAGAAGCGACATGGATTTGGTATCCAGGTGATTTCGAAGTTTGGTTAAGCAATAAAATGCAAGTAAAACGTACGGAACGCGAAGCAGTATTTCCGCCGCTTTGGCAATATTACAGTCCTTATGCTTTGGTAACTTTTCAAACAGAAGTAGATATTCCGGAACCAGACGAGGCAAAAATCTATTCCGAAGGATCTTTTCAATTACTTTTAGATGGTGTTCAGGTTTACGGACAGCCAAAATCAATAAAAATTCCTGCCGGAAAACACAAAATCTCCTTTAAAGTATACAATCAGGAAGTGTTGCCTGCCATTTATATAGATGGTAAATATGTTAAATCTGATCCATCATGGAAGGTCACCAATGAAGATAAACTTTGGATTGATGAAAATGGAAAAGCACAACAATCAGGAACGCCATGGGTACCTGTTGGTTCCTGGAATTTTGACGCACCGGAGAATAAACCTTCCGGATTTAAGCTAACAACCAAACCTTTAAGCGCAAAAAAAACAGAAAAAACAGGAACTGGTGAATTGGTAGATTTTGGCAAAGAAACTTTTGGTTATATTAAAATTCACGGTTTAAAAGGAAAAGGTAAAGTCGCACTTTATTATGGTGAATCTCGTGAGGAAGCGCTCGATTCTGCCAAATGCGAAACTTTAGATCATTTATCTTTTGATGGAAACCAGCCTGAAACCTACACACATGATGGATCAAAAGCATTCCGATATGTTCAGGTACAAGCAGATCCAACGGTAAAATACGATTCTATTTCGATGCTTTATGAATATTTGCCATTAGACTATCGTGGCGCATTTAAATCTTCAGACGAACAATTGAATCAAATTTGGGATGTGTCGGCTTACACGATGCATTTAACAACCCGCGAATTTTTTATAGACGGCATTAAACGCGACCGTTGGGTTTGGTCTGGTGATGCTTATCAAAGTTACTTAATGAATTATTATTTGTTCTTTGATTCGGCTTCGGTAGAACGCACGCTGTTGGCACTTCGTGGTAAAGAACCTGTAACGGCTCATATTAATATCATAATGGATTATTCGCTGTACTGGTTTGTAGGTGTTTACGATTACTATTTGCACACAGGCGATACCAAATTTATCAAAACTTTTTATCCAAGAATGAAATCACTTATGGAATTCTGCTTAAAAAGAAGAAACGCAAACGGATTTCTGGAACCGTTAGAAGGTGATTGGGTTTTTATTGATTGGGCAAACGGATTACCAAAAACCGGCGAGGTGAGTTTTGAGCAAATGCTTTTAGCAAGAAGTCTGGAAGCCATGGCAGTTAGTGCTAAAATTGCAGGTGAAAATGAAGACCAAAAACAATATCAAAAATTAGCGGATGATTTAAAAATAAAATTATTTGAGGTGTTTTGGGATAAAAAAGAAAACGTCATGAAGCATCAGCGTATAGACGGTAAAATGCAGGATATTGTAACGAGATACGCTAATATGTTCGGTATTTTTTTCAATTATTTTAATGAAGAACAAAAACAAAGTATAAAAAAGAAGGTATTGCTCAATGATAATATTCTTAAAATCACGACACCATACATGCGTTTTTACGAGTTGGAAGCGTTGTGCGCGATGGGCGAACAAAATTATGTGTTGAAAGAAATGAAAGACTATTGGGGCGGAATGTTAAAAGAAGGCGCAACATCTTTCTGGGAAGAATACAATCCAGCCAAAAAAGGAACAGAACATTTAGCAATGTACGGACGCCCGTATGGAAAAAGCCTTTGCCACGCTTGGGGCGCAAGTCCGATTTATTTATTAGGAAAATACTATTTAGGCATAAAACCAACTGCACCAGGATATTCAGAATATGAAATCAAACCAAATTTAGGTGGTTTACAATGGATGCAAGGAAAAGTACCAACACCAAACGGTGAAGTATCATTGTATTGCAATACCAAAGAAATCAAAGTAAAAGCAGCGGAAGGCGAAGGGAAATTGATTTTTGAAAGTTTAAGTAAACCAAAAACAAATTCAGGAACGATTACGGAATTATCGAAAAATAAATATCAATTGATTGTGAAACCAAATGTGGAATATAAAGTGAGTTATAAAGCGATTTGAGTTTTTAGTCCTTAGTAATTAGTCCTTAGTAATGGGCCCATAGTTTGTAACGTCTAGTTTGTCATTTCGAGGAACGAGAAATCCTCGCGAGAAGCTCGACAAAGATTGACCGCTTTTCTGTGCGGAGTTAGTTGCGAAGATTTCTCCTCCGTCGAAATGACAAGATTGTAGATATTCAGTTGCCATTAGAAATAAAATAAAAAAAATAATGTTTTCAAAAATTACAAAATACAATTTCAAATTAAATGCAGTTTTTTTCGCATTGTTTTCACTATGCTTTCAGTTTTCAGTTTCAGCTCAAAGCCAAGCTTGGAAACCCGCTTCTTTTGAAGTTGTAAACAATTACAAAACATTCAAAACAACACAATACGCACATGTTTTCTCAGGAAGCAAACACAATATTGTTCGTTTAGCTTCGGAATTGGAAGGATTACAAGGAATTGAACTTCTGCTAGAAAGTTATAAAAACGGAACAAATCAACCACTAAAATTAAAATTCAAAGAAAATGTTCAGGTTTTAATTGGCGTTTTTCAAGAAAAAGAAAACCCAGATTATCTTCAATTTAATAATTCGGCGAAAGCCAAATTAATCTTAGAAAACGCAGCAACAATTACAGGTTTGCCTCCGGTAAATGTGTATGCAATTTCATATTCAAAAGGAACTCAAACAATAAATCCCGGAAAGGGATTATTTGCCGTTTTAGGAATTGTAAAGCAAAATCAAAAACTGGCATCCAGAAACGCAGAACTTCCAGATGGAAAACTTTGGAATCCAACTTTCATAGTCGAAGGATTTTCGGATGAAAAACCACTTTTCGAAATTATAGGCGGAGAAAACAAAGCTGTTGTCGATGAAGGAATGTCTGGAACCGAAGAAATTCAGGGCGGTTTTGAAGGAGGTCGCGTAGTAAAAGTGGGAGATACCTATCATATGTTTCCAACGGAAAGAGCCGGAGAAAAAGGAGTAGATTATTATTACGATCGTGTAAAAACCCGAATCGGACATTGGACAAGTAAAGACGCGATTCACTGGAAAAGAGAATCAACGATCTATCAGGCAAGCGGAACTTACGCCATAACCGACGACGATAACCCAATGAATGATCGCCGTTCTGCCATTTGGTCGTATATGCCCGTTTTTAACGAAAAGGCAAACAAATGGTACGGCTATTATTTAGCGTATACAGTTAGTAAAACGATAGAACCAAATCATTCATTCGGTAGAATCTGGCGTTGCGAATCAACGGTTGATGGAATTGACGGAATTGGCGGTCCGTACAAAGATATGGGAATCATCATGGAACCGGGATTAGACTCAGAACCGTGGGAAGGACGTCAGGGCGTAGCATCATTTTTTCCGTATAAAGTTGGAGATAAATACTTCGGATTTTACAGCGGAGCATATCCCTTCAATTCTTGGGCAGATTATCCGAAGAAAACCTCAAAAGGCTGGTCTGTGGCTTTGGCCGAATCAAATAGTTTAGAAGGTCCGTGGAGTAGAATAAAAGATGGAAGTAATCCGATTAAAACAATGCATCCTTTTTTTGTAGAAAACCCAATTGTGAGCCAGTTACCAAACGGTTTATACATCGCCGTTTTTGATGGAGGCCCGGACGGTTGGGGACATCATTTACCGAATATGATAGGATATTCTCTATCAAAAGACGGGAAAAACTGGGGTGAAGCAAGATATCTTCCTATAGAAATAAAGGTCGATAAATGGTGGGATATTATGCGAACACCTTTGTGTTTAATCCCCGAAGGAAATGATGTTTACACAATAGTATACAACGCCATCGATCTGAAAAGAAGATTTCACCCAACAGGAATGGTAAAAGTAAAACTAAATAAAGACGTAATGGAATCTCGATTGAAAGAGTTGAAGTAGAGTTAAGAGTCAAGAAGCAAGATTAGAGATTATAGAAAAACTTGTGACTTTGTGCGATTATTTCACTAATTCAAATTCACAAAGAGAAAGAAAAAATCCGTTTTTATCCGCCACTTTACGAAGTAAATCCGTTTCATCCGCGTTCAAAAACGTACCAAAATTACATAAAGAATGAAAATTAAACACCTAATCATCGCGATTACAACGCTTTTCATAAGCAGTTGCACAGCTCAAAAATACAAGAAAAGAGAAATCAACGAAACCGTAATGCAGGAGATTTACAACGAAATAAAAACGCCTTACAAATACGGTTTGGTGATGGTGCCAACAGACAACTCATATAAAATGGATTGTCCGAGTGTATTCAGAAAAGACGGAAAATGGTTCATGACCTATTTAATTTACGGCGGAAGAGGTTACGAAACATGGCTGGCAGAAAGTGACGATTTATTGCATTGGAAACATTTAGGAAAAGTAATGTCTTTCTCAGAAAATGAACAACATTGGGATGTGAACCAAAAAGCAGGATATATTTCGCTGCAAGATCCAACCTGGGGCGGAAGTTACGAATGGGAAAAATACGATAATAAATATTGGATGAGTTATTTTGGCGGAGACAGCAAAGGTTATGAAGCCGGAGTTTTATCAATCGGAATGGCGTATACCAAAGAGTCGCCAACGAAAGCACATGAATTTGAGCGTTTAGAAAAACCGGTTTTATCTCCAAAAGACAAAGACGCTAAATGGTGGGATAATAGTACAATGTATAAAAATAGTGTGATTCGTGATAAAGATAAATTGACAGGACACAATTTTATCATGTATTACAATGCTCGTGGCGATAGTATAAATCCTGCTAAGGGTGCAGAGCGTATCGCTATGGCTGTTTCAAACGATATGAAAGAATGGAAACGTTATGGCAATAAACCGTTAATCAATCATCATAAAGGAATCTCAGGAGATGCCTATATTCAGCGAATTAATGATACTTGGGTGATGTTCTATTTTGGAGCTTTTTGGACGGGTTGGAATCAAGGTGCATTTAACCGTTTTGCAGTTTCAAATGATTTGCAAAACTGGACCGACTGGAAAGGCGAAGATTTAATTAAATCCTCTGAACCGTATGATAATTTATTTGCACACAAATCATTTGTCGTAAAATATAACGGAGTAGTATATCATTTTTATTGTGCTGTAAACAAAGCAGAACAAAGAGGAATTGCTATTGCAACTTCTAAAGATTTAGGGAAAAGTGAAATGAATTTTGTTGCACCGCCGGAGAAGAAGAAATAGTTTTTAGTTTTCAGTCGCAGTCTCAGTTTTTTCAGTGGTAGTGATAAAAATGTAGTCCCTATGGGACATTTTGACTAAAAAGGGACGCTTTGTGTTACCAACATTTAATTTCTGCGAGATATTCTGTTAGGAGTTTAATGTCGGTAAGAATCAATAATTAATCTCTAGGAGATATTCCGTTAGGAATTTAATATTGGAATTAAGGTTACGAATATTAATTTCTACGAGATATTCTGTAGGGATTTAATGTTGGTAAGAATCAATAATTAATCTCTAGGAGATATTCCGTTAGGAATTTAATATCGGTAGAAATCAACATTTAATCTCTGAAATATTCCGTTAGGAATTAAATGTTGGTAGCCAAAAAAAAATATTCGCAAAATCAATTTTGTCCCGTAGGGACTACACAATATAATAAGGTAATAATGAATAATATAAAAATAATGTCCATTCATATTCATCCATTTTTCAGGTTTCGATTTTCGAATCCCATTTTACATTTCACATTTCACATCTTACTTTCAACAATTAACATTCACGCCCAATCCGTAACCGGTGAACCTGCAGGAATTCCTGAGGTTCCAAAAAAATACGAATTTGCTCCGTGGGAAGATCCAACGGTAACAAGCATCAACAGACAACCTTCAAGAGCAACGGGATATTCGTACACTAATATTGAAGATGCGCTAAAAGGCGACAGATCAAAAAGCCGATTGCAAATGCTAACCGGCAATTGGGATTTTAAATATGCATCAAATCTTAAAGAAGCTTCAAAAGATTTCTATAAAGGAAGAGTTGCAGGTTGGGACAAAATCGAAGTGCCATCCAATTGGGAATTAAAAGGCTATGATATTCCCATTTATAAAAGTGCGGTTTATCCTTTCAGACCTATAAATCCGCCTTTTATTCCTAAAGATTATAATGGTGTTGGTTCGTATCAGCGTAGTTTTACAGTACCTGAAAATTGGAAAGATATGACGGTGACCTTACATTTTGGTGCCGTAAGTTCAGGGTTTCAGGTTTGGTTAAACGGCGAATTTCTGGGTTATGGCGAAGACAGTTTTCTTCCGTCAGAATTTGATATTACACCTTATTTGAAAGAAGGAGAAAATGTAGTTTCAGTTCAGGTAATTCGCTGGACTGACGGTTCGTATCTGGAAGATCAGGATCATTGGCGCGTAAGTGGAATCCAACGCGAAGTTTTCATCATGGCCGAGCCAAAACTGCGCATTCAGGATTTCTTTTATCAAACTAAATTAGACAAAGAATATAAAGATGCTTCTTTTCAATTGAGACCAAAAGTTGAAAATTTGACAGGCGAAAAAATCAAAGATTATACTTTTCAGGCACAATTGTACGATGCCAATAATGTAGCATTATTCAAAGAACCGCTTCAAAAACCGGTTATTGATATGATTAACGAAAGTTATCCTCGTCTGGATAATGTGCGTTTTGGGATGTTTAAAGAAAATATTACGAATCCAAAAAAATGGAGTTCAGAAGAGCCAAATTTATACACTTTGGTAATGTCCATTAAAGATGCAAAAGGAAATATTACAGAAGCAAAAAGCTGTAAAGTTGGTTTTCGATCTATCGAATTCTCTAAAGAAAACGGAAAAATGCTCATCAACGGAAAAGAAACGTATGTGTATGGCGTAAACCGTCACGATCAGCATCCCACAAAAGGAAAAGCGGTAAATCGCGACGATATCAAACAAGATATAACCACGATTAAAAAATTCAATTTTAATTTTATCAGAACCAGTCATTATCCAAACGATCCTTATTTTTATGAGTTATGCGATCAATACGGAATCATGGTGATGGACGAAGCCAATCAGGAAACACACGGAATTGGCGGGAAATTAGCTAATGATCCAAAATGGACAAATGCTTATTTAGAGCGCATGACCAGAATGGTAGAAAGAGATAAAAATCATCCATCGGTAGTTTTTTGGAGTTTAGGAAACGAAGGTGGAAAAGGACCAAATCACGCAGCAATGGCGGGTTGGGTTCATGATTTTGATATTACGCGTCCCGTACATTACGAACCGGCGCAGGGAAATCCGAGATTAGACGGATATATTGATCCGCTTGATCCGAGATATCCTAAAACGATCGATCACGCTTATCGATTTGAAAATCCACAAGACGAACCGTATGTAGATATGGTAAGCCGTTTTTACCCGGGCATTTTTACACCTAAATTTTTAGTAGATCAAAAGAAAGATACACGACCAATTATTTTTGTCGAATATTCTCATGCGATGGGAAATTCAGTTGGAAATCTAAAAGAATTATGGGATGAATTTCGTTCGCTTCCAAGAGTTATCGGCGGTTGTATTTGGGAATTTAAAGACCAGGGATTGTTGAAAAAAGATCCTGCAACAGGTCAGGAATTTTTTGCTCACGGAGGAGATTTTGGCGAAAAATACCACGATGGAAATTTCAATACAAAAGGAATTGTAGATTCTAACGGAAAACCAAAAGGATCAATTTTTGAAAATAAATGGATTTATCAGCCAGCGACAAGTACTTTAAAAGACAATTTTCAATTAGAAATAAAAAATCGTCAGGCGGTAAAATCTTTGGCGGAATATATTCCGGTTTTAAAAATATTGGAAAACGGAAACGTGATTAAAACTCAAGTTCTAAAACCGTTCAATATAGAAGCTGGACAATCTACCATTTTAGATGTAAAACAGTATTTACCAAAATTGAAAAAAGATGCCGAATATTTTCTGAATATCGAATTCCAGCTTTCAGAAGATAAACCTTGGGCTTCTAAAGGTTACGCTGTCGCGGAAGATCAATTTCTGTTGAAAAAATCAGAAGCAGTTTTAGATTTTACAAAAGATAATGTTGAGGTAAAAACTTCTGAAACCGATTCAGATTTTAAAATCAAAGGAAAAACTTTTGACATCAATATCAGCAAAACAAACGGTGCTTTGAATTCATATGTTTTCAATGGCGAAGAACAGGTTTTTGCTCCGTTGATGCCTAATTTTGTTAGACCACTTACCGATAATGATAAAAGAGGATGGAAATCGTTTAAAGTTTTAAAACCTTGGTACCAGGCGAAGCCAAAATTGGTAAATACTAAAATGGAAACAACAATTGCCGGAACAACAATTACAAGCGATTATGAAGTGATAAAAGACAGCGCACAAGTTCAGGTCGTTTATAAAATCAATAAAAACGGAATCATTAAAGTCGACTATAGTTTGAAAGCCACAAACAAATTACCAAACATTCCAAAAATCGGAATGCAAATGGGTGTTCAGAGAAAATTTGATCAGATTTCCTGGTACGGAAAAGGAGAATTGGAAAACTATATCGACAGAAGTTTTGGTTCTTTCGTAGGGAAATATTCGTTGCCAATAAATGATTTTCTGGAACACTATGTAAAACCTCAGGAAAATGCAAATAGAACAGAGGTAAGATGGATGGCTTTTACAACGCCTCAAAAAAATAAAGGTTTATTGGTTGTTGATGATGCAAAAGTTTTAAGCATGAGCGCATGGCCGTATACACAGGAAAATTTAAGCGCTGCCAAACATACTTTTGACTTAAAAGACCCGGGATTTTTAACCGTAAATATCGATTTGATTCAAATGGGAGTGGGAGGAAATGACAGCTGGACAGCAGTTGCGCAACCTTTAGAAAAATATCAGATTAAATCAGGAGATTATCAATATAGTTTTTATCTGGTTCCGTTTTCAGCAACGAAAAATGGATTGGAAGAAAGCTTAAAGAAATTTAAATATTAGACAAAGAATATCAAAAATAATCTGCCAAATCTGCTAAATCTGCGAGAAAAATTTACTCACGCAGATTTGGCAGATCAAGCAGATTAGAAAAGCATAATTAATGATGTTTCAAAAAAAACAATTTTTTCTTTTTAAAATGGACTTTCGACTTTCGGCTTTCCGACTTTTGACTGTATTGCTACTTATTGTGGGATTCGTTTCCGCACAGGAAATTCATAAAAAAGAAACAACCGAATTTCAACCCACAATCGAATCCTCAAAACCCTGGTTATATTGGTATTGGATGAAATCGGCCTATTCTAAAGCCGGAATTACTGCCGATTTAGAAGCCATGAAACAAGGCGGAATTGCAGGCGCGTATTTAATGACGATCAAAGGCCCGGCAAATCCGCCATTAATCGATCCTCCGGTTTTGCAATTGAGTCCTGAATTTTGGGATATGATTCATTGGGCTTTTCAGGAAGCCAACCGATTAGGTTTAAAAATCGCTTTTCACGGAGCTGATGGTTTTGCCGTTGCCGGCGGCCCTTGGATTACGCCCGAAATGTCGATGCAAAAAGTAGTTTGGTCTTCAATAGAAACTGAAGGAGGAAAATTAATTAATACAAAATTACCCGTTCCGGAACATTACAAAGAGTATTATAAAGACATTGCGACTTTTGCAATTCCCGTAAAAGAATTTCAAACCAACTCACAATTACAACTACCAAAAGTTACGACTTCAAATAATACAGACGCCTCATTTTTGGCAGATCCTAAAAAAGAGGAGAATTTTAAGTTTGCCGAAAAAGGCTGGATTCAATATGAATTTGAAAAGCCTTTTACTTGCAAATCTATTGTGATTGAAACAAAAGGAAGGGATTTTCAGGCACAGCGTTTAATTGTTGAAGTAAGCGATGACGGAATTCATTTTAAATTTCACGAAAGAATGGTTGCACCGCGTCACGGCTGGCAGGACATGGATTTCGCCCACACACATACCATTACACCCGTTACGGCAAAATATTTCAGATTTGTTTACGATCCTGTTGGTACAGAACCCGGTGCCGAAGATTTGGATTTTGCGAAATGGAAACAAAATTTAAAAGTGAGTAAAATTACACTTTCAAATCAGGCATTGGTTGACAATTTCGAAGGAAAATCTGGAGCAGTTTGGCGTTTGAGTCCGGAAACTTCTGCAAAACAAATTCCAAATTCGGAGTCTTTCAAAAAATCTGAAATTATCAATATTTCAAATTTAGTGGATGCCAACGGAAATTTGAACTGGAAAGCACCAAAAGGAAAATGGAAGATTATCCGAATGGGACATACTTCGACCGGACATGAAAATGCTACGGGCGGAGCCGGAAAAGGTTTAGAAGTTGATAAGTTTAATCCCGAGTTAATTCGTTTTCAGCTCGATCATTGGTTTGGAGAAATGGTTCGTACTATCGGACCTGATTTGGCTGCAAAAACGTTAGAAATTTTACATTTTGATAGCTGGGAATGCGGAAGCCAAAACTGGTCTTCGGTTTTTCAGGCCGAATTTCAAAAGAGACGCGGTTATAATTTGGTAGATTATTTGCCAGTTATGGCAGGAATTCCAATTGAAAGTGCTGATGTTTCAGAGAAAGTTTTATACGATGTACGCAAAACAATTGCCGAATTGGTTGCTGATAATTTCTACGGAACAGTTGCTCAAATTGCCAAAGAAAACAATGTCAAGTTAAGTTCAGAAAATGTGGCGCCAACAATGATGAGTGATGCATTACTGCATTTTAAATATGTCGATTATCCAGGTGGAGAATTTTGGCTAAAAAGCCCAACGCACGATAAACCTTTTGATATAATCGATGCCATTTCCGGCGGACATATTTACGGAAAAGATATTATTCAGGCAGAATCTTTTACCGCTTTACGAATGGATTGGGACGAGCATCCGGGAAATTTAAAAACGCTGGCAGACCGAAATTATGCTTTAGGAATAAACCGATTGTTTTACCACGTTTTTGTACATAATCCGTGGAAGGATAGAAAACCGGGAATGACTCTGGACGATATCGGAACTTTTTTCCAAAGAGACCAAACCTGGTGGAAACCCGGAAAAGCATGGTTTGAATATTGCGAAAGAGTGCAGTTTCAATTACAAAAAGGAAAACCGGTTATTGATTTAGCGGTTTTTATTGGCGAAGATTTTCCTTCACGCTCTTTTGTGCCGGATCGTTTAGTGCCTTTTATTCCGAATGTTTTTGGAAAGGAAAGAATCGAAAGCGAGAAATTACGTTTAGAAAATGAAGGTCAGCCAACGACAAAAATGCCTAAAGAAGTTACGTATTCTAAAAATAATACCGATTTGTCGCAATGGATAAATCCATTAAACGGTTATCAATACGATTCTTTTAACGCCGATGTTTTTGTCAATAATGCCAAAGTCGAAAACGGAAAAGTATCTTTTGGTGGCGGAATTGAATACGGCGCTTTATTGTTTCCCGGAAGTCATAAAATGGCACCCAATAAAATGATTTCTTTGGCTGCAGCCGAAAAAATATTTGAACTACTAAAAAACGGAGCCACTATTTTTATTGATGAAAAACCGGATTTACAACCGGGAATGCAATCTCTGGAAAATCACAAAAAATGGCAGAATGTGATTGATGAAATTTGGACAAATAATGCTAATTCATCAACCTGGAAAATCGGAAAAGGAATTGTAATTAAATTGCCGTATTTAGGAAATGATTTCACGTTAATCGGTATCGAACAAGATGTTTATCTTCCGAAATTAAACAGAGCCGATTCAGAAACAATTGCATGGACACACAGAAAATCTAATGAAGAAGAAATCTATTTTCTTTCGAATCAAAAAGAAGAAAAAAGAAATGTTGAGGTTTCCTTTCGCATAAGCGGAAAAATACCGGAATTGTATAATCCTGTAACCGACGAAACTAATGTTTTATCAGATTGGAAAATCGAAAACGGAAGAACTATTATTCCGATTACACTAGAGGCAAACGAATCTTGTTTTATCATTTTTAAAGAAGAAACTAAAGAAACTATTTCGGATAAAAAACAAAATTATGCTGAAGTAGAAACCGTTCAAACTTTAGATGAAAACTGGGAATTACAATTCAATCCTGAATTTCACGGACCAAAAGAAATTGTAAAAACAGATAAATTGTTTGATTGGAGTACTTCATCTGAAGAAAAAATTAAATATTATTCAGGAACAGTTATCTATAAAAAAGATTTTATCTGGAAAGGAAAAATTAATGAGAAATTGTGGCTTGATTTAGGAATAATTGCAAATATTGCAGAAGTTAGTATTAATGGAAAAAACTGCGGAACAATCTGGACATTTCCATACAAAACAGCTATTTCTGAAGCCTTAAAAAAAGGAAAAAACACGATAGAAATTAAAATCACAAATACCTGGGCAAACCGATTAATTGGTGATGATAAATTACCAAAAGAAGAAAGGTTAACTTGGACAACAGCACCGTTTAGATTACAAGAAGGGATTTTATTAAAAGCCGGATTGTTAGGGCCGGTTAAGATCGTTAAAGAAAAATAATGTGCCTTGTAGACTGGACTAAAGTCCAGCCCTACAATATGGTTCGAGCCGATGGTTCTTTTGCGTAACGTAAAAGTTCCGGAGGAACGATTCATATTGTAGCGTCGGGTTTTAACCCGATGAACGATTAGTATAGCAGCGTCGGGATTTCCCCGTTAGATATAGATTAAAAATAAAAAAGAATGAAAAATTTAAAAGAATATATAGTTGTGGTTTTCTTGTTTTTAGCAAGTTTCCAAATCAATGCAAAAATCAAATTGCCGGCTTTATTTACCGATAATATGATGCTGCAGCAAAAGTCGAATGCGCCAATGTGGGGTTGGGCAGAAAAGAATGCCAATGTTGTGATTAAAACGTCATGGGATTCTAAGATCTATAAAACCAAAGCAGATAATTCCGGAAAATGGAAAACAGATTTACAAACACCCTCTTTTGGCGGACCATTTACAATTGAAGTTGTTGAAGGAACAGAAAAAGTAATCGTAAAAAATGTCTTGATTGGCGAAGTTTGGTTGTGTTCAGGACAATCAAATATGGAAATGCCTTTGAAGGGTTTTCAGGGTCAGCCCGTGAAAAACGGAAACGAAATCATTGTAAGATCAACCAATAAAAACATTCGATTAATTACGATTCCGCGTGCAACGGTTTTAGAACCTTTAACTGATTTTGAAGGAAAATGGGAAATGGCTTCGCCAAAATCAACTTCAAATTTTAGTGCCACGGCCTGGTATTTTGGTTCGCTTTTACAGGAAGTTTTAGATGTTCCGGTTGGGTTGATTCATGTTTCGTATGGAGGTTCAAGCATGGAAGCGTGGATGAATCAGGAAATGCTGAAAGATTTTGCAAGTGCTAAAATTCCAACCACAAAAGAAGAATTGGCAAAAGATCCAAATCGTGTTCCGACAACTTTATTTAACGGAATGCTTTCGCCTGTAATTGGTTACGGAATCAAAGGTTGTATTTGGTATCAGGGAGAATCAAATTACGAGAGAGCTTCAGAATACGCAGCTTTAATGAAAAAGATGGTAAGCAGTTGGAGAACTTTGTGGAAACAAGGCGATTTCCCTTTTTATTACGCTCAGATTGCGCCGTTTAATTATGCATCATTTCATCCAAAAGATTATCTGGAAAAGTACAATTCGGCTTATTTAAGAGAAGCACAATTGAAAGCTTCAAAAGAAATTCCGAATTCAGGAATGGCAGTTTTGATGGATGTGGGCGAAGAAAACAGCATTCACCCAATGGACAAGGAAAAAGGCGGAAACCGATTGGCTTTTCAGGCTTTGGCAAGAACTTACGGAATTGAAGGTTTCGAATTCGAGAGCCCGAAATATAAATCAATGGAAATAAAAGACAGTTCGGTAACCGTTTCTTTTGATGATGTTGCCAACGGAATTACATCTTATGATAAAGAGGTTTTAGGTTTTGAATTAGCGGGAGAAGACAAAGTTTTTTATCCGGCGAAGACCGTAGTAAGAAGAAAATCGGTGGTTTTAACTTCTGATAAAGTAGCGAAACCAGTTGCAGTACGATATTTATGGAAAGACTTTGCTAAAGCAGAATTGTTTAGCGCGGGCGGTTTGCCGGTTTCGTCATTTAGAACGGATGAGTGGTAGGTTTTTTTACCATCTAAGTGATATAAGGTCATTTAAGCTTGGTGTTTGCTGAAGTCTTTAGAAGATATAAGTTTTAGGGATTTTAGACCTTACAGGTCTAACAATGTGGGGAGTTTTGTCATTTCGACGAAAGGAGAAATCTTCGCAAGAAACTCGACAAAGATTGGATTTTCGTTGCGGAGCTACTTGCGAAGATTTCTCCTCTGTCGAAATGACAAACTAGGTATTGAAAATGAAACAAACAAAATAATAAACTTGAAAAAAACAATTTACATATTATTTCTTTTCATTACGCTTTTCGCGAAAGCGCAAATCCCTGTGCTTGAAAATTACAATCAAATCTGGAATACACAAAGCAATAATGCATCAGAATCAATGCCGTTGGGTGGCGGCGATATTGGATTGAATGTTTGGGTAGAAAAAGGAGATTTGTATTTTTATTTTTCCAGAAGCGGCACTTTTGATGAACATAATACGTTAATGAAATTAGGCCGCGTAAAAGTTACCTTAACACCAAATCCGTTTAAGGATAACGAAGGTTTTAAACAGGAATTGGTTTTAAAAGACGGTTATATTTCGATTGCTCAAAATAATACCAAAATCAAACTTTGGGTGGATGTTTTTAAACCTGTAATTCATTTCGATTTAGAAAGTAAAACAGCTTTGAAAATGACAGCTTCTTATGAAAGTTGGCGTTATAAAAATCGGGATTCAAAAGGAAAAGCAAACAATGCCAATTCTTATAAATGGGCTCCGCAAGGTGAAATTATTACCTATAAAGATTCCGTTTCTTTTGAGAATAATGGAGTGAAATTCTATCATAGAAACAGAGAACAAACCGTTTTTGATGTTGCGGTAAAACAGCAAAAAATGGAATCGGTAAGTGATCAAATGCTAAATCCTTTGGCAAATTTGACTTTTGGAGGTTATATGCAGGGAACTAATATGAAATCTGATGGAACTTATGAAGGTAAATATCAAAATACTGATTTTAAAGGGCATTCAATTTCGAGTATAAAACCTTCAAAGAAACAATCTTTAGAAATCTATTTAAATACAGGTCAATCTGATGTAGAGGTTTGGAATAAAGATCTTAAAAATCAAATTGCATCAAATAAAAATACTTCAAAACAAGCAGAAAAAAATACCATAAAATGGTGGAATGATTTCTGGAACCGCAGTTTTATTTTTACGCAAAAAAATCAATCGATTGAGAAGGATTCGGTTTACCAAATCGGACAAAATTATCAATTGTTTCGTTATATGTTAGGCTGTAATGCGTACGGAAAATATCCAACAAAATTCAATGGCGGATTATTTACGGTTGATCCGGTTTTTACGAACCCCGATTTAAATTTTACACCCGATTTCAGGAATTGGGGTGGCGGAACAATGACGGCGCAAAACCAGCGATTGGTTTATTTTCCGATGGTCAAAAGCGGTGATTTTGATATGATGAAATCGCAATTGGATTATTATTTAAGTCTTCAGAAAAACGCCGAATTAAGAAGTAAAGTGTATTGGAATCACAACGGCGCATCATTTACAGAACAATTGGAAAATTTTGGTTTACCAAATCCTGCCGAATACGATTGGAAACGTCCCGCGGATTACGATCCGGGAATGGAATATAATGCATGGCTTGAATATCAATGGGACACGGTATTTGAATTCTGCCAAATGATGCTGCAACAGAAAGAATATGCCGGAGAAGACATTCAGAAATACAATCAATTCATTATTAGTTGTCTTCGTTTTTTTGATGAACATTATCAATATTTGGCAAAACAAAGAGGCAGAAAAGCGTTGGACGGAAATGGAAAATTAATTTTATTTCCGGGTTCAGGTGCCGAAACCTATAAAATGGCGAATAATTCTAATAGTACGATTTCGGCTTTAACTATAATTGCAAGAGATCTTTTAAACCTTTCTACGGAACAATTATCAAAAGAAGAACTGGAATATTTAAAAGGTTTTCAAACCAGAATTCCGCCTTTAAATTTTGGTACAATCGAGAATCGAAAAGTACTAGTTCCGGCAAAATCGTGGGAAAGAATTAATAATTCTGAAGTGCCGCAATTGTATCCGGTTTATCCGTGGGGAATTTTCGGCGTTGGAAAACCAGATTTAGAAACCGCTTTGAATACCTGGAAATACGATACGGATGCCATAAAATTCAGAAGTCATATTGGCTGGAAACAAGACAATATTTTTGCCGCAAGATTAGGTTTAACTGAAGAAGCCGCAAAATACAATTTATTAAAAATGAGTGATTCCGGACGACGATTTCCCGCATTTTGGGGTCCGGGTTTCGATTGGGTTCCGGATCATAATTGGGGAGGAGCAGGAATGATTGGTATGCAGGAAATGTTGTTACAGGAATCTGATGGTAAAATTTATCTTTTTCCCGCCTGGCCAAAAGACTGGAATGTACATTTTAAATTACATGCAAAACAGAATACAACTGTTGAAGCAGAACTTATAAATGGCGAATTGAAAATTTTGAAGGTAACTCCCGAAGAAAGAAAAAAAAATATAATCAATCTTCTGAATAGATCAGAAGAAGAAAAAATACAATTAAAATAAAAAAACATGACCAAAAAATTATTTAGTTCATTTGCTTTGGCATTACTTTTTGCCGCAAACGGACAAGCACAATCAACGGAAAAACAAATCGTAAAAGTTGATTTTGATTTTTTTCAAAGAAGATTAGAAGAAGTTCACGATCCTAATTACGATTCGTGGGTAATCAACGACGCAAAAGAAGCCGAGAAAACCTTCAATAATGTAACTTTTAAACTCAAAGGAAACTTTACTTCAAAATGGTATAAAGTTGGGATGAATGCGCCTTTTTATAACAGATTAGGAAGTGATGGTTTGGTTACAGCTGAAAATTTAGAACTAAAAATAAGCGGACTGAAAGCAGGAAAACATACGCTTTTAACTTTTCACAATGCTTTTGATGTTATTACAGGAAAAACATTTTCTCCCATAAAAATTTACATCAACGGAAAGTTGGCAGAAACCGTAAATGCAACTCAAAGAGCAAATGCTAAGATCGATGCAGCAATGGTGTATCTCAGTTTTAATGCCGTAAAAGGTAAAGATGTAGTTATTCGGTTTGAAATTGATCCAGTAACAAATCCTGATGTTGTAAAACAAATTGTGATTAACGGTTTCGAAATTGATACACCCAATTTAATGAATCAGGCGCGTTCACCGGAACCTAAAAATGGCGACGAACATTTTGTGACAGAGAAAAATTCAGTTTTAAAATGGGATGCTTCAAAAAATGCAGTAACGCATAAATTGTATTTTGGGGAAGATGCAGCAGCGGTTGGAAACGCAACGGAAGCTTCGAAAGAATTTAAAGGAAAATTGACAGAAAGATCATTTCCTCTTTCGGATTTATACAGCGGCTCAACCTATTACTGGCGTATTGACGAAGTTGATGCAAAAGGCGATGTGACTTTAGGAAATGTCTGGTCGTTTAAACCGGCGCAATTGGCTTTTCCAGGAGCTGAAGGTTACGGACGTTTTGCAGTTGGAGGACGTGGAGGAAAAGTTATTGAAGTAACAAATTTAAACGATGATGGTCCCGGGAGTTTGCGAGATGCTGTAAATCAGCAAATTGGTCCAAGAACGATTGTGTTTAATGTATCGGGAAATATTAAACTGGCATCAAGATTAGTGGTCAATCAGCCTTATATCACGATTGCCGGACAAACTGCTCCGGGAGAAGGAATTACATTGAGCAGAGCCCCAATTGGACTTACCGGAAATGATGGTGTGGTTCGGTTTTTAAAAGTAAGAATTGGCGGCGGAACTACTTTTGACGGAATGGGATTAACGGGAGCAAATTACAGCATAATCGATCATTGCTCGATAAGCTGGACAATCGATGAATCATTTAGTTCTCGTGGCGCGCATCATATCACGTTACAGCGCACTTTAATTTCTGAAGCTTTAAACGTGGCGGGACATGATAAGTACGAAGCAGGAAAAATGCACGGATATGCGGCAACAATTGGCGGTGATATTGGTAGTTTTCACCACAATTTACTGGCGCATAATTACGGTCGCAACTGGAGTATTGGCGGTGGTTTAAACGGAGACGGATTTTATTCCGGTAAAGTAGATATTACCAATAATGTAGTTTATAACTGGGGACATCGCACGACAGATGGCGGAGCTAATGAAGTAAATTTTGTCAATAATTTTTACAAACCGGGAGCTTCTACAGATATTTTTGTTGCCTTAAATGCACAACATGAAGGAGTTGGGAAAGGAATGCAGCGTTATTATTTTAACGGAAATGTAATGCCGGGTTATTTTGATGAAAAATCTCAGGAAAAAGGCAGAAAAATGACGGTTTCAAATAAGGAAATAGTGGAATATGAAACTTTTGTTGACAAACCATTTTTTGAATCATATGTTGAAACACAATCGGCGAAAGCGGCATATAAAAATGTACTTTCAGATGTTGGTGCCAATCAGCCTTTTTTTGATAAACACGATAATCGAATTGTCGATGAAACCTTAAAAGGAACTTTTACCTATAAAGGAAGCAAAAGCGGTTTAGGCGGAATGATCGATAACGAGCAAGACGCAGGCGGATGGCCTGATTTTGCCACAGAAACCCGTCCGGCAGATTTTGATACAGATCATGACGGATTACCAAACTGGTGGGAAAAAGCGTTTGGTTTAAATGAAAATTCTAAAGCAGGAGATTTCTCTGACGCCAATTCTGACACTGATAAAGATGGTTTTACGCAACTGGACAATTATTTAGACTGGATGGCACAGCCACATTTCTTTATTAATTCGGGAGATAAGGCGGTACTTTCGGCAGCTGATTATTTCAAAGGATATGAGAATAAACCGGTTTACAATTTCTCGGATCTTAAAAATGGAAAAGTAGTTTTAAAAGGAAAAGAGATTCAGTTTACAGCAATAGAACCAGGATTTGCATCCTTTGTACTAACAGTAAAAGATGCCGATGGAGATTCAATGAACCGAACCATAAATTTCTTTGTGAAGTAAAAAATTGCCCACAGATTATACGGGTTAAACTGATTAGCACAGATTTTATTATAAATAGTAATTCTTTGTCAGGTAAAAAAGGTTTGCCACGAATTGCACGAATCTTCGCGAATTATTTTTTTTTGGACTATTTCATCAAAAAAAAATTAGTGCAAATTTGTGAAATTCGTGGAAAGAAAAAATCTGCTCAGTCTGCAAAATCTGCGTGCTGATTTTTTCACGCAAATTGAGCAGATCAAGCAGATAAAAAATCCGCGATAATCCGCGTTTTGCTTTAGCAATCCTCGTCATCCTCGTACAAATCATCACAACAAAAAATCATCAAAATGAAAAAGCAAGTCATACTATTATCAACGATACTTTTTTCAACTGTGATTATGGCACAGAATAAAGGTTTAGTAGCCAATTCAAACAGTCCCTATTCTAAATTGCAAAGTGTAGGTCTTGAAGATGTAAAATGGACAAATGGTTTCTGGAAAGAACAATTTGATGTTGAAACCAAAAACACACTTCCGTATATGTGGGATTTGTATCATAACGATACCATTTCGCACGCTTATAAAAATTTCGAAATTGCAGCAGGTTTGATGAAAGGAAAATTTAGCGGACCTTCTTTCCATGATGGCGATTTTTACAAAATTTTTGAAGGAATGGCAGCAACTTATGCCGTAACAAAAGACAAAAAACTAGATGTCGAAATGGATAAAGCTATCGCACTTTTTGCGAAAGTACAACGCAAAGACGGTTATATTCATACGCCGGTTTTAATCGACGAACGCTGGGGAACTTTGGGACCGGAAGAAGTAAAAAAACAATTGGGTTTTGAGAAATACAATATGGGACATTTGATGACCGCTGCCTGCGTACATTATCGTGCCACCGGAAAAACCAATTTTCTGGATATTGCAAAAGGAGTTGCCGATTATTTGTATGATTTTTATAAAAAAGCTTCACCTGAACTGGCTCGAAATGCTATTTGTCCATCCCATTATATGGGAATTGTTGAAATGTACCGAACCACCAAGAATCCAAAATACTTAGAATTAGCCAATAATCTTATTGATATTAGAGGAACCACAAACGACGGAACAGATGATAATCAGGACAGAATTCCGTTTAGACAGCAAACCACGGCAATGGGTCACGCTGTTAGAGCAAATTACTTATACGCCGGAGTTGCAGATTTATATGAAGAAACCGGAGAAAAGAAATTACTGGACAATCTTGAATCGATTTGGGAGGATGTAACATACCGCAAAATGTACATTACCGGAGCTTGCGGTGCTTTGTACGATGGTGTTTCGCCAGACGGAACTTCTTACGACCCAACTGTGGTTCAGAAAATTCATCAGGCTTACGGACGTCCTTTTCAATTGCCGAATGCGACGGCTCACACCGAAACCTGCGCCAATATTGGAAATGTTTTATGGAATTGGAGAATGCTGCAAATTACCGGAGACGCCAAATATGCAGATATTGTAGAACTAGCTTTGTACAACAGCGTTTTATCAGGCGTTAACCTTCAGGGAGATAAATTTTGTTACAACAATCCGTTGAATGTTTCTGATGATTTGCCTTTTCAACAACGATGGGGAAATGAGCGTGAGGGTTATATAAAATTATCGAATTGCTGTGCGCCAAATGTCACCAGAACCGTAGCTGAAATTGGAAATTATGCTTATAATCTTTCCAAAGAAGGATTGTATGTCAATTTATACGGAAGCAATACTTTAAAAACTAAAACATTAAACGGAGAAGTTCTTGAAGTTGAGCAACAAACCAATTATCCGTGGGACGGGAAAATTGTATTAAAAATTGTAAAAGCCCCAAAACAAGATCAGGCATTTTTTTTAAGAATTCCGGGATGGAGTGAAAACGCAACAGTTACAATCAATACAAAAAAAATTAATGATAAGGTTGAAGCTTCTTCTTATTTGAAAATAAACCGGAAATGGAAAAAAGGAGATGTTATAGAATTGGATATTCCGATGAAAATCGAATTAATGCAAGCCAATCCGTTAGTGGAAGAAGTGAAAAATCAGGTTGCCGTAAAAAGAGGTCCAATCGTATATTGCTTAGAATCGAATGAACTTCCGGCAAATACAAGTGTAAATGATGTTATTTTAAATGTCAATTCTATATTCACAACAGCTTTTATTGAATTAGATAGTAGAAAATTATTGAGTATTACTGCAACTTCATTTATTAGTGATGATAATGCCTGGAATAAAAAATTATACAAACCATTATCAGATAAAAAAACAAAAGAATACAGCGTAAAACTAATTCCGTATTTTGCATGGGGAAATAAAGGCAAAGGTGAAATGACCGTTTGGATGTCGCATTAAAAAGGGAATAAGTTAGTTTCTCCTTCGTCAAGATGACAAAAAAAAGGCAATAATTAAAATTAAAAAATAATGAAATATATTCTAAGCTTATTTTTATTGGCAACGACATTTTTGTCCGCGCAAACTATTGATAATAAGTTCGAATTAACGGTTGCGCAAGACGGTTCCGGTAATTTTAAAACGATTCAGGAGGCGGTAAACAATGTAAAAGATAACTCAGATAAACGTGTCATCATTACCATTAAACCCGGAATTTATGTGGAAAAACTAGTGATTCCTTCATCAAAAACCAACATTACACTGAAGGGAATTGACAGAGATAAAACAATAATTTCTTATGATGATTATTCCGGAAAACCGTTAAGAGAAGCTGATCCGGCTGGCAAAACAGCTTTTGGAACTTCGACTTCTTATTCATTTTTAATTGAGGGAGATAATTGTACTTTAGAAAATCTTACAGTACAAAATACTGCCGGAAGAGTAGGACAGGCAGTGGCTTTGAACATTAAAGCCGATCGTATTATCGTGAAAAATTGTGCTATTTTAGGCAATCAGGATACGCTTTATTTGTCAAAAGATAGTGTCAGGGCTTATTTTGAAAACTGTTTTATCAACGGGACAACTGATTTTATTTTTGGCTCGTCGATCGCTTATTTTTATAAATGTACGATCGAAAGTTTAACCAATTCCTATATTACTGCCGCTTCGACGGTGCAGGCAGATAAATATGGTTTTGTATTTGTGGATTGCAAATTGACTGCAAAAGACAGCACAGTTGATAAAGTTTTTCTAGGCAGACCATGGCGACCATATGCTCAGACTGTTTTTATCAATACTGAAATGGGTTCGCATATCATACCAGAAGGATGGAACGCATGGATTGATACCAGATTTCCTGATAAAGACAAAACGGCTTATTATGCAGAATACGGAAGCAAAGGCCCAGGTGCCAAAAATATATCTCAAAGAGTGGCCTGGTCGCATCAATTAAAAAAAGATGACCTGAAAAAATATAAAATAGAATTGGTTCTTAATGGCTGGAATCCAAATAAATAAAATCTAAATGCTATGAATAAATATAAAATTTTCTCACTCACTTTAATTTCAATATTGGTTTTAAGTGCTTTTAGTTTTAAATCAAAAGTGACCACAATTTATCTGATTGGTGATTCGACAGTTGCAGATTATTCGTTAGAGGAAAATTATCCAACTAAAAAGTTTCCGCAAGTGGGCTGGGGGCAAATGTTTCCCTCTTTTTTTAAGAAGGACAGTTTGAAACAGGTCGCATCTATTTTAGGAAATGCTACTGAAGTTAAAATTGATGACAGGGCGAAAGGAGGAAGAAGTACCAGAACTTTTTTTCAGGAAGGACGTTGGGCTTCGGTTTATAATTCGCTTAAAAAAGGTGATATCGTAATGATGCAATTTGGACATAACGATGCATCGGTAGAAAAAACGGAGCGTTATG
The DNA here is from genome assembly GCF_044006475.1 of Flavobacterium sp. FlaQc-47. Classification (NCBI taxonomy): domain Bacteria; kingdom Pseudomonadati; phylum Bacteroidota; class Flavobacteriia; order Flavobacteriales; family Flavobacteriaceae; genus Flavobacterium; species Flavobacterium sp. FlaQc-47. The sequence goes on along the minus strand of NZ_JBIPCQ010000006.1, from coordinate 130,591 downwards.
TAAACATTGAAGGTTACAAAGAATTTTTGCGTCTTTTTAGCAATCAAACCAAAGAAAAAGGTGCAATACCAATCTTGATGACTCCGGTGGCGAGAAATTATCCATGGAAAGAGGGCAAACTATCAAATGTTCATGGCGAATATCCGCAAGCGGTTAAAGATGTAGCAAAGGAATTAAACGTAAAATTGATCGATTTAAACGAATTATCTATGGAATTCTTTTCCTTAAAAGGACAGGATTTTGTTACCACAAATTACTTTATGAATTTTGAAGCAGGCAAATTTGAGGCTTATCCTGATGGACAAAAAGATAATACACATTTTCAAACCGCCGGAGGAACTGAAGTAGCAAGGTTAGTGTTTAATGCCATGAAAAAATTGTAGTTTCTTAGTTTATTTTTATTCTTTTAATAATTAAAAAACTTTTTACCATTAAACAAAATACAAGAATTTAGTTTCAAGGTTTAGGAAAAAAAACATTTGGTCAGAATTTACGTTTAAAAAAATATATTTTTTTTAAAATGTTTCGTAAGCTTTTATCTTTAGTTTTAAGATATGTTGTGCGTATTTTATGAATTAATAAGTGTAGTTTTTACATCAAAAAGTAAATCTTGTCAACTTACGGCATCATCTTTAAATGATTATGTATCAATATACAACTTGAACATTTTGCGAATAAAACAGTGTAGAATTGGTTTTACTTATTTTTTATCTTTTTTTTATAAAAAAGCACTTTTGTATTGGATTATACTCAATGTTATTCTTCATTTTTTCTGATACATATATTTTTTCTTTCATATTTTTATTAATATTGTTTTTTTAAGTGTAATTTTTTAGCATAATACTATTGAAGCAGGATAGCACAGGACGGTTGTAATACGCAATCGTTATATTTTTGGATCAAGATTAATAAATGTGTATTTAACATTTAATAAATAATTTAAGTTTACTTTAAATTTTGTTGATGTTTTAGAACCACATTAAACATGACTAACACTTATATTACTAACCTAACCAAAACAAAAACATTTATGAAACAAGCACTTATAAAAAGATGTAGTTTTCTTTTGTTTGCATTAATGACTGTTATGAGTTATGCTCAGAACTCAACCACTCAAACTATTGTGTCAGTATCAGGAACTGTAACGGATAATTTTGGAAGTCCATTACCAGGTGTAAACGTAACGGAGAAATCCAGCAAAAATGGTGTTACAACAGATTTCAACGGAAAGTATCAAATTAAAGTAAAAAGTGGAGCAACTTTAGTATTTTCTTTTATCGGAATGAAAAAAAGTGAACTTCCATTAAACGGTCGTAACGTTGTTGATGCAAAATTAGCCGAAGATTCAAATCAACTGGATAATATCGTAGTTGTAGGTTATGGAACTCAGAGAAAAAGAGAACTTACAGGTGCAATTGCTACTATTAAGCCAGATGATTTAATGGATCTGCCTGTAACTAATTTATCCGATGCCTTAAAAGGATTAGTTCCGGGGCTTTCTGTTTCTGGAGGTTCAGGACGTCCTGGAGAAGCTTCAAATATTCAAATTCGTCAATCTTTTGGTTTTTCAAAAGATGGAAATTCAACAATACCTTTAGTTATTATTGACGATATGATTCAGGTGGATCCTACGAATGGAAAACCTACATTGGAACAGTTTAACAGATTAGATCCTTCAGAAATTGAAAGTATAACTGTACTAAAAGATGCTTCTGCTGCAATTTACGGAGCTCGTGCTTCGCAAGGTGCAATCGTTGTAAAAACAAAAAGAGGAAAAACGGGTAAAGCAAAGTTTTCTTATAACAGTCAATTTGCAGTAAATGATGCTGTTAGCCATAGTAAAGTAATGAATGCTTACGAGTTTGGCGTTTTCAGTAATAGATTCTTGCTCAATCAAACTCCTACTATTGATCCAATTAAATTGTATTCTGCTGCAGAATTGGAACAAATGAAAGGACTCAATAACGATTGGTTAGAGGAAGCCTGGAAACCGGCTATTCAGCAAAAACATTCATTTAATATAAGTGGAGGTAGTGAAGATATAACCTATTTTGCAGGAGCAACTTACCTTACTCAGGATGCGAATTTAGGATATCAAAAATATGATAAATGGAATTATCGTACCGGACTTAATGCTAAAATCGCAAAAAATTTAGAGTTATCTGCTTCCATTTCTGGAACTTCAGGCACTATCGATAAAACTTTTAGTAAGGCATCGGCAAATATTAGTGATGGTAGTTTTGCCTCTGCTTCTGGTGGAGAACAGGCTGATTATGGGTTCCTATTACATATGCCGCAACATGTGCCTTGGCAAACAACTATTGGAGGTCAGCAATATTATGTATCGCCATTTCCTAATTCAAATAAAAACTTAGGAAGTGCAAATGCAAATAATACAATCGCAGGATGGAACTATTTTGCCAATTTAAATAATGGTTCACATCAAATTAGTGATGACAATTCGACTAACGTAAATGCTTCGTTGAACTATAAAGTAGCTGCTGTAAAAGGACTTTCTGCTAAAGTTACCTATTCAAGAACACAAAGTTCTAATTATACAGAGCAAATTCAATTGCCTTATGACTTGGTAAGAATCAGAAATTATGAAACACAGGACAATCACCTTGCAAGCGCAGCTGATCCAAGTTTTTATAATCTGAATACAAATCCTCAGGGGGATTATCTTTTAGAAACTAACGTAAGAAACTCAAGAGTTTATTATAATAATAGTGACAGTAAAAGTACCCAGGGTGACTTTATGATCAATTACGACAGAACTTTTGGGAATCATCAAATTGGTGCAATGGTTGGTGGTGAGGCATCTGAAATCTACAATACGACTACACGTCTGGCTTTTGAAAACACATCAAAAGATTATTTAGGAAGTGCTGCTACAGCTGGAACTTTAAATCAGGCTAACAGTCTGGCATCTAAAGTAGAGGGAGGAACACTTTCCTATTTCGGACGTATTAATTATAGTTATAAATCAAAATATCTGGCACAATTTCTTTTCCGTAGTGATGCATCTACAAAGTTTGCTCCGGAGCATTACTGGGGCTATTTTCCATCGCTTCAATTGGGTTGGGTAGTATCTAAAGAAGAATGGTTTTCAAGAAATGTATCATGGGTTGATTTCTTTAAAGTTCGTTATTCTATTGGTAAAACCGGAAAAGATAACCTTCAGCCTTGGAAATGGGTTCAGTTTTATGATGTCATCGTTGACAAAGGCTTCCAATTTGGTTCAAATGGAGGAACCAATGCTTCGGGTTTGACGCCCAGAGTTAACCCAAACCGAGATGCAACATGGGATACAACGGTTAAAAACAACCTTGGTTTTGACTTAAATGTGCTTAAAAACAGATTGAACTTTACAGCAGATTTCTATTATGATAAAACTACAAATATGTTAACAGATATGAGTAGTGCTGCAGGTGTGCCAATTTCTATTGGAGGTGCTTTTGCAGAACAAAATTATGCTGCAGTAGATGCATGGGGAGCTGAGTTTAGCTTAAACTGGAGTGATAAAATAAAAAGTGACGTTAGTTATGATATAGGAATTAACTTTAGCTATGCTGATAATGAAGTTAAAAAATATCCAACACAGGCCATTGTCGCTCCCTCTAATAATGCAACAAGAGAAGGACAGTCAGTAGGATTTAATCCGGTATGGGGATTTGCCACCTGGAAAGGAACTTCTACAGGTGATGGTATTTTACGTACAGATGCAGATATTGCTAACTATTGGGCGTATTTAACAGAGCGTGCAACAGCCGCAGGAACTGTACCAAGATATTTTGACATCAATGCTCCATCAGGAATTTCAAAAGGATCTTTAGCGTATCAGGATGTTGCAGGACAACTTAATCCTGACGGAACTTTAGGAGCACCAGACGGTCAGATTATGAAAGAGAATGATTATATAAAATTAGCCAATAGCAGCAGAACGTATGGGTTTACAACAAATTTAGGTTTTAAAGCAAAAGGATTTTATTTAAGAACTCAAATTTCAACTTCATGGGGTGGTGCAACTTTTGTAGATTTAGTACAACAAGGAACTTCGTCTGCGGCAAGTATGTGGTCGCATGAAACATTCTGGAATGATATGTACGGAGCTGATAATCCTAACGGAAAATATCCTAACCTGGCACAATGGTCGAATATATCAAGCCCTTCTGATTTTTGGCAATTGAACACTTTTAGATGCTTTGTCAGAAATTTAAGTATAGGATATGATATCCCTAAAAAAGTTTTTGCAGATACTAAAATAGCAAGCATAACATTAGGATTAACAGGTAATAATCTTTGGGATTTATACAACCCATATCCGGATCATTATCGCAATATGTATGACAATTCTTCTGTGGGATATCCTACACTTAGAACGTGGTCGTTTAATTTCAACATATCATTCTAATTAAAATTCGATGACAATTATGAAAACAAAAATTAACAGATATATAGCCCTGACACTTTTAATTGTTTTAGGTGCTTCATGTAGTGACGACTTTCTGGAAGATAAAAAAAATTACGGTTCGTATGATGATACTTTCTACCAAAGTCAGGAACGTACACAAGCGTATGTAGACAATCAGTATTATGAATTTTTTAGTGCTTATAAATCTCCTGTAGCAACATTAGTGGGATTGTATACAGATACAAATTCCAGACTTACTGAAGAGTTGGGAGGAACACAGGACTATATTAATCCTAACAAAACCCTTGTCAATGCGGCAGATGCAAATGCGTATTATGGTGCAAAAATAGGAACTGGTATTGTCAATAGTCCTTATAACAGAATAAGAGAATGTAATAATTTACTCGAAGATATTGATATAAAAGGAGCAACTCTTGATAAAACATTTCGAGATCAGGCAAAAGGGCAAATGTATTATTTACGTGCTATTCAGTATTTTGATTTAATGCGTACTTATGGAGGCGTTCCTATTGTAACAACAGTTCAGGATGCTGCTGCAGATAACCCTGCAATCCAGCTTCCAAGAGCAAAAGTTGCTGAAGTTGTAGATCAAATCGTAAAAGATCTGGACATGGCAGCAAGTTTATTACCGGGTAACTGGGCTGCTGCAGGTTCAAATTACGGTCGTGTTACAAAAGGTGCAGCTATGGCGCAAAAATCCCGTGTTCTATTAACCTTTGCCAGCCCTTTGTTCAACAAAAACTGGGACGGATCAAATGATCGCTGGAATGCCGCTTTAAAAGCAGGATTAGAAGCAGAAGCGCAATTAACAGCAGATGGTTACGGATTAGTGGGAAGTAATGCCAAACAATGGGAACAAATGTTTCTTGTAGACAATGCTTTTTGTCCGGAAGCAATCACAGTGCAATTTTGTGGTCCGGGTAATACAGCTCAAACTACAAATAATTCCTGGGAAAAAGCAATTCGTTTGCAGGGTCAGGGTGGATCTGGCGGAGGAACACCAGCTCCAAAAGAAATGATCGATTTATTCCCGCTGGCAGATGGCAGAAGACCAACCGCTGCTAACGGATATAATGATTTCACCTTTTTTGTAAATCGTGATCCAAGATTTTACAGAACATTTGCTTTCTCAGGTGTGAGATGGGCATACAAAGAAAATGCTACAGCTGCATTATGGACGTACCGCTGGGTAGATGGTGCAAGTAAAATAGGATTTGCTGATGGAAATAGCTCAGCTTCAAGTCCTGCTTTTGTTCGAAAAATGACAAATCTTACCGCTACTAATGCAACAAATTTCCAGTATTCAGGAACTGATATCTTTGAATATCGCTATGCCGAATTATTATTGAATATTGCAGAATGTTATGCCGCTTTAGGACAAACAGGTAATACTTTAGCGTATTTGGGGAGAATTAGAAACCGTGTTGGAATTCCATCTGCAAATAATTACGGAATTGGCACATTAACAGATAAATATACTGCTATCGAAGCCGTATTATATGAGCGCAGAGTAGAACTTGCCTACGAAGGAAAACGCTATTGGGATGTTCAGCGATGGATGCTTTATGACAATGAAACACTTCCGGGCGTAACAGGCGGTACAGTTAGTAAATTAGGTTTAGCACCAATAAACGGAACTCAGCGTACAGGAAACTTTTTGCAATATAAAAATACAGCTGCTTCAGAAAAAACAGATCCTATTTCAGCCGCCGCCCGTACAGCGGTTGTAGCAGATCCGGATGCTGCAAATTTCACAGCGCAATTAGCAACTTTGGCTACTTTTTATAACAATAACTTTATACGCACATCTTTAGTTACACCAATGGATAACTTCAATGGTGCTGCCGTTAAAATTAAATTTAATCCTAATTATTATATAAGCGGATTAAATAATACAGCCTTAACCCAAAATACATGGTTATTGCAAACGATAGGGTGGAATGACGCAACCGGTGGTAGCGGAACTTTAAATTATCAGGAATAAAAAAATATCAAAACATATAAAAACGATCACCTGTATTGCTAAAATACAGGTGATTTGTTTAAAAAGAATTACCAAAATTAAAAATTAACATGAAAAATTCCGTATTATTTATTCTATTTCTCTTTATCGTGGGAAATTTCGAGTGTTTTGCCCAATATCCAAAACTAAGTAAAGAAGTTCAGGAACAGGAAAAGGCAATAAAAGACGAAGCTTCAAAACTTTCTGACGAAGCCTGGGAAAAAGCACTTGTAATTATCGAAGAAGAAGCCAAACACGGCAAACCTTATATCCCATGGGCATCAAGACCAAATGATTTACCACAAGCAGAAATTCCTGCTTTTCCTGGAGCAGAAGGAGGAGGAATGTTTACTTACGGAGGTCGTGGTGGTAATGTTTACACCGTTACAAGTCTTGAAGATCGCGGACCTGGAACTTTACGTGAAGCCTGCGAAAAAGGCGGAGCCAGAATCATTGTATTCAACGTTGCCGGAATTATCAAAATCAAAAGTCCGCTAATTATACGAGCGCCTTATATTACAATTGCAGGTCAAACTGCACCCGGAGACGGAATTTGTATTGCCGGAGAATCCGTTTGGATTGATACTCATGATGTAATTATCAGACATATGCGTTTCCGCAGAGGAGAAACTTTCGTAGGCCGTCGAGATGATGCTATTGGAGGAAATCCTGTTGGGAATATCATGATCGATCACGTTTCTGCAACTTGGGGATTAGACGAAAATATGTCCATTTACAGACATATGTACAGCCCGGGCGCAGGTTATCCGGACGAAAAGAAACCAACTGTAAATATCACAATCCAAAACAGTTTATTTGGTGAAGCCTTAGACACTTATAATCATGCTTTCGGAAGTACTCTAGGGGGAGAAAATTGCGCTTTTGTTAGAAATATGTGGGCAAATAATGCCGGTAGAAATCCGTCAATTGGATGGAACGGAATTTTTAATTTTGCAAACAATGTGGTTTTCAACTGGTACAACAGATCGACAGATGGAGGTGATTATACAGCCAACTACAACATCATCAATAACTTTTACAAACCAGGACCGGTTACAGATTTAACGCAACCCATTAGTTACAGAATTTTAAAACCGGAATCAGGAAGAAGCAAATTATCTTATATGGTTTTTGGAAGAGCGTATGTAAACGGAAATATTGTGAACAACAACGAAAAAGTAACAAAAGACAACTGGGATGGTGGAATTCAGATCGAAAACAAAAAAGGCGAGTTAATGACGTATGACGAATCCAAAGATTTTTTTGCTAAAATGAAATCAGACAGACCTTTCCCAATGCCTTGGTTTCATCCTTTCATGAAAGCTGATGAAGCATATGAATATGTATTGAAAAATGTTGGAGCAACTTTACCAATCAGGGATAAAGTAGACGAAAGAATTGTAAGAACCGTAAAAACAGGAGTTCCTGAATATGCAAAAGGATTAGAGAAAAAAGAATTCTACCAATTCGAACACAGACGTTTACCGATGGATTCTTATAAAAAAGGAATCATTACAGATATCTCTCAAGTGGGCGGATATCCGGAATACAAAGGAAAACCTTATGTTGATACAGATAAGGATGGTATGCCAGACAAATGGGAGAAAAAACACGGTTTGAATCCAAATGATCCATCTGATGCAAAAGGAGATTTAAATGGAGACGGATATACAAACATAGAAGATTATATCAACGGAATTGATCCAACTAAAAAAGTAGACTGGAAAGATTTAAAAAATAACAACGAGACTTTAACAAAGTCTCTACAAGATTAAAAAAGAAAAAGTCTCCTAAATTTGCCCAATCTGCGTGAGAAAATTTAGCACGCAGATTGAGCAGATCAAGCAGATTTAGTGATGGTAATTTATAATTTATTAAAAATGAAATCAATTAAAAAAATAAGCTTGTTGATCATGGTATTGGTTTTCTTTACCAGCATCGCACAACAACATTTAGATCCCGAATACATAAAAGTAACCAACGAAAGAGCTTCAAAAATTGTAGTAAAACTAGAGTTGGCAAACCCTGCAAAAGAAAAAGCAGTAACCGAAATTATTGCGCAGCAATTTAGAGATCTTAGCGAAATTCAGGATGGAAGAGACGCCGAAATCAAAAAAATAAAAGAGAATTCCGCTTTAGCGAAAGAAAAACAAACCGAAAAGATTGATAAACTAAAATCAAAAGCAGACGAATCAATTGCCAAATTGCACAAATCTTACCTTAAAAAATTAGGCAAAGAATTATCAGAAGACAAAATCACCGAAGTGAAAGACGGAATGACGTATGGTGTTTTACCAATTACAGTTGCAGGTTACAACGACATGTTACCCAATTTAACTGAAGCACAAAAAGAGTATATCTATAAAGCTTTGGTTGAAGCCAGAGAACATGCAATGGACGGAGGATCATCTAAAGAAAAACACGGTTGGTTTGGAAAATACAAAGGAAGAATCAATAATTATTTGTCTAAAGAAAGCTATGATTTAAACAAAGAAAGTGCCGATTGGCATAAACGCCTTGAAGAACGAGAAAAGGAAAAAGCAAATAAATAGTCAGGGAGTTTTCAGTCGCAGTAACAGTTTTCAGTCTCAGTTTTAATTGTCTACTGAGACTGAAAACTGAAAACGGAAACTGAATACCATAAAACTTTACATACCAACTCTCATGCAAAATATTTCCCCAAATAGAATTCTAAAAAGAACAATGATGATGATTTCATTTTGTTCCTTCTTCACTTCAGCATATGCACAATATCCGCAAATTCCAAAACCGCTTCAGGATAAAACTGATGCAATTTTGGCTGATGAGGAAAAAAGATTAGCTGAAATCTGGAATGCCAATTATAACACTATTCAGGCTGAAGCCAAATTAGGCCGACCTTATTTACCGTGGGCTTCTTATCCCAAAGATTTTGTGCATGCCGATATTCCTGCTTTTCCGGGAGCCGAAGGCGGTGGCGCTTTTACACCCGGAGGAAGAGGCGGAAAAATATTCGTTGTTACTAGTCTGGAAGACAGCGGAAAAGGAACTTTCAGAGAAGCTTGTGAAGCCGTTGGAGCAAGAACAATTGTATTCAACGTTTCCGGAATTATTCAGTTAAAAAACAGAATTAGCATGCGTGCGCCTTACGTGACTATTGCAGGACAAACTGCTCCCGGTGACGGAATTTGCATTGCAGGAGAAACCTTAGAAATCGATACACACGACATAATTATCAGACATATGCGTTTTCGCAGAGGTTCTACAGATGTTACCCGCAGAGACGATGCGCTTGGCGGAAACCCAATTGGCAATATTATTGTAGATCACTGTTCTGTAAGTTGGGGATTAGACGAAAATATCTCCTTATACAGACATCAGTTTGCGGCAAATGATAAATCGAAATTAGAAAAATTGCCAGCTTGTAATATTACCATTCAAAACACTATTTCGTCTGAAGGTTTAGATACTTATAATCACGCTTTCGGAAGCACAATTGGCGGATTAAACAGCACTTTTATGCGTAACTTGTGGGCAGATAATATTTCAAGAAATGCTTCTATCGGAATGTATGGTGATTTTAATTTTGTGAATAATGTGATTTTCAATTGGTGGAATCGTTCTTTGGACGGAGGTGATTATCGTTCGATGTTTAACATCATCAATAATTATTTCAAACCGGGACCAATAACGCCAACAGATCAGCCAATTCGTTACAGAATTTTAAAACCGGAATCTGGATACATGAAACCTAAAACATATGGAAGAGCTTATGTTGACGGAAATTATATCGTAGGTTCTCCAGAAGTAACAAAAGACAACTGGAATGGCGGAGTACAATTAGAAGATCAGTCGGCAGAAGAAACAAAAGAATATTTGGAACTGATCAAACAGCCAAAACCGTTCTCGATGCCTGATATTAAAATTATGAAAGCAGAAGAAGCGTATGAATTTGTCTTGAATAATGCCGGAGCAACGCTCCCAAAAAGAGATGCCGTTGATGAAAGAGTAATCAAACAAGTTCGCACAGGTAAAATTGAAGTAAAAGATGGTTTGGAAAATGCAATTGGTAAGGAATTTATTAAAAGAAGATTACCTGCTGATTCGTATAAAAGAGGAATTATCACCAATCCAAATCAGGTTGGAGGATATCCGGATTATAAAGGAAAAGCCTATAAAGATGCTGATAATGATGGAATTCCGGATGCCTGGGAAAAGAAATTTGGTTTAAATCCAAATGATGCTTCAGACGCCAATAAGGATTCAAACGGTGACGGTTATACAAATATTGAAAAATATTTTAACGGAATCGATCCAAAAGGAAAAATAGATTGGACAAAATTTGAAAATAATACCGATACGTTGTTGAAAGCATTATTGCAGTAAATTTAGAAGATAGAATAAAGAATATAGAGAATAGAATAAAGAGTAAAGATTCTCAAAAAGAGAAACTAGCTTCAAAAAATCTAAAGTCTAAACTCTGAAATCTAAAATTAATAAGTTCAAAGTTTGTCATTTCGACGGAGGGGACTCGAGCGATAGCGACTGGCGAAGCAAATCTCCGCGAGATGCTCGACAAAGATTGGAATTTCGTTGCGGAGTTACTTACGAGGATTTCTCCTTCGTCGAAATGACAAGATTGTGGGAATTAGGAATGAAATGATAAGCCTGAAAAGCATAGAACTGATAAGGTGTAATTTTAAAGTCTAAAAAAATAAAATTAAGGTGAATTTTAACCAACTGAAAAATATAATCCCTCTTCAAAAAAACAATCTCTTTTTGTTATGTTCCGCCTTGTTTTTAATAGCAAACATCGGAACAGCACAAACCAATTTCCCAGACATCATAAAAAGCAAAGAAGGAAAACTTTCTTTTACAGCAGACGCAAAAGGAAACCAAATTCCTGATTTTTCATACGCAGGATATATGGCATCGGAAAAAGCGATTCCGAATGTAGAAAATAAAATTTTTGTTCCGAAACAAGAAGAAGATGCAACTCAAAAAATTCAGGCTGCGATTGATTATGTGAGTAATCTAAAACCAAATAAATCAGGTTTTCGCGGAGCCGTACTTTTAGACAAAGGAACATTTAAAATCAGCGGAACCTTATTCATCAAAAAATCAGGAGTTGTTTTACGCGGAAGCGGAAACAATGAAAACGGAACGATCCTGTTAGGAACCGGATTAAAAAGAGAAGCTGTCATTACAATTTTGGGAATTGATGATAAAAAACTGGGTGAAACTTTAGAATTCAATATCAATTATACACCACTCGGAACAAAAACAATTCAGCTAAAAAATGCCTCAAAACTAAAGCCATCCGATGAAATTATCATTACCAAACCTTTAACAGATAATTGGATTAAAGAGTTAAAAATGGATGATTTTGGTGCAGAAACCGGATGGATTGGCTGGAAAAAAAATGATTGGAATATTACCTGGAACAGAGTGGTAACCAAAATCAATGGGAATGCAGTGACATTAAACGCACCATTAACTATGACTTTGGATGACGTTTACGGAACTGCAAAAGTAACAGCATATTCCTGGCAAGGAAGAATTGAGCAAATCGGAATCGAAAATATTTTGATGAAATCAACTTATCATACTTCAAAACCAAAAGACGAAGAACACAGATGGTTGGGAATCAGCATCGAAAACACAAAAAATGCCTGGGTAAAACAAGTTAGTTTTAAACATTTTGCCGGCGGTGCCGTTTCGGTACTAAAATCGGCACAGCAAATTACAGTTGAAGATTGTATCGCAACCGAACCCGTTTCTGAAATTGCCGGTTTTAGACGCCACACTTTTTATACAGAAGGGCAACAGACTTTGTTTCAGCGTTGTTACTCCCAATACGGTTACCACGATTTTGCAGTAGGCGGATTTGGAACAACAGGTCCAAATGCGTTTATTCAATGCGAATCGTATTTGCCTTTCAACAATAGCGGAGCCATTGGAAGTTGGGCAACAGGAGTTTTATTTGATGTTTCTTATGTAGACGGACACGCTTTGAGTTATAACAACCGAGAACAAAACGGAAGAGGCGCAGGCTGGACGGCCGCAAATAGCGTTATTTGGGAAACTTCAGCATCAAAAATAGAATGTTACAATCCGCCAACGGCACAAAATTGGGCTTTTGGAACTTGGGGAGGAATAATGGCCGGAGACGGACATTGGAAAGAGGTAAACGGACATATCAGTCCAAGAAGTTTATTTTATGCACAGTTAGAAACTCGTCTTGGAGAACTTCCTTTAAAACCATTTATTTATGATTTAGGTTCAGAACCTTCATCAAGTCCCGCTGTTGAAGTGGCTGAGGAATTAACTAAAAATTCAGTTTCACCAAAAGAAAGTTTATTAGAATGGATTGCAGAAGTTTCAAAAGCAAATTCAACTGACACGAATAATTCAGGTCTTAAAAATGCGAATGATTTAAAAATAAATTCGGCACAAAATAATAGTTCAGACCATAAAGTAATCACAAAAAACGGCTGGCTTACTTATGATAATAAAGTAATTGCCGGAAACAGATTAAGCGTGCCGTGGTGGCGAGGAAGTCTTAGAGACAGCGATATTTCGAAATCAGTGCCGGATGTTACCAGATTCGTTCCCGGCAGAACAGGAACAGGATTTACAGATAATATCAGCGAAGTTTCAGACTATTTGACGACCAATAATATGATCGCGTTAGAACATAATTACGGATTATGGTACGAAAGAAGAATGGACGATCACGAACGCGTTCGCCGTTTTGATGCCGATGTCTGGCCGCCGTTTTACGAACAGCCATTCTCCAGAAGCGGACAGGATTTTGCCTGGGATCAATTAAGTAAATACGATTTAACAAAATTCAATGATTGGTACTGGGATCGTTTATCACTTTTTGCTGATTTAGCAGAATCGAAAGGACAATTGTTAGTCAACCAGCAATATTTTCAGCACAATATTATCGAAGCCGGAGCACATTGGTCAAGTTCACCATGGCGTTCTGCAAACAATATAAACAGCACAGGTTTTCCGGAACCACCGCCGTATGCAGGAGACAAACGTATCTTTATGGCAGAACAGTTTTATGATGTTAACAATCCTGCGAGACGAAAATTACACCAAGGTTTCATCAGAAAATCATTGGAAAATTTTGCAGAAAACAGCAACGTAATTCAGTTAACAAGTGCCGAATATACTGGACCGCTGCACTTTATGGAATTCTGGCTGGATGAAGTTCAAAAATGGAAAGAAGAAACCGGTAAAAAAGCAATAATCGGTTTAAGCGCTACAAAAGATGTTCAGGATGCCATTTTAAATGATGCCAAAAGAGCAAAAACTGTAGACGCAATAGATATTAGGTATTGGTATTATAAAGAAGATGGTTCAGCATATGCACCAGAAGGCGGTAAAAATTTAGCACCAAGACAACACGCGAGAAAACTAAAAACCGGAAAAGAAACGGACAATCAGGTGTATCGCGCCGTTCGTGAATACCGCGAAAAATATCCGGATAAAGTCATTTTATATTCAACAGATGCGTCGTCAAAATTTGGATGGCCAGCTTTAATGGCGGGAGCTTCATTACCAAATATTCCGAAAATTGAACTTCCTGAGTTTTATTCCGCTTTAAGCGAAATGAAATTAGTTGACGGCAATACGTTTTCAGATAATCTTTGGAAACTGGAAAATAAAGGAAAAAGTTACCTTTTCTATTTAAAAAACGATAAGGATATTACAATCGATTTATCAAATGAAAAAGGAACTTTCGAAGTATACGCAATAAACGCAGTAACAGGAAATTTTACTAAAAAAACAAATATCAAAGGAGTAAAAACAGTAGTAATTCCTCAATCTGAAATAAAAGAAAAAGTACTTTTTATAATTAAAAAATAATTGCCCACGGATGACACAGATTAAACGGATGAACACAGATAAAAATTAAAGATTAAAAATTAGAAATTAAATCTGCACAATCTGCCAGATCTGCGTGAAACAAAAAAGAACCAGTGTAAACCAGTTCAATCCGTCAAATCCGTGGCCCAAAACTAAACCAAAATGAATCTGAAAATTAAATATCTATACGCCTTCTGTATAAGCTTTTTGCTAACAGCGCAAAGCGGATATTCTCAATCTGCAGAAAAAACAAAAGGGTCTTTGCCTCAAATCAAAGTTTCAAAAAATCAGCATTATTTCGTAAACGAAGACGAAAAACCATTTTTCTGGCTTGGTGATACAGGCTGGCTGACATTTGGAAAATTAGACCGCGCAGGAGTAGACAAATATTTTAAAGACAGAAAAGACAAAGGATTTAACGTTGTTCAGGTGATGGTTTTGCACAATTTAAACGCCGTGAATGTGTATGGCGATGCAGCTTTGATAAACGAAGATGTATCAAAACCATTCATTACTTCAGGCAATAATTTCAATAATTCGGCCGAATATGATTATTGGGATCATGTAGATTACACATTAGAAGTGGCTCGCAAAAACAGGATTTATTTAGCAATGGTTCCGGTTTGGGGTACAAACGTTTCAAAAGGAAATAAAGTAAGCAAAGAACAGGCAATTGTATACGCTAAATTTTTGGCTGACAGATACAAAAACAAAACCAATGTAATTTGGTTAAACGGAGGCGATACACACGGAAATCAATTTATGGATGTCTGGAACGCCATTGGGAACACTTTAAAAACAAACAATCCAAATCAGTTAGTGACTTTTCACCCGTTTGGAAGAACCGATTCTTCAGAAAATTATCATAATGCGAGTTGGTTAGATTTCAACATGTTCCAGTCAGGACACAGAAGATACGATCAGGATTCAGTAAAAACGAATTTCAAAGAAGACAATTACAAATTTGTCCTGAGAGATTTCGAATTACAACCTGTAAAACCTACGCTTGACGGAGAACCATCTTACGAAGGGATTCCACATGGTTTGCACGACACTTTACAGCCAAAATGGACAGCAAATGACGTTCGCCGTTACGGATATTGGTCGGTTTTGTCAGGCGCTGCAGGATATACATACGGACACAGCGCCGTAATGCAAATGTTTAGAAAAGGCGATAAACCAGCCTACGGAAATAAAGAATTATGGACATCAGCAATAAATGCACCAGGAGCAAAACAGATGGTTTACCTTAAGAAATTAATGGAAGAATTTCCGCTTTTAGAAGGAATTCCGGATGTTTCATTAGTAGTGAACCAAGGAGAAAAATACGATTATATTCCGGCGATAAGAGGAGAAAAACATGCTTTGCTTTACACTTATAACGGAAGAATAATAGAAGTTAAATTAGGAAAAATTTCCGGGGATAAATTCGAAGCGATTTGGTACAATCCAAGAAATGGGAAGAAAACTAAAATAGGAACTTTTGATAATAAAGGAACTCAAAATTTTCAACCAGCAGGAAAAAAAGAAGATGGTAATGACTGGGTTTTGATTTTGAGATCGAATTAGTAAAAATAATTAGTAAGAAGTAATTCGTGAATTCGTGGCATTTACCCACAATTTTGTCATCCTGAGCGAAGTCGAAGTACCGCAAAGCAACTCGACAATGATTGGCGATAAAATAAATAACCACAAAAAATGAGAATCAAAATCATTGAAAATCTTTTTTATCTGTGGCAAAAAAAAAAAAATCCGCGCAATCTGCAAAATCTGCGTGAAACCAAAAAAACATTATGAAAATCAAATTAATTATAATATTACTATTCTTCATCACAGGATTCAACACCGCTTTCGCAAATGACGGCTGGTTGAATATCCTAAACGAAGGCGGAAACAACAAAGGAATAAAATGTACCGAAGCCATTCAGAATGCCATTGAAAAAGCTTCAAAAAATGGCGGCGGAACAATTTTTTTCCCTTCCGGGGAATATCTAACGGGCGCTTTAAAACTAAAAAGCAACATCACGATTCATTTGGATTCGGGTGCGCTTTTAAAGTTTTCAGACAATTTTGATGATTATTTGCCTTATGTAGAAATGCGTTATGAAGGCTTGGTAATGAAATCTTTTTCACCTTTATTTTATGCGAAAGATGCCGAAAATATTACCATCAAAGGAAGAGGCGTAATCGACGGACAAGGAAAGGCGTGGTGGAATGAAGTGTATAGAATTGAATCGGCAAAAGGCCCAATTCCGCAAACGAAATATCAAAAAATGTGGGAAGAACAAAATGTTGGAATTGTTTATTCGGATTATTATAAAAGAACAATTGACAAAAAGTTTTTCAGACCTTCTTTCTTTCAGGCTTATGGCTGTAAAAACATTTTGATTGAAGGAGTTACGTTTCAAAATTCACCTTTTTGGACGATCAATCCAGAATTCTGCGATAATGTAACGATAACCGGAATTTCAATTTTTAATCCGCATTCGCCCAATACAGACGGGATCAATCCTTCCTCTTGTAAAAATGTTCATATTTCAAATTGCCACATCAGCGTTGGAGATGATTGTATTACAATTAAATCCGGAAGAGATGAAGACGGCCGTAAATATGGAGTTGCAACAGAAAATGTCACCATTACAAATTGCACGATGCTAAGCGGTCACGGCGGCGTTGTTATCGGAAGTGAAATGTCGGGCGGAATCAAGAAAATCACGATTTCAAACTGTGTTTTTGACGGAACAGATCGCGGCATCCGTATCAAAGCAGCACGAGGACGTGGTGGAGTTGTAGAAGATATCCGCGTCGATAATATCGTAATGAAAAATATTAAAGAAGAAGCAATTGTGTTAAGTCTTTTCTACGATAAAGATACCAAAGTTGAACCTGTTACAGAGAAAACGCCAATTTTCAGGAACATTCATATGAGCAATATTACAGGTTCGAATGTGAATAAAGCAGGACAGATTTTGGGAATTACCGAAATGCCAATTCAGAACATTAGTTTTTCCAACATTAATATGAATGGAAAAGAAGGTTTCACCGTAAACACGGCGACAGATGTAGAATTTCACGATGTAAAAGTAAACGCAACAATTGGTTCTTCTTTCAAAATATCAGATTCAAAAAATATTATTTTAGATAATGTTGGATCTTCAACACCAATAAAAAATGTTCCGGTAATCAAATTAGATAATGTTTCTAATATGATGATTAACAATAATTTCCCGTTTAATGCAACGGATGTTTTTATCGAAGCAAACGGAAAAGATACAAAGAATGTTTTCCTGAAAAATAATGTATTTAATAATGTAATAACAGTAGTTAAAAAAGGAAAAGACCTGGACAAAAAGGCGATTACAGAATAAGTTTGACAAAAAAATACAACACAGATTTCACGTATTTACACCAATCCAATTCGTGGTAATTAGTGAAATTAGTGTTTAATTAAATAACATGAAAAAAATATTCATCATCATAACCCTTTCTCTTTTTGCCATAACTAATGCGCAGAAAAAGAAAGAACTCTATCTTTTTACGTCGTTTCGCGAACCGGCTACAGAAGGTTTGTATCTCGCGTATAGCGAAGATGGTTATAATTGGAAAGGTTTGGAAGGTTCGTTTTTGAAACCCGAAATCGGCGCAAGCAAAATTATGCGAGATCCCTCGATTACAAAAGGTGGAGATGGAACGTATCACATGGTTTGGACAACAGACTGGAAAGGTGGAAATGGTTTTGGCTACGCAAGTTCTAAAGATCTGATTAATTGGTCAAAACAAGAATATATTCCGGTAATGAAAAACGAACCGGAAGTGGTAAATGTCTGGGCGCCGGAAATTTTTTATGATGATGTTAAAAAAGAATACATTATTATCTGGGCATCGACTATTCCGTTCAGATTTGAAAAAGGTGTTGAAGAAGAGAAGAATAACCACAGAATGTATTATGTAACAACAAAAGATTTCAAAACTTTCTCTGATACAAAATTGTATTATGATCCAGGTTTCAGCGTAATTGATTGTGTGATTGTCAAGAAGAGCAAAAATGAATATGTTTTGGTTTTGAAAGACAATACAAGACCCATGCGAAATATAAAAGTAGCTTTCGGAAAATCGCCTTTAGGACCATTTGAGAAAAGTTCAAAACCATTAACAGCGTATTTATCAGAAGGACCAACGGTGGTAAAAGTCGGTAAAAAATGGCTGCTGTATTATGACAATTACGGTTCAAAAAATTATAAAGCTTTAAGTACGTCAGATTTTGTTCATTTTGAAGATTTTTCGTCAAAAATAAGTCTTCCGGAAGGACACAAACACGGAACGATTACAACAATTTCTGAAGAAGTTTTAAAAGGATTGATAGAAAGAACTAAATAAAAAAATCAGCCAAATCTGCTAAATCTGCGTGAGTAAATTTTTTCATGCAGATTTAGCAGATCAAAGAAATAGTTAGAAAAATTTCACGCAGATTCAAATTGATTTTAGCAGATTTACCAGATTTTATTTAAACATAATCAGATAAAAAAATCTGCTTTGATCAGCTAAAATCTGCTAAATCTGCGTGAAACAAAAAATATAAACAATGATTACTTTCCAAAACATAAAAACCAACATCATAACTACAGCCGCAATTCTATTGAATTGTACAGTTGTAAATGCACAAAATGATACAGTGCGTTATGTAGGCAAAACACTTTCGAATATTGATTACCATCATGGTCAATTAAGCCCTGCTGTTGGAGTTCACACTACACAAATCATGCGTGCGAGCCGCGAGCATCCGGAGAAAGCAGACGGTTTTGGCTGGACTTACAACCACCAGCCTATGATGGCGTATTGGAACAATACCTTTTACCTGCATTATTTGAGTGATCCGTCCGGCGAGCATATTCCGCCGAGTCAGACTTTATTAATGACTTCAAAAGATGGTGTAACATGGACAAAACCTGCCGTAATCTTTCCTATTTATCATATTCCTGACGGATGGAAAAAAGAAGGTGTAGAAGGAGTAGCCAAAAATCTGGATGCGATTATGCACCAGAGAATGGGTTTTTATACCTCAAAAGATAACCGACTTTTTGCCCTTGCGTATTACGGAATTGCGATGGATGAAAAAGACGACCCGAATGACGGAAAAGGAATTGGACGCGTCATTCGGGAAATTAAAAAAGACGGAAGCTGGGGCGAAATCTATTTTATCAGATACAACAAAACGTGGGATAAAACGAAATCTGCATTTCCATTTTATACCGCATCAAAAGATAAAGGTTTGAAAAAAGCCTGCGAAGAAATCCTCACAAATCCTTTAGTTTTACAACAATGGGTAGAAGAAGCAGATCGCGATGACGAATTGATTCCGCTGCAAAAACCGTATAAAGCATTTAGTTATTACCATTTACCAAACGGAAACGTAGTTGGTTTATGGAAGCACGCATTGACTTCGATCAGTAAAGACGGCGGAAAATCCTGGGAATACATGCCATTGCGTGCACCGGGTTTTGTGAATAGTAATGCTAAGATTTGGGGACAAAAAACATTTGATAATCGTTATGCCACTCTTTATAATCCGTCAGAATACCGTTGGCCATTGGCTATTTCTACAAGTGATGACGGTTTAAATTACAAAGATTTATTGTTAGTTCACGGTGAAGTAAGTCCAATGCGTTACGGTGGAAATTACAAATCGGCAGGTCCGCAATATGTTCGGGGAATTTCAGAAGGCGACGGAACTCCGCCTGACGGAAAAATCTGGGTAGGTTACAGCATGAATAAAGAAGATATTTGGGTAGCGTCGATTCCTGTTCCGGTTGTGAGTACGGTTACTGATAATGCAAATGACATTTTTAATGAACTTCCAGACGGACAAGAATTAAAACTTTGGAATACCTATGATCTGGCTTGGGCTTCTACAAAAATTGAAAAGAAATCAGACGGCAAAAAATGGCTGACTTTAAGAGATCAGGATTATTTTGATTATTCACGAGCAGAACGTGTTATTCCTTTTGCAGAAAAAATGGAAGCTGTTTTTACGATTATACCGGAACAAAACAATCATGGTTTATTGCAGATCGAATTTCAAAACAAACAAGGATTACCCGCCGTAAGATTAACTTTTGATTCTGATGGACAATTGAAAGTAAAAAATGGGGCACGTTCTAATGCAATTGCAAAATACGAAGCAAATAAAACATATAAAATAACAGTGAAATTGAACGTTAAAACGCGTTCGTACACTATAAAAGTAAACGACGAAAAAGAATCGACGAGAATTTTTTATGCTCCGGTAGATGGTTTTGAGCGAATTATGTTCCGAACAGGCGAACAAAGATATTCTCCAAATCCCGACACAGAACCGGATACAGATGATTACGACGATCTGCCTCAAACAGGAAAATTAATTCCCGAAGCAGTATTTAATATTGAATCTTTAATTACGAAGAGAAATTAAAAATTAAAAAATATCGCCACGAATTTGCACGAATCATTCTTTTTGCAGATTTTAAAATTCGGGAAATTAGTGTAATAGTGGCAAAAAAAGAACGCAGATGACACGGATTTACTTCGTAAAAACGCAGATAAAAACGGATTATTTATTCGCTTTGAAATAGATATTTAAAAAAAATCCGTTTTTATCCGCGTCTTCGCTTTAGCGAATCCGTGTCATCCGCGTTCTAAATCTCAACAATAAGAAATGAAGAATTTCAAAAATATAGTAGTAGCAATTTGTCTTTTAGTAACATTAGTTTCTAAAGGACAAATTTTGCCTGTACATCTAAAAACAGAAATGGCTGAAAATCCAGTAGCCGTAGTTCAAAATCAGCCGAGATTAAGCTGGCAATTGGTTTCAAAAGAATCTAATGCATCACAAATTGGCTATTATATTATGGTTGCTTCATCTGAAGAAAAACTAAAAAATGATGAAGCAGATATCTGGAACAGCGGAAGAATAAATTCTGATAAAAATCTGCAAATAGCTTATGGCGGAAGTCCGTTAAAAAACGAAACCAAATATTTCTGGAAAGTTAAAGTGTGGAATCAAACAGGCAAAGTTTCGAAATGGAGTAAAACAGCTTCTTTCAGAACCGCTTCGTTGGAATCAGAATTAAACCCCATCTGGATTGGAGCGATTACAAAAGCCGACAGTCATTTGCCGGAAGGCAGAAATTACCATTCGGCAACTTTTAACAGAGAAAAAAAGAATGCGATAATTAATGCTTCAGATTCGTTGTCACGCAGAAGTATTATGCTTCGTAAATCCTTCGAAGTTAAAAAAGAAATTAAAGAAGCAGTTGTTTATATTTCAGGTTTAGGACATTATGAATTAATGATTAATGGAGAAAAAACAGGAAACAGTGAATTTGCACCTTTATGGACGGATTACGATAAAAGCGTGAATTACAATACTTATGAACTAAATCCGAAAGAATTAGAGAAAGGAGAAAACGTAATTGGAGTTCTTTTAGGAAACGGAATGTACAACACGCTTGCCGAAAGATATACCAAGTTTTTTGTAAGTTTTGGTCCGCCGACTTTATTTTTCAAAATGAAAATTACTTACGAAGACGGTTCTTCAGAAGTCATAAAATCAGATGAAAGCTGGAAATACAGCAAAAGTCCGATTACGTATAACAGCATTTTTGGAGGCGAAGATTACAACGCCAATTTAGAGCAAAAAGACTGGAATAAAAAAGGTTTTAAAGATTCAAGTTGGAAAAAAGTAGTAGTTCAGGAAGCACCAAAAGGAGTTTTAAGACCACAGACCGCGCCGCCAATTACGATTCAAAAACAATACGTAGTTAAGGAAGTAAAAGAATTAAAACCTAACTTTTATGTTTTTAATATGGGGCAAAATCTATCCGGATTTCCAACCATACAAGTAAAAGGAAAAAAAGGGCAAACCGTTCGTGTTTGGGTTGGGGAAGGATTGAATGACGACGGAACAATTAATCAGGGAAGATCCGGAAAACCCTATTATTATGACTATATTTTAAAAGGAGATGGCGTTGAAGAATGGCAGCCAAAATTTAGTTATTACGGTTTTCAATATGTACAGATTGAGAATATCAATTACAAAGAAACTAAAGATAAAAACCTGCCTACATTAATAGATTTAAAATCAAATTTCATTTATAATTCAGCAGGTGAATCCGGAAGTTTTGCGTGTTCAAATGAAATTTTCAACAAGACACATGAGCTAATCAATAACTCGATAAAAAGTAATTTTCAAAGTGTTTTTACCGATTGTCCGCAGCGCGAAAAATTAGGTTGGCTGGAGGAAATTCACTTAAACGGTCCGGGTTTAATGTTCAATTATAATCTCGAAAGTTTTATTCCGGCAACGATGCAAAACATTTCAGATTCGCAGCGTGAAAATGGATTGATTCCAACAATCGTTCCTGAATATGTAGTTTTTGGAGGCGATTTCACCGATTCACCGGAATGGGGCGTAACAGGTGTAATTCTGCCTTGGATGTATTATGAATATTACGGCGATGCTTCTTTAATTGAGAAATATTATCCCGTAATGAAAAAGTACGTGGATTATTTAGGCACAAAAGCCAAAGATCATATTGTGTCGCACGGTTTGGGCGATTGGTACGATTACGGAACACATGCCGCAGGATATTCAAAAAATAGTCCGATTGCGCTTTCTGCAACTTCACATTATTTTTATGGAGCAAGTTTGGTGGCAAAAGCGGCAAAATTATTGAACAAAACAGAAGATATTCAGAAATATGAAACTTTGACTTCGGATATTAAAAATGCTTTTAACAAAGAATTTTTCAATGTACAAACCAAACAATATGGCACAAACAGTCAATTTAGCAATGCCGTTCCGGTTTATATGGATATCGTAGAGCCACAATACAAAGCGGCTGTAATGCAAAATTTGTTAGCAGATATAAAAGCAAAAGGAGACAGATTAACAACAGGCGATGTTGGAAATCGTTATTTGTTTCAGGCTTTGGCACAAAATGGCGAAAACGAAATGATGTACAAAATGAACAATCATTATGATGCGCCGGGTTATGGTTTTCAGATTAAATTTGGCTTGACGACTTTAACCGAACAATGGGATCCGAGAAAAGGAAATTCGTGGAATCATTTTATGATGGGACAAATTGAGGAATGGTTTTACCAAAGTTTAGCCGGAATTGTTCCCGATGATAAAAATCCGGGTTTTAAACATTTTTTTATTCAGCCGGAAATGGTGGGCGATATGACTTTTGTAAAAGCAACTTACAAATCTATTTACGGAAATATTACTTCAGAATGGGAGAAAAAAGAGGGAAAATTGATCTTGAAAATCGAAATTCCTGTGAATACATCGGCAACCATAAAATTGCCGGTTAAAGCGGGAACACAAGTAAAAGTAAATGGAAAAGTAACTAAAAACCTGAGATTTGGATCAGGAAAATATACCATTGAATGTGGAATTTAGAACGCGGATGACACGGATTTACTTCGTAAAAACACGGATTAAAACGGATTTTTTAAATTAGTTTTTATTCACATTAAAATAAAAAAATTCGCGTAAATCTGCGTCTTCGCTTTAGCGAATCCGCGTCATCCGCGTTCAATTCTACGTTTATTAATAAATATTAAAATGATAAAAATTAAAATATACATATTATTATTCTTTGCCGTGACATATGCAAATGCGCAAATAACTTCTGATGAAAACTACAGAAAACCAGTTTCGGAAACATTAAAAAAAATCGAAACCATTTTTAAAGTCACCATTAACGACGACAGAGGTTTACTAAAAGGAAAAGAACTCGATTATGCCGATTGGCGAATTGAACCGGGAAATTTGGCGATTTCCTTAACAAATATTTTAGTGCCTTTTGAATTGATGTATTTCAAACAGCCGGACGGAACTTATATTATCCGTAAATATGAAAACCATAAGGTTTCAGTAGATAAAGGAAAAGAACGTCTGGATTATTTAACGACTTTATATTCGAATGTAACCGAATGGGAAGCACGTAAAAAGGAGTTAAAAGCGTGTATGATTACATCATTTGGTTTAGATAAAGCTCCCCCAATGCCAAAGTCTATACCACTTTTAACCCCAAAAAGAATTTATAAAGATTACAGTATCGAAAATATCGGATTGGAAATTTTGCCTGGCGTTTATGTAACAGGTTCGATTTACAAACCCTATCCGTTAAATAAAAAAGCTCCGGTAATTTTAACTCCGGATGGACATTTTGGAGACGGAAGATATAGAAAAGACGAGCAATATCGTTGCGCTATTATGGCAAAAATGGGAGCTATTGTAGTAAGTTATGATTTGTTTGCGTGGGGAGAATCATTATTGCAGTTTCCTGAAGAGACCCATAGAAATAGTATCGCTTCAACGGTTCAGGTTTTAAGCGGAATACGATTGTTGGATTATTTATCCACTCAAAAAAATGTGGACATGTCAAGAGTTGGCGTTACCGGAGGATCTGGCGGTGGATCGCACACTATGTTTTTGGCTGCGATTGATGACAGAATTACCGTTTCTGCTCCTGTTGTAATGGTTTCTTCTCATTTTTCTGGCGGATGTCCGTGTGAAAGTGGTCGCGGAATTCACCTTTGCGGTAACGGAACCAATAATGCTGAAATTTCGGCAATGATGGCACCAAAACCACAATTGATTGTTTCGGATGGAAAAGACTGGACATTGGCCGTTCCGGAATTGGAATTCCCTTTTATCCAAAGAACGTATGAACTTTACGGAAAAAAAGATTTAGTAGAAAATGCTCATTTTGCCAAAGAAGGTCATGATTTTGGAATTTCAAAACGTATGGCTTTGTATCCGTTTATGGCAAAATATTTAGGTTTGGATTTGAATAAGGTCAAAAATGAAAAAGGCGAAATTGACGAATCGACTTGTGTGATCGAACCTTATGAGAAATTATATGTTTTTGGAAATAAAGCCGAAAATTTACCTAAAAACGCGCTGAAAGATATCGACAAATTATATGAAATGTTTGGCGAGAAAAATAACAAGATTTACGAGGTTAAAAAGTAAGATACAAGAAATAAGAAGCAAGAAAGAGTTGCCACAAATTTCACGAATTTTCACGAATGTAATAGCAGTAATTTAATTTTTGCAACTCCCGATAGCTATCGGGATAAAGGATTAGAAGGATTTTTTAATCTCCATAATCTGCTAAATCTGCGAGAGTAATTTTTTTCACGCAGATTAAGCAGATTTTAATCAGTGAAAATCCTTTAGTATGTGGCAAGAAATTAGAGAAATTGAAATAAAAATTAAAAAGAAATTAGTACTAATTCGTGTAATTGCTTCGCCTGTTCGCTATCGCTCGGGTCGTGGCTAAAAAAATATTTATATGAAGTTAAGAAATAAAATAACTGCAATTTGTGTCGGAATTTTTTCGTTTACGGCGACGGCGCAAAGTAATAGCGATCTAAAATTATGGTACGATAAACCTGCGGCAATCTGGAACGAAGCTTTGCCTCTGGGAAATGGTCGATTGGGTGCAATGGTTTTTGGAGATCCGGCGGTGGAGCGTTTGCAATTGAACGAAGAAACCATTTGGGCAGGTTCTCCAAATAGCAACGCACATTCAAAATCAATAAAAGCACTGCCTATTGTTCGTCAGTTAATTTTTGATGGAAAATTTGATGAAGCGCAGGAATTGGCAACGCAGGATATTATGTCGCAAACCAATGACGGAATGCCATACCAGACTTTTGGAAGCGTTTATATTTCATTTCCGGGACATCAAAAATATACCAATTATTACAGAGATTTAGATATTGCAAATGCTACGGCAAAAGTAAAATATACGGTAAACGGAGTAGAATTTACTAGAGAAATTTTGACTGCTTTTTCAGATCAGGTGATTGTAGTAAAACTTTCTGCAAGCAAACCGGGACAAATTACGTGTAATGTTTTCATGAACAGTCCGATTGATAAAACCGTTGCTTCGACAGAAGGAAACCAAATTATACTTTCCGGTTTAGGAACTAATTTTGAAGGTGTAAAAGGAAAAATAAAATTTCAGGGCAGACTAACCGCTAAAAATAAAGGTGGTGAAATTGATGCCAGTAACGGAGTTTTAAGCATTAGCAAAGCAGATGAAGTGACTTTATATATTTCGATTGCGACTAATTTTAAAAACTATCAGGATATTTCAGAAGATGAAGTTGCGAAAAGCAAGTCATATTTGGCGAAAGCCGAAACAAAAGATTTCGAAAGTATCAAAAAAGATCATATTGCTTATTATCAAAAATTCTTCAATAGAGTTTCTTTTGATTTAGGTTCGAATGAATTGGCAAAGAAACCAACAAACGAAAGAATCAGGGATTTTTCTAAACAATTTGATCCGCAATTGGCGAGTTTATATTTCCAATTTGGTCGTTATCTTTTAATTTCGAGTTCACAACCGGGCGGGCAACCTGCCAATTTACAAGGAATTTGGAATGATATGGTGACGCCGCCGTGGGACAGTAAATACACAACAAATATTAATGCCGAAATGAATTATTGGCCGGCACAAGTAACGAATCTTCAGGAAATGCACGAACCTTTTGTTCAAATGGCAAAAGAATTAAGTGTTACTGGAGCAGAAACAGCCCGAATGATGTACAATGCAAGCGGCTGGGTTTTGCATCATAATACTGATATCTGGCGCGTTACGGCTCCGGTTGATTCTGCAGCTTCGGGAATGTGGACAACAGGCGGTGCATGGGTTTGTCAGGATTTATGGGAAAGATATTTGTATACAGGCGATAAAAAATATCTCGAAGAAATTTATCCGATCATGAAAGGTGCAGCAGATTTTTTCCTTGATTTTATGGTTATTGATCCAAACACAAAATATTTAGTAGTTGTACCGTCAAGTTCGCCTGAAAACACACATGCAGGCGGAACCGGAAAAGCAACAATTGCATCAGGAACTACAATGGACAATCAGTTGATTTTTGATTTGTTTACGCATGTTATCGAAGCTTCGACTTTGGTTTCACCAGATGCCGCTTATGTGAAAAAAGTAAGCGAGGCGCTGGCAAAAATGCCTCCAATGAAAATTGGAAAACACAGTCAGCTGCAGGAATGGCAGGACGATTGGGATAATCCTAAAGACAATCACCGACATGTTTCGCATTTATACGGATTGTATCCGAGTAATCAGATTTCTGCAATTAAAACACCTGAATTATTTGAAGCGGCAAAACAATCTTTGATTTACAGAACAGACGAATCTACAGGCTGGTCAATGGGATGGAAAGTGAATTTGTGGGCAAGACTTTTAGATGGAAATCACGCTTATAAATTAATCCAGGATCAAATGCATTTGGTTACGGCTGACCAAAGAAAAGGCGGCGGAACGTACCCGAATATGTTGGATGCGCATCAGCCTTTTCAAATTGATGGTAACTTTGGATGCACGGCCGGAATCGCCGAAATGCTGATGCAAAGTCAGGAAGATGCGATTCATTTATTGCCTGCTTTACCAAGTGTTTGGAAAGAAGGAAGTATAAAAGGTTTGGTTACAAGAGGTGGATTTGTAATTGATATGACCTGGAAAAACAATAAGGTTTCGGAGTTAAAAATCTATTCGAAAATTGGTGGAAACTGCCGATTGAAAGTAGAAAATACTTTAAAAGGAAAATCTCTTAAAAAAGCAAAAGGAAAGAATACAAATCCGTTGTTTTATGATGTGGAAGTGAAGAAACCGATTATATCTGAAAAAGCAAATTTAAAGAAAGTGGTTTTGCCAAAGTATAATGAATATGATGTGAAAATGAAGGCAGGACAAACGTATACTTTTTATGGGAATTAAACGCTTTTTTGTCATTTCGACGGAGGAGAAATCACATCCAGAGAGTGACGAACTTTGTGTCTTAACGTTATGTGATTTCTCCTCCGTCGAAATGACAAATTGGTGCGCATAGACTTTTGAAATGTTAATACCTACAAGGTTTTGAAAACCTTGCAGAAATGAAAAGCGTGAACGGACAGTAAAATTCGCCGCGGCGAAACACGCCCAAAAAATGAATTTGATACTAATAATTTGAATATGTTACATCATTTTAAATACAAAATAATTGCTTTTATAATCTTGATTTCAACTTTAAATATAAGTTGTAAATCAGGAATAAATGCTACTAAAAAAAGTTCGGCAGTTATTTTAAAAGAAGAAAACTACAAACATTATGTTGATTATTTCAACACGATGGAAGATGAGAATTTAAAATTTGCGATTCCGAATGATTCGTCGTGGAGTTGGATGGAAAAGAATATTCCGTTGTTTGAGTGTCCGCAGCAAAATTTTGAAGAGATTTATTATTTTAGATGGTGGAGCGCGAGAAAACATATAAAAAAAACGCCTCAGGGATATGCGATTACGGAGTTTTTAGTAGATCGTTCTTATGCAGATAAATACAATATGATTAGTTGTGCTTTGGGACATCATATCAACGAATTTCGATGGGTTCATGATCCGCAGTATATTGAGCAGGACGTTCATTTATGGTTTAGAGGAAATGACGGCAAGCCAATGAAAAAGCTTCGAACTTTTAGCAGCTGGACGGCTTATGCTTTGTATAATAGGTATTTGGTCAATAAAGACGATAAATTTTTATTGGACATATATCCTGATTTGGTTGCAGAATATGCAGCCTGGGAAGGAGACAGAAAACGCAAAGACGGTTTGTTCTGGCAGTTTGATGTAAAAGACGGAATGGAAGAGTCGTTGAGCGGAGCAAGAAAATTTAGAAATGCACGCCCGACAATTAACAGTTATATGTTTGGAAATGCAACCGCTTTGGCGAAAATTGCAAAGCTAAAAGGCGATGCCAAACAGGAAACATATTTTGAAGCCAAAGCAGATACACTACAAAAATTAGTTGAAACGAAACTGTGGAATACTAAAAGTGAATTTTTTGAAACGTTTACAGAAAAAGATACTTTAGCGCAGGTTCGAGAAGCAATCGGATTTATTCCGTGGTATTTTAATTTGCCTCAAAAAGATAAAGGTTTTGAAAAAGCGTGGGAACAAATTAAGGATGAAAAAGGATTTTCGGCTCCTTTTGGGTTAACAACGGCGGAGAGAAGAAGTCCGCGTTTTAGAACACACGGAACAGGAACTTGCGAATGGGACGGTGCGATTTGGCCTTTTGCCAGTTCGCAAACCTTAACGGCTTTGGCGAATGTGTTGAACAATTACGATCAGAATTTTGTTGCTAAAACCGATTATTTTAAACAAATGAATTTATATATTGAATCGCAATATTTTCACGGAAGACCTTATTTAGGCGAATATCTGGATGAAACTACAGGATATTGGTTAATGGGTGAAAAAGAGAGAAGCCGTTACTACAATCATTCTACTTTTAATGATTTGATGATTACAGGTTTGGTAGGTTTACGCCCGAGAGCAGATGAAAAAATAGAAGTGAATCCGTTGATTCCGCAAGAAAAATGGGATTGGTTTTGTCTGGATAATGTTTTGTATCACGGCAATATCATTACGATTCTTTGGGATAAAACGGGAGAAAAATATCATAAAGGAAAAGGATTTAGAATTTTTAAAAACGGTAAGGAAATTGCGGTTTCTGAGAAATTAGAAAAGTTAGTTTCGGAGTAAAGATTTACCCACGGATTTGACTGATTAAACGGATTGGCACAGATTCTTATTGTATATTCTGCTCGTTCCTTGGGGTTACAACTAAGCGTAAAGACGGGAATAAATCCGTGTCAATCCGTTTAATCCGTCAAACCTGCGGGCAAAAAAACAGTATCAGCATATCATTAAACACAACACATGAAAAAGTTTTTTTTACATCTAACAATAATCATCTCACTTTTTACACTTTCGGCGAAAGCCCAAAATAAAATCAGCGTTACCAATTTGCAATGCGAAATGCTGAACAATCCGGAAGGAATTGATGTTGTGAAACCAAGATTGAGCTGGCAAATAAACGCAGATGTAAATGATGTAAAACAAACGGCATATCAAATTATTGTGGCTTCGACTTTAGAAAATTTAAATTCGAACAAAGCTGATTTATGGGATAGTGGTAAAGTAGAAAGTGATGAATCTGTCCATATTATTTATAACGGAAAACGTTTAGAAAACCGCCAAAATGCATTTTGGAAAGTAATTGTATGGACAAACAAAGGAGAAATTCAATCTGTTGAGAAAGCTCATTTTAGCATGGGAATTTTAAATTATGCCGACTGGAAATCAACACGCTGGATTGGTTATGAAAAAGCTTCTGCGGGAGATAGTATTTCGCAGTATTCGAAATTGTCTGCCAGATATCTTCGAAAAGAAATCAACTTAAAAAAACAAGTTAAAAGCGCCAAAGTCTACATCATGGGTTTGGGACTTTATGAATTTTATATTAACGGAAATAAAATTGGCGATCAGGTTTTGGCACCGGTTCCTACGGATTATACTAAGAATGAAAAATACAATGTTTTTGATGTGACTTCGCAATTGAAAGAAGGTAAAAACATGTTGGGAACGATTTTAGGCAACGGACGTTTTTTTACCATGCGTCAGGATTATAAACCGTATAAAATTAAAACATTTGGTTACCCAAAAATGGCTTTGCAATTGGTTGTAGAATATACGGATGGAAGTAAAGACATAATCAGAACCGATGATACCTGGAAAGTAACCACAAACGGACCAATTTTATCAAACAACGAATACGACGGAGAAGAATACGACGCCCGAAAAGAAATGAAAAATTGGAACACCACCAATTTTGATGATAAAAACTGGTTTCAGGCAGAATATGTTCAGGAACCCGGCGGTTTTTATGAAGCACAAATGACGCCGAATATGAAAATTATGGGCGAGGTAAAACCCATTTCAATCAATAAAACGCCCAAAGGAACTTATATTCTTGATATGGGTCAGAATATGGTCGGCTGGCTTCAATTGAAAGTAAAAGGAAAAAGCGGCGATAAAGTGACTTTGAAATTTGCGGAATCTTTGCAAGCTGATGGCTCTTTGTATATCGAAAATTTAAGAGATGCGAGAACCACTGATGTTTATACTTTAAATGGAGAAGGCGAAGAAATTTGGGAACCAAGATTTATATTTCACGGATTCCGTTTTGTAGAAGTTTCAGGATTTCCGACAAAACCAACTGTAGATAATTTTGTTGGAAAAGTAGTTTACGACGATATAAAAACAACGGGAACTTTTGAATCTTCGGATGCGACGATGAACCAGATTTTCAAAAATGCCTATTGGGGAATTAGAGGAAATTATAAAGGAATGCCAATTGATTGTCCGCAGCGAAATGAGCGCCAGCCGTGGATGGGCGACAGAACGACGGGAGCTTATGGCGAAAGTTTTTTATTCGATAATCAAACACTATACGCAAAATGGCTTGATGATATCAAAAATGCACAAACGGCAGATGGCGGAATTCCGGATGTCGCGCCTGCATTTTGGCGTTATTACGGAGATAATGTAACCTGGCCGGGAACGTATATTACGGTTACAGATATGTTGTATCAGCAATTTGGCGATAAAAAAGTAATTGAAAAACATTATCCATCCATGAAAAAATGGGTTGTGTATATGGAACAGAATTATTTGGTAAAGGATTTAATGACCAAAGATAAATACGGAGACTGGTGCGTTCCTCCTGAATCGTTGGAATTAATTCACTCCAAAGATTCAGCGAGAACTACAAACGGAGAATTAATTGCAAGTGCTTTTTATTATCATTTATTACAGAAAATGAAAAGCTTTGCAGCAATTAACCGAACAAATGCTGATGATATTCAATATTACAACGCACTTTCTGAAAGAATAAAAACGGCTTTTAATGCGAAGTTTTTCGATCCAAAAACAAATAAATATGTGAATAATACGGTAACGGCAAATTTACTTCCCTTGGCATTTGGGATGATTCCTGAAAATTTAGAAGCTAAAGTATTTGATAATATTGTGCATGAAGTCGAGGTAACGTACAAAGGTCATATTAGTACGGGCGTTATAGGAACTCAGTTTTTAATGCGAACGTTATCTAAATTTGGAAGATCGGATTTGAGTTATAAACTGGCTTCAAACGATACGTATCCAAGTTGGGGTTATATGGCAAAAAACGGCGCGACAACAATTTGGGAATTATGGAACGGAAACACCGCCGATCCTAAAATGAACTCGCAAAATCACGTCATGCTTTTAGGCGATTTATTGATTTGGTATTATGAAAATATGGCCGGAATAAAGAGTGATCCTGAAAATCCGGGTTTTAAACAAATTATTATGAAACCTGATTTTGAAGCCGGATTAACTTTTGTAAATGCTTCGTATGAATCTGTTTACGGATTGATTAAAAGTGACTGGAAAAAAGCTAAAAACAAACTCGACTGGAAAATTAATATTCCGGCAAATAGTTCGGCTATTGTTTATCTGCCAACTTCTGATATTTCAACTGTAACTATTAATAATAAAAAACTAAGTGTTGCATTTTCATCTTCTTATAAAATAGAAAACAATAATTTGGTTTTGAATTTGTCATCCGGATCTTACGCTATTTCCGTAAAGCGTTAATTTTAGACAATTCGGGACAGTACAGGATACATTGTTAAATTTTTAGTGTTATTTTTACACTTAATAAATATTTTTACCTAAAAAAATATTAGGAATGTATTTATAATCCAAAATTTTAATTCAATAAAATTAAGAATGAAGATCATAAAATTGATATTTGTCTTGTTTGGACTTTTCCTTTTGGGAAGCTGCAAACCAACTTTACAAAATAAAACCTGGAAAGAAGGGATTTTGGTTGATGAATTTATTTACGATAAAGCACCTTATCCGTCTTGCCACGCAGTTACAATTGTTGAAACTACAAATGGAGATTTAGTTTCTTCCTGGTTTGGTGGAACGCACGAAAGACATCCTGACGTTTGTATCTATGTGAGCATAAAACCTAAAGGAAGTGATAAATGGGGCGAAGGTGTTAAAGTGGCTGATGGCGTGATGAAAGATGGACCGAGATTACCAACATGGAATCCGGTTTTATATCAGATTCCAGGCGGTGATTTAATGTTATTCTACAAAATAGGACCTAAACCATCTGAATGGTGGGGAATGATCAGAACTTCATCTGATAACGGAAAAACATGGTCTGAGGCTAAAAATATGCCCGATGGTTTCTTAGGACCAATCAAAAACAAACCTGTTTTATTAAGCAACGGAACTTTATTATGTCCGTCAAGTATTGAAGGCGACGGTTGGAGACTTCGTATGGAATCGACTCCTGATTTTGGAAAAACATGGTTAATGGGCGATACTTTATCAAGAGGAAAACAAAAGATAAATGCGATTCAGCCTAGTATTTTATTCCATAAAGACGGAAGAATTCAGGCAATTGGAAGAACGAGAAACAGAGCAATCTTTAGTACGTTTTCTAAAGATAACGGAAAAACATGGTCTGATGTTGAGTTAATTGGTTTGCCAAATAATAATTCAGGAACCGATGCCGTAACCCTTAAAAATGGAAAACATCTGCTAGTTTACAATCACGTTTTACCTCCGGGAACAGAAGCAAAAGGACCCAGAACGCCATTGAATGTTTCTATTTCTGATGACGGAATTAACTGGAAAGCAGCTTTGGTTTTAGAAGATTCAAAAATTAGTCAATATTCATATCCATCGATGATTCAGAGTGCTGACGGAATGGTGCATATTGTTTATACATGGAGAAGAGAAAAACTGAAATACGTAAAAATCGATCCAAGTAAATTAAAAGTACTTCCCATCAAAAACGGAATCTGGCCTGGCGATGAAAGTAAAACCGTAACGGCTGTTAAGGCTGAAGAAGAGTAAAGAAAAAGTTTGCCACGAATTACACGAATTTGCACTAATTTTTAGCCACAATGTGTTAAAAATAATTCGTGAAAATTGGTGCAATTCGTGGCTAAAAAAACACACAACAATGAGCAATAAAATTTTTATAAAATTAACGGCTATATTTTTTACAGTGATTTTTGCAGGAGCATTTAATAGTTGCGCAACAGCTCAGTCATCAAATAAACAACAATATAAAGTTGCGGTTTGCGACTGGATGATTTTAAAAAGACAAAAATTAGGTGCGTTTGGTTTAGCTGCTGAAATAAAAGCCGACGGAATAGAACTGGACATGGGTGGTTTAGGAAACAGACCAACTTTTGACAGTAAATTGGGCGATCCGGTTGAAAGGCAAAAATTTGTCGATAAATCGAAAGAATTGCATGTGGGAATCAGTTCTATTGCTATGTCCGGATTCTATGCGCAGTCTTTTGCCAAAAGAGAAACCATCGAACCGATGATTAATGATTGCGTAAAAGCCATGAAAGACATGAAGGTAAAAGTGGCTTATCTTCCGTTAGGAACTGAAAGTGATTTGGTTAAAAATCCGGAACTGCGTCCTGTAATTGTTGAAAGATTAAAATGGGCAGGAAAACAAGTAGGTAAAATTGGTGGTGTAATTGCTATAGAAACTTCATTGAACGCAACTGAAGAAAAGAAATTATTAGAAGAAATAGATTCTAAATACATCAAAAGCTCTTTCAATTTTGCCAATGCAGCCGATAACGGAAGAGATATTCCATCAGAATTAAAAATATTAGGCAAAAAATATTTGGCACAAATTCACGCATCAAACACAGATAAAGTCTGGCTTGAAAGTGACACCATGATTAATATGTTGGAAATCAAAAAAACGCTGGACGAAATGAAATGGAGCGGCTGGTTAATTGTAGAACGTTCTCGTGACGTCACGCAAGTACATAATGTAAAAGCAAATTACGGTGCAAATGTGGCGTATTTGAAAAAGATTTTTCAGGATTAAATAAAAATATCTGCTCAATCTGCAAATCTGCGTGGAAAATTTTTAGCACGCAGATTTGCAGATTCGGCAGATTTTATACTCTCATTTTTTGTCATCTCGACGAAGGAGAGATCAAACTAGATATTCCAATATTGTGGTTACGTGTGAGATTTCTCCTCCGTCGAAATGACAAATCGGTTGAACAAAAACATAATACAATGAAATATATTACGTTACTTTTTTTAAGTTTTTACGTCACTTTCACAACAGCGCAAAACATCACAATTGTTAGTGATAGCAAGTCGCCAAGAGCACAATTTGGTGCAGAAAAATTATCTGAAACTTTATCTCAAAAAGGATTCAAAGTAATCTCTTCTGATAAAATAAATAAGAAAGAGAAAGTCATTGTTATTGGCGAAAAAGGAACCGATTTTTGGAAACAAAATTCAAAGGCTGCTAAAATAGACGATAGCCAGTTAACCAAAAAAGAAGGCTTCCAAATTCGCACCCAAAACAACATTATCTATATTGAAGGAACCGACGCTTCAGGTGCTTTATACGGTGCATTGGAACTGGCAGATCGTATTAAAAGTTCAGGACAAATTCCGTTAGAAATTAATATTGATGACAGTCCCGAAATGGTTTTGCGCGGTGCGTGTATCGGAATGCAAAAAACAACTTATCTTCCCGGCAGAGACGTTTATGAATATCCGTATACGCCTGAAACTTTTCCTTGGTTTTACGATAAAAAACTTTGGAAAAAGTATCTTGATATGTTAGTCGAAAACCGCATGAATTCATTGTATTTATGGAACGGACATCCGTTTGCTTCATTGGTAAAACTAAAAGAATATCCGTTTGCAGTAGAAGTTAGCGACGAAGATTTCAAAAAGAACGAAGAAATTTATAAATTCCTAACCGAAGAAGCCAACAAAAGAGGCATCTGGGTCATTCAGATGTTTTATAATATCATCGTTTCAAAACCTTTTGCCGAACATTATAACATCAAAACACAGGATCGTTCGCGTCCAATTACGCCTTTACTTTCAGATTATACCAGAAAATCTATTGCCGCTTTTATAGAAAAATATCCAAATGTGGGATTAATGGTTTGTTTGGGAGAAGCCATAAATACGGTTGATGATGACGTAGAATGGTTTACCAAAACGATTATTCCGGGAGTTCAGGATGGTTTAAAAACATTGGGAAGAACAGACGAACCGCCAATTATTTTGCGTTCGCATGATACCGATGGCCCTTTGGTAATGGAAAAATCGCTTCCGTTATATAAAAATCTATACACCGAAAGTAAATATACCGGCGAATCCTTAACCACTTACAAACCAGGCGGACCTTGGGGAGAAACGCACAAACAATTAAGCGCCTTAAAATCGATTCATATCGAGAACGTTCATATTCTCGCAAATCTGGAACCTTTTAGATACGGTTCTCCGGACTTTATTCAGAAAACGGTAAAAGCCATGCACAGTGCGCACGGAGCAAATGCGCTACATTTATATCCGCAGGCATCGTATTGGGATTGGCCATATTCTGCTGATAAAACAAAAACAGGCGAACGAATTCTGGAAATGGATCGCGACTGGATTTGGTACAAAGCCTGGGCAAGATATGCTTGGGATAGTAAAAGAGACAGAAAGGAAGAAGTTCAGTTTTGGGATAAAGATCTGGCTGCGAAATACGGAACAGATTTAGAAGCCGCAAATAATATTCAAAAAGCATATGATGAAACCGGAGAAATTGCGCCCAAAACTTTAAGACGTTTCGGAATTACAGAAGGAAATCGTCAGACTTTATTATTAGGAATGTTCGAAAGCCAATTGGTAAATCCGGCGAAATGGAGAGTTTATCCTGGTTTCCACGAATCGTGCGGACCTGCGGGCGAATTGCTTTTAGAATATGCCAAAAAAGAATGGAATCACGAACCACATTCCGGTGAACTTCCTACCCAGATTATTGCTGAAATCACAGAACACGGAAGATTGGCTGTTGAAGCCATAGACAAAGCAGAACCAAAAGTAACACAAAACAAAGACGAATTTTTGCGTCTTAAAAATGATATGCATTCTTATAAGGCTTTCGCCGATTTCTTTTCAGAAAAGGTAAAAGCGGCGTTATTGGTTTTAAGATACAGTTATTCAAATGATATTTCAGATTTAGATAAGGCAATGCCGCATTTAGAAAAAAGCATCGAGCATTACGAATTATTGGTAAATTTAACGAAAGACACCTATTATTATGCCAACAGCATGCAAACCGCACAACGCAGAATTCCGATTGGCGGCGATGACGGAAACAATAAAACTTGGGCAGAATTATTACCGCATTATGAACGCGAATTGGTTAATTTTAAAAGAAATTTAGAATTACTAAAAGCTTCAAAAGATGGTAAAATTGTAGCTAAAGTAGAAAAACCATGGCAAACTGCCGAAGTAACTTTACTAAGTGAAAGCAAAGGGAATTACGACGTAAAAAATGGAACAAAAGTGTACGGAACGCCAATTTCTGAATTGACAAAAACAGCTCCGGAATTGCAAAACCTAAAAGGAATTGCATTCGATGAAACAGCACAAAACGAAAACGGAACACATTTGAAATTTAAAAATACCAAATCTGTAAAATTGGTTGTTGGTTATTTCAATTCAGATCAAAAAAGATTTTTGTTCCCGCCAAGTTTAGAAACAGATGCCGCCGGAAATGCTTTTGGTCAGGCCGAGGTGATTTTGGCAAGCGCCATGAATTTAAAAGAATTACCTCGTGTAAATATTCACACCTACACGTTTCAGCCCGGAGAAAATAAACTAGATTTGGGTAAAGGCAGAGTATTGATTTTAGGATTTATCGATGCCAATCAAACCATTACACCTCGCGATGTTGGTTATATTGATGCAGGAGAAAAAGGCGCAATCGACTGGTTGTTTTATTAATTTGGGCGTGTCCCTCCGGGCCGGGCTGTACGTTCCCGCTTTTTTTAAGACAAAGACCCGAACGATAGTGAACAGGCGAAGCAAAAATTGCCTTAAAAAAGAGCTCCACTGCCATCCCTCACGCGAACTCGTAGTTATATTAGACCTGACAGGTTTTTAAAATCTGTCAGGTCTAAATGAAGAAGTAAAACAAACATTTTGTCATTTCAACGGAGGAGAAATCACATTCAGAGAGCAACGCACTGTATGTTTACGTTATGTGATTTCTCGTTCCTCGAAATGACAAACTGAACGAAAATATTATGAAAACAGATAGCGGGATTAGCTCCTGATAAAAGATTGGTTTTATCATAGAAATCGAAATCACAAAAAATGATAACCTTATATCACTTATATGGTTTAAAAAAGCATGAAGAAAACATTTTTTATTTATTTTTTTTTAGTTTTTTGCTCTGTTCAGAGCCAGGTGAAACATGCGTCAGCGGAATTACGCAAAGAGATTTCGCTGAATTCATCTTGGGAAACTATTATCTTAAATAATCCCGTGCAGCAAGATGAAAGCTTTGTGAGCAATCCTAAAATTGATTCGCAATGGCAAAATGTAAATGTTCCCCATAACTGGGATCAGTATTATGGCTACCGCAGAATGAAACACGGTAATTTGCACGGAACTTCCTGGTATCATAAAACAT
Organism: Flavobacterium sp. FlaQc-47; assembly: GCF_044006475.1. Classification (NCBI taxonomy): domain Bacteria; kingdom Pseudomonadati; phylum Bacteroidota; class Flavobacteriia; order Flavobacteriales; family Flavobacteriaceae; genus Flavobacterium; species Flavobacterium sp. FlaQc-47. Next base: position 91,846 of record NZ_JBIPCQ010000006.1, on the reverse strand, counting down.
TTAAAGTTGATAAAAAAGATAAAGGCAAACGCCTTTTTTTGTATTTTGAAGGAGTAAGTTCGTACGCCACAGTTTGGGTAAACGGGAAAAAAGTGGGTGCACACAAAGGCGGAAGAACCACTTTTACAATCGATATTACAAACTCAGTTTCTTTTAATACCGAAAACACAATAATGGTCAAAGCCGATCATCCATCGTTTATTGCAGATCTTCCTTGGATTTGTGGTGGATGTTCCGGCGAATGGGGATTTTCTGAAGGATCGCAGCCGTTGGGTATTTTCAGACCTGTTTCTTTGGTGGTTACGAATGAGGTTCGTATTGAGCCTTTTGGCGTTCATATCTGGAATGACAAATCAATTTCGAAAGAAAAAGCCATTCTTCATACCACAACAGAAATTAAAAACTACGGTAAATCAGAACGTAATTTAACAATTGAAAATATACTTTTTGATGCTTCAGGAAAGCAAGTTGCTGTCAAAAAAAATGAAATCAAAAGTGCTTCGGGAGAAACAAAAGAAATAACACAAACACTTCCGGAAATTCTTCAACCAAAATTATGGTCACCATCCAATCCGTATTTGTATGCGTTGGTAACTTCGATTTACGAAAAAGGAAAAAAAATAGATGAATTAAAAACGCCTTACGGAATTCGCTGGGTCAGCTGGCCGGTTAGTCGTGACGGAAAAGACAATCGTTTTTATATCAACGATGAACCGTTATTCATTAACGGAGTTTGCGAATACGAACATATGATTGGAAACAGTCATTCGTTTTCAAACGAACAAATTCATGCCAGAATCGAACAAATAAAAGCAGCTGGATTTAATGCTTTTAGAGAAGCGCATCAACCGCATAATTTATTATATCAAAAAGAATTAGACGAAAACGGAATCCTTTTTTGGAGCCAGTTCTCGGCACATATTTGGTACGATACTCCGGAGTTTAAAGAGAATTTTAAAACCTTATTACGAGAATGGATTAAAGAACGCAGAAATAGTCCGTCGGTTGTAATGTGGGGATTGCAGAATGAAAGCACGATTCCAAAAGAATTTGCCGAAGAATGCACCAAAATTATTCGCGAAATGGATCCATTATCGGAGTCGCAACGTTTGGTAACGACTTGTAATGGAGGAGAAGGAACAGACTGGAATGTCGTACAAAACTGGTCTGGAACTTATGGCGGTGATCCTTTAAAATACCATCTCGAAATGAGCACACAACTCTTAAACGGAGAATACGGCGCATGGCGAACAGTAGATTTACATACTGAAGGAGAATTTGATCAAAAAGGAATTTTGAGCGAAAACAGATTTTCGCAATTAATGGAAATCAAAGTCCGTGAAGCCGAATTGGTAAAAGATAAAATCGCAGGGCAATTTAACTGGCTTTTTGCTTCGCATGAAAATCCGGGTCGTTCTCAAAACGGAGAAGGATTTCGTGATATTGACAAAGTGGGTCCCATAAATTACAAAGGACTTTTTACCGTTTGGGGCGAACCTCTGGACGCGTATTATATGTACCGCGCCAATTATGTTTCGAACAAAACAAACCCAATGGTTTATATTGTTTCGCATTCATGGCCAAGTCGTTGGGATTCGGCAGGAATAAAAAACGGAATCGATATTTATTCGAATTGTGATGAAGTAGAATTATTTAATGATGTCAATAAATCATCTTTAGGAAAACTAAAAAACCCGGGAGTAGGTCAGCATTTTCAGTTTAACAATGTCAATGTTCAATACAATGTTTTGTACGCCGTGGGTTATGTAAACGGAAAGGCGGTTGCTAAAGATTATGTGGTTTTGAACACGCTTCCGAAAGCGCCAAATCTTAATGCATTATATACCGATCAGGCAGATATTACAAAAGCAAAAAAAGAATACAATTATATTTACAGAGTCAATTGCGGAGGTTCAGAGTTTACAGATTCAACTGGAAAAACCTGGTTTACAGATGCACATAAAAATGGGCAATATACCTGGGGATCTTTATCGTGGACAGATAAATTTGAAAAATTACCGGATTTTTATGCAAGTCAAAGAAGTACTTTTGACCCCATTTCAGGAACAAAAGATCAGGCTTTATTCCGAACTTTCAGATATGGAGTGGATCAATTAAGTTATGAATTTCCTGTTGGAGATGGTGAATATTTGGTCGAATTGTATTTTACAGAACCGTGGTACGGAACTGGCGGCGGTTTAGATTGCAAAGGCTGGCGATTGTTTGACGTTGCAATAAATGATAATGTAGTTTTAAAAGATTTTGATATTTGGTCAGAAGTTGGGCATGATAAAGCATTGAAGAAAACTTTTGTCGTAAAAAGCAAAAACGGAAAAATCACAATTAATTTCCCTAATGTAAAATCGGGGCAAGCGATAATTTCTGCAATTGCCATCGGAACAAAAAATAGATTTGAGAAACCTGCTGATGCTTCACTAAAAAACATTCAGAATCTGGTTTTAAGTTCTTATGATAAAACGATTAATGGAGTAGCTTCGTGGCTGGATATTAATTCAAAACAATATTCAGATTCAGAAGTTGTTTTTACACAATTACCTTCAGAGGTTTTTGGAGCAGATTATTTGCAGTTTTCTTCCCAATCAAAAACTTCGGGTTCGTTTATAGTTAAAGAAGATTCTGATGTTTATATTTTGATTGATAACAAAACAACAACTCAATTTACAGGATTATCGGATTATAAGAAATCAGAAGAAATGGCGAAAAATAGTGATAATATTAAGTTTGCTCTTTATTCTAAAAAAGTAAAAAAAGGAGAAAAAGTTACATTTGATAATTCAGAAACGATAAGTTCGATTATTGTCGTTCCAACTTATGATATGGGAGAAAAAGATGATTCACGTCAGACCTTAGTTTTAGAAGCCGAAAATGCCAAAACAACCGGAACGGATATTGTAAAAGGAAATTTCAAAAAAGCCGATTATATTGAATTCACAAAAAAGACTTCAAACAGTATTGAATTTGAAGTAAAACCCGGAGTCGCCGGAATTTATTTAATGCGTTTTAAATTCATGAACAGAAATGAAACGCCATTAAAAGTACATTTCAAAATGGAAGATGCGTACGGAATTTTAATGCGAAATGATACGATCGAGTTTTTCCCTTCACCGGAAAAATGGAAAGTTTTAAATACGACTTCCGGCGGATATATAAATGCGGGAACGTATAAAATTACGTTGGAAGGAGAAGATTTGAAAGGGTTGATGTTGGATTCGTTTGAGTTTCAATAGGTTTTTTTGAGGTGCAAAGAGGCAGAGATTCAAAGGGACAAAGGTGATTGTAGAGACGCACAGCAATGCGTCTACGTTTCAGTTGTCCGGACTGTGTGTTTCAGACATAACGTAACCACGATTGTCAGGCTGAGCGGAGTCGAAGCCTACGCAAAGTTTTACCTCATTTTTGTCATTTCGAGGAACGAGAAATCTCCGCAAGAAGCTCTACAAAGATTGACGATTTTGTGGGCGGAGTTACTTGCGCGGGCTTCGACTCCGCTCAGCCTGACAAATAGGACGTAATTTGATTGTAAAAATAAATTTATGAATAAAAACATTTTACAAAATACCGTAATCGCTTTAGCAATATTGCTTACCACAACGTGTTTTGCCCAAGGAAAAAAAGCAAGAATAATCGAAGATTTCAATAAAGACTGGTACTTCAAATTAGGAGATAATCCAACGGCAATTCAATCTGATTTTAACGCTGCCGATTGGAGAAATTTGCAATTGCCTCACGATTGGAGTATCGAAGGAGAATTTAATAAAGACAATAAAACAAAACAGGCACAAGGTTTTTTACCGGCGGGAATAGGCTGGTATCGTAAAACGTTTACACTTCCGGCAAGTGCGAAAAGCAAAACTATATCGGTAGAATTTGATGGTGTTTTTAAAAATAGTGAAGTATTTATCAACGGACATTCTTTAGGAATTCGTCCGAATGGTTATATTTCATTTTCTTATGATTTGTCGCAATATCTAAATTTTGGTCAGCCCAATATCATCGCTGTAAAAGTCGATAATGATGCACAGCCCAATTCGAGATGGTATACAGGATCAGGTATTTACAGAAATGTGCGTTTTGTTATTGCCGAAAAATTGCATGTTGCCGAATGGGGAACTTTTGTAACAACACCGGAAATTTATAAAGAAAAAGCGTCGGTTCATTTAGAAGTCGAAGTTAAAAATGATTCGGATAGGGAAAAGGAATTTATAGTGGTCTCTACCATTTTCGATAAAAATAATGATGACATTGCCGAAGTACAATCAACAGGAAAAATCGCGGCAAATTCATCTTCAAAAAAGATTCAGGACTTCATTTTAAAAATGCCAAAACTCTGGAGTACAGAAAATCCATATCTGTATAAAATTATTACTAAAATTTATGAGAAAGGCGAATTGACTGATAATTACGAAACGCCGCTTGGAGTTCGTTTTTTTGATTTTGATGCCGAAAAAGGGTTTTCATTAAATGGAGTTCCGATGAAAATTCTTGGTGTTTGTTTACATCATGATAACGGTGCTTTGGGTGCAGTTGAAAACATTCATGCATTAAAAAGAAAATTAGTTTTAATGAAAGAAATGGGCGTAAATGCCATTAGAATGTCACATAATCCGCATTCGTTAGAAATGATGCAATTGTGCGACGAAATGGGATTTATTGTTCAGGATGAAGCTTTTGATGTTTGGAAAAAGAAAAAAGTAACCAATGACTACCACAAAGACTGGGATGCGTGGCACAAAAAAGATCTGGAAGATTTTATTAAAAGAGACCGAAATCATCCATCGGTTATGATGTGGAGTATTGGTAATGAAATCAGGGAACAATTTGATAGTACGGGAATTGCGATTACGAAAGAATTGGCTCAAATTGTAAAATCATTAGATATAACGCGTCCGGTAACTTCGGCTTTGACAGAGAATGTTATTGAGAAAAATTTTATTTATCAATCGGGAGCTTTGGATCTTTTGGGCTTCAATTACAAACATGAAGATTATAAAGATTTTCCAACACGTTTTAAAGGACAAAAAATAATTGCTTCCGAAAGTGTTTCGGCTTTGGAAACGCGCGGTCATTATGATTTTCCTGCAGATGGAATTAAAGCCTGGCCGCCAAAACACGGTGCTCCGTTTGACGGTAATGCAGACTGGACGGTTTCGGCTTTTGATCAGGTAAAATCGTATTGGGGTGCAACGCACGAAGAAAACTGGAAAACTATCAAAAAACAGGATTTCATGGCGGGAACTTTTATCTGGACGGGCTTTGATTATATCGGCGAACCAGATCCGTATCCGTATCCGGCGAGAAGTTCTTATTTCGGGATTGTAGATTTGGCTGGTTTTCCAAAAGATGTGTATTATATGTACCAAAGCGAATGGACAACGAAACCTGTTTTACACATTTTTCCGCATTGGAACTGGAAAGCGGGACAAGAAGTTGATGTTTGGGCATACTACAATAATGCCGATGAAGTTGAATTGTTCCTTAATGGAAAATCTCTCGGAAAAAAAGCCAAACAAAATGACGATTTGCATATTTCATGGCGTGTAAAATTTGAACCGGGAACTCTAAAAGCGATTTCGAGAAAAAACGGAAAAGTGGTTCTGGAAAAAGAAATTCATACTGCCGGCGAAGCTTTCAAAATAAACTTAAAAGCAGATAAAAAAGAAATAAGAAATGATACTTATGATTTGGTTTACGTAACGGTTTCTATTACAGATAAAGACGGAAATTTACTTCCAAATGCTGATGATTTAATTAATTTTGAAGTTTCTGGCGGAGGAAAATTAGTTGGCGTTGATAATGGTTATCAGGCAAATCTGGATTCTTTTAAAGCTAATTCGTGTAAATTGTTTAACGGAAAATGTATTGCGATTATTCAGTCGAACGGAAAAAGGGAAACAATAAAAATTAAGGCGTCGGCAAGTAGTTTGCCGGTTTCTACAATTGAAATTAAAGTGGACTAATTTATCTCTTGCAACGTTTTTTTGAACCATATAAGTTATGGTTTATTTTTTATATTAGCGTAAACAAACAATTTTATAAGCCTGAATATTTTAATTACAAATAGAAAATAATAAAATGATCTGCACTATTTATTCACACCAGCATGGTTTTGAAAATATTAAAGAAATAATACTGTCACATGTTCCTAATGGGAATGTTTTGCTGAGTCAGGAAGATGGATTTGATATTATCGACATAACAATTGAAGATTCTCCGAGTTCTTCAAAAAACATAAACATTTCATACAGGGAAAGGCTTAAACCTTCATATCAGATTCCCGAAATTGATGATTCGGCTTTAACGGCGAATTTAAAAGGACTTTACGGTTTTGTGAATTCATTGCCAACTGTAAATGAAAAAGTTAAAGATTTATTTCTGCATAAAATATTGACTTTAAATTGTGAATTTACAATTACTCAGGAAAATGGAGAAGTAAAAGAATTAGCAACGATTATCAAAAATATTGCACAGGAACTTGATGCTGTTTTATTTGTTGAGCCTGAAACTGTTATCAGCAAATCAAGCGGACAACATTTTTTAGATAAAAATTTAAATTTGATTATTGATACTGAAGGGAATTGTGAAATTGAAACTTTAGAGGTAACAATTAGTTCAGACTATTTTGATGCAGATCAGAATCAATTAGAAGAAGATCAATTGCTAAGAAAGGAAAAGAACGAACAAATTCTTGAGGAATATAATATCAAAATAAACAGAAATCTTCCTTGTGTTGAATCTGAAAACGAAACGACGTTAAGAACTCCAAGAGAAATTGCACAAAGGGTTAGTGCTTTAGCAGTTGTAAACCTGGTAGCGTTTAATAGTATTTCTGAGGAAGAAGCTACTGACTATTTAAAAGAATATAATCTTTGGGATTTTACGACGGATGTTGAAAAAGAATTTCTGGCAAACCCAACAGATGATAAAAAAGCACAGGAAAGCTGGAAGTGTGAAGGCATTTGGGTTTTGATGTGGGCTTTGCAGAAAGTTGATACATTAGATTTTCCGGATGAATTTTGCGATCTGGAAAATATTGATCCTGATAATTATCCGGTGGGTCAGGATAAAGATCCTACTATTTTTATCGATTCAATAGTTTCTGTAAGATCTAAAAGTGAAATTTTAGATGCCAATGATTTATATTACAGATTTAATTGGGCTTGTGTTGATGAACGAATTAACGGAAGAGAAATTGAAGGCATAAATCCGGGGATTGTTTACGAAAGGCAATATGCTTTAAACTGGCTGATTAATTATATGGATCAGGATTGGGATTCTGTTAGTTGTGATACATAGTTTTGTGTTGAAATTTAGTTTGTGAACTTTGTGTTGAATTTTACCGCAAAGTTCACAAAGTTTATTAATTGGTGGTTTATAGAGGTAAGTTTAGAGAAGCAAGATTAGAGAAGCAAGATTATAGATTTTAGATGAGAGATTATAGAGGAAAGATTATGGATTATAGATAATTGGATAAATTTGCTGGATAAATTTTATTCTGTCACAATAATTGTTCTTTTATCTTTGTATTCAATAAACTTTAAATATGCTAACTTTTAGAAAACATCATATCGAATTTGATCCTCCGGAGGTGTTGCAGGACAGTATAAAATGCTTCTGGTATGACAAAAGAATTAGTGGTGAGGATGCATCTTATTTTGAGGTTTTACCTGATGGTTATGCTGAAATTGTTTTTTATTTTGGGAGTATTTGCAGTATTTCTTTTAACGGAATTTTACAGCCTTTGCCGTCTCCATTTATCATGGGCTTACTGAATCAGCCTGTTGTTTTACATTCAGGTTCTATGGAAGTTATTGCGATCAGGTGTTTTCCGTGGACGGTATTTGATTTACTCGGATTAACTTCTGGTGCTGGAAATGGCGGAGTTTATTTATTTGAACATGTTATTACAAAGCTTCAATCGACATTACAGACTTTAATTGAATCTAATAAAATAGAAGAAGCAATCGCTTGTGTACAAGAATTTTTCATGAATGCACAATCCCAAATTCCTGTAGATAGTTTGTTATTTAAAGCAGGAACAGCAATGCGAAAAGCGAAAGGAATTATTCCGGTAACCGAAGTTGCGGCGGCAGCTCATGCAACGGTCAGGACTTTAGAAAGAAACTTTAAACAATCCTCAGCACATAGTGTTAAAGATGTTGCTGGTTTGATGCGTTTTGAACAGGTTCGCAATCATTTATGGCATTTTCCTGATGCTAATATTGCGGGTTTAGCCCAGGAACTTGGTTATACAGATCAATCACATCTTAGTAGGGAATTCAAGCGTTACAGTGGCACAACTCCTGGAGTATTTGCCCGAAACGCAAAGAAAATGATCAGTAATGATTTTGTCGCATTTGTACAATCCTAACAGCGCTATAGTGCAGAATTTTGTCTTTCAAAACTAAAAACTAAATTATGTTATTGAAAAACAAAAAAATAGCCATTATTGGTGCCGGACCTGTTGGTCTTACAATGGCAAGATTACTACAGCAAAACGGAGCAGATGTTACAGTTTATGAAAGAGACAAAAATGCACAAACCAGAATTTCTGGCGGAACTCTTGACTTGCATAAAGCAACCGGACAAAAAGTGATGCAAAAAGCAGGATTACTGGAAAACTATTATGCTATGGCAAAACCAATGGGCAGAACTGTTGCGGATATAAATGGCAATGTGCTGTTATCTAAAAATCCTACTGCTGAAAATCAATATGATAATCCTGAAATCAACAGGAATGATTTGAGACAATTATTGCTTGCAAGTTTAATAAATGATACAGTTGTCTGGGACAGGAAATTCATTGAACTTAAAGAAGACAATGGAAAATGGCTTTTGCAATTTGAAAATGGAATTGAGGTAACGGCAGATTTAGTTATTGGAGCAAATGGCGGAATGTCTGTTGTCAGAAAATATAGTACCGATGCCAAGATAGAATATACGGGAACGCTTATTATTCAGGGAGAAGTTGCTTTTCCGGAAGTGGAATGTCCGGAATTTTATCAGCTTTGCAATGATACCATATTAATGACTGCCGGAGACGGGAATTTGCTTGTTGCGAATCCTAAAAATGGAAATGTGTTAAGTTACAGTGTGATTTTTAAAAAGTCTGCAGCATCTGCTGAAACTGAATTAAACTTTAAGGATAAGGAAAATATCATTTCATTTCTTACTGATAGATTTGCTGACTGGCATGAAAGCTATAAGCAATTATTTCGTTCAACGTCGTCTTTTGTTTTATGGCCAACACGAAAGATAGCATTGGATAAACCCTGGAAAAAAAAACGTCTTTTACCTGTAACATTAATTGGTGATGCGGCACATATTATGCCTCCTTTTGCAGGTCAGGGTTTGAATATAGGACTTGTCGATGCTTTACTATTATCTGATAATCTGACTAATGGAGCATTCGAAACTATCGAAGATGCTATTTATGATTATGAAAAACAAATGATGGTATATGCCAAAGAAGCACAACTTGAAACTGCCAAAAATGAAGCAACAATGATTTATCCTAATTTTTCATTTCTAAAGAATTATGAATAGGTTTTGGTCTTTTTTATAGTTAAATTTTTAAAAATCGCTAAAGTTTAGGTTTGAATTTCTTGATTTTGAAGTTTTTTGATTTTACTAACTTTCCGTTGTCGGTAATCATGACACAACTATAATCAGGATATTTTTTTAGAAGCTGTAGTCCTTCGGTTTGTCCTAAAACCATTAATGAGGTACTTAAACCATTCGCAGTTTCTGCATTTGGACCAAAAACCGATACGCTGCACAATCCTGTGGCGGGATAACCTGTTGCAGGATTGATAATGTGCGAATAACGTTTGCCATTAAAAACAACAAACTTTTCGTAACTTCCTGAGGTTGTTACTGCGCCGTTATTCAAAGGAACTACGGCAAATAAGGTATCAGGATGAAAAGGGTTTGTCATACCTATATTCCAGTCTTTTCCGTTGGGTTGCTTTCCCCAGGCGGTCATATCGCCGGAGCCGTTGACTATTCCGGCTTTAATGCCTTTCGCGAGCATCATATTTCGGCATTTATCGGTTGCATATCCTTCGCCTAACGCGCCAAAACCTATTTTCATTCCCTTTAATTTTAGGAATATTGTTGATTGTATCGAATCTAAAATAATGTTTTTATAGCCCACTTTTTCGACTGATTTTTTGATGGCTTCCGCCGAAGGCATTTCGGTCATCGATCCGTCAAATTTCCAGATTTTGTCCATTGCGGCAAAACTCACATCAAATCCTCCGTTTGTGGCTTCAGAAAATTGCATGGCTCTTTGGGTCAAGTCAAAAACTTCACGATCTACTTTTACAGGTTTTATTCCCGCATTTTGATTGACTTGTGAAACTTGCGAATCGGGTTTCCAATCGGATATCAGGTTTTCGATTCGGGTGATTTCTGCAATAACCTCATCGATGTTTTGTTCTGCCGAAAGGGAATCTTTTGCGACGATTGTAATGTCAAAACGTCCGCCCATAAGTAAGGTCGTTCTTTTTCTGAGAGTTTGTGCATTGCCTGAGAAGCAGCAGATTACTGCAGAAAAAAGTAAAAGTTTATTTAAGATTGATTTATACATAAAAATCTTTTTTCAAGGAAAGTTTATTAACATTCGAAATGTGCCTTTAGGTACAAAATATTGGTAGAAAACATAAATTGTAAGACAGTTAACGTGCCGTAGGTACCCAATAGTAATCATTTTGTTGCGTACCTACGGCACGCTAACGAATTTTAAATATAATAGCTACCAATATTTTGTACCTAAAGGGACATACATCTGTTTATATAGCAAAGCAGCAACTCAACTATAGTATTCGGCACGCTAACGAATTTTAAATATAATAGCTACCAACATTTTGTACCTAAAGGCAAATCTGTTTAAAATAACAAAGGAGCAACTCAACTAATAGCAATCACTTAATAACTGACCATTCTCTTTATAATATGAAATGCTCTTCATTTCTTCGGCAAGACATAATTTATCCAAAATAGCTTCTACATCTTTTTGCATGGCGAGAGAACCGCAAATCATGATTACGCCGCCTTCTTTCAATAAACCAATAAAAAAGTCAGCATCACGTTTGATTAAATCCATTACATAAAAATGTTCGGCTTCGCGGGATAAAGCCAGATGAAAACTTTGAAGTTTTTGCTTCTGAATCATTTCTGCTGTAAACTTTTTATAGCCTGAAACGGTTTCGGTTTCCATGCGGAATCCGGCGTATAAATGTGTTTCTGTTTTGGTTTTGTTCTGTTCAATCATTCCCAGGAAAGGCGCGATTCCGGTTCCGTTTGAAATTAAGGCAACTTTAGATACTTTTTTCGGAAAGTGAAAAGCCTTATTATTGATGATTCTGGCTTTGATTGTATTTCCCGGAATCAGATTATTCAAGAACTCAGAACCTAATCCGTTTGGGTGTAATTTTACAACTAATTGTATGTTTCCGGAATGATTCCCGATAGAGTAGAGGCGTTCCCGGGTATCGTTTGCGGGATAAATAGCCAGTAAATCACCTGAAAAGAATTTTGCTCTCATATTTGCTCTTAATGTAAGTATGAAAGTCTGTTCGTTCTCTGAAACCAGTGTTTTATCTAAAACCATAAGTTTTTGAAAACCTTTAGGAACATGATTGTACAAAGATGGTGTTGTTGATAAGGCAATATTGGTTTTAGCGCTCCATAATTTGATCCAATTTACAAATTCGTCTGCTGATTTATCATTTACGGTTTGTACGTCTAATAACTGTTCTGTCCAGGATTGATTTTGTAATTGTTTGTCTATTTCAAAGGCAAATTCACAAAAATCAGGATATGCTTTTGATCCAAAACCTACTACAGAATACTTGATTTTTTGCTTTTGAGGATATTTCTTTAAAAGAGATAAAAATTTACTTCCGTTTGAAGGTGCGTCTCCTAAACCGTGAGTGGAGGAAAATACGATAATATTTTCTGCTTTTGAAAAAGTCGTATAGCTGTTTAATTCGGTTATGTATGCTTTTTTTCCGTGAGCGATTAATTGTTTCAAAATGGCATTGGCGAATCGCAACGAACTTCCGTTTTCTGAACCTGCCAATAAAATAAATTCGCTTTCATGAGCTTTGAATTTATTTTTAATTCGGCTTGATCTTCTTTTTAATGTAATTGCAAAACCGGAATATATAAAAAACAGAATATTAATACTGGCGACTGCTAATATAAAAGCCCAGATTCCGTTGGCTCTTCCGGTATGGAGATTCAGGCTTAAATCAGACAACTGAACGGTCATTGGAGAACGCTTTTCGGTTACAACCGCACCTGTAATCTGATTGACTTCGATTTCACGATCTTTTAATTCAATGATATAATATTCTTCGGGATCATCAGTAAAGGGAAATTCAATTTTTTTGATATCGGATAAAAGGGTAGTGGTGAAAACCGAAGCAGTTTTTTCTTTCGAAGGTATTACGGTTGCTGTTTTTTGCTTTTGGTTTTTCTCTTTTCCCATGAAAAAATTGAACCTTTCCAGCGATAAATAAGTTCCTGTAATGGCAATAATCAAAATTGGAATTAAAGCGAATCTTCCTAAAACTACATGATAGTAATGGGCAAAATATTCTTTGACTACTTTTGAGAAAAAGTTGCGGATTCCTCTTTGTCGGTTCAAAACAAGTGCAAAACCAGAAATAGCAATTAACAGTAACAGAAAGGAAATTACGCCAACAAAAAAGCGTCCGGTTTCATGAAGAAATAAGGAACGGTGAAAACCCGTGACCCATTGTATAAATTCGGATTTCTTAACAGGCTTGCCTAGTTGTTTTCCTGTTTTTGGATCAATGTAGGAGTTAATATCATTGCCATCCTGATCGATGGCCTGCAGGGTTACAAATTGATTGTGATCAATGCTGATTTCAGTTATTTCCGAATATTCTTTTTTTAGAATTGGCAGGGTTTCACCTAGAGTAATCGTATCAAAATTTGCTGTTTTGTACGGGAGTGTTTTTTCCTGCATCGCATCAACTGCCAGAATAACTCCTGTTGCTGATGCTAAAATTAAAAACAAAGATGAAAACAAAGCCAGTGCCAAGTGTGTGTAACGCCAAAAAGAAAGAGTCATTGAGTGTAATCTAAAGTGTAATCAAATATAGTGTAAGCTTTGTCTAAGTTCAAAACTAAGACAAAGCTTGAATAATTAAGTTATTAAATTTTACTTAATCTAACATATCTAATATATCCTTTTCCTTCGGTTTTGTCAGCCAAACCTTCTGTTGTTAAAGGAATTTCTACATCATTTATATGGTATTTTTGATCTTCAACTGCTGATTCAAATCTTAGTTTGTATCCTTTGTTAATTTTCGAATCATCGATTTCTATTGTTGTCATACTGCGATCTCCACCCGTTACTGATGCGCCGGTTTTTGCACTGATATCTGCTGGTTTTGATGTTTGAAATTTATTCCATTCTTTCAATGATTTATACCATTTTTTATCGTCGCCCATTACATACAGCGTTTTTTCGTATTCTCCTTTAGCGTTGATAAGTGAAACTACGATATAAGCTCCTTCACCCATATAATTAGACATTTGCAGCATGCATTTGTATTTGCTTGCCTGCGCATTTGCCTGAAAGGAAATAAGAAATAGTAATGTGCTTGTAAGTAGTATTTTAAATATTGATTTCATTTTTAATTGTAAATTTTAGAGTTCAGATTTTAGATTGTATTGAAATTTGGAATTTTAAAAATTTGGAATTTTATAAAAAACTATTTTAAAAATTCTACTGAAACATTGCTTTTTGTCAATGATTCGTTTTCTTTTGCCAGCGCATACGCACTTTCGTCAAATTCTGTATTGATGTCTTTTTTTGCACCTATTGAAACCAGATATTTTAAGATAGAATCATCTTTTGCTACCATTGCGGCTTTATGTAAAGCAGTGATACCATCTTTGTTTTTTGCATTTACATCGATTTTTAAGTCGGCTAATTTTTTAATCAGGTTGATATCGTTTTTAGCAATTGCGAAATGGTATAAAGTACTTCCGTCTTTTTGAGCTGCTGCAAGGTTTAGTCCCTTTTCCTGTAGTAATTTCACTTTAGTATCAAACGGATCTTTTGCAGCATTGGCCTCGCGGCCTGCCGGTCTGTAAGCTTGGACTAAATAGACTCCCAGATTGTTTCCGTCTTTGTCTTTTACATTTACATCTGCACCTTTGCTTAATAGAGCTGCAACTGCTTCCGGAGTTCCCGATCTTACCGCCATTGTCAAAGCCGATTCTCCTTTTGGGTTTTGTAAATTGATGTTTTTAGCCAGCGGTAATAATTTTTCTAAAGCTGTAATTTCTCTTGCTCCGGCTGCCACCATAAAAGGAGTGTTTCCTTCTTTATTTACTTTGTTGGCATCTACGCCTTTGGCTAAAAAATAAGCGATTATTTCACTTTGATTTGGTTTGTTTACTAAAAGATGAAGTACATTATCTCCTGATTTATTGACAACGGTTGGTTTAATTTTTACTTCTTCAACTAAATATTTGTAGGTTTCGAGAGGAGTAGTTTCCCTACGTGTTCCTTGTGTAGCGATTAAAAGTGCATTGTCTGTATGTTTTACTCCTTTTTCGGCTAATTTTTTTAGTAGAGTTACATTTCCGGTTCTGGCAGAGTAGTCAAAAGCGGTATTTCCGTTATTGTCTACATCTTTCAAAGACAATCCTTTAGTGGTAAGATAATCCGTAAAGGTTAATTCTTTATCAAACGGAATTGCCAGTAATAAAAGATTTGCTCCGTCATTATATTTTTTCTTTGGATCTAATCCTGCTTTAAAAAAAGCGTCTGCAACTCCTGAATTTAAAAGACCGTTTCCTGCTGCAAAAGCAATTGGTGTGGTACCGTGGCTGTCTTCAAAATTAATATCTGAACCTTTAGCGATAAGATATTCTACAAGTTCAGTATTTCCTCTGTAAGCTGCCCAATGTAAATATATACGATTATCGTGTGTTGATTTATTTAAGGGATTTCCGGGTTGATCTAATATGTATTTTATACTTGCTAATGGTGCATCGTTGTTGATAGCAATAACTGCAACATCAAAAGCATTTGCATTGGCTTCAGACGGGCTGTTTCCTTTTGCTATTTCTGCTTTTACTGCGCTGACATCAGGTGCTTTTTTCCAAAATGCCTGTTCCAGCAAATTGTTTTTTTGTTGAGCACTAACAAATAAAGTAGCGACTAATGCCAAAGACATAAAAATATTCTTTTTCATATTTAGGTATTTATTGTTTTGAATTTGTTTCAGGATATTTTATTTATAACTGTTTAGGCTCTTAAAACAAACCTATTTAGAACAAATAAAAATAACGCAAATGTAAAAATTAATATCAGTTAATCAATTCATTTAAGAAATAAACTCCAATTTTAATCCAATTTTAATTTTTTATATAAGTTAGTTTGTATAATTAATTTTAAACATTTTTAAAATTTTGATTAAAAAAACGGAATCATATTAAATGTTATTTTTTCATAATTTGATTCTCTAAAGTTGCCTCTTATACCTGAAAGTTGTTAATTAAAACAGAAATAAAACTTAAAATTTAATTTACATTTTAATAAAACAGCACTATTTTTTTTAAGAGAAAAATGATGTTTCATAATCTAAACGAAACCAAAAAACATAATTTATAAGTTTAAAACTACTTTTTTACTTGTTTAACTTTTATTTAATTTTTTAAAATAAGTTTTTTCTTTCAAAAAATATTTTAAATTGATGTGCCAAATTATAAAATGCAACCAATTGAGTAGAATACATGAATATAGGTTTTGTATTTTAGTATTGAATAGTTTAACAATATTGATACTAAAATATTGTATCAATTTTTAAGCAGGAAAGATTTGTTTTCTTCACTAAATGAGAATTTCTTTAAAATTTGCTTTCACAGATTTCTTATTTCATATCACCTCATTAGGCATAAAAAATACAAGCCATCATTACAGAATAGCGAATTGAAATACAAATTTTAAATTTCATAAAATATTAACATATAGCAGTTTACTCTTTTTTATTTATTTGAAATCAGTACTGTCTCACACTGTTATAATGTATGAAATACCACATTAGATTACCATCTATTATCTGCCAAAATAATTTTCATTGGATCTTTATTGAATACGAAGAAGATAAATTCAAAAATTTGAATTTCAAGTATTTGTATGGTTTAATACTCATTAGCAATTCCCGATATAGTATCTCATAGATTAAAAATTAAAAATTATACGGCATGATTTATACTTCTACTTATTCTTTTACGCGATTGTCTTTTTTGTTTTGTTGGTTGGCTATTTTATTAGCATTGCCAACTGTTTCAGCACAGGCACCTGGCGGAATATCTACGAATCTGAAGCTTTGGCTTAAAGCAGATGTGAGTGTTACACCTGCTACCCAAGGTGCGGCGGTAACGAGTTGGGGCGATCAAAGTGGAGCTGGCAATAATGCAACATATTCTACTCCTATATTTGCACAAACGGTGGTAAACCCCACTTATCAATTAAATGCGTTAAATTTTAATCCTACAATTCGTTTTCCCGGAACAAGCAATACAAATTTTGCATCAATTGGCGGTACCTTAACTCCTGCAATCACAAGTAATAACATATCGGCATATGCTGTTTTTTTAATGAATAGTACTGCTAGCGGTGGGTCAGGTCGTGCTTTCATAATTTCGCAAACTCCAACCTCATCTGATTGGCAAAGTCCATCAAATTCTGGCATAATAAGTCGTAGTTCTGCAAGTAACCTTAGTAGTTACAGAAATAATGTACAAGGACCTACTTTAACTTATCCTACAGGTCAGGCTATTGTGTTTTCTTCGCATTTTACAGCAGCAAATCAATGGACTGCTGAAATGAATGGTAATGCTTTTACGTCTGTAACATACACTACAGCAGCTCTTAACTCCGGTTATTATCGTTTAGGTACTAGTACATACAGTTCAAACGACTGGTTTAATGGAGATATTGCCGAGGTTATACTATATAATTCAGATCAATCTTCTCAGCCAAGTCACAACCAAATAGAAAGTTATCTGGCACTTAAATACGGTATTCACAAAGTGGGCAGTTATGCAAACAGCTCAGGCACTACCGTTTGGGATGCTACAGCAAATGTTGCTTATCATAATGATATATTTGGAATAGGTCAGGATGATGCTACGGGTTTATTGCAAGTACAATCGAATAGTTTAAATACAGGTAGCGGAGATGGTACTGGACAAAGCGGAAAAGGAAATATAGTAATTAGTAATCCTTCGTCATTAGCCAATAATGGATTTCTAATAATTGGTCATGATACCGGTTTATTAACAGAAATTGATGTAAATCTGGCTGGTCATTTAACAAAAGGAATGCAAAGATTATGGAAGGTGCAAAGTACAGGCAATCCTGGAACGGTAACTTTAACTTATGATAAAACCGGATTAACATACACCGGATTAACAGCCAGTGATTATACTATTTTGGTTGACCCAACAGGTACGGGTAATCTTAATAACGACTTAGTGAAGCAATATCCGGCGTCGACAATTGTGGGCGATAAAATTTCTTTTAATACGGTTAATTTGCCAACGGGTGCTGTATTTACAATTCAAACCTCATTTAGTGCTGTGACTCCTACAGTTCAGGCAACTAATGTAACTTTTACAGGTACAACTGCAACTACAACAACTGCAAATTGGATAAATGGTAATGGGGCATTAAGAGAAATATTTATACTTGCTGGATCTACAGGGAGCCCGGCTCCGGTGAATAATATAACCTATACTGCAAATCCAGTTTTTGGTACCGGTACACAAATAGGTACAACTGGTTGGTATTCTGCTTATAAGGGTACAGGATCAAATGTAACAATATCTGGTTTGGCTCCTGCAACAAATTATACTGTAATGGCTGTCGAATATAACGGTATCCCAGGCAGTGAAATATATTTATCTACAGTAAGTACGGGTAATCCTGAAGCAGTTACTACCCCAAACAATGTAGCGACACTAAGTAATTTAAGTATAAGCGAAGGAACATTGAATCCGGTTTTTGCAACGGGTACAACAAGTTATACGGCAACAGTGCCTAATATTATTACGAGCCTGACATTAACACCCACTACTACAGATGTTAATGCAACAGTAACAGTAAATAACGTAACGGTTACGAGCGGAAGTGCATCAGGAGCAATTGCTTTGAATGTAGGTCCCAATATTATTACAACAGTAGTAACAGCCCAGGATGGTACAACAATAGGTACCTATACGGTTACAATAACCAGAACAGAACCCACTATTGTAACTACAGGAACTTTAACAGCACAAACCGCTATATATGGTACACCATCAGCATACGGTACTTTTAATATTTCTGGTAGTGATATGGCAGAGGGAATTTTGGTCACTCCACCAGTAGAATTTGAAGTGAGTGCAGATAATATTGTATTTACAAATTCAATTACGATTGGAGCAGCTGGGATTATTCCGTCAACACCTGTTTATATTAGGTTAAAAGGAACAATTCCTGTAGGAAATTATTCAGGAGATATTGTTTTAACAAGTAGCAACGCAGCGACTGTCAATGTAGCGACTGTTTCTAGTGAAGTAACCAAAGCAACTTTAACAATTACTACCGAAAATAAAACTAAAATTTACGGATCAGTAAATCCAGCGTTAACGGTAACTTATACTGGTTTTGTAAACGGAGATACAGTTGCGAGTTTGTCGTTAGCACCAATAATTGGTACAGCAGCAACGACAGCAAGTCAGGTTGGGTCATATCCAATTACAGCAAGTGGAGCAACCTCAGATAATTATACTTTTGCCTATATTGATGGAAATCTAACCGTTACTCCGGTTGTGCTTACTATTACAGCAGATAATCAGACCAAAACATACGGATCAGTAAACCCAGCATTAACGGCAAATTACACAGGATTTGTAAACGGAGATACAGCAGCGAGTTTGACAACTTTACCAATACTATCAACAACGGCAGATTCCACAAGTCCTGTTGGAACTTATCCAATCACGGCAAGTGGTGCAGTTGACGCCAATTACACTTTTACTTATGTTGATGGAACTTTAACCGTAACTCCTGCAATTTTAACGATTACTGCCGACGCCCAAACTAAAACGTACGGTTCAGCAAACCCAGCATTAACGGCAAGTTATGTGGGATTTGTAAACGGTGATACAGCTGCAAGTTTAACCACTCCTCCAACAATTGCTACAACAGCAGATACGGCAAGTCCTGTTGGAACTTATTCAATCACGGCAAGTGGAGCAGTTGACGCCAATTATACATTTAATTATGTTGATGGAACTTTAACTGTAACTCCGGTTGTGTTGACCATTACTGCCGACAATCAAAGTAAAACCTACGGAGATGTGAATCCAACACTAACGGCAAGCTATACTGGATTTGTAAATGGAGATACGGTAGCAAGTTTGACAACTTTACCAATACTATCAACAACGGCAGATTCCACAAGCCCTGTTGGAACTTATCCAATTACGGCAAGTGGAGCAGTTGATGCCAATTACACTTTTACTTATGTTGATGCAACTTTAACCGTAACTCCTGCAATTTTAACGATTACAGCAGACAATCAGACAAAAGTTTACGGATCAGCAAATCCAGCATTAACGGCAAGTTATGTGGGATTTGTAAACGGCGATACGGCAGCGAGTTTAACAACTTTACCAATACTATCAACAACGGCAGATTCCACAAGTCCGGTTGGGTCATATCCAATCACATCAAGTGGTGCAACCTCTGATAATTATACTTTTGCATATGTTGATGGAAATCTAACTATTACCGCAGCAGTTTTAACCGTTACCGCAGACAATCAAACTAAAACTTACGGATCAGTAAACCCAACACTAACGGCAAGTTATTCAGGTTTTGTAAATGGTGATACGGCAGCGAGTTTAACAACTTTACCAATACTATCAACAACAGCAGATGCTACAAGTCCGGTTGGGTCATATCCAATCACGGCAAGCGGAGCAACATCTGATAATTATACTTTTGCGTATGTTGATGGAAATCTAACTATTACCGCAGCAGTTTTAACTGTTACAGCCGACGCCCAAACTAAAACGTACGGATCAGTAAATCCAACACTAACGGCAAGTTATTCAGGATTCGTTAACGGCGATACAGAAGCAAGTTTGACAACTTTACCAATACTATCAACAACGGCAGATTCCACAAGTCCTGTTGGAACTTATCCAATCACCGCAAATGGAGCAGTTGACGCCAATTATACTTTTGCGTATGTTGATGGAAATCTAACTATTACCGCAGCCGTTTTGACCGTTACCGCAGATAATCAGACCAAAGTTTACGGATCAGCAAATTCAACATTAACGGCAAGTTATTCAGGATTCGTTAACGGAGATACATCGGCAAGTTTAACAACTTTACCAATACTATCAACAACGGCAGATTCCACAAGTCCTGTTGGTTCATATTCAATTACATCAAGTGGAGCAACCTCTGATAATTATACTTTTGCTTATGTTGATGGAAATCTAACTATTACCGCAGCAGTTTTAACCGTTACAGCCGATAATCATACTAAAACTTACGGCTCAGCAAATCCAACATTAACGGCAAGTTACACAGGTTTTGTAAACGGAGATACGGCAGCGAGTTTAACAACTTTACCAATACTATCAACAACAGCAGATGCTACAAGTCCGGTTGGATCTTATCCAATCACCGCAAATGGAGCAGTTGACTCCAATTATACTTTTGCTTATGTTGATGGAAATCTAACTATTACTCCAGCAGTTTTAACCGTTACAGCCGATGCTCAAACTAAAACATACGGATCAGCAAATCCAACATTAACGGCAAGTTATTCAGGATTCGTTAACGGAGATACATCGGCAAGTTTAACAACTCCGCCAACAATTTCCACAATTGCTGATGCAACAAGTCCTATTGGAACTTATCCAATCACGGCAAGCGGAGCAACCTCAGATAATTACACTTTTGCTTATGTTGATGGAAATCTAACTATTACCGCAGCAGTTCTAACCGTTACGGCAGATAATCAGACTAAAACTTACGGATCAGCAAACCCAGCATTAACAGTAAGTTACACAGGTTTTGTAAATGGTGATACATCGGCAAGTTTAACAACTTTACCAATACTATCAACAACGGCAGATTCCACAAGTCCTGTTGGAACTTATCCAATTACGGTAAGCGGAGCAGCATCTGCAAATTATACATTTAGTTATGTTGATGGAACTTTAACTGTAACTCCGGTCGTGTTGACCATTACGGCAGACAATCAAAGCAAAATCTACGGAGATGTTAATCCAACATTAACGGCAAGTTATTCAGGATTCGTTAACGGAGATACAGCAGCGAGTTTAACAACTTTACCAATACTATCAACAACGGCAGATTCCACAAGTCCTGTTGGATCATATCCCATTACAGCAAGTGGAGCAGTTGATGCCAATTATACTTTTGCTTATGTTGATGGAAATCTAACTATTACCGCAGCAGTTCTAACCGTTACGGCCGATACTCAAACTAAAACGTACGGTTCAGCAAACCCAGCATTAACTGCAAGTTATTCAGGATTCGTTAACGGAGATACATCGGCAAGTTTAACAACTCCGCCAACAATTTCCACAACGGCTGATGCAAAAAGTCCTGTTGGATCTTATTCAATTACGGCAAGCGGAGCAGCATCTGCCAATTATACATTTAGTTATGTTGATGGAACTTTAACTGTAACTCCAGTCGTGTTGACCATTACGGCAGACAATCAAAGTAAAATCTACGGAGATGTTAATCCAACATTAACGGCAAGTTATTCAGGATTCGTTAACGGAGATACAGCAGCGAGTTTAACAACTTTACCAACAATTGCTACAACGGCAGATGCTACAAGTCCTGTTGGTTCATATCCAATCACGGCAAGCGGAGCAACCTCCGATAATTATACTTTTGCTTATATTGATGGAAATCTAAATATTACCGCAGCAGTTTTAACTATTACAGCCGATAATTATACTAAAACTTACGGATCAGTAAACCCAGCATTAACCGCAAGTTATTCAGGTTTTGTAAACGGAGATACATCGGCAAGTTTGACAACTTTACCAATACTATCAACAACAGCAGATGCTACAAGTCCTGTTGGTTCATATCCAATCACGGCAAGTGGAGCAACATCTGATAATTATACTTTTGCCTATGTTGACGGAAATTTAACTATTACCGGAGTAGTTTTAACCGTTACCGCAGATAATCAGACCAAAACATACGGATCAGCAAACCCAGCATTAACGGCAAGTTATTCAGGTTTTGTAAATGGTGATACATCAGCAAGTTTAACCACTCCTCCAACAATTGCTACAACAGCAGATGCTACAAGTCCGGTTGGTTCATATCCAATCACGGCAAGCGGAGCGACATCTGATAATTACACTTTTGCTTATGTTGATGGAAATCTAACTATTACCGCAGCAGTTTTAACCATCACAGCCGATAATCAGACTAAAACGTACGGATCAGCGAATCCAGCTTTAACGGCAAGTTATTCAGGATTTGTAAACGGAGATACATCGGCAAGTTTGACAACTTTACCAACAATTTCCACAATTGCTGATGCAACAAGTCCTGTTGGATCTTATTCAATCACGGCAAGTGGAGCAACCTCAGATAATTACACTTTTGCTTATGTTGATGGGAATCTAACTATTACCGCAGCAGTTCTAACCGTTACAGCCGATAATCAGACTAAAACGTACGGATCAGCGAATCCAGCTTTAACGGCAAGTTATTCAGGATTTGTAAACGGAGATACATCGGCAAGTTTGACAACTTTACCAATACTATCAACAACGGCAGATTCCACAAGTCCTATTGGAACTTATCCAATCACGGCAAGCGGAGTAACCTCAGATAATTACACTTTTGCTTATGTTGATGGAAATCTAACTATTACCGCAGCAGTTTTAACCATCACAGCCGATAATCAGACTAAAACGTACGGATCAGCGAATCCAACACTAACGGCAAGTTATTCAGGTTTTGTAAATGGTGATACATCAGCAAGTTTAACAACTTTACCAACAATTGCTACAACGGCAGATGCTACAAGTCCTGTTGGTTCATATCCAATCACGGCAAGCGGAGCAACATCTGATAATTATACTTTTGCTTATGTTGATGGAAATCTAACTATTATCCCAGCAGTTTTAACTGTTACCGCCGATAATCAGACTAAAACGTACGGTTCAGTAAACCCAACACTAACGGCAAGTTATTCAGGTTTTGTAAATGGTGATACATCGGCAAGTTTAACAACTTTACCAATCCTTACGACTACAGCCGATACAGCAAGTCCTGTTGGTTCATATCCCATTACAGCAAGTGGAGCAACATCTGATAATTATACTTTTGCTTATGTTGATGGAAATCTAACTATTACCCCAGCAGTTTTAACCGTTACAGCTGATAATCAGACTAAAACTTACGGATCAGTAAACCCAGTATTGGCGGCAAGCTATTCGGGATTTGTAAACGGTGAAACCTCTGCAAGTTTAACAACCTTACCAATACTATCAACTACAGCCGATACAGCAAGCGCAGTTGGGACTTATCCCATCACAGCAAGCGGAGCGACATCTGATAATTACACTTTTGCTTATGTTGATGGAACATTGACGGTTACTAAAGCTTTGATAACAATTAGTGCAGATGATAAAGCCAAAGCTTATGGAACTGCAAACCCAACTTTAACAGCTACATATTTAGGTTTTGTAAATGGTGAGGATGAAACAGATTTAACGGCTTTAGCAACAATTACGACTACAGCAGATTTAACCAGTGTTGTAGGAACTTATCCAATTACGGTAAATGGAGCACTATCGTCAAACTATGATTTCACTTATGTGAATGGAACCCTGACTGTTACTTCTGGTGCGATACTAACAATCACAGTAAACAATCAAACTAAAATTTACGGAGAAATTAATCCTGCTTTCACAGTTTCTTATAGCGGTTTTGTTAATGGTGATACAGAAGCAAATTTGACTACTCAGCCAATTGTTTCAACAACTGCAATTCAAAGCAGCCCTGTAGGAATATATACAACAATAGCGAGTGGAGCATCTGCCACGAATTACACGATTATCTATGTTAATGGAACACTTGATGTTATTCCTGCAAATCTTACAATAACAGCAAATTATCAGAGCAAAACTTACGGATCAGCGAATCCAACACTAACGGCAAGTTATACTGGATTTGTAAATGGCGATACAGCGGCAAGTTTAGCCACTCCGCCAACAATTACAACCACTGCTGATGTATCAAGCCCTGTTGGAACTTATCCAATCACGGCAAGCGGAGCAACATCTGCCAATTATACCTTTAATTATGTCGATGGAACTTTAACGGTTACGCCGGTAGCTTTAACAATTACTGCTGACAATCAGACAAAAACCTATGGAGATGTGAATCCGACACTTACAGTTAGTTATGCAGGTTTTGTAAACGGAGATACCTCTGCAAGTTTAACGACTCTGCCAACAATTACAACAATTGCTGATGCAACAAGTCCGGTAGGAACTTATCCAATTACGGCAAGCGGAGCAGCATCTGCCAATTATACATTTAGTTATGTTGATGGAACTTTAACTGTAACTCCAGTCGTGTTGACCATTACGGCAGACAATCAAAGTAAAATCTACGGAGATGTTAATCCGACATTAACGGTTAGCTATACAGGATTTGTAAATGGAGATACAGCGGCAAGTTTGACCACTCCGCCAACAATTACAACAATTGCTGATGCAACTAGCCCTGTTGGAACTTATTCAATCACGCCGATCGGAGCAACATCTGCTAATTATACATTTAGTTACGTCAATGGAACTTTAACTGTAACTCCGGTTGTGTTGACCATTACGGCAGACAATCAAAGCAAGATCTACGGAGATGTGAATCCAACGTTAACGGTAAGTTATTCAGGATTTGTAAACGGAGATACAGCGGCAAGTTTAACTACTCCACCAACAATTTCTACTACAGCCGATGCAACAAGTCCGGTAGGAACTTATCCAATCACGGCAAGCGGAGCAACATCTGGAAATTATACATTTAGTTACGTCGATGGAACTTTAACTGTAACTCCGGTTGTGTTAACCATCACCGCAGACAATCAGAGTAAAATCTACGGAGATGCGAATCCAACCTTAACAGTAAATTATGCAGGATTTGTAAATGGAGATACAGCCGCAAGTTTAACCACTTTACCAACAATTACAACAACTGCTGATGCAACAAGCCCTGTTGGAACTTATCCAATCACGGCAAGCGGAGCAACATCTGCCAATTATACCTTTAATTATGTCGTTGGAACTTTAACGGTTACGCCGGTAGCTTTAACAATTACCGCCGACAATCAGACAAAAACCTATGGAGATGTGAATCCAGCCTTAACAGTAAGTTATACAGGATTTGTAAATGGAGATACAGCCGCAAGTTTAACCACTTTACCAACAATTACAACAACTGCTGATGCAACAAGCCCTGTTGGAACTTATCCAATCATAGCAAGCGGAGCAACATCTGCCAATTATACCTTTAATTATGTCGATGGAACTTTAACGGTTACGCCTGTAGCTTTAACAATTACGGCTGACAATCAAACAAAAACCTATGGAGATGTGAATCCAACCTTAACAGTAAGTTATGCAGGATTTGTAAATGGCGATACGGCAGCAAGTTTAACCACTCCACCAACAATTACAACCACTGCTGATGCTACAAGTCCGGTAGGAATTTATCCAATCACGGCAAGTGGAGCAATTTCTACAAATTATACAATAAGTTATGTAGATGGTACTCTTAATGTAACTTCGGCAGCTTTGTTAACTATTATAGCAGATAATAAAACCAAAGTTTATGGAGAAGTCAATCCTGTATTGACAGTAACATATGTTGGTTTTGTCAATGGAGATACAGAAACGAGTTTAACTACTTTGCCCACTATAACCACAACTGCAGTTACAGGAAGTCCGGTTGGAACCTATCCGATAACAGCAAATGGAGCAGCTACTTTAAACTATACTATAACATATGTTCCGGGAATTTTAACTGTAACTCCGGCTAATTTAATTATTACAGCAAATAATCAAAGTAAAGTTTACGGAGATTTGAATCCAACATTAACAGCAGCTTATACTGGTTTTGTAAACGGTGATACCGAAGCTAATTTAACAACAGCACCTGTAATTACGACAGTAGCGGATGCTACAAGTCCGGCAGGAACTTATCCAATAGCGGTAAGCGGAGCAGTAGATTCAAATTATACCATTAGTTATATTGACGGAACTTTGACTGTAACTCCCGCTATATTAACCATAACAGCAGATAATCAAAGCAAAGTTTATGGGGATCTAAATCCACCTTTAACCGCAAGTTACTCAGGATTTGTAAACGGAGATACATCGGCAAGTTTGACAACGCCTGCAACAATTACAACTACAGCCAATGCTACAAGTCCTATTGGATCTTATCCAATAGCGGTAAGCGGAGCAATTAATCCAAATTACACTATTAGTTATATAGATGGAAACCTAATTGTAAATGCAGCAATATTGACCGTAACAGCAGATAATCAAACCAAACTTTATGGAGATTTGAATCCTGTATTAACAGCAAATATTACTGGTTTTGTAAACGGTGATACCGAAGCCAGTTTAACAACTGCACCTACTATTACGACAACAGCAGTTACAACAAGTCCCATTGGAACTTATCCAATCACGGCAAGCGGGGCAACATCTGCAAATTATACATTCAATTATGTTGATGGAATTTTAACGGTAATTCCGGTTGTGTTAACCATTACGGCAGATAATAAAGGTAAAATCTACGGAGATGCAAATCCAACCTTAACGGTAAGTTATGCAGGATTTGTAAATGGCGATACAGCGGCAAGTTTAACAACCCCGGCAACAATTACAACAACAGCTAATGCAACAAGCCCTGTAGGAACTTATCCAATCACGGCAAGCGGAGCAGTTGATTCAAATTATATAATTAGTTATATTGATGGGAATTTAGCCATAACCACAGCCACCTTAATCATTTCTGTAAACAATCAAACAAAAGTTTACGGCGAAGTAAATCCCTCTTTAACCGCAAGTTATACAGGATTTGTAAATGGAGATAATGTTGCAAGTTTTACTACTCCGCCAGCAATTACTACAACTGCGGTTACAGGCAGTATAGTAGGAACGTATCCTATAACTGCAACCGGTGCTATAAACCCAAATTATACAATTAGTTATGTTGACGCAAGTTTAACTATAACTACAGCACCTTTAACCATTACGGCAGATAATAAAACCAGAGTTTTTGGAGAACCTAATCCTACATTAACAGCAAGTTACACAGGATTTGTAAATGGTGATACAGTGGCAAGTTTAACTTCGCCGGTAATTATTGCTACAACTGCAAATTCCGCAAGTCCCGCTGGTGTATATGCTATTACAGTAAGTAGTGCGGCAAATTCTAATTACACTATTACTTATGTAAACGGAATATTGACAGTAACTGCCTTTAGTGATGTAAACTTAGCTAGCCTGACTATTAATAATGGAGTTTTAAATCCTGCTTTTTCTTCAAATGTTGTATCGTATAATGCGACTGTAGAGAGCAATATTTCGTCAGAAACGATAACAGCAGTTGCAAATGATCCTTTGGCAACCATAACCATTAATGGAGTAGCAGTTCAAAGCGGAACTCCTCATACAATTTCATTATTGGCAGGAACAAATGCAGCAGTTATTAAAGTTGTTGGAGAAGATGGCGTAACAACTAAAACATATACAATCAATATTGTAAGAGAAAGTGCTGCTATTGCAACATTATCAAATTTAGCCATTAGCAACGCAATATTAAATCCTGTATTTGAATCGGATATAACCAACTATAAGTCAGTAGTCAAATACAATGTAAATTCAGTAACCATAACACCGACTGTAACAGATCTGGGATCTAAAGTAACAGTTAATGGATTGCCGGTTGCCAGTGGTGCATCAAGTACGGCGATAATTTTAATCGCGGGAGATAATACCATTGAAACCATAGTTACCGCTCAGGATGGTATAACAAAAGAAACTTATACAATTGTGGTACATAAAGCAGTTTCACCGGAATCCTTGGTCGTAACTAATATTCTATCACCAAATGGAGACGGAAAAAATGATTTCTGGGAAATTCAGGATATTCTTTTATATCCAAATAATAAGGTTACTGTTTTCGACAGAGCCGGTCGTATAATATATTCTAAAAGTGGTTATAGTAACGAGTGGGAAGGATCCTATAGTGGTTCACCATTAAATAACGACACCTATTATTATCTAATAGAATTGGGCGATGATATACCTCGAATCAAAGGATTTATAAGCATTATTAGAGATTAAGAATATTGCGAAGAACTTTAAAATAATATAATTGTTATATCATAACCATACAGATATGAATACAAGAAAAAAAATATTTATGAAATTATTTGTCATCAAACCAATCCTGGTTTTTAGTTTAGCTTTTTTGGTCACCAACACAGCTAATGCACAATTAAATAAATTTGAAGCGATGTATTTTCAAAACCAATATTTAGGAAATCCCGCTATGGCTGGATTAAATAAAGGTGTAAACCTAAATATTGGATATCAGAGACAATGGGATGAGGTACCCGGAAATCCCGTGCTCATGTACGGAACTGCTGAATATAATCCGGATAGCCGAATGGCTTATGGTCTTACCTTTAATAGCGATAGAGCGGGACTAATTACCAACACAAGGATTTTAGGAACTTTTGCTTATCATTTGCCCATTGACAGAGATGGAGAGCGCAAAATAAATTTCGGACTTTCATTTGGGGCAAGGTTTCTCTCGCTTGACAAAAGTAAAATTAACGGAGATATTAACGATCCTTCCATCCAAAATTTTAATGAAGGCGGCGCTTTAGATGGGGATTTTGGTATTTCATATACCTCAAAATTGTTAACTGTTCAGGCTTCAGTACCCAACCTGAATAATGTTTTTTTTGCAGATAATAATCTCGAAAGAAAATATGTAGACAATCAGGTATTTTATTCAGCTGTAAGTTATAAATTATATGTAACCAGTAAAATAGATGATTTTAATATTGAGCCTCTTCTTGCTTTTAGAGGTATCAGAGGCTATAAAAATATTGTAGATACAGGTGTAAATGTCAACATGCCGGAATATCATATGAATATAGCGGCATTGTATCATACCAATCAGACTATTTCAGGTTCTTTTGGGATTTCAATAGATAATTTAGGAATCTTTTTAGCCTATTCAAGTTTTATAGGAAACTCAGGAGCCTACGCAAATGATGCATTGGAATTTGGTTTAAGCTATAAAATTTTTGATTAACTATATTTGATTGCATTTTATTAGTTAGGAATTAGTTGGAAAACCCTGCATTTGGCAGGGTTTTTTATGCAAAATTATTGTCCACGGATAATACGGATTTCCTATGGCAAAAACGCAGATGTATACGATTTTTTTCTCATTGATGTCATTTTGATAAAGAAATCACAATTGTAATTCCAAAAAATTTGGAAATTTCGATTGTCACATTATATTGATTTTATTCTCATTTTATGTCATTTCGACTAAGGAGAAATCACACGCGTGATTCGACAAAGATCGTCGAATATAATTGTCGATTTTGCATGCATATGATGGATTATTCCTGATAACTTTCAGGATCCATAAAATATGTCTTGTTGCTTTATAACGTTTCTAAAAATTCCGGAGGAATAACATATTTTGTAGAAAAGGATTTTAATCCGTTCTAGCTCCAAATCCACAAAATAACCTACTATATTGATAGGGTAAAAAAAGATTCGGTTTTTATATTGAAATTTAAAATTATCTCTTTAAATTTGCGCCAGCAATGAAAAACGATAACCAGTATGCAATTCATTACAGCGGCAACATATGTTGTGGGACTACGCGATTGTGCGAACTGGCTTATATATAAAATAATGTATTTATTTCTGAAGCCTTTCATAATTATTGAAGGGCTTTTTGATTTTAAATTTTAGAATTTCGGTTGTCATAAAAATTTTATGTCTGTGAATATAAGACTTAACCTGAACTAAAAAAATGATTGAATTAAAAAATGTCACCAAGAATTTTCATCAGAAAAACCGAATTGTTTCGGCTTTATCAGATGTTTCGCTTAAGGTTCCTCCAGGGAAAATCTTTGGTGTAATTGGAACTTCCGGAGCTGGAAAAAGCACATTAATTCGATGTGTGAATTTATTGGAAAGACCAACTTCGGGAGAAATTATCGTAGACGGAAAATCACTAATCCAATTATCAAACGCACAATTAGCAATTGAAAGAAGACAAATAGGAATGATTTTTCAGCATTTTAATTTGCTTTCGTCAAGAACCGTTTTTGAGAATGTAGCTTTTCCGTTAGAATTAGTTGGTGCTTCAAAAGCTGATATTCAAACCCGTGTTGCAGAATTATTACAATTAGTAGGATTAGCCGAAAAAGAAAATGATTATCCTGCGAGCCTTTCCGGAGGTCAAAAACAAAGAGTTGCGATTGCAAGAACACTGGCTAATAATCCAAAAGTACTTTTGTGCGATGAGGCGACAAGTGCGCTTGATCCTGCAACAACGAGATCGATTTTAAATTTATTGAAAGATATTAATCGTCGTTTAAACATCACAATTTTGTTGATTACGCACCAGATGGAAGTTGTGAAATCAATTTGTGATGAGGTTGCGGTAATCAGTCACGGAAAATTGATAGAGCAGGGAAGTGTAGGTGAAATTTTTGCCGACCCCAAACATGAACTGACCAAAGAATTTATTGCATCATCATTACATCTTGATATTCCAAGAGTATATCAGGAAAGATTACAAAAGGAAGATGCAGAAGGTTTAAGTCCATTATTAAGACTTGAAATGACCGGAAAATCAGTAAATGAACCCGTTATTTCAGAGGTTTCACGATTGTTTGATACTAATTTCAAGATTGTCAGCGCACAAATGGATCAGGCGGGAGATGTAAATTTTGGAGTAATGTTAATTGAACTATCCGGAAAACGTGAAAATTACGAAGCTGCAATTCAATATTTTATTTCTAAACATATTAAAACAGAAATTATAGGTTATGTCTGATTCAATTATTGGCTTATTATTAAATGGCACCTGGGAAACAATTGTAATGACATTTGTGTCCGGATTTTTTGGTTTCGCATTGGGACTTCCAACAGGAGTTTTACTTTTTCTTACCCGAAAAAATCAAATATTAGAGCAACCGGTCTTTAACCGTATTTTATCGGTTTTGGTAAATATTTTTCGTTCAATTCCGTTCATTATATTAATCGTCTGGATGATTCCGTTTACGCGTGCTTTGGTAGGAACTTCTATTGGCGTAAGCGCAGCTTTAGTTCCGTTAAGTATTGGCGCAGCACCATTTATCGCAAGACTTGTCGAAAATAGTCTTTTAGGTTTGCCTTCAGGATTAATTGAAGCTGCAAGAGCTTTAGGTGCGACACCTTTACAAATTGTATATAAGGTGTTACTTCCTGAAGCTTTACCATCATTAATAAACGCTGCGTCTATCACATTAATAACCCTTGTAGGCTATTCTGCAATGGGTGGAGCTGTTGGAGCAGGAGGTTTAGGACAAGTGGGTTATCAATACGGATATATTGGCTATGATGCCGTTACAATGAATTCAGTATTAGCATTATTGGTTATTTTGGTATTCATAATTCAGTTTATTGGAGACTTTTTATCAAAACGATTTGACCATAGATAATACTTTGACGTTTTACCGCAAAGTTTATTTATACTCTGTGAATGGTTTGACATTTTACCGCAAAGTGCGCAAAGTTTTTTAATTAAGCGGTTTGTATAAAAACACAAGTTCGCAAAGCTTTGTGAATGGTTTGAGATTTTACCGCAAAGTGCGCAAAGTTTTTTAATTAAGAGGTTTTTATAAAAACACAAAGTTCGCAAAGCTTTGTGAATGATTTGACGTTTTACTGCAAAGTTCGCAAAGCTTTGTGAACTTAAAGTGTTTACACACTTAAATCTTAGTGAACTTTGCGAAAAACCTTTGCGTACTTTGCGGTAAAAACACACATTACAACACATATTACAACACACATCAATTAAAAATTAAAAAATACGAGATGAATACTAAACTGAATTTCTTAAAAATAACTGCAATTGTTGCCTTAACATTATCACTGGCAAATTGCGGAAAAAGTACAAACAACGATCCGCATTATATTAAAGTGGGTGTTGCAACCGGACCGGAATATAAAGTGGCTGAAGCAGCTAAAAAAGTAGCAAAAGAAAAATACGGACTTGAAGTGGAGTTGATTTCTTTCAACGACTACGTGATTCCTAACGAAGCTTTAAGTCAGGGAGATATTGATGCAAATGCTTTTCAGCACAAACCATATCTTGATGAGCAATCAAAACAACGAGGTTACAAACTCGCAATTATTGGTAAGACATTTATTTACCCAATTGCAGCTTATTCTAAAAAAATCAAAAACCTTTCGGAATTGAAAAACGAAAGCACGATTATTATTCCAAATGATCCAACAAACTGCGGACGATCTTTATTGCTTTTACAGAAAAACGGATTGTTAACTCTTCGTCCAAATGTGGGATTGTTGCCTAAAGTGACAGATATTGTGACCAATCCTAAAAATTTAAAAATATTAGAATTAGAAGCACCTCAATTGCCAAGAGCACTTGATGATGAAAAAGTATCTATTGCAATTATCAATAATACATTTGCTTCTCAGGCTGGACTAGTTCCTTCACGTGATGCATTATTTGTTGAGGATAAGGATTCTCCATATGTAAACTTAGTGGTAAGTCGTGAAGACAATAAAAACGAAGAAAAAGTAAAACAGTTTCTGCAAGCCTTTCAATCTGCAGAAGTAGAAGCGGCGGCTCTTAGAGAATTTAAAGGAGGTGCTGTAAAAGGCTGGTAAAATATAAAAACCTCTTAAAACCTAAAAAGCGCTAAATCATAAATTTAGCGCTTTTTTTATGCTTAAATTTCAAACCACTTTTTCAATTGAAATAAATTTACACATCGTATTTATAATTTTTGTCTGTAGTATATAATAAGGATTTAAAATAAAAATGCAGTAATTTCCAAAGTTAAAATTTAAGCTATTTTATCCTATTTTTTAACGTCTGATCGAATTTATTTATAATATATTTACCTTATTGTTCCATGAGGTTAGAGTAAATTTATAGTATTAAATTATAAATAAATTCTTATGAAAGCAGTACGTTATTTTGGACACAAAGATGTTAGAATTGTAAATGATTTAGAAAAACCTGTTCCTTCCGGAGATGAGGTACTATTAAAAATTGGCGGAGCAGGAGTATGTCATTCTGATTTGCATATTATCGATGAAGGAACGGTTTCAGGAACCACATTTACTTTAGGACATGAAAATGCGGGATGGATTGAAGAAATTGGTCCTGATGTAAAAGGTTTTAAAAAAGGCGACGCTGTTTTAGTTTACGGACCTTGGGGATGTGGACATTGTAAACCATGTCAGCATTCAAATGAAAATTATTGTGATCATCAGTCAGAGCAGGCTTTTGGTGGCGGATTAGGATTAAACGGCGGAATGGCAGATTATATGCTCGTACCTTCTTCACGTTTATTAGTTCCTATTCATGACTTAGATCCTGTAATTGCGGCTCCGCTTACAGATGCTGCATTAACGCCATATTCAGCCATAAAAAGATCTTTGCATAAACTAATGCCGGATGAATATGTGGTGGTTATAGGAGTTGGCGGACTTGGACACGTTGCCTTACAAATTTTGTCTGAAATGTGCGGATCAACAATTATAGCGTGCGATATTACACCGGAAAGACTTGAATTTGCTACATCACTTGGTGCAGCGCATGTGGTTAATTCTACAGATAAAGATGCCGCAGAAAAAATTAAAAAAATTACGGGAATCAAAAAAGCTAAAGTTGTATTGGACTTTGTGGGTGCAACTACTACAATTGATTTAGGAACAAAAATTATTGGACTGGACGGAGACTTAACCATTGTGGGTTTAGGCGGAGGAAAATTTGAGTACAATATGAATGGATTACCCTTTGGTGTAAGTATGACAAATCCGTATTGGGGTTCAAGAACAGAGCTAATGGAAGTTATAGGATTGGCAATACAAAAGAAAATTCATATTGAAATTGAGAAATACAATCTGGATCAGGCACTCGAAGTATACGATAAATTGAGACAGGGAAAAATAAAAGGCCGTGCAGTTTTAATTCCTTAAACCTAAAATAAAAATAAAACAGTTGTAAAGGAAAAACCTGAATGTGAAAAAATAGATTAATTTCTATTTTTCACATTCAGGTTTTTTTAATTCAATTAATCTTGTTTTTTAATTGTTTTTACTATTTTTTTTCCCTTCAATATTTGGTAAAAAAGTAGTCAGAATTCCTATCAAAGGTAAAAAAGCACAAACCTTAAATACATATTCGATACTTGTTGTATCAGCCAGTTTTCCTAATACTGCTGAACCTAGTCCGCCCATACCAAATGCTAATCCGAAGAAAAGTCCCGCTATTAAGCCCACTTTTCCGGGAACAAGTTCAGTTGCATACACTAAAATCGCAGAAAAAGCAGATGATATAATTAAACCAATGAGTACCGATAAAATTCCTGTCCAGAAAAGTGACGCATAAGGCAATAATAAAGTAAAAGGAGCAACGCCTAAAATAGAAATCCAAATGATATATTTTCTTCCAAAACGATCTCCCAAAGCTCCGCCAAATAATGTTCCGGCAGCAACTGCACCAAGAAAAGCAAATAGATAAATTTGAGATTCCTGCACAGAAACGTGAAATTTCTCTATCAGATAAAAGGTATAATAACTAGTCATGCTTGCCATATAAAAGTATTTCGAAAATATCAGGACCAGCAAAATGCCCAATGAAAAAATCACTTTTTTTCTTGAAAGCGAATGATGAATTTCCTCCGTAACAATAGATTTGTTTTTTGCTTTTAAAGCTAAATGTTCCTGATACCATTTTGCAATTCCTGAAAGAATTACAATTCCTAAAACTGCTGCAATACAAAACCAGATAATATTAAATTGACCGTAAGGAACTACAATAATCGCTGCTAGCAAAGGACCAATCGCGCTTCCTGCGTTGCCGCCTAACTGAAAAATAGACTGAGCTAAACCTTTTTTTCCGCCCGAAGCCATATGTGCTACCCTTGAAGCTTCGGGATGAAATATCGATGAACCAATACCTATTAAACTAACGGCAAGTAAGATATTCGTAAAACTGGAAGCCACGGCAACCGCAGCCAAACCTGCCATTGTAAAAACCATTGCAATTGCTAACGAATATGGGCGGGGTTTTCTATCCGTATAAAATCCAATAAAAGGCTGAAGAATCGATGCTGTAAGCTGGTACGTTAACGTAATCAAACCAATTTCTGTAAAAGTTAAATGAAATTTATCTTTTATAATAGGATATACCGCAGGAACCACAGCTTGCAACAAGTCATTTATAAAATGCGTAAAGCTGATGGTGAATAAAATTGAAAAAACAGTTTGCTGGGCTAAATGTTTAGCATCAATTGTGGAGTTTGTTAAACTTGAACTTGTCTTCATAATTTAAATCAGATCATCTGATGAGTTTTAGTAAAAATTAGTAATTAATATGACCTATTATTTTAGCTACAGTATTCCAGGCTTTTTTAGAATCTTTTGCAATTATACTTTCTAAAAGTTGTTCGTGGATTACATACGTATTTTGAAATACATGAGTATCAGGATAAAGTTCCAGAAATCCTTTTTTGAGGTGTATCGCAACAGATTGATATAAATCAGCCAGAATTTCATTTTTAGAAGCTTGGGCAATCGCAATATGAAATTGAACATCAGCCTCAATACATTCTTCCAGTAAACCATCGTTTGCTGCTTTTAGTCGGTTGGCTAAATGCTGTTTCATCGCTATTATGTCGTCTTCAGTTCTGTTAAGAGCCGCTTTTTCAGCAATTTTGAGTTCTAATAATTGTCGGACTTCATCAATATCCTGAACTTTTGCCCGCATTAATTTGTCATTCATAGGTTCACGCGTACTGTTGATTTCCTGTACAAATGTTCCAAGACCTTGTTTAATTTTGAGTAATCCGGAATTTGACAACAATTTCATTGCTTCCCTGATCGAAGATCGGCCTACGCCAAAACTCGTCATCAGTTCCGTTTCAATAGGCAATTTCTCATTGATTTTATAATAGCCCTCAGCTATTTGCTCCTGTATTTTTGAAGCAACTTCTTCGGCCAGCGATTTTTTTTGTATAATTGTTTTCATTTGTCATATCATCTGATGATTGCAAAAATAGAAAAATATTTAAATAGAAAGTATGTTTTTAACCGTAAAGTTTACCAGATATTCGCAATGCACAACAATAGAGATCTTTATGGGCTTAGCGATTTCTGAGATTTTATTCGCTCCTCTAATGAATCAATATTAAAATCGTATAACTTTTCTCATAAATTATATAACGCGATTTTAATTTTAATTGATCATTTTTGCTTTGTTCTAAAATTAGAATGAATACAAATCGTAACTATTTTTAATACATAAATCCCAAATCTATGAGAAATATTAATCAAATTGCTATTGTTTCGAGTGTCTTAATAACATTATTTAGCTGCTCGAGTGACGATAAAGTCGAAGTAAATCTAGGTACAACTACAAATCCTGTCGAAGGAACTGCGCCAAACACAGCTTATAAGCCTGCTTTTCAGGGACAAACCAGAATCAACGGAGTTCAAACCAATACACCTTATGAAGGAGTAGTTCTGGCAACAACATTAACAAGTCCATGGGGAATAAAAAGTCTTCCTGATGGCAGATTGTTAATCACAGAAAAAACAGGAACAATGCGTATTGCTACCACAGCGGGAGTTTTAAGCGCGCCAATTACCGGAATTCCAGCTGTAAATTCTGCTAGTCAGGGTGGTTTATTAGGTTTGACTATTGATCCTGATTTTGCGACAAACCGTATGATTTACTGGGTTTTTGCCGAAGCTACAACAGGCGGAAATAATACCGCTGTAGCGAAAGGAAAACTTTCGGCTGACGAAAAAACGATAGAAGGAGCAACAGTAATTTACAGGGCAAAACCTGCAAATCCTAGCACGCTTCACTATGGCGGACGTATACTTTTTGATAAATCAGGTTTCCTTGTTGTTAGTACCGGAGAACGTTCAGTACTTGAAACAAGACCATTAGCACAATCTGTTTCATCGGCTTTGGGTAAAGTCGTGAGAATTACAAAAGACGGTCAGCCTGCAACCGGAAACCCTACATTTACCGGAACTGGAGCTTTGCCTGAGTTATATACTATTGGACACAGAAATCCGCAAGGTTTAGCACTTAATCCTGTTACAAATGAAATCTGGTTGTCTGAGCACGGACCACGTGGAGGTGACGAAATCAACCGTTTAAAAGCAGGTTCAAATTACGGATGGCCAACAATAACTTACGGAATTGAATATAGCGGAGAAAAAATTGGTGCAGGAATTCAGCAACAAGAAGGTTTAGAGCAACCAGTGTACTATTGGGATCCCGTAGTTTCACCAAGTGGTATGACTTTTTACACAGGAAATCGTGTTCCGGAATGGCAAAACAATCTTTTCATTGGTTCATTAAGTGCGACGCACATTATTCGTCTTGCGATTAAAGATAATAAAGTAATTGGTGAAGAAAGACTTCTTGCTTCAGAAGGTCAACGTTTTAGAGATGTTACTCAAGGAACTGACGGAGCTCTATATGCCGTTACAGATGGCGGAAGACTTTATAAAATTGACAAAAAATAAGATAGTATTCTTAGACATATATTGGTAACACAATAAAATTAATGGCGCTATCTGGCGCCATTTTTTGTTATACATTATACGGTTTACTATATTTGAATAGGTATTAAACCAAAAAGTATTGAAGAATAAAATAACAACATACTCGCTCGCACATCATAAAAGTTTGTTTACTGATGCTGATAATAATAAAGATTATTTTTATATTCAGGTACAAGATCATCCGTATATCAGTGAACCTTATCGCGCAGAAAGTTATGCGATAGAGTTTCTCAGAAAGGGAAGTATTGTAATGCAGACTAAACTGAAAAGAGTTGTTGTTCATGCTCCGGCTATCCTAACTTTAGGACCTTCGGTAATTAGAAGTTTTATAAAAGACAGTGACGAAATTTTAATTGATATTATCTTTTTCAAACCACAATTTTTTCTTCATAATCAGGCAAATGTATTTTTTCTGTCACAATATCAATTTTTCGATAATAGCGAAATGCATGTTTTTAATTTGGAGAAAACCAACAAAGAAAAGTTCCAGAAAATTTTCTCCTTAATCAAACAATCGATTGATAATGAATCGAATCATCAGCCATCAATTCTTCGTAGTTATTTGTACATTTTGATTTATGAGCTTGATTCCATTAAACAGACAATTGATGACGAGATTGTACAAAATCCAATCTTTGAAAAGTTCAAACAAACCCTTTTTAAAGATTTTATAAGCCAAAGATCTGTTCAATATTATGCTGATGCTTTGAATGTTACGCGCAAATATTTATCAGAAGTAATTAAAAATAATAGTGGTAAAACAGCCAGCAACTGGATCGAAGATATTGTTGTTCTTGAAGCTAAAGTATTACTTCAAAATAAAGAACTTACAATAAGCCAAATCAGCGACATATTAAATTTCCCAAATCAATCCATTTTTGGAAGATTCTTTAAAAATTCACAGGGAATTTCTCCTTTGGAATATCGGAGAAGTATTTAACCGCAAGATGTTATTTTAAAAGCTTTGATATTAAAACATCTAAATATTTATTTAATAATTGACCACAGGAAATGTCATTAAATTAATATTCTTCAAAATATATTTTTCAGGCAAAGTTTGTTTTTGAATTGCCTGCAGCTTTAGCTGGAGTTTATATAAAATCAATCTGAATGGCTTTAGCCAAAAATGTAAGATTTGGCTATAGCCAATCTTATTGTACATATTAAACACCTCCAGCTGAAGCTGGAGGCTAGTTAAAGCTTAACTTAATGATATTGGCCTGCGTGACATTTTTTTCAACCAACATTTAATTCCTAACGGAATATTGTGTTGTATTTTATCCAATATTTCACGGTTCAAATTATATCTCGCAGAGATTTTACATATTGATAGTTTTTACCTTGTATTTTATCCAATATTTAACGGCTTAAATTATATCTCGTAGAGATTCCATATTGGTAGAAAAAAAAGAGCGTAATAAAATTTGTCCCGTAGGGACTACACATAATTTTATTAAGAATTTCGTTAATGTATTTTATCGCAAAGTTTGTAATTAAGTTAAGAAAAAAGGATAAAAATATTAAAGATTTTAGATGTGCGAAACAGCATAAAATCGACAATCATACTATATCATGACAATCACGATTTGAAAACTTACTATTTGTGCCGTTAGGCACTAAATATTGGTAATTAATATGAAATGGAATAAATATAGCGTGCCGTAGGTACGCAATAGTTATCATTTGTTGCGTACCTACGGCACGCCAACATACTTCTAATCTATATTAACTACCAATATTTAGTGCCTAACGGCACATTTCAACTCTTGGTTTACATTACTCACAACTATCAAACAAAGCTTAAACTAATGACATTGGGAGAGATCGCAAGCGCAACTTTACAAAGATTGGTTATTTTCTTTGCGGAATTCCTGGTGTGATCTGTCCTATGTCGAGATGACAAAAAGTAATGATAAGTGTAATACTATTTTGATTTATTCAAAGTGAAACGTCTTGCTTGTGCGATTCAAAAAGCTATGTCTCTATATGTTTAAAAATACGTCCCAATTAATTTAACCGCCTTTTTGAACAAAACACAAGACATTTCGCTCTTTCCTAATACCGTAATTCACTGCAACTTTGCGTTTGAGATAATTTACAATTCATCATTCACAATTAAAATTAAAGCATATGTCTAAAATCGCAAAGTTTGTAGTTATAATTAATGATAATGTCATTTGGATGGAAGAAAAAGCCCTTCAGTTTTATGCTGATTTATTCGTTAATTCAAAAGAAACGGGGGAGAAGTACGCGAGAGAGAACCTTTCCAGCCAGCAATTATTCAAAATACAGAATGACTTTTCGGTCGAAATGCTGATGGCATACGATGGCGAAAATCCGTTATCGTTCATGAAATTAAATTCGTCCCGACTTTCCAATCAAAATCTCGATGCCAATAAACCCATTGGTATAAATCACATCGTTTACTTCAATCGAGAAGATATTGCGGTACTTTTTAAACGTGCCGAAGAAGTCGCTTTACAGCGTAAACACGATTTTATCTGGGCTAAAGCTTTTGAAATTGATATTACTTTGACAGAAGAGTTAAAGTCATTAGGCTATGAAGAATTCTATTATGAAAATGATGTGAATCAGGACACCAATGAAAAACAGCTTTACTTTAAAAAATCAGTCTAGTTTTATCTGGATAACCTCATCATTTGCAATCGCGTAAACAATATCATTTTGTTGCGGTTTCAAAACGTGTTTTCCTGTAAATTCTCCAAAAGCAGCCAGGATCATTTGATTTTCTTTCCTGAAAAAACAAGGTAATTTTAAAGATTGCGCACCAAAACCACGCAGCATAATTCCGGGATGAATATGTCCTGAAAAATTATAATAACCTTCCTGAATTGTAGGATGATGTGTTAATAAAAAGTCATCAATTTCAAGAGATTCCACCACATCAATATCAAGATCGATGTAATGCTTTTTGTCAATAATGTCGTGATTTCCTGCAACAAGCACAATTTTATTGGTACAGCAATCTACCCATTGTTCAAATAAATCCCATTCGGTATTTTTAGAACTATGAAATAAATCCCCCAGGAAAATTATTTTTTCGGGTTTAAAATTTTCAACAACTTCAGTCAAACGTTTAAAGTTTTCTGAAACCACATTATTCGGAATCGCGACGCCGTGTTTTCTAAAATGGGAAACTTTCCCCAAATGCACATCAGAAATGAGCAGTAAATTTCGGGTTTCCCAAAATAAAGCACCACTTGGATGCAAAATAAAAGTTTGATTTTGTATGGTAATAGTCATATATTTTTACTTCATGTACGAAGCTGTCATTTTTTTAATTCGTTCAGCTAAACTCTCGCTCGACAATTTTTCGCG
The DNA here is from genome assembly GCF_044006475.1 of Flavobacterium sp. FlaQc-47. Taxonomy (NCBI): domain Bacteria; kingdom Pseudomonadati; phylum Bacteroidota; class Flavobacteriia; order Flavobacteriales; family Flavobacteriaceae; genus Flavobacterium; species Flavobacterium sp. FlaQc-47. Next base: position 50,482 of record NZ_JBIPCQ010000006.1, on the reverse strand, counting down.
CAATCTGTCCGTGATAACCGGAAAACTAAAAGGCGTCGGTTTAAGACATTTCTTCCAGACAATTTCCTGTTTCTCAATTCGTTCCAAAGCCATAATCAAACGACCTTCTTCAAGCTGATGCTCAAAGGTTTCGCGATATGCCTGTTGAAATAATAAATTATCCGGTTCATAATCCCTGAATACCTCAAACAATAATTGAGATCCGCTCTGCAAATGTTTTGTCTTTATCATTTTACCAGGAAAACCAGTAAAAACCAAACCTGCAATTACGGCAATATCCCTGAATTTACGTCTTGCCATTTCGGTAGCATTCAGACTATTTTGCAAATCGTGATGGACATATTCTGTAGAGAAAAGATTATTATCTAAAACATTTTGCATATCAATTTCCTGATCTGATAATAATTCGAATCCGTAATCGTTATAGGCGAGCGAAAAACTAATAGGCAATAATAGACTGATTCTGTACGCCAGTAAACTAGCCAATGCTTCATGAACAAACCTGCCTTCAAAAGGATAAAAAAGTGCATGATAACCTTCTCTGGTTTTAAAAGTTTCAATCAAAAACTGATCGTCGCCCGGTACAATAGATTCCTTGCGTTGTCTGGTAAACAATGGTTTTAAAGCTTTTAATTCCGGCGATAAATCATCAGTATTCGCACGATACAATTCATGACGCAGCAATTCACTCATTTGTGCCGAAAGCGCCATTCGTCCGCCCATCCAGCTCACTACTTTTGATTTCTTTTTTGGATCGGCTTTTCGTACCAAAACCTGCATATTTCTAATCCGAAACAATTCCAGTTGTTTACCTGCAAAAATAAAAGTATCACCCGGTTTTAATTTCGAAACAAACCATTCCTCGATAGTCCCGATATAACCGCCACTCATAAATTTTACATTCACAACCGCATCACCCACAATAGTCCCAATTTGCATGCGGTGATGCATGGCAATTAATCTGCTGTTGATTTTAAAGCGTCCATCTTCTTCAATTTCTACTTTTTTATATTCGTCGTAAGCCTGTAAACTTTGGCTTCCGTTAGTGATAAAATTCAGGATCCAGTTCCAGTTTTCCTCCGTCATTGCCTGATAACAAAACGTTCCTTTAACTTCCTTAAAAATTTCATCAGGAATAAATCCGTCAGAAACCGCCAAAGTATTTAAGTACTGGACCAAAACGTCCCAACTGTTCAAATACGGAACCCGATCTTCGATTACATTTTCTTCAACCGCTTTTTTCAATGCCGAAGCTTCAATTAATTCGATAGCGTGCGTCGCCAGAAAATAAATCACACTTTCTTTCCCCGGTTGGTGTCCGCTTCGTCCTGCTCTTTGCAAAAAGCGCGCAACGCCTTTAGGTCCGCCAACCTGAATAATGGTTTCTACAGGCGCAAAATCAACACCTAAATCCAGACTCGAAGTACAAACCACGACCTTTAATTCCTCGTCTCTAATTGCCTGTTCAACCCAAAGTCGCGTTTCTCTGTTAATGCTTCCGTGATGCATGGCCATTTCTCCCGCAAACTCAGGATATTTTTCGAGCAATCGCTGAAACCAGATTTCGCAAGCCGACCGAACATTGGTAAAAATCAAAGTCGTTTTACTGGCTTTTACAATTTTAGCCACCTCATCAATAAGATGCAAACCCATATGTCCGCGCCACGGGTAGGTTTCCATTTTATCCGGAATAATCGAAATTACTTTTATCTTTTTATGAATCTGAGCCTTAATTAAAACCGAATTATTATAAGCTTCAGAATCAACACCCAATAAAACTTCCTGTGCTTGCTGAAGATTTCCAATTGTTGCAGAGATTCCCCAAATACGCATTTTAGGAGCAATCGCTTTTAATCTCGACAAGCCAAGTTCTGTTTGTACGCCTCGTTTTGTACCTAATAATTCGTGCCATTCGTCAATTACAATTGCAGTACAATTGGCAAATATTTTATCGTATCCTTTTGTCGCGAGAAGCAATTGTAAACTTTCCGGAGTGGTGACTAATAAATCGGGCATTTTTCCTTTTTGCTTGGCTCTTTCACTTGCCGATGTATCTCCGGAACGAATCCCAACCGTCATTTTAGTTCCTAAATCATTGACAACTCTTTCAGCAGCTTGTTTAATTTCTACAGAAAGTGAACGCAAAGGCGTAATCCAGATAGCTTTAAGTCCGGGAGTATGTTTGGTTTTATAATTAGGATTGTCTTTGATGTAGTTCAAAACAATAGGCAACCAGAGCGCATAGGTTTTTCCGCTTCCCGTAGGAGCATTTAGTAACCCATTTTTACCCTGCAAAAAAGCAGTCCAGGTCTGGGTCTGAAACGGAAATGGTTTCCATCCCTGATGTTGAAACCATTCATTTGCTACCGCAAAAAGTTGCTCTCTGTTCATTGTTTTTGCTATTATTTTTTTACCATTAAGATATCGTAATTTCTATAAATATTACGCTCCTCCGGAGCTTTAAAACAAGAGATAAAAATCCGCGCTCATCCGTGTTTTCGCTTTAGCGAATCCGCGTCACCCGTGTGCCATTTAACCACAATCTTGTCATTTCGACAAAAGAGAAATCTCCGTAAGTAACTCTTTCCTCTAAATGACAAAAAAATAAAAAAATCTGCTTTTAATCCGTGTTTTCGCTTTAGCGAATCCGCGTCATCCGCGTGCCATTTACGCACAATCCCAATCCTATAAAATCATATCTTTCAAATCATCAATAGAATTTGCTTCATCAATTTTTTTATCATGTCTCCATCTTAAAATCCTCGGAAACCGGGTCGCGATTCCGCTTTTATGTCTTTTTGAAAGTGCAATACCTTCAAAACCAATTTCAAAAACGAGTTGTGGCGTTACGCTTCGAACGGGACCAAATCTTTCCAGTGTATTTTTCTTAATCCAATCGTCTACCATTCTGAATTCTGCATCGGTTAAACCGGAATATGCTTTGGCAAAAGTCACCAGTTCACGTTCGTTATTTTCGTTATTCTGCCATAAGGCAAAAGTATAATCGGTAAATAAATTTGAGCGTCTTCCGTGTCCGCGCATGGCGTAGGTGAGGACCGCATCAATTACCAGAGGTTCAATTTTCCATTTCCACCAATCTCCTTTTTTTCTTCCTACCAGATAAGGAGAATCTTTTCGTTTGATCATCAAACCTTCACTCTTCATTTCGCGGGAACGCAATCTTTCCTCCGTCAATTCTTCCCAGGTTGAAAATTTCACCCTTTCGGAAAGTTGCAGCGGAATATCATGGTGTTTAATATCTTCAAACAATTGTTCTAATAATCTACGTCTTTCTTCAAAAGGAAGATTACGGATATCAGTGCCTTTCCATTCTAAAAGATCGTATGCTTTTATAATTACAGGAGATTTTTTAAGGATTGCAGCCGAAACTGTTTTTCGTCCAATTCTGGTTTGGAGATCATTAAAAGTCCCTATTTCATTGTCTATATACGGCAGAATTTCACCGTCAATGACAGTTCCGTCCGGGATGATGCCAATGAACGAAGCAAATTCAGGATATTTATCGGTAACTAATTCTTCACCGCGGCTCCATATAAAAATTTCATTATCACGGATTATTGTTTGCGAGCGAATTCCGTCCCATTTATGTTCAGCGCTCCATTCTTCGGCATTTCCCAGATTTGATGGTTCGCCTTCGATAGGGTAGGCGAGATAAAACGGAAATGGCTTAGATAAATAATCACTGTTTTTTTCGTCCAGAATTAATTCCTGAAATGTGATTGTATTCGGATTCCAATCGCCCATTAATTTATGTGCTAAAGCATCTTCATCAATATTTTCGGCTTTAGAAAGGGCACGCGTCATTAATTTTTGGCTTACGCCGATTCTGAAACTTCCGGTGATTAATTTGGTAAAAACAAAACGTTCGTAATAATTTAAAGCCAGCCAGTTCTCCTGCAGATATTCTTTTTTCTCGAAATCTGTTTTCTTTTTCAAGGCAATAATTTCCTGAAGATATTCGGTTAAACTTTTATCAGAATGTTCTTCAGTAGTTGGAATCACTAATGCAATTGTCTCGGCAAGATCGCCTACAATATGATAACTTTCCTCAAATAACCATAGCGGAATATTTGCCAGTTCATTTGCCCATAATCGTAACAATGTAGTATTAACAGGTCTTGGCGGTCTACGATGCGAAAGTATGGCAATCGTCCAGACTTTATCTTCATTACTGGCGTTGATGAAATAATTGGTCAAAGCATCTACTTTTACCGACGTTTTATTAGAACTGTCAAGCGCTTTTATAAGTTCGGCAAAGTTTTTCATCTGTTTGTTTTTTAATTTAGAAGAAAGATGCAAGAAAAGAAGAAAGAGGCAAGATTTGTAGGTATTTTTTATCCTGGATTTATTACGGTCTTTTTACTTTGTATTTCTTTTCTTATAGATATTTTCTAGAGTCTATCGCTTTTGTAATTCTATCTTGCATCTTTCCTCTTGCATCTTCCTCATGCATCTTTCTTCTTGCATCTTTCTTCTATTCTCTTTCCTCTACACTATTAACTCTATTTTCTTCCTCATCAACATCTTTCTTGCTGTCCATTTCCCCGGATTCTCCTTCATATTGAGTGTTAGCAGTACGTGCATCATAACCCAATTCCTGAAGGTACTTTGAAAATATATCCGAATATCCGTGGGTGCATATTACTTTTTCGGCACCGGTTGCTTTAATGCTTTCCAGTAAACCCGTCCAGTCGCAATGGTCGCTTAAAACAAAACCTCTGTCAACAGCGCGACGACGTCTCGCACCTCTAAAAGTCATCCAGCCACTTGCTGAACCTGTGACAAACGGAGTCATTTTACGAATCCATGTACTACCGTGTGCACTTGGCGGTGCAAGAACAATGCTTCCCAGTAAATCTTCTTTTTTAGTTTCAGATGTTACTCTTGTTGTGGGCGGAAAATCGACTATTGGCCGTAAAACTTCGGTCATATTTTCGATTGCTCCATGCGTGTATATTTTTCCGATATCGGTATCAAGATATTTCAATATACGCTGGGCTTTTCCTAATGAATATCCAAATAAAACAGATGTCTTACCTTCAGCGCGATTTTCTGCCCACCAATTGTTGATATCGGTCATAACTTCGGCTTGAGGAGTCCATTTAAAAGCAGGTAATCCAAAAGTGCATTCCGTTATAAAAGCGTCACATTTTACCACTTCGTATGGAGTTGAAATGCCGTCATCTTCGGTTTTATAATCTCCGGTAAAAACCCAGACTTCGCCTTTGTATTCTACTCTTATTTGAGCAGAACCAATGACATGACCGGCGGGATGAAGCGAAAATTTAACTCCGTTTATTGTGAAAGTTTCATTCCAGTCTACACCGGAAACATTGATATCACCAAGACGGTGTTTTATGATAGGCACATTGTTGTGATGGGTAATGTAATTTTTATGCCCCCAGCGCGCGTGATCTGAGTGTCCGTGCGTAATTATGGCATTTGTAACCGGACGCCACGGATCAAGATATACATCAGCCTGCTGGCAATATATTCCTTTATCATTAAAGGCTAATAATGGAGTTCTCATAACTTTAGAGTTACGCTATTTGAGCAATTCTGGCACTTTTATATAAGGGATGTGCGTTCATGAAATGAGAAACTTCAGTATTCATTTTCTCAAATGATTGTCCGTAAAAATACAATCCCGTAGTCGAATTGCCTTTCCAGTATCTTTCTGTTAATTGAGATGTATTGGTTCTTTTTGAAATCTCGGACTGAACAAAACCAAAATTATATTCTTCCTCTTTTTCTAAAGGATTCTGACCGTCAAGATAAATGGCAATTCCTTCGTTTTTACCAAACGGAATTTCCTGATGTGTTTTTTCGATAATTATTTTGGAACCTTTTGGAGCACCGCAATTTTCAAGAAAACTCATAATATCCTGCAGCATATTTTTAGTGATTTTTTCGTCATAAAGTTTGACGTGAATATCACAAAAAATAATTTCACCCGGTTCTTCTTTTAAAACTCCACCACCTGAAATTTCACCATAATTTTTCTCCATTAATAATTCGCTTAAAGGCAACAGATAAAGATTTCTTTTGTCTACAGGTAAAACTTTATCATTAATCTGAATGACAATATCATATTGATTATATTCAGTTTCGTCGCTTTCGAATAATTTTGAGATCAATTGTAGTAACATAACAATAAGTTTTTGAGATGGATATTCGTTTTTTCAAAGTTACTTATTGAATAAAGTTTGTTATTTACAGTATTTCACGTAAATGTTATATTATTACCTATTTCTATGCATGACTTATTATGACGCAATCTTAAACTATAAGATATTATCTAAAGTTGAAACTAGCTCATTAAAATTATTTGGCTTACTAAAAATCTGAACTTGTTCAAGATCTTTGGTTAGATTTTTAAGCGTTTCATGAGAATGCGAGGAATAAATAACAACCTGAATTTTGCTTAATTCGGGAACGGCACGCAATTGTTGTATGAATTCAGCGCCACTTAAATAGGGCATTTGCATATCAAGAAATATAAAGTCAGGCAACACTGCTGCAACCTTTAAATTGTTTAGTGCTTCTAGAGAATTATTGGAAATTGTGGTGATGATATTTTTGTTCAAGGAGTGAATCGCAGCAACAAAAAGTTCGCAATCGTCGTCGTCGTCATCCACTAATAAAATTACTGTATTTTTCATTCCATGAAATTATTCTAAATTATCGACATGAGTTTATATAATTTTGGCGAGATGTTATATAATATAAATGTGCAGTTTTATATCTATCCTGTGTTTAAAATAAAAATAAACCATAAAATAAAACCTCCAAAGTCTTATGATTTCTGGAGGCTTAATTTTTTATAATAAATAGTGGTTTATGATTAACCGTGAGCGGCTACAGAAACATCAGCCCATTCTTCCCACGTAGCTAATTTTTGTTCATAGGTTTGTTTAGCAAATGGTAGAGCCACTTTTCCTAAAAACAGGCGTAGAGGAGGAGTATCGGCTTCAATAAGTTTAATAATTGCGGGAACTGTAGCACTTATTTTTCCGAAACTGTCCGGATCATGTCCTTCTTCTATTGCTTTTTTGAGTCCGTCATAAGCATCGATGCTTTCGCTGTTGAATCCGTTCCCCCAAATGTCAGTAACATATCCGTTTGGTTCTACCAAAGTAACATTGATCCCAAATTGTTTTACTTCCTGAGCAAGAGTTTCGGTAAGACCTTCTATAGCAAATTTTGAAGCATTGTAAAGACCTAAATTTGGTAAAGTTGTAATTCCTAAAACAGAAGAAACCTGTATAATGTGACCGCTTTTTTGGCTTCTCATTATAGGTAAAACAGCTTGTGTCAACCAAAGAGTTCCAAAGAAATTAGTTTCAAATTGTGCCCTTGCTTCTGTTTCGCTTGCTTCTTCAACAGCTCCGTTTAAGGCATAACCTGCATTATTAATCAGGATATCTATTGTTCCAAAGTTTTGTTTTACTTTTTCGATTACTGCAAACGAATCTTCGCGTTTGTTTACGTCTAAAGTTAAAGGCAAAATAGCGTCTCCGTATTGTGCTTTTAAGTCGGCTAGGGTATCAATATTTCGTGCTGTTGCAGCTACCTTGTATCCTTTTGCTAAAAATGCTTCTGTCCAGGCTCTTCCAAATCCTTTTGATGCTCCGGTAATTAAAATTGTTTTTGACATGATGTTTGTTATTAATTGTGAATTGTTAATTATGAATTATGAATTTTTGATATTGTAATTGTAGTATATATTGATATTGTAATTGATATTGTAATTTTTATGACCGAAAGGTCATTTTTATGATAAAAAAAATTAGAGTGTGTTTTCCTCTATTATTTTTTTTAGGGTTTTAGTTATCACTTTCATTTTATCATTACTATTTGACATTCTTGAAATGAGGTGACCGCCTTCCATCATGGCAAACATAACTACTGCAAACTCTTCGGCATTCCATTCTGCTTTAAACTCTCCGTTGGCAATTCCTTTGTTAACACTACTAGCCAATAATTGCTGATTAGCGTTACAGCCTTTGTTTATTTTTTCTTTAACAACAGGATTAGTATCATCAGCCTCTGTCCCAAAATTCAATAGCGGACAGCCACCTGTTAGGGGAGGATTTACGGCATTGCTAAAAAAATCGATATAAGTAAAAAGTTCTTCTTTTGCAGTTTTACTTTTACTGATAGCAGCTACAAGTTTATCCCCTAATATTTTCATATTATGATCTACAGCGGCACAAGCCAGAACATCTTTATTTTCAAAATGAACATACATACTGCCCTTTGACAATTTGGTCGCCTCCATAATATCACTCATAGCCGTTGCTGCAATACCTTTTGTATTAAAAATAGGTGCTGCTTTTTCTATAATGAATTGTCTCGTTTCTTCTCCCTTTGTCATGATAGTTTTCATTTACGGGTACAAATATATGACCGATTGGTCATATATGCAAATTTTTATTATTTTTTGTGATAAGTTTCACAATTGAATCAGCTTTAAAGATTGCCACATAGACAAAAAGGCACAAAATTTTTTATATTACAGGATATACCGAAACTTCCGGATTAACCTATTCTTCAGAGTTATAATCGACAATTTTGTCATTTCGACCAAGAGTGAAATCACGCTAAAAACTCGACAAAGATTACCTAAATTAAAATGAATATTAATCAGCGAAAGCTATTCGAATCAGAATAATTAAAATAATCTGCCACATCAGCTTACATCTTTTTTTAAATATGTGTAAAACAAAAAACAGCAATTTATAGTCAAATATTTTTATTTATGTATTTAACTACGTAGTTTTGTGTAATAAATTTTATGATATGAAACCACAAATTATTCCTATAGAGAATAAATTCTCAAATGAGATAGTAGACTTAATTCTAAACATCCAGCAAAAAGAATTTAATGTTGCTATAACAATCGAAGACCAACCGGATTTACTCAACATACAAAACTTTTATTATAATGGAGGAGGTCATTTTTGGGGAGCTTTTGTAAATGATGAATTGGTTGGAACAATTGCTTTGGTCAAATTTTCAGATAATCAGGCTGCAATCAGGAAAATGTTTGTAAAAAAAGAATTCCGCGGAAAAGAGTTTTCTATTGCTCAGCAATTATTAGATACTTTAATAGATTATTGTCAAATAAACGGAATTGATGATTTATATTTGGGAACCATAACAGTATTAGAAGCTGCTTTGCGTTTTTATGAAAGAAATGATTTCGTACGAATTGAAAAAGAGTCGCTTCCAGACACCTTTCCTGTTATGAGTGCCGACAATGTATTTTGTCATTTAAAACTAAAAAAGTAACGATGAATATAATTGATGAATCGGGGATTTTAGCCATTTCAACACGATTGCAGCGTCTTAGTGAGCAATTACGAAAAGACGGCGCTTTATTGTATAAATCATACGGAATTGATTTTGAACCCAAATGGTTTCCTGTAATTTACACCTTGCATCATAAAGAAGTTCTCAGCGTTGTTGAAATTGCAAACGAAATTGGTTACACACATCCTTCAACCATTAGTTTATTAAAAGAACTAGAAAAACAAAAACTAATTCGTTCAAAAAAAGACAAATTAGATGAACGTAAAAGACTTTTATCACTCACTCCACAAGGGCAGGAATTAATCCTGAAAATGAAACCCGTTTGGGATATAATGTCCAGCGTTCTAAAAGAAATTGCCGACAATCAAAACAATTTACTTCAGGCAATCAACGAAGCCGAAAACAAAATAAAACATCAGAGTTTTTTGCAAAGAGCTTTACAATTGAAAAGCCTGGAATAGGTTCAAAGGTTCAGAGAGACAAAGGTTCAAAGGTTTTTTTAAGTTGCTAAGGCACTAAGATTCTGAGTCTCTAAGTTTTCTTGTTATTAACCTGATCGAAGTCAAAGGATTTTTCTTAGAATTTGGAATTTTACTTTTTGAAATTTAAAATTTCCCTGAACAAAGCCGAAGGTCTTTTAGTTGGAATTTGGAATTTTAAAAAATTGGAATTTATCTCCCCAATCCAGATTTATTTACTTTTTTGGTTTCATATTAGAATTTGAAACAAACGGAACGACTGATTATTAGATTTATAATTCTCGTAAACTTAATTTTAGACAACAATTTTTTCGGGATATCGGTAAAAATGATTTTTTCAAAAAATATAATCTAATTTTTTAATTTATGAAAAAGGCTTTTCTAATAATTGTACTTTGCGTTAATTCAATTTTTTTCTCCTGCAAGAAAGATAAAAAGCAGGATCAATCTCCTCCAGAGACAGCTCAATCTGCTTCCTCAGATTCACTTACCGATGATGGCTGGCCACGCGAAACGGCAAATAATGGCACCAAATTAGTTTATTATCAGCCTCAGGTTGATGATTGGAAAAATTATAAAGAAATTACGGCAAGACTAGCCTTTTCGCTGACGCCAAAAGACGGTACACAAGTTCTGGGAGTAGCCTCTTTAAAAGCGGAGACATTAGTAGACAAAGATAATCGAAATGTATTTTTAAAAAACATTCAGGTAACCGATGTGCGATTTCCTGCCCTCGATGAAAAAAAAGTTCCCGAAATGGAAAAGCTTTTTAAGGAAGCATTGCCTAAAGGAGGTGATCCTATTTCGGTAGATCGTATTCTCGCAGATTTAAACCAAACCAAAAATCCCGCTAAAGGAATTGCCGGTAAAAATGATCCGCCTGCTATTTTTTACAGTACAAATCCGGCAGTTTTGCTCATTGTGCAGGGAGAACCCGTTTTAGTACCCGTAGAAAAAACAGATATTCAATATGTAGTCAATACCAACTGGGATTTGTTTTTTGATAAAACCACAAAAGATTACTATTTGCTGGCAGATAATATCTGGGTTACGTCAAAAACACTCGACGGAAAATGGGTAAAAACCACTAAACTGCCATCCAGTTTGAGTAATCTTCCATCAGGTGAAAATTTTGATGATGTCAAAAAAGTGATTCCGCCACCATCAGGAGGCACAGCTCCGCAAGTTTTCTACAGCAACAAACCCGCTGAGTTAATTGCGATAAACGGAAACCCGAAATTCATTAAAATAAAAGGAACTAAACTTTTATATATTGACAATACTGAAAATGACATTTTTGCAAGCGAAGGCGATGGTCAATATTATGTATTGTTATCTGGGCGATGGTTTAAATCTTCAGCATTGACCGGACCGTGGACATATTCAGGAAACAACCTTCCGGCTGATTTTGCCAAAATTCCAAAAGATTCGCCAAGAGCAAATGTATTAGCCTCCGTACCGGGAACTCAGGAAGCCAGAGATGCTGTCATGCTGGCTCAGGTTCCTACAACAGCCATTATAAATAAAGCTGATGCCGAGGCAAAAGCCAAAGTTACCTACGACGGAACACCACAGTTTAAACCTATCGAAGGAACCAAAATGCAATATGCAAGCAACACTCAGGATAAGGTCATAAAAGTAGGCGATTTGTATTATTTGTGTTTTCAGGCAGTTTGGTTTATGTCAACAAGCCCTAACGGACCATGGAAAACAGCTGATTCTGTTCCTAAAGAAATCTATACAATTCCGGCGAGTTCTCCCGTATACAATGTAACCTACGTCACGCAAACAACAACAGATACAACCGTATCAAGCAGTACAACAGCCGGTTATTTTGGTGCCTTTATTATTGGTGCTACTGTGGGCGCTATATTAACTTACGGTACAGGATTTTATTATCCGCCATATGTATATTATGGAGGTTTATATCCCATTTATCGACCTTGGCCGTATACCTACGGAGGCGGAGCAGTTTATAATCCATGGACAGGTGGCTGGGCAGCCGGAAGAAGTGTTTACGGACCTTACGGTGCTGCCGGAACATCAGCATGGTATAATCCCGCAACAGGAAGATACGGCCGTTCTGCAAGCGTACAAGGATGGTACGGAGGTCGTACAGCAGCAAGTTCGTATAATCCATGGACAGGAAATTACGCCAGAACTAATCAGGGACATAATGCATATGCACAATGGGGACACTCCGCAGCTACAAATGGCCGTCAGTGGGTACAATCCGGGCATGTTACTACAAGACGCGGTACAGCAGTGGGTTACCAAACTTCCGGAGGTAAAGAAGGGGTAATTACGCATCGCAGAGGAGGAGGGACAACCATTCATACCAACAATAATTTATATGCCGGACACGACGGACATGTGTATAAAAAAGATGCTGCCGGAAATTGGAGCCACTATAACAATGGCAACGGAGGATGGACACAAGCCGGTAAACTCGGTTCGACAAAAAAATCAGGTTCAGCCATTGAGCGCAATAAACCCAACCAGACACTTGGCGGAGCAACTCGTGCCGGCGAAGGAATCAAACGGGACAATTTGCCTAAACCGGATCAGAATCTTGGAGGTGCAACCCGTTTAGGTGATGGAATTGAGCGTGATAATTTCCCAAAAGCCAATAAAACTCTTGGACAACGAGACAAACCATTGGGAGAAGCAGGTCGCTCTGACATTACGAACGATCTCGACCGTTCCGCATTCTCAAGGGATCGAGGAGAATCACAAACCCGCGATTTTCAAAATATCCAAAGAGAAGGAAACCGTTTGGGAGGTGGAAATTTTAGAGGCGGAGGCGGATTTAGAGGAAGAAGATAAAGCATAAAAGGCATAACAATAAAGATCAGGAACGATATTTAATAGCATTCTTTCCTGATTTTTTATTGACATAAAACGAAAATTATCTTTTAAATAACTCATTGAAAAATTTCTAAGTTGGAATTTAATTTTTATCAGGAGCAATTTCCTGCTATCTGCTTGTATCTTTTCCTTGCTAAAGGAGCAAGAAAAAGGATACCGCTTCTATCAGGGCTAGGCACTCATTTTCATAAGAAATAAATAATATATAAAAAACTTTGTCAAGTGATTTGTGCGTCCTTCGACTCCGTGCAGGAAAAAAAATGAAGATAGAAAATCGGGCTAAACTTGCGTCTCCGCTACTCAGCAAGCAACAAAACCTTCGCGCCTCCGTGCCATTGCGCGATAAAAAAAAATACACACATTCAAAAACCATTTTAAGACTTGCAAGAAACCTGCGCTAACACGTTCGATCCGTAAAATCTGTGGGTCATTTTTCACATATTTAAAAATCATAAAACTCTAATTTTTAAATAAAAGTTAAAATATTTGCAAATAAAGACCGAACGGTCTAAATTCGCTCCATCAAATAAGAAAGCGATGAGTAAAGCAGAAAGAACCAGACAATTTATTATTGAAGCATCGGCTCCTATAATCAACAAAAAAGGGATGGCGGGAACTTCACTGAGCGATATTATGGAAGCTACAAAACTGGCAAAAGGCGGTATTTACGGAAACTTCGAGAACAAGGATGAGATTTGCAAAGAGTCATTTCTTTACTTAAGATCTCAATTATCTGATAAATTAAACAAAGCAGTTGCTGACGGAAATTCGGCTAAAGCCAAGCTGTTTAATTTATTAAATGTTTACGCCAATGATACTAATACCGCAGATGGTTGTCCGATTTTGAACTTTGGAGCAGAAGCTGATGATACAAATCCTGTTATGAAAGAACAGGTTAAAAAAGCCATTCTTTCAGCTCAGGGCAGATTTTTTACTATAGCAGAAGAAGGAATTATAAGTAAAGAATTATCTGCGTCATTAAATCCGGAACATTTTAGCATAAAAGTTTTTGCCATGATTGAAGGTGCAATTTTATGTAGAAAAATTTTAGGAAATGATGATCAAATGAAAATTGTTTTGGACAGTATCAAAACAGAATTTGAAAGCTATTTTTTATAGTTTTTTTTTGAAATATTTTAGACCGATCGGTCTTTTTTTAATACAAATTAATTTAAAAATGAGAAATTTACCAGAAAACCATAAGGGCTTCAGTACCTTATTAGCCTTTTCCCTTATTCCGTTATCCGGATTTGCCACAGATATTTATTTGCCTTCTCTTCCGGCAATGGCAAAGGATCTTCATGTTTCAGCAGGAGCCATTCAGCTTTCGCTTGTATTCTTTATGTTTAGTTTAGGGGTAAGCCAAATTTTTATAGGCAGTATATTAGATAGTTTTGGGCGTTTTAAAATTAGTATTGCATCACTTGCCGTATTTTCTGTCACCAGTTTTGTTATTGCGTTTGTTTCTGATATTAACATGATTTATGCCATGCGAATTATTCAGGGAATTGCCATTGCTTTTATCGTAATAGCGAAACGCGCTTATTTTGTTGACTTGTTTTCCGGCGCCAAATTAAAAAGTTACATCAGCTCATTTTCTATCATTTGGGCTTGTGCACCTATTATGGCACCATTTTTAGGTGGTTATTTGCAAAGTGCTTTTGGCTGGCGTTCTAACTTTTACTTCCTTGGCGGATTGTCTTTTGTTTTGCTGATTTTAGAACTTTTATATAGTGGAGAATCTTTAAAATATTTTCATCCCTTTAAATTAAAATCTATTGCGAAGACCTATTCAGGAATGCTAAAAACGGGCGATTTTACATTAGGGGTATTAATTCTTGGTATTTGTTTTGGCCTTGTTGTAGTCTACAGTCTCGCAAGTCCTTTTATTGTAGAACGCGTATTTGGATATTCGGCAATTACTACGGGATATAGTTCTTTATTATCTGGTTTAGCAGTCATGATGGGAGGTATCATTGCAAAATCCCTTATCCATAAACATATTGCAAAAAAAGTGACTATTGCGGTTTCTGTTCAGGTTATTTTGGCTCTATTAATGATTTCTACAGCAGCTTTACAAAGTAACATTTACACTCTTATTGGTTTTACAATGGGAATTAATATTTGCGGTGGCTTTATTTTTAATAATATTTTTGGCTATTGTTTAAGTCGTTTTTCTAAAAATGCAGGAATAGCAAGCGGTCTTACCGGTGGTGGAACTTATATGGTAAGTTCTATATTCAGTTACGGATTTGTCAATTTATATGCAGTCAAAAGCCAGTTATTACTAGGATTTGCTAATATATCTTTGATATTTATTGTTGTTATTGTTTTTATGATTTTCAATAGATACAGAGTTCTTAGTCTTGCAAAAAATCCGGTGAAATAATAAAATTGAAAAACATGAATATAAAAAAAGGGATTTAAAATATAAAAGTATTTTAAATCCCTTTTTATTGTTTCTTAATGACTTAGTATATTTGAAAGCCTTATTTTTTTATTCCTTTTTTCTTTTTTCCAAGCCAGATCAATAATCCGGTAATGGGTAATGTTGCCGCAAAAAGAGCCACCAAAAAAGCGATTATTTTAGTCGTTAAACCATAAATACTTCCGGTATGAATAGGGTAATTCAACCGTTTTATTTTATCTCCGGTTGAAAATGATTCGTAAGGTCTTGCTTCAATTTCTTCGGTGGTATATTTGTCAAAATAAGCTGCGCTGGATTGATTTGGAATCGATTTTTCGGTGTTTTCTTTTAATACTAAAATACTATTGATCGTATCAATTGGCATTCTAATTTGAATGTTTCCCGTGTACGGAAAAATACTGTCGGCTTTATTGTAAATACTTTGATAAAAGGCAGTATTATTGAGTTTAGGATCTGTTTTTGTTGGGTTTTCAACTTTTGCAGAAGGTTTTTTTGTCGTTCCGTCAGCAAGAAAATAAACACCATCCTGAAACCAGGTAAAGGCAAATGACAATCCGGTTAGAGAAATAACCAATAAAATTAAAAAGCTGTAGAAACCAAAAGTCGAATGAAAATCCCAATTGACTCTTTTAAACGAAGCATTCCATTTTACTGTTAATCGTTGTTTCAGGTTTTTTATTTTCTTTGGCCACCATAAAATGATTCCTGAGATAAGCATAAAAGCGAAGATTAAACAGGACGTTCCCATAATAATTTCGCCAGTTTCTCCTAATAACAATTGCCTGTGTATGGATAATACAACAACAAAAAATCGGCTTTCTTGCGGAGTTGTCGCCAAAACTTTTCCTGTATAAGGATCAATTGAAAAAAACTGCGCTTTTTTATCTGAATCCTTTCCTAAAATCTGCATAGTTCGCGAAGGATCATTAAAGGTATAAATACGCGTAATCTTTTTTATTGCGTATTGTTTCTGCAGTATATCCGTGCAATAATCAATTGTTTTTTTTGTTGTTCCAATTGTTGTAACCTTGTAATATTCAGGATTTATGGCATTGTCAATTTCTTTTTCAAAAACTAAAATACTTCCCGTTAATGCAGCTATAAATACAATTAAACCCGAACCAAGTCCAAGCCATAGATGCAGGAAACCAATATTTTTTTTAAATCCTTTCTTCATATAGGTGTTTTTTCTAATCTATTATTAAAAGAGATAACTATTTGATTTGTTAATAGTATAATAGAGTTGCATTTATTTCTAAAATTCTGCCACAAATTTATGCTTATTTAGACTAAATCTGCTAAAACTTAAAAAATAAAATAAATCTTTTTAAAGTTTTAATCTACGAGCTGATACCCATGTTATAAGATAGAATTTGCAGATTATTCAAGAAGAATTTAGCGGTACAATTGATTCGACGATTGTTCAATACGGTTGAAGATTACAATTTGCAGGTCATTAATTTATAGAAAATTGATTGATTTACTGTTCTTTAAATCACTTCATAATAATTATTATTCAGAATTATTATAAATAATACTTGTTAAACAACTATTAATTTCTACTTTTGCACTGTTTTTATTAATTCTAAATAAGAACTTGTACTAACCAAAAACTTAAATTCAATGAAATATCTTTACTTAAGAACGTCAAAGTTTTTATTTATTCTGAGCTTTTTATTTTCAGTCTTATCTTCCTTCGGACAACAAAATCATGGAAAAATAAAGGGACAAATCACCACTTCTGATGGTAAACCGGCATCGGATGTAAACATTATACTTAAAAATTCAAAATACGGAACAACCACTGATGAAGATGGTAATTTTGAAATTAACCGGGTAAGAGAAAACGTTTATACCCTGCAAATTTCTCTGGCTGGTTATGAAACTTCAGAAAAAGAAGTTACGGTTGAAGATAATAAAACAGCAATTGTAAATGTTCAATTAAAGGTTTCAAACAAGGAATTACAAGAGGTTGTCATTAATAATAAAAAAAGTTTACTTTCTAAGAAAACGCAATATGTTGCGAGAATGCCTCTTAAAAATATCGAAAATCCACAGGTTTATAACGTAATTCATAAGGAACTTATTCAGGAACAAATCGTAATTGATGTTGCCGGAGCGGTAAGAAATGCGCCGGGAGTTGTACCACTTACTTTTCCTTCAGGCGGATTTGCTGTTATTTTCAGAGGTTTTACAGTGGGGATTAATTCACGTAACGGTATGGAAACGCTTTCCGGAAGATCAAGTGTGGGCATTGCCAATGTGGAGCGTATCGAAGTATTAAAAGGTCCGTCCGGAACTTTATTCGGATCTTCTGCTTCATCTTTTGGAGGTGTTGTGAATCTGGTTACTAAAAAGCCTTTTGAAGCAAGTGCAACAGAGATTTCTTATACCGGAGGAAGTTTTGGGGTTAACAGGCTTACTGTTGATGTGAACACTCCTTTGACTAAAGATAAAAAGGTACTTTTCAGGCTAAATGTAGCTGTTAATAACGAAAAAAGTTTTTTAGATTATGGATTTAATAAAACTATTTCGTTTACACCAAGTATTACTTTTAAAGCTAGTGAAAAACTTACTTTTAATATTGATGCTGAGTTATATAAGGTTAATAATACGAGAGTAATATATCCAGCTGTAACAGCTGCATCAGGACTTACAAATCCAGGGGATATAAAATTAGCGTATAAAAAATCATTGGTTCATGATGATGCTGATGCTAAATCTTCTTCATCAAAAGCATTCGTTCAGGGTGAATATCTACTATCTGAACACTGGAAATCAACTACTTTATTCTCTTACGTAAATGAAGATGTGGATTATAGTTATCAGGTTTTACCAACATGGACTTCGCCAACTACGGCTACAATGCGTGCAACACTTTTTGGTCCTATTTCAAGTAATTATACCAATATTCAGGAAAATATTAACGGCGAGTTTACCACCGGAATTTTAAAACATAAAATTTTATTTGGTGCCAATTACAGGTATTATACAGATACATTTTCATCAACGCCAACTCCTGCAGCTCCATTTAGAACTATTGATGTTGCAACGAATTTTAATCCGGTTAGAAAAAACGAAATTGACAAAGTATTGCTGGCGCCTGTTATCAGAGCGGGAAGAGATGAATATACTTTTAGCGGTTATGGATCGTATGTTTTAGGCGTTGCCGACAGATTTTTTGCTATGGCTAGTTTACGTTTGGATAATTTTGACCGAAAAGAAAGCGGAACAGTGCCGGGTTATAGTCAGAATTCATTATCACCAAAATTAGGAATCGTATACCAGATTGTTAAGGATCAGGTTTCTATTTTTGGAAATTACATGAACGGATTTCAGAATTTAGCTCCGGTTACTCAACCTGGTGGTGAACAGCTGATATTGGATCCGCTTTATGCAAATCAATTTGAAGGCGGTGTAAAAGCTGAATTATTTAATAAAAAATTAAGCGCTACCGTTAGCTATTATAAAATAACGAATGATAATGCTGTAATCAGACAAGCAGATTTAGTGTACGAACAGGATGGAAAACAGGTTAGTAAAGGTGTAGAATTTGAATTTCTTGCCCATCCTTTTGCCGGTTTAGATATTACAGCAGGATATGCATATAATGATAATCGTATTGTAAAAACAAGTGAAGCTAACAAAGCAATTGAAGGCAATAAAGCGCAAGATGCACCAGAGGATGTGGTAAACTTTTGGGCTTCATATAAATTTCAAAATGTATTAAAAGGTCTTGGTATTGGTGTTGGGGCTAATTATGTAGACAAGACGTACATGGCTACTACAAATACTTTTTATATTCCGTCGTATACTGTTTATAATCAATCATTATTTTATGAACAATCTAACTGGAGAATAGGGTTGAAGATAAACAATTTGTCTAATAAACATTATTGGAGTTCATGGGGAGCGCCTCAGGCTCCGGCAAATTTCTTAGTTAATTTAACTTTAAGATTCTAGTGTTTAGTTTACAGTCTCAGTTTTCAGTCTCGGTCACAGTCTCAGTCTCAGTTTTCAGTCTCAGTCTCGGTTAAAATGAAATTTTTGTATTGAAAACGTTGAATTCATATAATAAAGATGTTTTTTTGTTTTTTTATTGGAGGTTTCTGGCATTTTTTGTCAGGAACCTTTTTTTTATAAATTTATAATCATTTTTTTTACACCTCACATAATCGCTATATTGTCATTTCGACGAAGGAGAAATCACACGTAGAAAGAACACACTGTTGGCGAATTTCTTTATGTGATTTCTCCTTCGTCGAAATGACAAAAAATGAGAAAAAGTTGATCATAAAGTAAAAGTTTTCAGTCTAGGTATTCAGTAAACGCTGAGACTGTAAACTAAATACTGCGACTGAAAACTGCGACTGAAAACTGAAAACTGAAAACTAAAAACTAAAAACTAAAAAAAACCTAAGCGTAACTCTCCAATTCAAGAGATTCCTTAAGCAAAGGATAATTTACTTTTCCGTTTGGTGTAAGTGGCACATCTTCAATGTGCATCACTTTTAAAGAATTTGCATGAAGATTCAGTTTTGCTTTCAGGACTTTTAGAATTAACTCTTTGTTCAGACTCTCATCTGTGTACATCACGGCTAAATGATTATCATTTATTCCTAAACAAATAAAAGTTTGTCCGCCAAGAGCATCTTTCAAAAGCAGTTCGGTTTCATCGAGATTGAGTCGGACGCCAAATAGTTTTACAATACGTTTTATTCGGCCTACAATATAATAGTAACCTTCATCATCTATTCGGGCTTTGTCGCCAGTATGGAGTTTTTCTTCCTGATCATAAAACTGAAGATCGGCTCTGATATTCGCATAACCGCCAAATACATTCGGACCTCTATAAATGAGTTCATCGGTTTCATTGTCGATTTCAAAATGTCCGTTTTTGACAGGTAAACCAATTGATGTTCCTTTTTTCAACAGATCTTTTGGCGGCAAATACGCCATTCTTCCGCAAGCTTCGGTTTGACCGTATTGCGCAAAGAATTGTTTGCCGAATTTCTCGCTGAAATCTGCAATGGCTTCGATTAATTTATGGTTTAACATTCCGCCTGTGTGCGTAAGATATCGTAATGAAGGATGATCTTTTTTGAAAAATCCAATACTGTATAACATCTCATAAAAATAAGGAACGCCGCCTAAAGTTGAATATCCGTATTTTTTAAAATCTGCCCAAAACTCTTTCTGAAAAGCATCTTTATCCGTACAAACAATTTGGCTTGCTTTGATGCAATTTGTTGTAAAAATAGATAAGCCGTACACAAAATTAACAGGCACATTTAGCGGTACAACATCATCTGATCGAATGGGCATATATTCCATAATTGACTTCGCATTCTGTACCAGGTTTTCATCAGAAAGTCTGACGAATTTTGGCGAACCCGTAGTTCCGGAAGTGCTTAATAAAAGCTTGGTTTTGGCATGTATCGGATAAATTAAATTGACATTTCGTTTAAACAATACTATCGTTTCCGATGCATTTACTGCAACATAGCCTTCAATTTCAGTTCTTGACGGATCATAGATATAATAAGGTGTATATTTTTGTTCTAAATTTTCCTTGAAATCCTCTAATAATCCCATTCCTAATAAAGCAATTGTAAACCTGCTTTGATAAAAATTCAGGAATGTTTCGATTGCCGGTAACTGATTGTCATTGTAGATAAAAACTACAGAACGCAGGTTTTCAATTTCCAGTGACTGATGCATTTCTGCAATAGATTTAGAAAGTCCTGTTGAGGAATCTGTAAAGGTCAGTTTTTCATTTTTTCTGATTAAATCGTATAATTCCATAGGTTAAGGTTTGGTTTAATCTGTTAATTGTAATTGCTGAAAATATTTAACACATAGAAAAATAGATTTTATTCTAAAAAGAAAGGGATTTAAAAGGAAATAATTTCTTCCGTGTAAGCGACTATTTTAAAAAGCTATGATTTCTATGTGTTAATGATAATTACATCTAACGGGTTATTTTAATTAATTTCGAATCCGTATTTTTTTAGGATATCTTTTATTTTTGTTACGCTTCCCATTTCCAGAATATCTTCCATTTCTATGGAGATATTATAGGTGCTTTCCAGTTCTTCAACCAAAACTAAATGACTCATGGAATCCCATTCTGCAATAGCCTGATATTCTAATTCGTCGTTTACTGCCTCAACAGGAATTTCAAAAGCTCTTGCAAATACTCCGTGTAATTGTTCTATTGTACTCATTTTTCTATTATTTAAATTAATATTATTTTTTAGTCAGTTTTAAAACTGAATGTGTTATGCTATTTTGAATATACCAATATATCGCTCCTCTGGAGCTTTGACAAAAATGGCATTAGGTTTGGCTATAAATATAATGCTCCGCTGGAGCTTTTATGAAATGTAAAGTTCCAGCGGAACGAAATATGTATAGAAAAACAACCAGTATTTGTTTCATTTAACCCCAGCGGGGTGACATCATTTGGATTAATTTTCCACACAGATTTTAAAAAGATTTAAGCAGATTGTTGTATTGAATCAAATCTGCTAAATCGGCTAAATCTGCGTTAAATATTTTCTAATCTACGTTTCTGTGTGTTAATTTTTTCACGCAGATTTTAAAAGGATTTAGCAGATATCTGCAGATTATTATATCGAATTAAATCTGCTATAACCTGCGTGAAATATTTTTAAATGGATGTTTCTGTATGCGAATTTTTTCACGCAGATTTTAAACTGATTTAAGCAGATTTTTTATCAGTTTAAATTTGCAAAATCTGCGTGAAACAAAAATTATTTTTAATCCTTTCTATCAAACCTTAGTATGTTTCCATTTTCCTTTACGGAAGACAATGATACAGGCAACTGCCAATACAATTTCTGAAAGAAGAATCGCGGTAAAAACACCATTTGATCCAAATTCTAAAGAAATTCCTAAAGCATAAGCGAGGGGAATCTGAACGATATAAAACATTAAGATATAAAGCCATGTTACCACTTTGACTTCGCCGGCTGCGTTGAGCGCTCTTGAAATCACCATTGTATATCCCAAAAGAATATATGCCATTGATATAAAGTGAATGTATCTTGTACTGAACGATATCACTTCTGGAATATCAGTAAAAATTTCGACAACGGGGACGGCAAGAAAAATCCAACAAATTCCTATAATTACCAGAAATCCCATGTTTAACATTCCTGCTCTCCAAACTGATTTTTCGGCTCTTTCTGGTTGCTTTGCACCAAGATTTTGTCCGGTCAATATTCCCGCTGCGTTTCCAAGTCCCCAGGCTGGCATTGTTGCAATCGAGGTTACTCTTTGAGCCAAAATATATCCTGCCAATGCATTGGGGCCAAAATGAGACATAATTTTGATCATAAATACCCAACTTGAAGCGGGAATAATAAATTGAACCGTTCCGCCAAAAGCCAGTTTTACGACTCTTTTAAGAATTGCCCAATTGAGTAGTAATTGTGCCTTTCCAATTTTCATTACATTTTTACCTCGCACTAAATAATACCCCTGATAAAGGACGCCAATAACTCTCGCTATTAAGGTGGCTAATCCCACGCCAAGTAAACCGTAAGCGGGAATGGGACCCCAGCCATAAATAAATACGGGACACAAAATAATGTTGATTGCATTTGAAAGCCAAAGGATTCTCATTGCGGTTGAAGCATCACCTGCACCACGAAATATTCCGTTGATTACGATGCGCAAAATCAGGAATCCGCTGGAGGCAAACATCACAATTCCGTACGTGGTCCCTTCCTGGACCATTGCTGTCGAAAGTCCCATTGCGCTCATAATATCAGTGGTCCAAATTGCGCATACAACACTTATAATCGCCGCAATTGGCGTTGTGATATAAATAACCTGCATGGCGGTTTGTCCGGCTGCTTTAAATTTTTTCTCACCAATTCTTCTTGAAATCATTGCTGATGCGGCAATTCCGAGTCCTATAGAAACCGAATAACAAAAGGTGATAAAAGTTGTCGTTGCTCCGGCAATAGAAATGGCATTTGTCCCTAATCTGCTGACAAAAAACAAGTTAGAACAAACAAATAAAGATTCCATTAGAAGTTCAGCAACCATAGGAACCGACAATAAAATAATGGTTTTATCGATGCTTCCGGATGTGAAATTACTTTCGGTTCCGGCAAGCGAACGCCTTAAAAGACTAAATAAAGAGCGTGTTTTTAAAATGGCTTCTTTCATTAGTTTTCTTTTACGGTTAATACTTCTTCATGAATCAATTGATGCAAAGGATTTGGAATAAAACCACTTTTTTTCATGTGTGGAAATCCAACTGTTTCTTCATAACCATTATATAAACGTCGGCTATTGAAGATGAGACGTTTAAATTCAGGAATAAACAAGTTGTATTTGTCAAACAAATCCTGTAATTCAGGATGTTCCTGCTGAAATTCTACAACAATTTCGTAAACGCAATTCCAGAATGATGCTTCAGAATAATCTGCCGTTGTAATTAATACGTCGCTCAGATATCTGAAAAAAGCATCAAAAACGGCGATAAGAATCGTCAATGGAGCATTTTCAGGATTGGGCGAAGTATTAAACATATTATCAATAAACTCCTGCGGAAGTTTTTTCTTTCCTTCTTCGTTAATTAAAATATCTCCCACAAAATCCTGCAAAGCAATTCGGGTTGGGATATAATCCTTTAGAATCAAAATCACATTTTGCCCGTGCGGATCAATGCATAAAGAATGCTGGTAATAAATTTGAAGCACCGGTTTTAAATATGCGGTCATATACGCTTTTAACCATTGTTCTGTAGAAAGTCCTGATTTTTCGATCAATTCTTCAACAAGGCTTTTGCCATGATCGTCGACATAAAGTAATGCCGCCATTGTCATTAGATTTTCGCCGTGTTTTAGAAATTTAATGGGACTTTCGCGCCACATTGCGCCTAAATATTCATTGTATTGATAAGGAGAATTTTCAATTTTGCTATAACTTGGATGTGTGTACGAAACCGAAACCATTTCGCCCAAAAGCACAACGCCCATATTTTGCAAATGTTGATCTTTTTTCAGAATGTCCTTTATATACTCGGTTAAACGTGGTGCAATCGATAATTGTTTTGGACACAAACCTCTAATATGGCTTGTATTTAAAATAGACATCGATGTTTTTACATAATGTTTATTGGGTTTACTCTGATTGAAAAAAGTACGAATACTTTGTTGCGGACTATAAATATCTTCTGTTAATTCTAACGGAATCAAATTTTTTGACGCAATATCATGGGCAAACTGCATGACAAGTTTATTTTGCCATTGCCATAAATGCACGGGAATAAAAATGTAATCATCCGGATTTACTTTAGACTGACTTAGCTTATTTTTTAGTTCCGATAATTTTTCAGTACCAATTTCATTTTCATAAAAAGTCTGCTCATTCATGTCACTTTGTAAACGTAAAGTAGCTCTGTTTTTATGAGCGGCAACCCAAACCAACCGTGTTTTTTGACCGGATTCCGGTGTGAAATTTTCATAATCTTCTGAGTCAAAACCTATTCGTCCCTTATTTACAATGACCCATGGATGACCGTCAAGACTGTGTTCTATGGTTTGAAAATCAGCATCGGCCAATTTTGAAGCAGACAAGCGGCGTTTTGAATGAATAAAAGCATCGGCATATAAAGTATGAAGCAATTCCTCAACATAATGTGCTAGCGTAAAAGAGTTGATTCCAAATGTTTCCTGAAGTTCAATAAAGAAATTAGGAACATCAATACGATCTGATTTTACTTCATTTTCAATTTTATAAATGCTTTCTTTTACAATATGCCAATAGTTGAGAAATCTCGGGTAAGCCGAAAAACTATAATAAATATTCTCCTTGTCAGTGTCCAGGATAAAGTGGGTAAGTCCATCTTCGTCTTTGCTGATTATTTGTGGTTTCGCCACATCTTCGCGCATCAATTCGGCAATACTTTTGGCAAGTAAATTTCGATTTACCTGATCCCAAGTGACCGCGTTGAGATGTTGTGCATCTTTGAATATGTTTTCTGGGGTTATCATTCTAGTTGTTTTTTTCTAATTATTTAATTGTGTGTTTAATCCGTTAAGGCATAATTTTAACACATAGAGACATAGGTTTTGTATTCTCAAAAAAGGCGTTTCACTTATTTGTAATACACAAAGCTTGCTTTATGAAAGAAATATATTTCTCTTTTTTGTCCTTTTTTACGACTAAAATCTATGTTCCGATAACTATCGGAACTATGTGTTAAATAAAATCTTCATTAATACACAGATTACTCGTTTATTAATTCCAGAACATTATTTGCAGACAATTCTGAATTTGCTTTTTGTACACCAAATTGCTGAAATGCAATTCGTTTTTCGACCTTATACACTTCACGATTGGCAAGTTGGTTAATGATGCAGGAATTTCTGTAAGCACCCATTCCTAAATCCGGAGTCGAAAGTCCATGTGTATGTAATTCAGCATTTTGAACAAAAATATCCGTTCCGTTTTTGTCGATGGTATAATTGCGATTCACATTAAATAATCCATTTTCCAGACGATTGATTTTGCTTTCAATTCCGGATAAAATTGCCGGTTCTTTGTATTTATAACCTGTTGCCAGAATCACATAATCACTTTGATCTTCAAAAGGCTGATCCAGTTCTGTATGAATGAAATCGAGATTATAAGTTCCGTCAGCTTCTTCATTGACCGAAGTCAGGCGCATATTCGAACGTAATTCTACATTTAGCGGCGTATCTTCTAAACTCATTTCGTACAAACTATCAAAGATTTCGTTGATTAATTCCTGATCAATTCCTTTGTAAAGTCCGTGTTGTCTGGCTAAAAGATGCTTTCTTTTTTCTTCGGATAAACTATGAAAATGATCTACATATTCCGGCGAAGTCAATTCCAGCGTTAGCTTTGATTTATTATCAAGCGGAAAAAAGTGAGACGAACGCGTAAACCATTTTAGCTGTAGTCCGTTTTGAGTAGCAGGTAATAGATCACGGAAAACTTCGGCAGCACTTTGTCCGGAACCAATTACAGTTACAGCTGCATTTTTAGGAATACGAGATTTGAAATTCAGGTATTTTGAAGCGTGAATTAAATTAGGTAATTCCGGATCTATAAAATCAGGAATATGCGGTGAAGTTCCTGTTCCTAAAACAATTTTACTGGCATAATAAGTTGATGTTATACAAGTCTGAGTATTGATAACCATTACTTTATAAACATTGTCAACATGATCTATAGAAACCACTTTGTGTGAAAACTTGCAATTAGGCAATTGTGAAGCCACCCACTTGCAATATGCATTGTATTCACGCCTGTAGATAAAGAAGTTTTCGCGGATATAAAATGTATATAAACGTCCGCTTTGTTTGATATAATTTAGAAAACTGTACTTATTTGTAGGATCTGCCATTGTGACTAAATCTCCTAAAAATGGCACCTGAAGCGTGGCATTATCCAACATTAAACCCGGATGCCAGTCAAAGTTTTCTGACTGGTCAAAAAATAATGCTGATACATCTTCCACGGGTTCAATAAGTGCGGCTAGCCCCAGATTGAATGGTCCAATCCCAATCCCGATTACTGAATATATTTTTTCTGTACTCATTTTTCTTTTTTTATGAATTAAACCTGAGGTGCTGCAACTGTATTGTTTTGAAAATCTTTGGCAGCAGGAAATTTTGCCCAATACCATTCTCTGTAACAAAAATTAAGATTGGCTTTTTTGTGTGGCATTTCGATTACCTTCTCGATTTTGAAACCTACGTGCGCTTTATTCATCATCGAAGCAATAGAATCTACAGCGCCTTCGCCCACCATTTTGCCTACTTTTGATTCACCTAAAACAAAATCCATCATAGATTGTGTTGACGGTGAACCGTATTTTAGTTTTGGATCAATGGGCGCAATAAATTGATGCGTTCCATAATCAGATGGTAAAACATCATAATAGTCGCCAACAATATCACGGCTTGCCCAATACACTTCAATATTAAAAGTAGGAACGCCATTTGCTTCTCCTATAAAACTATGCGAATGATCTCCCGGAATTAACATTCTGTAATAGGCTTCGAGTTCACGAATGGGCCAGTTCATCTGCCATATTTTTAAGGCGTGTTCACGATGAAACCACTCATGGAGCATTTCTAAATCCTTATCAATATCTACCGGACGCAAAGTAATTGTGACATTTTCTTTCTCAAAAAAGCGACTGAAAACAGTAGTATTTTCTTTTGGATTAATCAGTTTTTTAGAGAAAAAGTGTTTGTTTAGTGGATTCGGAAAAGTCTTGTAAACCGCGGGATTTGTTCTTGGCGCGCTTGCTTCGTCCATATTGTTTAAACTTGTCAATAAGTTTCCTTTTACGACTAATTTGACACTATTTGTAAAGTGCGCCACTAAACCGGTTGTGTCTAAATCTTCTTCTTTTTTTAAGGCTTCATAAATTAAATTAAGAAGTACGGTTTCGTCTGCCAGTTTGTTTTTGCCCAAACTATTGACAACTCCAAACAAGTGATTTACCAAAAGGTAATATCCCCAAAAGTCAATAATTCGGTTTTCTGCAATAAACGATCTGCTTTCTTTTCCGAAATCGGGAATCAATTTTTCCAGTTCTTCGACTTTTCCCTGACGGAAAAAATAACCCTGATTGTCTCTAAAATAGAGTTTTGAAGGAAAAAGATTGTCATCAAATTCCACAAGCATATTCTGCTGATGAAATTCGGAACCAAATCCGTATTTATTAAAAATTCCAACAAGAGGCGTTATCGTAATATTCAGATATTGTTTGAACCATGAAAGCGCAGTTTCATTTACAGGTGCATTTTGTCTTTTTGCAGCTTCATTAATCAGATGAAGCATTCTTGGCGATTCACCCAAAATTCCATCCTGACAAAGCGAAGCAACCATCGATACATTTTTCTTAGCATTAGAACCGTGAAATGGGTTTTGACGCACACTTGTACTAAAACCGTCAATAATTTTATCATTATAAGTTACGGCAATAAAAGCGGGATCAGTAATAAGCTGAATTTGAGGATACTCTTTTTGGATTCCTTTTCCCCAGTCGGTTTTCATTAATTGAGCGGCATCATAACCACGATTTAATTCATGCAGATAATTGACGCGGAATGAATTAGTAATTTTTACATGCAAAGAGAATTTGTACATCCATTCACTTTCGGCATTATAAACCGTTCTCACAGATGACGTTGCAGTATAGGAAGGTCCAAATTGACCAAGACTAAAAAGGAGCTGTTTGGATTGCATTTCTTTAACTTCCGCTTGTTCCAGTAAATAATTGGCTTCCCACGGATGCACTGGAACTACTTTGTAACTGGAATAAAAAACCAGTAATTCTTTCGCATTTTCATCTGCATAATTAGAAATTTCGTTCCTCAGATAATCTGTTATCAGATATTCTTCGGCACTTTTTTCGATGACATTTTCAGGATGAACAAGGAAAAAATGCAAAGGGAATTTTCCGGAAGTTTCAGGAGAATATTGAAGCAATTCTTCTTTAGTAAAACCTTCACGGCTTTTTGGTAAAGGATGAACGCTGTGTCCTAAAATCAAAGATTGTTCAGACTGTATAAAATTTTGCTCCGGATTATTGGCTGTCTGATCGCTGTTTTTATAATGTTCCAGATACAAAGCCAGATTATCAATGCTGTTTTCCATACGTTTTTGCGTAGGAACTGCGTCTAAATCAGGATAATCTGTTTTCGCAAATTCGCTTACAAGTTGCGTAAATTCCATAGGATTAATTTCCCTGAATTCGTCTGTAGCGTTATTTCTTGACACAACCGGAAAGCCGAAAGAATGAACGCCGCTTTCTGAAAAGTAAGTCAAAGGCACAAAAACTTCCTGACCAATTGTTGTAAAATCAAACCTTAAAAAGGAACTGTGATCAATTGTCTGCATGAAATCTGCAAGATTTGGATCGTATTTGGGAATACCTTCATAGCGGCTCCAATTACTAAATTCCCTGCAATAACAATTGAGCAGGGATTTAAAATTTACCTGTTCTGCCAGTTGGCGAAAATTAGTTAAGTCTGTGGTATTCATCTCCGTTTTGTTTTATGAGGTTAAGTATTTTTTTAATGTCGTTTAGGGTTGTAATCGGATTGAAAATCGTGAATTTCAAGTAGAATTCTCCGTTTACTTTTGTGCTTGCAACGAGAACTTCTCCGCTAAAAAAGAGTTTTTCCTTGATGTATTGATTCACTTCGCAAGAGTTGGATTCGGATGGACCGTCAAGATATCTGAATACCAAAACGCCCATATCTGAGTGGCATAAAAGTTCAAAGTTTTCATCAGAGTCTATATATTCGGCTGTTTTTTGAGTAGTTTCTATGATTGTATCTGTAAACTGTCCCAGTTTTTCTTTGCCCATATAACGAAGTGTAAACCAAAGTTTCAGCGCATCAAAACGGCGTGTACTTTGTATAATTGATTTGTTGATTTGTGCCGGAAGTGCGTCGTAATTTTGTTCTTTCGGATTCAAATAATCAGCATGATGCTTGATAATATTTAAGTGAAGTTTGTTTTTTACGATAAATGCGCTGCTGCTTATTGGTTGGAAAAATGATTTATGATAATCGATCGTTACCGAATCCGCAAGTTCTATTCCGTTTAAAAGATTTCTGTATTTATTGGATAAAAGCAATCCGCAACCGTAAGCGGCATCAACGTGAAGCCATAAATTATGGCGTCCGGCGATAGCTGCAATTGCTTTTAACGGATCCACGTTCCCAAAATCAGTAGTTCCCGCAGTTGCCGTAATCGCGATTGGAATATTTCCTTTTTCTATTTCCTGAGCAATTGCTTTTTCCAGTTTTTCAGGATCCATTCGGTATCTCTGATCCACGCCAACATGTATAATTGCCTGTTCTCCAAGACCCAGAATCCAGGCGTTTTTATGATTGCTGAAATGGGCTTTATCAGAAACAAAAACCCTGAATTTAGACGCGTCAGGCGGAAGTCCGTTAAGCTTGATATTCCATTTTTGAAATTCTAAAGCATAATAATCCCTTGCCAAAAGCAATCCCATAAGGTTACTTTGCGAACCTCCCGCAGTAAAAACACCATCGCCCTTTGTGTAACCAATTTGCTCGCTTGTCCAGTCAATAAGTTTGCGTTCCATAAAAGTGCCGCCCGCACTTTGATCGTAGGTATCTTGAGATGAATTTATAGCACTTATCAAAACTTCGGCAGCCAGAGCTGGGATTACAACCGGGCAATTTAAGTGCGCGATATATTCCGGAAGATGATAAGCCGTGGCGTGTTTGACATAAATATCGTCGACTTCGTTCAGCAGACTTTCATAATCGGGCAGGGGCGATTCAAAATCTATAGCGTCCACTTTTGTTTTCATTTCGTCCGGTCTGATTCCGCTAAAAGGTTTGCGATTGTTTTGCAGGAAATTCGAAACGCGTTCTTGTGCCA
Source organism: Flavobacterium sp. FlaQc-47 (assembly GCF_044006475.1). NCBI lineage: Bacteria > Pseudomonadati > Bacteroidota > Flavobacteriia > Flavobacteriales > Flavobacteriaceae > Flavobacterium > Flavobacterium sp. FlaQc-47. The sequence goes on along the minus strand of NZ_JBIPCQ010000006.1, from coordinate 19,924 downwards.
GTTTTACGGCTTGAGCATATTCAGCACCGGAATTTTGGTGGAAAATGTCTTTGTACAAATCCTGGTTTTCGAGAAGTCCCTTGTTGGCGACTTCTTCATTGATTAGTGTGGTATTCATAAAGTATTATTTAGGGTTTTGTTACTATTTATTCGAGGTAAATCACTTTTTTAGATAAGGGAGTTCTTTTCTTTTTAGAGGATTTTAAGTCTTTTGGATAATAGCCGAGATAGAGTAGTCCCAGTGATTTTTCGTTTTCTGCGAGGTCAAATTGTGCGACATAATCAATTGCGACGCTTTTAGTACTCCAGTAACTTCCCATTTTATTTGCCGTACAAGTCAGTGCGATATTTTGCACTGCAGATGCAACTGCTGCAATTTCTTCCCATTCCGGCAAATTAATTTTGGTGTTTCGAATCCTGATTACTCCAATCATACAGGCAGAGTTTAAGGGATAGTTTCTTAGGTAATCCAATTTCTCTTTTTGGGCTTCAGCCGATAATTCGCTATAGAAATCTTTGTAATAATGCGCCATATATTCTCCATATTCCTTCAGGTATTTTCCTCTAAAAAGAATAAATCTCCATGGTTCTGTCATTTTGTGATTTGGAGCCCATGTGGCATTGATCAAAATCTCTTCAAGCAGTTTTTCAGGCAATTCTTTCTTGATAAACTCATTTGCATAGACACTTCTTCTTTTACGAATATTCGTGGATATTTTTTTTAGTTTATCAGAAGAATCTGAAGTATTGATTTTACTGGGTTTGTTCTTGATATTCATAAATTTTTTAAATTTTTCTAAGAAAATTCTTTTTATTTAGATGAAATAAAAATATATTTGTAAGTAATTATTATTTAGAACAAATAAAAATAGTGCAGAACAAATGTATAAATTAATCTGAAGAAAAAAAATAAATCTTAAAAAAAATATACGAATGTCCGTACATATTGATTTTGAATCAGTGTGTATTTTATTTGTATTATATTGATTATTATGTGTTTGTATTTTTTATCCCCGATCTTTTAATAACTATAAAACGAATTGAAAAAATGAAATCACAATCAATTATTGCAGAGGAAATAGCTGCTGAATCTAGTTTAAATTTTGAAATTCCTACAAAGCCATTAATCGTAGCAATAACGCCTCAGGAGAGGAATATTTTGTCGAATGTTGGCAACCTTTTAGTAAAGGCATTTGGCAATTATGAAAATCCCGATTATATCGCTGCGCTGCACCTTCACGCTTTTCAATTACTACCGGAACGCATTAGCAGAATTTTGAGTCAGTTTGGTTCCGATTTTTCTGCAAATCAATATGGTGCTATTGTTTTTCAGGGACTTTTAGAGGTCGATCAGGACGATTTAGGTCCAACTCCCCCAAACTGGCAAGGTGCAGATTATGATAAACTGAATAAATACGGGTTTATTTGTTCGCTGCTTCATGGCGCAGTTCCTTCAAAACCTGTTCAGTATTATGCCCAGAGAAAGGGTGGAGGTTTATTACATGCGGTAATTCCAGATGAAAAAATGGCTGCAACGCAAACCGGATCCGGATCAAAAACGGATTTATATGTGCATACCGAAGATGCTTTTTTACTGAATCAGGCTGACTTTTTGAGTTTTTTATATTTGAGAAATGAGGAAAGAGTTCCGTCAACTTTATACTCGATTCGTTCTCATGGAGAGGTAAATGAAAATATGGAGAAATTATTTGATCCTATTTATCAATGTCCAAAGGATGCAAATTACGATGATAATCAAATGAATCCGGGACCTACGGCTTCTGTTTTATATGGAAACCGCCAACTTCCTTTTATTCGTTTTGATGCTGCGGAACAAATCTTCAACGAAAATGCGGGACAAACTCCTGAAGCACTTTATAATTTAACCGAATTCTGGAATGAAGCCAAGGAACTTATAAACAGTGAATATGTGCCTGATTCCGGTGATGTTATTTTTGTGAACAATCATTTATGCGCACATGGCCGTAGTGCTTTTGTTGCCGGACAACGTGAGGAAAATGGCAAAATAGTAAAATGCGAACGCCGACAAATGTTAAGAATGATGAGTAAAACGAGTTTAATTCATATGAGATCTGTCACTCAGACTAATAATCCTTATTTTGTTATGGAGGAGCATTTAGGGAATATTTTTGATCTTGATTAATTTTAAAAAAAACGATGTTTCTGTGTTGAAATAATTTTTCACGCAATCCTGATAGTTATTGGGAGGCAGATTAAGCAAATTTTTTATATCAGTTCTTTATCAAAGTATGTTTTAGCTTTAATAGAAAAAACTCCAAAACAGTAACACTTTGGAGTTTTTTATTGGATTTAAAATGAATTTAAAATTTTAAGATTTAATATTCTGAATTGCCCATTTGAGCAGGCTGTTCTTTTCTTTGACTAATCCCATTTTTTCGATTATATTTCCACGATGGCCTTCAACGGTTCTTTCGGATAAAAACAGTAATTGGGCTATTTGTTTGCTTGTTTTTTGTTGGGCAATAAGTTCAATAATCTTTCTTTCGGATAAAGTTAAATTAGCTAATTTATCATTGCTGTCTATTGAATCTGATATTAAGTCATCTTCAAGATGGGCGCTCACAAAGCGATTGCCTTTTTGCACTTCCTGTAAACAGATTTCGAGTTCTGTCTGGGCATGCTCTTTTAAGATATATCCATAAATTCCGTATTCGCTTGCTTTTCTGTAAATCGTTATTTCTTTGTGCATTGTCAATAAAACAACTTTTGTTTTGAGTTTGCTTTCCTGTATTTTTCTGGCAATATCCAAACCGTCCAATCCCGGCATATTAATGTCTAAAATAGCAACATCAGGTGTATGAAGTATTATTAAATTTAATGCCGAAATTCCGTTTGAGCAAGTATCTGTGACCTTATGTCCGTATGATTCTATAAAACTTTTTGTACCCTGAAGCGTAAAAGGATGATCGTCTGCGATTAATATTCTCATTTGGATTTTTTTATTTCGATAGTAATACTAGTTCCGTTTTTATCAGATACAATTTTAGATTCTCCATTTATTGCCCTTGCGCGCTCTATAATATTATGAAGACCAAATGCGCTGTTTCCGGATAATTTTTCAGCAACATTAAATCCTGTTCCGTTATCTTTAATTTCGATATTTAACAATTCGCTGTTTTCTATAATGGTAATTTTTGCCGCAACAGCATTGGCATGTTTTATAATATTAGACAATGTTTCCTGAATAATACGATATAGTTGCAATTCATCTGAAGTTTGTAAGGAGTTATGGTATTCAATTTCAGCTGTTACCATGAAATTATTGATTGATTGTGCTCTTTCTACTAATTGCTCAATACTGGCTTTCAGTCCTATTTTATCAAACATTATAGGATGTAGATTTCGGCTAATAATCCTGATATCGTTTATAATCGTGTCAATTTTTTTATCGGTTACCTCAGATTTTTCTTCAAATGAATTTTTCAGGCTCAATAGTTCGTGGCTTACGCTATCATGCAAATCACTTGCAATTCGTTTTCGTTCTTCCTCTGTTTTTTCAAGTAATTGTTTTGTATAGAGTTGTGTATTTTGTTTTTCCTGTTTAAGGATTTTTTGTTTTCTAATTAAACTAAATGCAATAGATAATAATAAGAAACCAATCAGTCCAAAAATCAATAATGCAATTGTGGTGTTTTTATTCAGGATCGTTTTTTTCTGTAACGCTATTTGCTGCTCTTTTACTTTAGTCTGGTATTTTTTATCAAGCTGTGCCACAATATTAGCCATTTCTTTAGTGCCTAAACTATCGGTTGCTTCATACATACTGTCTTTATAAAGCATGGAACTTTGATAATCTTTTCTGTTGATTGCATCATTATAAAGAAGAGCATAAAGATCTCTTACTCTGGTAAAATTTTCATTGGCTTTTAGTTCCTTAATGGATTTCAGGATCGCTTTTGGATCTTTGATTCCTTTATTTTGCTTCGATTCTAATGACGCTACAGCGACTCTGTATTCCTGATCTATAACAGTAGAATTCAGGAACAATACATCGGGTTTTAGGTCTTCGATCACTACTTTGGCTTCAGCCAGTTTATCCTCATCTAATTTCAGGGTAGAATAATAAGTGTTAATCGAAATTTTAATGGACGGGTCATTTATTTTGCTTTTTTTGAATGCCAAGTAAACTGAATCTATTAATGGGTTTCTCTTTTTGTAATCCATGCTTCGATCATACAAATTAATTTTATTAAATAAGCAGATAAAAATACCGCCCAGATTTTTTTGTCTGTCGATAGAATAGGTTTTGATCGCCTTATTCAAAAAAAATTCTGTTTTATCGTATTCTTTTGATGCTTGATACACTTCGGCTAAACCCATATAAACACCTGCTGTTGCTACTATGTTGTTTGTTTTTTTAAAGTATTCTAATGATTTTAGTTCCTGTTTCAGTGCTTCATTTAAATTACCCAATAGATGATTACACCAGGCAAGAGTGCGGTAACTATCTGCTTTTGTATAACAGGTTTTGTAATCAACTGCTTCAATTTCGGCATTTTTTGTATAGTACTCAATTGCTTTTTTCAGGTTTCCTTTATCAGTATAATAATCTCCCAAATACATGTTTACAAAAAGCATATTGTTTGCTGGAACCCGGTCTTTATATTTTTCTGAAAATGCTGTAATTGTTTGAAAAAGGCGTTTATCAAAAGAGGCATAACCAGCTGTATTCCAAGCTGCAGCTTCGAGTGTTTTGGCAGCAATAATGTATTCTTTCTGCTCGATTTTTTTATTGTAGTATTTATATAACACTTTTTGATAATTGGCATTTACAAAATGACCGTCCTCTTTTATCCAGTCAAAAGTAGCATCTATTTTTTCAGGCGCCGGTCTTTTATAAATGATATTACTTTCTTTTTTTTCGCTGCAGGCAAAAAAAGCTGATAAAGTAAGCATTATAATAAGCAGGAAAATTCCTTTTTTGGATGCAGTCATTGTGTTGATTTTTAGCAAAAGTATCTTTTTAATTTGATAAAATGAATGTGAAACGAAATTCAGGGGTTAACCCTTATACTGAAATATTTTTTATAGATACATCTTTGTTGCTCATCCAAAAACAATAATTTTATGATACGAAAATTACTCGACAAGCCTAATCAAATTTTTAAAAAGAAAGATCATTGGATAAAAATATTCAGTCTTTTTTTATTTTTAATTGTAGGCTTTACCACAGTGCAGGCACAATATACGGCAATACCTGATACTGCTTTTGAACAGAGTTTAATTAATTTAGGTATTGATTCCGGCGCACTTGACGGACAAGTATTAACGGCTGATATTGCTAGTCTTACAATTTTAAACATACAAGGCGGAAGTATTAAAAACTTAACAGGAATTAAAGAATTTGTAAGTCTTCAGGAACTGAATTTGAATTATCAGCAACTTTCTTCTCTGGATCTTTCTGGAATGACGACTTTGCTTAATGTACAACTTTATGCTAATGATCTTAAGAATATTAATTTAAGTGGATTGTCTAATCTGCAATCACTTAGTTGTGGATCTAATGAGTTAACAACTTTAGATTTAACAGGTTTAACGAATCTTACCTATCTTGGTTGCGGACAAAATTCATTGACATCACTGAATTTGACGGGATTGACTAAACTTGAAACCTTACAGTGTAATGAAAATATAATAAAGAGTTTAGATGTAAGTGGTTTGATTAATTTGATTACTTTAAATTTTGGATATAATCAATTGACGAGTGTCGATTTATCCGGATTAACAAAGTTAAACGAAGTAGGAGCTTACCAAAATAAATTAAGTGAGTTAAAATTAAACGGCTTAACAAGTTTGGTTAATTTATACTGTAACAATAATAATTTAACCGTACTGGATGTAAGTAATAAACCTCATTTACAATATTTTTACAGTAATGATAATCCTGAGTTGACTTGTATTACTGTTGATGATGTTGCAAATGCAAATACTCAGGTTAATATTGAAAACTGGTCAAAGGATTCTGCGGCAAATTTTTCATTAGCCTGCGGACCTAAAGCAACGGCAACTCAAACATTTTGCAATGGTGCAAGAGTAGCTGATTTAGTAGCAACAGGTGATGCTATTAAATGGTATGCTGATGCAACTGGCGGAACTGCATTGGTTGCAGCTGCAGTTTTGACATCAGGAAATTATTATGCTTCGCAAATGGTTAATGGTAATGAAAGCGACAGAACCTCAGTGAATGTGGTCCTGAAAACAACACCATTGCCTTCAAGAAATATGGGCGTTAACGGTACTTTATGCAGACCGTCTACTTATGCAACTTTGGCATCAAAATTTAATAATCCGGGTACGATAAAAATTTATGCTACAGAAACCAGTACAACTCCTATTGATGGTTCGCTGGAAATTACTCCGGTTAATACTGTTTTAACGCTTTATATTACACAAACATTAAATGGTTGTGAAAGCGCAAGATTAATGGATACCCAAACTGTTGTAAATGCAAATTTTGAACCTACTGCGGCAGATCAAACATTTTGCAAGAGAAATTCTCCAACTGTTGCTAATTTGGCAGCAACCGCAAATGGTGGTGGGAGTACTATTAAATGGTATCTTTCAGAAGCAAGTGTTACTCCGTTAGTGAGTACAAGAGCATTGCAAACACGTGATTATTATGTAACTCAAACTGCTTATCCTTGTGGAGAAAGTACCAAAAAGAAAATTCATGTAACTGTAAATGATGTAGAAGATATTTCTATTTATACTTGTTCAGGCTATACGTGGCCAGTAAACGGGGTAACATATACTCAATCATCTTATGATAGTTTTGATGATGGTTGTACGGTTCACAACTTAAATTTGACTATAGTTTCGGTTGATGTTCCTGTAATACGTTCACAATTTAGACTTACAGGTGCTACAATTGCTGATATTTCTAATCAGGGACAAGTAATACAATGGTATCAGGATGCTACCGGCGGAAATCCTCTTGCAAGTAATACACCTCTTGAAAGCAAAACATATTATGCTGCTCAAATTCAGCATTTCTCTGATACCAATACGCAATGTGAAAGTGAAAGAATTGCTGTTGAGATAACTATAGGTGCTATACCGGCAGGTTTTACTTTTATTCCGGATGAAAGATTTGAACAGCGACTAATTAATTTAGGGTATGATGATGTTATTGATAATAAGGTTCTTACCGCAAATATCGATGCTGTTACCAGTTTAAATCTATCGGCAGCTTCCATTAGGGATTTAACCGGAATTAAAGCTTTTAAAAATTTAATTTCTCTGGATTTAATATACAATTCAGTTAAGGATTTAGATCTAAGCGGACTACCATCTTTAGAAAGTATTCGTGCTTATGGTAATTATTCAAGTACTGTAAATTTAAAAGGATTGACTAATTTGACAGAAATTAATTTTGGTAACTCAAATTTACAAACTTTGGATCTGACAGGATTAACATCTTTGGAAAAATTGGAAATTAGCGGACCTATTACTAATTTAGATTTAACAGATCAGTTTAGTTTAACCGATTTAAATTGTAGATATACGAATATTACGGGTTTAAATTTAAAAAACAAACCCTATTTATTGAATATGAATGCTACTCAAATAGCAACACTAACATGTATTATTGTTGATGATGTTGCAGTTGCAACAGCAAATGCCAACTGGTCAAAAGATGTTGAAGCAAATTATTCAGCCGGAACCTCAAATGCTATTGCAGTTTCTGTTTGTGACAGTTATACTTGGGCGGTAAATAATGTAGAATATAATAAGACAGGAAAATATTTAGTGACAAACGGTTGTCTTACCGAAGAATTGAATCTGACTATTGTTCCCTTAGATGCATCAATTGAATACAGTAATGGTATTTTATCTGCTAAAGCTTCTAATGTAACGTATCAATGGTATGATTGTACAAATAATCAAGCAATTCAAGGAGCCGTAAATCAAACTTTTATACCTTCAACATCAGGAACTTACAACGTTGCAATTGTTTCTGGAAATTGTTCTGCAATTTCAAATTGTATTGCAATTACCACTTTAGCAAGACCGGATTTTGATACAACTTCAAGGCTAAATGTATATCCAAATCCTTCTCATGATGTATTTAATATCCAAACGGAAAGCAATGCAAAGATTGAAGTTTATGATAATTTAGGTAAAGAAATCAAAAACGAAAAAATTACTCAGGGAATTTCAAAACTTGATATGAGTAGATATCCTACGGGAATATATTTACTTAAAATAACGAACGAGAATGATCAGGTGAAAACAGTAAAAATCATCAAACAGTAATTTTAGTTTTTTAATTCAGTTATTTTATTTAGTATGGTTAGAAAGCCGGTGAAACTTCACCGGCTTTCTTGTGATTATTTTCTAATGTTTATGCCAATTATATAACACTAGATTTCTATTTTTGTAAATCAACTTTTTGCGGTAAGTGTTATATTTACTAAGTTACTTCTAATTATTTTATATTCATGACTTTAGATAATTGGCCAAAAAACATTCAGAAATATCTTTTTCTTCTTAAAGATGATTTTTTTCAAATTCCGTATTTATTTAATTCTCCTGAGATTATGATAGATAGTTTATTGAAAATTCCTGTCATGAATCATTTGCCTTCAAAGCAAGTGATTAAATTAAAAACATCTCTTTGTAAAGCAAAATTATGTTATAGGGAAATCGATGATGGTTTCTGGCTTTTGGCTATTTATATGACTATTAAGGAAAATATAGTGACGAGATCTTTTTATGATCGTAATAAGGCAAGCGATTATTATTTGCTGACTTTTTCGGTATTTGAATATAAAGTTCATGTAAAAGAGGAGGAGGAAATAAGCATTTTAAGTACCTGCTGGACTTTTAGTAAACCGGAAACAGAGATTTCGAGTTATTTTTATAAAGGTGCAAATGGCGGTTTTTTTAGTTTTGCGATTACAAAGGAGTGGGCAAGTAAAAACTTTAGTTCTAAAAAATTCAAAAATAGCCGTGCGATTAAAAAGTTCTTAAATGGTGAACGAGGATCTTATACCTGGATGGACATTGCACCAAAAGCACATGAAATGGGAGCGGAGTTGTCTGAATATTTAGAACAGGCAAACAGTCCGGAAGCTGATAAACCAGCTTTGAAAAAAAAATCGATGAAACTTATTATGGAGTTTTTTGATAATGCTTTTGATGATAGCCGTATAACAGACAATATTTCGTTGAGTAATTTAGACTATCATAATGTGGCTAAAGCCGAAAAGATCATCTTACAAAATTTACATCTTCCGTTTATTGGTATTGAAACTATTGCGCAGGAAGTACATACATCTCCAACTAAATTAAAATCAAATTTCAAGATTGTTTTTGGTTTTTCGATGCTGCAATATCATAAGGAAAAAAACATGTTATTGGCAATGCAATTACTTCAAAATTCTAATATTCACGTTCAGAATATTGCTCTTTTAACGGGTTATGATTCGGCTGGCAGATTTGCGGCAAGTTTTAAAAAACGATTTGGTCAACTGCCTTCTGAGGTGCGTTTTTGATTCGGTCGAAAAAGTTTTTTCCAAAAGCATTCTTAATTTTTTCCAAAAAAACGTTAAAATATGTCTTTTACGTTTTTGAATTAATTTATTGATTTTTAATGTTTTATAAAAAAAGTGAAATCGATAAAAATAATTCTTTTCTTTCAAAAAAAACAATTTTATTCCTGTTTTTAAAAATGTCGTAATTGACTATTCACAGGTTTAATTTTGATCTACATTTGACGATCCAAAAAAAATACAGGGCAATATAGAAATAATAAAATGCTGTGATAGTGGTGCTTATCGGCTTTTTGTTCTATAATAAATTATTTTACAACTGTCTTTTTTGTTTTTGATATTCAGCCTAAAAATAACTTTTTCGTTTATTTCGTTTTTATGTTTTCAACCTGTAAGGTCAATAATTTTATAAGATATATAGTTGTATTGCTATGTGTATATTCTTTATGTCAATTTCTGAAAAAAATTAGTCTTACAATTCTGCAACTGTTGAATAATTCAAAACGTTACTTCAATCCTTCAAAAAATAATTTCATTGTTTTCGAATTCCAGACATTTCTTTTTCTTCAGGTTTTTTACAATGAAATACAATCTATAATTAGAGAATTTGCCATTCCAAATATCTCCAGTCAAACGCATTTTGAAATTATTTCAATAAAAAATCAACTATTAAAACCAACCTTCGGCATTTTACGTATGTAGCGGAGTTGGTTGATATAAAAGTCTTGTTAATTAGTTTAAAACATACTGATTACGGGCATTTAAGCTTGATTTTAACAATACAATATTTTGGAGATTGATGATCTTCATTGCTTTTTTTTCATAGGAATTTAATTATTTATTATATGGTGAACTTTACTTTTTTAAAAATTTTATTGGCGAATAAAAAAAGGGGTCTTAACCGACTTCAGATTGATTGCAACTTCAAAATGCAATTGGGTTTTTTATTTATTTTCTTGTTTATGGGTTATAGCTCTGTAGCTCAAAACAAAATCAACACTGAAAATAATCAATTCTTCAAAGTGATTTCATTTGGTGAAAAAATTGATTTTGGAAGTATCGATTCATCAATAAGCTGGACAATTTCTAATTCTAAAAATAATAGCAGTACAGCTTTACTAGGGAATGAAATCAACGATTATGTATTTGAAGAAACCGGTGAATATGAAATTCATTTTCAGGAAAATAGAATTCATAATGAGGAAGAATGCAATCACCCCATGTTTGAAGAAAGATTTCGTATAAAAGTAGAAGGTGTTAAATTATCTTTTGATTTTTCTAAAATTCAGTTTTCTGAAAAGCTTACAAAAGGAAGAAATTATTCAGATTTAATAATTACAGTTCCTGCAAAAATAACTACCAAAGACAACTCCGTTACAAAATTACCTGCACCTGGAATGTCTGTTGCCGGAATAGGCGTTTTACTGACTGCTCAGCCAGTAGAAAAAGAGATTATAATAAGTAACAAAATTCAATTATTGAAATATAAAGTATCAGGAATGATCAATGAGGAAACTTATGTAATGTTTGATTTTTATGATTTTAATAATCAGGTACAAACCTATAATCTTCCTCAGATAATAAAATAATTGTATTATATATGATAAAAAATTACGCTACCTTAAATCAAATACTGAACATGAAAAAAGCAATTTGCTTGTTTTTTTTATTGTTCATTTTTAGCCAAATATCAAATGCTCAGTGTGCTTCGCCTATTGTAGGATGTTCTACTACTGATTTATCGAATTTTGGTTTTGCTTCAAATAATAATGCTGCAACAATCGAGTATGATAATTTTGTTTCTAGCTGGCATACCACAGTAGTTAGAATTTCAGATGGTTCTTTTCAGGTGTGGGGGGAAAAAATTGCAAGTGATGGAGTTGCAAATTTATTTGTGCCAAAAACCATAGATGCTGCAAATTTCCCTGGTTTAACAGGTACTCCGATAAAAGCCGGATTAGGAAGTACTTCTCAAAATAATCTTCAGGGTATTGTTTTGGCTACAGACGGTCTTTACGCCTGGTCGACTGAAGGTATTATTCTCGATGGAACTATTACATCAAGTGCAGCTTTTCAAAAACTAACAATTGGTGGTAATTCAACTGGTTTACCAGCAGGAATTACTCCGGGAGATGTTAAAATGATGTTTACTACCTCTAAAACTTTAGCCATCACAACTTGTAGTGGTGAAGTGTGGGTAATTTCGCAAACACCTACTGTGAGGGGTAATGGAACAACAGCAAATGGAGGGACAAGTAATGCTACTACCTGGTACAGAGTTACTACTTCTGCTGCCGGAAATCCTTTTTTAACCGATGTTGTTGCCTGTAGAGGAAATGTTGACGGTCTTATGGCATTAAAATCAGACGGGACTGTTTATGTGTGGGGAACAAGTGTATTATTAGGAAATAATACAGCAATTGCCACTCAGACAAGAGCTACACAGATGACAATACCTGCAGGGAAAACTGTAAAAATGATAGGTTCTACAGGAACAAGTGGATCAAAATCATATTATATTTTAGCTACAGACGGTAATCTGTACGGCGTAGGAGAAAATACAAATAAAGAGCTGGGAGATTGGACTACTACCGATAGAACAGGATGGGTTCAGCCTCGTTATTCTGCTACTGCCACAGATGTGATGAATAATATTAAATGGTTTAGTTCGCAAGAACATGATAGCCAATATGGTGCTATTAATGTAATCAATAATAACAAAAAGCTTTATGCTTTTGGTAATAATAATAATTCATTATTAGGGAGAGTTGGCACTCCAAGCGATCCCGGTACGCCTGGCGGAATACTTAGTACTGATGATATTATTGCTGTTGAAACAGGAGGTCACACTTCAATGATTGTTAAAAGTTGTGAAACTAAATTTGGTTATGTTGGTCATAGAACCAATGGTAGTATGGGTAATGGTGCCACAAATACTGCCGTTGAAGCAAATTATACTTTTGCTACAGCTGCGGTACAAATTTGTGGTGCAGAATCTACTCCTGCTATTCAGCCTATTTCTACGGGAGGCGGACCGGATTCAAAATATTGCGTAGGTGATCCAGTTTTGTTAAACCCAACTCCAACCGGAGGTACGCTAAGTGTATTAAGTGGTCCGGGTACCTTAACCGGAAGCACGTTGAATTTTACTGCTGCAGGAACAGTTGTAGTTCAATATTCAGTAGCTACCACTTGTGGAACATCAGTAACATCCAGAAGTTTTGATGCTGCGTTGTGTCCTATAGATCTTGAAATTACAAAAACAGTTGATAACGTAAATGCAAGTGTTGGAACTAATAGCACTTTCACCATTACAGCAAAAAATAACGGACCCTATAAAGCTACCGGAGTTACAGTAAATGATGTACTTCCGGCAGGTTATACTTTTGTGAGTGCTACGCCTTCTGCTGGAACATGGACAGCACCAAACTGGGCTGTTGGTACACTTACAAACGGAACAAGTGTAACTTTGTCAATTGTTGCAACTGTAAATCCTTCGGGACCCTATGCTAATACAGCAACTGTAAGCGGAAATGATCCGGACACTAATTCGGCAAATAATACAGCAACTGCAACACCTGTCGTTCAATCAAATCTTTCGGTTACTAAAACAGCAAGTACAGGCACGCATGATGTAGGTACTAATGTTACTTTTACTATTACGGCTTCAAACGCGGGACCAAGTAATGCAACTGGAGTTAAAGTAAGCGATGCACTTCCTGCAGGTTATACTTTTGTGAGTGCCACACCTTCAACAGGAACGTGGTTAGCGCCGGACTGGACTATTGGCAATTTAGGAAACGGAGCAACTGCAACGCTTAGCATTGTAGCCAAAGTAAACGCAACAGGTTCTTATGCAAATACAGCTAGTATTACAGGAACACAAAATGATCCAACTCCGGGAAATAATTCCGGATCCGTTACACCAACAATAAATCATGCACCAGTTGCTACAGCAGACAGTTATACAGTAGCTGAAGGCGGAACATTAAATACTGCAGCACCTGGAGTTTTAGCGAATGACACTGATATTGATGGTGACGCAATAACGGCTATTTTAGTTACAGGTCCAGCAAACGGGACGCTAACTCTGAATGCGAATGGATCTTTTATTTACACACACAACGGAAGTGAAACTTTAAGCGATAGTTTTACTTATAAAGTAAATGACGGAAGACTTGACGGAAATACAGTAACGGTTACTATTACAGTTACTCCTGTAAATGACAATCCTGTTGCCAACAACGATACAGCCACAATAAACGAAGACACGGCAGTAACAATCAACGTTACTACAAATGACACGGATGTTGACGGAACTATTGATGTTGCCACGGTAGATTTGGATCCTGCAACACCAGGCATCCAAAACACTTTCACCGTAACCGGACAGGGAACGTATACGGTAAACAATTTAGGCGTAGTGACTTTTACACCCGTCTTGAATTATAACGGAACGGCAACCCCAGTCAATTATACGGTAAACGATAATAACGGAGCGGTTTCGAATATTGCGACAATTTCAATTACAGTTACGGCTGTAAACGACAATCCGGTTGCCAATAACGACACGGTAACAACCAACGAAGACACGGCAGTAACAATCAACGTTACTACAAATGACACGGATGTTGACGGAACCATTGATGTTGCCACAGTAGATTTAGATCCTGCAACACCAGGCATCCAAAACACTTTCACCGTAACAGGTCAGGGAACGTACACGGTAAACAACTTAGGCGTGGTAACTTTTACACCGGTCTTGAATTACAACGGAACGGCAACTCCAGTTAATTATACGGTAAACGACAATAACGGAGCGGTATCAAATATTGCAACGATTTCGGTAACGGTAACTTCAGTTAATGATAATCCGGTTGCCAATAACGACACGGTAACAACAAACGAAGACACGGCAGTAACGATCAACATTACTACAAATGACACGGATGTTGACGGAACCATAGATGTTGCAACGGTAGATTTGGATCCTGCAACACCAGGCATCCAAAACACTTTCACGGTAACCGGTCAGGGAACTTACACGGTAAACAATTTAGGCGTAGTGACTTTTACACCCGTCTTGAATTACAACGGAACAGCCACTCCAGTTAATTATACGGTAAACGACAATAACGGAGCGGTATCAAATATTGCAACGATTTCAATTACAATTACGGCTGTAAACGATAATCCGGTTGCCAATAACGACACGGTAACAACAAACGAAGACACGGTAGTAACGATCAACATTACTACAAATGACACGGATGTTGACGGAACCATTGATGTGGCAACGGTAGATTTGGATCCTGCAACACCAGGCATCCAAAACACTTTCAGGGTAACCGGTCAGGGAACGTACACGGTAAATAATTTAGGCGTAGTGACTTTTACACCGGTCTTGAATTATAACGGAACGGCAACTCCAGTTAATTATACGGTAAACGATAATAACGGAGCAGTTTCTAATATTGCGACGATTTCAATTACAGTTACGGCTGTAAACGATAATCCTATTGCCAACAACGATACAGCCACTACAAACGAAGACACGGCAGTAACGATCAACGTTACTACAAATGACACGGACGTTGATGGAACAATCGATGTTGCCACGGTAGATTTAGATCCTGCAACACCAGGGATCCAAAACACTTTCACGGTAACCGGACAGGGAACGTACACGGTAAATAATTTAGGCGTAGTGACTTTTACACCGGTCTTGAATTACAACGGAACAGCCACTCCAGTCAATTATACGGTAAACGACAATAACGGAGCGGTATCAAATATTGCGACGATTTCAATTACAGTTACGGCTGTAAACGATAATCCTGTTGCCAATAACGATACAGCCACAACAAACGAAGACACGGCAGTAACGATCAACATTACTACAAATGACACGGATGTTGACGGAACTATTGATGTTGCCACGGTAGATTTGGATCCTGCAACACCAGGCATCCAAAACACTTTCACTGTAACCGGTCAGGGAACGTACACGGTAAATAATTTAGGCGTAGTGACTTTTACACCGGTCTTGAATTATAACGGAACGGCAACTCCAATCAATTATACGGTAAACGATAATAACGGAGCGGTATCAAATATTGCAACGATTTCAATTACAATTACGGCTGTAAATGATAATCCTGTTGCCAACAACGATACAGCGACTACAAACGAAGACACGGCAGTAACGATCAACATTACTACAAATGACACGGACGTTGATGGAACAATTGATGTTGCCACGGTAGATTTAGATCCTGCAACACCAGGCATCCAAAACACTTTCACGGTAATAGGACAGGGGACTTACACGGTAAACAATTTAGGCGTGGTGACTTTTACACCAGTCTTAAATTATAACGGAACAGCTACTCCAATCAATTATACGGTAAATGATAATAACGGAGCAGTTTCGAATATTGCGACGATTTCAATTACAGTTACGGCTGTAAACGATAATCCTGTTGCCAATAATGATACAGCGACTACAAACGAAGACACGGCAGTAACGATCAACGTTACTACAAATGACACGGATGTTGACGGAACAATTGATGTTGCCACGGTAGATTTAGATCCTGCAACACCAGGCATCCAAAACACTTTCACGGTAACCGGACAGGGAACGTACACGGTAAATAATTTAGGCGTAGTGACTTTTACACCGGTCTTGAATTACAACGGAACAGCCACTCCAATCAATTATACGGTAAACGATAATAACGGAGCGGTTTCGAATATTGCAACGATTTCAATTACAATTACGGCTGTAAACGATAATCCGGTTGCCAATAACGACACGGTAACAACCAACGAAGACACGGCAGTAACGATCAACGTTACTACAAATGACACGGACGTTGACGGAACAATTGATGTTGCCACAGTAGATTTGGATCCTGCAACACCTGGCATCCAAAACACTTTCACTGTAACCGGACAGGGAACGTATACGGTTAACAATTTAGGCGTGGTGACTTTTACACCGGTCCTGAATTATAACGGAACAGCAACTCCAGTTAATTATACAATAAACGACAATAACGGAGCGGTTTCCAATATTGCGACGATTTCAATTACAGTTACGGCTGTAAACGATAATCCTGTTGCCAATAACGATACAGCCACTACAAACGAAGACACGGCAGTAACGATTAACGTTACTACAAATGACACGGACGTTGACGGAACCATTGATGTGGCAACGGTAGATTTGGATCCTGCAACACCTGGCATCCAAAACACTTTCACTGTAACCGGACAGGGAACGTATACGGTAAATAATTTAGGCGTAGTGACTTTTACACCGGTCTTGAATTACAACGGAACGGCAACCCCAATCAATTATACGGTAAACGATAATAACGGAGCAGTTTCGAATATTGCAACGATTTCGGTAACGGTAACTTCAGTTAATGATAATCCGGTTGCCAATAACGACACGGTAACAACAAACGAAGACACGGCAGTAACGATCAACATTACTACAAATGATACGGATGTTGACGGAACAATTGATGTTGCCACAGTAGATTTGGATCCTGCAACACCAGGCATCCAAACCACTTTCACGGTAACAGGGCAGGGAACGTACACGGTAAATAATTTAGGCGTAGTGACTTTTACACCGGTCTTGAATTACAACGGAACGGCAACCCCAATCAATTATACGGTAAACGATAATAACGGAGCAGTTTCGAATATTGCAACAATTTCAATTACAATTACGGCTGTAAATGATAATCCTGTTGCAGTTGATGACGTTTATACAGTTGCCGAAGACGGAACAGTAACATTAACACCTTTGGCATTAGATTCAGATGTTGACGGCGATACTTTGAGTATTACTTCAATCAACGGAACAGTTTTAACAGGCGGAATCCAAACCATAAATGTTAGCAACGGAACAGTAAATATTTCAGCGACGGGAGTAATCACTTTTACTCCGGCATTGAACTTTAATTCGGCTACGCCAATAAGTATTTCTTACGTAATCAGTGATGGAAACGGCGGAACAGCTACGGCAAACGAACTAATTACAGTTACGGCTGTAAATGATAATCCGGTTGCAGTTGATGATGTTTATACGGTTGCAGAAGATAATACAATTACTTTGACACCTTTAGTATTGGATTCAGATGTTGATGGCGATACTTTGAGTATTACTTCAATCAACGGAACAGTTTTAACAGGTGGAATTCAAACCATAAATGTTAGCAACGGAACAGTTAATATCTCGGCGACTGGAGTAATTACTTTCACTCCGGCATTGAACTTTAATTCGGCTACGCCAATAAGCATTTCGTATGTAATCAGTGATGGAAACGGCGGAACAGCTACGGCAAACGAACTAATTACAGTTACTTCTATAAACGATAATCCGGTTGCAGTTGATGATGTTTATACAGTTGCAGAAGACGGAACAGTAACATTAACACCTTTGGCATTAGATTCAGATGTTGATGGCGATACTTTGAGCATCACTTCAATCAACGGAACAGTTTTAACAGGCGGAATCCAAACCATAAATGTTACCAACGGAACCGTTAATATTTCAGCTACTGGAGTAATTACTTTCACTCCGGCATTGAATTTTAATTCGGCTACGCCAATCAGTATTCCTTATGTAATCAGCGATGGAAACGGCGGAACTGCTGCGGCAAATCAAGTTATCACGGTAACATCTGTGAACGATAACCCGGTTGCAGTTGATGATGTTTATACAGTTGCCGAAGACGGAACAGTAACATTAACACCTTTGGCATTGGATTCAGATGTTGATGGCGATACTTTGAGTATTACTTCAATCAACGGAACAGTTTTAACAGGCGGAATCCAAACCATAAATGTTAGCAACGGAACAGTAAATATTTCAGCGACTGGCGTAATTACTTTCACTCCGGCATTGAACTTTAATTCGGTTACACCAATCAGTATTCCTTATGTAATCAGCGATGGAAACGGCGGAACAGCTACGGCAAATGAACTAATTACAGTTACGGCTGTAAATGATAATCCGGTTGCAGTTGATGACGTTTATACAGTTGCAGAAGATAATACAATAACTTTGACACCTTTAGCATTGGATTCAGATGTTGACGGCGATACTTTGAGCATCACTTCAATCAACGGAACAGTTTTAACAGGTGGAATTCAAACGATAAATGTTAGCAACGGAACAGTTAATATCTCGGCAACGGGCGTAATTACTTTCACTCCGGCATTGAACTTTAATTCGGCTACGCCAATAAGTATTCCTTATGTAATCAGTGATGGAAACGGCGGAACAGCTATGGCAAACGAACTAATTACAGTTACGTCTGTAAACGATAATCCGGTTGCAGTTGATGACGCTTATACCGTTGCAGAAGACGGAACAATAACATTAACACCTTTGGCATTGGATTCAGATGTTGACGGCGATACTTTGAGTATTACTTCAATCAACGGAACAGTTTTAACAGGCGGAATCCAAACCATAAATGTTACTAATGGAACAGTAAATATTTCGGCGACTGGCGTAATCACTTTCACTCCGGCATTGAATTTTAATTCGGCTACGCCAATCAGTATTCCTTATGTTATCAGTGATGGAAACGGTGGAACAGCTGCGGCAAACGAACTAATTACAGTTACGGCTGTAAACGATAACCCGGTTGCAGTTGATGATGTTTATACAGTTGCAGAAGACGGAACAATAACATTAACACCTTTGGCATTGGATTCAGATGTTGACGGCGATACTTTGAGCATCACTTCAATCAACGGAACAGTTTTAACAGGTGGAATTCAAACGATAAATGTTAGCAACGGAACCGTTAATATCTCGGCAACGGGCGTAATTACTTTCACACCTGCATTGAACTTTAATTCGGCTACGCCAATCAGTATTCCTTATGTGATCAGTGATGGAAACGGAGGAACAGCTACGGCAAATCAAATTATTACGGTAACATCGGTTAACGATAATCCGGTTGCAGTTGATGATGTTTATACAGTTGCAGAAGACGGAACAGTAACATTGACACCTTTAGTATTGGATTCAGATGTTGACGGCGATACTTTGAGCATCACTTCAATCAACGGAACAGTTTTAACAGGTGGAATCCAAACCATAAATGTTACTAATGGAACCGTAAATATTTCGGCGACTGGCGTAATTACTTTCAGTCCGGCATTGAACTTTAATTCGGCTACGCCAATAAGCATTCCTTATGTTATCAGTGATGGAAACGGCGGAACTGCTACGGCAAATCAAATTATTACGGTAACATCGGTTAACGATAATCCGGTTGCAGTTGATGATGTTTATACAGTTGCAGAAGACGGAACAGTAACATTGACACCTTTAGTATTGGATTCAGATGTTG
>NZ_JBIPCQ010000005.1:0-443747 GCF_044006475.1 Flavobacterium sp. FlaQc-47 | reverse complement strand
TTTTTAAGAAATTTTTCATTTCCTTTTTCTTCTCAAACCTTACCAATCTTTCAATGAACTTCCCTGTTTTGCGGGGTGCAAATGTAACATCTGTTTTCAAATCTCACAAGCTTTTTAAATCTTTTTTTGAAAATAAATTTTCTCCTTGATTTGTAATGCTTGTCAGTATTTCAGGGAACGTCTGTCGCTCTTGCGGGTGCAAAAGTAGCACCTTTATTTACATTTACAAGACTTTTTATTGTATAATTTCAATGTTTTGCAAAACTTTTTCTTAACGCTCTGATAACACAAAACTTAGCTTTTTACCACTTTTTTCGTTTATAGGAATTTTCAGCAGAGCGTTCTGTTTTTCGTAATTTTACCATTCTAAGATGTACCTGTTTTATGGACTTCGCAGATTTAAGTGCTGTTTTATGATGACTCAAAATTGATTTGACGACTTTGCCGGATGCTTGCATGATCTCTAACACACATCGCTTTGTCTATTTCGTACAAAGACGCAGACGCGCTAAGTTTATACTCTTGAAGCGATTTCTTTTTGCTATCACTAATGTCTATTCTAACAACTACTGCCCTAGCCCCGATAGTAGTGAAAATCCTTTTGTGCCGGGAGGCACAAAAGATTGGAACGGATAGCGGGAATAGCTCCAAAGCAAAATCTAAGCTTCTAAAACTAAACAAACCTAACATACTTCTTATTTGCCCTTAAAATCTAAGTATACTTTACTCCTATATATAAGGATAGAAAATACATTTGACGAACCTACTACAATTTGCTCCTATATATTATAGTATAAAGATTATATATGTATTGTGTGTGTTTTTCTAATGCGTTATATTTGCATTCACAAAATTATAAACAATGATTAAGATTACTTTACCCGACGGGTCAATTAGAGAGTTTGCTTCTGGCATAACTCCCATGGAGGTTGCAAAAAGCATTAGTGAAGGATTTGCCAGAAACGTGATTTCAGCATCTTTTAATGGTACAACAATTGAAACCGAAACTCCATTGACGACCGACGGTAGTCTTATTTTATATACCTGGAATGATGCGGAAGGTAAAAAAGCTTTCTGGCATTCGACTTCACACGTCATGGCACAAGCGCTTGAGGAATTGTTTCCCGGAATTAAGTTAACTCTTGGACCTGCAATTTCTAACGGTTTTTATTATGATGTAGATTTTGAAGACCAAAAGATTACTGATGCTGACTTTAAAAAGATTGAAGATCGTGTTCTTGAAATTTCAAGAGGCAAACATGAGTTTAAAATGCGTCCGGTTAGTAAAGCTGATGCTTTAGAATTATATAAAGACAACGTTTATAAGACTGAATTGATTTCGAATCTTGAAGACGGAACTATTACGTTTTGTGATCATGCTACTTTTACTGATTTGTGTAGAGGTGGACATATTCCGAATACTGGTATTATCAAGGCTTTTAAAATTATGAGCGTTGCCGGAGCTTACTGGCGAGGTGACGAGAAAAACAAACAGCTGACTCGTGTTTACGGAACTTCTTTTCCTAAACAAAAAGATTTGACTGAATATCTTGAACTTCTTGAGGAGGCTAAACGTCGTGATCACCGTAAATTAGGTAAAGAACTTGAATTGTTTGCTTTTTCTCAAAAAGTTGGTGCTGGTTTGCCTTTATGGCTGCCAAAAGGTGCTGCACTTAGAGATCGTTTAGAGCAATTTTTGAAGAAAGCTCAAAAGAAAGCCGGATATGAGCAAGTGGTTACTCCACATATTGGTCAGAAAGAACTTTATGTTACTTCTGGTCACTATGCAAAATATGGCGCTGATAGTTTTCAGCCAATAAATACTCCTGCCGAAGGTGAAGAGTTTTTATTAAAACCGATGAACTGTCCTCACCACTGCGAAATTTACAATGTCAGACCTTGGTCATACAAGGATCTACCTAAGCGTTATGCTGAATTTGGTACTGTATATAGATATGAGCAATCTGGCGAATTACATGGTTTAACTCGCGTAAGAGGGTTTACTCAGGATGACGCGCATATTTTTTGTACTCCTGAGCAATTGGACGAAGAGTTTAAAAAAGTAATTGACCTTGTACTTTATGTATTTGGTTCTTTAGGTTTTGAAAACTTTACTGCTCAAATTTCTTTAAGAGACAAAGAGAACAGAGATAAGTACATTGGTACAGACGAAAACTGGGAGAAAGCTGAAAATGCAATTATCAATGCTGCAGCTGACAAAGGATTAAATACTGTTGTAGAATATGGCGAGGCCGCTTTTTATGGTCCTAAGCTTGACTTTATGGTTAAAGATGCTTTAGGAAGACAATGGCAATTAGGAACTATTCAGGTTGATTATAACCTTCCTGAACGTTTTGAATTGACTTATAAAGGTGCTGATAATGAATTACATCGCCCTGTTATGATTCACAGAGCTCCTTTTGGATCTATGGAACGTTTTATCGCAATTTTACTGGAGCATACTGCAGGAAATTTCCCACTATGGCTAATGCCGGAACAGGCTATAATCTTGTCTTTGAGCGAGAAATACGAAATATATGCTAAAAAAGTTTTAGATTTGCTAGAAAATCACGAAATTCGCGCCCTAATTGACAACCGAAGTGAGACTATTGGTAAGAAAATTAGAGATGCTGAAATGCAAAAAATACCGTTTATGCTTATTGTAGGTGAGGAAGAGGAGAAAAACGGAACTATTTCAATCCGTCGTCACGGTCAAGAAGGAAAAGGGAATATTACAGTTACAATTGATGAATTTGTCGCTATTGTAAACGAAGAAATAAAAAAGACATTAAAAGTTTTTACAGTTTAACTTAAATTATAAAGTCATAGCAATAAGAAGCAACAGAGGTTACCAACCTCGAGTAGAAAAAAAGGATGCACACAGAATAAATAACCTTATTCGTGGTGTACAAGAAGTAAGACTAGTAGGCGAAAACATCGAACCTGGTGTATTTAAGCTTGCAGAAGCTTTACGCCTAGCAGATCAGTTTGAATTGGATTTGGTTGAAATTTCACCAAATGCTGAGCCGCCGGTTTGTAAAATCATGGATTACAAGAAATTTGTTTACGAACAAAAGAAACGTGATAAGGTATTAAAAGCTAAGTCAACGCAAGTTGTAGTAAAGGAGATTAGATTTGGTCCTCAGACAGATGAGCATGATTACGAATTTAAAAGAAAGAATGCTGAGAAGTTCTTGAAAGAGGGTGCTAAATTAAAAGCTTTCGTTTTCTTTAAAGGTCGTTCTATCATTTATAAAGATCAAGGACAGATTTTATTACTACGTTTGGCAACAGATTTAGAAGAGCATGGTAAAGTGGAAGCGATGCCGGTTTTAGAAGGAAAGAGAATGATTATGTTCATTGCTCCGAAGAAAAAGAAATAAGTCTTAAAGTCGAAAGTCTTAAAGTCAAAAGTCATAAACTGGCTTTTGACTTTTGACTTTTAAACTTTCAGACCAAGATATAAGTAAGTAAGAATAAATTAAAACACTAGGAAAAATGCCTAAAATGAAAACAAAATCTAGCGCCAAGAAACGTTTCAAAGTTACTGGTTCTGGAAAGATTAAAAGAAAGCATGCTTTTAAAAGTCACATCTTGACTAAAAAATCTAAAAAACGTAAATTAGCTTTGACACATTCAGCGCTAGTTCACAAAACAGATATGAAAAGCATCAAACAACAATTAAGAATTATCTAATATAAGTCTAAAGTTGTAAAGTCTTAAAGTTAGAAAGTTCAAACTTTTGACACTTGACTTTTAAACCCTTTGACTAAAGATTTTCTTTAGGTTAAAAATTATTTAAAAATAACCTTGGAGTATGGCTTTTAAGTTCCTTTGATTTAATTCAGGGCGCCTGCTACAAAAACACATTAAAATTATGCCAAGAGCAGTAAATTCAGTTGCTAAAAGAGCAAGAAGAAAAAAAATAATGAAGCAAGCCAAAGGTTTCTTTGGTAGACGTAAAAACGTTTGGACAGTTGCTAAGAATGCAGTAGAGAAAGCAATGTGCTACGCTTACCGCGATAGAAAACAAAACAAAAGAAATTTCCGTGCTTTATGGATTCAACGTATCAACGCTGGAGCTAGATTAGAAGGAATGTCTTATTCTCAATTCATGGGTAAAGTTAAAGCTAATGGAATCGAATTGAACCGTAAAGTTCTTGCAGATTTAGCTATGAACCACCCTGAAGCTTTCAAAGCAATACTTAATAAAGTAAAATAAACGTTTTATAAACTCAATTTAGATTACTTACTTATCATAGAAAAACCATTCGTTAACACGAATGGTTTTTTGTTTTTATATGTATTTCAATTGTAGCTTAGCGTTTGAATATAAAAGTACATTTGTATATCATCAAAAAATTAACATGCATAAATCACTTTTGCAACATATTGAAAAAATAGTAACATTAGAATCCTCTGAAATAGACATTTTAGAATCTTGCCTGAGCACTTTTACTATCAAAAAGAAAGAACTAATATTACACGAAGGTCAAGTATGCAACACATTATACTTTATCCTAAAAGGCTGCATACGACAATATATAATCAACTCGAAAGGTGTTGAACAAACATTACAATTTGGTATTGAAAATTGGTGGATTACTGATTACTTAAGTTATCACAGTCAAATACCTTCTCATTTTTATATACAGGCTGTAGAAAAGTCAGAAGTAATTGGTCTGGAACAGGAAATGTTAGAATCTATTCTTGTCCAGATTCCGAAACTTGAACGTTACTTTAGAGTTGTTACACAAAAATCTTATGGTGCTGCTCAAATGAGAATCAAATTTTTATTTACAATGTCGGCAGAAGAAAGATATCATCACTTTAATAATCTTCATCCTGAATTTGTACAGCGAGTTCCGCAATACATGCTTGCCTCCTATCTCGATTTCTCTGCTGAATTTATGAGCAAAATTAGAGCTGGAAAAATCTAATTTCATTTCTTGAAGTACTTCAAGTTTTTTCAAGGAAAGATCTCTGACCTTTGTACTAAACTTAAAAAATAATATAAGATGAAACCAAGAATCGTTATCCCAAATGTTGCACCGGAAGCTTATGAAGCTTTAGTAAATTTAGAAAAATACAGTACCAAAACTTCCTTAACGCCTATTATAAAAGAGTTAATAAAAATTCGTGCATCGCAATTAAATGGTTGTGCTTATTGTGTCAATATGCATACTGCTGATGCCAGAAAATATGGTGAAACTGAAAAACGTATTTATTTATTAAGCGTTTGGCGTGAGGCTGACGTTTATACTGAAGAAGAGAAGGCTATATTTGCATTAACAGAGGAAATTACCATGATAAGCAATCATGTTTCTGACGAAGTTTATCAGAATGCTGCCCGTTTGTTTGATGATAGATATTTAGCCGAAATTATTCTCGCGATAATAACTATCAACGCATGGAACAGATTAGCCATAAGCACTGGAATGAGAGCTGTTTAAACATCTCCATTTATATAATGAATACAAAAATGACTTTCTAAATTAGAAGGTCATTTTTTTTTTATTGCAAAATTATAATTAAAAACAGAACTGTTCTGAATTTACAAATTAGTATACTTATTACTTTTCTTAAATACTTAAATTCTATACTTTTGGAGTATGAAACCACAAAGAATACTCACCCCATTATATATAACTTTTACTTTTCTACTTTTTTTATCTTGTCAAAAGAAAGCGTCAAACACTATTGTACCATTAAATACAAAAGCCGAAGTTGCTAAATTGATTAGTGTAGCAGATCGATTCTACAAAAATAAAAAAACTGATAGTGCTTTTTTTTATTACAATAAAGCAAAATTTATTTGTAACCCAGTAACTGATACCCAAAATTATGTTGATATAATAAACGATATGGCAACTATTCAACAAAATCATGGTGATTTTATTGGAAGTGAATCTACAGTTATTGAAGCATTACCTTATTTAAAATCTTTAAAAAAGCCAGAACATGCATGGAATACATATGTGACTTTAAGCAATAATTACTTAAATACGTATGATTATAAAAATGCAATACTATACAATCAAAAAGCTTTAACCTTAAAAACAGCATCGTGGCAAAATTTAGCAGCAAAAAAAAATATTGCCGTTATATTAATGGAAGAAGGAAAATATGCTGAATCTCTCAAAATTTTTCTTGCCTTGCTATCCAAACCAGAAATTAAAAATGATGACGAGTTTTATGCAAAAGTATTAGATAATATAGGCTTCTGTTATTTTAAAATAAACGACTTGAAAAATGCACTATCTTATTTCAATCAAAGTATTGAAATAAGACAAAATAAAAAAAGGCCTTTTGATTTAGGAAAGAGCTACCTTCATTTTGCTGAATTTTACAAAAAGAGTAATCCTGCGTTGGCAAAAAAATATATGCATTTGAGTTATCAGCAATTCAGTATTATAAATGACGTAGATGAGCGATTAGCTTCATTAAAATTAATTATTGAAAACAGCTCAGATAAAGAATTAAAAAAACATTCTCTTATTTATGTGAGCTTGGTTGATAGTATTTTTGAAGTTAGACAAAAAGCAAAGAATCAATTTGCTAAAATTAAATATGACTCTAAAAAAGACAGGGACGAAAATTTAAAACTTAAAACTCATAAAGCAGAAAATGAGCTACAATTAGAAAGGCAAAAAAACAGAAATATTATTTCTTATATTATCATTGCATTTAGTTTGGGCTTAATATTAGTTCTCTATTTTTATCTAACTTCCAGAGGAAATAAGGAAAAAATTGAGGCTACATATAATAGCGAAACCCGAATTGCCAAAAAACTCCATGATGAACTTGCCAATGACATTTACCACACAATGGCATTCGCAGAAAATAAAAACCTGTCAATTCCTGAAAACAGAGAACAATTGCTAACTAATTTAGATGCTATATATTCCCGGACAAGAGATATTTCTAAAGAAAACACTACAATTATTACCGACGAAAATTATGTTTTGGTTTTAACAGAAATGATCACCGGCTTTACTACCCCAAACACTAATCTTGTTATAAATGAACTAGATGTTATTATCTGGAATACTATAGAGAAAAACACCAAAGTTACTATTTACAGGGTTTTGCAAGAACTTCTTGTAAATATGAAAAAACACAGTAACGCTACATTGGTGGAAATTAATTTTAAAACTCTGGATAAAAATGTAATTATTAATTATACTGATAACGGAAGTGGAATTAATATAAATGAGATTGCATTTAGGAATGGATTGCATAATGTTGAAAACAGAATTTTAAGTATCAAAGGAGTAATTGACATTGATTCTGCTCTCGGAAAAGGCTTTAAAGTCTTTATAAAATTTCCTTTATAAATGAAAAACAGCTTTTATTCTTTTCAAAATAAAAAAAAATTAAAATATTTAATAATATCCGTTTTGATACTATTGGGCATATCATTTTGTCTATTAAATTTTTATAAAATTAAAACAGATCCTAAACCTAAAAACACAGATAATAGTGCTGAGATACTGCGCCTGACAAATATAGCTGACAAGTTATATTATGCTAAAAAAAATGACAGCGCTTTTATATATTACAATAAAGTATTACCCCTTTGTAATCCTGAAAAAAACACTGAAGATTATGTATACACCATCTACTCAATATCCTATATCTATAATGACAACGGTAATTTTATAGCCAGTGAGGCTACAGCAATTTTGGCGTTGCCTTATTTAAAGTATCTAAAAAAAACAAGACATGCATGGATTGTTTACACATTATTGGGGTCTAATTATTCAAACATGTACGATTATAATAATGCAATCCTATATTATGAAAAGTCGAGAGCTTTAAAAACCAGTGCCTGGAGAAAATGTTTAGCATTAAACAATATAGCTGCTGTTTATATGAATCAAAAAAAGTATGGTAAGGCAATTGCCCTGCTTGAGATACTGGTTTCGCCACGTTTAAAATCTATAAACGAAGAGGGTTACGGTTATGCAGCTGATAATTTAGGTTTTTGTTACCATAAATTAGGAAACGATGAAAAGGCAATTAAATATCTTCGTAAAGGACTAGCTTTTAGGTTACTGCCAAACAAAAGAACCGGAATAGAAAACAGTTATAAAAATCTTTCGGTTTATTTTGAAAAAAAGGATAAGCGCTTAGCAAAATACTATGCAAAAAAAACATACGACGAATCTGTTGCAAATAATAATTCAGCTGATCAGAATTCCGGCTTAAAATTATTGATAAAAACAAGTGAAGGCAATGACCTGAAAAAATATTCTTTAAAATATATCAAGAGCACAGACAGTTTAACAAATGCAAGACAAAAAGCAAAAAATCAGTTTGCCAATATAAAATATAATTTTAATAAGGATAAAACAGAGAATTTACAACTCAAGGCAGAAAAGGCAGAAAACGAATTAGAATTAGAAAGACGAAAAAATCGCAACATCATTTCATATATAATAATTGTATTCATTATAAGCTTTATTACATTTTTGTATTTTCATTTAAAATCAAAAGGAAGAAAACAAAAAGATGCCGCAATTTTTGACAGTGAAATAAGAATATCTAAAAAACTAAGTGATGAACTTACCCATGATATTTATCAAACTTTGACTTTCGCGGAAAGTAATGATTTAGAAAAAGACAATAATAAAGAAAATTTATTAAGTAATTTAGATCTGATTTATTCCAAAACCAGAAATATTTCGAAAGAAAATAGTCCTGTAGTAATTGATAAAAATTATCCTTTAGCGCTCAAAGAAATGATTTCAGGTTTTCAAACCTCTGAAATAAATGTTATTTTAAATGGATTTGATTCAATATTATCAACAAAAATCGACAAAAATAAAAAAATTACTATTTACAGAGTATTGCATGAACTACTGTTAAACATGAAGAAACACAGTAATGCTTCGTTAGTAGTAATCAATTTTAATACATCAAATAATTACATTTTTATTAATTATATGGACAACGGAAAAGGGATTCATATAGATGACCTTTCTTTTAAAAATGGTTTAAAAAATGTTGAGAATCGGATATTGAATATTAAAGGAGAAATTAATATAGATTCAAGGTCAGATATGGGTTTTAAAGTTTTTATTAAATTAATTTTATAAGAATGAAAAACTGGTTAAACCTTTTTAAGTATTGGACTCCAAATCACTTACAGATTAAAATTCTCTTTTTTATTCTGATGGGTTTACTTGTTATGCAATCCTGTAAAAAGATAACTGAAAAGAAAATCATCAGGAAGAATCACTCAACAGAAATTAAAAATAAAATAAAAAAGAGTGATTTCTTTTTAAATAGAGCAAAAAATGATAGCGCCTATTTTTATTTAAATCAAGCTGTACTACTTTGCGAACCTAAAAAAGATTATGCAGAGGATTACGTTTATGCACTCACCTGCATAGCGAATATTCAAAAAAACAATAGTGACTATTTTGCTTCAGAAGAAACACTGACAAAGACACTTCCGTACTTAAAAAACATCAAAAATCCTGAATACGCGTATAATGTATATACTTTAATCGCCTATAATTATTACTACAGTTTTGATTATAACGGCGCAATCCTGTATCATCTTAAAGCATTAAAACTAGCGCATACATCTTATAAAAAATCAGTTATTTTGAATGATATTATTCTGATTTATCTCAGTCAGGAAAAATATAACGAAGCTGCTGAGATATTAGTTCCGTTAACTGCGAGAAAAATAAAACATGAAAATGATCCAAGGAAAACAGATAATAATTATTCTCTTTTATTAGATAATTTAGGATATTGCTATTACAAACTCGGAAATCCTAAAGCCGTTGAATGTTTAAATAAAAGTTTAAAAATTAAACTGGAACAAAATGATCAATATGGATTAATTGGGACTTACAATACTCTCTCATTATTATATTCAAAAACAGATCAAAAATTATCGAAAATGTATGCCCGGAAAGCATACAAAAGTGCCTCCATAACAAATGCCGTAATTTATAAACTTGTTGGTTTAGCTACATTAATAGAAAAAAGTGAGGGAGCAGAACTTAAAAAATATTCAGTAGATTTTATTAGAATTGCAGATAGTTTCACTTCTGCGAGACAAAAAGCAAAAAATGAATTTTCAAGAATTCGATATGAATCTGAAACAGATAAAGCAGAAAATCTGCAACTTAAAGTCCAAAAAATTGAAAATGAATTACAATTAGAAAAACAAAAAAATCGAAATAGTATTTCGTATATTATTATCTTTTTTTCAACTGCCATCAGTTTATTTCTCTATTTTTATCTAACACTAAAATCAAAAAAGGAAAAAAACAAAGCCATATTCGAAAGTGAAATACGAATTTCTAAAAAACTAAGTGACGAACTTTCTAATGATGTTTATCATGCGTTAGCTTTTACTCAAAATACAGATTTTGGAAAGGAAGAAAATAAGGAAGAGTTATTAAATAATTTAGATACTATTTATTCCAGAACCAGAAATATTTCTAAAGAAAACAGTGCTATTAGTACAGATATAAATTATGCAGATAATCTAAAAGAAATGATTTCCGGATTTAAAACTCCTGAACTAAATATAATATTAAATGGTTTTGATTCCGTTTTTTGGCATGAAATTGCAAAGAATAAAAAAATAGTCCTTTTTAGAGTTTTGCAGGAATTGTTTTCCAATATGAAAAAACATAGCAATGCATCAGTCGTTGGAATAACTTTTAAAATATCGAATCAAAATCTGTTTATTAATTATGCTGATAACGGAAATGGTGTAGATTTAAATATTAAAGTCTTAAGAAATGGTTTAAAGAATGTTGAGAAGAGAATTGAGCACATTAAAGGTCAAATTGATATTGATTCAACAAAAGGTTCGGGATTTAAGGTTTTTATTCAATTTCCCATTTGATGAGACATTTATTAAATATTCTAAAAAACATTGTTATTATTAAGGGCACAAACTTTTTTTTATTATTTGCAATTATAATTTGCACGCAATCCTGCGAAAAAAAATTAGAAAAGAGACCTTCTAAAAAAAATTATTCCGTTCAAATTAAAAACTATCTTAACAAAGCTGATCTTTATTATTATGCTGACAAAATGGATAGCTCCTATTTATATTATAATAAAGCTCAATTAATTTGTAATCCCCAAGTAAATATTGATGAATATGTGTATTCTTTGTCCTCGATGGCTGAAATTCAATCTATATTTAGTAATTATGTTGCGAGTGAAGCACTATTGACAAAGACACTTCCTTATTTAAAAAAAACAAGTAAACCTATATATGCCCGTAATGTTTACAGTTTCATTGGGTATAATTATTATAATATGTATGATTACCAGAATGCTATTGTATACCACCGAAAAGCATTTCATCTTCCAGGTTCCTCATTTAAGAAAACACTTATTTTAACAGATATTATACTTGTATATCTGGCCCAGAAAAGATATCAGGAAGCTGCTGAAATATTAGAAATATTAGCTTCTAAAAAAATTACTTTTGAGAAAGATCCCCAATCGAGTGAAAGGCTTTATTTTGAGATTTTAAATAATCTGGGATTTTGTTATTACAATCTAAAAATAAACGGATCATTGAATTTGTACACTAAAAGCTTAAAAGCAAATCTTATATTAGATAACGACTTTGGGTTAATTAATAATTATAAGAATCTATCTAATTATTACCTGATTAGCAATCCTAAACTGGCTAAGGAATATGCAAAGAAGTCGTATGAAAGAGCCTGTAAAGTTAATTCGGCCACAAATAAGGCAAATTGTTTGGCACAATTAATAAAAGTGACAAAAGAGGATGACCTAAAAAAATACTCTCTGGATTATATTAAAATAATTGATAGTATTACAAAAGGAAGAAAACAGGCAAAAAATCAATTTTCTACAATAAAGTACGAATCTAAAAAAGATAAAGAGGAAAACTTTCAACTAAAAGCTCAAAAAGCAGAAAATGATTTACAATTAGAAAAACAGAAAAAACGAAATATCATTTCCTATATCTTCATTTTTTTTAGTGCTGTATCCAGTTTTGCCCTTTATTTTCATTTAACTTCCAAAGTAAAAAAAGAAAAAGACAATCTGATTTTTGAAAGTGAGATGAGAATATCTAAAAAACTTCATGATGAACTCGCTAATGATGTTTATAAAACTTTGGACTTTGCCGAAACAACTGACCTTACACAAGAAAAAAACAGGGAACAGTTACTGAATATTCTGGATACTATTTATTTCAGAACCCGAAATATTTCTAAAGAAAACAGCCATATCATAACAAATGAAAATTATCCCATGGCACTAAAAGAAATGATATCCGGTTATAAAACTTCAGATATCAATATTATATTAAATGGTTTTGATTTAATACTGTGGCATAAAATTGAAAAAAATAAAAAAATCATTCTTTACAGAGTATTACAAGAATTGTTTTCAAACATGAAAAAACACAGTCAGGCAACTTTAGTAAGCATTAATTTAAAAAAAGACGAAAAAAAATTAACTGTAATTTATAATGATAACGGCGTTGGAACTAATAAAAAGACTACAATTTTGAAAATTGGACTACAAAATGTGGAAACCCGTATTAAAACTATAAATGGAAATATTATTTTTGACAATAATTCAGAAAAAGGATTTAGAATAACATTCTCAATTCCTGTATAAACACAACAACATGTTCAAAAAAGTTTTAGTTGCCGAAGATTTAGATAGTATAAGTATTGCAGTTATTCAAGTGCTTGAAGACTTACAAATCCCTACAATTCATCATGTAAAGTATTGCGATGATGGATTATTAAAAATTAAAAAGGCTTTGCTTGAAAACGAACCTTATGATTTATTAATAAGTGATTTATCTTTTAAATCAGATCATCGTGACATTAATCTTTCGAGTGGTGAGGAACTTATTGAATCAGCAAATGGGGTTCAGCCCAAATTAAAAAAAATAGTATTTTCTATAGAAGATAAATCTTATCGTATCAAATCTCTTTTTTATGATCTGGGTATTAATGCTTATGTTTCAAAAGGACGAAACAGCATTTCTGAATTAAGAAAAGCAATTGAGGGAACTTTTAGAAACGAGGAAAAAATACTTTCATCAGATTTGTCTTTTAATTTTAATGACAAGTCTTTAATTGAAATCGAATCTTATGACATCTCGATTTTAAAGCTTTTGGCACAAGGTTATATATTAGAAAATATATCAAGTGAATTTAAATCGTCGTCAATTACTCCAAACGGAACGAGCAGTATCGAAAAACGAATCAATAAACTGAAAATTTATTTTAAGGCAAATAATAATGTGCACCTAATAGCAATTGCTAAAGACTTTGGTCTGGTGTAAATTATATAACCCTTTTACGGATTCCCGTAAGGAAATGCTTTTTTATAGATTTATCTTTGTCGAGAATCTATTAATAATTGGAATGAAAACTAAATATAAAATTAGTTCTGAGAAAGATTTACGACAAAATTTCATCTTAAAGATTAGTACAACCAAAAATAAAATTATCATGAAAACAATGTTACTGTGCCTTTTTTTATCATTAAGCTTTGCATTTGTTTCTGAAAAAACAGGATGGCTTGAAGTTGATTGGAAAATTATCTTTATTCCGGCTCTACTTGTATTGCAAATTATAATTATAGGAACTGCATTAAAAAACAGATATAAAAAACATTAAATCTGTTTTGTTTAAGAAATAAATTTTCTCTTTAAAAAAATATTTTCTCCAAATATAGATTAGAAGACTATTTAGAAATTCTTAAAAATTTTGAAATGCTTATATTTGATCTTATAAATACAGCATGAAAAACATTTTAAGATTTGTTCTATTATTCTACACTACTTTCACTTTTTCTCAAACCAAAATCCTTTCCTGGAATCTGGAAAACTTTGGAAAATCAAAATCTCAGTCCGAAATAAATTTTATTGCCAATACTATATTAAATTATGATATTGTAGCACTTCAGGAAGTTGTTGCCGGATATGGCGGCGCACAAGCAGTTGCTAAACTTGCTGCAGCATTGAATCAAAAAGGCGCTAAATGGGATTATAGTATTAGTGATCCTACAAGCAGCAGCAGTTATAAAACGGAGCGTTACGCTTTCATTTGGAAAACCAGCAGAGTAAAACTTAAAGGAAATGCATGGCTGGAAAAAAAATATCATTTAGAAATTGATCGCGAGCCTTATTTTGGCACTTTTGAAATCAATAATAAAACTATAACTCTAGTTAATTTTCATGCGATAACCAAAAGCAAACAGCCTGAAACCGAAATTAAATATTTTAAGTTTTTGCCACTTGAGTATCCAGCTTTAAATTTGGTGTTTTTAGGCGATTTCAATTGTCCGCAATCTCACACAGTTTTTAATCCATTGAAAAAAATGCGCTTTGCTCCTATTTTACAAAATCAAAAAACAACATTAAAACAGCAATGCAAAAACAACATTTGTCTTGCATCTGAATTTGATAATATTTTCTATAAAGCAACTTCGTTAACATACATTCATTCAGGAATAATTCCGTTTTATGAAAATTTCAATTCCTTAAAAGAAGCCAGAAAAATATCGGACCACATTCCTATCTGGTTTGAATTTTCTATTAACTAATTATGTTTTTAATTTCTTCTTTTTCGCAGCAGGAAATAAAACATTGTTTAAAATCAAACGGTAACCGGGAGAGTTTGGGTGTAAATCTAAAACCGTAGGAGGATCTCCAACCTGATGTTGAAAATCTTCCGGATCATGACCTCCAAAAAAAGTAAACATTCCTTTTCCTTTTTCGCCATGAATATATCTGGATTCTCCATTAAGTTCACAAGTTCCCATTATCAGGACATTAGACTTTATTAAAGCAGTATCAAAGGAAGTGGTTTGTCCCATAAAACCTTTTACTAATTGTGTGTGGTTTTGACATAACATACTTGGAATTGGATCCCATTTTGCTGAAAATTCCATTAATGAAAAGTAATCTTTTTCCATTGGAATTCTGCGTTTTGTTGTCATATCAATATCCGAAAACTCATATACTTCAGGTCTTCTTTCTAGTGTAAAGTTTTTAAAGGCAAATGAATTTCCGTAATTTAATTTTGTTTGATAATTTGATTCGCTTGCATCGCCATCAAACATAGCTTCGCAAATATCTACCCCATCTGCAGAAAGTGCTATATCAAAACTATCTGTTGCAGAACACATTGCAAACATAAATCCTCCACCAATAACAAAATCCCTGATTTTTTTTGCGACTGCGCCTTTTTCCTGCGACACTTTGCTATATCCTAATTTAGTGGCAAGCGCTTCTGCATCCTTTTTTTGATCTATATACCAAGGTGTATTTTTGTATGCCGCATAAAACTTTCCGTATTGTCCGGTAAAATCCTCGTGATGCAAATGCAGCCAGTCATAAAGTAATAATTGATCGCTTAAAACTTCTTCATCATAAATTGGGGTGAAAGGAATTTCGGCATAAGTTAAAACTAATGTTACCGCATCATCCCAGGGCTGTTTGCCTTTTGGCGTATAAACTGCAATTTTAGGCGCTTTTTCGAGTATAACAGATTCCATATTTTGTGACGGACTTGAAATTTCGTCTAAAATTGAAGCTTGTTCACTATCTGAAATTATTTCAAAACTCACACCACGAATCTTGCATTCTCTACGGATTTGATCTGCATCCGGAAGTAAAAATGATCCTCCGCGATAATTCAGTAACCAGCTTGCCTTATAATCTTTACTTAAACACCAATAGGTTATTCCGTATGCTTTTAGATGATTTTGTTGTGTAGTTTCGTCCATCGGAATTAAGATAAACGAAGCTTTTGCAGTTAATGAAAGTAGAAATATGAAAATATAAACTAAACTTTTATTCATTAGAAAAAATATTTTAGTAAAGATATAAAGGAAGCATTAAAAAACACAATAGATACTTGTCTTTTATAAAGGAATAAACGTTAAATAAAATATTCTGTTTCATCAAAATCACGTAAAAACACGTATTTATTCAGAATATATTATGGTTACATTTGCTAGCTAAGATCATCAAAATAATCAATGTAAAAATAAAAACTATGAAGTTTAACGATGATAACGATAAACCAAAGCAATTTAATATGATGCAAAAAATAGGATTATGTATACTTGTATTAAGTATTATTTTATACTATATTTTATCAATTCAATTTTTAACAAGCTAAATTTAAATTGTCAAGACAGCAATTTCGTTTTGAATTGCATATACAACTAAACCTGCAATATTTCTGGATTCTGTTTTTAACAATAAATTATTGCGATGTCCTTCGACTGTTCTGGGACTTAAATAAAGATGTTCAGCAATTTCTGAAGTCGTTTTTTGCTGACAAATAAGCTGGAGAATCTCTATTTCGCGTTGGGAAAGAAATCCTGTTTCTAAATTGCCTTTAGAATTTTTAGTCGAAATAATAGTTTCCTGAATTGTTTTCAGGACATTTTCATTATAATGAAATCCTTTTCTTGCTACTTGATTAATAGTATGAATCAGATCTTTTGGAGTTGTATTTTTAATTAAATAAGCAACGGCTCCCACCTGAATCATATTTGCAATAAATGATTTTGTATCATAACTTGTTAAAGCAATTATTTTAATATCGGGATAGGATTTTCGGATGATTTTTGTTGCTTCTACTCCATTTAAAACAGGCATTTTCAAATCCATCACAATAATATCCGGTTTGATTTCAATGTCATTTAAATTAGAAAGAAGTTCCTCTCCGTTAGATGCTTCAAAAATAATATCGATATTATCTTCTCTTTGCAACAAAAAAGAAATTCCTTTCCGGAATAAAACTTCATCATCGACTAAAGCAATTTTAATAGCGGAACTCATTTTATTTGATTTTGGTCGTTTGGTATGCCGAAATTACAAAATATGAAATGAAAAATGATATAAGAATCTTAATATATTGATTAAAAAACTTACTTATATCTCTATTTTAACTTAAAACGTAAAAAATACTTGAATCCCTTTGCCAATTTGAGAGTCAACTTTTAAAGTTCCGTTTAAAAATGAAATTCTGCTATCAATGTTTTTCATTCCCAATCCCTTTTGATTTTCAGCATTTTCAATATTAAATCCTACTCCGTTATCTTTATAAGTACAACTATTTATTCCGTTTTCATTTTTAAATGTGATCCATATTTCAGTTGCTTTTCCGTGACGCAAAGAATTGTTCATTAATTCCTGCAAAACCCTGAAAACATGCAAATGGCGATCAATTTCCTTTTCATCAAAATCAATTTCGTTATTATAATGAACCTTTACAGATTTGCTGCTTTCAAATTCATCACACAATTCCTCAACACCTGCATTAAGTCCAAATTTTTCAAAAACCGGAGGCAATAAATTATGGGCGATTTTCCTGGAATTTTCTAAAGCTTTTGCTGTTAGATTAATAATGTTTCCGGTAATTTCCTGGGTTTCTTCTTCTGTTAAATTTGGTGCAGAAAGTAAATGCGTATTTAATGAAACAATATTAAGTTTAGAACTAATATCATCATGTAAATCCTGCGCTATTCGTTTTCGCTCTTCTTCCTGAGCCACAATCACGGCATGCAATTGTTCCTTTTGAAGATGAATTTCAAGATCACGTTTTTCTAATTCTTTCTGAATAATTTTTTTTCTGGAGAAATAAAAAAAGGCAACTAAAAAAAACGCCACAACCATAAAAAAACATGATGTGTAAAGAATTATAGCCACAATTTCTTTTTCGTAAACTGGAGTTCTGCTCATATAGTCTTGTCAATTGCTGTATTAGTTTTAAAACTCACTTTCCATTCGTATAATATAAATAACTGATTCACAAGGACAAAAAATGCGTTTAGATTCCAGGTTATAAGCTTGAAGTCATTACTTAAATCAATTGTCAGATTCCCTACAAGAAATAACACCGTACTTGCTAATAAATAAATAATTAGTCCCACCGTGATATAATAGTACCTTTTAGTATTTAAAAGCATATTATACAAATATATAAGAGCAAAAAAAACAACTAACAATGATGTTAGGACAATTTCAAGTAAGTTAAATTTAAAAAATAACTCAGGTTCAAATACATACTGAACCGCTAACACAAATAAGCCTGAATACATGGTAATTGCAACTATTTTTTTTTGGAAAGAATTATTTTCTAAAAGATTTTTATAAAAAAGTCCTAATAAAATAAACTGGCCAATAAAATAAAAATGAATTAAATACAGGTTATTAATCTTAAACAACACCAGCACTTCCATTATAAACTGTACGATTACTAATAAAAAAAGATAATAATTATAAGTCTGAAAGGCTTTCCCAAATTTGGAAAAGCCTTTAGAATATAATATAAAATTGATTATTAAAACTAAATAACCAAAATATGTAAAGAACAAATATAACATGGAGTTTTGTTAAAGTGGACTTTCAGGATCTCCATTTGGAGGACAAGGACGAGTAGCATCATACACAACATCGTCGTTTTCCAGTTCGTTTCCTGTTTTAAATACATCTCTGTAAATACCTGTTTTTTTATCTAATTTAGTACCAACGAATAATAAAACCTGTTCACCTGCATTATTAATACCTTTGTAAGCACGAACAGCATCAATATCCTGATCTAATACAAGTTTTAATGTTTCTAAAGGAATTAAAAAAGCATTTGTTTTATTTTTGCCTTCTTCATTTTCTGCCGGAGCTTTACGATATTTATCTACCCATACTTTAGCTTGTGTTAGACCGACTTCAACTGATCCTAAATTTTTTTCTTCTGACATAATTTAAATTTGTTTTTGGGTTAAAAGTTAATGTGTAATTGTTTTAAACAATTGTTCAGCTAAACTACTGAATTTTATCAGAAAATTAACATTAATACCATAAAAAAAAGCCTCATAAAGAGGCTTAATTATTTTATTAAAATGGGACATCGCTGTCGTCATCATCGTCATTTAAATTACTTCCAAAAGCTTCATTAGCCGAAGGCAGATTTTTAGTTATGAATGGATTTTCCTCATGATTCATTTTTGATGGCAAATCATCATAATTACCTGAGAAATCATCAAGATTATCAAATTTTCCTAAGTGTCCGATAAATTTCAAACGAACGTTTTCGATACCACCATTACGGTGTTTTGCAATCATGATCTCTGCCTGACCAGTAGTTGGTGAAGCTTCATCATCATCCCATTCATCAATTTTATAATATTCAGGTCGGTATAAAAAGGACACAATATCAGCATCCTGCTCAATCGCCCCGGATTCACGAAGATCTGACAGCAACGGACGTTTACTTGATCCACGCGTTTCAACAGCACGCGATAACTGCGAAAGTGCAATTACAGGAACGTTTAGCTCTTTTGCCAAAGCCTTTAAGTTTCGGGAAATTGTAGAAATCTCCTGCTCACGATTTC
This sequence comes from Flavobacterium sp. FlaQc-47, assembly GCF_044006475.1. NCBI lineage: Bacteria > Pseudomonadati > Bacteroidota > Flavobacteriia > Flavobacteriales > Flavobacteriaceae > Flavobacterium > Flavobacterium sp. FlaQc-47. The sequence goes on along the minus strand of NZ_JBIPCQ010000005.1, from coordinate 424,355 downwards.
CCCCTCCTTTACTATTTCCTCCGGCAGTCATCAATTGCAAATAATCGACAATGATAATTTTAATACCGTGCTGAGAAACTAAACGACGGCATTTTGCTCTTAAATCGAAAATCGAAAGTGATGGCGTATCATCAATAAACAAAGGTGCTTTCTCTAAGTTCTTAACTTTAGTACTCAACATTGTCCATTCGTGAGGTTCTAATTTACCGGTACGTAATTTCTCAGATGACAATCCTGTTTCTGATGAAATCAACCTTGTAATTAACTGAACCGATGCCATCTCCAGCGAAAACAATGCAACCGGATGTCCAAAATCAATAGCAATATTTCTAGCCATTGAAAGTACAAAAGCAGTTTTTCCCATCGCAGGTCTCGCCGCAATAATAATTAAATCCGAAGGCTGCCATCCGGAAGTCAGTTTGTCAAGATTCGTAAAACCGGTTTCAACACCACTTAAACCTTCCTGCTTTGCAATTTCTTCAATACGTTTTTTCGCCTGAAGTACTAAACTCTGTGCAGTTTCAGAACTACGTTTGATATTTCCCTGTGTAACTTCGTATAATTTCGATTCTGCCTGATCCAGCAAATCAAATACATCTGTTGTTTCATCATAAGACGCTTCAATAATTTCCGAAGAAATTCTAATCAAACTCCTTTGAATAAACTTTTGAAGAATAATACGAGAGTGAAATTCGATATGCGCCGAAGATGCAATTTTTTGTGTAAGCTGAATTAAATAAAAATCACCGCCCACTAAATCTAATTTTCCGTTTTTCTTCAATTGAGCCGAAACGGTCAACAAGTCAATTGGCTGCGTTTCTGTAAAAAGCTGAACGATTGCTTCAAATATAAATTTATGCGCATCTTTATAAAATGCATCGGCTTGTAAAATATCAATTACATCATCAACCCCTTTTTTATCAATCATCATTGCCCCAAGTACAGCCTCTTCTAAATCAAGTACTTGTGGAGGAAGTTTTCCTTTTTCCAGACTAATAATTGTGGTTTTATCTACCTTTACAGGATTTACATTTTTGAAATTTTCCATATAGCGAAAGTAGCAAAATTTAAAAAAAAATTGCTATTGAGTTATAACTATTAATTGTTTATAAATAAGCGTTTTTTGTTCATAACCAAAAAAAAATCCGAAACTGTAAGGCTTCGGATTTTAAATATTCCTGTGAGAATTTACTCCTTATACTCCCCCATTTGACTGTACTTGTCCATTCTCTGGGCAATTAAGTCTGCTGTTGATAAGTCTTTCAATTCGTTATATCCTTTGGTAATATATTCTGCCACTGTTTTAAAAGTAGTTTCACGATCGTAGTGTGCTCCTCCTAATGGTTCCGGAATAACATCATCAACTAATTTTTGTCTTTTCATGTCTGATGAAGTCAATTTCAAAGCATCTGCAGCACGTTCTTTGTACTCCCAGCTTTTCCATAAAATAGACGAACATGATTCTGGTGAAATTACAGAGTACCAGGTATTTTCTAACATGTATACTTTATCCCCAACACCTATTCCTAAAGCTCCTCCAGAAGCACCTTCACCAACGATAATGGTAATAATTGGCACTTTTAAACGAACCATTTCAAAAATGTTTCTGGCAATAGCTTCCCCTTGTCCTCTTTCTTCGGCTTCTAATCCAGGATATGCACCCGGAGTATCTACTAAAGTTAAAACCGGAATCCCAAATTTCTCTGCCATTTTCATCAAACGTAAAGCTTTACGATATCCTTCAGGATTTGCCATACCAAAGTTACGGTATTGACGGGTTTTAGTATTAAAACCTTTTTGCTGACCCACAATCATAAACGACTGACCGTTTACTTTTCCTAATCCGCCCACCATCGCTTTATCATCTTTAAAACCTCTGTCTCCATGAAGTTCAAGAAAAGTATCACCGCAAATTGCTCTGATATAATCTAAAGTATAAGGTCTGTTTGGATGCCTTGATAGCTGAACTCGTTGCCAAGCCGTAAGGTTTTTGTATATTTCTTTCTTAGTTTGTTCTAATTTTTTGTTGATTTCCTGGCAGGTTGGTGTTACATCAACATCAGATTCTTTTCCAATTATAACACACTTTTGTAATTGCTCTTCAAGTTCTTTTATTGGAAGCTCAAAATCTAAATATTCCATGGATTTTTGAATTTTGTTTGTAAATCGAACCGCAAATATAAAAATATTATATCATTGGTGTCGTTAAATCGTATTTAAAATATAAAAATGTAATTTAAAAATAAGTAAAATATTACACTTCTTTCTTGTTTTTATAATGTTTAAAAACGCCGTTTAAGATTACCGTAATCACAATTATCAAGGCGCCGATATAAAATTCCGTGCTCATTTTCTCTTTTCCGCCCAGGATAAAATAAGCCAGCATGATTCCGTAAACCGGCTCTAAATTAGTGGTTAACATCACCGTATATGGAGTTAACTTCTGCATTACTTTTACAGATGCCGTAAAAGCATACGCCGTACAAACCGAAGCTAAAACCAATAATAAAATCCAGTTATTAAGAGACATTGTAAAGAAATCAGCATTGAATTTTCCCTGTACTAAAAAGTAAATTGTAATAAAAAAAACTCCTGCGCCAAACTCATAAAAGGTAATTACAGACGGTTCATGATCTGAAATTAGTTTACCATTCATCAAAGTAAACAAAACTCCAAGAATAATCGAAGCCAAAGCATAATACATTCCGTGCAGGTATTTTACTTCGACTTGCATAATCAAACCTAAACCGGCAATGATTATTAATCCAAAGAAAACTTCGTACCATAAAATTTTTCTTCCGTAAAAAAGCGGTTCTAATAAAGAAGCAAAAAAAGCACCTAATGAAAATATCGAAAGTGTGATGGAAACATTAGAAACATGAATTGCCCTAAAAAAGAAAATCCAATGCAGCGCAATCAATAATCCCACAAAAATTAATTTGGCAAAAGACTGTGCTGATATTACAAAAGACTGCTTTTTATAAATTATAAAACCAGCCAGAAAAATTCCTGCAAGAAGCATTCTGAACCACACTAAATTTTCGGCATCGATAGTGATTAAAGCTCCAAGAATTGCTGTAAAACCCCAGATAAAAACAATTAAATGAAGGTTTAGGTAACTTTTTAAATTATCGTTTCGCATTACGTAATAAGTAAACTGCCAGAATTCCAAAAACAATATTTGGGAACCAAACAGCTAATAAAGGTGAGAAAGTAGATTTTTCGGCAAGAGTACCAAATATTTTATCAAAAAACACAAATGAAAACGCAATTGCAATTCCTATGGCAAGATTTGTTCCCATACCGCCACGGCGTTTCATAGCCGAAACCGCAACCGCAATAATCGTAAGAATAAAAGCCGAAACCGGAACACTGTATTTTTTATAAAGTACTACTAAATAGGTATTGATATTTCCTGAACCTCTCTTACGTTCTTTATCAATAAAATCGATCAATTTTCCTAGCGGAAGTGTTTCTGCAATGTAAACCACAGGAGTTAAATCTGCCAGTTCAAACTTAAAAGGAACATTTTTTTCAGGTACTTTTTCAATTACATCATTCAATTCCCCAAGCGTTCTTTTTGTATAATCATACAAAATATAAGTCTTTTTTTTAGGATCCCATTTAATTCGGCTTGCAGTAATTTTATACGTCAATACATCTTTTTCAAAATGTTCCAGTGTAAAGTTAAAAGCCGTTTTTGACTCTTCGTTAAAGCTATTTACAAAGATAAAATCGTTATCATTAAGCTGTCTGTAAACGTTAGTATTTTCACCGCGCATCAGCTGCTTTCCATTTCCTTTTAGATAGGTATATCTAAAATTATTAAAACCTTCACTTGCAGCAGGAACAATAAAAAACCCCATTAAAAGTACAAAAACCGAAACGATAGATGCACCTATAATATAAGGACGCAAAAAACGGGTAAATGAAATACCCGAACTTAAAATGGCAATAATCTCTGTATTATTTGCCAGTTTTGAGGTAAACCAAATTACCGATAAAAACAAAAATATCGGAAAAAGGGAATTTGCAAAATATATTGTAAAATTATAATAATAGACCGCAATCGCTGTAAAAGGAATCTCGTTTTCCAACATTTTGTTCACCTTTTCAGAGACATCAATTACAATCCCAATGGGAATAAATAATAAGATCATCACCGAAAAAGTGGCTAAATATCTTTTTAAAATATACTTATCTATTATCGTTAACATAGATTTGTTTTTGTTTTTTTGTTTCAGGTTTCAGGTTTCAGGTTACTCTGAGTAACTTGAAACCTGAAACTGAAACTTTTTTTTATAGTCTCTGACTCATATTTTTAACCATCATTTCTTTCCATGGTCTAAAATCTCCTGCTAAGATATGTTTTCTGGCTTCACGAACCAACCACATATAAAAACCAAGATTATGAATTGTTGCAATTTGCTTTCCTAAATATTCGTTTGCAGCAAATAAGTGACGTAAATATGCTTTAGTATATTCAGTATCTACAAAGGTATGCCCCATTTCGTCGATTGGCGAAAAATCATCTTCCCACTTTTTATTCTTGATATTAATCGTTCCGTTTGACGTAAACAACATACCATTTCTCGCATTACGTGTTGGCATAACACAATCGAACATATCAATACCTAACGCAATATTTTCTAAAATATTAATTGGAGTTCCCACTCCCATCAGGTAACGCGGTTTATCTTCCGGCAAAATTTCACAAACAACTTCAGTCATTGCATACATTTCCTCCGCAGGTTCCCCTACCGATAATCCACCAATTGCATTTCCTTGCTGACCTGAATTAGCAATATATTCAGCAGATTGCTGACGTAAATCTTTATAAGTACTTCCCTGAACAATTGGGAAAAAAGTTTGCTCATATCCGTATTTAAAAGGCAATTTATCCAGATGGCTAATACAACGATCTAACCAGCGATGCGTCATATGCATAGAACGCTGCGCATATCTGTAATCACATGGATAAGGCGTACATTCATCAAAAGCCATAATAATATCAGCTCCAATAGTACGCTGAATTTCCATTACACTTTCCGGTGAAAAAAAGTGATATGAACCATCAATATGCGATTTAAACTTTACTCCTTCTTCCTTAATTTTTCGGTTATTCGAAAGCGAATACACCTGATATCCTCCAGAATCAGTCAAAATATTACGATCCCAGTTCATAAATTTATGCAATCCACCCGCTTTTTCAAGAATCTCGGTTTGCGGACGTAAGTATAAATGGTATGTATTTCCCAGAATAATATCCGGATTAATATCTTCTTTCAACTCACGTTGGTGTACCCCTTTTACAGATGCAACCGTTCCAACTGGCATAAAAATAGGCGTTTCAATTACGCCGTGATCTGTAGTAATGCTACCCGCTCTTGCTTTAGATTGCGGATCTTTTTGTAATAAATCAAACTTCATCTGTTTCTTTTTTCAGTCGGCAAAGATAGGCTAATTTGAGGAAAATCTAATTAATTAGAAAATTTGTCCATTAGAAAATGAGATAATGATTTTCGCTAACCTTAGTTTTTGGAATTTGGAGTTTAAAAATTTGGAATTTAATATTTTTGGCGTTCCCTTCGGTCGGGCTATTCGCTGCAAGTCCTCGCACTTCCTTCGTCAGGCTGTAGGCTTTTCACTTCTATCCCTAACGCAAAATTGCGACAACTTTTCGATAAATAACACAAATGTAAAAGTTACAACAACCACATTAATAAAGTGTAACACAACATCACTATTCATGTCTTAATTTTAATACTATAGAAAAATCAAAAATTAATATCCATTAAATTATAGCAATCATGATAAATTCAGAAGAAAAAAATCCTTTAGATTTAGACCAAATCAAAGATGAGCAAATCGAAAGAAATCTCGAAGAACTAGATTATCCGGCATCAGAAGATATTTATACTAACGAAGACAAACTGGAAGATATCGATCCTGAGGGAATTTCAGGAGAAAGAATAATCAATCCTGAAAGCAACAATAACGAATGGAAACAAAATAGTGATAAGCTAGGAAACGATTTAGATATTCCAGGTTCAGAACTGGATGACCAAGAGGAAGAAATTGGCTCAGAAGACGAAGAAAACAATTTTTACAGCGAAGGCGATACTGAATAAACAATACTTATAAGTATTCTATTTATTTAAAATTTATTTTTTGCCATAAATTAAAAGGATTAGAACAGATTTTTAAAATCAATTCAATGCTTTTACTCTGTGGCAAACTTTTATATAGTACATTTTGGAGTTTTTTATACTATCTACAAAAAAAGCATCAAAATTTAACAACTACAGCAAACTAAAGCGAAAAATCATTTGTCAGCCCGCAAAATAAAAATTACTTTTGCACCAGTTTAACTTTTACACATAAAATGAAGCCTAACACACAACAATTAAGCGATTTAACTATCCAAGTAAGAAGAGATATTCTTCGAATGGTACATGCTGTCAACTCAGGCCACCCAGGTGGTTCACTAGGTTGTACTGAATTTTTGGTTACACTATACCAAAATATTATGGAGCGCAAAGAAGGTTTTGATATGGACGGAATTGGAGAAGATATTTTCTTCCTTTCAAATGGTCATATTTCTCCTGTTTTTTATAGCGTATTAGCACGTAGCGGTTATTTCCCTGTTTCAGAACTTGCCACTTTTAGATTATTAAACTCACGTTTACAAGGACATCCTACAACTCACGAAGGATTACCTGGAATTCGTATGGCTTCCGGTTCATTAGGACAAGGTTTATCTGTAGCTCTTGGCGCTGCTCAGGCAAAAAAATTAAATGGTGATAACCATTTAATCTATACTTTACACGGAGATGGTGAATTACAAGAAGGTCAAAACTGGGAAGCGATCATGTATGCTTCTGCTAAAAAAGTAGACAACCTTATTGCAACTGTTGACGTTAACGGAAAACAAATTGACGGTACTACTGACGAGGTTTTAGCAATGGGAAGTATCCGTGCTAAATTTGAAGCTTTTGACTGGGACGTTTTAGAAATTGCTGAAGGAAATAATATCGATGCAATTTTAGCCGGATTAAATGATGCTAAATCAAGAACAGGAAAAGGAAAACCGGTTTGTATTTTATTACATACTGAAATGGGTAACGGAGTTGATTTCATGATGCATACTCATGCATGGCACGGTAAAGCACCTAACAACGATCAGTTAGCAAGTGCTTTAGCTCAAAACTATTCAGCAGATCAAATCGACTATTAATCCCCCTAGCCCCCGAAGGGGAATTTAGGATTTGGATACAATAAAAAAAAACTATTACAAAATAATATAAACCCCTATTCACCCCAATAGGAACTCCCCTCCTTTGGAGGGGCTGGGGGAGGAAAATGAAAAAATACGAAAATACAGGAAGTAAAGATACCCGTTCTGGTTTTGGAGCAGGAATGACTGAATTAGGTCAAAAAAACGAAAAAGTAGTAGCACTTTGTGCTGATTTAATTGGATCATTAAAATTTGATGATTTCAAGAAAAATCACCCGGAGCGTTTTTTCCAAATTGGTATTGCAGAAGCAAATATGATTGGAATTGCTGCAGGTTTAACCATTGGAGGAAAAATTCCTTTTACGGGAACTTTCGCTAACTTCTCTACAGGAAGAGTTTATGATCAAATTCGTCAATCAGTTGCTTATTCTGATAAAAATGTAAAAATTTGTGCATCTCACGCCGGTTTAACACTAGGTGAAGATGGAGCAACACACCAAATCTTAGAAGATATTGGTTTAATGAAAATGTTACCTGGAATGACTGTAATCAATACTTGCGATTACAACCAGACTAAAGCAGCTACTCTAGCTTTAGCGGATCATCATGGTCCTGCTTATTTACGTTTCGGTCGTCCGGTTGTGCCTAACTTTATGCCAGCTGATGAACCATTCGTAATTGGAAAAGCAATTTTATTAAGCGAAGGAACTGATGTTACAATTGTAGCTACAGGACATTTAGTTTGGGAAGCCCTTATTGCTGCCGAAGCTCTTGAAGCTAAAGGAATTTCTGCTGAAGTAATCAACATTCACACTATCAAGCCTCTTGACGAAGAAGCGATTCTAAAATCATTAGCTAAAACAAAATGTGTGGTAACTGCCGAAGAGCATAACATTCTTGGAGGTCTTGGCGAAAGCGTTTCAAGAGTATTAGCTTTAAATACTCCGTCTCCACAAGAATTTGTTGCCGTTAACGATAGTTTTGGAGAATCTGGAACTCCGGAGCAATTAATGGAAAAATACAAATTAAACAATCAGGCAATTGTTGAAGCGGTAGAAAGAGTTATCAAAAGAAAATAATTTTAAAATTTTTTTACTATATACTAAAACCTCGAAATACTTTCGAGGTTTTTTTGTGGACAAAAACTAAAGTTTAATGGACCAACACTAAAACCTGTGGAGCGAAAAAAAATACCACAAAGCACTCAAAGATTTTTACCAAGGAGGACGAATATAAACACAAAGTTCACAAAGCTGTGTCAACACTCTACGATAAAAAACTTTTCGCGCTTTGCGGTAAAAATCTTTTAGAATGTATTTTTTATCTAGAAATATTCTCAGTTTACTTCATTTTCAAAACCAAAAAAATACGCATAAAAAAACCTCGAAATTACTTTCGAGGTTTTTGATATTTAAATCAAATATTAATTTTGTTTGATAGGATATGTTTTATCAAGATGAATCCTTAATCTTGGATTTGCCGTATAATCTTCAAGTAAATAAGCTTTAACATTAGTCGAAGATTCCGGTTTTGTAGGATCTGCTAATGCCCCTGTTGGTCTTCTTGGAATTCCTTTAAGCTCTGTTTCATCTGTATTAGGTGTAAGAGGATTATCAGGAGTTGGATCCCATGGATAATATCTTCTAACACCAGCTTCACCTGTTGGTTTTGTAATTTCAAATAAAGTGGTAAAACCATCACCATCATCATCGAAATCAACAAAATCAGCAATTCCGTCACCATCTGTATCATCAACTAAACCAGCCGGTGGATTAGGATATTTAGTTTTATCTCTAAAATCATAAAGATAACCGTCACCATTTAAATCTTCTAAATAATCAGGAACACCGTCACCAAGGAAAACTCTTCCTCCTGTCGATGAAGAGATACTGTATTCATTATCCATTCTTTGAAGATCGAACAACTTAAAACTAAACATTATAGGTGTATAAGCCGGAATACTGCCGCTACCTGATTCATAATATGCCAAACCAGAAGGCAAAAACATAACTCCTGCGCCATAATCCTGATACGAAATAACTCCGCTTGCAGGATCTGTTGTTGAAGTACCCGTTTTAAATTTAGGAAAAATCTCTGACCATCCTTCTATTACAGCACCTTCATTAGCATAAGGAAATAAATTAAATGTTCCCGGAAGCCCATATGAAGAATCAAAAACAGTTCCGTTTAACAAATTACCTGTATAAGAGGCAACAATTTTATCTGTATTGGTAGGAGAACTGCCTAATCCTTGTCTTAAGGATAAATAATACACTTTATAAGTTACATCATTACTATATACGTCTCTTGATTGTAAAGGATAAGTTTGTTGGTCCCAAACAGAAGTTTGTGTTCCTCCAGCAGGAATTTTAGATATTTTAATGTCAAAATCAGCTGTTACACTCTCAATATAATTAGTCTTTAAAAATTTAATAATTGAATCATTATCTGCTTTATATTGTACCGTGTAATCTCTTAAAGGAACGGTCACCACATCATCATCATCATTTTTATTACAGGAAACCAAAGAAATGCCGGCAAGCAATAAAATAAAATAATATTTAAATTTATTCATTATTGTTAATTTTTTAAGTGCGCAAGATACAATATTGATTTATTTTTGTAAAGAATTTAACTTTGAATTTAGAAAAATTATGCGAATAGATAAATACTTGTGGTGCGTACGTTATTACAAAACCAGAAATATGGTTACTGAAGCTTGCAAAAAGAACCACGTTACAGTAAATGGGCAGGTTGCCAAACCGTCGAAAGAAGTTTTTCCCAGTGATAAAATCACTTTTAGAAAAGATCAGATTACGCAAATTATAACTGTACTCGACATTCCGGAAAGTCGTGTTGGCGCAAAACTTGTGGATATTTACAGAAAAAATGAAACTTCTCCCGAAGCTTATGCTCACTTAGAATTATTAAAACTATCCAAAGAGCATTATCGTAAAACAGGTACGGGACGACCAACTAAAAAAGACAGGAGAGATATTGATGAATACGGAAATGATATTGTGGAAGATGAAGAGGAAAATTAAATTCTTTTTTTTTAAAATTCCCAATTCCAAAACTTTATAAAATCAAATAATCTAAACAAAACCTAGACCTAAGAGTCGGGCTTCGGAATTTCATATCCAAAGTTATTTTCCAAAGTTGGAATTTGGAATTTTTATGTTTGGAATTTCATGCTAAAAGTTGGAATTTCCTTTTTAGTATTGAAATTTAAATTAATTATATTAGCAAAAAAATAAATCATGAGCAAAAACATCATCTTAACGAATCAGGAAATCGAACATAAAATAAAACGTATCGCTTATCAAATATATGAGACTTTTGTTGATGAAGAAGAAGTTGTAATTGCCGGAATTGCATCAAACGGATCTATTTTTGCTCAAAAACTTGCCGAAGCCTTAAGTACAATTTCCACACTTAAAGTTTCACTTTGCGAAGTTAAAGTCGACAAACAAAATCCGCAATTACCCATACAAACCTCACTAACAAAAGAGGAATACGAAAACAAAGGATTAGTTCTTGTAGATGATGTTTTAAATTCAGGTACTACTTTGATTTATGCTGTTCGTCATTTCTTAGATGTTCCGTTAAAGAAATTCAAAACAGCAGTACTTGTAGACAGAAATCATAAAAAATACCCTGTAAAAGCAGATTTCAAAGGAATCTCCCTTTCGACATCTTTGTTAGAACATGTTCAGGTTGTTTTTGATGACAATGGGGACAATTATGCTTTTTTAAGCTAAGATTTCTAAAATATCCTGAACCGTTTCTTCGACCGCTTTATCATCTACCGCAACTTTATGCTGCGCGTGGTGATAATAATAACTTCTGTCGAATAAATGTTTCGCGATAAACTCTCTCATTTCTTCCTCATTCATATTAGCAATTAACGGACGTTTGCTTTTGTTATGAATTAATCTGTTGTACAAAGTATCAATTGAAGCCTTTAAATAGATCGAAGTAACGTCCTCTCTTTTTAATAATTCGTGATTATTAGCATAGCAAGGTGTTCCTCCGCCTAAACCTATTATGATTTTTTCTGAAGATTGAAGTAATTCCAGCAACATTTCGTGTTCTAACTTTCTAAAATGGATTTCTCCAAATTGCTCAAAAATCTCATTTATGGACAAATTTGCTTTTTTTTCGATACAATTATCTAAATCCAGAAACGGAATATTGGTAATTTTTGATAAGTTTTGGGCAATTGTTGACTTTCCGCAACCCATATATCCTAATAATATAATCTTTTTCATTTTAATAAGAACCTATAAATTAAGGCGTTGTAAATTTTGAGTAAAAAAAGACAAATTTATAATAAATAAGCTTGCAAATATTAAAAATAACTCCTTATATTTGCACCCGCATTCAAGGAAAGAATATGACTCGATAGCTCAGTTGGTAGAGCACATCACTTTTAATGATGGGGTCCTGGGTTCGAGCCCCAGTCGGGTCACAAAAATTGTGATTTAACATAATACTTTTCTTGATAGCATGACTCGATAGCTCAGTTGGTAGAGCACATCACTTTTAATGATGGGGTCCTGGGTTCGAGCCCCAGTCGGGTCACAAAAGGTCGAGTATTTATTTACTTGACCTTTTTTTATTTCTGGCCACGTGGAGAAACGGTAGACTTGCCATCTTGAGGGGGTGGTGCTCGTAAGGGCGTGTGGGTTCAAATCCCACCGTGGTCACAAAAAGGTAAAATACATACTATGTATCTTACCTTTTTTTGTTTTTAAGCCAATTTTACGGATCAATACGAAAACCTGTGGAGCGGTAAAATTTAAGCATAAATATTAGTTAGTCTAAAAAGGAAAAATTCTACATTCCTTACACCTCTGAATTTCGATCTAAAAGCTTTTATTTTTGCATTAAAAGATTCTGCCGATGCATTTGTACTTCTGTTATCAAAATAATTTAAGATCGTTTGATAATGATTCATAATTGTTCGAGAGATTATATTGAAAGACTTAAAGCCAGATTGAGGATCAACACGAAAACCTGTGGAGAGAGAAAAAAAAAAAAAAAAAAATACCACACAACACTCAAAGATTTTTTACTAAGCAAGATGGATACAAACACAAAGACCACAAAGCTATGTCAACACACTCTAAGATAAAAAACTTTGCGCGCTTTTTGCGGTAAAAATCATAAAATGCATAAATGTTATCTCTCCGGGATATTTTTTTTACTCCGTTAGGAGTTTAATATTGGTAAGATAAGAATCAACCAGAAAAATATCCCGTAGGGATTAAACTTCTTAAAGCCAATTTATTTAAAAACTTTAATTCAATCAATCATAAGTTTAAGCTGAATTGTAATCTGGTTATTTTCTTATTTATTTTTAGAATACCTTAAATTAATTATTTTACTTTTTCAGCTGAAGGCATTTTCCAGACATTATTAATTACATCGGGTTGTGGACCGTAGATTCTCATCACAAACATAAATCTGCCGCTTTTTGGTGTTGGAAGCCAGTTGCTTTCCTTGCTTTTTCCCGGTGAATCTCCCTGCAGGTAAAAAACCAGATCTCCGTTCGGTTCGTATTTTACCCCATCTGTTTTATTCCCTATGGAATACCGTGAAATAGGATTTGATACCAGAAACCGTTTTGGCAGGTTATACATGGTAATACTCCAAAAATATTTAGCCTCGGGAAGCTCGTCTTTAGAAAATCGCAGTATGTATTTGTTACTTCCCATTAACGGCTGATTGTCTTTATCAGTGGAACTACCGGTATAAACCGCTTCTTCTTTAGTATTGCCATAAAGTCCGGCAGCGGCAGCTATAGCGCGGTTTAGGTAATTATTTTTAAGTGATGCACGCGTACCAAAGAGACTTCCTGAATCCTTGAGATTATCGATCTTGGATTCCAGTTCCTTTTTCCCTTCAGCAATTCCTTTTTCAATAGCCTTAATCGTTTCGGGAGGATATTTCGAGCTGTCATAATTAACTCCAGGTTGTACTCCAATTTTAGCAAATCGGGCTCTTAGAGTTTTTTCGCTGCTATCTTCGGTTGTATATTGCAACAAAGAATTCAGAACATTAATAAATTTTGGAGAAGAATAGTCGGCTTCGTTCCAGACAGGAAGAGCCAGATTGTATTTTTTTTCTGCAGGAGCTGCCTGATTTTCATATTCATGCAGGGGAATTAATTTATACTGAGCCTGTATTCTTTTAAGGTTTACGGCATCTTTTGGATTGTGAAGTTGTGTACGACCTACCACAAAAATCAGGCTTGTTTCAGACTTTAGTACTTTTGTAATTCCGTTCGGCGCTTTACCCTTCCAGTCAGGACCAGCTATCAAATATTTCCCGGGCTGGTTTCCAGTTGCGCGCGAACCTACATATTCAAAATTAAAAGTGTAGAGATCTACAAGCTGCATCACATAATACCTGTCCTGTTCTATCTTTGGAACCTCAAGGATTACCGGCTCATCAGAAACATTAATTGCCGCCATTGAGTATGGCGTGTCATTATTAATAGTTACCACAAGAGTATCTGCTGGAGTTGCACTAACAGCAATACTTTTAAATTTATTAAAGCCGCCTACAAATTCCTTCGCATCCTTATTAACAGCATTGGCGTATATGGTTTTATAATTGTAAAACATAGGATATCCGTAGATCCATGCTTCTTTAGCTATCTCTGTTATAGAATCAGTTGAGAGTGACGTATCAGCTGTTATTGTATTGGCCGTTTTTTCTTTTTTGCAGGCTGTAGTTATTACAAATGCAATAATTAAATAGGAAAATAGTTTTTTCATAATAGTAGTTAAAATTAAGTTTTGATAAAAAACAATCCATTTCTTACTTCTAATATAAAATTAAGTTTCAGCCTGCTTTTTTGAGAATTTTTAACAGCTAACATTGTTTCAAATTATAATTTGCAACCAATAAAGCAAATACAATACTGAGAAGCGAGGTGTAATGTTTAAATCAATAGCTGAAGATGGCTGTTTTGTTCAACAGGCTTTCGTGGATAAGAAAAGAAAATTACAGAACATGTTAATTTGATTTGATATAATGAAGGCAAATCTTTTTATTTAAACCTCTTTCAACTCACTTAAATTTTAAAATCTTTCATGTAAAAATTTCAAATCCCACCGTGGTCACAAAATGGTAAAATAAATAGTATGTATCTTACCTTTTTTTGTTTTTAAGCCGATTTTACCCATTTATAATACTTAAAATTTAACTTAAAAGAAGGTATGATATATTAAAAATAACTTTTATATTTGCACCCGCGTTCAAGGAAGGAATTTGACTCGATAGCTCAGTTGGTAGAGCACATCACTTTTAATGATGGGGTCCTGGGTTCGAGCCCCAGTCGGGTCACAAAAATTGTGATTCACAAAATAACTTTTCTTGATAGCAATGACTCGATAGCTCAGTTGGTAGAGCACATCACTTTTAATGATGGGGTCCTGGGTTCGAGCCCCAGTCGGGTCACAAAAGGTCAAGTATTTATTTACTTGACCTTTTTTTATTTTAGAACCGATTTCTAAAAATCATTTTGCCAACAATTTACAGGTACAATTCTAAAATATAAGGAAAGAAAAAATTATTGCATAAATCTATATAAGCTTTCAGCAAATCGCATACTCTTTTGGTAATTCTTTATCAGTTCAAATAAACCTTCTGAACATCCTCTGTTCAAAAAATAATATCAAATCAAGCACAAACATCTTTTTAAAATAATTTATCTAATTCATCTCACGCATTACTTGTTCAATTATTTAAATCATTACAATCTTAAAAATTGTATTTTTGTTTCATACATTTAGTAACGTACAATTTACTATGTTTTTTACGCATTGCTTTTTATCACTTAATTCTTACCTTTGAAACATGAGCACACTTACAAAATCAAATCATATAGGGCGAAAAATTAGCCGTATTCGTGAACTTCGGGATATGAAGCAAGAAGCATTGGCGCAAGCTTTAGGAACAAACCAACAAGCTATATCTGCTATTGAAAACAGCGAAACCATTGATGATGAAAAGCTAATTGATGTAGCGAAAGCGTTGGGTGTAACTGTTGAAGCAATTAAAAATTTCTCAGACGAAGCTGCAATTAATTATTTTAATAGCTTTACAGATAATGTTGTAACGACTGGAAGTATTTTCGCAAATAATTGTACGTTTAATCCTTTAGACAAGTTGATTGAATCGTACGATGAAAATAAAAAACTGTACGAGCGTTTAGTTCAGGCCGAAAAAGACAAAGTTGAGTTTTTGGAAAATTTATTAAAACAAAAATAATATCCTGAAACAGTTTTAATCTTACATAATAAAGCAGTAATTCCGTTGTTATAATTCTTATATTTAAAACATGAGCACACTTAAAAAATCAAATCACATAGGGCGAAAAATTAGCCGTATTCGTGAACTTCGGGATATGAAGCAAGAGGCATTGGCGCAAGCTTTAGGAATTAGCCAACAGACTATATCTGCTATCGAAAACAGCGAAACCATTGATGATGAAAGGCTAATTGATGTGGCGAAAGCGTTGGGCGTAAGTGTTGAAGCTCTTAAAAATTTCTCAGACGAAGCTGCAATTAATTATTTTAATAATTTTTATGATAATAGTGCAAAAGGACAAATTCTGAATAATTCCTGCAGCAATCTTACATTTAATCCTATAGACAAATTGATGGAAGTTTACCAAGAGAAAGAAGCACTTTATGAACGTTTATTACAATCTGAAAAAGAAAGAAACGAACAATTGGAAAATTTATTAAAACAAAAATAATTCCCAATCAAAAACATATATTCATAAAAAGAGGTCTCAACGAGCCTCTTTCTTTGTTTAGAAATTAATCCTGTCCACGCTGGGACATTTAGTTTCATAATAAGTTTATTTCATTTCCTAACCATTTTTTCACAAAAGAAAATGAGATACAAAACAAAACTTTATTAAATTCGTCATCTAATTAATTAACCTGCTAACCTAATCCCCAAATTGGTTTATGAAACATTTATTACTCTTATCATTTATTATGATAACTTGCTCAACATGGGCACAATCTGCAACCGGCTATTTTGACAAAGCCCTGAAAAAAGCCGAAGCCGGCAATAATAAAGGTGCCGTTGCTGACTATACAAAGGCAATTGCCATGAATTCACATTTTGTCGAAGCGTATCAAAATCGCGGTGTTGCAAAGTACAACATCAACGATTTAAAAGGTGCACTTGCAGATTTTAGCAAAACAATCGAATTAGACGACATGAATGCTGACGCCTTTACCGGAAGAGCAAACGTAAACTACAAACTTTTAAAGTACAAGGAAACGATTGACGACTGTACAGCATCTTTAGGCTTAAACCCGAAAGATTATGTAGCCTATAATTTAAGAGCCCTGGCTTATAATAAAAGCGGAGACAAAAAAAATGCCTGCAAAGATTTCTCTAAAGCAATAGAATTAGGCAGTCAAAGCGCCATAAAAAACAGAGCCACTTTTTGTAAATAAAACAATAGCAACTCTCTAAACACAAAGCAATCTGTTAAATATCACATTTACAGATTGCTTTTTTTATTCAAAAAATCTCTGCCATTTCATCTGTAATCTTCCTTACATTTGTTCTTCAAACCAAATTGAATGGCACTTTTAAAAAAAATAAATCACAAAGCACAAACCGATAAAAACTCCGGTTTTGGAGTCAATGCAAACAGCTACGGCGGAAGATTTGTAAACAAAGACGGAACTCCGAATATTGAGAAAAGAGGCATGCATTTATTTCGTCGTATTAGTTGGTATCATACCATGATCGACATGCCTAATTGGAAATTCATGTCCATTTTGTTTATTTTTTATATTGTCCTCAATTTTATTTTTGCGCTTATTTATTACGCCATCGGGATTGAACATCTGGACGGAATCGAACAATCTCAAAGCGAATTAACCCAATTTGGGCAAGCTTATTTTTTCAGTGCGCAAACATTCACAACTGTTGGTTACGGGCACATAAGTCCAACCGGTTTTTTAACCAGCGCTTTATCAGCCGCCGAAGCCTTAATAGGTTTATTAAGTTTTGCCATTGCAACAGGTTTATTTTTTGGAAGATTCAGCAAACCAACCGCTTTTTTAAAGTTTGCAGATAACGCCTTAATTTCGCCTTACGGAGAAAACAAAGGATTAATGATTCGTCTGGTACCTTTTAAAAATACCAATTTTACAGATGCCACGGCAAAAGTCACATTAGCCATGAGCTTAGAAGAAAATGGCGTACAAACCAATAAATTTTACAGCTTAGAACTTGAATTAGACAAAATAAACGCCCTTTCCTTAAGTTGGACATTAGTTCATCCCATTACAGAAGAAAGTCCGTTATACAATTTCAGCAAAGAAGATTTCAAAAAAATGGAAGGCGAAATATTTGTTTTCATCACCACTTTTGATAATATGTACAGTAATACCGTTGCCGCAAGAACATCCTATACTTTCAGGGAAATAATCTACGGAGCAAAATTTGAAACCATGTACAACCGAAGCAAAAACGGATCAAAAACTATCTTGCATCTGGATAAATTGAATCAGTATCAAAAGGTCAATCTGTAGCATTCTATCATTTTAATGAAGTTAGCCATGTAATCTCATATTTTATTCTATTTTTGTTTATTAAATAACCAGTAATGATAAACAATATTAAGACTGTTTTCAGCATAAAAGATCTCGAAAACTTATCAGGAATAAAAGCGCATACCATTCGTATCTGGGAAAAAAGATACAACATCTTAGAGCCTATGCGGACTGACACGAACATCCGACTCTATAATTTACAAAATTTACAGAAGCTTTTAAATATTACTTTATTACACGAATACGGTTATAAGATCTCAAAAATCGCAACTTATTCTGAAGAAAAAATTCCGCAATTAGTCCGCGAAATTATTTCCAAGAAAAATTCTCAGAATTACGCTATAACTTCTTTCAAAATGGCGATGATGAATTTTGACCAGGAAATATTCTTCAATACATTTGACTGGCTTATTTCTGAAAAATCATTCAAAGAAGTTTTCAAAGATCATTTTCTTCCTTTATTGAAAGAATTAGGACTATTATGGCAATCTGAAACCATAACTCCGGCAAATGAACATTTTATGAGTCATTTGATCAAACAAAAAATATTAATTTACACAGAAAGTCTTCAGATACAGAAACCTTCAAAAACCAATCGGATTTTTGTGCTTTCGTTACCATTAAATGAAATTCATCAAATTGGGTTATTATACCTGCAATATGAAATTTTATCTCACGGTTACAAAACCATATATCTTGGCGAAAGTATGCCAATAGAAAACCTTCACGATCTGACCAAACATTTTGAGAACATCACCTTTGTTTCCTTCATGACAGTTCAGCCGGATCGCACCGTTATCAATCAATACGTGAAATCTATGGGGCAAAAACTACTTCAAAAAAACAATGAAATCTGGCTTATGGGTAAAATGGCAGAACATATTGATCCAAAATTGCTATCAGACAGAATACAAGTTTTCAGTTCTATGGAAGAAACAATTAGCATGCTATAACCTATTTTGTTTAAAGTTTTTGTACATTTGTTAAACAAATGAAAAAAACAATAGCAATAATAGGATCTGGTTTCTCTGCTTTAGCCGCTTCTTGTTACCTCGCACAACAAGGTAACGAAGTAACTATTTATGAAAAAAATGAAACTATTGGCGGAAGAGCCAGACAATTTAAAAAAGACGGTTTTACCTTTGATATGGGACCAAGCTGGTATTGGATGCCGGATGTTTTCGAACGTTTCTTTAATGATTTCAATAAAAAAACCAGTGATTATTATGAACTTATAAAACTAAATCCTGCTTACAGGGTTTATTTTGGAGTAGATGATTTCATCAGTATTTATGATAATCTTGAAGCCATAAAAACCACTTTTGAATCTATTGAAAAAGGAAGTGGCAAAAAGCTGGAAACCTTTATTAAACAAGCCAAAAGCAATTATGATATTGCGATAAAAGATCTTGTTTATCGTCCCGGAGTTTCTCCGCTGGAATTAATTACACTTGAAACTACTTTAAAACTCAATCAGTTTTTTAGCACAGTCAGTAATGACATTCATAAGAAATTCAAAAACGAAAGATTAATTCAGATACTTGAATTTCCGGTTTTATTTCTGGGAGCAAAACCTACGAAAACGCCGTCCTTCTACAATTTCATGAATTATGCCGACTTCGGTCTAGGAACCTGGCACCCAAAAACAGGCATGTTCGATGTCGTTCGCGGAATCGAGAAACTGGCTTTGGAAATTGGCGTTACAGTAAAAACCAACTCAACAATAGAAAAAATTATTGTCGAAAATAAAACTGCAACAGCAATTGTCATTAACGGCGAAACCATCAAAGCAGATATTATTTTAAGCGGCGCCGATTATCATCATACCGAAACTTTATTAGAAAAAGAATATCGGGCCTATTCTGAAAGCTATTGGGAAAGCAGAGTTTTTGCTCCATCGTCACTTTTATTTTTTGTCGGTTTTGATAAAAAAATAGAAAACATTTCGCATCACGCCTTATTTTTTGATGTTGATTTTAATCAGCATGCAATTGATATTTACGATAAACCAAAATGGCCGGACGCACCTTTATTCTACGCTAATTTTCCGTCAAAAACAGATCTTACAGCAGCACCGGAAGGTATGGAAAGTGGTTTCTTTTTAATTCCGTTAGCACCGGGAATAATTGACACTGAAACACTTAGAGAAGAATATTTCGAAAAAATAATCACTCGTTTTGAGGCACTTACACAACAAAAAATCAAAAATAGCATTATATTTAAGAGATCTTTCTGTAAAAATGATTTTGTAAACGACTATAACGCTTACAAAGGAAATGCCTACGGAATGGCAAATACATTATTGCAAACAGCTTTTTTAAGACCAAAGCTGAAAAGTAAAAAAGTCAGAAATTTA
The DNA here is from genome assembly GCF_044006475.1 of Flavobacterium sp. FlaQc-47. Taxonomy (NCBI): domain Bacteria; kingdom Pseudomonadati; phylum Bacteroidota; class Flavobacteriia; order Flavobacteriales; family Flavobacteriaceae; genus Flavobacterium; species Flavobacterium sp. FlaQc-47. The sequence continues at coordinate 404,161 of NZ_JBIPCQ010000005.1, read as the reverse complement.
TATTTCACAGGACAATTGACCGTTCCTGGACCAGGTGTTCCGCCTGCTTTAATATCAGGAAAATTAGTAGCTGAGTTAATTCAAAAATCTTTTAGATCTTAAAAAATGAAATCACTATTCGACACCGTATCATTCAAATGCAGTAAGTTGGTCACCCAAAACTACAGCACCTCATTTTCGCTGGCGGTAAAAATGTTATCACCAAGCATTCGCGAAGCGATTTACAGCATCTACGGATTCGTTCGTTTTGCTGACGAAATTGTCGATTCATTTCATGATTACGACAAAGAAAGCCTTATCAATGATTTTGAAAAAGAATATTATAAAGCATTAGAATTTGGTATAAGTTTAAACCCAATTCTCAACTCATTTCAGCACACCGTAAAACAATATAATATTACAGATGATCTTGTTCAGGCATTTTTAAAAAGCATGAAACTGGATCTTATAAAATCTACCTATAACTCACAAACCGAATACGAAGATTATATCTACGGTTCAGCCGATGTTGTGGGTTTAATGTGCCTGAAAGTTTTTGTAAAAGGAAACGATCAAAAATACGATCAGCTTAAAAATGAAGCAATGCGATTGGGATCAGCTTTCCAGAAAGTGAATTTCCTGAGGGATTTAAAAGATGATAATCTGGTTTTGAACAGAAATTATTTTCCCGGCGTTGATTTAAATTCATTCGATGAAAATGCAAAAACTACGATCATTAACGAAATCGAAGAAGATTTCAGAATTGCGTATCAGGGAATTGTAAAACTCCCAATCGAAGCACAATTTGGGGTTTATACAGCCTATATTTATTATAAAAAACTACTAAAAAAACTCAATAATACACCGTATTACGAAATAGGAACTTCAAGAATAAGAGTTTCAAATTACACCAAAGCCGGACTTTTAGCGCAATCTTTTGTAACTTACAAGTTAAAATTAGTGTAGGATCAATTTCTAACACATAGAAACATAGAATTTTTCGCTTGAATAAAAGTTAAAAATAATATGATAAATCATTTTCACATAGCTATGTGTATTTCAGCAAGTGAAACGCCTCTTTTTAAAGCTAACAAAAGCTATGTCTCTATGTGTTTAAATGACCCATATAATAAATCAAAAGTTAATTTTCAACAATTAAAAACATAAAAAATGATTTCTTTTTTAATCTTTTTAGGCGTTTTCCTCTTCATGGAATGTGTTACATGGTTAACACATAAATACATCATGCACGGATTAATGTGGTATTTTCACGCAGATCATCATCAGCCAAAATATGAACATACTTTTGAGCGCAACGATATTTTCTTTGTCATTTTTGCCATTCCAAGTATCACACTTTTTTATCTTGGCGTTCAGGGTGGCTTTAATTACTTATTTTTTGTCGCTTGCGGCATCACCTCTTACGGAATTTGTTACTTTTTAATTCACGATGTTTTAATTCACCAGCGTTTTAAATGGTTCAAAAACACCAAAAATAAATACCTGATTGGTTTACGTAAAGCGCATAAAATTCACCACAAACATCTGGGTAAACAACACGGAGAATGTTTCGGGATGTTATTCGTTCCCTTCAAATATTATAAAATGTAGCATTATTTGGGCGTTACCCAAGGGTCGGGCTTTCCGTTCCCGCTTTTTTGTCACAGGCAAAAAAAGCCTGACACAAAAAGAGCTCCACTTCAATCCCTAACGCAAACGTATCTCAAGAACCATTTGTAATAATCGATTTATGAAAGTATATAAACTAGAAACTGTACAACACTTAAACGTCAGTATCGAAAAATGTTGGGACTTTTTTTCGAGTCCACAAAACCTGCAAGTGTTAACACCTGACGATATGAGTTTTGTAATTCAGGATTTCGATGGTAAACGTATGTATCCGGGACAAGTGATTACCTATACATTAAAGCCACTTTTGGGAATTAAAATCAATTGGATGACAATCATTACAGTTTCTGAAGAAAATAAATATTTTGTCGACGAACAACGTTTTGGTCCTTATGCTTTATGGCATCACAAACACTTTTTTGAACCCACGGAAACTGGCGTAAAAATGACCGATGTTGTTCATTATGCATTGCCGTTTGGCTTTTTAGGACAACTCGCCAATAAAATAATGGTCAGAAATAAACTGAAATCAATTTTTGAATATCGCCACAAAAAAATAGAAGAGTTATTCAATTTAAAATAATTGTTTACCACAGATTAACGCTGAATATAGTTCTTTAATTCTTTCACGCAGATTGTACAGATTTAGGCAAATAGTCCCAGATTTATTTCAATTACGATAAAAAATAAAATCTCCAAAATCTGCACAATCTGCGTGAGAAAAAAATCTTTTAGTATTCCCTTAATCTGTGGCATAAAAAACAGAATGCAATATAATGACAAAACAAAAAGTTACTTTTTTCTGGTTTCGACGTGATTTGCGTCTGGATGATAATTTTGGATTATTCAATGCTTTGCAATCTGATTTTCCGGTAATTCCGTTGTTTATTTTTGATGAAGATATTCTGGACAATTTACCTGAGAATGATGCGCGTGTAAGTTTTATTTATGATTCATTACAAAATATAAATACAGAACTCAATACTATTGAATCTTCTCTTTTAATCAAAAAAGGAAAAACACTGGACGTTTGGAAATCACTTATTCAGGAATTTGATATTCAGCAAATCTTTTTCAACAAAGATTATGAACCCTACGCCATAAAACGCGATACAGTAATTGCTGATTTATTAAAAGACAATAATGCAAAAGCCTTTTCATTCAAAGATCACGTGATATTTGAAGAAAAAGAAATCACAAAAGCTGACGGACTTCCGTACACGATTTATACGCCATATAAAAACAAATGGCTGGAAAAATACCATCTTTCCGGACAAGCGCAGGAATATGACACAAAATCTTTGTTCTCCAATTTTGCTAAAAGCGAATTTGCATTTCCTGAATTATCCCAAATTGGTTTTGAAAGAAGCAGCATAAAAGTACTTCCGCATAACTTAACCCAAATTGGCGATTATAAAGAAATCAGGGATTTTCCAGCTTTGGATGGCACTTCTTATCTATCACCACATTTACGTTTTGGAACCGTAAGTATTCGGAAATTAGTGAATTGGGCAAACAAGAAAAACCAAACTTTTTTAAGCGAATTAATCTGGAGAGAATTTTTTATTCAGATTCTGTTTAATTTCCCAAAAGTCGTGAATCATAATTTTAAATCGGCTTATGATGGTATTCAATGGCGCAATAACGAAGATGATTTTAAACGCTGGTGCTCCGGAACTACGGGTTACCCAATAGTTGATGCCGGAATGCGCCAACTGAACCAAACCGGTTACATGCACAATCGTGTCCGTATGGTTGTAGCGAGTTTTCTCTGCAAACATTTACTGATCAACTGGCAATGGGGCGAAGCATACTTTGCCGAAAAATTACTCGATTTTGAATTAGCATCAAACGTAGGAAACTGGCAATGGGCAGCAGGAACAGGTTGCGATGCTGCGCCTTATTTCCGTGTTTTTAATCCGGAAATTCAACAAAAGAAATTTGACGACAAAGCAATCTACATTCGCAAATGGATTCCTGAATTTGATTTGGGTTACAACGAACCAATGGTGGATCATGCTTTTGCAAGAGATCGCGCTATTGCGACTTACAAGGAGGGGATAATTAAATAAATTCCAAATTTTTAAAATTCCAAATTCCAATTGTTGTTGCGAAATTTTGTCATTTCGACTGGAGGGAGAAATCACACATACTGCAAAATTACCAATTTTTGCAGAGCTATTAACTGAGATCACAATGTCATTAATTCAAGCTTTTTTGATAATTAGAGCAATGCGAATAAGAGTCGAAATGTGCCGTTAGGCACTAAATATTGGTAGTTAACAATAGATTAGAATACATTAGCGTGCCGTAGGTACGCAACAAAATGATAACTATTGCGTACCTACGGCACGCTAGATTTATTCCGGTTCCTATTAACTTCCAATATTTAGTGCCTAACGGCACAAATTACAGGCTTTCCTGATTGGCATGAATAATATAGCGGATAGCATGAAATAGCTCCTAAAACTACTTAATCAATTTATTGAGCATTCCGTTGAAGATAAAACCATGAAATGGCAAAACAGAATACCAATATAGTTTTCCTAAAATACCTTTGGGTTTAAATGTCGCTGCCTGATATAAAGTGTTGTGAATGATTTTGAATTCAAGCCAGGCTTCACCGGGTAATTTCATTTCGGCGTATAAAATTAATTTTCCTTCTTGTTTGTTGGCATATAAAACACGCCAAAAATCCAAAGCATCTCCGGAATGAATATCGTTTCTATTAGTTCTGCCTCTTCGTGAACCAACACCTCCAAATAATTTATCGATAAAGCCGCGCAAACTCCACAGCCAATCTCCATAATACCAACCGCTTTCTCCGCCAATTGACCAAATTTTATTGATGGTAAAATCCCTGTCTTCAATTTCTTTTTTCCTGCGATCGATATAACAGCCTTTTTTTGGAACTTTTAAATATTCGGAAATATTGGTGCTAAAACGTCCGCTTACCAGAGAATCTTTCCAACTCGACGCCACATTATTTTCTCCCACTTTAAGTAAAGCACGTGAAAGCGCTTCCTTATAACTCATAGGTTTTACATGTAAAAGTTCGTTAATGCGATGATCTTTGCAAATTACTTCGACTTTCATACTGCTTACTAAAGCCGACGCTAATTTGTAGGATGTAGAAGTGACAAAATACAACCAATACGACGATAATTTAGGCGTCATAACAGGAATCGTAAAAATGTATCTTTTCAGTTTTTGCGCATCGGCAAAAGCCAGTAACATTTCTTTGTACGTTAAAATATCAGGACCGCCAATATCAAAACTTTGATTGTATGTGACAGGATTTAAAAGTGATTTGGAGAGAAATTCCAGAACATCATTTATCGCAATAGGCTGGCATTTTGTATTGAGCCATTTTGGCGTGATCATAACAGGCAGTTTATTGACCAAATCCCGAATTATCTCAAAAGAAGCACTTCCTGAACCTACAATAATTCCGGCTCTTAAAGTGGTAAGTGGCACGGTAGATTGCCCTAAAATACTTTCTACATTTTTGCGCGATGCTAAATGTTTTGAAAGTGATTTATCGTTTACGATTCCGCTTAAATAAAGGATTTGCTGTGCTTGGGTTTGATTTATTCTCTCGGTAAAATTACTTGCCGAGGTACTTTCTAATTCATCATAATTAGTATCAGGACCGGACATGGAATGAATGAGGTAAAAAGCCGCATCAATATCTAAGGGAATTGACGCTAATGTATTTTTATCTAAAAAATCAACTTCGATAACCTGTACTTTCTGTTGGAAAATTTCAGGTACATAAAATCTGTTTTTATCTCTTACACAGCAAATTATGTCGTTTCCCTGCGCTACTAAAATAGGCAACAAACGTTTCCCTATATAACCTGTTGCACCTGTTAAGAGAATTTTCATAAGTGTTACATTTTAAAAGTCACCAATCCGTAATCCATTTCAAAAATTTGACCTGAAATTGAACTCGCTTTTTCAGAAATCAGAAAATCAACCATATTAGCCACTTCATCAGCTTTTAAATAACTTTTCATTGGATGACGTTCGACCATGTTTTCTTTCATACGATCGTTTCGTAAAATCGAAGCCGAAAGTGACGTTTCGGTAATGGTAGGCGCAATTGCATTGACACGAATTGTTGAAGCTAACTCGGCTCCAAGCGATTTTGTCAAACCTTCGACACCTGCTTTTGCAGTTGCAATACTGGCGTGAAAAGGCATTCCTAACTTTACGGCAACGGTGCTAAATAAAACAATTGATGGTTTGTTACCTCGTTTTAAAACAGGTAAATATTTCTGGATCGCTTTTACAGCACCAATTACATTGATTTCAAAATCATTCCTGAAATCATCAACGCTTAAACCCGAAATAGGTTTGAGATTAATTGATCCGGGACAATAAATTAAAACATCAATATTCTCAATATCAGGAAGTTCATCTTTAAGGACGTCTAAACTGAAATGATTTAGATTGTTATGGCTAATTTCAGGTACAGTTCTGCTTATATTATAGACTATATTGGTTTCAAGCTGCTGCAGTAAAACCGCATTTCCAATTCCTTTACTTCCTCCAATAATTAATATATTTCTCATTTATAATGGATTTGTTTTTTTTATTCTCGCAGATTTTCAGATTTTTATTTTGACTTGTGATGACACGCTTTGTGGTTACTTTAACGATAAAACTAACACAAAGTTTATCGACAATATTGTCATTTCGAGGAACGAGAAATTACACATACTGAGAACGCACTGTTGGCGAGTAGTGGATGTAATTTCTCGTTCCTTGAAATGACATACTTTATGGTTACTTTATGAGAAAAAAATTATTACAAAAACCTAAATCCCTAGCCCTGATAGAAGCGATATCCTTTTGTGGCGGGGTTCGCCACAAAAGATATAGCGGATAGCAGGAAATAGCTCCTAATACTTCACATAATTACTTACTACAATCTTCGCTTTTAAGTCAAACATTAAGTTATATAAACCAAAGAAAGTCCTGTTCATGTAAATGAAATGCTTAGAACCACGATTTCCGTTCATTTTTTTAAGATTGGTATCGTTTGAAAAACGTTCACCTAATTTTGCAATGCTTTCAAAGAAAGTTTCATCGGCAAAATCGAAAGTTTCGTTTTGGAAAGGTTTCGTAAAAAGTGATAATAAATCATGAAACATCTCTGTAAAATATTCAATTTCGGCTGGAGTATCGTCCGGACGAAGAATTTCCAATTCAAATAATTTCTGATTGAAAAGGGCTTTATCTGTAATTACATTTTTATTGATTAATTCAAAATAAGGCACGTAAAAATCATCCGGAATTTTTTTCATACATCCAAAATCCAATGCAATCAAATGGTTTTGATCGTCTACTAAAAAGTTTCCGGGATGCGGATCTGCGTGAACTTTTCGCAACACGTGAATTTGGTACATATAGAAATCCCAAAGTGCCTGACCAATTTTGTCTCCCACTTCTTTGTTTGTATTTATTGCCGTAAATTCTGAAAGATGAATTCCGGTCATCCAATCCATTGTGATGATTTTCTCTGATGAAAACTCAGGATAATAACTCGGAAAAAGTAAATTTTCGATTTTACTGCAAGCTTCAACTACTTCCTGACTTTGTTTTAGTTCCAGTAAATAATTGGTTTCTTCGATCAGTTTATCTTCAACTTCCTTAAAATATTTATCAGAATCTTTTCCCTGCAGATTAAACATTCTGACAGCGATAGGTTTTACCAAAGCCAAATCTGAAGAAATGCTGTTGGCAACTCCGGGATATTGAATTTTAACGGCTAACTTTTTGCCGTCTTTCACAGCCAAATGTACTTGTCCGATACTCGCTGCATTAACTGAATTTGCATTGAATTCGTCAAAAATTTCATAAGGTGTTTTACCAAAATTTGTTTTGAAAGTTTTTAAAACCAAAGGTGCCGAAAGTGGCGGAACAGAAAATTGTGACAATGAGAATTTCTCGACATAAGCCTGAGGTAAAAAGTTTTTGTCCATGCTCAACATTTGAGCTACTTTAAGAGCACTTCCTTTCAGGCTTTTTAGTCCGTCGTAAATGTCTTCAGCGTTATTTTCATTGAGTTTGTCACGCGTCAAATCAGAGTTTACCATTTTTTCGGCATAATGCTTTATGTAGTTCACGCCTACTTTTGCACCGGTTTGCACCAATTTACTGGCTCTTTCTATTTTTGACGTGGGTATATAATCGATTGTTTTCATGATTTACTGTATATTTTTTCTTTAAATAGAAATTTTCCAAGATCTATTAAATGATTAAGTGGCGCGATATTCATTAATTCGAACGAAGCATTTACTGCTTTTTCAATAAAAATATCTGTTTTTTCAAAAGATGGCGATTCATCGTCAACCCAAAATTTTATCGTTAACATTAATTGTAACCAAGCTGATTCCTGAATTCCTTTTTCCTGAAATTTTTGAAGTTTTTCATATTCAAGTCTAAAATCATCGGTTAGAATTTCAGAAACATATTCTTTAAAACTGTCCCGAAGCGTTGAAAGCTGGGCTAAATTTTTTAGAGGATTTCTATCGAATTTTAAGGATTGTAAAACATAACTTCTGTTGGCAGTCAGGATTTCGAAAAAGGTGAAATAAAAACTCAACATTTTGTTTTTCATATCATAACCTGAATAATCCGGATGCTGATGCAATAAATTAACCGAATTCTCAAAAAACATTCTGAATATCTCTTTTTCCAAAGCTTCTAAAGTTCCAAAAAAAGGATAAAATTCGGCTTCTGTAAAATCGTTCCCTTTTGCAAAAAGATAAACTGATTTTGGTTTCTGTCCCTTTTCCAGAACCTCATCCATATATAATGAAACGATGTCTTCTTTACTGATTATCTTATTTTTAGCTTCCATCTTATTAAAATTTAAATTTTGCTTTAAAGGTACGCAATGTTTAAGTATCTTTACTTATCGTTAAACAAAATACGTTGTTAAATATATTATAAACTATTATGGCTAAAAATATTTTACTCACCGGAGGAACTGGATTCATAGGAAAAAACCTAACTGATTTATTGATAGAAAATGGTTTTTCAGTTTCTATTTTGAGCCGATCTGACAGAAAAAATACTCCAGCAATTACGTATTACAAATGGGATTTAACCCGGGATTATATTGATGAGGAAGCCATTTTAAATGCTGATTATATTATACATCTTGCCGGAGAAGGAATCGTAGAAAAACGATGGACAGAAAAACGCAAGAAAGACATTATTGAAAGCCGGACAAAACCTGTTGAATTACTATTTTCTATTTTAGAAAAACACAATAAAACGCTTGATGCTTTTGTTTCAGCATCGGCAGTTGGGATTTACGGCGCTATTACCAATGATACCATTTGTACAGAAAACACTGCACCCGCGAATGACTTTTTAGGCATAACGTGTCAGGAATGGGAAAAAGCAGTCGATAAAATAAATTCATTAGGTATTAGAACCGTGAAAGTGAGAACCGGAATTGTTTTGGGCAAAGACGAAGGTTTCCTTAAAAAAATTATGCCCAGTTTTAAATTAGGCTTAGGCACTATTTTAGGCACGGGAAAACAATATGTTCCCTGGATTCATATTGATGATTTATGTCAGATTTATTTAAAGGCAGTTCAGGACGATAAAATGAGCGGTCCGTATAATTCCTGCGTAACAGACGATACTACAAATGAAAGCTTGTCCAGAACTTTGGCAAACCTATTAGGATATAAAATCTGGCTGCCTAAAGCGCCTAAGTTTGTTCTAAAAATTGTGTTAGGCGAAATGAGCCTGGCTGTTTTGGAAGGTCAAAGGGTTTCATCTGAGAAACTGGAAAAAATGGGTTTTCAATTTGAATTTACCAATTTAGAAAGTGCTCTCGCAAGTTGCCTGAATTAAATCACTTTAATGTGAGATACATTATTTCATCACTTCTCACAACTCCGATTAATTTAGTATTGGCTGTTTTTGAAATTTTACCTGCGACAACACTAGGTATTGCTACATTAAAATCTGAGATTGAAATAGGATAATTACAGGATATTTGTATGCCTTCAGGAACTCGTTTTATCAACGCTTTCATGTCAATTATTTTCGATTTTCCGTGAAGATAAAGTTTACCTTTTACCTCATATTCTTTTTCACTTCCGTCGACATTTTTTAGATCAAATTTTTCAATTTTACCTTTAAAAACAGCCTTTGGATATCGATTGCTTTCCAGGTAATTCTGATTGAAATGGGTTTGCATTAAATCCATTTTAAAAAGAAAATCTTTTACAGCAACAGTACAAATTAATGTGCTGGTTTCAGGTTCCAGAACTATTGTTCCAAGCTTATTTACCGCCGAAACTTCTTCAAAAAAAGGAATTGAAGCTTCAAAATTTACAGTTGCTGTAGTCGTTTTAAATTTATCCTGAGCAAGTATAGAGAACGCGGTAAAAAGTAACATTAATGCAGTAATTTTTTTCATAATCGTCATCAATTAAACAATTACGTCATTCGGCTTTTTTTATTGAAATTAAATTTAAAAAACAAAATGGCAATATTCCGTGAAAAACATAGTAATCAAATGATTATATTTAAAGTTACGCAAATTTAAAGTTGCCAGTTGTCATTTTTATGCTAAATATTTGTGAAATGTTTTTTGATGCAAAATGTAAAATGTGAAATGGGATTGGTGAAATGTTTTTTGCAAATTATAATGGATAGTCCCTACGGGACAAAATTGTCGTGTCGCATTATTTTTTCTACCAAAATTTAATCTCTCCGAGATATTTTTTTGCTACCAAATATTGATTTGAAATCATCAATACTTCTTCTATTGTAATCATAAAAAATACCGATAATTAATCTTCACCAGAAATATTCCGTTAGGAATTAAATATTGGTAAAAAATTAACCATCGGCAGTATTATTCCCAAGAAGTACAAATTTTATATCTTAAAATATAAAGTTTTTATCCTTGTACTTCTGTACAAATCTCAATTAAAAACCCGTCTAAATCTCTGACATACGCCACAATTTGTCCCCACGGTTTTTGTGTCGGTTCTTTTACTACTATTGCGCCAAAAGAAGTTGCTTTTTGAACCAATTCTGCCACGTCATCGGTAATAAATCCTATCTCAATGGCAAAAGGTTTATCGTCTAAACTGCTTTCGATAAAACCTTCGCTTAAATTTTGAGCGGCTAATTTTTTTGAAGCGAATGAAATCGTTGTTTCACCGGTAATCAATTCTCCGTAATCATTTTCGGGTGTTACAAATTTTCTTGAAAATCCAAATGTACTTTCATAAAATGCAACTGATTTTTCTACATCTTCTACATATAAAATTGTATATCCAAACTTTACCATGTTTCTAAATTTTAATTTGATTATATCTTCTAACTTATTTCTATCAATACATTATACTTGTCTAAAGTTGCCAAATCTTCAATCGAGTTTACGTTGGTAATTTTAGCATGTTCTTCCACTTCTTTTTTAGCTTCAATTTGTTTGATGCATTTTCTAAAACGACGAACTTCATCTAAATTTGATAAAATTAATCCGGGAACAGGTACGCTTTTGCCTTCTTTATCTTTGGCGACCATTGTAAAATAGGATGAATTACAATGTTTTATCGCTCCTGTCTGAATATTTTCGGCTTCAACGCGAATACCCACAATCATGGAACTTCTGCCTACATAATTTACAGAAGCTTTCATGGTTACCAATTCTCCAACTTCTATAGGTTTTAAAAAATTGACTGTATCAACCGAAGCCGTTACGCAATAATTACCGCTAAATTTTGATGCACAGGCAAAAGCAATCTGATCGAGTAATTGCAGAATATATCCTCCATGAATTTTTCCGCTAAAGTTAGTATGCGACGGCAACATCAATTCTGAAATACTGATTTTTGATGATGATACCGGTTTAAAGTCTGTAGTCATATTTTATTTGTATTTAAATGGGGAAGTTTCTTTTTGAACAGCCGTGATGAAAAAATGGGAATCTCCCCACCAGCTAAAATTTCTGTATCGTTCAACATAAGTCAATTTTACATATTGACCTTGTAATTCATTCAATTGTTCTATTACTTTTTTATCGCTGTCCAGAACCGAAAACCTAAAAATTTGCGATCCCGAAACGCCCTGACTCAATTCACCTTCCCAGGTTTTCATCATAACGCCTTTGTGGCTCATCCTGATTAATTCGCCGGAACGATATCCTTCACTGTATGAAACATAGTAAATAAAAGTAAAATAAGCTGCAAAACCCAACACACACATTGCCGCGATAATCAGTAAAATTCGTTTCATAAGTTTTAATTTAATAATTGATTTTCATCTTCAGTTGAAGCTCTTGCAATAATATTTTCCGGAAGTGACTTTTTAGCCTTTGCTCCCATTTTCTTTAATTTTTCGACACTCGAAATTAAGTTTCCTCTGCCGTCAACAAGTTTGCTCATAGCGTTTTCATATTCGGTTTTTGTATCTTTAATTTTGTTTCCTATTCTGACTAAATCAGTTACAAAACCTTCAAATTTATCATATAATGCTCCGGCTTGTCTGGCAATTTCAAAGGCATTTTCCTGTTGCTTTTGATTTGCCCACATACTATCAATAGTTCTTAAAGTAGCCAATAACGTTGTTGGCGTAACAATTACAATATTTCGGTCAAATGCTTTGTTGTATAAACCGGAATCCTGGTTTAAGGCAATGGCAAAAGCGGGTTCTATAGGGATAAATAACAAAACAAAATCAGGACTTTCTATTTGGTATAAATCATGATAATTTTTATTACCCAGTTGCTCTACGTGTCTTTTAATAGAATTCACGTGTTCTTTTAAGTACTCTGTTTTAAGAATTTCAGATTCTTCGTTGATCCATTTTTCATAGGCAACTAAGGAAACTTTAGAATCGACAATCATTTTTTTACCATCGGGTAAATTGATGACAACATCTGGAAAAACTCTGTTTCCTTCGTTATTTACAAAACTTTGCTGGACTTCGTATTCACGCCCTTTTTCCAGGCCTGATTTTTCTAAAACACGCTCCAGAACAAGTTCTCCCCAATTTCCCTGCATTTTATTATCGCCTTTTAAGGCTTTGGTCAGGTTTAGGGTTTCTTTGCTCATTTGTGCATTCATTTCGCTTAAGCCAATAATTTGCTGGCGTAATGCTGCATGGTAATCAATACTTTCTTTATGGGTTTGTTCTACTTTTTGTTCAAAAAACTGAATTTTATCCTGCAACGGAAGCAAGATACTTTTCATGTTCTCGCTATTTTGTTCCGTAAATTTTGCTGATTTTTCTTCGAGAATTTTATTGGCTAAGTTTTCAAATTCTTTGGTAAATTTTTCCTGCAGCTCTGTTATCTCGCTTTTTTGTTCTTTATGGCGTTCCCATAAATTTTCAAAATCTACTTCTTTTTTAGAAAGCTGAATTGCCAGACTGTCTTTTTCGGTTCTGATGTTTTCTTTTTCTGATGCAGATAAATGAAGTTGCTTTTCAAAAATAATCCGTTCTCTTTCAAATTGCTCTTTCTGCATTTGCAACTGATTGATGTGCGCATTCAACCGTTCTTCTAAACTTACTTTTTCTGATTGAGACCTAGCCGAAAACAGCATTTTCCCTAAGTAAACACCTATGAATAATGCCACAATAAAAGCCAGTAAATAAGGCAAAAAATCAAACATATCTAACTTTATTTTTTAAAGTAAAAGTAAGGAATAATACGTAGTGCATAATTTTAAAATTGAAATTTCACTAATTAGTAACTATTCTAAATTTTATAAACATTTAAGAGAACGCAGTCTATTTAACAATTACGCAGAAAAATTATTTTTTTCACGCAACCATTTCAAATAATGCACATCTACCATATATAACCTATTAAAATTTTACCATGAAAAAATTAATGTTAAGCTTGTTTATCGCTTTTGGATTCAGTGCCTGTTCTCTTAATAATGATGATTTAAATGTAGATTGCGGAGCCAGCGAAGACAAAGTTTTTACAGGATTTCCACTTTTATGTTCATATAGTGTCAAAACGCTGCCTAATAATCCAACTCCTGTTTTAGTTGGGTCTGAGGAAACAATGAAAGTTTTATTCACAAAAAATGAAACTGGCTGTCCTAATAGTAACAATACTCCTATCGATTTTACTAAAGAAATTTTAGTTGGACTTTTTGCAGGTTTAAAACCAACAAATGGATATTCGATTAAAATAACAAGCATAGTAGAAAACAAGTGCGAAATCCTGATTAATTATTATGAAAAAGCACCTCAGGCTGGAGAAACGCTAACGCAAGGACCAAGTTATCCTTCAGATTTTATTTTAATTCCAAGAACAGGAAAACAAATTCTTTTTAATAAAACTACTGAAACTACTGATAATATTGTGGTAGGAACTTTTAGCAAACAATGTACTGGTGCTGATTGCCAAAAATTTTATCAAATAAATGATTTCAACATTCTAAAATTCTTAAATGTTGCTGCCGGAGGTTATGATTTTAACCAATACAGATATACTGCAACAACTAAAAAAGGTGATTACACGCTTTTCCTTAAAAATGTACCTACGGAGATTTTAAACTTAAAAGGTCAGACTAAAACTTACGGAACTCCGGATACGGCTGATCATGGCGGTGTTTATTTTGAACTTCGTCAAGGTGCCTTAACAACTAAAGTTTTTATCGATAATACTGATACTGCAGATCAAAGTGCTGAAATAAAGGTTTTCAAGAAAGCGATTCAGGATAAAATTACAGCTTTAAAATAATCTAAATTATGAAAAAACAATTCTTATTATTTATTGTTGTGTCCTGCCTTTTTTCTTCGGCTTATTCCCTGGAATCAACAAACGCAGGTTCAGGATCAATTGTAAACACCTGGATCTGGGAAAAATCGACGGGAGGAACCAGCAATCCGTACACGGCAACTCCCAAAACTATTGGATTTAGCAAAAAGGTGGTATTTACATCAAACGGTCGTGTTATCACTTACAAAAATGATGTTGAAATTAGAAACAGTAAGTATCAGGTAGAAAAAGGCACTGGCTTTTTTGACAAGTCGCAACATGACTTAATTACCTTTGAAGGGAAGACTTATGTTATAGAAAACCTTGACAATCAAAACCTAACAATTGTTAGTAATAATGAAGACGCAGCCCGTACTATTTTTAAAAGATAGTTTTATAAGCTTATAAGGACTATTTTTGCAAAACCAAACAACACCACTTTTTTGAAAGACGATTTAGAAAAATACATTAGGCTGTGCATAAAAAATGACAGAGAGGGACAACTGAAAATATATCAGTTGTTCTCTCCTGTTTTATATGGTATTTGCCTAAAGTATATGAAAAACGAAGATGATGCTAAGGATGTTTTTCAGGAAGCATTTGTCATTGTTTTTCAAAAAATAAGTCAGTATAAATTTGAGGGAAGTTTTGAAGGCTGGTTAAAACGCATCTTCATTAATAAACTGCTTGAAACTTTAAACAAAAAAAAGAAAGAAAGCTTTTTTTTAGATGTTTTTGATCCTGATACGGATTTTATTGAGGAGGAAGAATTAGACCCGATACCGATAGAACAAGAAAAATTATTAGAATATATCCGGGATTTACCAGATCAATATCGAACGGTTTTTAACTTGTATGTTTTTGAAAAAATGAAACACAAAGAAATTGGCGAATTATTAAAAATCTCCGAAGGAACATCAAAATCAAATTTAAACCGCGCCAAGCAACTATTGCAAAAAAGAATACTGAGCATAAAAAATTTTAAAATAGCATGAAAAAGCAAAATATAGAAGATATTTTTTCATCAATGGAAGACTTTTCAAGTGTTCCACCGCCGGAATTATGGGGGCAAATTGAGGAAAAACTAGATAAACCTAAAAAGAAGAAAAGAGCTATTCTTTGGTGGTCGGCTGCGGCATGCTTATTATTAGGATTAATGCTTCCTTCTGTTTTACATTTTAACTCTGCTTCAGGAATCAAAACTATAAAAAATGATGCTCTCGATAATAGTGTTGTTCTTGATGATCAAAAAAACAAATCAAATACAAATAAAACAATCTCTGTTCCTGAAAATAATGCTTTAGAAATTACAACTTCTGAAAAAAAATCAAATGATCCTGAATCAGTTTCATCTGTAGGAAACAAGATTAATCCAGTTGAAAATTCACAACAAAATAAAAATCAAAAAACGGCAGTTGCTCATTCTGATACCAAAATCAAAAATAATTTTGATGTATTAAATCCAACATCAATTAATAGCACTTTAGACAGTAATCAGGCTGTAGCCGAAAAAGCTTCTGTTTCAAATCAAAAGAACGGATTCAATTCTAATTCACAAAATCAAATTGCGAATGTGGATGAAAAAGTTTCTAATACGGCTTTAGCTACTAAGACTTCTGTTTCAAATCAAAAAAATGGATTTAATTCTGGTTCACAAAATCAAATTGCGAATGTGGATGAAAAAGTTGCTAATGCGGCTTTAACTAAAAAGACTTCTGTTTTAAATCAGAAAAATAGATTCAATTCTGGTTCACAAAATCAAATTGTGAATGTTGATGAAAAAGTTTCTAATGCGGCTTTAACTAAAAAGACTTCTGTTTCAAATCAGAAAAACGGATTCAATTCTGGTTCAAAAAACCAGATTGCAAGTGCTGATAAAAAAGCTTCGGATAAAATTTTAGCTGAAAAAACTTTTGGCAAAACAAATCCATTTAATCCAACTTCAAAAAATCAATTGTCCAAATCATTTTTTGAAGATCAATCGGCTTCAAAAAACAGCTATAATATTGCTTCTAATACTTCAAAATCAAATTTGAACGAGATTCAAAAAACTATAGTTGAAAGTAATACAAAACAAAATAGCGGAAGCTTAATAACAGAGAAACCAATTGCCAGTAACCAAAAAAGCAATTCAAAATTTAATGATGTTTTAAGCCAGCAGGATTCTGTTCAATTAGCAGAACTTCAAAACTTAGAAAAAGGAATTATCACTCCAAAAACCCCTGAAGAAAAAACAGAAAAGGAAAAAAATCCTGTTTCTAATGCTGAAAAATGGGCTGTTGAAGTTTTTGCCGGAGTAGCAAATTCTGAAAATTATAAAAATGATAAAACCTTAGGTAACGCAAATGATTCTAAACAAAGTAATTCTTACGGTGTAAAAACCAAGTATAAAATCAACAAAAAGTGGGCTGTCGCTTCTGGTTTCAAAATAAATGAACTAGGACAAAGTGTGGCAAATGTTTCGTATTTAAGTGCGAAAAATAATTCTTTTTTTAGTTCTAATGATTATTTTAATATGAATACAACGGCTGCTGCTCCGCGAATCGCAGCAAGTTCTGATGTTGTATTTGTACCTACAGCTACTGCAAATGCTTTGAAACAAAATAATATCGAAAGTAATAATATTCAAAGTGGAAATTTAGATCAGAACTTACGATATATCGAAATGCCTTTAGAAGTTTCGTATTCTGTTTTTAGCAAAAACAAAGCCAGTATTAATTTGAATACAGGTGGATTTGTGGGGAAATTGATTTCGAATAATGTGGCTTTAGATGGTAATTCAATTGGTCAGAATGTGAATGCGAATGATTATGTGTATGGTTCTACTCTAAGCAGTACTTTGCAATATCGTGTGTATAAAAAGACGAATGTTTTTGTTGAACCTGCTATGAATTATTACATCAATCCATTAAACAATCAATCTTTTAATCAATTTCAATGGGGATTGAATTTTGGTTTGAATGTTTCTTTTTAAAGTTCTTTTTGTGCTAATTTTACAAAATAACTTCAAAAGAATCTCGATAAATGGCAATCACAAACAATTGGAATGATCTAAAATCATTGCCTAAAGATCTCATTACCGTTAAAGAATTGGTTTATGATTGTTGCAATTTTAATGCTACAGAACCTCAGCGGGAAGCTGAAAGTGCTGATTATGATGCTTATCATTTTCAAATAAACGAAAAAAACATTTGTTACAGAGCAGCAAAAATAACTCCGACAAAAACGGGTCAGTTTGTCACTTTATGGAAACGTAATGTAATGGGAATCATTGCACCTTTTGATTTCTTAGACACAATTGATTTCGTAATTGTAAACGTTAGAAAGAATAATTTACTGGGACAATTTATTTTTCCCAAAAATATTCTTCTTGAAAAAGGAATTTTTTCAACGGAGTTTAAAGAAGGAAAAAGAGCGACAAGAATTTATCCGCCCTGGGATGAAACGACAAATAAACAGGCTCAAAAAACACAACAATGGCAATTAAATTATTTTTACAATATAAATCCTGATCTTGATTTAGAAAAATTCAAAACTTTATTTTAAAGTATAAAAAAAGAGGCATTCACCGTAGCGAATGCCTCTTTTACATTTTTAAGAATTACTTATTTCTTTATAATCTTACTTTTATAGACAATTTTATTATTTTCAGTCAAAGTATAAACATAGATTCCCGATTGTAAATAATTTACAGGAATAACAGTTGTACTTAAATCCTGATTTGCATTTATTTCAACAGGCTTCGTAACTAAATGTCCTGAAATGTCATATAGATTTAACTTCAGAATTTTATCATTATTCGCTTTTACAACAACATTTAAAACATCCGTTGTTGGATTAGGGAATGCTTGTACAAAATATCCGTTCTTGGTTTCATAATCAATTGTAGACAAGTTTGTCGCTTTTAGTTCAAAACGTGCAATTACAGGTCCGTGATCAGAAGTTGTATTGGTATAATTTGCAATATCTGTACGCGGATCATAAACGGCAATTGAATTTTGAATGTAATCATCGTTTAATTCATTAGAAATCATAATATGATCAAGGAATCCGCTTGAACTTAAATAACTAAAAGCTCCAGCCTGACTAATACCTAAAGTAAGGGCATTATAATTTACCTGATCATCCACAAACATTTTGTAAGACGAAGGATTTGGCGTAATTACTGATGCTTTTACATCATCATTATAATCTCCTAAAATAACTAAATTAGAATTTGCATAGTAAAGGTCTAAACTGTCTTTTAAAACCTGAGCATCATATTTACGCATATTATATCTGGCAATATCAGATCCGCTATTGGCGCGTGCATGAATATCAACTAAATTAAGCAGTTTTTTAACTCCGCCAAGATTTGTTTCGATCTGAACCATGTATGGCAAACGTCCTGAAGAGAAAAAACTTGCTCCATTACCGCCTGGATAATTTGGTAAAGTTGTCGTTCCCGCACGTACCTCATCATATAAATCCTTAAACATTACGCGGGTATCTGTTACAGTTGCTGTTTGCGTATTATAGATTACAACTAATTTTTGAGGAGGAAAATTAGGGTCTGCCGGATTAAAAGAATAAGACCATGATGTTGAAATCGTTTTGTCGAATGTTTTTCCGTTGATACTGATTTTTTGTATCAAAGCATCTAGAGCAGGTTCATCAGATACTTCCTGAACTACATAAACATCTGCATTAAGTTTGTTCATTACTTTAGCAACATTTTCAATTTGTAAAGCATTATCAGTTGGACCAAATTCTACTCCGTCAGTACCTTTAACAGCTGTACCAAAAAACTCCAAGTTGTAGCTTACAATATCAAAAGTATCTGCTTTTGGAATGGAAGATCCGGTTACAGAACCAATGGTTTTGTTTAATGAAGTTCCTGTTACTGTAAACACTCCCGAAATCTTTAATGCTTTTACTGAAGGCGTAAATCTAACATAAACTGTTTTTCCTGCTGCTGCATCTGCATCAGTAACAATAATACTAGTTTGAAATGTAGTATCATCTAAAGATATTTGATAATCTGAAGGAGCTGTAATTGTGATATCATTGTAACCGCTTGCTTTAAAAACAAACGACTGACTTGCAGAAACTGAATTTGGCAATACATCTCCAAAATCTAAAATAGGATTTGCAGCTACATAACCTATTTCGTTTGTAATCGCTACGTCATCAAGTGACCATTCAGCGGCATTATTTGTACCTCCGGCTGTAGTAACATAAACCCAGGCAAGGTAGGTATGATTGGTTTTATAATTGCTTAAATTTATAAATTGTGATTGCGCATAAGTTCCTGTAGTGGTTGGGAAATTACCCGGTAATTCTGTCCACGTTGCCGTTTCAGGACTGCTTTTACCATCGTAATCTGTAGAAACCATTAATTTTAAATCAGTTCCTGCATAAAATTTACGAGAGAAGAAGGATAGTAAAGGAAATTGACTAAAATTATCCAAACGTAATTTCGGCGAAACCAACCAGTCTTTACTAGCTCCTGTATCAGAATATCCATTCATAATTACTGCACCTGCACCAGAATTTATATTTCTTGCCACGGTAGTTGGTGTCCATTTATTAAGAGGACCTGCAACATTATATTGCATCCAACCGCTATTTGTCAAAACATTTGCATCATTAAAACCTTGTACATAAGGATTAATTCCTGTTCCTGTCAATGTTATTGTTTTGGTAGTTGCACCAGTTGTTTCATGAGATATTTGTCCTGAAAAACTACCTATAGCACTTGGAGTTCCTTTAACATAAACAGTTGGCGTTGCATTTAAATCAAAAGCTGAAGCCGGAAATGTCAATGAAGTTCCAAAAGTAATACCGTCGGCTGAAATTGTAAAATTTCCGGTAGCAGTAACAATTACATTGGTTGAAACATTACTTCCCTGAATTTGGTAAGTTGCTATATTTGAATCATAATTAGCTTCTGAAAATCCTAAATCAAGAGTATTAATTGTGGTTGATAAAGACGGAACCACAACACTTGATGTTGTAACATCTAATTGATTAGAAACTGCCTGAATATTTCCAAAAAGATCTTCTGAAACAGAGAAAACAGAATAAGCTGTATTAAGTGCTAAACCAGATAAAGTTTTAGAATACACCTGAGATTGATCAGCAATATCTAAAAGTCCTGATTGTAAAGCCGCAAGATCATCAGCACCATTACCTGCTTTAATTTGAGCAACTGTTGGCGCTGCACTTCCTGAAGGTAATAGAACAAAATATGTTTTACCCGGCTCATCTAATTTATTAGAGAAATCAAAACCTCCGGATAAAATATTTTCTGCTTTTGGATAACCGGCTTCATTTACCGGAGCCGTAATATCACTTCTGATATCAATATTATCAATGGCAAAAGAAGGACGGGCACCTCCACCAGAAACTTGTCTGGAAATCCATCTTATTTGCACGACAGGCTGATTATCACACTCTGCCGGTAATGTTACTTTTATTGTTTTTACATTTTGTGGAGTTGTAACAGCCGTTATTTGTTTTACATCATTGTTAGAATAAGCAGTGGGTAATAATGTTGTAAAAACAGCAGTAGTTCCTACTCTATATTGCAAAACCATTTCGTTAATACGAGTATTAGTAGTAGTTGGCGGTACATCATAAGGATTACGAATTGTCATTGCATCAAATTTAACCTGTATGTTCGTTTGTCCTGTAGTGGTAAATGCAAAACCGATAGCCAAATCAAGTGAACCTGTGTTCAAAAATCCAATTTTACCATCATAGTTGTGAAAATTACCGCTATTGGTAACCGCTGTACTGCTGGCAAATAAAGCTCTGTCAGCAGTCATAGTCGCTCCGGTTAAAAAAGTTGCACCAGGAGCTATTCCCGCTGTCCATCCCTGAAAACCTGAAGGATAAGTTGTAGAGGTAGCAGCTAACCCATTAAAATTTTGTGTATATGGCAATGCTTGTGCCGCTGGCATTGTCTGAGCAAATAAATTGCCCGACAAGCAACAAAAAAAACTTAAAAAAGCCATAAAATGGCGTACAGAGTAATTGTTTTTCATACGTTTAAAAAATAGAGTTTTTATAGGTCAAATTTATAGACTCTAAAGTTAAGCCAATATTGTGAAACCATAAACTTATTGTTTCGCATATTATGAACATCTGGTAACAAAAGCCATTTTATTGACAAATTAATTAAACAATTAATACACATACATTGACTTTACGGCATTATCTATTATTGTGAGAATTCACTCAGCCACATGTTTTTAACAAGATAAAACTTTATTTTAATTCATTAAAAGCAATAAAAAAGGCTATCTTGAATCAAGACAGCCTCATATTAATTATACGAAAAACTTTAAATTGCGGTGTATCCACCATCTGCAATTATGTAACTTCCGGTTGTGAAAGAAGATTTTTCAGAACTTAGAAAAACTACTAATTCTGCAATTTCTTCTGAGGTTCCTAAACGGTTCATTGGTGCTTTTGCTGCAATAGCGCTCATAGCCTCATCGTTAAGATTGTCTTTTAATAAAGCAGTTTCAATATAACCCGGACCAATTGCATTACAACGAATATTTTTTTGTCCGTATTCGGCAGCTATATTTTTAGTTAAACCTACAACGCCATGTTTTGACGCTGTATATGCCGGACTTAATGGTGCTGCAACTTGCCCGTGTATAGAGGCAATGTTGACAATACTTCCTCCTCCATTTTTTTCCATTTGTTCTAACTGATAACGACAGGCATAAAAAACACCACTTAAATTTAAGGCAATTACCTTATCCCATGCTTCCGGTTCATATTCTCCCGTTGGTTTCGCCGGACCACCCATTCCTGCGTTATTACAGGAAATATCAAGTCGGCCATATTTAGAAACAGTAACTTCAACCATATGTTTATTGTCGCTTGCGCTTGATGAATCTCCTTTTACAAAAAAAGCTTCTCCACCATTATCCTTTATAATTTTTACAGTTGCTTCACCGTGTTCAACGTTAATATCTGAAAGTACTACTTTTGCTCCTTCGCGAGCGTAAGCTTCTGCCACTGCACGTCCAATTCCTGAACCTCCACCGGATACAAAAGCGACTTTGTTTTCTAAAAGTGCCATATTTAATATATTTTAAATTTGTACTACAATTTACAAAGATATTAACCGGTAATCTCCATGAAACAGCGTTTTAGAATAACATTAACGCAGTTTGCCAATCAAATGTTATTTTAGAAAAAAAGCCCTGAAACCAGCAAAAAATTTATTATTTAAAGAGAATTATTCTTCATCTAATTTCATATTTCCTCTGTCTTTATGACTTTCAGGATCAGAATTAGGATATCGATTTGGTGTTACATCTGAGTTTCTGTCTTTGTTTTCTACGGTTTTTTGCGCTTCCTCTTCTGTAGCCACTCCGCGATTGCCATTTTCTTTAGTGTTTCCAGAGTTGTCCGGAACTTTTTTTATTTCTTCGTTCTCATTTCTGGCTCTCTCTACAACTTCTTTATTTCCATCCTGATCTGTTACAACTTCTTTTTTCATCTCTGATTTGTGAGATTCTTTATCATGAGAAATATTTTTTCCTTTAGATTCGTCTATGTCTTTTTGTACTCCATTTATCTTTTTTGATCCTAAATTATTAGTTTCCATAATTTTATATTTTAGCGTTAGTATTATAATATTACGAATTCTCACGCTAAAAATTAAGTGCTTTAACATTGCTTTTGGTTTATTTGACCAATATTTTAATTCCTTATCAAACAAAACTATCTTTGCCACAAAAAAGCAAACATGCACAGACACTTCATTCTTTTTAAACCGTATGGCTATTTGAGCCAATTTATCTATGAATTAAAAAGAAAGAAAAAGCTTTTAGGCGAATTACACGATTTTCCGGAAGGGACAATGGCGATTGGCAGACTTGACGAAGATTCTGAAGGATTGCTTTTACTCACTACGGACGGAAAAGTAAGCGAACAAATAAGAAGCAAAAAAGTCGATAAAGAATATTATGTTCAGGTCGACGGCGTTATTACTCCCGAAGCCATTGAACAATTACAAAAAGGTGTTGAAATAGGTTTTGATGGCGGAAAATACAAAACCAAACCTTGCTCTGCTTTTATTGTTACTGAAATTCCTGATTTTGGACCAAGAGCAAAAAAAATAAGAGATGAAAGACACGGACCAACTTCATGGGCATCAATAACGGTGAATGAAGGAAAGTTTCGTCAGGTCAGGAAAATGACCGCTGCGGTTGGTTTTCCCACTTTGCGATTAGTTCGGGTTCGTATAGGAAATGTATATTTGCAAAACCTGAAAGCCGGAGAAATTATTGAAGTTCCCGATTTTAAATTAGAGAATGAGACTAATTAGAAAATGTATCAATTTGAAAATTAGATAATTCTTTAATTTACGATCAAACAAATAAACAATTAACCAAATAAACGATAATGCTAAACGTTGTTCTTGTAGAACCGGAAATCCCAAATAATACCGGAAATATTGGTCGGTTATGTGTGGGCACAGAAAGTAGATTACACCTAATTCATCCGTTTGGGTTTGTGATTAATGATAAAAACCTGAAACGTTCCGGTTTGGATTATTGGGTACATCTTGACGTTACCGAATATCAAAACATTGAAGAATGGATCAGTCAGATTCCGGATCAATCTCGTGTTTTTTTAATGAGTTCCCATGCCGATAAATCATATCTTGAAACTGATTTCCAGGATGGAGACTGGTTGGTTTTCGGGAAGGAAAGTGTTGGCTTGAGCCAGGAAGTTTTGGCACGTTTCGAAAATCATTTAACGATTCCAATGTCAAAATTAATCCGAAGTTTTAATATTGCAAATTCCGTGGCTTTTGTGGTTGGAGAAGCTAAGAGGCAAATTGGATTGAAGGTTTAATCGTTTATTTGTTTTGGTGTTGAATCGAATTTTATAAAACCGATTTCCTGCAAGGTTTTTTCAACCTTGTAGATATAAACTAGATTTTGATTAAAAACACTTTTCAATACCATACCTACAAGGTTGAAAAAAACCTTGCAGAATAACTCAAAATCGCTAAGCTCTGGAGGAGCGTAATATTTATAGCAAAAAAATCAGCCTGCAAATAAGCTCTAGCAGAGCGATATCTTAATTTTTTTTTGATGAATATTTCACCCCGATGGGGTTCTATTAAATCCGTTTTATTTCTTCTATAAATATAACGTCCCGCTGGGACTTATTAATAGAATGATATTAATCTTGAAGTAATAATTAAAAAAACTAAGTGATCACAAACTTCCCTTTATCTGCATCAAAAACAATATTTTCATCCTTGAATAAAGTGGCGAAACTTCCTTTTGAAATTAAATAACATGGTTCGTCCTGAACTATTAAATCTGTTGTCATAATAATCATTTCATCGCTTAACTGAATCGCCAAATCAATATCATGTGTCGAAAACAAAATACATTTTTGAGTTTCCTGCGTTAGCTTTTTTAGTAATTTGAACAATGAAACTTTGTGTAATAAATCAAGATGTGTTGTAGGTTCATCTAAAATAATCAGCGGAGTATCTTGTGCCAAAGCCCTTGCAATTAAAACTTTTTGTAATTGTCCGTCGCTGATTTCGTAATGTTTTTTTTGAGCCAAATGTTCGATTTGAGTTAAAGCTAATGCTTCCTGAACTTTCTCAATATCAGTTTCGGTCAAAGTACCAATCCAGTTGGTATAAGGCTGACGTCCTAATGCAACTAATTCAAATACGGAAAGATTACTTGGCGGCAACTTTTCGGTTAAAACCAAACTTAAATTTTGTGCTAAATCTAAAGGTTTATAGCTGTTTATATTTTTATCATTCAGCAAAACTTCTCCTTTTAAAGATTGCTGAATCCCTGTAATAGTGCGTAACAAAGTCGATTTTCCAATACCGTTTGCTCCTATTAATGAAATGAGTTTTCCTGATTTTAAATTCAAATTCAAATTTTCTGCAATGGTTACAGTTGCTTTTTTGGACTTATAGCCAATGGTTAAATTTGAGGTTTCTAAGATATTTTTCATTTTTTAAAGTTGCTAAGGTTCTTAGATACTAAGTTGCTGAGTTTTTTTATGCTGATTTATTTTTTAAACACATAGAAACATAGGTTTCTTTGTATTATTAAAAAAGGAAAATTAAAATTTACTTGTAAATTAAACATAGCTTCAGTGCTAATATTTTGGAAGTAATCTGAAATATTCATTCACAAATGTTTTTTGACCTTCTTTAAAGATATTAAAGCAATTAAAATTAATTATTATTCCCTTTGGTGCCTTTAAAAGCTTCATGTAAGTTAGAAGTTGAGCTTGATGCACTGCATTTATTTCTGAAACTGTTTTCAGTTCTACTACCAAACAATTTTCAACAAATAAATCACATCTAAAATCTGCGACTAGTTCCTTCTCTTTATATAGAATTGGGACTCGCATCTCTGTGAAAAAATTTAATTTTCTTTGTGAGAGTTCTTCTTTTAAGCACTGATGGTAAACATTTTCAAGTAACCCTTTTCCAATTATTTTGTGCACTTCTATTGAAGCTCCTAAAACTTCATATGTTAATTCATCCAAATATTTCTGAGTAATCATTAATCTTTTTAATTGAAATAAAAACTATGTTTCTATGTGTTAAAAAGCAATATTACGAAATATATGTAAGTTTTTACTTAAAATTTCTTTTTCGCATTAACAACCAGACTACAACCGGCGCTCCAATGATTGAAGTGATTGCATTGATTGGCAATGTGGTATCTAATCCCGGTAATTGCGAGGCAATATCGCAAAATAACATAATTATTCCGCCATAGAAAAAAGTGCTCCAATACAAAACTGCGTGATTACTGGTTTGAAAAGTAAGCTTTGCGATATGCGGAACCGCTAATCCTATAAACGCAATTGGACCCGCAAAAGCCGTTATGCTGCCCGCCAGAATACTTGTTGCAAATATGATTGTCAATCTCGCTTTTTTATAATTCAAGCCCATACTTTTTGCGTAATTTTCACCAAGAAGCAAGGCATTTAAAGGTTTTATACTGCCTGCACTTAAAAGCAAACCAATACCTACACAAACCGCCAAAACAACAATTGATGTCCAGGAAAGATTTCCAAGACTGCCTAATGACCAAAAAGTAAATTTTTGCAATTGTTCTGCTGAACTAAAATAGGTTAAAACCCCAACAATAGCACTGGTAAAACTCCCAAACATGAGTCCCACAATTAAAATTGCCATTGTATTTCGCAAACGCTGTGCAACTAGTAAAACGAGTAATAAAACCGAAACGCTCCCTAATGTCGAAGCCAATACAAGCCCGTAAGGTGATAGTAAAATTGAATTTAAAAAGGATGGCAATAATCCTGCACCTAAAATTACAATTGCAACTGCTAAAATTGATCCTGAACTTAGACCTAAAACATCCGGTCCTGCAAGCGGATTTCTAAATAAGGTTTGCATTAACAATCCGCTTATAGATAATCCTACTCCAACTAAAAAAGCCGTTATTGCTTTAGGTAACCGATAGTTAATAATTATATATTCCCATGTCGATTTACTTGCCTGACCGCCTGTTAAACTGGTATAAACTTCCCTGAACGGGATTGTAACTGATCCCAAACTTACGTCCAGAAAAAACATAAACAAAAGTGCCAGACCAAGTATGGAAAACAGGATTATATTTCGCTTTTTATTTGTCAATGAACTTAGTTTAATTTAGATGCAAAAGTAAATTCATAGCTTGGCAATAAATCAGGATGAAAAATCTTGATATAATCTTTTAAAACTAAATCCGGGCGGCTTGGAGCCAATTCATAATAAACGGTTCCGCCTGTCGCTCCAAATTTACCCTCAAATGTATAAACGTTTTTATTTTTAAAAGCATCAAACTGACCATAATGCGGATTTGCTTTTTCAATTTCGGCTAAAGATTTAAACGATCCTGAAGCAATCCAGAAATTCGCCGTTTTAGCTTTTACTAATATTTTTTCAAAAGACAATCCTTCACTTCCTGTTCCTTTTAAATCTGCCCATAAATAATTTGCGTGGGCATCTTTCATAAATTGCGCCACCCAGCTATTTCCTTTTGCAACATACCAAACATCCTGATACATAGAACCGTATAATACGGTTGAAGTTGCAGGTTTATCAGCAACTAATTTTTTTGCCTGATTGTAACTCATAACAATTTTATCAAATAATTCCTTTGCTTTTTCTTCCTTGCCAAATAAAGCACCGTAAAGCTTGATCCATTCTGCTTTTCCCAGTGGAGATTGTTCCATCCAATCGGCTTGGATTAAAACGTTTAATCCACTTTTTTTCAAATTTTCCAATGCCGGATTATTATTATCTACACCAAAAGTGACAATTAATTCCGGAGCAATTTCAATTAATTGTTCGATGTTTAATTTCTCGTTTTCACCTACATTTTTAACAGAACCTTTGTCTATTAAAACTCTGGTTTTTTCTGATGACACATAATCGGTGTGGGGGAAACCCACTAATTTATCCTCAACTTCTAACATTTCCAAGAACGGGATATTTGTTGTTGATGTGACTACGACAGATTCTAACGGAACTTTTATTGTGGTATATTTTTGTAAACTATCGGGAACTTTTGCTTCTTTTTCTTTTAAAACATAGGTATATTTTGCCTTGGCATTTGGCCAGGGATCCGTAACGGTTACTACAGAATATCCCTCATGTTTTATAATTGAAAGTCCTGTTGCATATTCAATACTGTTTGTCGCAATTTCAGGTTTTGTAATTTCCGGAGTTTCATTCTTTTTACATCCAATAAGAAGAAAAAAAGGTACAATAAAAATTAATTTAGATAATAAATGTTTCATCTGCAGGTTATATTATTTTTAGGAATATGGTTTCGCTTTTAGCTAATTTTACTCGCAATTTGAATAATTACGATTTTTTGATTTACATTTTGCTAGTGACAAAGGTAACGCAATTTCTATTTTTTTTGACTACCTTTATTCTTACAAAACCCAAAAAATACCATCTTTAACCTAT
Organism: Flavobacterium sp. FlaQc-47; assembly: GCF_044006475.1. NCBI lineage: Bacteria > Pseudomonadati > Bacteroidota > Flavobacteriia > Flavobacteriales > Flavobacteriaceae > Flavobacterium > Flavobacterium sp. FlaQc-47. The sequence continues at coordinate 375,800 of NZ_JBIPCQ010000005.1, read as the reverse complement.
GAACAGCATAAAAACAAAAGTTTGCTCAGGCTGTGAATCTTCATTTAATTGTGGAAATATTTCGGCAGAAAGTAAATGTTGGTGCAATGACTTCCCTCCTATTTTTAATCTTTCTGACGGAGGAGATTGCCTTTGTCATGTTTGCTTTAAAGAAGCTTGCGAAGACAAAATTGATGCTTATGTTGAAACTCTTACACCTCAAAGAGCCCTTAAAAACAAAGCGATTTCTTTACCCAAACAAGAAAAACTTATTGAAGGAATTGACTATTATATCGAAAATGGCAATTATGTTTTTAAAGCCTGGTTTCATTTAAAAAGAGGAACTTGCTGCGAAAATGATTGCCGTCATTGCCCGTATTGAATTGTTAATTATAAATTGTTAGTTCCGGACAAATTTTTAAACACGATGGGTTTTGCGTTAGGGATAGAAGCGATATCCTTTTATTTTTTTCTTTAGAAAATAAAAGATATAGCGGATAGCCCGACCGAAGGGAACGCCATAATTCATAACTTACAACTCAAAATTCATAATTAAAAAAAATGATTTACCTAATTACCGGAGGCGAGCGATCAGGAAAAAGCAGTTATGCCCAAAAATTAGCTTTAGAACTTTCAGATACACCAATATATGTGGCGACGGCGAGAAAATGGGACGCTGATTTCCAGACCAGAATCGACCGTCATCAACAAGAACGGGACGAACGCTGGACGAATATTGAGAATGAAAAATATTTAAGCGAAATTAATTTTACCGGAAAAGTAGCTTTGATTGATTGTGTGACGCTTTGGTTAACGAACTTTTTTACGGATCATAAATATGATGTGAATCTAAGTTTGGAAGAAGCAAAAAAGGAATTTCTTTTAATTGCCAATCAGGAGAATGCAACACTAATTATTGTGACAAACGAAATAGGAATGGGTGTTCATGCCGAAACTCATATTGGCAGAAAATTCACGGAGTTACAAGGCTGGATGAATCAGTTTTTAGCCTCAAATGCAGATGAAGTTGTTTTAATGGTTTCAGGAATTCCGGTAAAGATTAAATGAAATTCCAAAATTTTTAAATTCCAAATTCCAACGTTATACTTTATCTTTACTTAAATCTTAAAATTTTCAGATTCTTATTTAATTCGAATTGTTTTTGAAATTGTCATTGAAATTGATTTTCGCAATTGCTATTAAATTGGAATTTGGAATTTAAAAAATTGGAATTTAAAAATGAGCTATTTAGATGATATCTTAAAATCACGCCGCGATACACGACATTTCACTACGGATGAAGTTCCTGATAAAGTGATCGAGAAAGCTTTGCAAGCCGGACATTGGGCACCATCTGTTGGATTGACGGATGCTACTCGATACTATATCATTAAATCTCCTGAGGTTAAAAATGCTGTAAAGAATTTGTTTTTAGATTATAATACAAAAGCAGCAGAACTTACTGATAATCCGGAACAAAAGGAACATTATAAATCGCTGAAACTGGAAGCGATTGAAGAAGCGCCAATTGGATTAATTATCGCCTATGATAGATCTGTCCTCAATCAATTTACAATTGGAACTGTTGGAAGTAACGAAGCGGTGAAATTCAGTTCGGTATGTGCGGCGCAAAATATCTGGCTTTCTCTTACTGAGCAAGGTTTCGGAATGGGTTGGGTTTCGATTTTGAACTATTATGAATTTAAAAAAATTCTTGATTTACCGGATAATATTGAACCGTTAGGCTATTTCTGTATTGGAAAACCGGCTACGAATTACGACAATCAACCCATGTTACAGCAATTGAATTGGAAACAAAAATCTGAAGCTCCAATTTGTACGGAAATTAAAAATATTGTAGAAAGTTGTGTTTCAGATTTACCTTTAAAATCTCCAAACAAATTCGAATTTAAAAATGATTTCGCAACTCTTTTACAAGAAAAAATAGATTCTAAAACGAAACCTATCGGTGCTTTGGGAACTTTAGAAACTTTGGCTTTTCAAATGGCGACGGTTTTTGAATCCCTGAATCCTAAAATAATTAACCCTAATATTGTGGTTTTTGCTGCTGATCACGGAATCGCTAATCATGGCGTTAGCGCTTATCCACAAGATGTTACCCGCCAAATGGTAGCTAATTTTCTGGAAGGCGGTGCTGCAATCAATGTTTTCTGCAATCAACACAACATTACTTTGTCTATTGTTGATGCCGGCGTAAATTATGATTTCCCTACAAATGCGAACCTGATAAATGCAAAAATTGCAAAAGGAACTCAGTCGTTTTTACATATTCCGGCAATGAGTGAAACCGAATTACAATTGTGTTTTGAAAAAGGAAAATCAATTATTGAAGATATTGCTAAAACGAGTTGTAACTGTATTGGTTTTGGCGAAATGGGAATTGGAAATACTTCTACAGCTTCGGTTTTAATGAGTATTTTAACCGATATACCCATCGGAGAATGCGTTGGAAAAGGAACTGGCGTTGAAAATGAGAAATTATTGCAAAAACAAAACATCCTTAAAAACGCCATAAATAATTATTCCGGTCCAGCCGAATTACAACAACAACTCGCCTATTTTGGAGGTTTTGAAATCATCCAGATTGCCAGCGGAATGTTAACTGCTTTCGATAATAAAATGCTGATTTTAGTGGATGGTTTTATTTGCAGCGTTGCCTTTTTGATTGCTTCAAAAATAAATCCGCAAATTATAAAAAATGCAGTTTTCTGTCATTGTTCCGCTGAGAAAGCGCATCAAAAATTATTAGATTATTTAAATGCAAAACCTGTCCTGCATTTAGATTTACGTTTGGGCGAAGGAACAGGTTGTGCGATTGCGTTTCCTATTTTAAAATCGGCAGAAGCATTTTTGAATGATATGGCGAGTTTTGAAAGTGCCGGAGTTAGTAAAAAGTAGCGAAGTCGCAGTTTTCAGTTTCAGTATTCAGTTTCATCTTATATTTATCATCACACTTTCTTATAATGAAAAAAGAACTACATATTTTCTTCACTTCCTTAATGTTCTACACCCGAATTCCCTGTCCGAAAAACATAGATCATCATCCTGATTATTTAAATAAGGCAACTCGGTATTTTCCTTTAATTGGCTGGATTGTGGGTAGTATTTCTTTTTTAGCGTTTTATGTTTTTTCCCTTTTTTTATCAATAGAAACTGCGGTAATTATTGCTCTTATTATTTCTGTACTTACAACAGGAGCTTTTCACGAGGATGGTTTTGCTGATGTTTGTGATGGTTTTGGCGGAGGATGGACGAAAGAAAAGATTCTGATAATCATGAAAGACAGTGCCATTGGCGCTTATGGAGCGATTGGTTTGGTTTTACTTTTTTTACTGAAATTTAAATTACTTTCTGAAGCTATTTTACTTTTCAAAGGAGATAATCCTGTTGCACTTTTTCAAATTTATCTCTTGTTTATATCTGCTCATGCTTTGAGTCGGCTTGCTGCGATTTCAATTATATTTACACATGAATATTCTCGTGAAGATGCTTCATCCAAAAGTAAACCCATCGCTAAAAACCATACCTGGAAAGAAATTTCAGGTTCCATTTTCTTTGGATTAATTCCGTTATTAGTTTTATCCTATTTCCAGTATAAATTTATTTTGGCTTTACTTCCTGTTTTTATAATGCGCTATTTTTTGGCGCGCTATTTTCAAAAATGGATTGATGGTTATACGGGAGATTGTCTTGGAGCCACGCAACAGGTTTGTGAAGTTATTTATTATTTAAGTATTCTTTTTATATGGAAATTTATCTAGTTCGTCATACCGAAACCATTTGCGAAAAAGGAGTTTGCTACGGACAATCAGATATTGGTTTAGCGGAACCTTTTGACGCTGTTTTCAAAAATATTATTTCGCAATTACCACAAGAAGCCATTATTTTTTCAAGTCCATTACAACGCTGTTTAATTTTAGCCGAATACATTCAGAATATTATTAAAACAATTTCGTTTAAAAAAGAGGATCGTTTAATGGAAATGAATTTTGGTGATTGGGAGATGAAAAACTGGAATGATATTCCGCCTGAACAACTTAATCCCTGGATGGAGGATTTTGTGAATATTGCTGCTTTAAACGGAGAATCATTTGTTGAATTACATGAAAGAGTTGGTAGTTTTTTAGCTGAAATTCAAAAAGAAATAAATACGCCAATTATAATTGTAGCACACGCCGGAATTATTCGAAGCATATTATGTCATCATACTTTTTTACCCTTAAAAGATGCTTTTAACAATAAAGTAGATTTTGGAGACGTAATAAAAATAGCACTATAAAGATCATTTTGCTTAGAATTTGGCTTAAAAAGTTACATAAATTTGAAAATTCGCTAATTTTAACTTTATCTTTGCACGAAATTAAGGTTGTGTTCATTTCACAAACACATTAAAAGGGAATCAAGTTTTAATCTTGAGCTGTTCCCGCAACTGTAAGCTTAGTTCTGAAAAGAATGTTTGTTGTTAACTACAAAACCACTGGTCGCACTGCGAATGGGAAGGTAAACAACAAAACGCAAGCCAGGAGACCTGCCTTTATAAACAAAATATCGAACTCTCGGGAAAAAGAGTGTAGAAATTATGACTTTAAAAAAACTTTTCGCTTTTTGCTTATTATTGCTGTGCCAAATTATTTGCGCGCAAAGCGATTCTATTACTAAACTGAAAGAAGTTGTCGTTTCTGATGCTAATCTTAAGAAATATTCCAGTTCACAATCGGTTTTAAAGTTTAATGATTCCACTATTACTAAAAATGAAGCTTTACTTACTGACTTACTAAATTTTAATTCTACCATTTATTTTAAGGAATATGGTCGCGGAATGCTTTCGACAGTTTCTTTTAGAGGAACGACTGCATCGCAAACGGCTGTAATCTGGAACGGAATTAATATCAACTCTCAGATGAACGGAAGTACTGATTTTAATACCATTTCATCTTCTGATTATAATTCGATAAGTGTAAAAGCTGGTGGTGGAAGTGTCATTTATGGAAGCGGAGCCGTTGGAGGAACTGTTCATTTAAATAATGATTTAGGATTTTATAAGCGATTCGAAAACAATTTAAAGTTAGATTACGGAAGTTTTAATACTATTGGAATCAACTTTAAAACGAATATTTCGAATGAAAAATGGAGTGCTCAAATTGGCTTTTCTAAAAATAGTTCGACAAACGATTATAAATATCTGAATCAATACAACTGGAAAGGCGAACAGCGCCGGAATCAAAATGGTCAGTACGATATTATTACCCTGAATGCTAATGTTGGTTACAAATTTGATGTAAGAAACAGTCTTAAATTATACAGTCAAACTTCAAATACAGATAGAAACACCTCAATAATATCAGAAACTGAGACTAAAACCAGATATGTAAATGGTTTCAACCGAAACTTATTAGAATACGATGGTGATTTCGGAAAATTTACTACCAATTTAAAAGGTGCTTATATATTTGAAAATTACCAATATTACGGGAATATTTCTTCTAATAATTTTACTTACGGAAAAACAGAAAGCCTTATCACAAAAGCTGATTTAGGTTATCAAATTTCTAAATCAACACAAGCAAATGCCATTTTTGATTATAATAAAACTAAAGGTTACGGAAGCGGTTTTGGCGATCATGTCAGGGAAATCAGCTCAATTGCTTTACTGTTAAAACAAGAACTTTCGGCTGACTGGAAAAATGAGTTGGGTATCCGAAAAGAATTTACCGATAATTATGAATCACCTGTTTTATTTTCTCTGGGATCTTCGTATCAGTTTGGTAAATTATATAATGCAAAATTGAATTTATCCCGAAATTTCAGAATTCCAACTTTTAATGATTTGTATTGGGAAACGGGAGGAAATCCGGATTTGAAACCTGAAAGTTCTTATCAGGCAGAAATTGGAAATGTTTTCACAGTCAAAAACATCTCTTTAACGCAAACCTTTTATTACATGAAAATAAAGGATTTATTGCAATGGATCCCGGGAAATAATGGCATTTGGTCGCCGCAAAATACGGATAAGGTTAACAGCTATGGTGCTGAAACATTATTGAACTGGAAAAAACAATATGGTAAAAATTACTTTGAAGTAAGTGCAACTTACGCTTACACGGCTTCGAAAAATGAAGATACTAAAAAACAGCTTTTTTATGTTCCTTTAAATAAAGTGACAGGATCTGTTTCTTATTCCAGAAACAGAATTTCTGCCTATTATCAATTTTTATTTAATGGTTTTGTTTATACAAGAGCAGACAATGATCCAACAGAAATTATTAATGATTATAACGTTTCAAACATTGGGATTGATTATGATTTTAAATTTCTGGACACTTTCAAACTTGGTTTTCAAGTACTCAATGTTTTGAATAAGAAGTATGAAAGTCTGGAATACAGACCTATGCCTGGTCGCAATTTTAATATGTATTTAACCTTAAAATTTTAATATATGAAGTTTAGCAAATTATTTTTAATAGCACTTAGCGTTTCGCTATTCGTTTCGTGTTCAAATGATGATGAAGATAATACTCCAAAAGGAGTTTATGACAATGGTTTTTTTATTCTGAATGAGGGAACTTCACAAGGTACTGTTTCATTTTCAAGTAATGACTTAACTTCTTTTACAAAAGATGTTTATTCAACTGTAAATGGAAGTGATATACTTGGGAAATATGCACAAAATATCTTTTTTAGCGGAGACAATGCTTATATTATTTCTGGGGGAGCTAACAATATTACAGTAGTTAACAGATATACTTTTAAATTAATTACTAAAATCGAAACAGGTTTACTAAATCCAAGATACGGTGTTGTAAAAGATGGCAAAGCATATGTTACAAACGCAAATACATATTCATACGAAAATGCCGCAACAGGTGATACAGATGATTATGTAGCTGTAATTAACCTGTCAACTAATACGGTTGAATCAAAAATTGACTTAAATGCTACGGCTAACAGAGTGGTTTTAAAAGATGGAAAACTTTATATTACTGATGCTTATAATGATAAATTATTAGTAGTTGATATCGCTGCAAAAAAACTGGATACTCCTGTGCAAATTGGTTTTAACGGTGATTGTATTGAAGAAGAAAATGGAGTTCTATACATTTTAAAAGGAGGTTTTGGAAATAGCAGTGAACTTGTAAAAGTAAAAATATCAGACAAAACAACTACTAAAATTACTTTTCCGGAAAGCTTAAGTGGTGCAGGATTTATGGATATTGAAGACAATAAAATTTATTACACAGTAGGAAGTTCTGTTTACACGATGAACACAAATGCTACTGCTGCATCAACAACGGCAATTTTAACATCTCCTGCGACTTATGTATATGGATTTGCAGTAAACGATGGGCGTATTTATGTTTCACAAGGAAACTTTACAACAGATGGCAAGGCTTACATTTACGATTTAACCGGAGCATTGCAAAAAGAATTAACTACGGGTGTAGGAACAAACGGCTTCTACTTTAATGACTAATTTTTAGTTTAGAATAAATTGTGTTTTTGGAATAATGCAATAATAAAAAAGGCTTTCATTACTGAAAGCCTTTTTTATTGGTTTTTATATTTACTATAATGATCTTAAAAGTCCTTCGGGAGCTTTTTCAATATACATTTGATTTCTGTAACCGTTCATTGCTTTAACATCTGTAAAGGTTTTTAAAATTACACCTTTATCCGTTTGTGCTTTTTTAGTCGTTATTCCGGTAATTTGAGAAATTGCTACATTAAGCAATGGCTCAGATGTTTCACCTAAAACGCCCAGATTACTCACACGCTCTATTTGCTCATAAGTTGGCTTTAAACCATCTGTATATTCGCCAAAATCAGCTGCATTTACTATTTTTAATACTAAAGGCTGCATTGCATATTTATGATTGGGATTTCTGTTTGCTTTTCCAAAATTTGGAGAGTCATATAATGTAACAGATCCTACATTTTTTCCAACAGTAGTTTCTCCTATTTGAATTACTGAAATATAAGGCACTAAACCGTTTATTACCAATTCACTTGCAGATGCTGTTCCGCTTGTTGTCAGGATATAAATTTTAGAAAGATTCAGGCTGCTAATAGCTGCGCCGTCAATTTTATCTACAAATCTATTATTTAAATATTCCGGATTATCAACCTGAAAAGCAGCGTTTATTTTATCGTTCCATTTTTCTTTAGAAAAAATCTTATCAGTAAACTGACCTGTAATCATACTTGCTAAACGTGTCGCTGTCTGGATAGAACCTCCTCCATTATATCTTAAATCAAGAACAAGATCTGTAATTCCTTGCGCTTTTAATTCGGCGAAAGCCGCATTAAGCTGCGCATCATAATTACCATAAAATCCGTTATACATTAAATAACCTATTTTATGACTTCCTGAAGTAATTACTTTATTGATAAATATAGGATTTTCGTCCAGAGTAGTTTTCACTAATGCAACAGTTTTTCCGTTAGATTCAAAAGTAGATCCATTGTACGTAACCATATTCAATGTATAACTATCAGCCGCTAAAAGTGATTGATAATTTGAAACCGTAAGTTGCGTTCCGTTTACTGCCGTAAAAAGATCACCACGTTTGATATCTTTTTTTGATGCATCAGAGTTTGGAATAATATAACGAACGTAACCTACTAAATCAGTAGTACTGTTAGGTTTATAACTTAGTCTGAAATCGACACCATCATTTTTTGAAGTTCCCTGAAGTTCCTGTTCTAAAACGGTATAATCATCAACAATCCAGCTAAAACGATCAATCGCCTGCCCTTTAGGGAATTTGCTGATAGGTTTATTTAATAAATCCTGAAATAAATCTTCTGGTTTAGAATATCCGCGTAAAAATGAATCAAGTGACGCTTCACGATCATCAGCTAAATTAGGAACATCTGCCTGCCATAAATAATATTGATTTAATCCTTTCCAGACAAAATTATTCACCTGCAAATCACCAGAAACAGCAACATCATCCTGATCCTCACAAGATTGTAAAGAAAAAGCAAGTATAAACAATAGCAGTACGCTCTTTAAAATTGTTTTCATATAGTATGTATCTATGTAGTACTAACGTAAAAATAGTATCTTTAGTTTTAACATTGATAATTTTAAAGTGTTTTTTTATTATAAAATTTTCACTTCTGCTGTAACAAAAATAATAGTGCCTCGTCTTGACTATATAAGCTTACTTATAATGGTTTATTTATAAAATTAAAATGACCATAAATTTATCGTTTAAGCGGTAAAGAAGGAAGCTTACAACATAACCAACCAAAAACCAACCAAAAATAAACCAGAGATGAATCAAAGTGTGTTTATAGAATTAATAAATCCTTTTAAAGACAAAGTTTTTCGTCTGGCAAAAAGATTATTAACCAGCACCGAGGAAGCCGAAGACGCCACCCAGGAAGTAATGGTGAAATTATGGAACAAGAAAGAGAATTTAGATTCTTATGGCAGCGTGGAAGCCTTAGCAATGACAATGACAAAGAATTATTGTCTGGATCAATTAAAATCGAAAAGGGCAGGGAATCTACAAATTGTTCATAATAATTATACAGATCGGGAACCTCAATTAGATAAAAAACTGGAGGATTCGAATAGTTTAGAATGGGTTGAAAAAATAATAAGCCAGTTGCCTGAACAACTACAAATATTAATTCAGTTACGTGATGTTGAACAATATGAGTTTGATGAGATTGCGAAAATTGTAAACATGAATGAAACGGCTATTCGGGTAGCACTTTCAAGAGCGAGAAAAAAAATTAGAGAAACAATGCTTAATACACACCGTTATGGAATTCAATAAAATAGAAGATATATTAGAAAAATACTTTCAGGGAGAAACCAGTATTGCCGAAGAAAATGAATTAAAAGAATATTTTTCTTCACCAGATGTTGCGCAGCATTTAGAACAATACAAACCTATTTTTGGTTATTTCTCTCAGGTAAAGGAACAGAAATCGACGCAGGAAATACCACTCAAAACTAAAAAACGAAATGTGGCGTGGTTATCAATTGCGGCTTCGGCTGTTGTTTTACTAGGAGTAGGAACTTATTTTTATGTGAGCGAAAAAAATACAACTCCGGTTGTAGCGCAATCAGAATTAGGAACCTATGATAATCCGGAAGAAGCCCTTGCTGCAACGCAAAAAGCTTTAGCCTTAGTATCAAACAATGTTAATGTAGGTATTGGAAGTGTACAATACATTAAAGAATATGAACAATCAAAAAACAAAATTTTTAAACAATAATTTAAAATCAATCAAAAATGAAAAATTTCATCATAACACTAGTTTTCGCATTCGTTAGCCACGCATTTTATGCACAAGGAGCATTTGATAAATTTGATGGTCAGGACGATGTTACATCTGTAATTGTAAACAAAAAAATGTTTGACTTAATGAGCAAAGTAAAAGTTGATGCTTCTGATAAGGAAACACAACAATATATTAAACTTATTAAAAAATTAGATTACCTGAAAGTCTTTACCACTAAAAACCCAAAGGTTGAAGCTGATATGAAAGCTTCTGCTGAAAAATATGTAAAAACAGCGGGATTAGAAGAATTAATGCGAATTAATGACGGTGGCAGAAACGTAAAAATATCTGTAAAATCAGGAGCAACAGATTCTCAGGTTAGAGAATTATTAATGTACGTTGATGGTGCTAAAAACGAAGAAACTGTTTTATTATCACTAACCGGTAATTTTGATATCAACGAAATTTCAGTACTTACAGACAAGATGCAACTTCCTGGCGGTGCTGACTTAAAAAAAGCCTCTAAAGGTAAAAAATAATATGAAAGCCAACATTTTTACCTCAGCCCTTTTAGTATTACTAACTTTAGTAAGTTGTAATTCTAACCCTTCATTACAGCGTTATTTTGTAGAAAATACAGATAATAAAGATTTTATCTCACTTGATCTTTCGCCTGATATTTTAAACTTAGAAAAAACAAAATTATCTGCCGAACAAAATGAAGCTTTGAAATCATTTGACAAAATGAACATTTTAGCTTTTAAAGCAAATGCAACAAACCAAACTCAATTTGAAACAGAAAGAGCCAAGGTTAAAGCGATTTTAAAAGATCCGAAATACCAGGAATTAATGAAGTTTGGTTCAGGTAAAGATGGCGCATCAATAAGTTATGTGGGTGCCGATGATAACATTGAAGAATTCGTAGTTTTTGCTAACAGAAAAGAAAATGGTTTTGCAGTTGTTCGTGTTTTAGGAAAAAACATGAACCCAAACAATATCATGACCTTAATGTCCGTTTTGAAAGAATCAAAAATCAATATGGAACAATTGAAACCTTTGCAGGAACTTATAAAAAAATAATATTTCTATCTTACTTTAAAACGAAGAAGCTCCAATTATGGAGCTTTTTTTATGTAACAATTTTGGAAGATTAGCCTGAATAATAGTATTACGTTTTACTTTGATCTGAACCGAATTTAATTATATTTGCGACTCACCAATTAATGATTAAATTATAACCATGGTACAAAAAACATCAAACGCCTTTATTGCGGCATCTTGGGTAGCTCTTGGAGCAGGAACAGTTGGTTTTATAGTTGGACTCGCAAGAGCCGAAATGCTACTAAACGAAAAAGGCTATTATTTCACAGTTTTAATGTTTGGTCTTTTTGCAGTAGTTTCATTGCAAAAAAGCGTTAGAGACAGACTTGAAAAACTTCCTGTAACTGATATTTACTACGGAATTTGCTGGTTCGGAACCCTTTTATCAATTGTATTACTGGTAGTAGGATTATGGAATGCTACAATTTTACCAAGCGAAAAAGGTTTTTATGCTTTTGCTTTTTTATTAGCATTGTTTGGAGCTATTTCTGTACAAAAAAACACAAGAGATAATATGTCATTATCTAATGAATAATATTTAAAACATATTAATTAAACCAACTTCCAAAAGTTAAACCACAAAAAAAGCTCCATTTTCATGGAGCTTTTTTTATATCAGGATTTGAGATTATTTACTCAAATACATTTTTCTTCTTGAATACAATTCATAGAATTGATCGTCTTTTAAGTCATCAATAAACAAGATGCTTTCTCCTGTTGATTTCATTTCTGGTCCTAATGCTTTGTTTACATTATGGAATTTACTGAAAGAGAAAACCGGCTGTTTAATCGCGTATCCTTTCAATTGCGGATTAAAATCAAAGTCAGTTACTTTATTGTGTCCTAACATTACTTTAGTAGCGTAGTTTACATAAGGTTCTCCGTATGCTTTTGCAATAAATGGTACTGTTCTCGATGCTCTCGGGTTCGCCTCGATAATATAAACCGTATCATCTTTAATCGCAAACTGAATATTGATTAAACCAACAGTTTTAAGCGCTCTTGCTATGTTTTCGGTATGATCTTTAATTTGCTGCATCACGAATTCTCCTAAGTTAAAAGGAGGCAATGTCGCATTACTATCTCCGGAGTGAACTCCGCAAGGTTCGATATGCTCCATAATTCCTATGATGTACACATTACCGTCAGCATCACAAATGGCATCAGCTTCAGCTTCAATTGCTCCGGCTAAATAATGATCAAGAAGCAATTTATTTCCTGGAATCGTTTTCAATAAATTGATAACGTGCTCTTCCAATTCTTTTTTGTTGATTACAATTTTCATTCCCTGACCTCCTAATACATAAGAAGGACGAATCAATAAAGGGAAGTCTAAAGTATCTGCTAATGCAGAAGCTTCGTCAGCTGTTTCAGCAATTCCGAATTGTGGGAAAGGAATATTTAATTCAGTCAATAAGTCTGAGAATCTTCCTCTGTCTTCGGCTAAATCAAGTGCATCAAAACTAGTTCCGATTATTTTTACTCCGTATTTAGATAATTTTTCAGCCAGTTTCAAAGCCGTTTGTCCACCTAACTGAACAATTACACCTTCTGGTTTTTCATGCTGAATAATGTCGTAAATATGCTCCCAGAAAACCGGTTCGAAGTATAATTTATCAGCTGTATCAAAATCTGTTGAAACCGTTTCAGGATTACAGTTAATCATGATGGTTTCATAACCACATTCTTTAGCCGCTAAAACTCCGTGAACACAAGAATAATCAAACTCAATTCCTTGTCCAATTCTATTTGGTCCGGAACCCAGAACTATGATTTTCTTTTTATCAGTAACAATACTTTCGTTATCTACATAGCGCTCGCCATTTGCTTTTTCGATTTCAGCTTCAAAAGTTGAGTAATAATAAGGTGTTTTTGCTTTAAACTCAGCCGCACAAGTATCAACTAGTTTAAACACACGGTTAATATTCTTCTCCATACGTAATGTATGTACTTCACTTTCTAAACAATTTAACATGTGAGCAATTTGTCTGTCGGCAAAACCTTTTTGTTTCGCTTCAAGCAAAAGTTCTTTTGGAAGAGTTCCTATTTTATAGTTCGAAATTTCTTTCTCTAAAGTATAAAGCTCTTCATATTGTTTTAAGAACCACATATCTATTTTTGTGATTTCATGAATACGGCTCAACGGAATTCCCATTGCGATTGCATCATAAATTACAAAAACACGATCCCAACTTGCAAAAGTTAGTTTCTCGATAATCTCTTCGTAGTTTTTATATCCTTTTCCGTCAGCACCTAAACCATTTCTCTTAATTTCAAGAGATTGAGTTGCTTTGTGTAACGCTTCCTGGAACGAACGCCCAATTCCCATTACTTCACCAACAGATTTCATCTGAAGACCTAAAGTTCTGTCAGCACCTTCGAATTTATCAAAGTTCCAACGAGGTATTTTCACAATTACATAATCAAGAGTTGGTTCAAAAAGAGCCGAAGTTGATTTAGTAATTTGGTTTTGCAATTCATCTAAGTTGTACCCTAACGCTAGTTTAGAAGCAATTTTAGCAATTGGATATCCTGTTGCTTTTGATGCCAAAGCAGATGAACGAGATACACGAGGATTAATCTCGATCGCTACGATATCTTCTTTTTCGTCTGGCGAAACTGCAAATTGTACGTTACAACCTCCCGCAAAGTTACCAATACTACGCATCATTAAAATTGCATAGTCACGTAATTTCTGGAATGTTTTATCAGATAAAGTCATTGCTGGCGCAACCGTGATCGAATCTCCCGTATGAATTCCCATAGGATCCATATTTTCGATTGAACAAATGATTACAACATTATCATTTTTATCTCTTAAAAGTTCTAGTTCGTATTCTTTCCAACCCATCAAAGCTTTGTCAATTAAAACTTCGTGTATTGGCGAAGCTTCTAGTCCGCGGGTTAAAAGCTCATCAAAATCTTCTTTTTTGTAAACAATTGCAGCTCCGGTTCCTCCAAGCGTAAACGATGGACGAATTACAAGCGGAAAACCAAATTCCTGAGCAATTTCTTTTCCTTCTAAATATGAAGTAGCTGTTTTTGCAGGTGCAGTTGGCACATTTATTCTTTCTAGAAGCTGTTTAAACTGCTCTCTGTCTTCAGTAATATTAATGGCGTTTACATCAACTCCAATTAATCTTACTCCAAAATCCTGCCAGATTCCTTTTTCTTCAGCTTCCAAACATAAATTCAAAGCTGTTTGTCCGCCCATTGTAGGCAAAACAGCATCAATTTGTGGATGTTCTTTCAGAATTTCAATAATCGATTTTGTCGTTAAAGGTTTCAAATATACATGATCCGCCATTGTTGGGTCGGTCATAATAGTTGCTGGATTTGAATTTATCAAGATAACTTCAATTCCTTCTTCACGAATAGAACGTGCAGATTGAGAACCTGCATAATCAAATTCGCAAGCTTGACCAATAACAATAGGTCCTGAACCTATTATTAAAACGGATTTTATTGATGTGTCTTTAGGCATTGTAATTTGTTTGTAGTTGTTGTTTTATTTTTTATTATTCATTGACATTTGAACAAATGCTTCAAAAATTTCTGCTCTGTAAGGATTCGTTTTTGCAATTATTAAAGAAATAGGAAATTTATTATTTTGCTTCTTTTTAAATGAAGGCCCATAAAAATAGCCACTACAGTGGCTCCTATTTTATAGTTCATTTTTTTTTATTTAATTCTTTAAGTTTTTTTCTAACAACCTGAAAATCTTCTGTTTTTGCAAAAGACTTACTTTCTTCTGTTATTTGCTTTTTTGTTTCTAATAAATATCTAATAATTTCATCAGTACTTCTGTTTTGTGGTCTTAAAACTTCCATAGTATTTATTTTTTTAAACAAAGTTACGATTTTAAAAAATTAGTTTAAAAAAAGCCGTTACTAAAAAAGTAACGGCTAATATTTCATTTTAAACAAAAATTATTTTTTGTGTCTAGGCTCGCTAGAAACAGTCAATTTATGTCTTCCTTTTGCTCTTCTACGCGCTAGAACTTTTCTTCCATTCGCAGAAGCCATTCTGTCCATAAATCCGTGCTTATTTCTTCTTTTTCTTTTCGATGGTTGAAATGTTCTTTTGCTCATTGCTTTGTATCTTTAAATAGTATGTAATATCTCTTTTTGTTCTTCGAATATTGTTATTCTAAAACCGAGTGCAAATATACAAAGACTTTTTTTTCTCGCAAGCACTTTAATAAAAATATTTTTAATTCATTTTACTATATTTGCAATCACAAATATACATCTATTATGTTTCACAAAAATATTAAACTTATTTTAGCAGGACTTCTTGTAGTTGCTGGCATTTATCAATTTACAGAGAGTAATATCGGGAACGGAATCTTCCTTATATTATTGACTGCAATTCCAATATTTCTTTACTTTAAAAACGAATTTATCCTTTTAGCCTTCCTTAAATTAAGAAAACAAGATTTTGAAGGCGCTAAAAAATGGCTGGCATACATCAAAAACCCGGAAGCTGCATTAGTGCGAAAACAACAAGGATACTTTAATTACCTTCACGGAATCATGTTGTCGCAAACAAATATCAACCAGGCCGAGAAACATTTTAAAAAAGCTATCGAACTTGGACTATCAATGGATATGGATTTAGCGGTGGCAAAATTAAACCTTGCCGGAGTTGCAATGTCAAGAAGAAGAAAACTCGAAGCGACTAATTTATTGAACGAAGCTAAGAAATTAGACAAACAAGGAATGCTGAAAGAGCAAATCACAATGATGAAAGATCAAATGAAGAAAATCTAAATTTCTTTAAATTACAATATCAAAATCCCAAATTCCAATTATATGGTATTTGGGATTTTTTTTGTCGCTTTTTATTTTTCACAATCTTGTCATTCTGAGGAACGAAGGATCGCACTAGTAATTCCGTAAAATGATGCCGCAATCTTTGCCGAGCTTCTTTGTTGAGCTTTTTTGTTGAGCTTTTTTGTTGAGCTTCTTGTGTGATCCTTCGTTCCTCAGGATGACAAGATGGGCTAGAATATTCGTATGAAACGGCTACACTAGCCCCGATAGAAGTGGAAATCCTTTTGTGCCGGGGTTCGGCACAAAAGATTGGAACGGATAGCGGGATTAGCTCCTAAAAAAGATTTGTATTTATCATAGAAATCAGGATGGGAACATTATGAGTATTGAAATTTGGAATTTTAAAAACTGCAATTTTAAAGGTTTCTAATCCTCCAATATGATCGAAGGCAAATTCTCATTCAGCCATTTGTATTTGTTCAGGATCATAATATGCGTTCCTCCTTTTACAACGATACAATTATTGATATACTTTATAGGAAAAACATCATCCTGATCTCCGTGAATATGAATTACTTTTGGATCGATCTCGTTTCTATTCCATAAAATAACCGATTCAACGGCCCACTGTAAATACTTAAGGTCACGAACCGCTAAAAACTTTTCGTAAAGTTTAATACGTTTATTGATTTTTTCACCAAAAGAATATTTAGCCAGATTCTCAATATTCAAAATTAACTTCATAGGAATCAGCTTATATGCTTTTGTAGTTTTCCCTAATTTCATTCTTCTTGGAAATTCTCCATTACTTCTCACACTCGAAATAATAATCACCTTTCTAACTGGAATATGTTTCGCCATTTCCTGAACCAGAATTCCTCCAAAAGAAACACCAATTAGAACCGGATTTTCGTGTTTGATATTTTTAGTGATTCGGAGTGCATAATCAGTCAAGGATTCCTTTGCCTGTGGAATTTCCCATTCTAACATACACATTTCAAAAACAGATTCATCTAATATGATTCTTTCAAAAATAGCCGGACTAGCCGCCAAACCGGGCATAAAGTATACAGGAATTTTACTCATTTGATAGAAAATGGATTAGGTTACAGCTTATATTTTGAAGCTAAAATTACTTTTTTTAGCAATATGCATGCAAATCTTGCACCATAATATTTTTTGACTAAAATTAAATTACAAAAACTCTAAATGTTAAACATCTATTACCTCATCAAAAATAATTTTATATTGAAAATCAAATGATTACCTTTGTAGTCATAATAACCATTATTTAACAAATTTTCCAAAGGTTTGTTCGATAATATTTATGAACGTTCTTTTTCTATTATTTTTTAATTCAATCCCCAAAACATGACTAATATGGAACCTATTGAAACTATGGAAATCAAAGACAACACTTTTGCAAGACAATTTGAAACCATAGTCCCTGAAGGATTACTTTCTGTTGAATATTCATTTCAGGAAAAGAAAATTTTCCTGACAAAAATCAACAAACCTGAAGGGTATGAAAATCAAGCTTTAATTGATCAAGTGCTTAAAAACATTATGGACATTATCATTGAAAAGAAATTCAAATTAATGCCCATTCATCCCAGAATTGTATTATTCATTAAAAAAAATCCTGTGTATAAAGAACTACTTCCACCGGGAATTCGAATTTAAATTTTAAAAATAACCAATAAGTCTCAGCCACAGCCCACCGATAACCATGTAAATAAGTAACATTGTTAATCCGGTGACTAGCCCTTTGACCCACCAGCTTTTTAAGTCAACATAGCCGCTCCCAAAGAAAACAGGTGCCGGACCATGACCGTAATGCGTTAAAGTTCCATAAATGGACCCTACAAAACCCAACATAAAGGCTAAAAGTAATCCCGGAATTCCAAGCGAAACCCCTACGCCAAGCAAAGCCGCATACATTGCCGCAACGTGTGCGGTTGCACTGGCAAAAAGATAATGACTAAAAAAGTAGACCAATATAATAATTGGGAAAGCCATTTGCCAGCTTAAACCGCCAATTTCGGCTTTTACCAAATTACTGAACCAACCAATAAATCCTAATTCGTTAAGCGAACTCGCCATCATTACCAAAACCGAAAACCATACAATGGTATCCCAAGCACCTTTTTCGGCTTTTACATCTTCCCACGTTAAGACTGACGTAAGCAATAAAATGACCAAGCCAATAAATGCAGTTGTTGTTGCATCGATAGAAAATAAATCACCTGTCATCCAGAGAAATAATAAGATAAAGAAAGTCAGCAACATCATCCATTCATTACGGGTTATTGCCCCCATCTCTTTTAGCTTTTGAGCCGCAATTTGCGGAGCGTCTCCGGTTTTCTTTAATTCTGGCGGATAAATTTTATATAAAACTAACGGAATTACAAAAAAAGCCACCAAACCCGGAACAATTGCCGCAGTTGCCCACGAAATCCAACTTATCTTAATTCCTAAATTAAGGGCGAATTTTTGACACATGGGGTTACTTGCCGTTCCTGTCAAAAACATAGACGAAGCAATTAAATTCGCATTATAGCTGCTTAGCGTTAAATAGGATCCTAATTTTCTATGGGTTTCAGGCTGATCCGGCATCGAGCCAAAACTCATTGCCATTGATTTCATAATAGGATAAATAATCCCTCCTCCCCTTGCGGTATTACTTGGTACGGCGGGAGCCAAAACCAAATCAGCTAATCCTAAGCCATAAGCCAATCCTAATGAACTTTTCCCGAATATTCGAATAAACAAAAAAGCAATTCGGTTTCCTAAACCTGTCTTGATAAAACCTCTGGCAATAAAAAACGAAATTCCGATAAGCCAAATCACTTTATCTCCAAAACCTCTCAATGCCAGAGTAATTGATTTTCCAGCTTCGCCAGGAGCTAAAACCTGAGAGAATGCCGTTAATGCAATTGCAATCATACACATGGTTCCCATAGGCGCAGCCTTTAAAATAATTCCAAGAATTGTTGCCACAAAAATTGCAAACAAATGCCAGGCTTCAATTACAACACCGTCCGGTGCAGGAATTAACCAAATTGCAATTCCAACTGCCAGCGTAATCAGGGTTTGAGGAATTTTTACTTCTTTCATAAAAGCGGGAATTAAGTTAAATTAAAGTCGGAGTTGTATTTGAATCAGAAATAATTCATCATCATAAAAGGAAGTGTCTGGAATGTTTTTATCGTATCGATCAATTTCAAATCCCATTTCGATACGTCCTAAATAAGCTTTACCAAATTCCAGACTGATCATTGGAGTAAATGTTTGGCGTACATTCGAATTTACTTTATAATTATTATCAAAAGATTCATATCGACATGATAATTCCAGCGAAGTTAATTTTTTATAATCAACCACATATCTCAAATTAGGCAGGAAATAAACTCCACGCATTTGGTAATCGTCAACATTTGAAGTTCTGCCATCAACAGGTAAAGAAAAATACAAATTATGATTTGTTCCTTGCTTATATTCGATTTGCAAATCAAAAGTAAACCTGTCAGTTAGTCTAAAATCACTTGTAATATCAGCACCCAGAGCAAATACTTTTTCTTGTGATCTTTTTCCGATACCGCCGTTTAATCCTATATTTATTTTATGTTTTTGAGACAATTCAAAAACCCATCTAGTTGAATATTGCTTTCCGTTATCATTGTCCATTTCCTGATTTTTTCCGTTTCCGTTTAAAATAGAAACAGCATAACTAACCGGGATTTTTCCAATATCAAAAACCCCGTTTGCCGAGGCGCCAATTTGAAAACTCGTCCAGCCATTTTTCCCGAATTCATAATACTGATTCGAGAAATCAAATGACTTTATAATATCTACAGGAACTAATTCCTCAATACCAAATGCGGGACGAAACTGACCTCCTGTTAAAGCAATATATTTATTAAAAGTATATTTTCCGTATGCATTTTCAAGTACTTTCCCTTTTGTATCTGATTTAAAATCAGCAAGATTAACCAGAATCACAACTTCTGTGGCTTCGCTTAATTTAGTATTTAAACCAACTCGCATTCTTTTAATATCAAATGAACTTTGAGTAACTTCTCCTGTAGAATGCTGCAATCCTGTAACATCTACATTATCACCAAAACTTTCTAAATATCTTGCCTGCAAAAGTCCTTTAAACTGAAATTGGGGATATTTAATAACACTTTCCGAATCTTCTGCTTTTTGAGTTGTCGCAGTTTGAGCATTCATGAAAAGCGGTAATATTAAAAGGATAAAAACAATTTTTAGCAGTAAAATTTTATTCATAAATTCCATAATTAAAAATTAGGCTTTTATTCCCCGTTTTTACAAAATCTCTCAGATAAGAATATCTGGAATGCGTAGTTCTCTAAAATATCTTACCAAAATAAGAAAAAATATAACGTCTTGTAAAAAAAATATCACTAAAATAATATCGCAGATTTTAACATAAACAAAAAAGCACAAGAATTAACTTGTGCTTTTTACTATTTATGTAAGTAGAATTACTTTTCGATCTCTTTCATAGAATCCATTTTTTTGTGTGCCAAGAAACCGGCAACATCTTCAAAATGTTCTTTCACACGTTTGTTTCCAAACTCAAAAACTTTAGTTGCTAATCCATCAAGGAAATCACGATCGTGAGAAACCAGAATTAAAGTTCCGTCAAAGTCACGCAATGCATCTTTAATAATATCTTTAGTCTTCATATCCAGGTGATTTGAAGGCTCATCCAGAATCAATAAATTCACTGGTTCAAGCAATAATTTAATCATTGCCAAACGTGTTTTTTCTCCTCCTGAAAGCACTTTTACCTTTTTAGTAATATCATCGCCCTGAAACATAAAAGCTCCAAGAATATTTTTAATCTGAGTTCTTACATCTCCAACTGCAATTGCATCGATAGTTTCAAAGATTGTAGCATTTTCATCTAATAATGAAGCCTGATTTTGGGCAAAATATCCAATTTGTGAATTATGACCAATTTCTACACTTCCTTCATCGATACCTATTTCTTTCATGATCGCTTTGATCATTGTCGATTTTCCTTCTCCGTTTTTACCTACAAAAGCTACTTTTTCACCTCTTTCGATAACAATATTGGCATCTTTAAAAACAACATGATCCCCGTAAGATTTAGAAAGCTCTTTGACTACAACCGGATATTGTCCTGAACGCGCTGCCGGAGGGAATTTTAATTTCAAAGCGGAGTTATCCACTTCATCAACTTGTACAATAACCAGTTTTTCAAGCATTTTAACACGTGACTGAACGGCATCTGTTTTAGAGAATGTTCCTTTAAAACGATCTATAAAAGTTCTGTTATCAGCAATCATTTTTTGCTGTTCATCGTATGCTTTTTGCTGGTGAATACGACGGTCTTTTCTTAACTCTAAATAATGAGAATATTTTGCTTTATAATCGTAAATTCTTCCCATCGTAACCTCAATTGTACGATTCGTGATATTATCAACAAATGCTCTATCGTGGGAAATTACAACAACTGCTTTTGCCTGAGTCAATAAAAAATCTTCCAGCCATTGAATACTTTCAATATCCATGTGGTTGGTTGGCTCATCCAGTAAAATCAAATCCGGCTTTTGAAGTAAAATTTTTGCCAGCTCAATACGCATTCTCCATCCTCCTGAAAATTCAGATGTCTGACGTGTAAAATCCTCGCGTTCAAAACCTAAACCAACTAAGATTTTCTCAACTTCAGCTTCGTAATTTACTTCTTCGATTGCATAAAATTTCTCGCTTAAGTCTGAAACTCTTTCGATTAATTTCATGTAAGCATCACTTTCATAATCAGTACGAACGGTTAATTGTTCGTTGATTTCATCAATTTCAGCTTTCATTTTAAAGATTTCACCAAAAGCTTTTGATGCTTCTTCCATTACAGTTGCGCCATCCTGCGTTAGTAAATGCTGAGGCAAATAGGCCACAATAGCATCTTTTGGGGCAGAGATACTTCCGGTAGAGGGTTTGCTTTGACCTGCAATTATTTTTAAAAGCGTCGATTTACCCGCACCGTTTTTACCCATAAGGGCAATTTTATCATTTTCATTTATAGCAAAAGAAACATCGCTAAATAATGTAGTTCCACCAAACTGAACCGAAATATCGTTAACTGTAATCATTACTTTCTGTGAATTTGTTTAATCGGTTAATCGTTTAGTTGACTATCCTTTTTTTCGTGGTGCAAAGATAGATTTTAATTAGATAATGTGCCAATGAGAATTTAAGATTTTAGAGCGTTAGACTTCTTAGACTTTTAGAAATTATCAAAAAAAACACTAAACATTAAGCGGTACACTTCAAAATCTAAGAAATCTAAAAATCCAACAATCTAAGAAGTCTGTCAAAATTCCCAAATGTTTCCAGAAACAGAGGTTTAATTTGAACTCGTATTCTTATATTTGAGATACATAAAACAGGCAAGTATGAAAATTTTAATAATAGAAGATGAAGCTGGTTTACGTGAGGTGGTGCAACAATCACTTGAAAAAGAAAAATACATAGTAGAAACTGCACATGACTATATTTCAGGATTAGACAAATTAGGCGCATATGATTATGATTGTATTTTAATCGATATTATGCTGCCTAACGGAAATGGTCTGGACTTACTTCAGGAATTAAAAAGACAAAAAAAGCAAAGTGCAGTTATTATAATTTCGGCAAAAGATGCTGTTGATGATAAGGTTAAAGGGCTGGATTTAGGCGCAGATGATTATTTGAGTAAACCTTTTCATTTATCTGAATTACATGCCAGAATCAAATCGGCAATTCGCAGAAACAATCATAATGGCGATAATTTTATTGCCTGGAAAAACGTAACACTTTTTCCGGAACAAAGAACTGTTTCTATTGACGACGAAGCATTAATTTTAAACAGAAAGGAATTTGATTTGCTTTATTATTTCATCATCAATCCCAACCGATTAATTAATAAAACCGCTATTGCGGAATATGTCTGGGGAGATCATACGGATCAGGCCGACAATTTAGATTTTGTATATTCGCAGATTAAAAATTTACGAAAAAAACTAAAAGACAGTAATGCCGAAATTGATATTCAGGCAGTTTACGGTATTGGTTATAAAATGAATTGATGAAATTACAAAACTATACACTTCGCTATCTTGCCATAACATTATTGCTTGTAATCCCAATTTGGGCAGGAATTTTTTATGTGCTAATTCTGGATGAAGTGTATGACAATATAGATGATGATTTAAAAAATTCTAAAATTATAATCGTCCGTCATGCTTTTGCAAACAAGGAATTATTGAATTCACCAGACTTCGGAATCAATAAATTCACGATAAAACCACTTCCAAAAGGTCAATATTCTCATAAAGAGGAATTTTCAACTTCAAAAGAATTTATGGAATATGACAATGACAATGAACCTATCAGAACCTTAAAAACTGTATTTGATGATGAAAAAGGCAACTCATACGAATTAATCATAAAAGCTTCGATCGTTGAAGAAGATGAGTTACTGGAGGATTTGTTTTTAGCATTAATAGGTTTATATGTGATGCTTGTTATCAGTATATTACTGGTAAACCGTTTACTTTTAAAAAGAATCTGGAAATCATTTCATGTTATTTTAGAAAACCTAAAAGAAATTAAATTAGGAACCGGCAGCAAATTAAAACCTATAAATTCTTCGATAGATGAATTTATTAGTCTGGAAAAAGAAGTCGAAAAGATGTTGACCCGAAATGAAATGATATATTCCAGCCAGAAGCAATTTATTGAAAACGCTTCACATGAATTACAAACTCCTCTGGCAATAAGCATTAATAAACTTGAATTATTTGCTGAGAATAATATACTTCCTGATGAACAAATGATGGAATTAGGAAAAATAACGGACACATTAAATCGATTAACTAAATTGAATAAATCCTTATTAATGTTATCCAAAATAGAAAACCAGCAATTTTCTGAAGAAAAAAATATTGATTTTAATGAGCTTATTTTACTATTAGCTGATGATTATGATGATTTATCAGAGTATAAGAAAGTAAAAATTACAGTGATCCAAAATGATTCGTTGTATTTCATGATGAACAAAGGATTAGCAATAGCACTGATTAGCAATTTATTAAAAAACGCCATAATCCATAATCATCCAAATGGTTTTGTAAACTTTATCATTAATAAAAATGAGATCCTAATTTCAAATAGCGGCAATAATTCTCCATTAAATCCGGAAGTAATTTTCAACAGATTATATCGCCATACTACCACTAATGAATCAACCGGTTTAGGATTATCGATAGTAAAATCTATTATAAACAATTATTCCATTACTATAGAATACCTGTTTACCGAAAACCATCAGTTTAAAATTATTTTTCCAAAAAAGTAGTCTTTTTATTATTTTTTCCTAATTGTTTCCAAATTCAGGTCTTAATCTTGTATCAGAATTTAAATATACAATTATGAAAACGAAATTAAACCCAGCCTTCTGTTTGCTTGCAGGATTAGCATTTGGATTTTCAGCAAATGCTCAAAAAACAACCATTACAAAAGCTGCTTTGCCTGTAAATGCGCAAACATTTTTAAAAACTCACTTTGCAGGGCAAGAACCTACTTATATTATTAAGGACAAAGAAACTTTCTCGACAGATTATAAAGTACAATTCGCAAATAATATTGAAGTCGAATTTGATGCAAAAGGAAATTGGGAAGAAGTAGATGGAAATCACACTTCAATTCCTGCCGCAATAGTTCCTAAAGCAATAGCCTCTTATGTAAAAGCAAATTTTGCAACTACAGCCGTAACTAAAATCAGCAAAGACTACAAAGGTTATGAAGTAAATATAAACAATGGTCTGGAACTTGAATTTAACTCAAAAGGCAACTTTTTAAGAATTGACAATTAAGCATTCTCTATTAAAACATCCAATCATGAAAAAAATATTATTATCCGGTTTTATCGCTTTGGCACTTTTAGTTACTACAACATCTTGTGACAGCGATGACGACGATCGCGAAACAGTAATTACAGCTACGGACTTACCGCAAACGGCAAGTATTTTTATAACAACATATTTCGCTAATACTACTTATCAGGTAATAAAAAAACAGGACAAACCAGACGCAGATGGATCTATCTATGATGTTTATTTAACAAATGGTTTTGAAATTGATTTTGATGCCAATGGAAATTGGGTCGATATTGACGGAAATCATCAGGCAATTCCTGTTGAGTTGATTCCGGAAAAAATCAATACTTATGTAATGACAAATTATCCCAATCAATCTGTAACTTCAATTGACAATGAAAAAACATTTATTGAAGTTGAACTTTCTAACAATATAGAAGTGGTATTTGATCTTCAGGGAAATTTTATTCGAATTGATAAATAAAGGCGCAACTACATAAAACCAAAAGCTCTGAATTTAATTTCAGGGCTTTTTTTAAGCCATTACGTTTTTTAATTTAAATCAATATTCTTACATTTTTAAAAATATAATCTTATCTTGTATAAGAATCAAAAATCAGTACTATATGAGAACGAAATTAAACTTTACTGTTTGTCTAATAGCAGGATTAGTATTTGGACTTTCAGCAAATGCACAAAAAACAATAATTAAAAAAGAAGCTTTACCGGCAAATGCTCAAGCTTTCCTAAAAACCCATTTTGGATCAAAAAAACCAAGTTATATAATAGAGGACAAAGAAATTCTTTCTACAGAATATAAAGTTCAATTTAATGATAAACTGGAAATTGAATTTGATAAAAAAGGAAACTGGAAAGAAGTTGATGGTGAAAATTCTAAAATCCCTTCCTCTATTATCCCGAAAAAAATTGCTTCTTATGTGAAAGATAACTTTCGCAAAGAAAAAATAACCAAAATAGAAATAGGAACTTCCGGTTATGAAACAAAACTTACCAATGGTTTAGAATTAAAATTTACATTAAAGGGAGATTTTACAAAAATCGACAAATAAGTAGTATTTAATTTAAAAACAAAAATCCGACAGGCTTTAAAAACCTGTCGGATTTACTAAATTATCACATTATCAAATTGACTAATTATCTAAATTAAATTAATCTTTTCTCCACTTTTTAGTTTCCTCAAAAATATGTTCCAGTATTGCTGCTTCTGTCGCATCAAAATCTATGTTTCGTCTTCCCATAACTAATCTCGCAGTTTCAAAAGCTTTTTTAGTAATATAAGTTGTAAAACCTGCTGCTCCGCCCCATGAGAAACTTGGGACAAAATTGCGGGGAAAACCACTTCCAAAAATATTAGCACTCACTCCTACTACAGTTCCGGTATTGAACATCGTATTGATTCCGCATTTACTATGATCTCCCATCATTAATCCACAAAATTGAAGTCCTGTTTTAGAAAAACCTTCTGTTTCATAGCTCCACAACTTCACTTCTTCGTAATTGTTTTTTAAATTTGAGTTATTACTGTCTGCACCAATATTACACCATTCACCTAAAACCGAATCTCCTAAAAATCCGTCATGTCCTTTGTTTGAATTTGCAAAAAGAACGGAATTTTTAACCTCTCCTCCTATTCTTGATCCAGGTCCAACTGTTGTTGCTCCGTAAACTTTTGCGTTTAATTTTACCTGTGCATTTTCGCATAAAGCAAAAGGACCACGAATTACGGTTCCTTCCATAATTTCACTATTCTTACCTATATATATCGGACCGTTTGAAGCATTCAGGGTAACAAATTCTAATTTTGCTCCTTCTTCAATAAATATATTTTCGGGCGCAATAACATTTACACTTTTTGGGATTGGCTGTGATTTTCTGTCTTCAGTCAAATAAATAAAGTCTTCACGAATTGCAGCATCATTTTTAGAGAAAATATCCCATGTATGTTCTACAGTTAAAGCTTCACCATTATACTGAATGATTTCGTAAGTGTCAAAATCTACTTCTTCCTGATTCTCATTGGTAAAAAAAGCAATTACATCATCGCCCTTAAAAATCGCCTGATTTTCTTTTAAGTCAGAAACCATTTCCGCAAGCGTATCATTTGGTAAATACGCTGCATTGATCATAACATTCTCTTCTAATTCAACCATCGGGAATTTCTCTGACAGATATTCTTCGGTAATAGTTGTTATTGTCGAACCTAAACGCGTTTCCCATTTCTGGCGAATGGTCATTATTCCAATTAATATATCAGCAACAGGTCTAGTAAAAGTAAAAGGGAGTAAAGCATTCCGGACGGGACCGTCAAAAAGAATGTAATTCATAAATATTAAATTTGGTACTTGTTAAAAACTTGATTTGGTTATCGGGTTCAAAGTTACAAATATTTATGCGTTTTCATTAAATGCACATTAATTCAAACCAAAAAATAGTTGCTTTTTTTTAGAGACACTACTAAAATATTGTCCAGAATTATATTTTTTTTATATTGGTAATCATTTAACCGCAAAGCCCGCAAAGGTTTTACGCAAAGCTCGCAAAGTAAATATTCACAAAGCGTTGCGAACTTTTCGGTACTAGTACAACCTGAAATAAAAAAACTTTGCGCACATTGCGGTTAAATAATTCTCAAAAAAAAAAGCCTCCCAAATTGGAAGGCTTTATATAAGTAAAAACAGCTTTTATTATTTAGCGTGTTTAGCGTATTTAGTTTTGAATTTATCAATACGTCCTGCAGTATCGATAAGTTTAGATTTACCAGTATAAAAAGGGTGAGATGTTCTGGAAATCTCCATTTTTACAACTGGATACTCAACTCCGTCAACTTCAATTGTTTCTTTTGTATCTGCAGTAGATTTAGTGATAAAAACTTCGTCATTTGACATGTCTTTAAATGCAACTAATCTGTAATTTTCTGGGTGAATTCCTTTTTTCATCTTTTCTTTTATTTATTGTTTGGAGTATTTTTATTTTGAAGCTTTTCCGTGGTTAGAAAAAGGTGTAAACAAAGGATACTCTTTTTTTGTTTAAAACGTTTAATTATTTGAGTTTGCAAATTTACAATTCTTTTTTAATATTCAAATGTTTAGCTCACTTTTTTTTAGTTAAATTCAAAAAGCTTTTTTTATCTCTGATTATATTGGGAATTGCTATATTTGTGGATTAATAAATCATCGTTTTATGGAAAAAAATACTTCTCCTGCTAAATCATCAATACTATATGGTGTTTTGTTTGGTGTTATTATGGTTTTAGAATTTGTTATCATGTATATAATAGGTATGAAATCGCTGGTAAATTCCAGTATTGGTACAATTGTAAACATAGGCAACTATCTTGTATTACCAATCTTGTTTATATATATAGGTTGTACTAATTATAAGAAAAATATCAATAATGGTTTTATTTCTTTTAGTGAATGTTTAAAAGTTGGAATTTCAATCACTTTTGTTGCTGCTTTTGTTTACGCCGCTTTTAGTGTGATTTTTAATTTGATTTTTCCTGAGTTCATAAACGAAATGATTGATATTTCTAAAGAAGGAATGCTTGCCAAAAACCCTGAAATGACAGCGAAAGAAATGGAGATGGGAGTTTCTATGATTAAAAAATTCATGAATCCTGCAATTGTTTTTCCTGTAACGCTTGTGATGTACTCTTTCTTCGGATTATTGTATTCGTCACTTATAGGAGCAATTATAAAGAATAACAAAACTCAAAGTTTATAAAAATTTAAATGAATTTATCTATACTTATACCGCTTCTTAATGAGGAGGAATCACTAAAGGAACTCTATTCGTGGATCATTAAAGTGATGCAATCTAATAATTACTCTTATGAAATCATTTTTGTAGATGATGGAAGTACGGATGATTCCTGGAATATTATTGAAAGTTTCTCTATTGAAAATCCTCATGTAAAAGGAATTCGTTTCATGAAAAACTTTGGAAAATCACAGGCTTTACATGCTGGTTTTGCAAAAGCAAAGGGCGATGTAATTATTACAATGGATGCCGATTTACAAGATAGTCCGGACGAAATCCCCGGATTATACGAAATGATTACGGCTGAAAAATTTGATTTGGTTTCCGGCTGGAAAAAGAAACGTTACGACTCTGTGGTAGCAAAAAATCTTCCGTCAAAGTTGTTTAACTGGGCGGCAAGAAAAACTTCCGGAGTTGAATTGAATGATTTTAACTGCGGATTAAAAGCATATAAAAATACGGTTGTAAAAAACATAGAAGTTTCGGGCGAAATGCACCGTTATATTCCTGTTTTGGCCAAAAATGCGGGTTTTGGGAAAATTGGTGAAAAAGTCGTGATTCATCAGGCTCGTAAATATGGCGAAACAAAATTTGGAATGGAGCGTTTTATAAACGGTTTTCTGGATTTAATTACAATTTGGTTTTTGTCAAGATTTGGCAAAAGACCTATGCACTTATTTGGCGCAATGGGTTCAGTGATGTTTATCATTGGATTTTTATCAACCGGATATATTGGTATTTCTAAATTATACCATATGTATAACGGAATGAAATATAGCTTAATAACAAGTAATCCATGGTTTTTTATTGCATTAACAACTATGATTTTAGGAACTCAATTATTTCTTGCAGGTTTTCTGGGAGAAATTATTTTGAGAACTAAAAGTAATGAACCACGTTATAAAGTTGCCCGAGAGGTTAATTTTTAACACAAATCCCTAGCCCTGATGGAAGGGAAAATCCTTTTTTATCTGCTTTGGCGGATAAAAAAGATTGGAATGACAGCAGGAAATAGCTCCTGAAAATTATTATAAACATAAAAATATACGAATGATGAATATAGCACCTAATATTTTGAATGCTGTAAACGAATGGCTGACCCCTACATTTGATAATGATACACAAGCTGCCGTTAAGAAATTAATGACTACATCGCCAAAAGAACTTGAGGAAAGTTTTTATAAAAATCTGGAATTTGGAACTGGCGGAATGCGCGGTGTCATGGGCGTTGGAAACAACAGAATTAACAAATATACGCTTGGAAAAAATACTCAGGGATTATCTGATTATTTACACCAGGTTTTCCCTAACAAACCTTTAAAGGTTGTTATTGCTTACGATTGTCGTCACAACAGTAACACGCTTGCAAAAGTTGTGGCTGATGTTTTCTCGGCTAACGGAATTCAGGTTTATTTATTTTCTGATTTACGTCCTACTCCTGAATTGTCTTTTGCGCTTAAATATTTAGGCTGTCAATGCGGAATTGTTTTAACAGCTTCACATAATCCACCGGAATATAACGGTTATAAAGTATACTGGGAAGATGGCGGACAAATTGTTCCTCCGGAAGATGCAGCGATTATTAATGTAATCGAGAATCTTGATTACGACAAAATTAAATTCAACGCTAACGAAAGCCTGATTCAATATATTGATACTGAAATTGATAAAGCTTTTATAAAATCATCTATAGAAAACGCAAGTTTTAATACTCCGGCTGAAGCCAAAGATAATCTTCAGATTGTTTTTACTTCGTTACACGGAACGTCAATAAAATCTATTCCTGATACTTTATCGCAGGCAGGTTACAAAAATGTTCATATTGTACCGGAACAAGCTGTTCCGGACGGGAATTTTCCAACAGTAAAATCTCCAAATCCTGAAGAACCTGAAGCTCTGACTATGGCTTTGGCTCTTGCCGATAAAACAAATTCTGACATTGTAGTGGGAACTGATCCTGACTGTGATCGTCTTGGTGTTGCGGTGAGAAATAATGATGGTAAAATGATTTTGCTTAACGGAAATCAAACCATGATTTTGATGACTTCTTTTTTATTGAAACAATGGAAAAAAGCAGGTAAAATTAACGGTAAACAATTCGTAGGTTCTACAATTGTTTCCACTCCTATGATGATGGAATTAGCATCCAGCTATGGCGTTGAATGCAAAGTGGGTTTGACCGGTTTTAAATGGATTGCCAAAATGATTAAGGATTTTCCGGAACTCGAATTTATTGGAGGTGGCGAGGAAAGCTTTGGTTTTATGGTTGGTGACGCCGTAAGAGACAAAGATGCTGTTGCCGCTACTTTATTAATCTGCGAAGTTGCAGCTCAGGCAAAAGCAGCAGGAAGCAGTGTTTACAAAGAACTTTTACAATTGTATGTTGAAAATGGTTTTTATAAAGAGTACCTGGTTTCATTAACTAAAAAAGGAATTGAAGGTTTACAGGAAATCACTCAGATGATGATTGATTTACGTGAAAATCCTTTGAAAGAAATTAGCGGACAAAGAGTAATTATGGTAGAGGATTATCAATCATCAATTGCTTTGAATTTATTGACTGGTGAAGAATCCACAATGGATATTCCGAAATCGAACGTATTGATTTATTATACAGAAGATGGTTCTAAAATTTGTGCAAGACCAAGCGGAACTGAACCTAAAATTAAATTCTACATTAGTGTTAATGCAGAATTAGATTCGGTCACTAATTTTGACGCCGCAGAAAGTTTCTTAGACGAAAAAATACAAAATATCATTGCAGGAATGCATTTGAAATAAAAAAATGAGTGACAAACCGGAAACAAATGATCAGCCCGAACTATTAAATTCAATCATTGGATTAATAGATCAGACGCGTCATTTTGTTGCCAAAACGGTGAATCAGGAATTGACCTTATTATATTGGAAAATTGGAAAAACCATAAATGAAGAGATTCTAAAAAACGATAGAGCAGATTATGGAAAGAAACTTATTAAAAATTTAAGTGAGAAACTTTCTATAAGATATGGAACCGGGTTCAACAAAAGAAACATACACAGTTTCATCAAGTTAAATACTGTTTTTCAAGACTTTACAATTGTGCACACAGTGTGTGCACAATTGAGTTGGTCTCATATTAGAACTTTAATATATATTGAAAACAATATAAAACGGGAGTTTTACATTCAAATGAGCGTTCATGAAAGATGGAGCGTAAGGACTTTGCAGGAACGTATTGACAGTATGCTTTTTGAAAGAACCGCTATTAGTAAAAAGCCCGAACAAACTATCCTTAATGACTTAGCGTCATTAAAAAACGAAAAACAAATTAGTCCTGATTTAACTTTTCGCGATCCTTATTTCCTTGACTTTCTAGGATTACATGATAGTTATTCTGAGAAAGATTTAGAAAGTTCAATCTTAGCTCAATTACAAAATTTCATTACCGAAATGGGAAGCGAATTTGCTTTTCTTGCCCGCCAAAAAAGAATAACAATCGACGATGAAGATTTCTATATCGATTTACTTTTTTATCATCGAGGCTTACGCCGATTGGTTGCAATTGACTTAAAACTAGGAAAATTTAAAGCAGGTTATAAAGGCCAAATGGAACTTTATTTACGTTGGTTAGAGAAAAACGAACAAAAAGAAGGTGAAAACAAACCAATTGGATTAATTTTGTGCAGTGAAAAATCTCCTGAACAAATCAATTATTTAATGCTTGATAACGATGAACAAATCAAAGTTTCAGCTTATTTAACCCAATTACCAGAAAAAAAATTATTGCTGGAAAAACTCGAAAGAGCGATTGCCATAGCAGAAAATAACATCCACAAATAAATGAGTACTTTCAAAAAAATAGTCCCTTTTATATATCCGTATAAAAAATACGCATTCTTAAACATTTTTTTCAATGTTTTATATGCACTTTTCAGTACACTTTCCTTTGTCGCTTTAATACCAATGCTTCAGGTATTATTTGACCAGACAAAGGCGAGAAAAATAAAACCGGTATATCAGGGAATTTTAAAACTTCAGCAATATGGTGAAGATTACTTAAGCTATTACATCACCACAACAAAAGGTGATCATGATCCGGGTTATATTTTAGCTATAATGGTAACTATTATAATCTCGATCTTCTTATTAAAAAACTTAGCAGATTATTTAGCTATGTTTTTTATTACTTTTTTACGAAATGGTGTTTTAAAAGACATGCGAAATGCTATGTATAAAAAAACACTGGAACTTCCGTTAGCTTTCTATTCTGAGAAAAGAAAAGGAGACGTGATTTCCAGAATTTCTGCAGATGTAAATGAGGTTCAAAACTCATTTTTAGCAATATTGGAACTTATTGTAAAAGAACCTTTAACAATAATTTTTACGATAACAACAATGCTGATTATCAGCACCAAACTAACGTTATTTGTTTTTATTTTTATTCCGATTTCAGGTTACATTATTTCATTAATTGGAAAACAACTTAAAAAACAATCGACAAAAGCGCAAGAAGAACAAGGTACTTTTTTATCGACAATCGAAGAAACTATTGGTGGATTGAAAGTGGTAAAAGGATATAATTCTGAAAACTATTTCAATACTGTTTTTCAAAATTCAACGGAACGTTTTTTCAATTTATCAAATACTATAGGCAATCGCCAGAATTTAGCTTCGCCTGCGAGTGAGTTTATGGGAATTACGGTTATTGCTATTTTATTGTGGTACGGAGGTCAAATGGTTTTGATTGACAAGACTTTAAGTGGCCCTTCATTTATAGCTTACATGGGATTAGCGTATAATATCCTTACTCCTGCAAAAGCAATTTCTAAAGCTTCTTACGGAGTAAAAAGAGGAAATGCAGCAGCAGAACGCGTTCTTGAAATTTTAGAACAGGAAAATACAATAACATCAAAAGATAAAGCAATCGAAAAAACAACTTTTGATGACGTTATAAGTGTTCAGAATATCAACTTTAAATATAAAGACGAAACGGTTTTAAAAGACTTTTCGCTTCAAATTAAAAAAGGTCAGACTGTTGCACTTGTTGGTCAGTCCGGAAGTGGAAAAAGTACGATTGCAAACTTGCTGACTCGTTTTTATGATGTAAATGACGGAACAATTTCTATTGATGGAATCAATATTAAAGACCTTAATTTGCAATCGCTTCGGGGATTGATGGGATTAGTTACTCAGGATAGCATCTTGTTTAATGATACCATAAAAGCAAATATTTTATTAGGGAAACTTGATGCAACTGATGATGAAATTATCGCAGCGCTAAAAATCGCCAATGCCTTTGAGTTTGTAAAAGACTTACCATTAGGAATTTACACCAATATTGGAGACAGCGGGAATAATATTTCCGGCGGTCAAAAGCAACGTTTATCAATTGCACGTGCGGTATTGAAAAATCCTCCAATTATGATCTTGGATGAAGCTACATCAGCATTAGATACGGAAAGTGAGAAATTTGTTCAGGAGGCTTTAGAGAATATGATGCAAAACAGAACTTCTATCGTAATTGCACACCGACTTTCGACTATTCAGAAAGCAGATTTAATCGTCGTAATGCAAAAGGGAAAAATAGTGGAGCAAGGAACTCATGATGAATTGATCGCACATAACGGAACTTACAATAAGTTAATTATGATGCAGTCTTTTGAGTCGTAGTTTATTACTCTCTAAGCTTTAAAACCTTTGATGCTTTGAACTTTTGAGCCTAAGAACCTTTTAAACAGAAAAAATGTATCTTAACAATCCAAACATAAAGCTTCCTGATGATCCAGATACTATTGTTTGGAAATACTTAGACTTGTCTAAATTTCTGGATTTATTACTGTCCAAAAAATTATTCATGTCCCGATCTGATAAATTCGAAGATCAGTACGAAGGTACTTTCAGCGAACCTACTTTTGAAGAGATTAAAAAACTGGCGATTGATAATCCTGACTTTTTAAATTACTACAAAACACATCGCGAGCAAGTTGCCATAAGCAGCTGGCATATTAACGAATATGAATCGTTTGCTATGTGGCAGATTTTTACGCAAAACAGCGAAGGATTAGCGATTCAGTCAACTATAGGAAGATTGCAAAAAGCATTGAATCCGGAGAATAATTTTGATCAGTATATTGGCGAAGTAAATTATATTGACTACAAAAAGGAATATATTCCGTTTGATGACTTGTTTTTCCCGTTTTTATTTAAACGAAAAAGTTTTCAATACGAGCGCGAAGTCCGCATTATTACTGATACTTCAAAAAGTATTTCGAAACTGAATGATGGTTTAAAAATCAATGTGGATCTTAAACAATTAATCGAGAAGATATATATTCATCCAAAATCAGAAAACTGGTATAAAAAACTGGTAATTGAATTGGTCGAGCGTTTGGGATTTGGATTTGAAATTGAGAAATCCGATCTTGAAAGCGATATCTTGATTTAGATCGTGGTAATTTTTAACCGTTATTCTAAACTGGACTGAAGTCCAGCTCTACAATATTGATTGAGCCTAGCGGCTCTTTTTTAATCAAATTAAAAAACAAAAAACCATTTGAAAATTAATTTTCAAATGGTTTTTTGTTTGATCAAGGTCAAAATTTTAAATCTAAAATTTATATAAGAAAGTGAAATATTAATTTAGATTATTTTTGTTTTAGCTTGTCCAAATATTTTTCTCGTAGATAAAGATTTTCGTCTTCTATTATTGTTTGATTATTCTTCCTGATATAATAAAAAACTGAATCAGATTTGTTTTTCTTCACAACAGAATCTCCTATTTGAATTTTATCATACAGCGAATTACTAACAACCCATCTTATTCCTGTTTTTAAAAACAAACAATGAGGAAAACGATATCCATCACCTCCTTCAACCTTTTTTTCATAAACAATACCGGAAAAACTATATTCATTAGCTTCTTTATACTCCCGTTCAATATAGCCTATTGAATTAGTCTGAAAGTATCCTCCAATTAATGATAAAAACAATATTGGCATAAAAATGTACCATAGCACACTTTTAACTTTGTTTTCTTGATCTTTCAGTTCTGCCTCAGAATACATTAAGAAATATTTTTAGTCAGAATCAAATTGGTTTATAACTTTTAACTTCCCATTTTTTGGCAGTTAAATCAACGTAGTTATAATGTAGAACATCATTTTTATCGAATTGTCCGTTTTGGTTTGTGTCTTCGATTGTTCTGAAATACAGACGGTTTTTAGATTCTACTAAACTCCAGTCTATTAATTCCTGAAAATCTTCTGAGATTTTAGTGAAATTTTCACCGCTAATGCTACTTAGATACAATGTTTTAATATCGCCTGAATCAATTTTACCGTCTTTATTGGTGTCAGAATCGGC
The DNA here is from genome assembly GCF_044006475.1 of Flavobacterium sp. FlaQc-47. NCBI lineage: Bacteria > Pseudomonadati > Bacteroidota > Flavobacteriia > Flavobacteriales > Flavobacteriaceae > Flavobacterium > Flavobacterium sp. FlaQc-47. The sequence goes on along the minus strand of NZ_JBIPCQ010000005.1, from coordinate 339,651 downwards.
CAAAGTATACACCATAATTTGGTTTTGAGTTTTATCTGCAACAGCTTTCAAATAAGTAGCCGTTAAGATCAAAGCAGGTTTATCTGTCAAAGGTCGGATAGAATCTGAATCTACTTTTTGAAATTTCAGGTTTTGCAAATATCCTGTAATTTCATATTCTCCTAAATTAGAAATGGTAAAACTCACATCATTCACACTCGACGATCCGTAGCGGGATTTTGTACCTCGTTCAAAAACGCGCAAATCTCCAACAGGATGAATTAAATAATCAGTTCCTTCCATCTGAATCGGCAAATCAGCTATTTCAATTTGTGTCGAATCGGTTTTTGAAACAACATTTGATTTGTTGGCAGCATCATAAATTACTTTTGGTTTCTGAACTTCGTCTTTACAACTCACTAATGTTCCGATGATTGCTAAGGCTATATATTTTAAGGAGTTTTTCATGTATGCTAAATTATATTAGGATATCAAATATAGTATTTTTGATTGTATTATCTAGTTTTATTGAATTTTACTAAGACAAAACAATCCGCTTATTTTCAACGTAGATAATTCTTATATTATTGCAGAAGAACTAAATCAGTTTTTATAACCTCGCATTCAGCTTTACGTTAAAAACTCTTGAAGTCATATAATTTGGAATCGCATATTGGTTTTTAGAGTACACATCGCGAACCCACGTATTGGTTATTGCGTTTTGATTGTTGAAAAGATTAAAAATCTCTAATCCCACAGATAATTCCTTGAAGTTTTTCAACCATTTTGCCTTTGCAACTTTGGTACTGTTATCTACAAAAACTTTGGCAAAACCAACATCTGCCCTGCGATAATCATTTAAACGGCTTTGATATAAATAAGGATCAGAATATGATGGAGATCCACCGGGCAAACCAGTATTGTAAACTAAATTAAGATACAATTTCACACTTGGAATACTTGGCATATAATCCTGAAACAACATGGCAAATTTCAAACGCTGATCTGTTGGTCTGGCAATAAATCCCTTATCGGCATAATTTTCTTCGGTTTTTAAATAACCAAAGCTAATCCACGATTCTGTTCCCGGAACAAATTCACCATTTAATCTAAAATCAAGACCTTGCGCATAGGCAGTTGCATTATTATTGGCGATATAACGAATCCTGACATTATCTATCGAATATACATTTACATCTGAAAGTGATTTATAATATACTTCCGTAACCCATTTAAAAGTACGGTTCCACATTTTAAAATTATAATCGTTGCTCAAAACAATATGTACCGATTCCTGCGCTTTTACGTTCGGGTTTACAACACCATCCAAATCACGAAGTTCCCTGTAAAAAGGCGGCTGATAATATAATCCTCCCGAAAGCCTGAAAACCATATCCATATCCCAATCCGGTTTTATGGCAAACTGAGCACGCGGACTAACAACAATTTGATTTTTTCCTTCAACAGTCGCTCCGGAAACATTCCAACTCTGGAAACGCGCACCAATATTATACCATATTTGATTCGATCCTAATTCTGCTTTTTTATTGTATTGCGCATAACCTGAAAACCTATTAATGTTGTTAAAGTTTGTAGCACTAACGTCCTGATACGGCAAAAGTGGTCCGGTATAAGGTTCGTAAGGCTGATTGTTTTTTGGCAAAACTACAATTGGAGGATTTATAGAAAATCCAACAGAATCTATCATTTCCCACTCTACAATTCTGTCACGAATTGATTCTCTGGTGTATTTTAAACCAAACTCTAATTGACTGTCATTTTTCCATTCCTTAAATCCTTTAATCTCTGCATTTGCAATCAAAGCATCTAAATCATTTCGGGCATGATTGAGTTGTGAACCAATTCCGCGGGTAAAATCAACATCTGTAGATCCGTCTTCGCCCACATTTCCTAAACGATATTGTGCCAAAATATCAAAATGCTCCTCCTCCATAGTATGGAATAAAGAACCTATAAATTTCAGGGTCAAACTTGGCGAAACTTTATAAGTGGTTTTAAAAGCACCAAAATAAGTGTCATACTGATCTCGTTCTTTACCTTCATAATACACCGCAAGCGACATTGGCTGATCTATAGTTCCAAATTTTGTTTCGCGTGTTAAAGGCTGATACAAATATTTATTTTGAGAAATATTGCCTAAAAAACTAATTTGCCATTTATCCGAAATATCATAATTAACATTTGTCTGAATATCTGCAAAAGTGGGTGTATAATTAGTTTGTGTATCCTGACTATTTACCAATAAACTATTATTGCGATAGCGAACTCCGGTTACTGCCGACCATTTTTTATTTTTGGAAACGGCATCAACTGAAATGCTTCCGCCCAATAAACTGGCTTCTAAGGAAGCTCCAAACTCCGTTGGTTTTCTATAAGTAATATCTAAAACAGAGGATAATTTATCTCCAAACTTAGCCTGAAATCCTCCTGCCGAAAAATCCACATTCTGAACTAAATCTGTATTTGTAAAACTCAAACCTTCCTGTTGTCCTGAACGAATTAAAAACGGACGATAGACTTCGACTTCATTTACGTAAACTAAATTTTCATCATAATTTCCGCCACGAACTGCATATTGTGTACTCAATTCATTGTTTGAATTTACGCCCGGTAGTGTTTTTAGAATATTTTCGATTCCGGCATTTGCGCCTGGAATTTTTTTAATCGTAGCGGCATCAACAGTTGTAATTCCCTGAACTCGTTTTTTGTTTTTAGAAGAAACGAAAACCTCTCCCATTTGTTCCTCGGAATTATTCATTACAGGATTAAAAACAAAAACTTCATTTGGCTTCAAACTCACCGTAAGACTCATCATTTTTAAGGAAATGTGAGTAAAAATCAAGGATATTTTTTTATCTGAAGGAACATCAATTTCAAAAAAACCATTTGCGTCTGATTGTTTCGTATTACCTAAAGAAGTAATATTAACATCGGCAACCGGACGATTTTGATTGTCTAAAATAATACCTTTAACATGAGCATTTTGAGCAAATGAAATACTGGTAATGCAGAAAAAAATAAATACGAATAATTGCTTATTTAGGTTCAAAGGTTTTAGTTTTATTTTTGTTGGCTTCTAAAAAAATGAGTTTCAAAGATAGCAGAATTACCCACATTATCAATCACTTCTATTTTTAAATCATTTGCACCTTCGGCAACAATTGTATCATCAAAAGTGTGCGTGATTTTTTTGGTTTTATTTTCATATTCAAACAAAATCCATTTTCCGTTTAAGTATCCGTTGTAGGACTTAATTCCTGATGAACTGTCGCTAATGGTGAACTGTATTTTTTTAACATCACTGATCCATTTGCCTTCAATAGGTTTAGCTATAGTGATCTTTGGCGCAATAGTATCTAAAACTAATCCATATTGTCCGAGTATTTTTGCTTTGGCTGTAAAAACATCACCTTTTCTAAGTGTACCATTATGGCTGGCGCTATTTCCGCTAAATCTTCCAATGAAAAGTTTATCTCTTAAATTTTCCGGATAAGAATCATCTTTTATTGTAATTGTAAAGTTTGAATGAACAGGAACAGTATCATCATGAATGTAAATGCGATTATTTTTTACGTCAAAATTTAAATTAAAATCATCATAAAAAATTCCCGCCGGAAAAAATACGGACATATTCTCTTTTTCAAAAATCGCATCTTTATTGGATTTAATGAAATATTTTGACATTACAGGTTCGGCTGAAACAATTGGAGTTGCCGAATCATATTCAATCGGAATTGTAACTGAATTTAAATTTCCAAAGTAATCTGACACTTCAATTCTATAGGTTGAAGCTAAATTCGGCTCGACCGGAATAATTCCGCGAAGAGAATCTGTTTTAATAATACTCAGGGCAAAAGGCGTTTTCATGAAAAGTTTTTGAACGCGCTGTCCTGATTTTTTATATTTTGAATAATCTATGAATGCATTTATGTAGCGCATTTCATCAAATGAATAAGTATTGAACTGATAATTATAATTTTGATTTCCGTTAAAAAATGTAGAAACATTAAAAACGCCATTTTTATTAAATGAAACATCATCAAAATCTACAGCAGAAACTCCAAAACCAATTTTTCCGTTTGCTTTTACTTTACTTGCTAAATAAGTTCCGTCTTTTTGAAGCACAAGATTCAGCAATAAAGGCTGCTTGGACTGATTGACCGTCGAATTATCTAATGGATAAACATATACACTTGAAATACTTGGCTTTTTAGTGTCTTTTATATTCTTATCAAACCCGAAAAAAATCGGATTAATAACAAATTCGGTTTTAGAATCACGGATTTCAAAATGCAAATGCGGTCCTTCTGATGAACCTGTATTTCCTGAAAGCCCAATTATCTGCCCTTTTGTAACCGGTAATTCATTCGGTTTAAGGAACATTTCAATTTCATATGCCTGTTCTTTATAATGCGTTTTTGTAACATAATTCTGAATTTCTCCAACAGGCGTTTGCAAATGTCCGTAAACCGAAGTGTACCCATTTGGATGCGTAATGTAGATACATTTACCGTTTCCGTATGTTGAAATTTTGATTCTTGAAACGTAACCGTCACCAATTGCATACACATTTAGTCCTTCTCTTTGATTTGTTTTCAAATCGAAACCTGCATGGAAATGATTGGGTCTTAGCTCGCCAAAATTACCGGATAATTGCATAGGGATATCAAGCGGCGGACTAAAATCTCCCTTTGGATATTGGGTTTGAGCAAATATAAAGGAAGAAAAAAACACGGAAAGTAAAGTCAGTTTCATAAGCAACATTTTTGCTAAGATAAAAAAATATGAGCCGAAAACCGAGTATAAAGCTACAAAAATACAATTGATTGAATTTCATTTAATTGGTTATTTTTAATGTAAAAAAATCGATAAAAAATTGCATTAATAAAAAGGAATACTAACTTTGTATGATTAAGTAATGAATAGGATTTACAATGAGTGTAATTGCAGAAATAATTGATACTCTTGAATATAAAGTCGAAAAGCTTTTTGAGAAATCAAAAGGTCTGGAGAAGAACAATCAGGTTTTACGATTAGAATTAGCCAAAGCTGCGCAAATTATCCAGAAACAATCTGAAGAAATGGAAGCTTTGAAAAAGCAATATGATACACTTAAAATAGCCAATTCGTTGCTTGGCAGCGACAATAACAAGAGAGAGACAAAGCTTAAAATAAATTCATTAATTCGCGAAATTGATTACTGTATAGCACAACTATCAGATTAGAAAAACATGGACGGAAAGCTTAGAATTAAAATATCAGTTGCAGATCGAGTTTACCCGTTAACGGTTGAACCTGTTCAGGAAGAAGGACTTAGAAGTGCTTCTAAAAAAATTGATGCTATGATCAAGCAATTCGAAGAAAGTTACGCGGTTCGTGATAAACAAGATGTTCTGGCTATGTGTGCTTTGCAATTTGCATCACAAGTAGAACAAAAACAAATTGATAACGCAATCGATGGCGAAGAAACCATTGAAAGAATTAAAAGATTAAATTTGCTATTAGATCAATATCTCGAAAATTAAACGTTCTTTACAGAAACTAAGATACTGCCTACATTAGTTCACAATTGGTAAACTCAACACTAACAAATTAAAGTGAGTGAATCTTCGCTACTATAGTATGCCATGCTCCGGCACGGAAACTTGAACAGTGAGTTAGCTCAAAACTTGTCTTTACGAGTTTATTCAAGCAATTAATGTAGGCTTTTTTTATATATAAATTTTAACAAACATGGACATCATAACGATCATTATTTCAGGTATTGTAGGGATTGCGGCAGGTTTTGCAATCGCTAAAATTATCGAAAAAAGCAATATTTCTAACCTAATCAAAAACGCAAAAAAAGAAGCTTCTTCCATATTAAAAGACGCGAATTTAGAAGCTGAAAATATTAAAAAAGATAAAATCCTTCAGGCAAAAGAAAAATTCATCGAATTAAAATCTGAGCACGAACAAGTTATCTTATCAAGAGATAAAAAAGTAGCAGAAGTAGAAAAAAGAGTACGTGACAAAGAATCTCAAATTTCAAATGAGCTTTCAAAAGCTAAAAAAGTAAACGACGATTTTGAAGCTAAAACTTTAGAATACAACAACAAAATTGAAGTTTTAGATAAAAAACAAGCTGAAGTTGACAAATTACATAAAAGTCAATTACAACAGCTTGAAGTAATTTCAGGACTTTCTGCCGAAGAAGCAAAAGAACAATTAGTGGAAGGTTTAAAAGCCGAAGCTAAAAGTAAAGCGATGTCTCATATTCAGGATACTATTGAAGAGGCAAAACTTACTGCACAGCAAGAAGCTAAGAAAATTATCATCAACACTATTCAAAGAGTTGGAACGGAAGAAGCAGTTGAGAATTGCGTTTCGGTTTTCAACATTGAATCTGATGATGTAAAAGGTAGAATTATTGGTCGTGAGGGTCGTAACATTAGAGCTCTTGAAGCTGCAACAGGAGTTGAAATCATTGTTGATGATACACCGGAAGCTATTATACTTTCTTGTTTTGATCCGGTTCGTAGAGAAATTGCGCGTTTGTCTTTGCACAAATTAGTAACTGACGGACGTATCCACCCTGCGAGAATCGAAGAAGTGGTTGCTAAAACAGCGAAACAAATCGACGACGAAATTATTGAAGTTGGTAAACGTACTGTTATAGACTTAGGAATTCACGGTTTACACCCGGAATTGATTAAAGTTGTAGGTAGAATGAAATACCGTTCATCATACGGACAAAACTTATTACAACACTCCAGAGAGGTTTCTAAACTTTGTGGTATCATGGCTGCCGAATTAGGCCTGAATGTAAAACTGGCTAAAAGAGCAGGTTTACTTCACGATATTGGTAAAGTTCCGGATACTGAAAGTGATTTACCTCACGCATTATTAGGAATGCAATGGGCGGAAAAATATGGTGAAAAAGAAGAAGTTTGTAATGCAATTGGAGCTCACCACGACGAGATCGAAATGAAATCATTACTTTCTCCAATCGTTCAGGTTTGTGATGCAATTTCAGGCGCAAGACCAGGCGCAAGACGTCAGGTTTTAGATTCATACATTCAACGTTTAAAAGATCTTGAAGAAGTTGCTTACGGATTTAGCGGTGTAAAAAATGCATACGCAATCCAGGCCGGTAGAGAACTTCGTGTAATTGTAGAAAGCGAAAAAGTTTCTGATGATAATGCAGCAAACTTATCTTTTGAAATTTCACAAAAAATACAAACCGAAATGACTTATCCGGGTCAGGTAAAAGTTACAGTAATTAGAGAAACAAGAGCGGTGAATATCGCTAAATAATCTTCCTATCTATAAAATAATAAAGGCTATCTTAACGGATAGCCTTTATTGTTTATATTAACTTTCAAATATTTCGTTGCTTTTAAAAAATCAACAAAAGGACTAAATGTTGTAAAAAAACATAAAAGATATTTTAGGAGAGTGCATTTATATACTGATGACTTTTAACGCAAAGTTTTTTACAGTAGAGTGTATTGACAAACACAAAGTTCACAAAGCTTTGTGTTAACCTGGCTTTGTGAACTAATCAGCGTTTTACGAAAAATATTATTTTCGTGGATGATAGGAATGCATGACTTCTTTTAAGAAACTTCGATCTAAGTGAACATATATTTCTGTAGTTGTAATTGATTCATGACCAAGCATTAACTGAATCGATCTTAAGTCGGCGCCATTTTCAAGTAAATGTGTTGCAAAAGAATGCCGTAAAGTATGCGGACTTATATTTTTATTCAGGCCTGTTTTTACAGCCAGGTTTTTAATAATAGTAAAAATCATCGCACGCGTAAGCTGACTCCCTCTTCGATTTAAAAACAAAGTATCTTCACAGCCTTTTTTTATATTGAGATTTATGCGAACTTCTTTTTGATAAATCTGCATGTATTTTTGAGTCAGTTTTCCAATGGGGACAAAACGTTCTTTATTTCCTTTTCCTGTAATTTTTATAAATCCTTCATCAAAAAATAAATCTGAAATTTTCAGTGAAACTAATTCCGACACCCGAAGTCCGCAACCATAAAGTGTTTCTAACATAGCCCGATTTCGTTCGCCTTCATTAGAACTCAAATCAATAGCAGCAATAAGCGAATCAATTTCCTTAACGGATAAAGTATCCGGTAATTTCCGACCTGTCTTAGGTGTTTCAATTAATTCTAAAGGATTATCATTTCTATAATCTTCAAAAATCAAATACCCAAAAAAGCTTTTTAATCCAGAAATAATCCTGGCTTGCGAACGCGGATTTACTTCTTTAGCAACTGCATAAATAAATTGCTGTAAAGTTTCATCAGTAATCTTTAAAGGCGAAACTTCAATTTGATTGGTTTCTAAAAACAGACATAAGCGCTCAATATCAAAACCATAGTTTTCGATTGTGTTTTTCGACAAACCTCTTTCTATCCGCAAATACGACTGATAATCTTTTATATATCTGTTCCAATTCATAGTCACAAAGTAAAACATTTTTTTAGGCATAAAAAAACCTTCCTGATTAGGGAAGGTTTTTCAAATATCTAAATGTATAGATTAGAATTTATATGCAGCAGTTAATGCCAAAACATTGTTTGTATATCTATTATCATAATAATAACCATCATAACGATCGTTGTAATCATAAACATTAGATAAACCAATAGTATAACGAATACCTACAGAGAAATTATCTGTGAAATTATATCCTGCTCCCAAATTAAAGGCAACATCAACTGATTTTTCATCTTCAATATTTTTACTGGAAACTAATAATCCAAGTTGTGGTCCGGCTTCAACACTAAATTGTTTTGTGATATAATATTTAGCCAATACAGGAACATTGATATAGTTTAAATTTACGGTATAATCACGTTGACCATTGTATCCATCAAATTTAGCTCCCTGAGCAGAAAATAAAAGCTCTGGCTGAATGTATAATTTTTTCCAAATATTGATTTCAGCAAAACCACCTAATTGAAAGCCTACCAATGCATTTGACTCATCAGCACCACCTATCGTGGCAATATTAAGACCTCCTTTTACTCCAAATCTAGTTTTTTGGGCATTTGCAAACCCGAATGCCATTATTGCAATAGCACATAAAATAACTTTCTTCATTTTATTTGTTTATGGTTAAAATTAATGGCGCAAATATAAAACTATAGAAAAGGAAAAAGGATTTTTTTTAACAAATAATTTTATAATTGAATATAATTATGTTAAAATAAATTTATTGTTAATATATGAGGATAATAAAAAAAGCCTCCCATATTTGGAAGGCTTAATTTTTATAAACTAAATATTTTAGAATTTGTAAGCTAAAGATAATGCAAGGTTGCTATTTTTAGCACTGTCATAATACTCCTGTTCATTATCAACATCTGAATTTTCAGCGATTGGTGATATACCAATTGTGTAACGAAGATTGATAGAAAGATCTTCAGTAAAGTGGAATCCAGCTCCTACATTAAATCCGAAATCAACAGATTTAAATCCGTCCTTAACATCTTCACCTTCAGATTTTGCAGATAATAAAACCCCCAGTTGAGGACCTGCTTCAACACTAAATTTTGGAACAATATAATACTTAGCTAAAACAGGAATATTCAAATAATTCAATTTTAGATCAACGTCTCCAAATAAAGGTCCTCCATCAAATGTACTTCCTTGTGCAGAATATAAGATTTCTGGCTGGATAGCAAACTTGTCAGCTATTTTGATTTCGGCAAAACCACCAACATGAAAACCTACTAGGGATTTACTGTCTTCAACATCTCCTCCTACTATATTAGAAAGATTCAATCCTCCTTTAACTCCAAATCTTGTTGATTGTGCATTTGTAAATCCAAATGCCATTACTGCAAGTGCAGATAAAATTATTTTTTTCATTTTTATAAGTTTTGATTAAATTTAATAATCAAATATAAAAATATACTTCCCAAAAAAGAACTTGTATTTTAACAAAAAAAGTGGTAACTAGAGACTAAATCCTACTAAAAGCAAACTTGCGTGTTGTTATTTGTTACATCTCAAACAAATAAAAACTAAAAACCTTCCAGATATCTGGAAGGTTTCTAAGATATTAATTCATTAAATATTAGAAATGTAATGCAAAACCAATGTTGAATTGTAAAACATCTTTACCATAATCTTCGTTTAAAGTTATGTTATAACGAAGTCCCGGCTCAACAGAAACATTTTTTCCTATAAACCATGCATAACCTCCCTGAATCCCTAAATAAGAAGGATTTTCTTTAGCATCTTTAATACTTGCTCCGGTATAGGAAAGCTCAACAGGAATTTTATTGATGACATAATACTTTGCTCCTACTTTATAAGAAAAAATAGAACTTGCATAATCCAGACCATTATCTCCATAACCTAATCCCGCTTTTACAGCTAAATTATCCATTACAAAATATCCACCTTCAGCACCAATATTCCAGGAAGTTGTTCCATCCTCAGAACTTAATGCAAAACCCGTGTTTCCTGTTCCGGTTGGTCCAAAAGAAGTATTTCCTTCGATAAGGTACTTTCCTTTTTTAGTTTGCTCTTGTGCATTAGCAAAACTAACTGTCATTACTGCAATCGCAGCTAAAATAATTTTTTTCATGGTTGCGTTTTTTGTTTGTTACTATCTTATAAAACTAATCTAATACTTGTTAAAAAAAGTCCGCTATAAGCCAGAGAAGTATTAAAATAAGACAGAATTTAATTACAAACAACAAACTGAATTTCAGCACATTAAAAATGAAATCATAAAATTAGAGGTCGAAAAATCACAAATAGATGTTAATTTTATAAATTATTTAATCCGATTAATAAAACAATAAAATCAAAATAATGTAGTTTTGACTAATAGATACATTTAAAAATACCAAATTTTAAAAAACACTTTTATGAAAAAAATAATTTTAGCAGCTGTTTTGTTCATGGCAACATCAGCTACAATTCAGGCACAATTATTAAAAATTGGAGTTAAAGCAGGGGTTAACTTTGCTAACCAAACAGGAGATGCCGCTTTTGACGGAATCTCGGTAGATAAAGAAGGTATTACAAGCTACCATGCAGGTCTTGTAGCAGAGATAAAATTATTAGAGAAATTCTCTATTCAGCCAGAGCTTTTATACTCTACTCAAGGAGCAACTTATAAAAGTGCCGGAGAAGAGTTTAAAAATGAATTGGGTTATTTATCTATTCCGGTAATGGCTAAATTTTATTTATCTAAATCTTTTAGCTTAGAACTTGGACCACAAGCTTCGTTTTTATTAAGCGAAAGAAATGATTTTGATGTTAAAAACGGTGAAACTTTCGAATTTGGTGTAAACGCTGGATTAGGATTTAAAATTACTGAAAGTATTTTTGTTCAAGGACGTTATGGTTTAGGATTAACAGAAGCTTCTAAAGATGCAGATGTTAAGAACTCTGTATTCCAATTATCAGCTGGATTCATGTTCTAAAAAATATATCACATACTTTTATAAAAACCGTTCTATTAATTAGAACGGTTTTTTTATTTTTACCAAGTTCAATGGCAAATGTAAAAATCAATGGCAAGTTCAATGTCAATGTCAATTTCAACTTCAATGGCAATTTCATTTACAAAATCACAGTAATGTCAATGTCGAGTTCAATATGTCAATTACAGAATCAAAGCAATGTCATTTGAAGTATCAATTTAGCTTAATTGAACTTATATCACTTATATGTTTTAAAAATCTAAATGTTTTAATTCGCAAAATATACCTTAAAATATGAAAATCTGCATTATCAACGGACCTAATTTGAATCTATTAGGAAAAAGAGAACCTGAAGTTTACGGAAGTCAAACTTTTGAAGATTATTTTGAAACGTTGCAAACGAAATTTCCGGACATTGAACTTTCTTATTACCAAAGCAATATTGAAGGTGAATTGATTGGTAAAATTCAGGAAGTTGGGTTTTCTTTTGACGGAATTATTCTGAATGCCGGCGCTTATACGCATACTTCAATAGGTTTGGGCGATGCAATGAAAGCCGTTACAACTCCCATTATCGAAGTTCATATCTCGAATACTTATGCGCGCGAAAGTTTCAGACATCAATCCTATTTGTCCGGAAATGCTAAAGGTGTTATTTTAGGTTTTGGATTAAAAAGCTATGAATTGGCAATTCAATCTTTTTTATAAGCGTCGACTTCGATCAGGCAGACAGCAATTTAACAAATTTTTAATAAGCGCATTTTTAACTTATTCTATTTTTGTTAGAGAAACCATTTTCATGAAAAACGCTATTTTACTCGCCTTTTTATTTTTTTCGATTTCCAATTTCGCCCAAATAAAGGGAACAATTTCCGACGAAAAGGGTAATCCGTTGCCTTTTGTTTCCGTATTTGAAGAGAATACTTATAGCGGAACAACTTCTAACGAACAGGGAAAATACCAACTGAACGTCAAAGAAATTGGTAAAAACAAAATCACTTTTCAATATCTGGGATTCAAAACCCAAAAAATAACCGTCACTGCTGATTCAAAAACAATAATTCTTGATGTAAAAATGCTTGAAGAAAGTTTTGCATTAAATGAAGTTGTAATTGATCCAAAAAATAATCCTGCGGATGCGATTATAAAAAACGCAATCGCGAATAAAAAAGATAATTCTGATAAAACTGCACGATTTACCGCTGATTTTTATTCAAAAGGAATGTTCAAAGTCAAAGATTTACCTAAAAAAATCCTTGGCAAAAAAGTAGATCTTGGCGATGATATGTCATCAAATCTGGATTCGACAGGAACAGGAATTTTATATTTATCCGAAACTATTTCGAAGATTACTTTTGAAAAGCCTAATAAATTAAAAGAGAAGATTATTGCTTCTAAAATCTCCGGAAACAATAAAGGATATAGCTACAACACCGCTTCTTTGTCGACTTATGATTTTTACGACAACAATTTAGATTTCGATATAAAGCTCATCTCTCCTATCGCAGATAATGCTTTCAGTTATTATAAATACAAACTTGAAGGCACTTTTTATGATGATAATAACCAACAAATCTATAAAATTAAAGTAATCCCAAAACGCGATAAAGAACCTGTTTTTGAAGGTTACATTTATATTGTTGATGACAGTTTTGCGATTTATGCGATTGATTTAGATATAAAAGGATATCGCATGAAAAATGAATTTACCGAAGTAATGAATTTAAAACAAAGCTTTAGTTATAATGCAAAAAATAAAATCTGGACAAAAAATGCACAAACGCTTGATTTTACTGCTGGCATTTTTGGAATAAAATTCTCCGGAAAATTTAATTATGTCTATTCTAATTATGAGTTTCCTAATTCTTTTGAAAAGAAAACTTTTGGAAACGAAGTTGTTGCTTTTGAAATTAATGCCAATAAAAAAGATGATGCTTTCTGGAATGAAATTCGTCCAATTCCGCTCACGTTAGAAGAAAGTACAGATTATACGAAGAAAGACAGTTTGCAAATTATTCGAAAATCTCAGAAATATACGGACTCAATAGATGCCAAAAATAATAAGTTTAAAATTACAGATATCTTAATGGGTTACGATCATAAAAATACTTTCAAAAAATATTCATTTGATTACAAAGGCTTATTAAATCTAACTTCATTGAGTTTTAATACAGTTCAGGGATTCAATTTAGATTCTGGTTTTTCATTTAAAAACTGGAATGAAGAGCAAGGAAAAAGCATTTCAATAAGTACGACTTTTAATTATGGCTTTTCTGATGAACGTTTTCGTGTTATTGGTGAATTCAGTCATAAATTCAACAATATAAATTATGCAACAATTTCGGCTTCAGGAGGAACTAAAGTGGCACAATTTAACAGTGCACAACCCATTAGTAAACTGGTTAATTCAATAAGTTCTTTATTTTTTAAAGACAATTATATGAAGTTGTACAATCTTGAATTTGCCCAAATTAACTATTCACAAAATGTTTTAAATGGTGTGAATTTGATAGGAAAAGTGGCTTACGAGCAACGAAAACCTCTTTTTAATACTACTGATTATTCTTTTTTTAAAAGGGATGATCTTTATTCCTCAAATAATCCATTGGCGCCAAATGATTTTACAACTCCGGCTTTTGATCCGCATCATTTATTTAAAGCCTCGCTAAATGCCCAAATTAACTTTGGAAATAAATATATTTCAAGACCGGACGGAAGATATAATTTCAAAAATGATAAATATCCAACCGTTTTTTTAAGCTTAGAAAAAGCATTTGCAGCAAATGAAAAAAAATATGAATTTGAACGAATTGGAGCTTCTGTACAATATGATTTGTCGTTAGGAAACAAAGGAATTCTGGGAGTGAATTTAAGAGCTGGAAAATTCTTTAATGCCGAAAATATTTCGTTTATCGATTACCGACATTTTAACGGAAACCAAACACATATAGGAACAAGCGATCGCTATTTGAACGTTTTCAACTTAATGCCATATTACGCCAATAGTACAAATGACAGTTATTTTGAAATGCATTTAGAACATAATGATACTGGATTTATCATGAATAAAATTCCGTTATTGAATTTATTAAAATCTACACTGAACTTAGGATTTCATTCTCTGGCAATTCCGGATAGAAAACCTTATACAGAATTTACTGTTGGTTTAGACAATTTAGGTTTTGGAAAGTTTAAATTATTCAGATTGGATTATGTTCACTCGTATCAAGGCGGAATTCAGCAAAATGGTGTTGTATTTGGGTTGAAGATTTTGAATGTCCTAAATTAGGTCCACAGGATCAAAGGAACAAAGGGACAAAGTTTTTAAAACTTAGAACCTCAGCATCTTTCTAACTTTGAAACTCAGGAATGATAATCATCAGGTTCAATATGAATTAGAACATTTCCTAATTGCGGAATTTTTTCTTTTAAAGTATCCTGCAGTTTGTGTGATAAGTCATGCCCTTCTTTTACCGAAATTTTAGCCGATACAATGGCATGAAGATCAACATGGTATTTCATGCCGGCTTTACGAATAAAGCATTTTTCAGTTCCCAGAATCCCTTCTACTTTTAAAGATTTTAAACGAATTTCCTCGACTAAATCATCATTCATGTTTTCGTCCATAATTTCGCCAAGTGCGGGTCTGAAAATTTTATAGCTGTTATATAAGATAAAAAAAGCAGCAAAAAGCGCCGCCCAGTCATCTGCAGATTCATAACCTTTGCCCATAATTAGTGCAATCGAAATTCCTATAAATGCCGCTACAGATGTAATGGCATCACTGCGATGGTGCCACGCATCAGCTGCAAGAGAAGAACTATTGGTTTCTTTACTTCGCTTCATAACTAAACGAAAAGAATATTCTTTCCAGATAATAATAGCTCCTAGTATATACAACGTCCATGATTTTGGCAAACCATGCGGTTCCTGAATATTGGCAATACTTTCGTAACCAATAATTGTTGCCGAAGTGATCAAAAATCCTACTACCAAAAAAGTAATTAGAGGCTCGGCGCGTCCGTGTCCGTATGGATGATTTTCATCGGCTGGTTTATTAGAATATTTGATTCCAAATAAAACCAAACAGGACGAAAATATATCGGCAGTCGACTCAATTGCATCTGCAATTAAGGCATAAGAATTGCCAAAAAAACCTGCAAAGCCTTTTATAACGGCTAAGCACGTATTCCCAACTATACTAAATACAGTAGCTTTTATAGCTGTTTGTTCATTTGTCATTTGCGCCTTTTAACAGATTAAATAAGTTTTAAGATATAAAAACCATTAAGATATTAAGATTCATTAAGCTATTGTAATCTTAATTTATCTTAATCTCTTAATGGTATTTTTAGAATATTTATTTGCTAAATATTATCTTTTATGCTCTAACAATTTTTGCTCCAATTGCTCTTAAACGTTCGTCGATACGCTCGTATCCACGATCAATTTGTTCGATATTTTGAATTGTACTTGTTCCTTTTGCTGAAAGAGCTGCAATTAATAATGAAATTCCCGCACGAATATCAGGAGAGGACATTGTTGTAGCTTTTAATTGAGATTCGAAATTATGTCCCATAACCACTGCTCTGTGTGGATCACATAACATAATTTTTGCTCCCATATCGATTAGTTTATCAACGAAAAACAAACGGCTTTCGAACATTTTCTGGTGAATTAAAACATCTCCTTTTGCTTGTGTTGCCACAACCAAAACAATGCTCAATAAATCAGGTGTAAATCCTGGCCATGGCGCATCTGCAATGGTTAAAATAGAACCGTCGATATCTGTTTTTACTTCGTACCCATCTTTATGAGCAGGAATGTAAATATCATCTCCACGTCTTTCAATAGTAATTCCTAGTTTTCTAAAAGTATTCGGGATTAAACCTAAATTCTCCCAGCTTACATTTTTGATCGTGATTTCGCTTTTTGTCATAGCAGCAAGACCAATCCAGGAACCAATTTCGATCATATCCGGAAGGATAGTATGCTCACATCCGCCAAGGCTTTCAACACCTTCAATTGTCAATAAGTTAGATCCAACTCCTGTAATGTTAGCTCCCATTGAGTTTAACATTTTACACAATTGTTGCAAATAAGGTTCACAAGCTGCGTTGTAAACTGTAGTTCTACCCTTTGCTAAAACTGCGGCCATCACAATATTTGCTGTTCCTGTTACTGATGCTTCGTCAAGTAACATATCTGTTCCTTGTAATCCTTCTTCGGGAGTTTCTACTCCGTAAAAGTGATCTTCTCTATTGTATCTGAATTTTGCTCCAAGATTGATAAACCCTTCAAAGTGTGTATCTAATCTGCGACGACCAATTTTATCTCCACCCGGTTTAGGAATATATCCTTTTCCGAAACGTGCCAAAAGTGGTCCAACAATCATAATAGAACCACGAAGCGCTCCGCCTTCTTTTTTGAAAGCTTCGGTTTCTAAGTATCCAACATTAACCTCATCGGCCTGAAACGTAATCGAACTTGGTTCATTTCTTTGAATTTTCACCCCTAAATTACCCAACAATGTGATTAATTTATTGATGTCAATAATATCGGGAATATTATTAATTTTAACTTTTTCGCCAGTTAGAAGCACGGCACATAAAATTTGTAATGCCTCATTTTTTGCTCCTTGCGGAGTGATGTCTCCTTTTAAAGGAATTCCTCCCTCGATTTTAAAAATTCCCATATTCTTTTTTTAAGGTTCTTCTTTTAAAGTTGCTAAGATTCTGAGATTCTAACATTCTGAGTTTTAAAAAACTTAGAGACATAGTCACTTAGTTCTTAGTCCCTTTTTTTATTTCTGATTGTTTTGTAATTAAGTTGTGAGTTAATGAAATTCTAAGTTATTAAACTAAAAAAAATTAGCCCCTTAGCATCCTTAGAAACTTAGTCCCTTTTTTTACTTTTGATTATTTTTCTGAAAAGGCTTTGGTTTCCCTGTTCCTTTAATGTTTTTATTGCTTTGGATTTTTGGCTGTCCCAGAGGCGTAATCTTATTAGACATACGTTTATTGGTACGCAACAAATCTGTTGTATTCAAAAGTTCTTCTGTACTTTGCAACAAATTGATTTTCCCTTCAGACAATTCAAATAAATGTTCAAAAATCACATCATCTTTTACGGTGTCTTTGTTCCAGCTTAAATATGATTTTTTCATGTGATTGGCAATTACCAATACTAATGCATTTTTCATCTCGCCATCTTCCCATTTATTGGCAACATCAATCATATATTTGATATTGTTACCGTAAAACCTGTATTTCGGGAAATTTTGCGGATATTGTAAAACATCTGGTTTTAACTGCAATACATCTCGTGACGGAATTGGATATGGTGAATCTACATTTAATCTAAAATCAGACATAATGAAAAGCTGATCCCATAATTTATGTTGAAAATCCGGTACGTCACGCAAATGCGGGTTCAGACTTCCCATTACCTGAATGATGTATTTCGCAGCTTTGTTGCGCGTTTCAGCATCTTCAATAATAGTGGCCTGATCGATCAGTTTTTGCAAATGACGACCATATTCCGGAATAAGTAAACGCTGTCTTTCAGAATTATATTCTAAATTAAAAACAACGTCATTCGCGACTTCTTTTTTATATTTTTCGACCATAAGTTATAATGAAACTATACCTTCTATTGTAGAGACTTCTTTGTATTTGCTAATCACTTGTTCAGCACTATGCATTGTAACATCTACAGAAACACTGGTAAATTTACCTGTTTTAGATTTTGTTGTTTTAATAACCGCTCCCAAATTGTCAAAAGCTTTTTCAACTCGCTCGACATTATCATTTACCGACGGCATAATAAATTTATACAAATATTCTGCAGGCCAAGTATTTGAGTTATCCAACTCTACCTTTAATCTTTCGTAAAATTCAGCGGTTTCTTTTTCTTTATCGTTTTCCATTCGTAATTAAAAATAAAGGCAAATATACGGTTTTGAGTTTAGATTTTAGATTTTTTTCTTTCGAAAAAGGGGCAAAGTTACAGAGGCGCAAAGGTGCAAAGAAAAAAACTTTATAACTTTATTTCTTTGTAAAATTTCCTCTTATATTTGAGAAAAACATTGCTTAGAAATTTGCTCGTAAATTAACGAAGGCGCAATGTTTCTAAGCTTTTGAATATTTTCACTTGCGCGATTAAAACACATCACAATGAAAAAAATTCTTTTACTTTTTATAGCAATCACATTCAATAATATTCACGCCCAGGAAATTAAAACAATGACCTACTTCCAGAATGACACTATCAAACTGGACTTAGATTTGTATTTACCTCAGAAAAAAACCACCGAAAAAATTCCATTAATTATTTTTGCTTTCGGTGGAGGATTTTCTGGAGGAGAACGCACCAGCGAAAAAGAATTTGGAGTGTTTATGGCGAAAAACGGTTACGCAGTTGCGAGTATTTCTTACAGTTTATATATGAAAGGAAAAGATTTTGGATGCAAAGGCACACTAACCGAAAAGATAAAAGCAATCCAAATTGGCGTTAGCGATATGTGGCAGGCAACTTCTTATTTGATCGAAAATGCTAATAAATACAATCTTGATACTTCAAAAATCTTTATTTCGGGAATTAGTGCCGGAGCCGAAATTGGTTTCCATGCCTCTTTCTGGGATTACAAACTGATGAATTTATATAAAAACAATCTTCCGGAAAATTTCAAATACAAAGGTTTCATTGGTGGCTCGGGCGCTATTCAGGATATTAATTTAATTACGAAAGAAAAAGCAATTCCGATGTTATTGGCACACGGAAATAATGATGATACAGTTCCATATGCAGCTGGTTCGCATCGCTCCTGTCCAACAAATGCTTCGGGCTGGCTGATTCTGTTTGGGTCTTATGCGGTTTACAATCATATGAATGATCTACATAAAGATATTGAGCTGATTACGTTTTGTGGTGGCGGACATGAATTCTCGGGTTATCTTTTTCATCAGGGTCAACAATATGTTCTGGATTTTGTAAATGATGTTTCGAAAGGAAAAAAATTTGAATCGCATATTATTATTCCTTCGGCGAAAAAGAATGCGAATTCTGGGAAATATTTATTTTGTGAATGACACGAATAATTTCGGCTAAAGCCAAAATCCTATAATTTTCTACAATATATATGCGACATTACACCTTATATATTTCGATGTAAACTGGACTAAAGTCCAGCCCTACAATATTTGCCGAGTCTACGACTCTTTCTGTCTTAATTCTAGAGAAACAATTTATTTTGTAGAGCTGGACTTTAGTCCAGTTGCGACATATTTTCAAGTAATATTTTTTTTTATTCTATAGCAACATCAAAAAGAAATAATAATCACAAAAACCAAAGTCCAGCCCTAAAACATTTGCCAAGTCTAAGAAGCTTTCCAACTTAGTTCTAGAGAAACAATTTATTTTGTAGAGCTGGACTTTAGTCCAGTTGCGACATATTTTCAAGTAATATTTTTTTGATTTTATTCTATAGCAACATCAATAAGAAAAAATAATCACAAAAACCAAAGTCCAGCCCTAAAATATTTGCCAAGTCTAAGAAGCTTTCCAACTTAGTTCCAGAGGAACAATCTATTTTGTAGAGCTGGACTTTAGTCCAGTTGCGACATATTTTCAAGTAATATTTTTTTGCCTTATTTATAGCAAGATCACAAAAGCAATAATAATCCCAAAAACTAAAGTCCAGCCCTACAATATTTGCCAAGTCTAAGACGCTTTCTAACTTAGTTCCAGAGGAACAGTCTATTTTGTAGAGCTGGACTTTAGTCCAGTTGCGATAATATTTCAAGTAATATTTTTTTTGCCTTATTTATAGCAACATCAAAAAGAAATAAACAACCCAAAAACTAAAGTCCAGCCCTACAATATTTGCCAAGTCTAAGACGCTTTCTAACTTAGTTCCAGAGGAACAATCTATTTTGTAGAGCTGGACTTCAGTCCAGTTGCGATAATATTTCAAGCAACAACAGCAACGATATTACCTAAAATTGCGAAATCATTCGCTTAAGACGAAATAAACTTTTTAAATATCAATAAGTTTAGGTAAATTTGCGCTTTATTTTTAGAAAGTGCAAAAACAAATCATAGTTCTCATTGGTGGCCCGGGAACGGGAAAATCTACTCTTATCAACGAATTGGTAGCTCGTGGCTACTGTTGTTATCCGGAAATTTCCAGACAAGTTACACTCGAAGCTCAGCAGCGAGGTATTGATCAATTGTTTCTGGAACAGCCTTTATTATTTAGCGAAATGTTGCTGGAAGGCCGCATTAAACAATTTCAAGATGCTGGTCAGGAACCTGATAATGTAGTATTTATAGATCGCGGAATTCCTGATGTTGTGGCTTATATGGATTATATTGGTGATGATTATCCTGAGCATTTTACAAAGGCTTGTGAGGATTTTAAATACACCAAAACTTTTATTTTACCACCTTGGGAAGAAATTTACGAATGCGACACGGAACGCTACGAGAATTTTGAACAAGCTTTGACAATACAAAAACACCTTGTTGAAACCTACAAGAAATACGGCTACGACTTAATTGAAGTACCGAAAGATACCGTAGAGAACAGAATTCTTTATATCTTAGATAAAATTTAGTCCCGTTTTAAAGTTGCAAAACTAGAAACTGATTTCTAAATTTTTTAACTTTAAAACGAGACCAATGCCAGAAGCACAGGAAATTCTTTTAAAATACTGGAAACACGACAGTTTTAGACCGTTGCAAAAGGAAATTATTGATTCGGTTTTAGAGGGTCAGGATACTTTTGCACTGCTCCCAACCGGAGGCGGAAAGTCGATTTGTTTTCAGGTTCCGGCAATGATGCAGGAAGGTATTTGTCTTGTTGTTTCGCCTTTGGTCGCGTTAATGAAAGATCAGGTAGCGAATTTGCAAAAGCGAAACATTAAAGCCATTGCGCTTACCGGCGGAATTCATACTGAGGAAATCATTGATCTTCTGGACAATTGCCAATACGGAAATTATAAATTCCTCTATCTTTCTCCGGAACGACTTCAGTCAGACTGGATATTAGAACGCATTAAAAATCTCCCAATCAATTTAATTGCCATTGATGAAGCGCATTGTGTTTCGCAATGGGGACATGACTTTCGTCCGGCTTATTTGAAGATTTCAGAACTTAAAAAACACTTCCCTAAAATTCCGTTTTTGGCTTTAACTGCAACGGCAACTCCGCGAGTTATCGAAGATATTAAAACCGAATTAGGATTGAAAGATCCGATACTTTTTCAGCAATCTTTTGAGAGAAAAAATATTGCATATATGGTTTTTGAAGTCGAAGACAAGCTATATCGCACGGAACAAATTTTAAAGAAAAACCCACAGCCTTCTATTATATATGTACGGAACAGAAAATCGTGCCTGAATATGTCAACGCAATTGCAATCTTTAGGATTCAAAGCGACATATTATCACGGTGGACTTTCATCTAAAGAAAAAGATAAAAACATGCAATTGTGGATGTCTGAACAAGCGCAGGTTATTGTTGCCACAAATGCGTTTGGAATGGGAATCGACAAAGACAACGTTAAAACAGTAATTCACACGCAATTGCCAGAGAATATCGAAAACTATTATCAGGAATCCGGAAGAGCGGGACGAAATGGTGAAAAAGCTTTTTCGGTTGTTTTAACCAATTCGGCAGATGGGAATCAAACAGAACAACAATTTTTAAGCATTCTGCCCGATAAAAAATTTCTGAATACCATATATATAAAGCTTTGCAATTATTTTCAGATTGCTTACGGCGAAGGTTTAAATGATTCGTTTTCGTTTAAGCTGAATCATTTTTGCCAGAAATACGACTTCCCTACTCTGAAAACCTATAATGCATTGCAGTTTTTGAATCAGCAGGGTATTATCACCATGTCTCAGGAATTTTCTGAAAAAATTACAATGCAGTTTTTACTGGAATCAAAAGAAGTGATTCGTTATATGAGTTTAAATTCGAATGACGAAGAAATTATGCTGGCGATCTTGAGAACATATCCTGGAATTTACGAAATGAAAACTCCCTTTAACATTTCGCTGATTGCTAAAAAATCAAATCATACCGAAGAACAGGTTTCGGCAGTTTTAGAAAAACTGAACGAGAAGAATATCATAGAATACAAATCTAAAAATAACGACGCCACTATATTATTTAATGAAGTTCGCGAAGATGATTTGACGATTAACAGGGTTTCAAAATACCTGGAAAAGCAAAATCAGCTAAAAAAAGACCAGCTTTTATCTGTACTGCATTATATAAAGGACAATAAAACCTGCAAAAACCGATTGATTTTGGATTATTTTGGAGAAGAAACTACCCAAAATTGCGGCGTCTGCTCCTATTGTATTACACAAAAAGGTAAAATAACCGAAGCCGATTCTATCGCTGATAAAATTCTGCATCAATTGAAAACGGCAGCTTTGACATCAAGAGAAATTCAGACTAAAATAAAACTAGACGCTAGTGATGTTGTTGTGGCGCTTCAGGAATTACTGGAAAACAATTACATTACCGTTCAGGCGAATAATAAATACACTTTAAAATTATAATGGAAAAATTAAGAATTATATTTATGGGAACTCCGGAATTTGCCGTTGGCATTCTGGATACCATTATCAAAAACGATTATGAAGTTGTTGGTGTTATTACGGCGGCAGATAAACCGGCAGGACGCGGACAAAAAATAAAATATTCTGCAGTTAAGGAATATGCAATGGCCAACAACCTTACTTTATTACAACCAACAAATTTAAAAGACGAAAGTTTTCTTGCCGAATTAAAAGCGCTAAACGCCAATTTGCAAATTGTTGTTGCTTTTAGAATGCTGCCAAAAGTAGTCTGGGAAATGCCAGCTCTTGGAACATTTAATCTTCACGCCTCTTTATTACCTAATTATCGTGGAGCTGCACCTATAAACTGGGCCATTATTAATGGAGAAACAAAAACAGGAGTTACTACTTTTTTTATTGATGATAAAATTGATACCGGCGCAATGATCTTAAATTCGGAAATTGCGATTGAACCGGAAGAAAATGCAGGACAATTACACGACCGATTAATGTTTCTAGGAAGTAAAACTGTAATTGATACTTTGAAAGTAATCGAAAACGGAAATGTAACCACAACAATTCAGGAAGACGACGCCGAAATTAAAACTGCCTACAAATTAAACAAGGAAAATTGTAAGATCGACTGGACAAAATCAGGTGATGAAATTAATAATTTGATTCGCGGTCTAAGTCCTTATCCTGCTTCTTGGTGTTTCCTAAAAGATAAAAATGAAGAATTAAGTATCAAAATATACGAAGCAAAACTTGTTTTAGAAGATCATTCTTATGAGATTGGAAGCTTGATTAGCAGCAAAAAAGAAATCAAAATTGCGATCAAAAATGGCTTTGTTCAGCTTTTGAGTCTTCAATTACCGGGAAAAAAAAGAATGCAGGTTGCAGAATTACTAAATGGCATAACTTTTACTGATACTGCAAAAGTCTATTAAGGTCAGTAAAACAGGGGTTTTTACCTGTTTTTGCCTGATAATCAGTTAGCGTTATGAACAAAAAAAGCAAGTTATTAACAATTTTTGCTAAAAATAAAGAAAACACTTGCAAGGAACGGATTTCCTACTAAATTTGTGTATTAACAATTTTTTTTAACCAACAATTAATAACTAATTATTATGAACAAATCAGAATTAATCGATGCTATCGCTGCTGATGCAGGAATTACAAAAGCTGCGGCAAAATTAGCTTTAGAATCATTTTTAGGAAACGTAGGAGCTACTTTGAAAAAAGGTGGTAGAGTTTCTTTAGTAGGTTTTGGATCTTGGTCAGTATCTGCTAGAGCTGCTAGAGACGGAAGAAACCCTCAAACTGGAAAAACTATTCAAATCGCTGCTAAGAATGTTGTAAAATTCAAAGCCGGAGCTGAATTAGAAGGTGCAGTGAACTAAGTAAGAAAGTTCTCTAAACTTATAATATATTCAAAACCCTCCTCTTGGAGGGTTTTTTTGTGCGGTTTAACGATTTTATTTGGGTTTTTAAATATTTTATGATTAAATTTAATAAAAATTGTAGCCGTATGATTTCAGAAAAATTAAAAAAAGGACACCTGCTCATTGCCGAACCTTCTATAATTGGAGATTTATCTTTTAATAGATCGGTAATTTTATTAGCAGACCATAACAAAGAAGGATCAATAGGTTTTATCATTAATAAACCATTAAAGTATACTATTAATGATTTAATACCTGAGATTGATGCCAGTTTCAAAATATATAATGGAGGTCCTGTTGAACAGGACAATCTTTATTTTATTCACAATATCCCGGAATTGATACCTAACAGTGTCGAAATTTCAAATGGGATTTATTGGGGAGGTGACTTTGAATCGACTAAAGACTTAATAAACGACGGATCTATTGGTAAAAACAATATTCGATTTTTCTTGGGTTATACCGGTTGGGACGAAAATCAGCTTGAGAATGAAATGCAGGGAAACTCCTGGATCATTACTGATAATAGTTATAAAAATAAAATTATCGGCAAATCCACTACCCATTTTTGGAAAGAGCAAATTATTGAGCTCGGTGGCGATTATGTTATATGGTCTAATGCACCTGAAAATCCATATCTGAATTAATTTTCAGAGATGGATTCATTTAGTTTCTGCACTAATAAATGCGCCAGATTACTTGTAAATTCCTTTTTCCGATATTTAGTTATCGGTTGTATCCCTGTGATTACATTTGTCAGAAATAATTCGTCAGCTTTTTGAAGATCAAATGGCGAAATTATTTCTTCAAGCACTTCTATGCCTTCTGTTTTCTTAGCCAATGCCAGTATTTGTTTACGCATAATTCCGTTCAGACAGCCTTCAGATATTGGTGGTGTGATTAATTTCTTGCCCATTACCATAAATAAATTACCTTGTAATGCTTCAACCACATTTTTAGTATCATTTACTAAAAGACAATTGGCCAGACCATTTTCATGAGCAAAAATACTTCCGGTAACATTTATCAATTTATTAGTCGTTTTAATCGATGATAACAACTGTTTTGTTACATAGAAGTCTTTGTACAAATCAACTTCATATTCAGCCGTATTTAAGGCATAAGAAACGCTTTCTAAGGAAGTTGCATGAATTAAATACGACACATTATTTGTTTGAGGCAAATATAAACCTCCATCGTTTCTAAAAACGGTGATTCTGGCTCTTGCCGATGCTGAAATTCCCTCTTGATTTACAAGGCTTAAAACCTGTTCTTCAAAAAACTCCATTGTAAAGTTCATCTGAATCTCCATTCTCACAACACGCATAGAAGCCATCAATCTAAAATAATGATCTTCAAGAAACAAGATTTTGTTATTGACTATTTTTAGCGTTTCAAAAACCCCGTCTCCGTACAAAAAAGCACGATTTTGAGTTAATATATTCTCTTCTTGCACTACTATGTTTCCGTTAAAATTGATCATAAAAAAACCCTGAATTTTGTTCAGGGCAAATATAAGGTATAAAATAGAAATTTACTAAACAGATCCTATAAGATGTTTCAGGTCTGAGATCTGATTCTCCCACAATTGTTTAGCTTCTCCTACTTCTTCTTTTTCAGCGAAATCGACTACCATTAGCGATACATCTTTAGTTAGTTCATCAACTAAAATATGTAATTCAAAAAAATACTCCGTGTCTTTACTGCTTTCATCAACCCATTTGAATTTTACTTTCTCTCCTGTTTTTTTAGAAGCCAAACGCGCTTTTTCCTGCGAGTCATTCCAAATAAAAGTAAAGAATTCGCCTCTTGAATTTACATTGTCTGCAAACCATTCAGACAAACCTGACGGCGTTGATATATATTGATATAATAATTGCGGCGAAGAATTTATTGGAAACTCGATTTCGTAACGTATTTTTTGATCCATGTGCTACTTTTAATTTTTTCGAAATATAAGAATATATGTCCAAAAACAATGCATTTTTAAAAATATTTTTTTTTCTTCATTTTATTCTTGTAAGCTTTAATAATATTTCTATCTTTGCACCCGCAATGAGGAACACGGTTCGCTTGCAATCTTGGCGAGGTAGCTCAGTTGGTTAGAGCGCAGGATTCATAACCCTGAGGTCACGGGTTCAACTCCCGTCCTCGCTACAAAATGTTAAGTTTTTTAAAAACAACAAGTTAAACGGTTTTAAAGCAATTTAAAACCGTTTTTTTTATGCCTAAAATTCTCAAAACCTTTATCACAGGAACACAAAACAAATACTTTTTGAGTTTTACAAAGGCTGGACTTATAATAATTATACAATTCAATCACCTTATATTGAATCTTATTATACAAACCAATAATTCATCGCACTTCTTTCAACTTTTATTCTATCACATTTCCAATTTACCCTTTATTTATATTTAATTACACTTTATCCTATAAATTAAAGCAGGAAAATTACAAAATGATATACTTTGTGTTTATTTCAAGCATAACAATATTTCAAATTAACAACTAAGAAAGTATTTTAATATTGAATCGACTAACAGACTCTAACTATCTCAACAGAAATCAAATAAAAAATATTTATTTTGAGATAGTTGGGTTCTATATTTTCAATTTAAAAAATAATTGTAGTAAAATATACCTTATATTCGCTTAAATAAAATTAAATTTAACATAAATTCAGCGGATGCATTTCTATTGTTAACATTAGTTATAAGTTACAACCTATAAAAGCACAAGAACGTTACAAGATTTTTTTAACCACCTAAGAAGATTTAAATTATGAGGAAAACTTTATTTTTAAAAAATTATCTAACAAAAGCAACAGTCTTAATTCTAGTATTATTTTTGTCAAATTGTCAAGAAAGAGAAGACCCAATAGATGAAAATAATCATACAGCCTCAGAAATTCATAAAGTCAAAGTAAACGATTATTGGAATCAATTAAAATTAAACTCTAATGAGGAACAATTATCTATAATTGAAGAATTATCAGCTGCTATTGATATCAATAGTTTAAAATATATGATTTAAGAACGACAGAAAAACTACTAATTGCAGATGCCAAATTATTACAGGGGTTAGACGGAATTACTAAAGTTATTTTTTATCTAAACGAAAACAAAATAGTACGTTCAAATATTGTAACACTAAAAGGTGATCAGGCTAATAGTAATTACGATAATGTTATTCGCGCTGTATTAAATGCAGACAAAAAAGATTTTATCTATTCAGGTGAAATTACTTTTTTTAGCCTCTCAAAAACAAAACTGCTATATAATAAATATGATCTGGGTAAAATAATTGAAAATGCAACCTTAAGCCCCACCCGCAAAGGTCAGAGAACTGGCAAAACGCAAGGAAGCTGTGTTGAATATTGGTATATAACCAGATATGGAGGACAAATTATTAGTCAGGTTCTTTTGTTTATTATCTGTGATTGCAGTGGCGGTGGCGGTGGCGGTGGTGGTGGTGGTGGTGGTGAAGAAGCTTCTAAAATGAGCAATTGTGATAATGGTGGAACCATATTTTTGGGCGGATCAGGCGCATCATCTAGTACTTCATACAAACCAAATCTCCCTAGATCTCCTGTTGCCAATCAGACTTATAGATTTACTGATCCTGATGGCGTAAGTACCGACTATATATTTAGCGATATCACAAATTCTTGGCGAATTTTGCAAGTTATACTTCCTAATATTATAATTGCTAATAACAGGGATAATTATGGTATTTTAGAATACCAATTCCCTGTTAATAATCAAGAAGTGTACGACCCAAATACCCGCATATTTTATACGTATGAGCAAGGTTCAGACTCTTGGATCGGAATTCCAGCAACTAATCTGCTGATCGCTGAATCCCTTGAAAAAAAGATTGACGGTACTCAACTTGATCCTTGCCCAAAAGCAATTTTAAATAGATTAAAAAATGCTACAAATTGTGATATTGCTAATATATTTACGAAATTAAATACTAATAGTGTCTATAATGTTAATATTATTTCTGGAGATGCAGGAATTAAGCCCGCATATACAACTCCAGTATCGCCTCATACTTATAAGATAACTATAAATAACGCGAACTATACTTCTTCTACTCAATTATATAAAGCTGCTAACCTATTACATGAGATAACACATGCTTTTTTTCTCAGTTTGGCGGAGGATTATTATGGTTCAAATGATCCCGCAGTATTCAGTGAATTCCCAATACTTTTTCAGAAATTTGTAGATACAAAATACCCAGGAAGTCCAGAAGATGCACAACATGAACAAATGGCTAATATTTACGTAGAAGCTATTGGTGCAGCTTTGCAAGAATTTCAGACAGGAGTTTCTTTAGCAAATGGAGCAACGCCTAATCAAATATATACAGATCTGGCGTGGGGAGGATTGAGGGATGCTCCAATTTTTGAAAAAAAATTTCCAACTGGAACTGCAGAAAGGTTGAGAATTGATAATAGACTGGCTGCTGAGCAAACTGGTCATGCAATAGGTGAAGGTACTCCACAACAACAAACTCCAATAGGTCAACCTTGTAATTAACGTAATTATGAAAAAAGTATTATACATATTTATCATATCACAATTTCTTTTTAATTGTGCTGTAAATAAGGATCCAAATGCTCCTATTAATGATTATATTTCAAGTTTAAATTTTAAAGATTCAGATAAGATTATGCTCATTGAGGAAAAAATCAATAATAATGTAACTATTGATATATTTAAAGGCAAAACGTTTTATTATACTGGAATTAATAAATACATCAAAGTTGAAGGAGTTTTGGAGCCTTTATATGACGAAAAGAACTGGCAAGAAATGAAAATTAAATATGAAAACAAATACACAAAAGACCAATGGATAAAAGGAGATTATTGGACTTTAAAAGATTTCAAACATCAAAATATTATTTTTATAAAACAAGAAAAATTTCCTAATCCCGGTAAATATGAAAAATTTGATTTTGAAGAAAATTATAAAGTTTTTTCATTCTCAAATGTAATCTATTATAAGCATAATAAGTACGCTGTATTTACAATTAAATCAACAACAACTGACTATAAGGATACTGATACAACTTCGATATTACTTTTGACAAAAATTAAGGGTAAATGGACTGTCTTCGGAAAGGTAGGAGATGGTATCTATAGATAAATGATGAGTCAAATACAAACTAATAGCGTTGAAAGTTATTATTCTAATTAAAGGTTGACCGTTACCAACTACTAATTAAAATATCAAATCATATTATAAATTTTCCACAAATCTATTTTATATAATTAATTATAATTGCGATAACTTTGCAAACTCACTAAGTAATTAAAACATGGATATAGTCAAATTTAAAATCACATCAAAAACGATAAAAGTAGAAGTACGCAATTCGAATAATTACGTTTTTAATTTCAATACTGCCTTAGAAATTGAAAAAGAAGACAAAGATGTTTTATTAAGACTATACAATGCATTAGATATGCTTTTTAAGAAAGAAACTCCGGTCGAAACAAAAAACTACATTTCGCCGAATCAAACTAATATATTAGATCAGATTTCTGCCGTTGATGGTTTAGAAGAGGAGAAATAAATAGTTCATCATGAAAGACATATTAAAAAACCTTTTAAATAAATCCGAAAAAAAGACAGCCGTTTCTTTTGAAAATAAAGACAAAAGAAATTCTTTAGATGAATCTTTCGGAAATAGCAAAATGGAAATTGCTTCTAAATTTATTGGAATCGACGAAAATTCTATTGCTTTATCTAAAAAGCTGGCACGAATTTAATAAAGTTCCTTTAATCTAATTATTTTATAAGAAAAATTGTACTTTTGTTCAATCGTAAAATAAACACAACATTTTTTATTAATTGTATCATACAGATAAACCAATGTGTTTTACCAAACCCCAAAAATTTTAAAGAATTTTAAATATCTTTGAACTATGAGCACAGTAACAAAACCATATCATATAGGGCGAAAAATTAGCCGTATTCGTGAACTGAAAGACATGAAACAAGAAGCTTTGGCGCAAGCTTTAGGAATATCTCAGCAAACTATTTCGGCTATAGAAAACAGCGAAACAATTGATGATGAAAGACTTTTAGAAGTAGCAAAAGCACTCGGCGTAAGCATAGAAGCAATTAAAAATTTCTCTGAAGAAGGAATGATTAGTTATTTTAATTCTTTTTACGACAATAGTAGTGTCAATGGTTCTGTAAATACAAACTCAAATAATTGCACTTTCCATCCATTAGATAAATTAATGGAATCTGTTGATGAAAATAAAAAACTTTATGAGCGTTTATTACAATCTGAAAAAGATAAAAACGAATATTTAGAAAAATTATTAAACTTAAAATAAATTTTATCCTAGTAAATATTATTATCAAAGTTGGGCAAAATATCAATGATTTTGCGCTTTTTTGTTTAAACAGGTTTTAAATGTGTAGAAGAACTTATTTCAATGTCGGAATCTTTTCTGTCAAATTCTTCCAATATCTTTTTGGCATATGCTGAATATGGAGTTTCATGTTTTTTCTTGATTCAATATTGACATTTTTAAAAAAACAACGCCAAAGATTCTGAAAAAATTCTTCCTGTTCATCGCATATTTCTGCTAAAAATTTTGAAGAATTAGATTCCGCATTAAATTGCAATTCAATTGTTGTTACATTTTCGAGATCATAATAAATCCCATATTTTCGTTTTGTATCATATATTAACCAGCGTTGATCTGCGTAACGTTTTTTAAAATGACCTTGGATAACGGGTAAAACATTACAATCCGGCTCAACAATGGCATAATATAATTTATCTTTTGTGAGTTTGAACCGCACAAATGCTTCCATTCGATGTGCTTCTCTTCTGGTCAGTCTTGTAGCTTTTCTAAGATCCCAAACGGCACTATTACTAAAATCTCCTTCAATATTTTTTGAACTTGCTAAGGCATGTTTTGCAAATTGAAACATAATTTGTTCTATTTCCTCCAAATCAGAAAAAAATGCTTTGTAAAAATCAGAGTATCCTCCAGGCGAAAGACGCTTTTTAAGTCCGTTTAAAACCCTGTTTGCTTTCTCCTCATCGGTCATTACATAATGATGCGTTGAAAAAAGCAGAGCGGCCGAAGCTTCATTTTTAGCAAAAACAACGTCTTGAAATTTATATTCATAAATTTCAAATACCGCTGTTAGCCAGCCTTCGTACGAACCGTCATAAATTAGCTGTATCATTTCAATTAAAATAAAGCAAGTTGATTTGAAAAGTCATTTTTATATTTACTTTTCTGGAGATTTAAAATCTGATCCTTGATTTGAATAGAGGTCAAATCTTTCTGCATTGAAAATGGTGATGCAAACGCCAGAAAATATTTGGCGCGCGTATAAGCAATGCCCAATTTTTTTAAATCATCGGGAAACAGTTTTTTAAATTGTCTCGCTGCCACAATTTTTTTGGCACTCATATAGCCAATTCCGGGAATACGTTTTATCAGTTCTAAGTCGGCGGTATTAACATCAACCGGAAATTGATTCAGGTTGCGCAATGCCCAACCCAATTTCGGGTCAATGTCAAGATCCAGATTAGGCTGATTGAATCCCACGATTTCGTTTACATTAAATCCGTAAAAACGAACGAGCCAATCTGCCTGATACAGACGGTTTTCGCGTATTATAGGAACCGGAGTTCCAATTGCCGGAAGCCTGCTGTCATAACTAATAGGCACGTATCCGGAATAATAAACACGTTTCATATTCATCTTCTGATAAAAATAATCTGCCATTCCCAGAATTTCAAGATCACTTTCTTTTGTGGCACCAATAACCATTTGTGTACTTTGACCTGCAGGAGCAAAAATGGGCGCTTTATAGTTTAGTTTTTTTTCTTCTTTATGACCAACGATTTCATTTTTCAGATATTCCATTGGTTTAATTACATCAATATGGTTTTTATCCGGCGCAAGTAATTTTAAACTTTGTTCTGTTGGCATTTCGACATTTACGCTTAAACGGTCTGCATACATTCCGGCTTGTTTCATGAGTTCATCACTTGCACCGGGAATGGCTTTTAGGTGAATATATCCGTTAAAGTTTTCCTCTAATCGCAATTTTTTGGCAATTCGAACCAAACGTTCCATCGTATAATCAGGATTATCAAAAATGCCAGAACTTAAAAATAATCCTTCAATATAATTTCTTCTGTAAAAACCAATGGTAAGATCCACCACTTCCTGCACGGTAAAAGCAGCTCTTTTAATGTCATTACTTTTTCGGCTTACACAATACGCGCAATCAAAAATGCAATGATTGGTCAGCAAAATTTTCAATAAAGATACGCAACGCCCGTCTTCTGTATAAGCATGACAAATGCCATATCCTTTTGCATCCCCAATTCCTTTGTCTTTATTTTCACGCTTGCTGCCGCTCGATGAACACGAGACATCATATTTTGCAGCATCGGCTAAAATTGCAAGTTTCTCCAACACTCTTTCCTGTACCATTTTTGCGTTTTTTTAGTGGTTAAAAACTAAATTTGTTTAACGTCAAAACTACTATTTATAGACAAAAAAACATGGGTTTTAGTTGTTCCAAATTGTATCAAATTTCAACAACTCACTTACAAATAACTGATTACTAATTTAAAGTCCTATTTTGCCTTCTGCCCAATACGGCTGTGTGTAAATATTTTTATTTGAAACTCCTTTTTCTTTCAAAGCTTTTCTAAACGCCTGAATTGACTTTGCATTTCCCATTAAATAAAAATATCCGTCTTTCCATAATTCCCAAATTTTATGGTCGAGTTTATTTAAAATATCAATGGCAAACTCCGCTTTATTGGTTGATTTTGGCGCGATATCTACAGCGAATCCTAATTTGTTTGGTACTTCAGTTGAATCAGCATCCAGTTCCATAATTCCTAAATAATTGTTTTCACTGGCATTAATTTCATCCTGAAAACTTTTAAAAACGCTGATACAGGTTTCGTCTCCAAAAAAGAACTGGTACTTTTCTTCTTTTTTAAAAAAATCAAAACCTCTGGGCAAACCAACGGTTAATTGATCATCTGGTTTTAAATTTTCAATAAAATAACTTCCGGGACCGTTTTTATGAATATGAAAAATGACTTCAAACCAGCCTTTCTCGCTATTCCATTTACTGGGCGTATAGTTGCGATAATTTGTATCGTCGATTCTGATCACTATAGCTTGTCCAATTTTAAATTTCACATGAGGAAAATGACCTTTGAACCTGATCATTTTTACATTATCGCTGAGCATTGTGGTTGCTGCAACATTTATTTTGCAGATTTTACTGCTAAAAGCCATTTCCATAAAATCTCCAATAATCTTGGGCATCGAATTCATAATATTATCTTTTTAATTTCAATGCAAAATTGAAGCTAAAACAATAAAAGTAAATTGAACAAGAAATAGGGATGATTGGACTATTCGCGGAATTTTAACCGAAACGTTAACGGAGTTTCACCTGTTATTTTTTTGAATAATCTCGAAAAGTAAGTATGATCTTCAAAACCTAATGTAAATGCAATTTCCCTAACATCATTTTCTGTATAATAAAGCAATCGTTGCGCCTCTAAAATCATCGCATTTTGAAGCCAATATGTAACTGATTTTCCTGTGGAAATATTCACACAATAATTCAAATGCGAAGTAGTGATGTTTAATTTTTTGGCAAAAAAAGAAGGCGTTTCCAAAAATGTGGTATCAGCAATTAATTTTTTAAATTTAGAATATATCAATGCTGATTGATTTTTAATCTCTGATGATGATTGGTTTACATCTGAATATATGTTTACAAAACGATAAACTAATGCACTAAAAAGTCCATTAACAATTTGAGTTTTGTTTGAAGCTGTATTTTGAAAGGAATAATACAATACTGAAACTGTTTCGAGAATTTCTTTCTTTTGAAGTTTATCAAGTTTATTTACCTGATCAACAATTTTCAAATTCTCAAAAACCGAAGTACAATTATTAGGCACTAAAAACGGAGCTACGCTAATGTAATATCCAGCGGCATCAGGCGAAACAAATTGAGGCGAATGAATTTGAAACGGTTTAATTATAGCAATTCCCGGAGCATTAATTTTTACATCGATCATATCACATTTCATGATGACTTTTCCTTTTGTAAGGACAAAAAAAATATAAAAATCATCGCGATGTGTTCCTAGTTTATCAATAACTTCAGAATCTTTTCTCATCGTAGAAGACTCGGCGATAAAAATACCACCAACTGCTTCTGAACTCTGATTGTAAATAGGAATTTTCAAACTTATCTTTTTGAAATTATGATTAATGACGAAATCATACAAACTTAGAGAATTATTCTAAAACAAAATGCCTTTAATCTCAAACTGATTAAAGGCATTTTTTTATTTTATGATGAAGAATTTAAACTAAGAGTGTAAAAAACTTATATAGGTCTTTATATTAATTATTAGAAATTACATTATAGTAGTGTAGTCCCTACGGGACATTTTTGTACTGGTTTTTATGTTTTTTTACCAACATGTAACTCCTAACGGAGTATTCTTTTGTTTATATATATTGGTAGTTTTTTTACCAAAATGTAACTCCCAACTGAGTATTCATTTGTTTATATCAAATATTTATTGTTTCAGTTATATTTCGTAGAGATTATATATTGAGAGTTTTTCACCATTTATGCAACTATAAAGAAGTATTACTTTATTTTATTCCAAGCAATTAACTGTAAAGTATATCTCGTAGAGATTATATAGTGGTAGAAAGAAATAACCCCACAGTTAATTTGTCCCGTAGGGACTACATATAATTATTAATTTTTGATACAGTATTTTTATTCTTTTATGGATGTAGCGCTTATCAATAAACAAACTGATAAATAATTTTATGCATTACCAGCTTTTTAAATTCTTTGCACTTTCAGGTTTATACTCTAAAAAGTTACAAATTTCACTCCTAAACTAAACCATCTTGAAGGAAGGGGAACTGCACCAACTTCATAATATGTTGTATTGAAAATATTTTGTGCATCAACATAAACTGTAAATTTATTAATAGACTGGCTTACTCTAAAATCATTCACCCAATATGATGGTCCGGTTACTCTTTGATTGAAACGAGTCGCGAATAAAGCCGTGAAATTTTTATGCTGAAAATCGATTGTATTCGTTATTTGATGTTCTAAAGATGAAACCAGATATTTAGAATAAACTACCGGAATAACATCTTCAAACTTAAAATCTAAATACGAATATGCCAGACTAATATTCAGTTTAGACTCGCTGGATAAATTAGCACTGTAATTAGTACGCAGGTTAAAACCGTTTGTATTCAGGTTTCCGTAATTATTACTTTGATACGGTTCTGTGGTTACATTTCTGGTCCAGTCTATAAAATTATTGATTTTTCTATAGAAATAATTCGCATTAAAATTAAAGTTGTTTTTGATGTATTTGAAACCTATTTCACTCTGGAAAGCGTTTTCTGTTTCAAGATTTGGATTCCCAATGTTTCCCGGACGCTGGTTTAAATATAAATCTGTAAACGACGGAATACGCTGACTTGTGCCAATATTACCAATGATTTTAAAAGCATCTGTAATGGCATAACTTGCATCAAATCCCGGATAAACCTGCCATTTATAATCTGAATTATAATTTAAGTAGGCTCCAAAATTCACATCAAGTTTCTCGATAAAAGTGGTTCTGTATTGCATATAAAGTCCGTAATTCTCCCGATTATGATCGCCAATATTTGACGAATTTATATCCTCGCTTCTTGCTTCGGCTCCAAAACCAAGTTCGCCGTTTTCCATTTTATAAGATGTATTTACTTCGGCAGCAAACGAATTAGTGTAATGCTGGCTTCTTCCGGCTTTTAAATTGGCAATTCCGTAATAACGGTAATCATCATAATTATATCTGTAACTCAATCTGGGCATTAACGTCCAGTTTTCAGACAATTGATGTTTCGATTGCACATTTGCAAAAGTAGTCTGCACAACTTCGCTTGAGTTTTTATCACCTGGCGCAGCATAAAATCCGTTTGCACCAAAACCATTATTGATGTAACCAAATGAACTTAAAATTTCATTTTTATCATTCAACTGGTAATTTCCCTGATAAAATATTTTATTGTTTTCAAAAGCCGTATTGTAACGATATCCATTGCTTTTATCGTGAGATGCAAAAAGCGAATGCTGCTGTTTTTCTTTGCTTAAAACTCCGCCAACCTGAATTCCGCTGCCGTAAAATGTATCTCCGGTATCTTGTGTATCTTTTTCAAAGTTTGAACCTGCATAAGTATTTACTAAAATTCCGGATTTCATTGGTTTTTTAGTAATGATATTAATTGCTCCGGTTAAACTATTGATTCCGTAAGTCATCGCTGCCGGACCACGAATTATCTCAATCCTCTCGATTACCTCAACCGGAATAGGAAGGTTCAGCATATTGTGCGCCGTTTGAGAATCGATGATTTTACTTCCGTTTAAAAGGACCACGGTTTGCTCAAAGCTTCCGCCGTCAATACTTACATCGGCCTGACTCCCAAAAGGTCCTCTTTGTCTTAAATCAACGCCATTTGCATATTGTAGAATTTCCTGAACAGATCGTCCCGGTAATTTTGCAATTGTTGCTTTATCGATTACATAAACGTTACGGTTTTTCTTAGAAATTGGCGTGCTAAATCTATTTTCATGAATAATTACTTCATCAATATTAATGGTGTCTTTTTGAATCTGAGCTTGTAAACCAAGACTTAACAGAATCAGTATAGCAAAATAAAGTTTTGTCATTTTTTTTAATTTTTTGCAAAAGTAGTATCTTGCCGTACTACTAATGTATACCAGTTTTATAAAAATGGATAGTCCGGTTCAAATTCCTTTTAAAAGTTTCATTCAGCTTAAGCCTGAAGATGCAACTGCATTATACCTTCAAATTGTTTTTGAGTTTATCAAAGCAATTCAAACAGGTTTACTTCCTGAAGGCACGAAACTTCCGGGAACCCGTATTTTATGTAAATTATTAGCGGTTAACAGAAACACTTTGATTAAAGCTTTTCAGGACTTAGAACTGCAAGGCTGGATTGAGATATTGCCTAATAAAGGCACTTTTATCTTATCAGAAAAAAAAGAAAAAAAGAAAACAGATTATATTTCCACCGAAAAAAACAGTTCAAAAAGTGCTGCTTTTACTTTTAAACATTCGACTATTCTTGAAGATCCAAAGGAAATAAGCACTTTACCCTATCAATTTAATGACGGTTTGCCTGATTTGCGTTTGGTACAAACTGATGTTTTGGCAAGGCTTTATGTTTCAAAACTTAAAAGCCAAAAAAGTACCAAAACAGGTGAACAAATTCAAACCGAATCTCATTTGAATTTTAAAACCCAATTTTCTAATTTTTTAAATGTAACGAGGGGAATTCGCATTTCAACATCCAATTTACTTACTACAAATAGTCACGAAATTAGTTTGTATCTGGTGACCAAATTATTGATTTCATCTGGTGATAAAGTGGTGGTTGCTTCTCCGGGTTATTATATTTCAAACATGACATTATCTGATAGTGGTGCACAAATTATCACAATACCGGTTGATAAGGACGGAATCAATACGGAAAATCTTAAACAAATTTGCGAGCAACATCACATCAGGATTTTATATCTTACTTCAAATTATCATTATCCTACAACAACTTCTTTAAGCGCTAAAAGGCGAATGGAAGTTCTGGAATTAGCCAATGAATATGGGTTTGTGATTATTGAGGATGATTATGATTTTGATTTTCATTATGACAATAATCCTGTATTACCCCTTGCCGCTTTAGACTCAAATGAAAGGGTGGTTTATATAGGTTCGTTTGGCAGGTCTTTGCCGGCGGGTTTTGGTTATGGTTTTATTGCTGCGCCTTCGGCATTTATTAAAGAACTTGAAAAACATCAAAATATTCTTGAACCGGGAATTGATGTTATCAAGGAACAGGTTTTAACTGAATGGATTAAGGAAGGCGAAGTACATCGTCTTTCTAAAAAAAACAAGAAGATTTACAAAGAGCGCA
Source organism: Flavobacterium sp. FlaQc-47 (assembly GCF_044006475.1). NCBI lineage: Bacteria > Pseudomonadati > Bacteroidota > Flavobacteriia > Flavobacteriales > Flavobacteriaceae > Flavobacterium > Flavobacterium sp. FlaQc-47. The sequence continues at coordinate 301,124 of NZ_JBIPCQ010000005.1, read as the reverse complement.
GGGATTATTTTGTTTTGTTACTGAAGGAGAAACTTGACGGGAAAATTAAATTTCAGGTTCCGCTTCGGGGTTTGGCAATTTGGATCGAATGGATCGATAATTTCAATTTAATAAAGTTCCAAAAACAATGTGCCGTAAATGGTTTGTTTTTACCTAAAACGGTTTTATATCAAACCAAAAATCTTACTGCTACACGTTTGGGTTTTGGACATTTGAATGAAAACGAAATGGAAAATGCCGTGGAAATTTTACGCCAGTCGCTTGCTGAGATTATAATTTAAAAGCTTAATAAACAAATTGAAATATAGATATTACAGAAAAAAGAACACATTTCTTTCACATAACTGTGTAAATTACTGCAAACTGAAACGACTTTTTTAAGTTTTAAATAATCTAAGTTTCTATGTGTTAAAATAATTAGCCTATTCCTCAACGGCTTTTATTTTTTAGGTCTGGAATTTGATTCTAAAAAATCAGGTATTTATACGTAGTGATTTAAATGTTAAAATAACGATTTTTGTTTCAGATTACGAGAAACCGTAAACTATTCTTAATAAAGTATCATAATTTAGCAGAACATTAAGCTTAAAATCACAAATCATTACATTTAAACCTGAAAATTTAAAATCATGAAAAACCTTTGGTGTTGGCGTTGTAAAATGGAAGTTCCTATGCTTGATGAAGAGGAATATAAAATTGCATCTAAACTCTATCGTGAAGGTTTTGAAAAGGGTAAATGCAGTATGACCAGAAAAACACGTTTCAAAGATTTACTGGACTATTATAAAGATCTTACAGGATTTGAAATAAACAATCCTAATGCAATTATGCATCATCGTATCGAACTTTACGGTTCTGAATGCGAAAGTTGTTCTAAACCTTACAGAACTCCAAAAGCTTCTTTTTGTGCCGCTTGCGGAAATAAAAGAGAATCTAAAATAATTAATTATGCAGATACTTTACAACAGGCGGCACCAAAATGGTGGCAGAAATTATTGGTCGTAAACAGAGCTGAATAATAATTTTTGAAAGTAATTTATATTCTAAACGAATTGAAAATTTCAAAAATTTATAAATTATTAATTCTTGAAAATCCACTTTTAGAAAAAAACTAAAAGTGGATTTTTTATTTCAAAAAACTACTGTTGATTTCTCTAATGTCAAAAATGCGTTAAAATACTTTTAGGATAGTTGTTTTTCGACAATAAAAAATACTTTTGTTAGAAAGGAAAAACAAAGGCTTACTACAATCTGAAAATATAATGGTATGGATTACGAAAAATTCATCTTCTGCCTCGAAGGTGTTCCGGACGTAGACGACGACAGGGCAACTTTAGTGGTGAAAAACTTAGAAGAAATTGCAATTGATCAGGGAATTTCGAGTATTTACAAAACTTGCGATACTATCGAAGGTCTTGAAGAAAGCCTTAATGTATTACTTTATGAAGATCATAACTTTAAAGATTATGAAATTATTTATCTGGTAATGCCCGGCGAAGCGAACAATATTTGCCTTCACGATTATTATTACAGCCTTGAAGAAATAGCAGAACTTTTTGAAGGGAAAATGAAAGGGAAAATTATTCATTTTGCCAATCTTAAAGTTTTGGATTTAAACAATGATGAAGCACAATATTTTTTAGATATTACCGGTGCGCGTGCCATTTCCGGTTATGGCTCAACTTATAATAAAATTGCCAGTTCCAGCACAATTGACAAAGCTTTTTTTAGCCTTTATCAGGATAATGACAATATTACAGAAGTCGTAGAAGAGTTGTACCAAAAACATTATGCCTTATGCCAATTACTCGATTTTAGATTGTATTATTAATCATGAAGGCAAAAACAATTGAAAAAGTAAAAACATATGAAGCTAAGGGATTTCGTGAAAAATTTCTTGGTTTGGAAAACCCTATGCATTTACTTTTCAAATCAAATTCTGATCATTTTTTTTGTTTGAAGATGGAAGAAATGATGCAGCTTCAATATGCTGTTCCGCCTTCAAAACACAGTTGTCATACTATTCTTTTTTTAACTTCGGGAACACATATCATAAAAATAGGCTTTGAAGAATACCAAAGCAAAGCAAATGAAATGATTATAGTGCCTGCAGGTCAGATTTTTGCAATAGAACATATCAATACAAAACATGTTGGTTTTATCTGCCAATTTCATCCTGATGTTTTAATTGGAAAATACGGCAATACTGAAATGCTGAATGATTTTGATTTCCTGAAGATTGGAGGAAATCCGAAGATTAGCCTTTCTGAAAGTAATGCTGTTTTTATAACCAACCTTTTTATTCGGTTACAAGCTGCCTATATTGAACCGGGAATTACCAATTTCAATATTGTACAATCTTATTTGATGGCTTTGTTTTTTGAGATGAATAAAAACAACGTCAAAATTCCTAAAACAGGAAATGCTTCGGCTGTTCTTTCATCGAAGTTTAAGGAACTTATTTTTGCTAATATTAAAACAAATCATCAGGTAAATTACTATGCCTCTTTGTTGAATGTTACTCCTAATCATTTAAACAAATCTATAAAATCGACTACAGGAAAGCCTGCTACAAAATGGATTGATGAAACCATTATACTTGAAGCAAAATATTTACTGTTTCAAACTACTCTTTCTATCAGTGAAATAGCGATGCAGGTTGGGCATGAAGATCATTCGTATTTCAGTCGTTTCTTTAAAAAGCATGAAGGAATTAGTCCTGTTCAATATCGAAAATTGATTGATAAGTCCTAATTATGGATTAAAGAATCCTAGTAACTCCAAAAGCATTTGTTGAAATTTGTGCCGTAAAAAAAGCAAATTATGATTTATGTTTTTAAAACTTCTGTTGATTCAAAATCGAAATTAGAGTTCGCAAATGTCTTAATTGGGAAAGTGCTGCCAAATGCCATCTGGAATTTTGATCTTGAGGATTGTGATAATATTTTAAGAATTGAAAGTGAAGAGGATATAAACGAAATGTCTCTTCAAAATGAAATTTTCGATTGTATCGAATTAGAATAAATTGCTTTTTAAAATATTCCTTTCAACCTCAACATATTATTATGGATACTGCATTGCATCAAAACAAAACTTTTGACACTATAGATTATTCGGATCAAAAACTATCTGATAACGAATTTATCAACTGTGAATTTATCAATTGCAACTTCTCGAAAAGTGATTTTAGTTATATTGATTTTTTAGATTGTACGTTTAAAAATTGTAATCTCTCGCTTTCTACGCTTAAAAGTACAGGATTAAAAAACATTCAATTTATTGGCTGCAAATTAATGGGACTTGATTTTAGCGCCAGTAACAGCTTTTTATTTTCAATGTCTTTTCAGGATTGCCTTCTTGATTACTCCACTTTTATTTATAAAAAACTAAAGAAAACAAACTTCATTGATTGCTCCTTAAAAGATGTTGATTTTTCGAATACTGATTTATCTCTTTCACTTTTTAAAAATTGTGATCTTGCCAATGCCACTTTTCAGGATTGTATTTTAGAGAAAACTGATTTTCGTTCTTCAAGAAATTACGCTTTTGATCCATCAGACAATAAAATAAAAGGAACAAAAGTATCGCATGCTGCACTTGCGGGTTTGCTTGAAAAATTTGATTTGGATATTGAATAAGTCAGAGAAGTTTTCAGTTGCGGTTTTCAGTCTCAGTTCGTGACTTATGTATAACAAAAAGGGATGCAAAAATTGCATCCCTTTTTCTAATTAAAAACTTAAAAAATGAACTATTGTCTCCAACGTGGATCTCCCACTTTGTTATCAATTAATGTCTGGTTCTTGATTGTAAAATTACCTGTTGCCGCACCCACAAATTGCGGATCTAATGCAGTTCCAGATGTATCTGGTCTGTTATTAGCAAGTGCATTAGGATTACCAATCAGGTTTGGCGAATTATAATAATTGTTACTTACAAAAGTTGGATTTGCTGTAACAGCCTCTCTTGTATATGGTGCTGGTGTATTTGCAAACAATGTGTTTCTAACCGCTATCACATTAGTAACAAAACGTGTGTATAAAATTGAGTTAGCAGCAGTGCCTAACATATTTGGGTTAGAGATTGTACATGAATCAATTAATATATTTGTCGTCAATCCTGTAAGACCAGCATCCATACGGATAAAATATCTTGCTGTGGCACAATTATTAAAAGTGCTGTTTTTAAGTGTAAGCTGTCCTACATGAGAACCTCTTACATCTATAAACTCTCCACCAGTTGTTAGTACATTTGTAACGATGCTATTATCTACTATTATTGAAGTAATTTTGGCAGCAGCTAAACTTGCACTGATTAATGAGACACCATAATCATGTATATTACAACCGCTTATTAAAAGGGCACCATATGTTACACTGTTATCATTGTATTTAATAACCGAAACTGCAGCACCGGCAGCTCCTTTGTCTCCTTTTAAGTCAAGATCTATTAAACTAACATTTGCAGATCCATTTGTAAGTACAAAGTTTACATGAAGTTTTGGCATATCATAGCTGCGTAAACCTCTTAATGTAATTGGTTTATTTAGTGTAATTGCTCCTGTTTGATTTGCAGCTGTATAATCACCCGGTTCTAAAACTAATATTGCTCCAGATGCTGCATCAGCAATTTTTTGCATTAAGTCATCTGTATTTTTAACTAAAATACCCGTTCCAATATCGATTCCGGTTGTAAAAGTAACAACTCCTCTCTTTTTTGCACCATTAAGCAAAGTAGCTGTATAAGCAGTTTCTGCAGTTAATCCTGTTACTATTGCAACTCCTGCCGTTTTTTCTGCCGGAGTTACTGCATGTGTAATACCACCGGGAGCAACTGTAATTTGTGTTACATTACTGTTAGGCGTCCATCTTAAAGTAACTTGTTTAGCCTCAATATCAACTGGCTGTACAGGTAAAAAAAGCTGTTCTGATAATGTTGTTGCTGTAGTTACTGACCATTTAGAATCTGCTAATCCCGAAGCACTAACTGATTTTATTCTAATTGAATAAGTGGTTTCACCTTCTAATGCTACTGAAACGGGTAACTGTGCAGGAGTTACCTCAACGGTTTTGTAGATTGTTTTGAATTCTGCATCATCTGCGCTAAATTCTACAACATAATGATCTGCATTTGTATCTTCCTTTGTGGTCCAGTTTAACTCAACTGTTGTTTGATTTCTAACTTTTGCTGTAAGCCCAATTGGAGAAAATTCTCTTGTATTTCCAATTCCGTCTAACAGTTCCTCATTATAACTGTCGCATCCTGAAACTGCAAATACCATTAACAATGTGGCTATTAATCCTTTTAAAATATATTTTGTTTTCATCGTAATAACTTTATTAATTTTTTCTAAGATCTTAATAACCGTAATCATTTTTTAATTGATTATTGCTTCCATCAATAAATACTTGCCATATTGGCCAAAATTGTCTGCTATCAGGATTAACACCTGGTTTGTACAATGAATTTATTTTAGTATCTGCTGCTGTTCCTGTCCATGTCCAGGGAGTTGCAGTATAGGTCACACCAGGATTAGTAATTTCACCTCTGTTTAATCCGTAGATGTCAAGAGATACATTATCTGCTTTATATTTATAGTACAAAGTTGCCGGTACATCAGCATATTCGCCTGTACGTGCTGCTAAATTTGTCATTTTTTGTTTTGCCTGATCTAATTTTACTTTTAGTAAATTCCATCTAATAAGTGCTTGTTTACGCTCCATTTCTCCGGTAAACTCAAATTTATTTTCTTCAACAATAGCATTGAACATTGCTTCTTTACTAGTCAAGCCATTTACATACACATCTACTTTAACAGCTTGTGCCACTGTAGCGAATGCTCTTCTGCGAATTTCTTTTAAATAAGGCGCAGCTGCTCCGGGACCTTCTAACTCGTTAGCTGTTTCAGCAGCAATAAGTAGCACCTCAGCATAACGCATGTACATTTTATTAACTCCATCGTCATTAGTTGAAGTAACATAACGTTTCATCCATTCGTAACGGTATTTACCAAAGTACCATGTATCCAGCGTATTTAATTCTTGTTTAGCAACATTATTGACTGCTGCACCATATTTGTAAGGTACACATGTAACATCTCTACGGGTATCAACCTGATCATAATCATAAAATACAAATGGTAATGGACCTGCTACACCGCCACGATTCGCTCCATTTGCCTGAAATTGATCGCTAGCCGCAGTATGTTTTACAGCAAAAGTAAATAGCATTCTGCCACGTCCGTCACCAAAAGGAATTTCCCAAAGAGATTCTCCTCCGGCAGTAGTATTTTCCTCATTGTATTTTCTCCATAATCCTTCAAAAGTAGATTCTAAATGAGCAGAACCACTTTGAATTACTTCACGAGATTCTTTTAATGCCAATGCATACATACTAGCAACTGAAAGTTCCGGATCAGTGCTTCTTCTTACTCCATCAGGATATTGTTGATAGCCACTTGCTGCCAAAGCCAAACGTGCTCTGAATGCTTTTACAAAAGCTTTATTGATATGTTCTACAGTATTTGTGTATGCCGTTTCGTTAGGCCAAGCAACTAATGTTGATGCTTCTCCCAAGTCTGCAATTAATTGTTTATAAAGAATATCTCTGCTTGATTTAGGCAAGTATAAAGTTTCAGAAGTAATAGGTTCAAAACGAGCAGGAACATCTCCCCACGCTTTGATTAAATCAGCATAGTAAATCGCTCTTAATGTTAAAGCTTCTCCTAATAACTGACCCATTTCTGTTCCCGGCAAAGGGTTTCCATATTGACGTAAACCTTTGATACAAACATTGGCACGCTCAATACCTGAAAACATCATGGCATAAGCATTGGTAGTCGTATTCATTTCTGTATTACCAGGCTTTGTATCGTAAACACATAAATCCGACTTATCTCCTGCAGTTTGCGAAGCATTATACCATTCTACGTCAGTATTTAATCCATAATAGGGTAAGAAACGTCCTCTGTAAGAGTTAGTCTCGGCAAATGGTACTTTTATTCCGTCAATAGCTCCTTTTGCAAGTCCGGCTGTAGAAAAAATTACAGAAGCATCTAATGTTGATTGTGCAGGTGCCTCTAAATAGTCCTCTTCAAATTGTTGACAAGAACTGAATAAACCAGAAATAATCAATCCTGCTATTATTATTTTATGTTTCATTTTGTAGTAATTTAAAATTAGAAATTAAGATTCATCCCAAAAACCATTTGTCTGCTTCTTGGATAAGGACTTGAATCAACCCCAGGTGTAAGCGGATTTTTTCTTCTTGTTGAAACTTCCGGATCAGAACCTGAGTAGTTAGTCCAAACAAAAACATTGGTTGCTGTTAGATAGAATCTCAATTTAGAAACTCCAAGTTTAGATGTAAACATCTCAGGCGCTGTATAACCTAATGTTAAAGTATTCAATCTTAAAAACGATGCATCTTCAACTGCCCAATCAGTAAATATTGCGCTTCTCATATATGGAGACCACATTGTAGTAGTAGCATTAAGTTCTGTTAATGCAGCAGGATCTGTTACTAACTGGCCAGAAACAGGATCTAAATTCGTCCATCTCTTTCCGTCAGCCATAGTTGAATTTAAATTTTTGTACTGCCCTGAAGCATTAGCCGTTGAAAATTCAATTTTATCCGCATTATATACATCATTGCCAATACTCCAGTTAAAAGCTGCCATTAAATCGAATCCATAAGCATTTCCATTAATTACAAAACCACCGGAACTTTTAGGATTAACATTACCAATAACTGTTTTGTCATTTATATCTACTTTACCGTCTCCGTTAACATCTTTCAATTTCATATCTCCGGGTTTAAGAGCGCTTCCGTCTCCCACTAAAGTAGCAGCAGTACTAACTACACCACTTTTTAAAGTATATTTTCCTCCAGCATAATCAAAGTCTGAAACTTCGTATCTGCCATCGTTTTTATAACCATACATAGTTCCTAATGAAGAACCTACTTCTATCAGATAATCATCTCCAATTTGTGAAGAAGCCCATCCTGTAGCCTGTCCAAAATTATTCATAACACCTAATGAGTTAATACGGTTTTTGTTTATTCCCATATTGAATGAAAAACTCAACCCGTATTTGGCTTTTTCAATTGCAACAATATTTATAGTAGCCTCGAAACCTGTATTTTGTGTTTCACCCATATTACGATATTGATAATCGTATCCGGATCCCGGAACCGGGAAATTAATTAATAAGTCACTGGTAACATTTTTATAAACATCAAAATTACCATTTAAGCGATTTTTGAAAAATCCAAAATCCAAACCAGCATTTTGAGTCACTGTTGTTTCCCATTTCAAATCAGGATTAGGCATTGTTTTTGACGGCGCCCAAACACTCGTAACTCCATTAATCCATGGCGTTGGAGTAGATTGAAAAATTTGAATTTGCTGTCCAACCGGTATGTTATTATTTCCTGCTTCACCATAACTGGCTCTCACTTTTAAAAGATTGATCCAGGTTTGATCTTTCAGGAAACTCTCTTCAGAAATTTTCCATCCTGCTGCAAAAGCCGGGAAATATCCCCAACGATTTTCTTTTAAAAATTTACTTGAACCATCTGCACGAAATGTAGCTGTTAATAAGTAACGATTTTTGTAATCATAATTAGCACGTCCAAAAAACGATAATAATTTATCATCAGGGCTGTAATAATTATCTACTGATTGTGGTGTTCCCTGAGTTGTTAATTTTTTTGCCTGATCAAAATCAAAAAATGTAGGATATCCATGAATAGTACTGGTAACACTATTTGAATTATATGAAATACTTTCTTCTCCTAAAAGAGCGCTCAAATGATGGTTTTCACCCATTATTTTTTTGAAATCATAATTCAGTGTATTAGCATTTCTAAAACGTCTGTCTTTAGTATCAGACATAATCATTGCAGGCATACCCTGTAATGGACCTAATGGGGCATTAGCCACATAATAAGTAGTTTGTCCGTAAAAACGATAATCCAGATTGTTATAATTATCCAAACCTAAATCTACTTTCAATTTTAAATTTTCTGCAAGCTCCCATCCAAAACTACCTAACATATTATAGTTTTTACGAAACTGCTGACGATCATTGTCAGAAACAGATATTAAAGGATTTATCAATACATCTGAACCATCTCCGGTTACATCTTCTGAAGTTAAACCTGGTACAGGAAGTGGCGCATAACCAACAATTGTACGCATACGCGAATCTGTTGAAGATTTTTCATTTTGTTCATTAACACCTCCACCATCAATTTCAGTATCTGAATAACGCATGGTAAAACTAACATCAATTTTATCACTTAGTTTGCTTTTTAAAGCCATGGAAAGGTTATTACGTTTATAATCTGAACCTATCATAATAGCCTTTTCATCATAATGAGCATAATTAAAATTATAATTAAGCTTATCCGTTCCGCCTCTAATTCCTAAATCACGGCTTTGAACCTCACCTGTACGTCCAAAGATTTGCTTTTGCCAATTATCTCCTTTTAAACCCTTGTACATATCCTGATCTTGCCAATTTCCAAAATACTTAGTATATGAAGATGGATCAGATGCTACTTTTGTACCTGTTTGGGAAAGCATAGCATATTCGTATTGCCATTTAGTATAATCGTCCGGCGACAAAACATCAATTTGATTAGCCATCTTTTTCATACCATAAAACATATTGAAATTGACTGCAATTTTACCATCTTTTCCACTTTTAGTTGTAATAATAATTACCCCGTTTGCACCACGTGATCCATATATTGCAGTTGAAGCAGCATCTTTTAAAACCGTCATGGAGTCAATATCAGATGATGAAATATCATTCATACTATTTATTGGAAATCCATCTACTATAATTAAAGGAGAAGAATCCTGAGTAAGAGAACCACCTCCACGAACTCTAATTTTTATATCTGCATCCGGAGAACCTTCAGATGAAGTTACCTGAACACCGGCAATTCGACCTGTTAAGGCTTCAGCAACGTTTGCTACCGGCACTTTTTTCAAATCGTTACCCGAAATAGTAGAAACTGCTCCGGTCAAATCAGACTTTTTAGCCGTTCCATATCCAATAACAACAACTTCATTCAGGCTGTTAGAATCTTCAGATAAAGCAACATCAATTTTAGTTTTTCCCTCTACGGCTACTTCTTTGGTTTTAAAACCAATAAAGGAATACGTTATAACCGCTTTCGGATTTGAAAGCTTTAGTTTATAACGTCCGTCAAAATCCGTTGAGGTTCCATTTTTTGTTCCTTTTTCTAAAATATTAACTCCCGGCAATGTTAGCCCTGCAGCATCTTTAACGGTTCCTTCAAGTGTTCCTGTCTGAGCATTCATTTGATTGCTCGTGAGTAAACACAATAAAAAAACAACTGCAAAGTAACAATGTGCTCCTTTGTTAAATAAATCTTTAAAATTCATGGTTGATTGTTTAAGTTATTAATTAGATTCTTGTTTTGTGGTTTTTTGTGGTCATTTTAATTTAATCTTTTCAACTTCTTCTTCTGGCGTTAGAGATTTTATTCCCCAATAACTTGGGTTTGATGTCAATTTAAATAAAAAGTAAAGTAGGTTTTATACCTCATTTAAAAAGTTGTAATCGATTACACAAACATAAATATTTTTTTCATATAAAAAATTAAAATTCATAAAAATTTCCTAAAAAAAATAATATATCAAAAATAAACTCCCTTTTTTATATGACATGTGTAATTTAAGTTGGTTATAAATATTAAATATATTTTTAATATTTGTGAATTTGTTGCGATTTTCTAAAAAAAACAATCGATTACACTAAGAGTGATTGCAGTATTATAAATGTGTTTTTAACATTTAAATTAATTTAAAAGCGCAGAATTTTGTAATAATTAAACTCCATATTTTTAATTGTATTCATTATTTTAGAAAAGCTTTACACTCTGGAAAGAAAAGCGATTCTTACTAATACAAACTTTATTTACTATGTACTAGTACTTTGCAAATACAATAGATGACAAACGGGCATAAAAAAACCCTTAAACGATTTTGTTTAAGGGTCTATAATTATTTTAAAGCAAACTACATTTAAGCGCGCTGCAATTGCAAATTACTTTTATGTTTTTGCATTAAAATAAAAGTAATAACCATTCCTATCACAGCCATTGCAACACCAATAAGATTTGGCGACGCATAACTATATCCGGCAGCTAAAGGTAAACCTCCTAAAAAAGCGCCTAAAGCATTCCCAATATTAAAACTTCCCTGAAGTGCAGCCGAAGCTATCATTTCAGCATCTTTTGCAGTACGAATCATCAACATTTGAATGGGTGCGATAACCGAAAAAGAAATTGCTCCGGTTAAGAAAGTCAGAAATAATGAAACATATTGATTATACGAGAACAGGTAAACTAAAATCAAATCAATTGACAGCACAAAAAGCAATGCTAAAACGGTAGGTGCAGGAGAATACTTATCAGCAAGTTTGCCACCTAAAAAATTTCCAACCACCATTCCTAAACCTGCAAGAATTAAAATATATGAAACATCTTCAGGAGAAAACTGAGATACATTGGTTAATAAAGGCGCGATATAACTAATCCACGCAAATAACCCTGCAAATCCTATTGCGGTAATGCCAATAATTAACCAGGCTTCTGTTTTCTTAAAAAATTGCAATTGGGTTTTCATATTTACGTTTCCACTTTTTTCAAGATTCGGCATCCATAAAGAGATGAACAAAAATGTAAGCAAACCAACAATCGCAATTAATATAAAAGTATAACGCCATATAAAATTGTGACCTATATAGGTACCAATGGGAACTCCTATTAAATTAGCCAGGGTTAAACCCGAAAACATAATCGAAATCGCCTGGGCTTCCTTGCCTTTATCAGCCAATCGGCTCGCCACTACAGCTCCAACTCCAAAGAAGGCTCCGTGTGGTAAACCGGAAAGAAATCTGGAAGCGAATAAAAAATTATAGTTTGGTGCAATAATAGAAAGTGCATTAAAAATAGTTAGCATCAAGGCTAAAATCAAAAGCATCTTTTTTGGCGCAAGATTCCTGCCTAAAATAACTAATAAAGGAGCTCCAATAACTACGCCTAATGCGTAAGCAGAAATTAAATATCCGGCAACCGGAATTGAAACTTTCATATCTAAGGCAATATCCGGCAACAAACCCATCATAACAAATTCGGTAATACCGATAGTTAAACCTCCTAATGAGAGTGCAATAAGACTTTTTTTCATTTGTTTTACAAGAAAGGATTAGACTTTCTATGCTGCAAATTTAACACAATAGCACGTGAAAATAGTTGTATATTTGCGATATAAACTTGTACATTTAAGTTATGACAAAATTTAATCAGTTTGAAAAACTTGTCATTCATGAATTTGAAGATGACGTCTTTCCTCATGTTCCGCACACACATACGTATTATGAAATCATTTATATTAAAAAAGGAAGCGGAATTCATCATCTAAATAATAATTTACTTCCTTATAAAACAGGCGATTTATTTGTAATTTCTCCTGAGGATTATCATTATTTTGATATTAAAAAAAGAACCCGTTTTGTATATATTAAGTTTACGGACAATTATTTTGATTCGAATAAAAACCTTTTTTGCGATGATTTGCTTTTGAATACGCCGGAAGATTTTATGCGAAATAAACTGCTAAAAGAAACGGTTTTAAAATTAGACGATCCTTGTAAAACGATTCTTAAAAATACTGTCGAAAACATTACGGCTTACAATTGCAAAACCGATGTATCGACTTCGCCGATTGTTTTTTATCAGATTCTTTCCATTTTTGGATTAATAAAAGAGACTATCCGATGCATGAATTTACAAATTAAATCGACTCATATTGATAACGAGCAAATTGCAACATACATTCATCAGAATATTTATCAGCCTAAATTAGTTCAGATTAAGGTAATCGCCAGTCATTTTAATATTGCCGAATCTTATTTTAGTGCTTATTTCAAAAGAACATTTGCAATCAGCTATCGGGATTACATTCATAATTTAAGAACTACTCTGATCGAAAAACGAATTCAGAATAATCAATTACCGATCAAACAAATTGCCTATGAATTTGGTTTTACAGATGAAAGTCATTTATCGAACTATTTCAAAAAGAGAAAAAACATGAAACCAACTGATTTTAAGAAAACATAAAATTTGAAATCTTAAATAAATAGCAGCTATTAAAAATTATTTCTAAATTTGTCATTCTAAAAACAATTCATTGACGAAAAAATTCCACATATTGTTTCTCATTTTAACCCTTGGCTTCTTTTTGATGTCCAATTCAGGTTATGCGTGTGGAAGAAATGAAACAAAAATGAATTGCGAAAAGAAAACTTCTTCAAAAGAGGATACTTCAGATTCCTGCAAAAAAGATTGTTGCAAAAAAGGTCCTTCTTCTAAAAAAGATCAACATGGCTGCAACGGAAAATGTGATCATGCCGGTTGTACAACTTCCGGATTACAATACAGCATGATATCAATTAACGAATTTGAATTCAATAATGATCTATTCAATTTCTCTTTTGAAAAAAATACTCCATACTACACAAATAGTAGTATTTCTGATGGTTTTACTTCTATTTGGCTGCCACCAAAAATAAAATAATTCTATTGCTGACAGCCATACCTGGGTTTAACCCGAAAGTTACTAAGTCCCTAAGGTTCTAAGCAAAAATTCAACTTTGCTTTCTGTTTCTTTGCGAAACAATAATTTCAATAAAATTAAATTTATTTAACTTAGAGAAAAATCTAAATTCTCTATCAAAAATTCACACAAAATGAAAAATTCAATATTAAATATAGCAGCAGTAATCGTACTTGTATTCTCTGCAAATTTCGTTCAGGCAAACACTATCAAAACAGCAATAACTTCAATTGAAATTGCTGATGCAAGTCAGTTACAATCCGTTTATGATGCATATTTCACAGTAAAAGATGCATTAATTAAAAGTGATGCGAAATTAACTTCAGCTAAAGCCACAGATTTACTGACTGCAATTAGTGCCATAAAAATGGACAAATTAAAAAGCAACGAACATACTGTTTGGATGAAAGTGGTAAAAAAATTAACTGCTGATGCTAAAAGTATTTCGACCTCAACAGATATCAAAAAGCAACGTGAGACTTTTAAGTCACTTTCAAAAAATACTTACGATTTAATTAAAGTTTCTAAATCTGATGTGGCAGTTTACAAACAATATTGCCCAATGGCCGATGCTGACTGGTTAAGTAAAGAAAAGGCAGTTAAGAATCCGTATTATGGTTCATCAATGCTAACTTGTGGCAATGTGGTAGAAACTATCAAATAAATATGAAACTCTACATCAAAAACATGGTGTGTGGTCGCTGTATAATGGTTGTGAAGTCTGAGTTTGAAAAACTCGGACTTCAGACTATTTCTGTTGAATTGGGTGAAGTTGAACTGGAAGATAGTATTACCAAAAGTCAGAAGGAAATTTTACATAACAACCTTCAAGAATTGGGTTTCGATTTTATTGATGACAAAAAAACCAAAACTATTGAGAGAATAAAAAATCTTATCGTCGATTTAGTCCATCATAAAAACAATGAACTTAAAATCAACTTATCTGATTATTTGGTCAACAACCTCAACCAGGATTACAGCACGCTAAGTAATTTATTCTCGGAAGTTGAAAACACCACTATCGAAAAATATTTTATCAGCCAAAAAATAGAAAAAGTCAAGGAATTATTGATTTATAATGAACTTTCGTTAAGCGAAATTGCTGATATTTTAAACTATAGTAATGTCGCACATTTGAGCAATCAGTTCAAGAAAATTACCGGTTTTACGCCTACACATTTTAAACAGCAGAAAGATAAAAATCGGATTCAGATCGAGAATTTGTAGAGAGCTAATTTCACGCAAAGTCGCAAAAGCGCAAAGTTTTTCTCATTTTATGTCAATAAATATACATCTCGTTTGTCATTTCGACGAAGGAGAAATCTTCGTAAAAAACTCGACAAAGATTGGATTCTCTTGGCGGAGTCACTTATAGAGATTTCTCCTTCGTCGAAATGAAATAAAAATGAGAAAAACTTTGCGCCTCTGCGTTTTTGCGTGATTATTAAAAAACTTAGTATAAGACCTTGCGTTTTTTGCCATTAAAAAAATAATATTACAAATCATTCTCAAAATTCTACAAACCGAAGCAAACCTTAGTTCGGACATTTGCATTGTAATACTTTAAAAACAAAAACAATGACCCATACATATCAACTTACCGGAATGACTTGTTCAAGTTGTGAAGACAAAGTAAAAAAAGCACTTGAATTAGTTGACAACGTAACCCATGTAAGCGTTTCAAAAGATGCTGATACTGCAACAGTAAGCATGGAAAAACATATCTCTTTAGCCGAATTGCAAAATGCTTTAGAAAGTAAATATCAAATTTCAGCCATTGATCATAATGAAACTATTGAGCAAACCAGATCATGGTTTGAAACCTATAAACCAATATTGCTGATTTTCTTTTATATAAGTTTGGTCACAGGCTTAATACAATTCACCAATCACCATTTTGATTTCATGCAGGCGATGCAACACTTTATGGCAGGTTTCTTTTTGGTTTTTTCATTTTTTAAAATGCTAAATTTAAAAGGTTTCGCAGAAAGCTATATGATGTACGACGTTCTGGCCAGAAAAATTCCGGTTTGGGGATATCTTTACGCCTTTATAGAACTTGGTTTGGGGATTTCATATTTATTGAATTTCAACCCAATTTTTACAAACGCGGTAACTTTTATAGTGATGAGTATAAGCATTATTGGCGTATTACAATCAGTACTGAATAAACAAAAAATACAATGTGCCTGTTTAGGCGCCGTTTTTAATTTACCCATGAGTACTGTTACAATTATCGAAGATGGCTTAATGATCGCAATGAGTTTAATAATGCTGCTAACATTTTTATAATGAACTATAAA
This sequence comes from Flavobacterium sp. FlaQc-47, assembly GCF_044006475.1. Lineage (NCBI taxonomy): Bacteria > Pseudomonadati > Bacteroidota > Flavobacteriia > Flavobacteriales > Flavobacteriaceae > Flavobacterium > Flavobacterium sp. FlaQc-47. Next base: position 285,164 of record NZ_JBIPCQ010000005.1, on the reverse strand, counting down.
AAACTTTTTCTGTCTTTTTTGATACTGTTTTTCTTTACCGAAATTATGCTTTCGCAGAAAGTAGTTCGTTACGATTTACACGTTCGCGATACTATTGTAAATTTCTCAGGAAAACAAAAACGCGCTCTTACTGTTAACGGACAAATCCCAATGCCAACGCTGACTTTTACTGAAGGCGATATCGCGGAAATATATGTACACAACGATTTAAAAAACGAAGATACGGCGTTACACTGGCATGGATTATTTTTACCAAATAAAGAAGATGGCGTTCCCTATTTGACTCAAATGCCAATAAAACCCGGAACAATACACAAATACAGTTTCCCGATTATCCAGAACGGAACATATTGGTATCACAGCCATTCAGGCTTGCAGGAACAAATAGGTTTGTACGGACTTTTTATCATCAACAAAAAGAAAGACGATTCGACTTTTAGAAAAGGAATCGATGATTTACCCACTGTTCCGGTAATTTTAAGTGAATGGACAGATCTAAAACCGGAGAATATTCAGCGAATGCTACACAATGCAAACGATTGGTTTGCGATAAAAAAAGGAACAACTCAAAGTTATGCCGAAGCCATTAAACACGGCGAGTTTTTGACAAAGGTTACTAACGAATGGAAACGTATGAACGCGATGGATGTTAGTGATGTTTATTATGAGAAGTTTTTGATCAACGGAAAAAACGAACAACAGCTTTCACAATTTAAAGCCGGTGATAAAGTCAGATTGCGAATTGCAAATGGCGGCGCATCCAGTTATTTCTGGCTAACTTACGGCGGCGGAAAAATCACTGTAGTGGCAAGCGACGGAAATGATGTTGAACCTGTAGAAGTCGATAGGTTGATTATTGCGGTCTCTGAAACTTATGATGTTGTGATTACCATTCCTGAGGATAAAAAATCGGTTGCATTTTTAGCTACGGCCGAAGACAGAACCGGATCAGCTTCTTTGTTTTTAGGTGAAGGAACGAAACAACCTGTCAAACATCTTCCGAAATTAAAATATTTTGAAGGGATGAAAATGATGAACGGCATGATGAAAATGAACGGCGAATTGAATGATATGGGCATGCAAATGTCTCTCAATAAAATGGACATGAATGCAGTAATGTATCCTGAAATTTCCGGCGAAGATAAATCTGCTAAAACACAAGATCATTCTGGTCACACTATGGAAGGCATGAAAATGGAGGATATGAAAATGCCAACCGATACGACAGAGGCTGCAGAAATTACAACGCTGAATTACGGAATGCTAAAATCGCCTAATAAAACCACTCTTCCAACTCCGCCTTCGGGGGCTGGGGGGATAAAAGAATTACGCTTTGAATTATCCGGAAACATGAACCGTTATGTTTGGAGTCTGGACAATAAAGTAGTTTCGGAAACTGATAAAATCTTAATTAAAAAAGGCGAAAACGTCAGGATTGTATTGTACAACGGCTCAATGATGCGCCACCCGATGCATTTACACGGTCACGATTTCAGGATTCTAAACGAACACGGCGATTATTCTCCATTAAAAAATGTGATTGATATTATGCCAATGGAAACCGACACAATCGAATTTCAGGCTAATGCCGATGGCGACTGGTTTTTTCATTGTCATATTTTATATCATATGATGGCTGGAATGGGTCGTATTTTTAGTTATGAAAATTCAGCACCAAATCCGTTGATTCATCATCCTGAAATGGCGTATAAAATGCTAAAAATGGACGATCGTATGTTTCATTTTATGGGTGAAAATGATTTTGCCTCTAACGGAAATGACGGTGAAGCCATGTACAGCAATACGCGCTGGAGCATTGGAACCGAATGGAGATTGGGTTATAACAATGAACACGGTTATGAAACCGAAACACATGTTGGTCGCTACATCGGAAAAAATCAATGGCTGATGCCTTTTATCGGTTTTGACTGGCGATATAGAAGAATGGGAATGGACGAACAGGAACAAAACCTTTTCGGACAAAGCAATACTAAAGACAATCGTTCGGTATTTAGCGCCGGTTTAGAATATACTTTACCGATGCTTGTAAAAGCGCAGGTTGAGGTTTATACGGATGGAAATGTAAGGGTTCAGTTTGAGCGAAAGGATATTCCGCTTTCACGACGTTTACGAATGAATTTAATGTGGAATACGGATAAGGAATATATGGCTGGTTTAAAATATATTGTTGCCAGAAACTTTGGGATTACAACACATTATGACAGTGATATGGGAATTGGGTTTGGGGTAAATCTGAATTATTAATTGTTTTTGAACCATATAAGTAATTTAAGTTCATGTTAAAAGTGTGCCTAAATTGTTACTCTTTTTTAATCGCATAATTTGTGGCTAAAAAACACTTTAAATTTCATTAACAACTATTATAAAAACATTAACTAATTGTAAGAATCAACTTTAAGAATTACTATTATATTTGAATCACCATAAAACAAAAAACATTTAAATTATCTACAATGACTAAAGTAATTACCATTTTAACGATTGCCTTATTTACAATGGGCGTTAGTGCACAGGAAACTAAACCTGCTACAAAAGAAAAAGCTAAAAAGGAATCTTGCTGCAAAAAAACAGCTGATAAAAAAGACAAAAAATGTTGCGCTAAAAAATAACAGCAACGCATTTCAAACAAAAAGGGCTCGAATATATTCGAGCCCTTTTTTATGGGATTTTTTTTCGCGACAAATTTCATGAATTTTCGCGAATTATTTTTTCCAGAAAATGCATTTAAGCATTTTGAATTGGTGAAAATTCATGAAATTCGTGGTAAAAAAACTTTTAAAACTATTTCAATCTAACGCTCCATTCAAAATCCATTTCAGAAACCTGGATTCCTTTTTCATCAGTTCCTATAGATTTCATCCAGAAGGTTTGCCCCTCTCCTGTTTCGATTGTTTTTTTGATTGCATCGGCAATTAAATGTCCGTCGTTGCAAACAAATGTTATTCTTCCCGTTGCTTTTTTGGTAAAGTTCCCTTTATTGTTTGCTACCAGCATTGAGATTTTTTTTCCGCTTTGCTGAATCTGTGATATTACTAAAGCTCCCGTTGTTAATTCTGCTGCCATTGCCTGAACAGCAAAATACATGGAGTTAAAAGGATTTTGATTGATCCATCTGTGTTTGACACTTACCACACATTTATCGTCGTCGATTGCCTTTACGCGAACACCGCAAATGTATGCTGATGGTAATTTGAATAATACAAATTTGTTGAGTTTAGATACTGATAATGCCATGTGATTCTTTTTTTATGTAAAAATACAAAAAAACTATGCACGCACAATAAATTGGAATTACTTTCACAAAATCCCAATAAAACCAAAGGTTACAAATGATTTTCAGTTCATTATGAGCTACTCTATAATTTTATATTTGTTAATTTTATGTTAATATTTGGTACTATGTAAAACAAGATACTGTTCTTTAGACATATATTTGCATAAGAAAATACTATATACTTTTAATCATGGAAACAACAACACCACTCATCATGGAAAAAACATCAGAAAAGAACACTGCGGCGTTCACTCATTTAAGTACTTTAAGTCAATACATCATTCCGTTTGGGAATTATATCTTCCCGATATTAATATGGACGAGTTACAAAGACAAATCAGAATTTGTAAACGATCACGGAAAGCAAACGTTGAATTTTCAATTAAGTCTTTTGCTTTATACTTTAGTTTTGGCTTTAATTGCAATTCCGATTTTTGCGTTTGTACTTTTAAAAAACCTTCCAATAAATACTGTTTTTAACGATGAGGATTTAATCATCAGAAATCTAAACATCGACGGAAATATTGGAATCTTAAGTATTGGAGCAACGGCAGTTTTACTTTTTGGATTATTAAAATTTGTTGAATTCTTTTTAGTGATTTACGCTTCAATCAAAGCTTCAAACGGCGAATTATATAAGTATCCGCTCACGATTCCTTTTATAAAATAGCACTTCGACTTTGCTCAGTGTGACATAAAAGAATAAAAGTTATAGCAGTATTTTAGGGTTTAGCCCTGATAGAAGTGGAAATCCTTTTATTTTTTTCTTTAAAAAATAAAAGATTGAAACGAATAGCAGGAAACAGCTCCAAAAAAAAACAATCAATCATCAAAATTATCATCAATCAATCATCATCAATCAAAAAACGAATTGTTCAATCTAAAAAAAACAAAATGAAATTATGAACATTGAAAACACAAAAGCACAGATGCGCAAAGGTGTTCTTGAGTTTTGCATCTTATCTGTATTAAAAGAAAAAGACGCATACACATCAGAAATATTAGACACTTTAAAAAACGCAAAATTACTGGTTGTTGAGGGAACTGTTTACCCGCTTTTGACCAGGCTTAAAAACGACGGTCTGCTTAATTATCGTTGGGAAGAATCGACTTCAGGACCACCACGAAAATACTATGGATTAACCGAAATAGGACAAACATTTTTAAACGAACTTAGCGGTACCTGGACAGAATTGTCTGACGCCGTTAATCTAATCACCAATCAAAACCAATAATCATGAACAAAACAGTAAATATTAACTTAGGCGGTATGGTTTTTCATATAGATGAAGACGCATATTTAAAATTGACACGCTATTTTGACGCTATTAAAAGATCCTTAAATAACTCATCAGGACAAGATGAAATTATTAAAGATATCGAAATGCGTGTTTCTGAATTATTACTTGAGAAACAAAAAAGCGACAAACATGTTGTGGGATTGAAGGATGTTGAGGAAGTGATTGTAGTAATGGGGCAACCTGAAGATTATATTCTTGAAGATGACGAAAAATCACAACAATCTTTTAATGATTACGGTACAAGAAAACATAAAAAATTATACCGCGATAAGGAAAAAGGTATGATTGGTGGTGTTGCAACTGGTTTAGGACACTATTTTGGGATTGACGCTGTGTGGATAAAAATTATATTTTTAATATTTGTTTTTGCAGGATTTGGAACTGGAATTTTAGCTTATTTCGTTCTTTGGATTGTTACTCCGGAAGCGATTACAACATCTGAGAAATTAGAAATGACCGGAGAACCGGTTACGATTTCTAACATTGAGAAAAAAGTACGTGAGGAAATTGAGTCATTATCAGACAAATTTAAAAATGCTGATTATGATGCAATGGGAAACCAGGTAAAGTCCGGAGCTGAGAGAATAAGTAGTTCATTTGGAGACTTTATAATGACAATTTTTAAAATATTCGCTAAATTTTTAGGCGTAATCTTAATCATGTCAGGAATTAGTGTTTTAATCATGTTATTGATTGGAGTATTTACTTTAGGAACGAATGTTTTTGTTGATTTTCCCTGGCAAAACTTTGTTGACGCAGGAAACTTTACAGATTATCCTCTTTGGTCATTTGGTTTATTAATGTTCTTTGCTGTTGGGATTCCGTTTTTCTTTTTGACACTTTTGGGTTTCAAATTGTTATCTCCAAACTTAAAATCTATTGGCAATATTACAAAATATACTTTGTTAGCCATTTGGATTATTGCGGTTGCAATTGCCATTAGCATTGGAATCAAACAGGCAACTGAACTTTCTTACGACAATAAAACAGTTGAGAAAAAAGAAATCGGAATTAGTCCGCAAGATACTTTGTATGTAAAATTCAGATACAATGATTATTATGCAAAGGATTTGAATCATCACAGCGATTTTGAATTTGTACAAGATTCGGCTAACAATCAGTTAATATATTCAAATGATGTTCATTTACATGTTTTGCATACTGATGAATCAAATGCATACTTGCAAATAGAAAAAAGTGCAAGAGGAAATTCATTTACAAATGCTAAAAAGAGAGCTGAAAAAATCAATTATAAAATTGAGCTTGAAGGAAATCGTTTAGTTCTTGATAATTATTTTTTAACCGATGTAAAAAACAAATTCAGAGGTCAGGAAGTTGATGTATATTTGTACTTGCCTCAGGGTCAGCTTTTCAAACCAGATGCATCTGTGCAGGATTACGATAGATCTGACGATGATTTTTTTAACTTACACTTTAGCGGTAACTACAATTACAAAGTTGAAGGATCTAAAATTAAATGTTTGAATTGCCCATCAGAAGAAGATGAATACAATGACGTAAACGAAGATGTACACGAAGAAGTAAATATTCAAAATGATACAGTAAATGAAGTTTCGGTTAAAATTAATGGAAAAGAAATTTTAAACGGAAAAAAAACAAAAGGCAGATTAACCACTGACAAAAACGGAGTTATAATTAAAATTAACTAAGCCATGATAAAAATAATCATTCATATTACAAAATTCATTATTGTTACTGTTACCGCATTATTGTTTGCCTCATGTCACTTTAATGTGAACACAGTTGAAGGAAGTGGAAATGTTACAACCCAAAAAAGAATCGTTCAGGGAGATTTTAGTAAAGTATCTGTGAGCAATGCGATCGATTTAGTAATTATACAATCTGACACTACCGAAATTGTGGTTGAAGCCGATGATAATATCCAAAAGGAAATTACAACAAAAGTAGAAAACGGAACTCTGATTATTAAATGTAAATACAGCTCTTTTAGAGATGTTACAAAGAAAACTGTTACGGTAAAAATGCCCAGAATTAACAAATTAGAAGCTTCAAGCGCTGCAACTGTAATGAGTAAAGGCGTTTTACAAGGTGAGGATATTGATCTGGAAACTTCAAGCGCTTCAACAATGGATGTTGATTTAGAATTTGACAATCTATCGGCTGATTCTGCAAGCGGAAGCACGATGAGCTTAAAAGGAAAAGCATTAACAATAAGAACCTCAGCATCAAGCGGTTCAAGCATCAATGCTAATAAATTATTTGCTAATGAAGTTCATGCAGAGGTTTCAAGTGGAGGAAGCACAAATGTTCACCCAATTTTGAGTTTGAAAGCGGAAGCAAGCAGTGGAGGAAGCATTAATTATGACATTACACCTAAAACAATCGAGAAAACTGCAAGTTCAGGAGGAAGTATCAGTCAGGGATAAAATGATATTTATCTGTTAAATATAAAAAAATCATTCATCGAAAGTGGATGATTTTTTTATATTTGTGAAAATCAAATCTAGAATTAATGAAAAAAAATACAGCCTTACTCCTGTTATTATTGGTTACGACGTTAACTTTTGCTCAAAGAAGAGAAAAAATAAAAGGATCTAAAATCGTAACTACTTCCATTAAAGAAGTAGGAGAATTTGACGGTATTGAAGCAGATGATAATTTAGAAGTATATCTTGAAAGAGGAGAAAAAAACGAAATCAAAATTGAAGCCGATGATAACCTGCACGACATTGTTGGGATGGATTTAAGAGAAAAAGTACTTCGTTTATACACCTCTAAGGAAAGTACTATTTTCAAAAAACTTACCGTGCGTGTGACTTATACAAAATCATTAAAAAGTGTTATTACAAAAAATGAGGCTATTGTATATGCAATCCAGGAACTTCAGTTAGATGATATTACATTTAATAGTTTTGATTACTCGAAGTTATTCCTGAATGTAAACTCAAAAAAATTCACGCTGTTTGCTGATGATAAAACAAGAATTGAACTGAATTTAAAATCTGAAGATGCAAATTTACAATTGAGCAAAAACTCGGCAATTAAAACATTAGTATCTGCCATAAAATTCAAATGTGATTTATACCAAAAAGCCACTGCAAATATTGAAGGAATTGCTGATAAAGCAACAATTCGTTTGGATAATAATTCGGTTTTTAACGGAACAAAATTTACTTTGAAAGAAAGTAATCTTACTACCGAAGGTTCATCTGCTGCTACAGTTTTAGCCGGAACCAGCATTTCGATCGCAGCCGGAGACAAATCTGAAGTTTCATTATTTGGTAATCCAAAAATTGAACTTACACGTTTTAGCGAAGAAGCAAAACTGATTAAAAAACCAGGCGGTTTAAAAGAAAAAGACAAAGAGAAGGAAAAAGAGAAATCATCTTTGCCGCAATAGATTTTCTTAATTATTGCCAAGAGATTATTGGAAAGAAAAAATAGATCAGTCCCAAAACCTGTGGAGAGAGAAAAAAATTACCGCAGAGAAAGTAAGATTTTTTACCAAGTACGATGTATATAAACACAAGTTCACAAAGCCAGATCAACACAAAGCTTTGTGAACTTTGTGTTTTTCAACACACTCTACAATAAAAAACTTAGCGAGCTTTGCGTTAAAAATCATCCAATATCTACTTCAAAAAAATCACCAAAATCACTCCACAGATTTTAGTATAGATCAGAAAAAATCACATAAAAAAGTCCCATTCAGTTAAGAATAGGACTTTTTTTATTTAATAATTTCTCCTGTTTTACTTTCAGCAACCTGAACAAATTTTATCCTGAAAACTGAAACTGAAAACTGAAAACTGAGACCAGAAACCAGAGCTTACTCTTTAGACGCTAAATATCTCTCAGCATCTAATGCAGCCATACATCCTGTTCCTGCAGCAGTAATTGCCTGACGATACACATGATCAGCAGCATCACCAGCAACAAAAACACCTTCAACATTAGTTTTAGATGTTCCCGGAATATTTATAATATAACCAGTTTCATCAAGAGTAATTTGATCTTTAAAGATATCTGTATTTGGTTTGTGACCAATTGCTACGAAAAATCCCGTTGCAGGAATTTCAATAACGTCACCAGTAGTTTTATTTAATGCTTTAATGGCGTGAACTACCTGATTATCTCCTAATACTTCAAGCGTATCGTGGTTCATTAATATTTCGATATTTTCAGTCCTGCGAACGCGTTCTTCCATAATTTTCGAAGCTCTGAATTTTTCGCTTCTTACCAACATCGTTACTTTTTTACAAAGTTTAGACAAGTAATGTGCTTCTTCACAAGCAGAATCTCCTGCTCCTACAATTACAACTTCCTGATTACGGTAGAAAAATCCATCACAAACCGCGCAGGCAGAAACTCCGCCACCCATGTTTAAATAATGTTGCTCAGATGGTAATCCTAAATATTTAGCTGATGCTCCTGTAGAAATAATTACGGTTTCGCAGTGCAATTCGATAGAATCATTAATCCAAACTTTTTTAATATCTCCTGAAAAATCAACTTTAGTAGCCCATCCATCACGAATATCTGAACCAAAACGTTTTGCTTGTTCCTGTAACTGAACCATCATTTCTGGTCCTGTAACACCATCAACATAACCCGGAAAATTTTCTACCTCATTAGTTGTAGTTAATTGTCCGCCAGGCTGCATTCCTTGATATAAAACCGGATTCATATTTGCTCTGGCTGCATAAATAGCCGCAGTATAACCCGCCGGACCAGAACCTATAATTAGGCATTTAATTTTTTCGATTGTATCTGACATAATATGTATAGTTTTAAGTGATGCAAAGGTAAACTTTATTATAAAAAATTACCACCAAATCAAATCCTAAATAACTATCTCAAAATAAGTTTTATTTATTTTCATATTTTCCTTTTCTAAACCAAATTTATTCCTATATTTGCATCCGCTTACGGGGTGTAGCGTAGCCCGGTTATCGCGCCTGCTTTGGGAGCAGGAGGCCGCAGGTTCGAATCCTGCCACCCCGACAAAAGTCTTTTCATTTTCTTGAAAAGACTTTTTTTTTGCTTTAAATTGTCTTTAAAAAAACATAAGATAAAAACTTTGCGTGTTTTGCGGTAAAAATCATCCAGTATATAAATGTAATCTCTCCGGATTTTTTTTACTCCGTTAGGAGTTTAATATTGGTAGAATAAGAATCAACCAGAAAAATATCCCGTAGGGATTAAACTTTTTAAAGCCAATTTATTTATTGAATTATTAAACGAGCAACTTCAATTAACTACTATCTCTTTTATGTTTTTCCACAAAATTTAGTATTGATCTGAGTTTGATGCTTCGAAATAAAAACAATCGCAAAATTCAAAACTGTTTTCTAACATTTTCCTTTCCACATTAATACTTGTATGAAAAATTGTATTTTTGTTTCGTACATTTCAGTAATGCAGTTTATTACATGATTCGACAGTACTTTTATTGGTATTGTAAAAAATTACGTTTGTATTTTACCTTTTCATCAATTTATTATATGTAATTATTATCTTTGAGCTATGAGCACATTAACAAAACCAAGTCATATAGGACGAAAAATTAGCCGTATTCGTGAACTGAAAGACATGAAACAAGAAGTATTGGCCGAAGCTTTAGGATTATCTCAACAATCTATTTCTAATTTAGAAAATAGTGAAACAATTGACGAAGATAAACTTAAAGAAATAGCAAAAATTCTTGGTGTAACGGTAGAAGCAATCAAAAATTTCTCTGAAGAAAATATGATTAATTATTTCACCACTTTTAGCGATAATGAATTCACGAACACCAATAGTGCTATAGGCGGACACATTAATGCATGCACATTTAATCCGCTTGATAAATTAATTGAATCTCAAGAGGAAATCAAAAAGCTTTACGAACGTTTATTGCAAGCTGAAAAAGATAAAGTCGAGTATTTAGAAAATATAATAAAGACGAAATAATCTTTATAAAAATATACATTTAAGATAAAAGAGGTTCGAAAGAGCTTCTTTTTTTTGGTTTAAAACCAAATATTTTTACAACTCAACAAACCAAATATGTCCTTATATAATATAAAAATATCTTTTGCGATCTTCTAAATTTCCTGCAAATAGTTCTCTTTGCGCAAAATTTAGAAATTCTAAAAATGAAAAAATTATTACTATATACAGTCTTTTTAATCGCCTTATCAGCAAATGCGCAGCAAAATCCAACATCAACAATTGAAGAAATTAAAATTGAGAAGCTGAAACGGTACAAAGAAAACGTTCATGCCTCGTATTATCATGATAAATTTACAGGCCGAAAAACAGCAAGCGGCACAAGATTCGACAACAATAAACTCACAGCCGCTCATAAAAAACTTCCGTTTGGTACGATACTAAAAGTAACCAACAAAATCAATCAAAAATCTGTAATTGTAAAAGTCAACGACAGAGGTCCGTTTATAAACGGAAGAGAAATTGACTTGTCTAAAAAAGCATTTATGGATATTACTTCAAACAAAAAAAGTGGCGGAATGATTGTAACAATTGAGATTGTAGAAAATTAAACCAATCTCAAACCCTTTTAAAATCGAAGAAAAATTACATATAAATCTTAAAACCTCACGAAATATTCTATTTATTTTAAAATGGTTTGCATTTTTATTTCTTTTTAATCAAAAAAAACTCACCGCATTAAAATGTTGTTATATTTACCAATCATAACACTTTACTTATTTCTATATGGAAGTTTTTATTTTAGCTGCGTTATTGGGTTTTTTAATCTACTTTTCTAATATAATCAAAGGTCGTTTTGATCGTCTTGAAAACGACATTCAAAAACTTAGTAAAAAATTAGATCTTTTAAAAACAATAGAAAAACCTGCTGAAACTATTGCGGTTGCTCCAATTCCTGCTGTAAATAAAGAGGAATTTAAAATAGCTGCAGATCAATCAAACGATGCTACTTTTGAACCTGCCAAACCGGAAATTGCAGAACAGGTTATTGATAAAAAAATAACAGACGAACAATTAGAAAAAATTGCACTATCGGCTACTATTGAAAACATTGGCAAACCAATTGAAATCAAACCGGTCGAAAGCAATTTAGCGGAGCCAAAACCGATTCAAAAACCAATTATTCCTGCTGAACCTGAAAAATCATTTTGGGAAAAATTCAAAGAGCAAAATCCGGATTTAGAAAAATTCATTGGTGAAAACCTAATCAATAAAATTGGAGTTTTGATTCTGGTTTTAGGAATTAGTTATTTTGTAAAATATGCCATCGACAAAGACTGGATCAACGAACCTGCACGTGTAGGAATTGGGGTTTTATGTGGCGTTCTGGTTATGGGAATCGCTCATAAATTACGTAAAAACTACGCCGCTTTCAGTTCCGTTATTGTTGCCGGCGCCATTGCCATTTTCTATTTTACGATTGGGATTGCGTTTCATGATTATCATTTATTCAATCAAACCGTCGCTTTTAGTATAATGGTAATCATTACAGCTTTTAGCGCTTTAATCTCCTTATCCTACGACCGACTTGAATTAGCTGTTCTCTCCTTAATTGGTGGATTTGCAGTTCCGTTTATGGTTAGTACCGGCGAAGGAAATTATGTGGTATTGTTTACCTATATCATTATTTTAAACGTCGGGATTTTGGCTTTAGCCTATTATAAAAAATGGAATCTCGTTAATATCCTTGCCTATATATTTACGGTACTTTTATACGGAGCATGGTTATCGAGAGATATTAGTTCAGACAAACCTCATTATTTAGGAGCTTTCATTTTTGGTTTTGCGTTTTATTTTATTTTCATTTTAATGAATATTATCAACAACATTCGATCAAAAGGAGAATTTTCTAAAACTCAGCTTACCATTTTAGCCAGCAACACTTTCTTGTTTTACGGTGCAGGAATGGCAATTTTAAGCCATTATCATCCAGAATTAAAAGGTGTATTTACAGCAGTTCTTGCCATTTTAAATTTAATCTATGCCTGGGTTTTATATAAAAAATTCGATCTCGATCAAAAAGCCGCTTATTTATTAATTGGGTTAACACTGACTTTTATAACATTGGCAATTCCTATTCAGTTTGAAGGTAATTATATTACTTTATTCTGGGCTGCAGAAGCTGTTTTGTTATTATGGCTTTCGCAAAAATCAAAAATTTCAAGCTATCGATTTGGTTCCTTAATAGTTCATGTTCTAATGATTTTTAGCCTGATAATGGACTGGAATAAATATTATAGAGGCAATTTACCGCTCAATATTATTATTAATCCAATATTTATTACGGGACTTTTTGCTTCATTTTCTTTATTTGCCGTTTGGTATTTATTAAAAAAAGAATCCCAAAACACCACCGAAAACCCAACTTCATTTAATGTTGTATTTGATAATGAAAAATATAAGGAATGTCTTCTAGCAACGGGACTTTTAATAACATACTTAACCGGTTTATTCGAAATTATTTTTCAGTCTAATACTCATATTCAAAGCATTTACAGTTCTATTTCGTTACCAATAGTATATCATTTACTTTACTCTGCAGTATTTTCTTCGATCATGATCAGTAAAAAAACAGCATCAGGATATCAGGCTGCAACTGTAATTATTATTGCTAATATTGTTTTGTTTGCCTTTTGGTTTTCGAATTATCCTTTCTTAGAACACAAAGAAATCATAAGTTCAGGTACCGGAAAATCAATTGCTTTTTATCTTCATTATATTTCATTGGCAATCACGATTTATTCTGCGTGTCAACTATTTTTAATCAGCAGGAAATTTGATTTTACTTTTTTCAAAAGCCACTATTTTATGTGGGTTGCCGCTTTTTTCATTGTTTATATCGCCAGTTCAGAGGTTATGCTTCACGGACTTGTAGTAATGAATTCTCCGGTAACGCCTCACGATATACAAACAAGTCCAATGTTTGCGAGCTATAAATCAAACTTGCCGTATTTGCGTGATTTTATTGCCGATGATTTTATAGGACTTTCTGAAACTAAAATAATTAAAACAGGATTTCCGGTTCTTTGGGGAGTTCTTGCTTTTGTATTTTTAATCATCGGGATAAAAAAACAATACAAATCACTTCGTATTATTGCTTTGACATTACTGGGATTAACTATTTTAAAATTATTTTTATACGATATCAGCAACATTTCCGAAACTGGAAAAATCATATCGTTTATCCTTTTAGGAATATTAATTTTAATTATATCTTTTGTATATCAAAAAATCAAAGTCTTAGTTATTGATGAAAACAAGCCACTGGAAAACAATGAAACTAAATAAATTTATACTCTTATTATTTATTGCAAACCTTTCGTTTGGGCAATATCAAACTACTGCAAAACTAAAAAAGGTCAACCAGAACGGGTTTCATGAAATTATTTTATCGCCGGAAATCAGGTCTTATTCAAAACAGGATTTGAGCGATATCAGAATTTTTGATTCCAAAGGAAATGAGATTCCGTATTTTATCCAAAGCGATAATACAGTTTCCTCCAATACTTTTGAAGAATATATAATTGTTTCGAAAACGGTTTTACCCAAAAAAAGTACTTCGGTTATTATTGCTATTCCGCCAAATAAAGGCAACAATCAGCTTTCGCTTTTTATAGCGAATTCTAATGTTGAAAAAAAGTATTCGATTTCAGGAAGTGATGATCAAAAAGAATGGTTCGGAATTTCTGATTCACAATATTTATCAGACTTAAACAGTACAACGGAAACTAGCGTTGTTAAAAATATTTCGTATCCGTTAAGTACTTATAAATATTTAAGAATTGATTTTGATGATAAGAAAACGCTTCCCATCAACATTTTAAAAGTTGGAAATTTCACCACGCAATTGCCCAGAAGTTTAGTGCAGGAAACTGTTCCTGAAAAATCTGTAACAACCGAAATCCCTTCAGAAAAAGAAACTCAAATCCATGTTGTTTTTAATGTATCGCAAGTCATCAATCAAATCACATTTGAAGTTGTAAAACCTACATATTATAATCGTACCGCTATTTTATACAAAAAGATAAAGAGAGTTACCAAACGAAAAACCCAGATACTGGATGAAGAAATTATCTCTTTTCAACTGAATTCTAATACAAAAAACATATTTACAATTCCGGCATTATTCGAAAAAGAATTCTATATAAAAATTGAAAACCACGACAATCAGCCTTTAGTAATTTCAAAAATAAAATACGATCAAAAGTTAGTTTCTATTGTTACTGATTTAAATTCGAACGAAAATTATATACTGAAAACCGGAAACAAAAACCTAACAGAACCGGAATATGATCTATCGAATTTCAAAAATAAAATTGCTGCTATTTTACCGCAAACTTATGTTTATGATATTGAACAAAGAACAAATGAAAAAAGTCAGGTTAAAAACAAATCATTTTGGCAGCAGCCCTGGTTTATGTGGATTTGTATCATTCTGGGCGGCATTACAATTTTGTTTTTTACAGCAAGCTTAGTAAAAGATTTAAAAAGAAAGAATTAAAAACAGAAATCAATTTTAACGTTTGAGTCTTTTTTAAGATTTAAAATTGAAATTGGTTCATTTACACTAAAAACAAGAAAAAAATACTACAGGTTTTTGTTACTATTTTTAATTAAGAGACAAATAAAATCCCGCAAAACATGCGCCATACCACGGTTAATGGAAGTTTCTTAAATGTTAACAAAATAGATTTTCAGAAACCATAAATAATTGTATTTTTACGGTTCAAAATTCAGAAAATAAATGGGCAAAATCATTGCGATTGCTAATCAAAAAGGAGGCGTTGGAAAAACTACTACATCAGTAAATCTTGCTGCCTCATTGGGTGTTTTAGAAAAAAAAGTATTATTGATTGACGCTGATCCTCAAGCAAATGCTACATCAGGCCTTGGGATCGATGTAGAATCTGTTGAAATGGGGACTTACCAGATACTTGAACACAGTAATACTCCCAAAGAAACCATTATAAAATGTTCAGCTGTGAATGTTGACGTGATTCCTGCGCACATTGACCTTGTAGCCATCGAAATCGAATTGGTTGATAAAGAGAACAGAGAATACATGCTTAAAAAAGCATTAGAAAGTGTAAAAGACGAATATGATTATATCATCATTGACTGTGCTCCTTCATTAGGTTTATTAACCTTAAATGCTTTGACAGCTGCAGATTCAGTAGTTATTCCTATTCAATGTGAATATTTTGCACTTGAAGGATTAGGGAAATTATTGAACACGATAAAAAGTATTCAAAAAATACACAATCCGGATCTTGACATTGAAGGTTTGTTACTAACCATGTACGATTCAAGATTACGTTTATCCAATCAGGTTGTTGAAGAGGTTCAAAAACACTTTAATGATATGGTTTTTGATACCGTTATTCAGCGTAATGTAAAATTAAGTGAAGCTCCAAGTTTTGGTGAAAGCATCATTAATTATGACGCAACAAGCAAAGGAGCAGTTAATTACATTAATCTGGCTCAAGAAATTATAAAGAAAAACAGCAAATAGTTTTTATGACAAAAGCAATTAAAAAACAAGCCTTAGGAAGAGGATTATCAGCATTATTAAAAGATCCGGAAAACGACATTACATCAGTAGAAGACAAAAACGCTGATAAGGTTGTTGGAAATATTATTGAGCTTGAAATAAGTGCTATAGAAATAAATCCTTTTCAGCCAAGAAGTAATTTTAACGAAGAATCGCTACGTGAATTAGCTACTTCGATTAAAGAACTTGGTGTGATTCAACCTATTACTGTTCGTAAATTAGAGTTCAATAAATATCAGTTAATTTCTGGAGAACGTCGTTTGCGCGCTTCAACTTTAGTTGGTTTAACTCATGTTCCTGCCTATATTCGTATTGCAAATGACAATGAATCCCTTGTTATGGCTTTGGTTGAAAATATTCAGCGTCATGACTTAGACCCAATTGAGATTGCACTTTCATACCAGCGTTTGATTGACGAAATTCAACTGACTCAGGAACAAATGAGCGAGCGTGTGGGTAAAAAACGTTCTACAATTGCCAATTATTTACGTCTTTTAAAACTGGATCCAATTATTCAAACAGGTATTCGTGATGGTTTTATTAGTATGGGTCACGGTAGAGCAATTATCAATATTGAAGATTTAGACATTCAAACTGATATCTACCAAAAAATTGTAAGCCAGAATTTATCTGTTCGTGAAACAGAAAGTCTGGTAAAAAACTACCACGAAAGCTTAAAACCAAAAGAAGAAGGAAAGCCAAAAGCAGAATCTTCTTTTGTAATCAGAGAAACACAAAAAAATACTTTCAACGATTATTTTGGTGCGAAAGTTGATGTAAAAGTCGCTGGCAACGGAAAAGGAAAAATTACAATTCCGTTTAATTCTGAAGCCGACTTTAATCGAATTATAAAATTAATAAACGGATAGTGAATAAGATTGTCCCCATAAGTTTATTGTTCTTTTTCATAGGAACCGTTTCTCTTTTTGCCCAGGTAAAAAAAGACACGGTTTTGGTCGTTAAAGACACTAGCAAATTACAAGAAATAGACCCGCTTACGCCGGCAAAAGCAGCTTTTTACTCGGCAATACTACCAGGTTTGGGTCAGGCATACAATAAAAAATACTGGAAAATTCCTTTGGTTTACGGAGCAATTGGTACCAGCTTATATTTTTATATCGACAACAATAATAAATACCGCGATTATCGAAAAGCTTACAAACGAAGACTTGAAGGCTACAATGATGATGCTTATCAGTTTCTGGACGAAAGCAGACTTGTTGCAGGCCAGAAATTTTATCAGCGAAACAGAGATTTATCTGCTTTGTTTGTCGTAGGTTTTTATGTTTTAAACATTATTGATGCCAATGTAGATGCGGCTTTAATTCAGTTTAACGTAAACGAAAGATTATCTATGCGTCCGGAAATTTATCCTAACGATGTAACTTTTCGACCAAACGTAGGACTAACTTTTAATTACCAATTTTAAATAGCTACGGTTATTTAAATATTTAAATATTTACAAAATGAAAATTGCGCTTTTAGGATACGGAAAAATGGGTAAAGTAATTGAACGAATTGCTTTAGAAAGAGGTCATGAAATTGTTTTAAAGAAAGACGAATCCAATACCTACGACGGACTTTCAACCGCTGACGTTGCAATTGACTTTAGCGTTCCAACTGCAGCAGTAAGCAACATTTCGAATGCCTTTAACAACAATGTACCTGTAGTTTCAGGAACAACCGGATGGTTAGAGCATTATGATGCAATGGCTGCGCTTTGCAATGAAAAACAAACTGGTTTTATATCAAGTTCAAATTTTAGTTTAGGGGTTAATATTTTCTTTGAATTAAATGAATATCTGGCTAAAATCATGTCTCAATTTGATTCGTACAAAGTATCGATGGAAGAAATTCATCATACTCAAAAATTAGATGCCCCAAGCGGAACCGCTATTTCCTTAGCAAAAGGTGTTATCGAAAACAGCAATTATGCAAACTGGACACTTGACGAAGCTAAAAACGACGAAATTCATATTGACGCGAAAAGAATTGGAGATGTTCCGGGAACTCATACCGTAACTTATGACTCTAATGTAGACAGCATCGAATTAAAACATACTGCTCACAATCGTGAAGGTTTTGCTCTTGGCGCCGTAATTGCTGCCGAATGGCTTGCCGGTAAAAAAGGGATTTACAGCATGAAAGATGTTTTAAACTTAAAATAATAAATTAAAAGTTTTAGGCTTGCAATCAAATAACCTGAAACTTGAAACATAAATCAAAAAATCATGACACTATATCTTTGGTTCGTATTTTTCTTAGCCGTACAAATAATTCACTTTCTGGGAACCTGGAAATTGTATAAAGCAGCAGGAAGAAAAAGTTGGGAAGCTGCAATTCCGGTTTACAATTCAATAGTTTTGATGAAAATAATCAGTCGGCCAACATGGTGGACAATATTACTTTTTATCCCGATTATCAACCTGATTATGTTTCCTGTTGTTTGGGTAGAAACCTTAAGAACGTTTGGAAAAAAATCTACTTTAGATACTTTATTAGGGATCTTTACTTTTGGATTTTACATTTACTACATCAATTATACAGAGAAATTAGTACATAATCCAGAGAGAGAATTAAGACCTCAAAATAAAACTGCTGATACTATTAATTCCTTACTTTTTGCTATTATCGTAGCCACTTTAGTACATACATATGTTGTACAACCTTATACAATCCCGACTTCATCGCTGGAAAAATCACTATTAATTGGTGACTTTTTATTTGTAAGTAAAGTAAATTACGGTCCTCGCGTACCTATGACCACTGTTGCGTTGCCAATGGTTCACGATACTATTCCGTTTTTAAAAAGAAAATCATATTTAAGCTGGCCTCAGTTACCTTATTTCAGATTGCCGGCTATTGAAAAAATAAAGCGAACAGATATTGTTGTTTTTAACTGGCCTGTTGATACAGTTCATTATTTTTATGAGCCGAAAGGAAGACCGGGAGTTATAAAACCTATCGACAAAAAATCAAATTACGTAAAAAGATGCGTTGGTATTCCCGGTGATAGCTTATCTATCGTAGACGGATTTGTTTTCATTAACGGAAAAAAATTAGTTTTACCGGAAAGAGCTAAACCTCAATATTCTTACGCAGTAGCTTTAGACGGAAAAACATCTATTGATTTTGAATCATTGATGAAAGAATTAGATATTACTGATGGTGCTTATATTAAAGATCAGGAAAAAAAAGATACAATTTATTTCAGAGCTTTAACAGAAGCTAGTGCAGAACGTTTCAAAAATACTCCTGGAATTACTGCTGTAAAAAGAGAAATTGCCAGAGGAAACGACAATTCGATTTTCCCTCACATTAACAAGTGGAATCAGGACAATTTTGGTCCAATCTACATTCCTGAAGCAGGAAAAACAGTTGCATTAACAAATGAATCTTTACCATTCTACAAGGAAATCATTACGAAATACGAAGGAAACACTTTAGAATTAGATGGTTCCCATTTTTTAATCAACGGAAAACAAGCTACCACATATACCTTTAAACAAAACTATTACTGGATGATGGGAGACAATCGTCACAACTCTGAAGATAGTCGTTATTGGGGTTATGTTCCTGCAGATCACATCGTAGGAAAGCCGGTTTTTATCTGGATGAGCTGGGATACTAACGGAAAAGGAATCAACAAAGTTCGCTGGAACAGAGTTTTTACAACCGTTGACGGTGAAGGACAACCACAATCTTACTTTAAATACTTCCTGTTTATTCTTGCAGCTTATTTTGTTGGAGAATACTTCTGGAAAAAAAGAAGAGAAAATAAAGCATAAAAAAAAATAGTTATTTTTGTTTCAGGTTTCATGTTTCAAGTTCGCAAAGAACCTGAACATGAAACCTGAAACTTTTAAACAAAGAATATAATGAACTCTCTATTACTTCCTACCTATTTTCCGTCGATTAGCCACTTTGCAGTAATGGCTCAATCTGAAAATATTACTTTTGAAATGGAAGATAATTTTCAGAAGCAGACCAATAGAAATCGTACTTACATCTATAGCCCAAACGGAATTCAATTATTGAATATTCCTGTCAAACATTCCAAATCAGCACATCAAAAAACAAAAGATGTTTATATTGAGAATGATTTTGACTGGCAAAAACAACACTTTAAATCATTAGAAGCAGGATATAGAAGTTCACCATTCTTTGAGTTTTTTGAAGATGATATTCGCCCTGTTTTCGAAAAGCAGCATACTTTCCTGATGGATTTAAACATGGAAGTTCTGGATATTGTAACAAAATGTTTAAGAATGAAATTAGCCTTTTCAAAAACAACTGAATATTTTGTTGAAACAGAAAATGTAACTGATTTTAGATTTCTTGCCAACGGAAAAAAAGATCCGAATACATTCGAAAAATATACTCAGGTTTTTGATGACAAACACGGATTCATCAATAATTTAAGTGTTCTGGATTTACTTTTTAACGAAGGTAAATTTGCCATGGATTATTTAAAAAGCCAAAAAATAGTCTAATATTATTTTTCACTTTCAAATTTTGGAATTTGGAATTTAATAAATTGGAATTTTTAAAACTTTATTCCATGGAAATTCTCGCCATTATAGGATAATGGTCTGAGTTTTCAAAATCAGGAAAACTTTCAAATTGCTTGACTTTCATTTTACTGTCGGTAAAAATATAGTCAATTCTGGCGGGATAATAGCGGAACTTATAAGTTGCTCCAAAACCTTCTCCGGCTTCTTCAAACGCATCTTTCTGTTTTCCCTTTATGCTTCGGTAAACATAGGAAAACGGACTATTATTCATGTCTCCACAAATAATAAACGGCGTTGTACATTTTTTGATATTTTCTTTAAAAATTTCTGCCTGTTCTTGCTGTTGCCTGAATCCTTTACTAATTCTGCCGTAGATTAGCTGTGATTTTTCCTGATTTACATTATCGATATTATTCGAAATATCACTAACATCCGGTGAAATCTTAATAGATTGCAAGTGCATATTATACACTCTGATAACATCTTTTCCGCGTTTTATATCGGCATAAATAACATTATTGTCAGATTTTGGAAAAATAATATTGCCTTCAAAAATAATAGGAAACTTTGAAAAAATAGCCTGACCGGTCTTAATTTGCTTTCCATCAATAAAAATATAACGGTGAGGATACACTTTTAAATCGATATTAGCTGAGTTGGAATATTCCTGAATACAAAGAATATCCGGATCTTTCTCGTCAATAAATGCTTTTATGTTTGATGGAATATCATCACGATCCAACCATTTAAACACATTGAAAAGACGCACGTTATAACTCATTATCGAGAAATCTTTTTCGTCTTTGATATATTCTGTGGCAGAGAATTTATAAAACTTACTGATAAAGGTAATTCCTGTCAATAAAACCAGACCAGATAAAATAAGACGCTTTTTAAACTGAATTCCCCAATAAACGAAGAACAACCCGTTAAATACAAAAAAAGCCGGCATAAACAGCGTCAGCACCGATAAAAGCGGAAAGCTTCTAGGTGCTAGGAATGGTAGAATATAAATACTGAAGGTTACTACAGTAAGCACTATATTCAAAAAGAACATTATTTTATTAAACCACGAAAGGTTTTTCATATTTTCTTGCTAAAAGGATTATTTTCCAGCTTTAAATAAAAACTCTTTTTCTTCTTTTGTCAGACAATCATAACCGGACTGGCTAATTTTATCTAAAATTTCATCTATTTGTTGTTGCGTTTTATCTTTCGTAACAATTCTTGATGTAACTTTTTCTGTAGGTTTGTTGTAATTCTTATGAACTTTTGTGAAAGGGGTCGTAGGGGATTTTTTAAAGAGATTGGTAAAGAAATCTAATGTTTTAGAAATTACAATACTTAAATCTGTTCCGTTTTGAAGCAATTTTATGAATATAAATCCAAAGAATGCTCCGGCTAAATGGGATATATGTCCGCCAGTATTATCTAAACGGAACTGCATTAAATCAAGAACCAGAATTACTGCCGTAATATGCCAGAGTTTAACATTGCCAATTAGCAACAATCGTACATTCATTAAGGGCTGATAGGTTGTTACTGCAACTAAAATTGCCATAATTGCTGCCGAAGCCCCAACTATAGATCCTGCAACATTTAAAAAATAAAAGCTCAGTGAAAAAACAACACCGGAAAAAACAGCACTTAAAATGTACAATCCTAAATATTGTTTCTGAGTAAAAAAGGTCATGAATAAATTGCTGGCAAAATTCAAAACCATCATATTAAACAGTAAATGCAAAAACGTAGCATGAAAAAATGCATAAGTCAAAAACGTCCACGGTTTAAACATAAACACATTGGGATCTGATGACAATGCAAGCCAGTCAGGATACGCAAAACCACCTCCGGAATATTGATAGAAGAATATTAAAGAAATCAAAAAACAAGCAATATTCCAATAAATAACACGCATTGCAATACCGCCTAATCTATATTGTAGTTTTAAATCATCAAGAATATTCATAAAAGCTTCTTTTGGTTTTTATTTGCGCTATTAAAATTAGAAATTAATTCCAACGATTACTATTAAACTGATTCTTTTTCCAATACCACATAATTAAAAATCCGGTTAAAGCTCCGCCAACGTGTGCAAAATGAGCAATTCCTGTTCCGCCGCTTCCAAACAAAGAGTTCCCTCTAAATCCTAAAAACAAATCAATTGCTAAAATTCCGGGAACAAAATATTTAGCTTTGATAGGAATAGGAATAAACATAAGAGCCAACTCAGCATTAGGAAACATGAATGCAAAAGCAGTTAATAAACCATAAATAGCGCCTGAAGCTCCTACAACTGTACCAATATAAGAATCAGTAAAACTTTCAAATTGTGAAACCGAAACTAAATCCTGCCATCTTGTATCTATTTTTCCTTCGCCTAAAAGCTTCAAAATCTGGTCTTTTTGATATCCATTCGTCATTAAAACATTCATGGTCTCATGAAAAGAATAATAATTTACCGCTGTATGTAATAATGCCGCTCCCAAACCGCAGGAAATATAAAAAAACAAAAACTTTTTACCTCCCCAAAAGTGTTCTAACGCAGAACCAAAAGAGACCATTGCAATCATATTAAAAGCAATATGCATAATACCGCCATGCATAAACATATGTGTAATAGGCTGCCACGCTTTGAAACTTGGATTTTCCGGAAAAAACATAGCAAAATATTCATAAGAAACCGGAACTAATTGAGAACCAATAAAAAATATGATATTGATTATCAATAATTGTTTTACTACGGGAGTCATATTCATCATAAGGCAAACTTTTTATCTATATCTTCCACACGCATTGTGATGAAAGTTGGTTTTTGAAAAGGTGAAATATTTGGATCTTTACAAGCAAACAAACCGTTTACCAGATTATCTTGTTCTTTTTCGGTTAAATAAGATCCTGTTTTAACCGCTAAACTTTTCGCCATTGACTTGGCAATAGTATCATTTTGACTGTAACTGCTTGCGGGAATTCCGTCTTGCAAATCGCTCAACAATTGTTCAATTACCATTGAAACTTCGCTTTCGGTAATATTCACAGGAATTCCAGAAATTACGATATGATCTGTTTGTGCATCTTCAAAAACAAAACCTGTCGTTTCCAGAGATGGTTTTAATTCTTCGATCAGTGTCATTTCATCTGAAGAATAAAACAAATTCAACGGAAACAATAATTGCTGACTTGAAGCCTGATTTACAGTCATATTCAATAAAAATTGCTCGTATAAAATACGTTGGTGCGCGCGTTGCTGATCCACGATGACCATTCCGGATTTTATTGGCGAAACAATATATTTTTTATGTATTTGATAGGTTCCCTGACTTGCCTGCTCGATTTCATTATCATTAAACAATGACGAAGTTACTTCTTCCTCATTTTCAAATGTAAAAGGGGAACTTTCTATAGTATCGGTTTCTAAACCTACATATAAACTTTCCCACGTTGCGGTTGGTTCTACTCTTTTATTATATCCCGAATAAGAACCTGAACCCGATCCGGAACTGTAAACAGAACCTGATCCTGAACCAGAACCTGATTTAGAATAATGCTGATTGGTTTTATCATCCGTAAACGGATTAAAAGTTCCATCAACCTGAATGGTAGGCGTTTCACCTTCTAAATCTTTGTAATGATAAGGTGTATCTAAATTAGCATCACGATCAAAATCAAGAACAGGCGAAACATTAAATTGTCCTAAACTATGTTTTATCGATGCTCTTAAAATAGCGTATAAAGCTTGTTCATCATCAAACTTAATTTCTGTCTTAGTAGGATGAATGTTGATATCGATGGTATTTGGCGGAACTTGTAAATACAGAAAATAACTCGGCTGTGAACCATCTTTCAAAAGTCCGTCGTACGCCGCCATTACAGCGTGATGCAAATAACCGCTTTTAATGAAACGATCGTTTACAAAAAAGAATTGTTCTCCTCTGTTTTTCTTCGCAAATTCTGGTTTAGAAACAAATCCCTGAATATTGATAATCTCAGTATCTTCGTTAACAGGCACTAATTTTTCATTGGTTTTACCGGACATAATCCCAACTATGCGCTGGCGATAACCTGCTGCGGGCAAATTATACATTTCGCTTCCGTTATGATAAAATGTAAAATGAATGTTTGGGTGTGCCAATGCTACACGCTGAAACTCATCCATAACATGACGAAATTCAACTGTATCTGATTTTAAGAAGTTACGACGCGCGGGAATATTAAAAAATAAATTTTTAACGGCAAATGAAGTTCCTTTGGGTAAAACCGCGACTTCCTGCGAAACAAATTTACTTCCTTCAATAATAATATGTGTTCCCAATTCTTCCTGATCCTGCTTCGTTTTCATTTCCATATGTGCAATCGCCGCGATTGAAGCCAGTGCCTCACCACGAAAACCTTTTGTACACAAGGAGAATAAATCTTCTGCCTGACGGATTTTAGAAGTAGCGTGACGTTCAAAACACAAACGCGCATCGGTCACGCTCATTCCTGAACCATTATCGATAACCTGAACTAATGATTTTCCTGCATCTTTAATAATCAATTTAATGTCAGTTGCTTTTGCATCAACAGCATTTTCTAACAGCTCTTTTACAACTGAAGCAGGTCTTTGAACCACTTCTCCAGCGGCAATTTGGTTAGCAACGTGATCAGGAAGTAATTGAATAATACTGGACATTAAGAAAAAAAGGTTTAAAGGTTAAGGTTTAAAATTTTGAAACCAAGAAGCACAAATTTAATGAATTTCTCTTGGCTTTTAGAATAACTGCTATCATAAAAAAAACAAAAAACCTATACTATTTTACACAGTATAGGTTTTAGTATTTTAAAACAAGTGTGCTTTATTCTTTATCGATCTTTATTGGAGTTTCTTCTATTTGGATTGCTCCAGAAGACAACAAAGGTTGATTAAATGGGTGCGACATTGAAGCTTGCTGGCGAATATATGCCATTTTGATAGCAGCAATCGCAGCTTCAGTTCCTTTGTTTCCGTGAATTCCTCCACTTCTGTCAATTGACTGTTGGATATTATTATCTGTTAAGACACAAAAAATAACCGGAATATCAGTTTGAACATTCAAATCTTTAATTCCCTGCGTTACGCCTTCGCATACAAAATCAAAATGTTTGGTTTGTCCCTGAATTACACATCCAATTACAATAACCGCATCTACATTTTGCGTTTGCAGCATTTTTTTTGCACCATAAATCAGCTCAAAACTTCCGGGAACATTCCAGCGGATAATTTGTTGAGCAGGAACTTCATTATCAACAAGCGCTTCAAAAGCACCATTATAAAGTCCTTCAGTTATAGTTTCATTCCACTCAGAAACAACAATCCCAAATCGAAAGTCTTTCGCATTTGGGATCGTGTTTTTATCGTATTCTGATAAATTTTTATTTTCGGTAGCCATCTTTTATATTTAAGATTTTAAATTTCTTGATTTCAGATTGTAAAAATACAAATCTAAACTCTAAAATCTAAACTCTGCAATTAAATTATTGCGCTAATCCTATCAATACATCTACAGAAGCTGCTTCTGGAGTTGTATCGTAGTTATCTTTGATATCTGTTAAATATTTCAATGCATCTTCTTTTTGACCTAAAGCCAAAGCAGTTTTACCGGCTTTTAATAAGAAACGAGGCGTTGTAAAATCGTTTTTGTTTGATTCAGCAGCTTTTACATAATAGTCTAAAGCTTCTTTTTGTTGGTTTTTTTGAGAATAAGCATCTCCTATTGCACCTTTTGCCAAAGCGCTTAAAATTAAATCATCAGATTTAAAATCACCTAAATACTTAATTGCATCATCAAATTTACCTGTATTCAAATATGCCATTCCAGCATAGTAATTCGCTAAATTTCCTGCATCAGTTCCAGAATATTCATCAGCAATTTTCACGAATCCGAATTTACCTTCAGAACCATTCAACGCTAATTTATATAATGAATCGCTTGCTACACCATCAGTTGCTTTTTGAAAGTTTTGTTGAGCAACAAACATTTCTGTTGCAGCTTCGTCTTGTTTAGGAGCTTCGATGAATTTTTGGTAAGCCAAATATCCAATAGTAGCAACTGCAATACCGGCAACTAAACCAATAATGATTTTTTGATTTTTAGCAACCCAATCCTCAGTTCTTGAAGCAGTTTCATCTAATTTAGAAAAAACGTCAGCTGTAGTACTGTTTTTTCCATCAAGAATTACTTGTTGTTCTTCATTTACAACTTCTTCTTTAACTTCCTTTTCCTTTGGTGCCTTATATCCTCTTTTATTGTAAGTAGCCATTTAAATTTAATTTAGTGAACGGCAAAAATAAAATTTTTATTGAAACTAAAGCAAAAAAAAGCAAATTTATATCCATTTTAAAAAAATAATTCACTAAACAGCTTCTTCTTCCTGTTTTACAGCGAAATAATTCAGCTTGAAATCCGCTAAAAACCTAATATTCCAATAATTTTTGATAATTTTGCACACTCCTTTTTTTGCTAATCAAAATATGATTTCCTTTTACAATAATCGTAATTTTTAGCCAAATCTTAGAGATTAACATCTATTGAATTAAATTTAGAGAGACAAATTCTTTTTAATCTTTTATCCCGATAGCTATCGGGAGTAGCAGAAAAACTAATCCACGAGAGAAAGTTGTCTTCTAAAGCATTAAATTTGCTCTTCCAGTCCATAAAAAATGCATTTAAATAAAATTTCCTTATTCAATTATAAAAATTTCTCCGAAGTCAGTTTTGATTTCGACCTGAAGATCAATTGCTTTGTGGGCAAAAACGGAATTGGAAAAACCAATGTACTGGATGCAATCTATCATTTAGCATACGGAAAAAGTTATTTTAATCCGTTAGCGGTACAAAATATCAAACACGGAGAAGAGTTTTTTGTGATTGATGCCGAATTAGAAAAAAATGACCGAACGGAACAAATTGTTTGCAGTTTAAAAAAAGGACAAAAGAAAATCCTGAAAAGAAACGGAAAAGCATACGATAAATTCTCAGATCATATTGGGTTTATTCCGTTAGTAATTATTTCTCCCGCAGATCGCGATTTAATTGTTGAAGGAAGCGAAACGCGCCGTAAATTTATGGATAGTGTGATTTCCCAATTAGATTCTACTTATTTACATCAGCTTATTCAATATCAAAAAGTAATTGTACAGCGAAATGCGTTGCTCAAATATTTTGCATTGAATCATGTTTTCGATAATGATACCTTATCTATATATAATGAGCAGCTGAATAGTTACGGAAAATCTATTTTTGAAAAACGAAAAGATTTTCTGGAACAATTCATACCTATATTTAATGAACACCACAAAACAATAACCGGATCTGAAGAAACGGTGCAATTAGTTTATGAAAGTAATTTGTTTGAAAAAGATTTATTGACACTTTTACAGGAAAACATTAATAGAGATCGCGCGCTTCATTATACAAGCGTGGGAATCCATAAAGATGATTTATCTTTTGAAATAGATTCACATCCCATAAAAAAATTCGGATCGCAAGGGCAGCAGAAATCTTTTTTGATTGCTTTAAAACTAGCTCAATTTGAATTTTTAAAAAAACAAAGCGGTGTAAAACCTCTTTTATTATTTGATGATATTTTTGATAAATTAGATGAAACCCGTGTTTCTAAAATTATCGAAATGGTAAACAGCGAGACTTTCGGACAGCTTTTTATTTCAGATACACATCCGGAACGAACGGAAGCTATAGTAAAATCGACACATCAGAGTTATAAACTATTTAATTTAGGGTGATTTTTTTTGCTCAAAGTTTGTCATTTCGACGAAGGAGAAATCACACTAGAAACTCCGTTATACATGTCGCCAATCTTTGTAGAATTACGAGTGTGATTTCTCCCTTGGGTCGAAATGACAAAAAAACTATACATTAATAAACCAACATCTTTTAAAAATTTGTGCTAATTCGTGAAATTCGTGGCAAACTTTTTTATTTCACTTTCCAATAAGAATTCAAAATTGAAAAATCATTACTTTAGCGATATCATTTTTTAAAATTTGACCCCATGAAATTCCTCAAAATTTTATTTCTAATAGTTTCAGTTGTACTAATTTCCTGCAACGAAAAAAAATCAAATTCTTTTGAATCAATTGCTCCAAAGGAATTTGCAGAAAAAATTAAAACAACCGAAAATCCACAAATTTTAGACGTAAGAACTCCGGATGAATTTGAATCAGAACATATTGATAATGCCAAAAATGTAAATTGGAATAGTGAAGATTTTGCATCAAAAGCAGCATCTTATAACAAATCAAAACCCATTTATGTGTATTGCTTAAGCGGAGGAAGAAGCAAAAAAGCAGCTGCAAAACTGACTGAATTAGGCTTTACTACTGTTTATGAATTAGAAGGAGGAATCATGAACTGGAACGAAGAAGGATTTGGCAAACCAACAACAACCAACGTTGGAATGTCAATGAATGACTTTAATGATTTATTAAATACGGACAAAAAAGTTTTAGTCGACTTTTATGCCGAATGGTGCGGACCATGCAAACAAATGGAACCGTATATTTTGACAATGCAAAAGGACATGACAGATAAAATAGTCATTATCAGAATCGATGTTGACAAAAACAAAACGCTGGCAACTCAACTAAAAATTGATCAGCTTCCCACTTTGGTTTTATACGAAAACAAAGCCGTTCAATGGAAAAACACAGGACTTATCAGCGAAAAAGATTTAAAAAAACAACTGCAATAAATACAGAAATATGCTTACGAAAGAATCATTGCAATTTATAGACGACTTAAAAAAGAACAACAATAGAGATTGGTTTCAGGACAATAAAAAACGATATGAGATTTTCAAAAAAGATTATCATCAATTAGTCGGAGATTTTCTGGATGCTATGAAACCGCTTGATCCTTCCTTAGAATTACTGGAAATTAAAAATTGTACTTTCAGAATCAATCGTGATATTCGGTTTTCAAAAGATAAATCTCCTTACAAAGCACATTTAGGCGTTTGGATGTCGTCTGGCGCTAAAGGTCAAAATCGTTCCGGCTATTATGTACATATTGAGAAAGGCGCCAGTTTTATTGCGGGCGGATTTTACTCTCCGGATCCCGACCAATTAAAAAAAGTCAGAAAAGAAATTGCTTTCTTTCATGATGATTTAGAAGCTATCTTAAAAGATAAAAACTTCAAAAAGGAATTTGGAAATTTAGATATAGACGAAAACAATTCGCTTAAAAATCCGCCAAGAGGTTACGAGAAAGACCATCCTGCAATTGAATTTCTAAAATTGAAAAGTTTTACTGCGACTCAGAAATTTGACATTTCTGAAGTTACTCAAAAAGATTTTGTTGCCAAAATGAGCAAGAAGCTAATCGCTTTAAAACCATTAAACGAATTCATTAACCGCGCCTTAGAAACGGACGAAGAATTTTAGTTTTGATTTTTTTGCCACGAATTTCACGAATTAGCACGAATTAATTAGTGGAAATTCGTGAAATTCGTAGCGAAAAACAAAACCTTAAAGTTAACCACGAATCATACGAACTAAAGCTTCAATAAAGTTTGAATCTTTGTGAAAGCTAAACAATAAAAAAATTAGCAAAAATTCGTGAAATTCGTGGCAAAAAATAATCATCGAATGAAAAAAAGAAAAATACTTTTTCTGGGAGAATCTTATCGCGCCGATGCAATTACATGGATAAATGGTTTGAAAGAATTTGGCGATTTTGAAATTTGCACCTGGGAACTTCAAACACCAAACAACTCAAAACTCAACCGTTTTAAGCGCATTTTAGAATATGCCTTCTCTCCTATTTCAATTCGTAAAACAATTCGTGAGCAAAAACCGGATATGGTTATTGCAGAAAGAACCACCAGTTATGGTTTTCTGGCTGCAATTTCAGGAATGCATCCCATTGCAATCGCCCAACAAGGACGAACTGATTTATGGCCGGATGGTTCCGTTTTATTGCCATTCAAGAAAATAATTCAAAAACACGCATTTAAAAAAGCTGATTTAATTCATGCCTGGGGACCTGTTATGACAATTTCGATGAAAGCCGTTGGCGTTGATATGAATAAAGTTTTAGTTATCCCAAAAGGAATTGACTTAACGCTTTTTTCTCCTTCAATTAATAATTCAAATAAAATTGAGGCAATTGTAACGCGTTCTTTACAACCGGAATATCGACATGATGCTATTTTGAAAGCTTTTGCAATTTTACATCAAAAAGGAATCGATTTTTCGCTTACAATTGTTGGCGACGGAACCCGTTTACAATCCTTAAAAGATTTAGCTGCAACTTTAGAAATCGAAAACAAAGTAATTTTTACAGGACGAATCCCAAATATGGAACTTCCTAAATTACTACAGCAATCCAATATTTATATCAGTATGCCCATTACCGAAGGTGTTTCGGCTTCTTTATTTGAGGCAATGGCTTGTAATTGTTATCCCGTAGTTTCTGATATTCCGGGAAATCAAAGCTGGATCAAACATCGTGAAAACGGACAATTAATTGAAATTGATAATATTGAAATGCTTGCCGAAGAATTGATCTGGTCTTTTAAAAATACTGAATCCCGAAATAATGCGATTCTTTCAAACAGAAAATTTGTTGAAGAGAATGCAAACTATGATATGAATATGAAGATAATTTCAGATAAATATCATGAGTTGCTGGACTCCAGAAGGTAATTTTTACCGCAAAGTTCGCAAAGATTTTTTCGTCTATTAGCCTGTTGAGCAAACACAAAAGTTCGCAAAGCTTTGTCGGTGTAAATCTTGAATCACCAGATTTAAAAATTTAAGTGCGAAGTTTTTATTTAAGTGATTTTCTAATAAAGTTCTCAAAGCTTTGTATACATAAAGCTTTGTAAAATTTTTGTTTTCTAAGCATCCAAATAAGTAAAAAAATCTTTGCGAACTTTGCGATAAAAACCCCACAACACGTAACATTTTTTCAATCACAACGTCATACTGTTTCACTGAATTGTTTAATTTAATCCTGAAATAGAGATGAATAACAGAAGAAACTGGCTAAAACAGATAGGTTTAGGCACAATAGGTTTAGGTTTTATTCCATTTGAAACATTTGCAAATCCATTCGCAGAAGATTACATTTTACCTGATTTTGATAATTCACCAATACTATTAAGGTCAAATGAAAATCCTTACGGTCCGTCTCCGCTTGCTCGTGCTGCAATGGAAAAAAGTGTAAATAATAGTAATAGATATGGCTGGGATCTTTGGTCAGAATTAATTTCGGCAATTGCGAAAAAGAACAATGTTTCAGATAATAATATTTTATTGGGTGCCGGTTCAACTGAAATTTTAGATGTAGTTCTTCAGTATTCCGCTCTACAAAAAGGCAATTTTATAATGGCCGAAACCTCATACGATTATTGGACAGCTTCATCTGAAAAATTAGGCATAAAAAAAATTACCGTTCCGTTGACTCAGGATAGAAAACACGATTTAACGGCGATGTTAAAAGCAATTGATTCAGATACAAAAATGGTCTACATCTGTAATCCAAACAATCCTACCGGAACCATTTGTGACAGAGAAAAACTGGTTTCGTTTATAAATGAAGCAACAAAAAAAGCAATCGTTTTTGTAGATGAAGCTTACATCAATTTTACTAAAGAAGAATCGTTAAGCAACCTTGTTATTGAAAATAAAAACCTGATAATAACCAAAACTTTTTCAAAACTCTACGGATTAGCCGGCGCACGGGTTGGTTATGCGATTGCACATTCTGAAACTATTGAACAATTGAGCATTTTAAAATCATCTACAAATATGTCTGTTAGTGTTGTATCTGCTTCAGCCGCATTAGCTTCTTTAAATGATGAAAAATTTATTCAGCAGGTTTACTCTTCAAACAATGAAGTTAAGAAATATACTATTGACCAACTTACTCAATTAAACCTGACTTGCATTGCGTCTCATTCAAATTTCATTTATTTCTCTTTAGAAAATTATAAAAAAGATTATTTCAAACAATTGGAAAACCATAACATATCAGGAACAAAAATCTACGAAGAAAACGGAAAGTGGACCAGAATTACGATTGGAACCATGAGGGAAATGCAGCTTTTTATTGCCGCTTTAAAGTAAAATTTTATTATTTGTTATTGTACAAAAAATATACGCAAATAAATTATAATCGTTACTTTTGAGCTCAGAATTATCCCGAAGTTTTGGGAATCAAAAAAGCCTTTTATTTATGGAAATCCAATCCAATTTTTCTTTAAAAAACTACAATACTTTTGGCATTGAAGCCAAAGCAAAACAATTTGTTGCCGTTCATTCTGTAGATGAATTAAAAACCGTTTTAAGAGAACATAAAAACGAGAAAAAATTTATTTTAGGCGGAGGAAGCAATATGCTTTTAACAAAAGATATTGATGCGCTGGTGATTCATATTGATTTAAAAGGCAAAAAAATCATTAAAGAAGATGATGATTCTGTTTGGGTTGAAAGTCAGGCAGGAGAAACATGGCATGACTTTGTACTTTATACTATCGAAAACAATTTTGGCGGTTTAGAAAACATGTCACTTATTCCTGGAAATGTCGGGACAACTCCGGTTCAGAATATTGGCGCGTACGGAACTGAAATAAAAGACACTTTTGTTTCTTGCGAAGCGATCGATATCAATTCTCAGGAAATAAAAACATTCACGAATACTGAATGCAATTTTGGTTACAGAGAAAGTATTTTTAAAAATGAAGTTAAAGATCAATATATTATTACATCTGTCATCTATAAATTGACAAAACGCAATCATAAAATCAATACTTCATACGGAGATATTACAGCCGAATTGACCAAAAACAACATCACAATTCCAACCTTAAAAGAGGTAAGTAATGCTGTAATTGCAATCAGACAAAGCAAATTACCGGATCCTAAAGAATTGGGAAATAGCGGGAGTTTCTTTAAAAACCCAATTTTATTAAAATCTGATTTCGAGAAAATTCATCAAAAGTTTCCCGAAATGAAATATTATGAAGTTTCAGAAACCGAGGTAAAAGTTCCGGCCGGATGGTTAATCGAGCAAGCCGGATTTAAAGGAAAACGCTTTGGAGATGCGGGAGTGCATAAAAATCAGGCATTAGTTTTAGTAAATTACGGGAACGCAACAGGACAGGAAATTTTAGCCGTTTCCAGAGATGTTCAAAAAACGGTGTTCGAAACTTTCGGCATTCATATTGAAGCGGAAGTTAATGTGATATAAAAATAGTTGCCACGAATTACACAAATTGTCACGAATCAATTAGTGAAATTTGTGTAATTCGTGGCAAAAAAAGGCAATCAGTTTTTCTCAAATGACAGAAAAAATCTCGATAAAGAAAGTAAATCCGGATGATGAAAAAGTTCTGGCAATCACAGAAGAATTGTCGGAAAATCTTTATCTTCGTTTTGGAAGTGACGGAAAGAATTCTTTTCAGGATTGGCAAAATAATAACTCAAAATTTATATTCGTTGTTGCCGAAATTAATGATGAAATTGTTGGCTGTGGAGCAATCCGCCCTATCGACGAAAATACGGGAGAAGTAAAAAGAATGTATTCGAAATTTCCCGGAAAGAAAATTGGTAAAACTATTTTATTATTTTTAGAAGAGAAAGCAGTAACACTGGGATATACTGATTTGGTTCTGGAAACACGATTAAAAAATGAAAGTGCCATTCAATTTTACCAAAAACAAGGTTATAAAGTTATTCCGAATTACGGAAAATATGTAGATCGACCAGACGCTATTTGTTTGGAGAAATCTTTAAATCAAAATGTATAAAAATGTATACTCCTAATATATATAAAGACGAAGATCCGGAATCAATCAGAACTTTTTTGAAAGAAAATAGTTTTGGAATCCTTGTGAATCAGACTCACGGGAAATTTTGTGCTACACATATTCCCATAGAACTTGAAACTAACGCTGAGGGAAAAGAAATTCTAGAAGGTCATATTTCAAAACTCAATCCACAAGCTGAAGGTTTTGCCGAGAACGATCAGGTTTTAGCGATATTTTCAGGTCCGCACAGTTATATTTCATCTTCATGGTACGATCATGAAAATGTACCCACCTGGAATTATATAGCCGTACATGTTTATGGTCGTATAAAAATTGTTGGCTATGAAACGGGAGTTGAACAACTTAAAAAATTGGTGGACAAATACGAATCAAATTCAGCAAATCCCGTTCGCGTCGAGGATTTGTCTGTAAAAACAATGCGTGAAGCGAGAGGGATTTTTGCTTTTGAAATTGAAATTGACGAAATTCAGGCAACCAGAAAACTATCCCAAAACAGAGATGATCACAATTATAAAAATATAATTTCAGAATTAGAAAAAACCGAAAACCCTCAGGCTATTGCTGTTGCGAACGAAATGTCGAAATGCCGAAAGTAAATTGGCTTTAGCCATTGAAATCTAGGAATTCATAAGTACATTTGCACGCGCAAGATTCAGAAATTAAAAGACATTAAAATCAGATGCTTATAACTTTATTTTACTTCTTTATTGCTATTGTTTTTATTCAAGTTTTCTATTACTTAGGAATTTTTGGAAAATTTGCTTTTGGTAAACCACAAGAGATTACATCAAAAAAACTCCCCGTTTCAGTAATTGTTTGTGCTAAAAATGAAGAAGAAAATGTCAAAAAGTTTATTCCGCTATTAGCAGAACAAGATTATCCTGATTTTGAAATTGTTCTAATTGACGATGCTTCAAGCGATGAAACTTTAGAAGTTTTTGAGCAATTTGAACAACAATATCCTAATATCCGTTTGGTTAAAGTACAAAATAACGAAGCGTTTTGGGGTAATAAAAAATATGCTTTAACTTTAGGAATCAAAGCGTCAAAAAAAGAGTATTTGCTTTTTACAGATGCAGATTGTTATCCTACATCAAAAGACTGGATTACCGCAATGACCTCGCAATTTACCATGAACAAAACTATTGTTCTGGGATATGGAGGTTACGAAAAAATCGAGCGTTCGTTATTGAATAAAATTATCCGTTTTGAGACTGTTTTAACGGCTGTACAATATTTTTCATGGGCAAAATTAGGACTTCCTTATATGGGCGTTGGCCGAAATTTAGCCTATAAAAAAGAAGAATTTTTTAATGTAAACGGTTTTATTGAGCACATACAGATTCGTTCCGGCGATGATGATTTGTTTATCAATCAGGCTGCAACCAAAGAAAATACGACTATTTCATACACATCGGAAAGTTTTACTTATTCAAAACCAAAAGAAACTTATGGAGAATGGTTTACTCAAAAAAGAAGACATATATCTACTGCTGAACATTATAAGTTTTTTGACAAAATGCAGTTAGGATTATTCTTTATCTCACAATTATTTTTCTTTTTATTAGTTATTATATTATTGGCTTTTCAATTTCAATGGATTGCTGTCCTGGCTATTTTAGCAACACGATATACTATAGTATGGACTGTAATTGGATTTTCTGCCGGAAAATTAAAAGAAAATGACCTGAAAGTTTGGTTTCCTGTCGTAGAAATCATGCTTATATTCACGCAAATTAATATCTTTATAACTAATATCTTTTCAAAACCTGTATATTGGAAATAAATTCTAAAATAGAAAAAGCAAAAAAGGGCGATCAGATCGCCTTTACTTTTTTATTAGATTATTTCTGGAATGAAGTGTACGGCTTTATGCTAAAACGTACAGAAAACGAAACTACTGCCGAAGATATTACTATTGAAACCTTCTCGAAAGCTTTTGATAAAATAGCATCTTACAACCCTGAATTTCAATTTAATACGTGGTTAATTGCTATTGCAAAAAATGTATATATTGATTTATTACGTAAAAAGAAAACCAATCTTTTTATAGAAATCACTGATAATGAAGACCAACAGGCCTATAATATTGCCGATACGACTCCATCTGCAGAAGATGCTTTAATCAAGGAACAAAATCTTTCGCGCTTACTTCAGTGCATCAAAGAATTGAAACCACATTATCAGGAAGTAATTCATTTACGTTACTTTCAGGAAATGACGTATCAGGAAATCGCACTTAAAATCGATGAGCCTTTGAGCAACGTAAAAGTAAAATTACTTCGCGCTAAAAAATTATTAGCTGAAATTATCGAACGTAATAGATAATTTATTATCTTTAGATAAAGAATAACACATCATTCGATTTATTCTTAAAAAAGTAAATTATCCACAATTTAAAACTTCGACATTTCTGTTGTTAGCTAAACCCAAAACCTTATTGCTTATGAGTTAACGTTACTTAACCTTAAAATCCATAATCATGTCTAAATCCAGTATCTACAAAGCAAGTTGGACCAATCTTGTTTTCGAAAACAAAAACAAAGAGTACGGTGCGTATCAATTACGCCAGGAGAATTCAAAAACCACCATTACCGCTCTATTTATGGGTTTGCTATTATTAGCAGCTTTAGCAAGTGTTTCAATGTTAATTAACAAATTTAGAACGGTAGCTCCCGTAGAAGAGCCGGTTATTTACGAGCCTTTAACTCCTGTGGACATGACTCCAATTCCAGTTCAGCCAGTTAAACCTGAACCAATTGTTCCTCAGCAACAAAGCGCAGCAGCAGCGCCATCTACAAGTACGCAATTAACACATCCTGTTATTGCTGCACCAGATCAGGAACTCCCGGAAATTGCTACTAACTTGAACAATACGGTTGCTGTAGAAAATCCTTCAGGAACAGGACCTGGTTTGAATACAATGCCCGTAACTGGCGGAGACCCAGAAGTTGTCCCATCAACAGGAACAAGTAACGATCCAGTAAATGTAGTAAACCTTGACAAACTACCTGAATTTCCTGGAGGAATGGCTAAGTTTTACACTTATGTAGGTAACAATTTCAACAAGCCTGAATTAGATGCGGACAGAACGTTAAGAGTATATGTTTCGTTCGTAATTGAAAGAGATGGTTCTATCACCGATATCATGGTGAAAAATGATCCTGGTTACGGACTTGGAAAAGAGGCCATCAGAGTTTTAAAATCACTAAAAACAAAATGGATTCCCGGAGTATTAAACGGGAAAGCAGTTCGAACTGCCTATAATCTTCCAATAACAATAAAAACGGAAGCAGAATAAAAAAACAAAAAGCAGAATTTAGGTTCTGCTTTTTTTATGCTTTTAATTGAATAGTAAGAAATTAAATAATGATTAGTTATAAAAAAAAATCACCGAAAGTCTTAAAGCACAAAACTTAAAAAATTTACGACCTCGCAACTTCGCTTAATTAAATTTTATTCTCTTACTACTAAGAAAAACGATATTATTTTTAATTTTAATTACTTTTACAGCTCCTAAAAGGAAAATCGAAATCTATTAAAATTAAAAACTAAAAAATGGGAATATTTTCAGCTATTCTTGGTAACGCTGGTTCAGTAAGTCAGGAAGATTTAATTAAAAAATACGGTCAGCTTTTAACTGATAATGAAGAAATCGAAATGGGTTTCAAACTTATTCGTGATACTTTCATCTTCACTAACAAAAGACTAATTCTTGTTGACGTACAAGGAATTACAGGAAGTAAAACCGAATACAAATCAATTGCTTACAAAAGCATCACTCGTTTTAGCGTAGAAACTGCCGGAACTTTTGATCTTGATGCCGAATTAAAAATCTGGGTTTCAAGCGAATTAAATCCAAGCATAGTAAAACAGTTTAACAAATCTGTAAATGTATACGATGTACAAAAAGTATTGGCTTTTCACGTTTTAGGCTAAACCACAAAAAAACAAACCCGACAAATTTTAAAATCTGTCGGGCTTTGTATTTTTAAGACTAAGAAATTATTTCTTTTTAGTCGTTGTTTTTTTAGTTGTGGTCGTTTTTTTAGTTGTTGTTTTTACAACCGGCGCAGTATTTACAATTTTTTGCTGCACATATGGTTTGTATAAACCATCTTTTTCTGCTCTGGCTTTAGCGTCGTCAGCTCTCTGTTTTGAATCAGGATGTGAACTCATCATTTTATCAATAAAAGACGCCTCAGTTCCTTCGCTCATTTTAGCCAGAATTCTAAAAGCAGATTCTTCAGCATTTACATTGTAGCCATTTTTCTTTAAAAAGTTATAAGAGAACAAATCTGCTTCTGATTCTTGCTTGCGGCTGAATTTACTATCAATAATTGAACTTCCTATTTTCCCTAACTGACTATCAGTTACACTTGCAATTGTTGCCGATTGTGAAGCTGCTCCCTCTAACAAAGCTTCTTTTCTATATGCTGCCTTAATTGCATCTCTTGAATCGTTATTAGCAACGTGACCAATTTCGTGTCCAATAACAGCTAATAATTCATTATCATCCATAATATCCATTAATCCTGAATATACACGAACGCTTCCATCAGCAGTTGCAAAAGCATTTACTTCTTTAAGTTTATAAACTTTATAGTTCAAGGTGTAACCATCACCTGCAGTATATTTTCCAAATACCCTGTTCAATCTTACAGCATAAGGATCAGTCGCTGCTGCAACTTCATGTTCAGCATCCATTTTATCTACTGCAGCTTTAGATAACGCAGCAGCATCGGCATTACTAAACGTAAAACCTGTTACTCCTTTTTGAACAGCTCCAAGAGCTTTTTCTCCAAAATTAATCTGCGCATTCATTTTAGTAAAACCAAAAGTGGCAAACAAAACTCCCAATACAATAAATTTCTTTTTCATGTTTATATTATTACAATTTAACAACAAATGTATTACAATGTTTACGTATTTCTATTTGAATTAAAATCATTTTATAACAAATAAAGATATAAATATTAAACGAGTTAAAACTAGCCTTCTTCCATTATTATTCTACTTATGTGAATTAAAAAACAAAAACCATCAATTATTAAATGGCATCATGACTTAAAAACAATAATTTAACAGGAGTGCAAAATTATTATCAAATAGCTTTCTAAAACTAAAAACAGATCAATGCCAAATTAAATCCTAAACGAATCTCCAAATAAACTACATTCCTTATCTTTGTACTTTGAATTTTGATATATGGAAACAGTCGTTGAAAATGTACCTGTTGGAAAACCTAAATGGTTAAAAGTTAAACTTCCAATTGGACAAAAATATACTGAACTTCGCGGTTTAGTCGATAAATATAGCTTAAACACCATTTGTACCTCAGGAAGTTGCCCAAATATGGGTGAATGCTGGGGCGAAGGAACAGCAACTTTTATGATTTTAGGAAACGTTTGTACCCGTTCATGCGGATTTTGCGGTGTAAAAACCGGCAGACCTGAAACGGTAGACTGGGACGAACCTGAAAAAGTAGCACGTTCTATAAAAATCATGAACATCAAACACGCTGTAATTACAAGCGTTGACAGAGACGATTTAAAAGATGGCGGTTCTATTATCTGGATTGAAACCGTAAAGGCAATTCGAAGAATGAACCCAAATACGACTCTTGAAACTTTAATTCCGGATTTTCAGGGAATCGAAAGAAACATAGACAGAATTGTAGAAGCTAATCCTGAAGTGGTATCTCATAATGTTGAAACCGTTCGTCGTTTGACCCGTGAAGTACGTATACAGGCAAAATACGATCGCAGTTTAGAAGTTTTACGTTATCTGAAAGAAAAAGGAATCAATAGAACTAAATCCGGAATTATGTTAGGTCTTGGAGAAACTGAAGAAGAAGTTTTCCAGACCATGACAGATTTACGCAATGCAAATGTTGATGTTGTTACAATTGGTCAATACCTGCAACCAAGTAAAAAACACTTACCTGTAAAAGAATTTATAACACCGGATCAGTTCGCAATATATGAGAAATTTGGTCTTGAATTAGGTTTCCGTCATGTTGAAAGCGGACCTCTTGTTCGTTCTTCATACAAAGCACAAAAACATATTCTTTAAAAGTTTAATCGTTTGTTCGTTTAATTGTTAAATCGATTAGCCGAACAAACGATTAACCGAATAAACAAAAATATTGAAAACTAGAATTGCCATAAACGGTTTTGGAAGAATTGGCAGAAATTTATTTCGCTTACTTTTAAACCATCCTGACATTGAAGTCGTTGCCATCAACGATATCGCCGATAACAAAACTATGGCGCATTTAATAAAATACGATAGTATTCATGGTGTTTTACCTTATGTTGTTAGTCATGACGAAAAAGGAATCATTGTCAATAAAAAACATTATTTGTTTTTTCACGAAAAAAAGATTTCGAATTTAGACTGGAAAAGCAATAATATTGATTTCGTAGTTGAATCTACAGGAAAATATAAAACGCACGAAGAATTAAATGCACATCTTGAAGCTGGAGCAAAAAAAGTAATCCTTTCTGCTCCATCAGAAGTTGACACCATAAAAACTGTAGTTTTAGGGGTTAACGAACATATTCTGGATGGAAGTGAAAACATAGTTTCAAACGCAAGCTGTACGACAAACAATGCTGCTCCGATGATAAAAATTATCGATGAGTTGTGCGGAATTGAGCAAGCTTACATTACAACAATACATTCTTACACCACAGACCAGAGTCTTCACGACCAACCACATAAGGATTTACGCCGTGCAAGAGGTGCAAGTCAGTCGATTGTTCCAACAACTACAGGTGCAGCTAAGGCATTAACGAAAATTTTTCCTGAATTGCATGAAAAAATCGGAGGTTGTGGAATTCGAGTTCCCGTTCCGGATGGTTCATTGACAGATATTACATTTAATGTAAAACGTGCTGTTACTATTGAAGAAATTAATATAGCATTTCAAAAAGCCTCAAAAACTAATTTAAAAGGAATATTAGATTACACAGAAGATCCTATCGTTTCTGTTGATGTAATTGGCAATACACATTCGTGTTTGATCGACGCACAATTAACTTCCGTTATTGATAAGATGGTTAAAGTGGTAGGTTGGTACGATAACGAAATTGGCTATTCATCAAGATTAATTGACTTGATTTTATTAATGAGAAAAAAATAGAGAATAGATTCATTGTAAAAGCATTGCCACACATAAAATATCACCTTT
The DNA here is from genome assembly GCF_044006475.1 of Flavobacterium sp. FlaQc-47. NCBI lineage: Bacteria > Pseudomonadati > Bacteroidota > Flavobacteriia > Flavobacteriales > Flavobacteriaceae > Flavobacterium > Flavobacterium sp. FlaQc-47. The sequence goes on along the minus strand of NZ_JBIPCQ010000005.1, from coordinate 243,523 downwards.
TTATTGTGGCTTGTTTTTTTAATTCTTTTGTATTCTCCTACCAAACAAATTACAGATATTGATTCTGAGTTTTTAAGGTTCTTAGTTGTTTTTCACATATTCTAAAATCGTTGCGTCAAAATTTTGATGATGATTGATAAAGGTACTTTTTATAGGTAGATAATACAATTGCGAAACAAGTTTAGCATCTTTTAAACGTACATAATCTTTCTCTGTCGTAATAATTTTTTTATTTCCAGCTTTATTTTGAATCGATTCTAAATCTGAATCAGAGAAATTATGATGATCCGGAAAAGTCAGACATTCGTCACATTCATTTTTTAAATAATCAAAAAACGGAGTTGGTTTTGCAATTCCTGCGAGAAGTAATTTCGATTCTGATTGAATTTCACTTACAGCTATTTTTTCATTTTCTCCATAAATAAAATCATCGTAATCTATAAAAGTAAAATAGATTTGTTGCGAACAAGTCAGTTTTAATTTCAGACGGATTTCTGTTTGTTCATCATCAGATAAATTCTTAGGGCATTTTGTAATTACAATGATATTTGCCCTGTTTGCTCCACTTCTGCTTTCGCGTAAATTTCCCGTTGGCAGCATAAAATCATCGGCATATAAATCGCCGTAGGAGCTTAATAAAATATAAAATCCTGCTTTTACTTTTCGGTGTTGATAGGCATCATCTAATAAAACAACTTGCGGTTTTTCATCCTGCGAAAGTAATTGTATAATTCCGTTCGTTCTGTTAGCATCAACTGCAACCAGAATATTCGGGAATTTTTGGTAAAACTGAAAAGGTTCGTCTCCCAGAATCTCAGCATTTGAAGTCGAACTTGCCAAAACAAATCCTTCGGACTTTCGTTTATAACCGCGGCTTAAAGTTGCCACTTTATACCTATCTGATAATAACCGAATCAGATATTCTATTTGAGGAGTTTTCCCGGTTCCGCCTACGCTTAAATTACCAACAGCAATAACCGGAATATCAAACGAAGTAGATTTGAGAATTCCTTTATCAAAAAGAAAATTTCTGACTGAAGTAATGAATCCGTATAAAATAGCGAATGGAAAAAGTATTTTTCGAAGTATGTTCATAGAATTATTTATCAGAATAATGTCCCATTGCAGAAATTACAAAAACTGTTACAATATCTTCTTCAACACGATAAATTAGCCTGTCTTTTTGATTGATTTCTCTGGACCAAAACCCGGAAAGTCCATATTTCAATGCCTCGGGTTTTCCTGTTCCATGATATGGCGTTTCAATAAGTTCTTCTAAGATTTGAGTGATTTTTTTTATGCTTGCCTTATTACCTGCCTTTAAATGTTTATCTAAATGTGACTTTGCTAATTTTTCTATTTTAAGCCTAAACTTCCCCATATATCTTTTGGATCAACCTCTGTATAATCACCACTTTTAGCAGCCTCTAAAACCATTTTTACAAATTCGGGATTATAGGCACTTTCTTCTTTTTTATTTTTTTTTGAATCTGTTTCGATAATTTCTATTTCCTCAAAACCTTTAAAACTATCAAACATGGCGATAAAAGCTTTCCCTATCTTAGTACGTTCGTTTATTTTTACGGTTAGCGTTTTCATTGTTCTTGATTTAAATACAAAGATACAAAATTCACATTACGTTAATAATAAGAATTATTACCAACGGTAACATTTATAAAGAATAAGGAACAAACTTTTCAAAAGAGCAGCACTTATCTAATTATAATATTTTTCGTTAATTTGTTTTATGAATTCATTTCAGGTTTTAAGTTTTTTCCGTGAACATCAACCTGAAACAAATAAAACCTGAAACAAAAAATAATGAAAATCAAAAATATAATAGAAATTCTCGAAGAAATGGCACCTTTGGCTTATGCCGAAGATTTTGACAATGTTGGTCTTTTAGTCGGAGATTCTGAAACGGAAAGTACCGGAGTTATAGTTTGCCACGATGCTCTGGAAAATGTAATTGACGAAGCCATTGCTAAAAACTGTAATCTTGTAGTTTGTTTTCATCCAATATTATTCTCCGGAATTAAAAAAATTACAGGTAAAAATTACGTTGAACGCGCCATCTTAAAAGCCATTAAAAACGACATTGCCATTTATGCCGTTCATACTGCACTCGATAATCATTCTGCAGGAGTTAACAAAATATTCTGCGACGCTTTAGGTTTAACGAACACTAAGATTTTGATTCCGAAACAGAATTTTATTCAAAAACTAGTTACTTATACCACTCCGGAAAATTCTGAAAAGGTTCGAAATGCCATGTTTCAGGCTGGCGCAGGAACAATTGGCAATTACGACAATTGCAGTTTTAATACTGAAGGTTTTTTTACTTTTCAGGGAAATGAAAACAGTAATCCGGTAATTGGCGAAAGAGGAAAATTACACACAGGAACTGAAATAAAAATTGAAGTAATTTTCGAAAAACATTTGCAATCCAAAATTCTGAAAACTCTTTTTGCGAATCATATATATGAAGAAGTCGCTTATGAAGTTTATGATCTCAAAAATTCACATCAAAATATAGGTTTGGGAATGGTTGGTGAATTTGAGAATGAAATGAACGAAAAAGATTTTTTATACTTTGTCAAGGATAAAATGATTGCTGACGGAATTCGTCATTCTGCCTTTTTAGGAAAAAAAATCAAGAAAGTTGCTGTTTTGGGAGGATCAGGAAGTTTTGCCATAAAAAACGCCATCATCTCCGGAGCCGATGCTTTTTTAACGTCAGATTTAAAATACCATCAATTTTACGAAGCAGAAAACAGGTTACTTTTAGCCGATATTGGTCATTTTGAGAGCGAACGATATACAAAAAACTATATTGTTGATTATCTTCGAAAAAAAATCCTTAATTTTGCCATCATTTTATCAGAAGAAAATACAAATCCAGTTAAGTACTTATAGAATATGGCGAATACGAAAGAATTAAGTGTTGAGGACAAGTTAAGAGCAATATACGATTTACAGCTTATTGACTCTAGAATTGACGAAATCAGAAACGTGAGAGGGGAACTTCCTTTAGAAGTGGAAGATTTAGAAGATGAAGTTGCAGGTTTAAGCACGCGTTCAGAAAAACTGAAAAGTGAACTTGAGGTTATTGAGGATCTTATCAAATCAAAGAAAAATGCGATTGATGAGCACAAAGAAGTTATCAAAAAATACACAAAACAACAAGAATCAGTTCGTAATAACAGAGAATTTAATTCTTTGACAAAAGAAGTTGAATTTCAGGAATTAGAAATTCAATTGGCTGAAAAGCAAATCAAAGAAATGAAAGCTTCTATCGAACATAAGAAAGAAGTTACTTCTAACTTAAAAGAAAAACTTGACGCTAAAAGTTCTCACTTAAAACATAAAAAATCTGAATTAGATGCTATTATGGCTGAAACTCAAAAAGAAGAAATCTTCTTATCTGAGAAATCAGCTGAATTTTCTGCTCAGATTGAAGAAAGATTATTAGCTGCTTACACTAGAATCAGAACTAGTGTTCGTAATGGTTTAGCTGTTGTATCTATCGAAAGAGGAGCATCTGCAGGATCATTCTTTACTATCCCGCCACAAACTCAGGTTGAAATTGCTTCAAGAAAGAAAATCATTACTGATGAGCACTCTGGAAGAATTTTAGTTGACAGCGCATTAGCTGAAGAAGAAAAAGAAAAAATGGAACAATTGTTCTCGAAATTCTAAATATTAAAATCCCGATTTAATCGGGATTTTTTTTGCTTAAAATTTTCCGCCACGAATTACACCAATTTTACTAATTTTTACATACTAAGAATAAAAATTCGTGCTAAATTTGTGTAATTCGTGGCGATACTATTTAGATCCCGTTTCGAAAATTAAATTTTCACCATTAAACCATTTGTTTTGGGAATTAAAAAAGGAATTCGTTTCATTACATTAAAATCTGTTGGGCAATACATCAACTTCCTGAGTTACGTTCGTCCGCAAAAAGCTGTTGCACTTTCATATGCCCTTTTTAGCCAGCCCAGAATTGGAAGATTACAAAAGGAAAGCTTACCTAAAATATTAAAAAATACAGAAACTGAAACGTTTCATCATAATGAGCATCATTTTCAAACCTATATCTGGAAAGGAAACGAAACCAAGATTTTATTAGTTCACGGATGGGAAAGTAATGCTTCGCGCTGGAAAAAAACTTTACCACATCTTCAAAAATCGGGAAGTACTATTATTGCCATTGATGCTCCGGCTCACGGACAAAGCAGCGGTAAAGAATTTAATGTTCCGCTTTATGCTGAATTTATAAATAAAGCAGTCGAAAAATACCAGCCCACAATTATTATCGGGCATTCTATTGGTGGCGCAGCTTGTGTTTATCACCAATATTTATTCCCGAATACGAGTATTAATAAAATGGTAATTCTTGGTGCTCCATCTGATTTAAAGACATTGATTGACAACTACGTTTCAATGTTGAGTTTAAACAGTAAAATATTTTCACTTTTAGAAAATCGGTTTTTAACACATTTCAATTTCAAACTCGAAGATTTCTCCGGACAAAAATTTGCTACAGAATTTAATGTTGCCGGACTAATTGCACACGATACTTCGGACAAGATTGTAGCTTTTGCAGAAGGTAAAAAGATTGCCAGTAACTGGAAAAACAGTCAGTTCATCGAAACCAAAGGTTTAGGTCACGGCATGCACGATGACGATTTGTATGACAAAGTGATTGAGTTTTTATTTTCTTCCTAAAGGCTCAAAGTTGCAGAGGTTCAAAGGGACAAAGTTCTTTTATTGCAATGTTTTGCTTTGAGAAGTCTCCACTATCTAAACAACAATTTGAAAATACTTTAAAAATTCTTTTTCTCCTTTTCCAGTGATAACTATTGCTCTTGAGTTTGCGGTTCTTCTGATCCAGTCTTCGTTGAGCATTTTATTCAATAAAAATGTTCCTATTGAACCTGCAATGTGATTTCTTCGTTCGCTCCAGTCCAGGCATGGTTTTAAAAATATTCGTTTCTGTTTTTGAGCATCTTCAATATTAATTCCAAAGTCTGAGAACCATTTTACACCTTTAGTACTAATTTCAAAAGCATTATTATTTTCTATAATTATTTTTTGCTCTAATAAACTATCCGCTAAAGCGACGCCAATTTTCCCTGCCAAATGATCGTAACACGTTCTGCAATATTTTACAGGAGGATAATTTTCAGTTTTCTTTTTTGAAGTAATTTCAGGTTTCGGAATAAGATTTGCCATTGCTTCGACAACATAAGCAACTTCCTTATTTGAAAACCTATAGTATTTATGACGGCCTTGTTTTTCTACGTAAAGTAAATTGGCTTCAAGAAGTTTTCCTAAATGCATACTTATATTTTGCGGAGATGTATTTGCCGAAATCGCTAATTCAGTAGCTGTAAAAGCTCTTCCGTCCAGCAAAGTCCACATAATTGATGCGCGGGTTGGATCCCCAATTAATGTTGCTGCTTTTATAAATTGATCTTCCATTAAGTATTCATAGTTAAGTATAGAATGAAGTATTCCTTTGTAAAGTTAAATAACTTTGCTAAAAACAATTGATATGTCTTCTACTTTATTTCTTCAGTCTGATGTTCGCGATCCATTTTCATTATACGAAACTATGTTGGACAAAAACCCAATATATTGGGATGAAATAAATAAAATCTGGGCAATTTATTCTTATGAATATTGTGTTGAATTTTTAAAAAATACCAATGCATTTATTCCAATTGTAAATGAAAATAACGAACAAAAATTAAACAAATATGCTTTAACTATTTTGACTAATTTAACTCGTTTATCAAATGGAATTCAGCATGAAATTTCGAGAGAAATTGCCTTGTTGCTATTTTCAAATATGAAATCTATAGCTGTAGAAACGATCCTTTCTCAATTAATTGAAAAGGATTCAATCGAAAATAAAATAGACTGGGTTAATTCGGTTTGTAAAAAATTGCCAATTCTTATTCTTTTAAAAAGTTTTGAATTTAGTGATAATGATTCAGAATTTATTTCGGATAAAATAGAAATTATATCCAAAATTATGCTTCCGAATAAAACTGAGGAACAGATAAAATCTATCAATGAGATTTCAGAATATCTTTATTTTATAATCGAAAATCATTTATCAATTCAATCTTTATATGAAGATTCATTGATTAAAATATCAAGATCGCATAAACTTTTGCCTGACGAAATCAAAACAAAATTTGTTAGTAATTTGATTGGATTGTTTATTCAAAGTTATGATGCCGGTCGTGGAATTTTGAGTAATTCGCTATTACAGATTATCAAACACAAAAGTTTTGCTGATAAAACACAAATACAAAAATCCATTCTTGAAACTTTACGATTTGATCCGCCAATTCATAATACTCGCAGAATTACAAATGCTGATATTATCTTAGGAAATACTTTAATTAAAAAAGGTGATTCCGTTTTAGTTGTTCTTGCAGCGGCAAATCGCGATTCAGAAAAATTTGATAATGCATCAATTTTCAATAGTAATCGTACTAATAATAACGACAATTTAACTTTTGGAATTGGCGGTCATCAATGTTTGGCAAAATATTTTTCGATTCAAATAGCCACAGAAGCTTTATGGTATTTATTTGAAAACTTTAAAAATAGTACTCTTTTAGAAAATAACATTCAATACGAATCCTTGATTAATGCCAGATTACCAAAAGAAATCCGGATTTCAATATAATAATAAAAATACAAATTATGATAGCAGTAATTTTTGAAGTAATTCCTAACGAAGGAAAAAAAGCAGAATATCTTGAAATTGCAGCAAATCTGCGACCTGAATTAGACTATATCGAAGGTTTTATTTCGATAGAACGTTTTCAGAGTCTTAGTGATCCTGATAAAGTTTTGTCGTTATCTTTCTGGAAAGATGAAGAAAGTATCCAGCAATGGCGAAATCTGGAAATGCATCGCCACGCTCAGGCTAAAGGCAGAAATGAAGTTTTTAAGGATTATCATTTAAGGATTGCCACTGTAGTTCGTGATTATGGAATGTTTGAACGAAAAGAAACGCCTAGCGATAGTTCGCAGTTTCATTCTTAACAAAAGGTTCAAAGGTGCAGAGGTTCAAAGGGTCAAAGGTTTTTTTTTAGTCTCTAAGGTTCTGAGTTGCTGAGTTGCTAAGTTTTTTTAGATGTAATAACCATATGCTTTTTCATCCTGAGGAACGAAGGATCGCACCAGAAACTCGACAAAGATTGTCAACTTTCTTTACGGAATTACTCGTGTGATCCTTCGTCCCTCAGGATGACAAGATTGTGTGAATTTAAAAAACTAAAAATCTAAAATCCAATAATCCAACAATCTAAAGATCCAACAATCTAAAGATCTAATAATCTAAATTCTAAGAAGTCTAAATTTTGCTTACTTTTGCAGTATGGAAGAGAATTTAAAACGTCTGAATAAATTTATTGGTGAAACAGGATATTGTTCCCGCCGTGAAGCTGATAAACTTATTGAGGAAGGACGCGTGACAATAAATGGTGTTGTACCGGAAATGGGAACTAAAGTTTCTCAGAATGATGAAGTACGTATTGACGGGAAGTTGATTGTAGAGAAACATGAAAAACTTGTGTATCTTGCTTTTAATAAACCTGTTGGAATTGAATGTACTACAAACCTTGAAGTTCGCAATAATATCGTGGATTATATTAATTACCCTAAACGTATTTTCCCAATTGGTCGTCTGGACAAAGCCAGTGAAGGATTAATTTTTATGACCAATGATGGTGATATCGTGAATAAGATTTTGCGCGCCAGAAATAATCACGAAAAAGAATATACAGTTACGGTAAACAAACCTGTCACGGAACGTTTTATACAACGCATGGGAAATGGTGTTCCGATTTTAGATACAGTTACCCGAAAATGTAAAGTAGAGCAAATCAGCCAATTCACCTTTAAAATCATTTTAACGCAAGGTTTAAACCGACAAATTCGTAGAATGACTGAATATTTGGGTTATGATGTTACGGCACTTAAACGTATCCGGATTATCAATATTTCGCTGGATATTCCCGTTGGCCGTTATCGTGATTTAACTGATGATGAAATTAAAGAGTTAAATCATTTAATTGAACCATCAAGCAAAACCGAAGAGGCAAGTTTGCCAAAAGTTGAAACTCCAACTCCAAGACGAAGAACTGATTTTTTATCAAAAGATGATGTTCCTAAACGACGAACAGATTTTATCTCAAAAGATGATCCCAGATTTAAGAAAAAAGGAGATTACTAATTGATCTTATAAAAAAGACCCTTTCGTTTTAGCGAAAGGGTCTTTTTATATAATGCATTCTGAATTACTTTATCAGAACCATCTTCTTCTTTTGAATAAATAAACACCAACAATAGATAAGATTACAGATACTAAAAGTAATATCCAGATTCCGTATTTGCTTTCTTCTAAACCATTCGGCACGTTCATTCCGTATAAACTGGCAATTAAAGTGGGGATCATTAAAATAATAGAAATTGAAGTCATTTGCTTCATAATATTATTCATATTATTTGAAATAACTGAGGCATAAGCATCCATCATTCCGGTTAAGATATTGCTGTAGATATTTGCAGTGTCTTGTGCCTGACTTAATTCGATATCCACATCTTCTAATAAATCCTGATCAAAATGTTCTCTTTGAGCTTTTAGATTTTTAATTCGGTGAAACAAAACATCGTTTCCTTTTAAGGAAGTAATAAAGAACACCAGACATTTTTCTATTTGCAAAAGTGCCTGTAATTCTTCGTTTTTGATAGATTTCTCTAAATTATCTTCGGCCAGTTTGATCTTTTGATTGATTTGTTTCAGATATTTTAAGTACCAAACACTGGAGGATAATAACAATCGTAAAACGAGATCAAAATTATCTCTTATGTGAATGTTTTTCCGGTTGGTGTATTGTACAAAATCAGCAATCATTTCTGTTTCGTAAAAACTAATAGTAACGCAAACATCTTCTTTAAAAATTAATCCCAAAGGGATGGTTTGAAAAGGCAGTTTAACATCATTACTTTTTACAGGAATACGCATGATAAACAAAGTCCAGCCATCTTCAGATTCCATACGAGGTCTTTCGTCGATATCTTCAATATCATTGTAAAAAGCTTCGGGAATTTGAAGTTCTTCTAATAAGTATTTTTTTTCTGTTTCTGAAGGAGCTTCAATGTTGATCCAGCAGTTTGGAGTCCATTCCTGAGTCTCGATTAATCCGTTGTTGTTTTTGTAAAAGGCTTTCATTTCAAAATTGCAGGGTTTTATCATAGCATTTTGAAATAATTCAAAAGCTATTTTAATTTAATACTAACGAATAATAATCGTCCATTGGAGAAGTTTTTTTTAAGTGGTGCAAAAGTATTCTTTCTTTTTAAAACCCGAAACTTTTAAATTATAATTAAATACTAAAAAACCATCTTGAGTATTTTACTAAAGGTGGTTTCATGAAAGAAATTACTTTTTATTATTCAAAAACTCATAGTACAATGCTTTTGAGAGAAATGTTTTGCTTTGATATTCCTCTATTTCATTTTCTTTTCTAATTTCAGTTGATTTTCCATCTAAATGAAGTTTTGAAAAATATTCTCTTCGGGCATCGTCATTAAAATTCAAACCACTCAGGAATATTGGTTCAACACATTTATTGACAGAAATATTATAAGTAGTAATTAGATTTCCCCAGTTTACAAAACTGCATAACAAAACCGTTCCGTAAAAATACCACACCATTTGGTTTGCCAGATAAGCATTTGTTTTTTGCTTTGTAATTTTAAAAAATACAAAAACTAACCCTATAATTGCCAAAATAAGAAAGGCGTAAACTCCTAATCGTTTGTAGGTTAATCCGAAAACTGAAATGTATTCTGAGTTTTTAATGATGGTACTTACGATTAAAAGTCCGTTTAAGACGATCCAGATTTTAGCCAGTTTCTTAAGGTTAACAGCTTTTGCATCAAAATTGAATCCACCTTTAAAATAGAACATAATTACTCCAACAGCCATAATAATAGAAAAGATTACTGAGTTTACTCTTTCGTGCGTATCTGCACTTAAGTTTGATTTTGCTATCACTTCAAAAAACTGTTCGTAATTGTACGTTACAATAAATACTAAAAGCATAATATTTAGTAATACTAAAGTGATCTCACCACTTTTTCTTTCGAAGTCAATATCTAAAAACGAAAATGTATTCTGATTTTTAATCTCAGCTTTATTATTGAAATCATTGTCTAGTAATTCATTTTTTTCATAGCAAACTTCTGGTACCCAATAATTCCAGAAACTGAATGAAATATAAAACCCTAAAGCTCCAATTAAGATAACTTCTACAATATCGATATCTAAAGTATAATCTGTCAATAAAGACGAGAAATGCGAGCTTCCAAAAGAATAGGCTGTAAAAAAGACTATAATAAAAATTCCCGGAATGATGAAATAAGCCACCAATTTCTTGGCAAAATTATTATGAATTTTCTTTTCCGGAAGCCATTGGCTGAACATAAAAATACGACCAATCGAAGCGAATGCATTTAAAAACACCAATGGAAAAACTTGTATGATTTTAAGTTTTGATTCCTGGATTTTAAACTGCAAAAAGAGAATGGACATTGCCAAAGCTAAAAAAGAAGCAAAATCGCCGTACCAGGCAAAAGCCAGACAAGATAAAACTGAAGTAACCACGAGGATCAAATGCGATCTGTCTGTAAATCGGTCCTGAAAGAAATAACAGATTGAACCGGTTAATACTAATCCGAAAATAGCGAGGTTTACTCCTATTGATTCGTTGTAAAAAAGCAGTGTAAATACTATACTGCAAGCGAGAATAATTTGGTGTCTTTTCATATTTGTTGAATTTATTTATTAGAGGTCAAATATGTTATCGCCTTTTTTTATAGGTTTTGTTTTTTAGTGGCGATTTCATTATTTTAAATTTTAAAAGTACTTTGTAATTCAAAGCATTTAGGTAAAAAAATAGAGTTATTACGATTTCATTAATTTTTCAAGGTACGAAAGGTGTTCTTTAAAGGCCGCACGTCCTCTGGGAGTTACCTGGTAAGATGTTTTAGGCTTTTTACCCACAAACTCTTTTTTAACTTCAATATATTCTGATTTTTCAAGTGCTGATGAATGACTGGCTAAATTACCATCTGTGATATTTAAAAGATTTTTCATCTCTGTAAAATCAACCCATTCGTTCACCATCAGAACGGACATAATTCCCAATCTGACGCGACTTTCAAAATCTTTATTTAGTTTATCAATAATTCCCATTTGTGGATTATTTATATTTTTTGAACATTACTAATCCGTACAAGATATGCAAAATACCAAATCCTATGATCCAAAAAACTAAACCATATCCAATATAAAAAAGAGAAATAAAACCTAAAACTAATTCACAGAATCCTAAATATTTAATGTCTGAAAAAGTATATTTTTCGGCATTTATAAGTGCTAAACCGTAGAAAATTAAAGTCGTTGGTGCAACAAAACCATAAATTTCGTGATGCAAAAGTGCCAGACAAAAAATACCTCCGGCCAATAACGGGACGGCTAAATTGAAGAGCATGTTTTTTGTTGCCGATGTCCAAATAGGCAAATCGTATTTTCGGCTTTTTCTTATGGTAAAAGTAAGTCCGAAAACGAAAGCAAAAACCAAAATGATTAATCCGGTATAAAATAATTGAGTAACTAAACTAGCAGGAATAGTAATTTGTTCCCCAGCAAAATATTCGATTCCGTTTGCTTTGAATAATTGATACACGTACAATCCGCCAATCAATGCTGACAGACCTGCAAATACTCCTGAGAGTCCGCTTAGGGATATAAATCTTGAAGAGCGCTCCATCATGGAACGAATGTGTGCTAAATCTTCTTGGTGCTTCTGATTCATAAATAAAGTACTTTGTAGTGCAAAGTTATGTTTTATTTTGAATTGACAAATATAAAAAGTGATTTTTTTTTGATTTTTAATTTAGTGTAGGCATTAATTTTACCGCAAAGTCCGCAAAGGATTACGCAAAGTTCGCAAAGCTTTGCGAATTGCGCTTTAGACTGCATAATTTTTTTTGCGATAGTTGCGTGAGGGATAGGAGCTAGCTACCGAAGTAGCGTGGATAGCCCGACTGTATTTACAAAAGGCGCACATAAGCAGCATGTTAAGTAGCGCCCTTTGTAAATACGGTCACGCCCAGAGTATATAAAACAACAAAGCCTACTCGATTGAATAGGCTTTGTTTATTATTATTTGAAAAGAATTATTTTTTGGCGCTTCTCATCTTTCTTGCTAAAAGCGTATTTTTAAGCAGCATTGCAATTGTCATTGGTCCTACTCCACCAGGAACTGGCGTTATAAATGATGATTTTTTGCTTACTTCATCAAAAGCAACATCTCCTTTGATTACGTAGCCTTTTGGATTTGAAGCATCGTCAACTCTTGTGATTCCAACGTCAATTACTACTACTCCGTCTTTCACCATATCTGCTTTTAAAAATTCTGGAACTCCTAAGGCGGTGATAATAATATCAGCATTTTTAGTGAATTCAGCTAAATTTTTAGTTCGGCTGTGGGTTAAGGTTACTGTAGAATCTCCAGGATTTCCTTTGCGGCTCATTAAAATACTCATTGGGCGACCAACAATGTGGCTTCTGCCAATAACAACCGTATGTTTTCCGGCAGTCTCAACTTTGTAACGCTCTAACAATTCCATAATTCCAAATGGTGTTGCAGGAATGAAACTTTCCATTTCAAGTGCCATTCTTCCAAAATTTGTTGGATGAAAACCGTCAACATCTTTATCAGGATCGATTGCCAGTAAGATTTTTTGCTCGTCGATGTGTTTTGGCAAAGGTAACTGAACGATATAACCGTCAAGATTATCATCTTCGTTTAGTTCTTTGATTTTTGCCAATAACTCCTCTTCGGTAATATCTTCGGGTAAACTTACTAAAGTGGAATCGAAGCCTATTTGCTGGCAAGATTTTACTTTACTTCCTACGTAAGTTAAACTTGCCCCGTTTGTACCAACGATTACGGCTGCCAAATGAGGTACTTTTCCTCCGGCATCTTTTATCGATTGAACTTCGGCTGCAATTTCGTTTTTAATGTCTTCAGCTGTTTTTTTACCGTCTAGTAGTTGCATTATTTTTTGTTTCAGGTTTAAAGTTTATTTTGTTTCAAGTTTCAGGTTAAAACGAAACTATATTTATTGAAAAAAGTTTCAAATTTCAGTCTCAAAACTTGAAACCTGAAACTTGAAACTTTTTTCTTGTTTTTCTTTATTTCGGCATTCCGCCTGGCATTCCTTTCATGCCTCCCATCATTTTCATCAGGTTTTTTCCGCCAGGACCTTGCATCATTTTCATCATTTTGCTCATTTGGTCGAATTGCTTCATTAACTGATTTACTTGCTCGACTTTGGTTCCGGAACCTTTAGCTATTCTGGCTTTCCTTTTTACGTCGATTATGGCAGGTTTGCTTCTTTCGATTGGTGTCATTGAGTGAATGATTGCTTCGATATGTTTAAAAGCATCATCTTCTATTTCTACATCTTTCATGGCTTTTGAAGCTCCCGGTATCATTCCAACCAGGTCTTTCATATTACCCATTTTCTTTACCTGCTGAATTTGAGTCAGGAAATCATCAAAACCAAATTCGTTTTTAGCGATTTTCTTTTGAAGTTTTCTGGCTTCTTCTTCGTCAAATTGTTCCTGCGCTCTTTCTACAAGCGACACAACGTCACCCATACCTAAGATACGCTCCGCCATACGATCCGGATAGAAAACATCAATTGCTTCCATCTTCTCGCCTGTACCCACAAATTTGATTGGTTTGTTTACAACAGTTTTAATCGAAATTGCGGCTCCACCACGTGTATCTCCATCTAATTTCGTTAAAATAACTCCATCAAAATTAAGGATATCGTTGAACGCTTTTGCTGTATTTACTGCATCTTGTCCTGTCATTGCATCCACAACAAACAAAGTTTCCTGTGGCTGAATTGCTTTATGAACACGCGCAATTTCATCCATCATTTCTTTGTCTACTGCTAAACGACCGGCCGTATCGACAATAACAACGTTGAAACCGTTTGCTTTTGCATGTTTGATCGCGTTTTGAGCAATTTCAACAGGATTTTTATTATCCGGTTCTGAGTACACCTCAACACCTATTTGATCCCCAACAACATGCAACTGATTGATCGCCGCAGGACGGTAGATATCACACGCTACAAGAAGTGGTTTTTTATTTTTCTTTGTTTTTAAAAAGTTGGCAAGCTTACCGGAGAAAGTTGTTTTACCAGACCCCTGAAGTCCTGACATTAAAATAACGCTTGGTGTTCCGGAAAGATTGATTCCTGCAACATCACCACCCATTAATTCTGTCAACTCGTCTTTTACTAACTTCACCAATAATTGTCCAGGCTGAAGTGTGGTTAAAACGTCCTGACCAATTGCTTTTTCTTTTACTTTGGTTGTAAAATCTTTGGCAATTTTAAAGTTAACATCGGCGTCTAATAAGGCACGACGAACTTCTTTTAAGGTATCGGCAACGTTTACTTCTGTAATTTTACCGTGTCCTTTTAATATATGGAACGCTTTATCTAACTTATCACTTAAATTATCAAACATAATTTTTTCTTTATTTGAAGTGCAAAGATAATCTAATTAGGTATTTCAGGCAATTTTTATTTAAGTGCATTTTTGCTACTAAGGCACTAAGGCACGAAGTTTTTTTTGCTACGGAGGCGCAAAGTTTGTTTGACGCAGTTTTAGCATATTAGGCAGATTATTTTTTATTTTAAGTATGAAAAAAATCATATAGATCTGCTAACTCGGCGTGAAACAAAAAAAGCGCAAAGAATAAAACCTTTGCGCCTTTGTAACTTTGTCCCTTTGAACCTTTTTTTCTAAAACTGAAAATAAATAAAAGGTTGTGAACCAGCAACGGCTGTTGCGTAAACTATCCAGTAAACGAAACCAAGGATAATTGCTTTTCCTATTAAAGGTGTTTTATCGAAAACAAATTTCATTTTTGATGTGAATACTTCAGGTAAAAAGTGCCAAACGTAACCGAAAAGCATCAATAAAAACACATTTTTATATCCTAAAACTATTACTTTCCATTGTTCCGGTTCGAAAGTTAACTGACCAATATTGTTAATGACCTGTAAGGCTGTCTCGAAATCTCTGGCTCGGAAAAAGATCCAACAGAAAACTACGAAATGAAATGTAATTAGGATTGAGAAAATTGTCCATAAGAAATTGGAACCTTTGCCCTCTTTTTTGGAAGGAAAAAATTCCATGAACATTTTATGAACTGCTAATGCTAATCCGTGTAAGGCTCCCCAAACAATAAATTGCGCGCCGGCTCCATGCCATAATCCTCCTAAAAGCATTGTGGTAAAGAGATTGAAATTTGTTACCAGTGTTTGGTTTTTCTTTTTCGAAAGTAAGAATGTCAAACAAAACAGCGCTATGGATGCAATTGCTATTGCTAACGGAATAAAACTTTCATTGATGTTTGAAATTCCCCAAAGTAATAATCCGAAGAAGAATAAACTTGGGAATAAAAAGCCTGCGAATGTTCCTTCTCTGTTACCTCCTATAGAAATATACAAGAAATCTTTTAACCAGGTTGATAACGAAATATGCCATCTTCTCCAGAAATCAGTTATCGAAGTTGATTTATAAGGCGTTCTAAAGTTGGCTGGTAATTTGAATCCTAATAACAAAGCGATTCCAATTGCCATATCTGAATATCCTGAAAAGTCACAATAAATTTGAATAGCATATCCATAAGATGCCATTAAATTTTCGAATGCCGTATAATTCATTGGCGTATCAAAAACACGATCCACAAAGTTTATTGAGATGTAATTTGAAATTACTGTTTTTTTTATTAATCCGCCAATGATTAAAAACAACGCATTGTTGACATCTTGTTTGGTCAGGTTTAGTTTTTGATAAATCTGTGGCAGGAAATCTTTTGCCCTAACAATTGGTCCGGCAACTAATTGCGGGAAAAATGAAACGAAAAACAAATATTCAATGTAGTTTTTTGTTGGCTTAATTTCTTCGCGATAAATCTCAATGATATAACTCATCGACTGAAATGTATAAAACGAAATCCCTACAGGAAGAAAAATATCATGAAGCTGGAAATTACCCTGAAACATATCATTGTAAGTCACAATCATGAAATTCATGTATTTAAAATACCCCAATAATCCTAAATTCAGGATTACACTTATAACGAGGTAGATTTTTTTTCGGCTGTCTTTTGCTTCTCTGTAAATTATTTGGCTTAAGCCATAATCTACAACTGAGGAAAGCAATAACAGTAAAAAGTAAATTCCGCTTGACTTATAATAAAAGAAAAGTGAGAAGAGAATAACGTATGTTAATCTCAAATAAAATGTTTTGCGTAAAAAAGCATACACAAAATAAAACACAAGAAACAACCCTAAGAATAAACCGGTATTAAATAATAGTTTTTCTTCAGGATTGTATATAAACCAACTTTTAGCTTGTTCTATAGTAACTGTACCAAAATTTTGAACAAACCAATTATTTATGCTATCTGTTGTAATCAACTTAATTTTTTAATTTAAAATTATCGTATGCTTTTATAAATGCTTCTGAAAACAAATTCCCTTGTTTTTCGTATCCTTTTTTAGAGTAATGAACCCAATCCGGACCTATTAATCCCGCTGCTTTTAGATTTCGGATTCCGTCCATACCTCCAAATTCGTCGTACAAATCCCAAACTGCAAATCCATCTGTTTTTGCAATTTCAATAATACTTTTTGCATAATCCCGAATGTAAATATTCGGTTTTCTTGCTTTGAGTAACGAAGGCGGCGGCGTCATTACAATTATGGCAACATTACTATTTTGATCTTTTATATTTTTAATGAACAATCGCAATTCTTTAATATAAGCCGAAGCTTCCATGTGATCATAACTTTCATTTGTTCCTAACGAAAAAACCAATAAATCAGGATGTAAAGCTTTTAGCTGTTCAAAGAATAAGGGATATTTATTATAGTCTGAAAATTTAGCACCGTTTACACCAATACTGCTATAAATTAAACCTGAATTATCTTTTTCTAAAACAAGTCCGTTTAGTTCATATTTTGAAGCTTCTTTGTTCGGAATCAGAAAAATTTTATCTAATGCTTTATCTGAATGATAATAATGTGAATTAGAATCAGACTGAAGATCTAAAGAAACAAATTCTGAGCTTGTTATGTTTTTAGGTTTTGTTTCATTTGTCAGGATTTTTAACGTTCTTCCGGCACGAATATTATTTGACTTTAAATGATTTTCCCGTCTTATTTCGGCAATCGAAATATTGTATTTATCAGCAATTGTTGAAATTGCTTCGCCTTTTTTTATTTTATGCGTTATAATTTTACGTTCTGTTGACTGAATTGTTTTTGTTTGAGATGATATTGCCAAATCAAACATATCCTGATTCTGAGGCGTTATAATCTGAATTGAATTAAACTTATAATCAGCGTCTTTAATATGCAATTCTACAGCAAAACCATTAGTATCTCTCCAGAGTGCAATTCCGCTTAAACCAATTGGCACACTTTTAAAAGGATGAATGTTTCTATAACTTTCCCACGTTCTGTTCGAATAAAAACGTTCATTATAAGAACCGTTTGTTTTTGCCAACTGATAAGGAAAAACTAAACCACGTCCCGCATTCCCGAATTTTCTTTGCAGATTTTTTCTAATATCGTTTGTCATCAAATCTCCCTGAATATGAGAATCTCCAATATGTACGATATTTATTTTCTTATTGTTATGGCTTTCATTATCCTTCAATTTCTCAAAAACTCTTTCTAAAGCTTCTGCATTATAGATCCTATCCTGCGAAAAAGAATCAACGGCTGCTGTATCGACTTTATGAACCATGTTTTTTGTTATTGGAGGTGAATCTGTATCTTTTGCTTTATCGTTTGTTGAGAAAAAAAGACAACAAAAGAAAATAATAAGTCTATTCATTTACGCTATCTTTTATTACAGAAACGGAATCTGTATTTGTTTTTCTGACTGTTTTCCGTTTGGTCACAGTTTCTCTGTTTTCCCTAAGTCCCTTGTATTGTTCGTATCCTTTATTTAATTGATCGTATAATAATTTACCTATTGCTTTTGCCCCGCGTTGGTTGAAGTGCGTATAATCTTTATTGGCTTTTGCAGGAGATTCATCAACCCATTTTACCATTGATCCGTCGCCGCCCATTAAAGTGTATAAATTTACAAATCCTGATTCGGTTTCAAGAGCATATCGTTTTTGTGCTTTCATTAATGGAACTACAGCAGAATCTGTTTTCATTTCCAGATCATATTTAGTCGATTTATCAGCTGTTGAAATAATCAAAATAGAAACTCCCGGAAAAGATTCCTTAATTTTATTTACTGTTTTTGTCATTCCTCTTTGATACCATGAATAATTCTTGGTTCCGTAGTTTAAAACGTTAGTTCCGTAATGCAAAATAACCAGGTCGTATTTTAAAACATTATTAAATCCCTGCATTACATTTGCGTTGAACATAGAAATTGGCAATCCTGAATTTCCTCTTTGCGAGAAATTATCAACATGAACTCCACTTCCGTTATCAAAATTGAATCCATAAATTGGAATTGAATCGGCATGGACAAAATTTGCTTTGAATGCTTTTATACTTCCCGAAGTTACTTTTAAAGTATTGATCAAATTATTCGGAACAAGGCTTTTTCGTAAAGTATCTTTCCCGATAATGAAATTCACATTTCCTTTTTTAGATGATCTTCCGTAAAATAATGTGGGATTATCTAAAGTTGTGGCGTATTTATTCGTCCCGGCTTCGTATTGAACCCAAGTTGAATTCACTTTATCATTTGCAAAGAAAACATGACCATTTACTCCAAATGGACTTATTGGCTTTTTGACATTTAAATACGATTGCATTTTCCAGTTTTTGGAATACAATGATTTTACAGAGGCTCGTGACGCAGCAGATTCTGAAGTTATGGAAACAAAACCAACACCATTTCCTCCAAAACGTTCCTGATAATTAGATCGAACATCTTGTACGATCAAATCACCATCTGTCATAGAATCTCCGTAATAGGCAATCCTAACTTTGGCTTGCGGATTCTTTTCAAGCTGGTATAATTTTTCATAAAAAGAAATCAAATACTGATATCCTTTATAATTATCGAAAGTTTCAGATGGAAATTCGATTCCTTCGGCAGCATCAAAATTAATTTTCTCTCCCGCTTCTTTCTTTTCACTTTCGGAAATGCTGTCTCCCTTTAGTGCCAGAGAATCGTTTGCCACTGATTCTAACAGCAAACTATCAATAAGCACGTTTTTAGAATCGACTTTACTATCCGGAAAAATTTTATCGGGTAAGATTTGTTTAAATCCAATGAAAGCTACGAAAGCTAATGCTACAATTGCAAAAGACTGAAAAAAATAAGATTTTGTATTCACTAGTAGTTATAAATTTGAAGAAAGGATTCTTTTAAATTTTTTTATCAAAATTCCTGTTAATCCCTATAAAAAAGTATGCGCAAAGATAGAATTAAACATTAATTTATGAATTGTTTTTAACATTAAAATAAAACAAAAAAAAGAGGTTAGACGAATCTAACCTCTTTATCAAAAAAAAATAAAAAAAACAAAGCTAATGATTAACTGGATTTAGATGCTCTCGCATTTATAAATTAGTATAAAATAATCTTTATAGTTTTTAATTTCACTATGTATTATTTTAAGATAGCATATTGAAATTTAGGGAAACCTCTTTCTCCAGCTTCATTTGCACCACCTGTAAATTTCAATTTATATACATTTCCAGCAGGATCTTTAACTACAAAGAAACGATCTGTTTTAAGAACAAATTGAGAAACTGGATTTCCATCCGGGCCTGCAGCACTAGTACTTCTCCAGTTAGAACCAATATTTCTTTGATCTTCAGTAAATTTAGCATTATCAACATTTGCTAATGTAAATGCATCATATGTAAAAGCACTTGTAAGAACCTGATATGTTTTTGCTCCTCCTTTTAAGTTATTAACCACAAAATCCGGATAGAAATATGGTGTAGGAGTTGCTCCTGGAATAATATTTGTAAAAGTTGTAAAATTAAGATCCCATTGATTTTTTTGTGGTTCAACACTTACTACTTTTTTATCCAATAAGCTTAAAAATGTAAAATTGTAAGCGCTATTTTTTGAGATTATAATCTCTTCGTGGGTTGTAGCTGCAATATCAGCATATTGTACTTTGTAATCACTTCCACTTTTCAAAACTCTGATTTTTTTCCATCCTCTTGATGTTCCTCCAGCAGATCCTTCGGATCCTGTAGCAGGCTTTACAGTAGCAGGATTACTACCCATATTTATTAGATATACTTTGTTTTCAGCATCTGTAGAAGAAACTTCTGCAATTCCATTTGTTTTTGAGAATAATCCAGTAGGATCATCAATTTGTGTTGCATTTCCTTGACCCTGAGAAATAATCATAGTTTCGTCAGCAACCTGAACCTCATCAATATTAATAGACGCTAATTGTTTTGCAGCCATTTTTAATGAACTGTTCAATACAATTCTAAATTCTGCTCCTCCATAAAAACCTAAATCCCAAGAGGTTCTTACAGCTGTTGTCATTTTTCCGCTGCTTAAATCAATATAAACCTGATTTGGCTGCATTGGACCACCAACTTCAGGAGCTAAAGCTGTACCTAATGAAGCTGTTTCATTAAAATTTAACTGAATTGTTTTGTTACCCACTATATCAGCATTAAAAGAAGAACCGGAAATAGTAAAAATTACATTTTTGACTTCTGCTCCTATTGCATTTTTGATTTTATTAAAAGTAAATTCAACTGAAGTTGCATTTTGCGCAAAAGGTAATGTTATTTTATTTTCGACTATTGCAGGAACTGTAGTAAAGTCTGTAGTATAAGCAGCGGCTGTTGCTGTATATGTAAGGGTTATAGTTCCAGCTGAAGCCGCAGGAGCAGAAAATTTTATTTGAACAGGTGTTGCAGCACTTGTCAGGTTATATGAAGATTCAGCAAATGCAACAGCTATAGACTGCCCATCATTATCATCGCTATTACAAGCTGTAAATGCCAGTAATACGAAGGAAAGCATTAAGATAAAGTTTTTTTTCATGGTATTTATTTATTAATTAAAATTTAGATTATACGTAAGTTTAAGAAAATAAGATCGTCCATACCCCAAAAGTAAATCCGTACTTCCTGAGGCATGAGCTCCTCCCGCTGTAACGCCTTGAATGGTTTGTACATTTGTTATATCAAATAAATTTCTCGCTCCGACAGTTACTTCAAATTGGTTCTTAAAGAAAGTCTTGCGAATGGATGCATCCATCCAGCTATATGGATTTATTTCACTTAAAAAGAATTTAGTACTGCCATCAGTATCTGTGCCTGCAACATATTGTTGCTGTTGTCCGTTATATTTATAATACAAAGCAACCAAAGTATTCCATTTAGGAATATTGTATGAAATACTAGAATTTAAACGTAGAGAATAAAGGAATTTATCATCTGAAGTGACATTCAAAGCGGCTAAATCTAACTTTCGGGAAATACCTACTACTGCCGCACCAGCTTGTACATTCCAATTTTTGTACGTGTATTGCTCCGTAGTCGAAATATTCCACATTTTGTATTTATTGATATTTACATATCTGTAATTTTGAGTTGGGATTACCTGCGTCAAAACCATGTCGATTCTATCATCAACATCCATATAAGTCACAGCCAAATTATTAGCAATTTGAGCTCCGGAATCAAATAAACAGGAACGCTTAAAACTTAATTCATAAGAAGTGCTTTGTTCAGGAACCAAATCAGGATTTCCCTGAAGATTGTGATTTGAGTCTACAAAATAAGTATAGAGCTCATCGAAGTTTGGAGTTCTATATGCTTTTCCAACAGAAGCTCTAATCTCTAAACCTTTTTTGAAAAGATATCTTAGTCCCAGAGAACTTGCATATTGATTTTCAAAATAAGACTGAAAAGAATAACGAATTCCCGGACGGATAGAAAATCTGTCTGTCAGATTAATTTCGGCTACAGTAAAAATATCGTAGTTTTCTATTCTTTTTCGAATATCTGTTAATTGTTGATTCTCATTTTTAAACGTTCCCGCAGTTGCATCATAAAAACCATTCTCATTTGTTATTTCATAACCCAATTGAAAATCAACTTTTTTACTATCAAAGAAATTACTTAAGGTTCCTGTAGAATATAATACTTCTTTAGACTGATATGTTTCTCGCTTATTATCAAATTCATCTCCTGTTTCCAGTTGATAATTAAACTTCTCCACATCGCGCTTTTGCTTTTGCTCTGAAACAGAAACATTATAATTCAATTTAGAAAAAAGCTTTCCATTAGAATTTAAATGATGATAATAACGATTTGTTATATAACGTCTATCATTAGAAAAATAAGTTTCAGGAAAAGGGTAATTATCTTGTGGAATTAAAGTTGGGTTATAATAATCAACATTTTCTCCATAGTAATCGAATTTGTAAAAAATATTAAAATCATTTTTATGATATCCTAACATGGCATTACCCACAAGTTGTTCTTTTGGCAACTGCGTATATCCTCTTAAACCATCATTTGCATCATAATCTTTTCCTTTTCTATTATCATAATATCCAGCAAAATCGTTTCGATTTCCTCCAATATTCACAAACCAGTTTTCATTAAAATTATGAGCTATTTTTACTGATTGAATATGGCGTCCTTTATCAAAAAGACCATATTCGTTTCCTACTGTTTCTTCCTGAATCGTTGCGCCTATTTGCCATTTATATCCCCCGCCTTTTTTTGTAATAATATTTAAAACACCACTTACTGCACTAGCTCCATGTGTCACTCCCATTGACCCTTCGATGATCTCAATATGATCGACATCATCAAGATTAACCTGCGTTAAATCAACATTTGTTCCCATTCCGGTATCACTTACTAATGGAATATTATCAACTAAAATTTTAAAATATTGCGAATCCAGTCCAAACATAGAAACAGTTGAACGTCCATCTTCTCCACTTGTTTTAACGGTAATATTCAAATACTGATTTAAAACATCAGATAGGTTATTTGCTGCTAATTGCTTAATCGTCTCCTGAGAAATGACACGAACATTAAAAACTGATTTTTTAATTGATTGTGGAGATAATTGTCCGGTAACAACCACTTCAGAAAGTTTATTTACAGCTGTAGTATCCTTTTGTTGTGCAAAAGATATTTGACAAAAAAGAACAACTGTAAAAAGGGTAAAATTTATTTTCATTATTTTTATTGATTCTTAATAATGGGGCAAATATAGAAACTATTTTTATTTGTTCTAAATAAAAAATATATATTTGCAAAAAAATATTAAAAACAAAATAATAAGTTATGATTTCAAAAAGCCTCTATTTTTCAGCCGTTATGGCTTTAACTTGTAGTCTTGGTTTCAGTCAGGACAAAAAACAGCAAGACATTAAATCAATCAAATCCATGTGTGGTTGCTACGAAGTGAAATTTAATTTTACAGAAACTTTTCAATATCCTAAAGATTCTGCTACTTATAAACCTTCAGAAACCAAACATGAATCTGCTTTAGAATGGGTAGAGTTATTAGAAGACACTCCTAACAAAATTGTAATGCAACACTTATTAATAGTAAGTGACGATATGATTATCAAACACTGGAGACAAGACTGGCTGTATGAAAACACTGATTTATACTCATTTGACAAAGGAAGTTCATGGAAATATAAAAAATTAGACAAAAAAGCGGTTAAAGGTCAATGGACTCAAAAAGTATATCAGGTAGATGATAGTCCAAGATATGAAGGATCTTCAACCTGGGTTCATGTTGACGGACAGGATTATTGGGCGAATGTTGCTGACGCTCCTTTACCTAGAAGAGAGCAAACAAAACGTAACGACTATAATGTTTTAAAAAGAAGAAACATTCACGAAATTACTGCTACAGGATGGAATCACGAGCAGGATAATGACAAACTTATTCGCGATGACAGCGGAAAAGATGTGTTATTAGCGCAGGAAAAAGGTATGGATGTTTACACTAAAGTGGCAGACATTAAATGTATTGCAGGTCAAAAATGGTGGAAGGAAAATAATGCTCTTTGGAAAAATGTTCGTGATAAATGGCAAACTCTTTTTGACAGACATCAAGACTTAAACTTAGAAGCAAAAGTAGACAGAAAAGCACTTTATTCTCTTTTGTTTGATTTGAAACCAACTGCTACAAAAGCTGAAACGGATGCAATCATCAACAAGTTTGTAAAATAAATATTTGTGTTAGTTATGAAAAAGCCGATAGTTTTAGGACTATCGGCTTTTTTTGTTGTAATAAATTAAGTTTACATTCTCTCCGGAACCTCAATTCCTAATAATGTAAAAGCAGCTTTTATAACTTCGGCAACTTTTTGCGAAAGCTGCACTCTGAATATTTTTTTTGTCAAATCTACTTCGCCTAAAATATGTACTGACTGATAAAATGAATTGTATTCTTTTACCAGATCATATGTATAATTTGCAATTAATGCCGGACTGTGATTTTGAGCTGCGTTTTGAATTACTTCCGGGAAAAGTTCGATTTGTTTTACCAGTTCTTTTTCTTTTTCGTGTAATTCTTCTGTATTTGTTTCTGCTGAAAAATCGAAATCGGCTTTACGTATGATTGATTGAATTCTGGCATAAGTATATTGAATAAACGGACCTGTATTTCCTGCAAAATCAACAGATTCTTCAGGATTAAACAAAATACGTTTTTTAGGATCTACTTTTAAAATGTAATATTTCAATGCTCCAAGACCAATTGTTTTATACAGTTTTGCCTTTTCTTCATCAGAATAACTGTCTAATTTTCCAAGATCTTCTGAGATTTGCTGTGCTGTATCGGTCATATCCTGCATCAAATCATCTGCATCTACAACGGTTCCTTCACGGCTTTTCATTTTCCCCGAAGGTAAATCAACCATTCCGTATGATAAATGATACAAACTTGAAGCCCAGTCAAAACCTAATTTTTTCAGGATCAGGAACAATACTTTAAAGTGATAATCTTGTTCATTACCCACTGTATAAACCATTCCGCCAACATCCGGCATATCTTTTACACGCTGAATTGCAGTTCCTATATCTTGTGTCATATAAACAGCAGTTCCGTCAGAACGTAAAACTATTTTACGATCAAGACCTTCATCTGTCAAATCAATCCAGACCGAACCATCAGGATCTTTTTCAAAAACACCTTTATCAAGACCAACCTGAACAACATCTTTTCCTAATAAATAGGTATTACTTTCATAATAATATTTATCAAAATTAACTCCTAAATTACTGTAAGTGGTAGCAAAACCTTCATAAACCCATTCGTTCATCATTTTCCAAAGAGAAATTACTTCTTCATCGCCGGCTTCCCATTTTTTAAGCATTTCTTGTGCTTCAATAATTACAGGTGCTTGTTTTTTTGCTTCTTCTTCGGTTTTACCAGTTTCAATTAATTGAGAAATCTCAGCTTTATAGGCTTTATCAAATTCAACATAATATTTACCAACTAACTTATCTCCTTTCAAATTTGAACTTTGAGGAGTTTCACCATTTCCAAATTTCTGCCAAGCGAGCATAGATTTACAAATATGAATTCCACGATCGTTTATAATTTGTGTTTTGTAGACTTTTTTACCCGAAGCTTTAATAATTTCAGCTACAGAATATCCTAACAAATTGTTACGAACGTGTCCTAAATGTAATGGTTTATTGGTATTTGGCGAAGAATATTCGACCATAATTGCCTTATCATCAGAATTTGGCGTTACATATCCAAATTTTTGATTGTCTTTTATTTCATTAAAGAATTTCAAATAATAACTATCTGAAATTACAATATTCAGGAATCCCGAAACAACATTAAAACGTATTACTTCGGATAGATTTTCAACCAGATAATTTCCAATTTTATTTCCTAATTCTACAGGATTGCTTTTAATCACTTTTAGCAAAGGAAAAATCACCATTGTAATATCGCCTTCAAACTCTTTTCTAGTGGTTTGAAATTCAATTTTATCAACAGTAACATCAAATAATGCTTGTATTGCTTTTTGTATAGAAGGTGTAAGAATTTGTGATAATGACATGTAAACTTATTTTTAAAGTGAGCAAATATACTGCTTATTCACCAATTACAGAAAATGAAAAAGATATAAAATACAACAAAACACTTCTAATTTCGTAAAAATTATTTTATTCTGATTGTTAAAATTATCAAAAAATTAAAATGCTAATCTATTAAAAAACAGGGCTTCTTAAAAAAAACATAATTTTTTTTAGTTTTTCCTGTAACATATTTGTGACAAAAGAGTCTTAATAAGAACTTTGAATTCGTTTTGAAGAAAAAACAAAAAACAAAAAAACAATCATCATCATCAATCAAATCAAAAATAATCAATACCACATTATGAAATTAAAATTCTTTCTGTTCGCATTACTGGGTGTAATTGCAACAGCACAAGCCCAAAACTCAGGAACAGTTTCCGGAAAAATTACCGAAAAATCAAATAACGCACCTATTTCTTATGCAACCGTAACAATCAAAGACAACGGAAAACAGATTTCAGGAGTTAATACGGACGATAATGGGGCTTTTGCCATCAAAAACTTAGCCCTAAAAAGTTATACAATCGAAATTCAATACATTGGATTTAAAAAATATACAGGATCGATTATTTTAAGTGACAATAAAAAAACAGCAACAATCAATGTTTCTCTTGAAGAGGAAGCAACACAACTAAAAGGTGTCAATATCGTAAGTGACCGCTCGACTATAGAACAAAAAATTGACCGAAAAATAATTACTGTCGGGAAAGATTTGACAACTGCAGGAGCTTCTGCCTCTGATATTATGAACAACATTCCATCAGTAAATGTTGATCAGGACGGAAAACTTTCGCTTCGCGGAAACGACAATGTTCGTGTATTAATTGACGGAAGACCATCTAATATTGATCCTGCTCAATTATTAAAACAAATTCCATCGACTTCTATCAAAAAAATCGAGTTGATTACCAATCCAAGTGCAAAATACAATCCTGAAGGAATGTCCGGAATTATCAATATTGTTTTACACAAAAATGCCAATACTGGTTTTAACGGAAGTTATAGTGGGGGAATCACTTTTGGAGAAACGGCTAAATACAACCAATCTTTAAACTTGAATTACAAAACCGGAAAAGTAAATTTCTTTGGAAATGTGGGACAAAACTTCGGAACGTATCAAAACAATGGTTTCATCAAAAGATTAGATCCTGAAGTTCTTCAAAAAATTGATGTTTTAAATGATAATGACTCCTATTTATATAAAATTGGTATGGATTATTTAATTGACGATCATAACACGTTATCTATCTACACTAACCAAAATAAATCAAACGGAAAAGGATTTGTAGATACTGCGATTGATTATAATAATGTAGCCGATTCTGATGTTGCCAATATCTTTCAAAAATCTAAATATTCAGGACCAGACGAGGTTGGTACTTATAATTTAGCCTACAAACATATCTTTAAAAAAGAAGGTCATACTTTAGATTTTGAAGGAAATTATAGTGATAACAAGGAAACTCAATATTCATCTTTTGATACTCAGACAATAAATACTGACAATACTCAAAACAATGTTATTTATGATGATTATATAAAAGGAACACGCAAATTAACTACTCTGAATGTTGATTACGTAAATCCTTTAAATGAGAAAACGACTCTTGAGGCTGGTGCCGAAGCAAGACTTACTAAAACTGACAATGATTATATTACAGGAAATCAACTTGCAGCAATCCCGGTTACTAATTATACTTATGATACTGATATTTATTCAGCTTATGTAACATTTGGTCAGAAATTTAAAAAATTCAGCTATCAAGTAGGTGCTCGTTTTGAAAGCTACAAAGTAGAAGCTAATCTAAATAGCGGACTTGAAAAATTTAATGATGATTATATTACATTATATCCATCAGCGTATTTTACATACAACCTAAACGAGAAAAATACTTTGCAATTTAGCTACAGCCGTCGTGTTGACCGCCCAAGTTTAGAGCAGACAAAACCTATTCGTGAATTTTCAACTCCGTTAGTAACTTCAGTAGGAAATCCTGAATTAAGACCACAGTTTACTAATTCGGTAGAAATAAATTATACTAAAACTTTTGAAAAAGGAAGTTTTACTACAGGTGTTTTTTATAGAAGCATAAATGATCAAATAAGCAGAATTTTATATCCGGATGATACTGATGCAACTGGTAATAAGCAAATCCTGACTTATACAAATTATGATCATAACACATCTTATGGTTTTGAAGTTTCATTTAATTACAAAATAACAAAATGGTGGGATATTTCACCATCTATTGATTTTTCAAGCATTGATCAACAAGGAGTTGTATTTTCATACGATCCTGTAACACAAACAAGTAGTCCAATTGACAGAAAAGTTACTGTTGCAGCATTTAATGGGCGAATGAACTCAAACTTTAAAGCAAACAAACGTTTAAGCTTTTTATTATTTGGTTTTTACAGAGGTGGAGTTGACGGACTTCAAAATAATAGCCACGAAATGTACAAAATGGACATAGGTTCACGTTATACATTATTAGACAGTAAGATGAACATCAGTTTACGTTTTAATGACGTCTTCAATACAATGAAATATTCTTTTGATGCTATGTATCCATATGCGCATGAGGGACAATTTAAATGGGAAAGTCAAACGGTTTATTTAGGTTTAACATATAATTTTGGTGGTGCAAAAATCAAAAATTTAGAACGCAAACAAAGAGAAGACAACACTAGTAAAGGTGGCGGCGGAATGTTTTAATCCCACTTCTATTAGTAGATTTTAATAGTTTTGTAGAAAAGAAAAGCCTGGAGTTTGCCAACTCCAGGCTTTTCTTATTTTATTTATTACCTATAGAAAATTTTTCAATTCTTTTATTTCTTCGGGATTTGCCGTTTCTGTATTATCTGTAATAGCTGATGAATGGTAAAAAGTAGGTTCCAGTTTTTCCTGCAATAATTTAATATTTGAAGATCGTAAACCTCCCCCGGGCATAATTTCAATTCTGTCTTTGGCAAGTTGCTGAATCTTTATTAAATCGTCAAATCCTTCTTCAACGTTTTTTCCTCTGCCGGAAGTCAGAATAGTTTTAAATCCACAATCTATTACATCCTCGATACCTCTTTCAAAAGAATTAACCACATCAAAAGCACGGTGAAAAGTACAGGATAACGGACTGGCTAAATTGACTAATTCCCGATTTTGCTTTTTATTGACACTCCCGTCAGGATTTAAAATTCCAAAAACAAAACCATCAACACCTAGTTTTTTTAGCTGTTTTATATCTTGTTTCATTTCCACAAATTCTTCATCGCTATAAACAAAATCTCCACCACGAGGTCTGATGATAACGTGCATTTTAATTGAAAGTTTTTCACGAACTCTTACGGCTAAAACCGCATTAGGTGTCGTTCCGCCAAGTTGCATATTATCACACAATTCAATTCTGTCCGCACCACTTTCCTGCGCAATAATAGATGATTCGTAATTGAAGCAGGCTATTTCAAGTTGATTTTTTTTCATTGTTATTTGAAGAGATGATTTAATTATTGGTGTAACAAAACACTAAAATATAAAAAAACCTGATCTAAAAAAGAGCAGGTTTTAAAAATATAATGCAAGATGAATTAATTTACCATTTAATGATTGCGCTTGCCCAAGTGAAACCACTACCAAAAGCAGCTAAAACAACTGTATCTCCTGATTTGATTTTTCCTTGTTCCCAAGCTTCTGTTAAAGCAATTGGAATAGATGCTGCAGTTGTATTTCCGTATTTCTGGATATTATTATGAACCTGATCGTCGCTCAGTTTGAATTTGTTTTGAATGTATTGTGAAATTCTCAAATTCGCCTGATGCGGAATTAACATATCAATATCTGAAACTTGTAAACCGTTTGCTTCTAAACCTTCATTAATTACTTCAGCAAAACGAACTACTGCATTTTTAAATACAAATTGTCCGTTCATGTAAGGATAATAACTTTCGTCATTTGGGTCATTATCAGCCAATATATCCGTTACCCAACGCGCTCCCATTCCTGGTGCTTTCAAAGATAATTCTTCGGCATGTTGTCCTTCTGAATGTAAATGCGTAGATAAAATTCCTTTTGTCAAATCTTCCTCACGGCTTAAAACAGCCGCTCCTGCTCCATCTCCAAAAATTACCGAAACTCCACGCCCGCGAGTTGTCATATCCAAACCTGTTGAATGAACCTCAGAACCAATTACCAAAACATTTTTATACATTCCGGTTTTAATATATTGATCTGCCACAGAAATAGCATAAACAAAACCAGAACATTGATTTCTGACATCTAATGCTCCAACTGTTCTTAATCCTAAATCGCGTTGTACTAAAACTCCGGGACCTGGAAAATAGTAATCCGGACTTAATGTAGCAAAAACTACAAAATCAATATCTTCTTTGGCAACGCCAGAACGTTCAATAGCAATTTTAGCTGCTTTTACTCCCATTGTGGTTGTGGTATCTTCCCCACGAATAATGTGGCGACGCTCCTGAATTCCCGTGCGCTCCTGAATCCACTCATCATTGGTATCAATAATCTTCGACAAATCATCGTTGGTCACAACATTTGAAGGAACATAATATCCTAAGCCCGCTATTTTTGAATGATACATATTCTTTTATTATTTGTTAAAAATTTGGAATGCAAATCTAAGTATTGTTTAAAACATTAGCGTACAAATTAGTGTTTTTTTCGTAATTGACAATTTATTATAATTTAATTATATATCGAATAAATACTATTTACATTTTGAAAAATCAGTTTTTATCTAAAAACAATGAAAACTGTGAAAAATAACAAATAAAATGTAACAAGTTTGAAGTACTTTAGTCAAACAATACAAATACCATTTATTAAACTCCAAAAATTCAAATTATGAAATTAAAGGTTACACTCTTCTTATTTCTAAACATTGGCTTTTTTGCCTTTGCTCAGGAAAATTTAACCTATCAAAAACCATCAAAATCTATTTTAGATTTAGCTGATTACGAAAAAGCGCCACTTGTATCTATGGATACTAAAAAAGAGAATCTGTTACTAATGTACAGAAACACTTATAAAACATTAGACGATCTTAATCAGGATGAACTTCGTTTAGCAGGTTTAAGAATTAATCCAACAACAAATATTTCAAGCACTGCAACATACACGACTAATCTTAAATTAAGAAAAATTAGCGGTAAAGATGAAATACAAGTTACCGGTTTGCCAACAAATCCAAAAATAAGCAACATCGTCTGGTCACCAAATGACAAGAAAATTTTGTTCTCGCATACTACAAAATCAGGGGTTGAACTTTGGTTTTTAGATGTTGCAACTGCAAAAGCGGCCAAACTTACTGATGCAACGGTAAATGCAAATCTTGGAAATCCGTTTAGCTGGTTTTTAGACAATGAAACTATTTTAGTCAAAATGTTACCTAAAAACAGAAAACCATTATTAGATTCTAAAAAAGATTTACCAACCGGACCTATTATTTCTAATACTGCCGGAGTAAAATCCCAAAACAGAACCTATCCTGACATGTTGAAAAATCAGAATGATGAAATCAATTTTGAAAACATCATGACTTCTGAACTCTATAAAGTCAACCTTAACGGAACCGCGACTTTATTCAAAGATGCTGCAATGTATGCGGGAGAAAGAATTTCGCCAGACGGAAATTATATTATGTTGACGACGATCCAGAAACCGTTTTCATATGTAGTTCCTTTAAACAGATTTCCTTCTAAAACTATTGTTTATAATGCAAAAGGAAACGAAGTTAAAACTGTAAACGAAGTTCCGTTAAACGAAGTAATACCGAAAGGTTTTATGGCAGTTCGCAAAGGAAAAAGAGAAATGATCTGGAGAAATGACAAACCTGCAACTTTAGCTTATGTTGTAGCTTTAGACGAAGGAGATCCTGCAAATAAAGTAGATTTCAGAGACGAAGTTTATCTTTGGGATGCTCCTTTTATAAACAATGCAACTTCATTAACAAAAGTACCTCAGCGTTATAACGATATTATTTGGGGTAATGATAATATTGCTTTTTTAAGTGACGAATGGTATGACACCCGTAATACGAAAACGTATTTAATCAATCCGTCAAATCCGTCTCAGCAGCCAAAGGTAATTACAGACAGAAACCAACAAGATGTTTATTCAGATCCGGGAGCTTTTGAAACCAAAAAAAATGAATACAATAAATACGTTTTAGCGATCGAAAAAGACAATGCATTTCGTATTGGTGAAGGTTATACTAAAGAAGGACAATTTCCTTTTATTGATGAATTTAATTTAAAGACATTAAAAGCAAAACGTATTTACACGTCGGCTTATAAAGATAAAAAAGAAGATTTATTAGGAATCGAAGATTTTAAAACCGGTAAAGTTTTAGTTCAGATTCAGTCTAAAAGTGAATATCCAAATTACTATTTTAGAAATATCAAAAAACAAAATAGCCTGACACCAATTACTTACTTTGCAAATCCATTTGAAAGTATAAAAGATGTTAGTAAAGAAGTAATCAAATACAAACGTAAAGATGGCGTTGAACTTTCAGGAACTTTATATTTGCCTGCCGGTTATGACAAAGCAAAAAAAGAGAAACTGCCTTTATTAATCTGGGCTTATCCTGCTGAATACAAAGACAAAAATAGTGCAGGACAATCGACTCAAAACTCAAACGAATTTACTGTTCCTTATTATGGATCGTTTGTATATTGGGTAACAAAAGGATATGCCGTTTTAGATGATGCTGCTTTCCCAATTATTGGTGAAGGAACTACAGAACCTAATGATAACTTTATTACTCAGTTAGTAGATAATGCAGCTGCTGCAATTGATGCTGTTGATGCTTTAGGATATATTAATCGCAAAAAAGTGGCTGTTGGAGGACATTCATACGGAGCTTTCATGACAGCTAATTTACTTACACATTCTAACTTATTTGCTTGCGGAATTGCCAGAAGTGGTGCGTACAACAGAACTTTGACTCCGTTTGGTTTCCAGACAGAGCAACGCAATTACTGGGAAGTGCCAGAAGTTTATACTGCAATGTCTCCTTTTATGAATGCCGATAAAATGAAAACACCTCTTTTATTAGTTCATGGTGAAGCAGATAATAATCCGGGAACTTTTACTTTGCAAACAGAACGTTATTATCAGGCTTTAAAAGGTTTGGGAGCAACAGCAAGAATGGTGATTTTACCTAAAGAAGCACACAGTTATGTTGCCAAAGAAAACATTTTACACCTGCTTTGGGAACAAGATCAGTTTTTAGAAAAATATTTAAAAAACTAGATTTCCTTATTATTTATAAAGACAAAACCCGACAGATTTAAAATCTGTCGGGTTTGTTTGTTTTTAAGAAAAAATATCTAATTATCTAATGTCAAATTAGATAATTAAAGATAATTTAATGCTAAGAATATTTCCTGATCCAGAGGCAGATCAATTTCACTTTCAAAAAATACTAATTGTCTTTTATATACAGTTTCAATTAGATAATGATTTCCTCTAAAATACGTTTTTCTAATTTTTACCGGCAAATTAGATTCGGCAACCATTTTAAATTGATGCGGATAAACTAAAGTTTTATGGGTTTCATCTTCATAAGAAAGTAGTAAATGAGTTGGTAATTCATTTACTTCTCCAAAAAGTGATGCCACATATTTAGTTTGAGGATCTTCATAAATTTTTATCGGATCATCTTTTACAATAAGTTCTCCACCACGCATTACGATTGCCTGATCTGCAAAAGATAAAGCATCGGTACTGTCGTGGGTCGCAATAATGCAGGTGATTCCTTTTTGTTTTAGATATTTAAATAAATTTCGGCGCAAAGCATTTTTTCTAAAAGCATCAATCTGACTAAAAGGCTCATCTAATAAAATCACTTCCGGTTCTAAAGCCAGAACTCTTACTAAGGCAACTCTTTGTTGTTGTCCTCCACTTAAAAACTTTGCTTTTACGTTTGAAAAGTTCTCCATTTCTACCATTTCCAGTAATTCCTGAACACGAAGTTTTTTCATATTCGCAAAACCATTGGAGAGAAATTTTCCAACATTTTCGGCTACGGTTTCAAAAGGAGACAAATCAAAATCCTGAGCCAGGTATTTCATAAAAGGCATTCCGGGAATCAAATTGTATTTAGGACCATAAACAGGCTTTTCATTATAAAAAATCTTGCCTTCGTTTAAGTCATATAAGCCGTACATTAATTTAAGAAGCGTGCTTTTTCCGCAGCCACTTTCGCCAATAATAGCAATATTTTCACCTTTATTTATGGTAAAGGAAACGTTTTTTATAACTGGGCTGTCGGTATACGTAAAAGATATATTTTGAATGTCGAGCATGGGTTGTATTTGAAAGGTCAAATTTACAATGTTTAATTTCTAAAGTCAAAAAAAAGCTGCTTCAATTATGAAACAGCTTTTAAGAAATTTTATTGCGTTTGAAACTTATTTTCCAGCTTCAGATTTAGCATCATTTACCATTTTGTCATTTGCAGTGATTGAAAACTCTACACGACGGTTTTGCGCTCTTCCTTCCGGAGTATCATTTGTAGCAATAGGTTCAGCGATTCCTAAACCTGAAGTTTTGAAACGGCTTGATTTTAATCCTTTTGCAACTAAATAAGCTTGCACAGATGCAGCTCTTTGTCCTGAAAGCGTTAAGTTATATTCTGGTTTTCCTGTATTATCAGTATAACCAAAAATTTGAATATCAGTATCTCCATATTCATTAAATACAGAAACTAATTTATCTAAATTTGTTTTTGCCTGAGGCGTCAATGTTGATTTGTTAGTATCAAAACGAACAGAGTTTTCATTTAAAGTTAAGTGAATTCCTT
Organism: Flavobacterium sp. FlaQc-47; assembly: GCF_044006475.1. Taxonomy (NCBI): domain Bacteria; kingdom Pseudomonadati; phylum Bacteroidota; class Flavobacteriia; order Flavobacteriales; family Flavobacteriaceae; genus Flavobacterium; species Flavobacterium sp. FlaQc-47. The sequence continues at coordinate 208,463 of NZ_JBIPCQ010000005.1, read as the reverse complement.
CTCCAACTCTTTCTACAGATGCACCTGGTAAAGCCTGATCAATTTGACGGGCTTGTTTGTCCATTTTGTTTCCAATAAGGGCACCAGTTCCACCACCTACAGCAGCTCCAATTGCAGCTCCTAAAGCAGTGTTTCCACCTTTTCCTAAATTATTTCCTAAAATACCACCAATTAAACCACCGGCAACTACTCCAATTCCGGCTCCTTTTTGTGTATTATTAGCGTTTTTTACTGAATCGCAACTTGCAAAGAAACTTACTAAAACAAGTAAACTACTCAAACCTAAAACTGTTATCTTTTTCATATTGTATATTTTTATTTTTTAATTTGCTCTTTGAAATTGGTAAGTTACATCCTTAACTTGTCCACCTACATTAATATTATCGATTAACTGAAATGATGTATCAGTTAAACCGGCAACTTTTAATAAGTAACCATCTCTTACATTTTTTGATTTTGTTCCAGGATTAACAATTTTAAGAACAAAAAGTCCCTGATTGTTAATACTCCAAACAATTGGTGAAGTAAATGCCGTACAACTTGGCGCAGTTAAATTCATTGTCCCTTTATTATTATTAGAAATAAAATTCCAGGTACTTCCAATAAAACATTTAGAATCGGCAAGATCAAAAGATGTTACCTTTATGTAGTCAGAACCTGCATAAGATACATTGGTTAATACCCAATTTCCTTTAATAGCTACTTGAGTAGGTCTGTCAAGTTTAGTCGATAGTGGAGTTGCTTCCGGGGAAGCCGTAGTCGAAGCTGATTTACACGCGAATAACATCGTGGCGATCATGCAAATGAAAAGAATCTTCTTCATTTTGTTCATTTTTTTAAGTTATTACTTACTTATTTAACAATTATTATTTTAACAAAGATACAATTCAAACACCAAACTTTGTTTTAGAATCTAATTATTTTCTTTCAAAATTAACACTTACGCCATTTTGTCACTCAAAAAACAATTGGTATTCTATTTGAATAAATGAAAATCATCACTTTAAACTAATAAATTAAATAACTATGACAACAGGTAAAATTAATGTTTCGGTAGAAAACATCTTTCCCTTAATCAAAAAGTTTTTATACAGCGATCACGAAATTTTCTTGCGTGAATTGATTTCCAACGGTACAGATGCTACTTTAAAATTAAAACACTTAATTAGCATTGGCGAAGCTAAAGTAGAATTGGGAAATCCTGTAATAGAGATCAAAATTGACAAAGAGGGTAAAAAAATCCACATTATCGATCAGGGTTTAGGTATGACAGCTGACGAAGTGGAGAAATACATTAACCAGGTTGCTTTTTCAGGAGCCGAAGAGTTCCTTGACAAGTACAAAGATTCTGCTAAAGATTCTGGAATTATTGGTCATTTTGGACTTGGATTCTATTCTGCATTTATGGTTGCAGAAAAAGTAGAAATCATTACTAAATCATATAAAGATGAGCCAGCTGCGCACTGGACATGTGACGGAAGCCCGGAATTTACTTTAGAGCCGGCTGACAAAACTTCACGTGGTACGGAAATCATCTTGCATGTTGCCGAAGATTCTCTTGATTTCTTAGAAGATTCAAAAATCAGCGGTTTATTAAATAAGTATAACAAGTTTATGCCTATTCCAATTAAATTTGGAACAAGAAAAGAAAAAATAGAACAAAAAAAGGGAGAACAAGTAGCTCCTGAAGATGTTGATAATATTTTTACTGAAGTTGAAGTAGACAACATCATCAATAATCCAAATCCGGCGTGGACAAAACAGCCAACGGAATTATCTGATGAAGACTATAAAAGCTTTTACAGAGAATTGTATCCAATGCAATTTGAAGATCCGTTATTCAACATACATTTAAATGTAGATTATCCGTTTAACCTGACTGGAATTTTATACTTTCCAAAATTAGGTTCAGACATGCAAATCCAGAAAGATAAAATTCAATTGTACCAAAACCAGGTTTACGTTACAGATAACGTAGAAGGAATTGTACCTGAATTTTTGACAATGCTTAAAGGAGTTATCGATTCACCGGATATTCCGTTGAACGTTTCCCGTTCCGGTTTACAGGCAGATGGTGCAGTTAAGAAAATCTCTAACTACATTACTCGTAAAGTAGCCGATAAACTAAAAGCATTATTCAATGAAAACCGTGCTGATTTTGAAGCTAAATGGAACGATATTAAAATCGTTTTAGAGTACGGAATGCTTTCTGAAGATAAATTCTATGAAAAAGCAGGTGCTTTCTTTTTATATCCTACAGTTGATGATACTTACTTTACTCTTGAAGAATTAAAAGAGAAACTGAAAGACAACCAAACAGATAAAGATGGAAAACTTGTTATTCTGTATGCCGGAAACAAAGATGCACAACACTCTTATATTGAAACAGCAAAAGAAAAAGGATACGAAGTATTACTTTTAGATTCTCCGATTATCTCTCACTTGATTCAAAAAATTGAAGGTGATAATAAAGATGTAACTTTTGTTCGTGTAGATTCTGACCATATTGATAATTTAATCAAAAAAGACGAAAACACGATTTCTAAGTTATCTGACGAAGAAAAAGAAAGCCTTAAAACTTCATTAGAAGCTTATATCCCTAAGGCATATAGTGTACAACTTGAAGCTATGGACAGTCAGGCAGCTCCGTTCATTATCACGCAACCTGAATTTATGCGCAGAATGAAAGAAATGAGTCAGTCTGGTGGCGGTGGAATGTTCGGGATGGGAAATATGCCTGAAATGTATAATCTTATTGTGAACACAAATTCTGATTTAGCAAATAGTATTTTAAATACTGAAGACAAAACACATCAGGAACATTTAGTAAAACAAGCTTTAGATTTAGCTAAATTATCGCAAAACCTATTAAAAGGAGAAGCTTTGACTGCTTTTGTAAAAAGAAGTTTTGAAATGATCAAATAAGAAATAACTACATAAGTTATTTTCACACTAAGCCCCGTAAATTATTTGCGGGGCTTTTTTTATTCGATTGAAAATTGTAACCTTAATTTGACATGATTAAAATGCACTTTTTATACATGAATATGAAAAAACATCAACAATCTTAATTAAGAAATAGATCAGGATTTATTTTTTCACTAAAATTGAAACACAACATACTACATTCAAACTATTTTCTTTATTTTGCAGCAAAATCTAAAAAACCAATGAAAAAATCAATTATTGCTTTTGTTACAATTGCGCTATTAGCATCTTGCAGCAAAAAAGAATCAACCGACAGTTTGCACCTTACAGGAAATATAAAAGGACTAAAAAACGGAACTCTATATATTCAAAGAGTAGTAGATACCGCCCTAGTTGCTATTGACAGTATCAAAATAGATGGAAATTCGTCGTTTGAAAGTGATATAAAACTTGAATCTCCAGAAATGCTTTATTTATTCCTGGATCGCGGTGTAACTAATTCATTAGATAATAATGTTATGTTTTTTGCTGAACCGGGAAATATTAATATCGACACGAACTTAGATAATTTTATTTTTGGTGCTAAAATTACAGGATCTAAAAATCAGGAATTATACGAAGAATACAAAAAGATCAACTCTCGTTTTAATGACGAAAGCCTTTCTATGGTTGAATCAAGATTTAATGCAATAAAAAGTCAAGATCAAAAAGCGATTGACAGCATTACAGCAAAACAAGAATCTAATACTAAAAGAAAATACTTGTACGCTACAAATTTTGCGCTTAACAATAAAGATCACGAAATAGCACCTTATATTGCGTTAGCTGAGATTTATGATATCAATGTTAAATTTCTTGATACGATTCAAAAATCTATGACACCTAAAGTTGCACAATCTCTTTATGGAAAAAAACTAACCAAATATGTTGCTGACATTAAAAAGGAAGAAAAAAAATAGCTTTAAGATTACATAATAAACGAAAACGTCCTGAATATTTCAGGACGTTTTTTGTATGTATACATTCCATTTTGAAAATTGGAATCTGGATTTTAAAAAGATTGTAATTTTATTTATCTCCCTACCAAAGATCCTAATATTGCAAACACAAAAATTAGTCCGTACAATACTAAAATGGCAATCATAAAAATACCAATAAATTTATAATGAGATTTCAAGTATTCCAATGAATTTGTTAATGATTCAGAATCATTATCTCTAAAAGCTTTTTTTGCATTAGATGAAAATTTGAATAAGTAATAAACCGGAAAAAAATAAATTGCTGCAAGAATAAAATAAAGAACACCAATTATTGCTCCAAAAGAACTTCCCATAGCATTTGCCCCGGGAATTACTGATCCCATTGTAGCCAAAAATGCTCCTGCAAAAATTGCCCCTATCATCAAAAGCCCAATCCCGATGAAGCCAACAATGGATAAAAAATAAGCCCATTTTGCGGTTTCTTTTAAAAAGCCTTTTGCAGATTCATTGAGCTGCAACTCAAATTTTTCAAAAACTGAATTTTCTTCCATTTCTATTAGTTGTTTTGGTTAAGAAACAAACATAAGAAAAATATTGTTACAATTATTTTAAATTACTACTCAGATTTAGTTATTAATTTGTCATTTCGACCGTAGGGAGAAATCACATTACGGATTTACCAGTTCGTTGCTCTCTGGATGTGATTTCTCCCTACGGTCGAAATGACAAGTACAAAAAAAGAGACTCTAACAGAGTCTCTCATTTATTATAATTTCATTTAAAATATTATTTCAAATTATGTAATTTTTCTAAATACTCAATTTTATCTTTTTCAACCTGAACTAAACGTTCATAAAGCTCTACAACTTTATCAAGCGGATTAAAAGTTGGCTGATATTGAACATTTGAATTCATTGAAGCATTATCATGATTATTAATTGTATTACCAATAATATTGAAAATTGCTTCTTCCGAGAAATTTTTGATTGCATCCACAGTTACACCAAGAACTTTTGCAATTTCTACAAGTTTATCTTCGTCAATTGTTTCACTATTTTCAATAGCCGAAACCGCTTGCTGGTTTGTTCCTAAAGCTTGCGCCAATGCTTCTTGCTTCATATCTCGAAGTTCACGAATACGGCTAATTTTTCGCCCTATATGATTTGGTTTTGTAAGTGTGCTCATAATTCAAAGATAATGATTAAGTGTAATACGAGCAATATGTAAAAAACATATTTAACAATGTAAGATACTGAAAAAAAATACAATTTTTCGGACAAGTCTATTTTGATTTATTTTAAATCATAATCCTGTCATTTCGACGCAAGGAAAAATCACACTAATAACGGATCAAGACTAAATGTTGTGGAAACATAAAAGAGATTAGTAGTTAATTGAAGTTGCTCGTTTAATAATTCAATAAATAAATTGACTTTAGAAAGTTTAATCCCTACGGGATATTTTTCGGGTTGATTTTTATCCTACCAATATTAAACTCCTAACGGAGTAAAAAAATATCCCGGAGAGATTACATTTATTTACTGGATGATTTTTACCGCAAAGCACGCAAGTTTTTATCGTCGAGTGAGTTAGTTCACAAAGCTTTGTGTTGACATAGCTTTGTGGTCTTTGTGTTTATATCCGTCTTGCTTGGTAAAAAATCTTTGGGTGCTCTGTGGTATTTTTTTCTCTCTCCACAGGTTTTCGTGTTGATGGCTAATAACTCTGCAGCAAATGTCCTTAATCTTTATCGAGCTACTTGTTTGATTTCTCCTTGCGTCGAAATGACAACTTATACTTAACAAAATCTCTTTTACATCAAGATTGGGATTTGGAATTAGAAAAATTGGAACTTATTTTTGACTTTATTCCAAAAAAAAACCACCACTAAAAAGTGATGGTTTTACGTTGAGCCGGCGGAGGGACTCGAACCCACGACCTGCTGATTACAAATCAGCTGCTCTAGCCAACTGAGCTACGCTGGCGACTCATTACGGGTGCAAATATAAAGTGGTTTTTTTGAATTTCCAAAATAAATTTGCGTTTAATTTCATTAAAAAACCACCACTAAAAGTGATGGTTTTATGTTGAGCCGGCGGAGGGACTCGAACCCACGACCTGCTGATTACAAATCAGCTGCTCTAGCCAACTGAGCTACGCTGGCGACTCATTACGGGTGCAAATATAAAGCGGTTTTTCGTTTTACCAAAATATATTTGCACTTTTTTATACTTTTTTTTGCTTACAATTCGTTGATTTTAGCAATCAATTGATTAGCAGTTTCTTCCAATTCAACATTGATTTGTTTGAAGTGTGCTTTTTTGTTTTCAACGTTTTTAGCATTCACTTTTGTGATCAAAGTATCAAAAGCAGCGATAGCTTCATCGATCAAAGTATTCGTTTCCGGAGTAGGATTTCCTGTTGTAGACATTTCAAATAAGTAAATTGCCTCTATAATATCTCCTAATACGAAGTTGATGTCTTTCTTTAAATTCTTAACGTTTGCCATTTTCTTTTTAATTTTAATTTGCGACTGCAAAAGTACATATAATCTTTTTATTAAGCGCTATGAAATGTAAATTTCTAAAATAGAAGCTTTTCCGCTTAAAATAAATGCATTTATCTCAGCCGGAATTAAAATCGTATCGCCTTTTATATAGGATTGTTTGAAACCGTCATATTCAATTTCAAAACTTCCTTCGACACACATATAAACCGTAAAAGTTTCTCCGTTTTTACTGGTTTCAATTCTTCCGTCAAGCGGAATAAAATTGGTGGTAAAATAAGGACAATCTACTACTTCGTTTGAAGTATTTGCTTTTGTCTCATATTTTTTCTGAGTTTCTACTCTATTATAATTAATTGCATCAAGCGCTAAATCAACATGAAGTTCTCTGGTATTTCCCTGAGCGTCTTTGCGGTCAAAATCATATAAACGATAGGTAATATCAGATGTTTGCTGAATTTCGGCTACCACTAATCCTGCACCAATAGCATGAACTGTTCCGGTTTCCAGAAAGAAAACATCTCCGGCTTTTGCTTTTACATCATCTAAAATCGAAACTAATGTTTTATCATTTAAATGTTTCAGATATTCTTCCTTACTTGAACTTTCCTTAAAACCCACAATGATTCTTGCATCCTGATCTGCCTGCATTACATACCACATTTCGGTTTTACCAAAAGAGTTATGACGTTCCTTTGCCAGTTTATCATTTGGGTGAACTTGTATCGAAAGATCTTCTCTTGCGTCCAGATATTTAAAAAGCAAGGGGAATTGTTTTCCAAATCGACTATAAACTTTGGTTCCCAGAATTTCGTTTGGCGTTTCATCAATAAGTTCCATCAATGATTTTCCCTTCAAAACTCCATTAGCAACAACACTTATATCACCTTCTACAGTAGACAATTCCCAGCTTTCGCCGGTTATCTTAGATGAAATTGGTTTATTAAGGAGCGTTTTTAGTTTTTCTCCGCCCCAGATTCTATCTTTTAAGATAGGTTCAAATTGTAAAGGATATGATTTTGGATTCATGTTTTTTAGTGCTAATATCTTTATTAATTTAATATCAAACTGATACTATTTTTTATTTCTACAATACTAATTCTTTGACAGTTGCAAGAGCTTTCGGGATGTGCTTTCCCGCATTCATACTATCAAAAATCAAAATAACAACACCATTTCTGTCAATCACATAGGTTACTCTTCCCGGTAAAAGACCAAATAAACTATCGCGCACCCCAAAAAGATGTCGCAACTTTTTATCCTGATCAGATAAAAGTATAAAAGGCAATTGATGTTTATCAGCAAATTTATGATGCGATTTCACGCTATCACTGCTAATACCAATAACCTCTGCTCCTAAATCTTTAAAATCTTCGTATTGATCTCTAAAACTACAAGCTTCAGTGGTACATCCTGGTGTATTATCTTTTGGATAAAAATAAATCACTAGCGGTTTTCGCCCCAAAACACTTTGGCTTTCAAAAACTTCTCCATGACTATCTTTCGCAGTAAAATTCGGAACTATATCTCCTATTTTTAATGACATTTATTATTCTCCTTTATAAGTTACAAAATTGCGGTCCGTTTCATTCAAAACGATTTCAAGGTCGAAATCGGGTTGAATTCTTTTTCTAATTTTATTCCATATCACAACTGCAATATTTTCAGCAGTTGGATTCAAATCCTGAAATTCCGGAACATCCAGATTCAGGTTTTTGTGATCAAACGGTATCTCTACTTCTTCCAGTATAATATCCGCTAATACTTTCACATCGAGAACAAAACCAGTTTCAGGGTCAACTTTTCCTGTAACACTTACTGTTAAACCATAATTATGACCATGAAAATTGGGATTATTACATTTTCCAAAAACAGCATTGTTTTTTTCAGATGTCCAATCTTTTCTGTGCAATCGATGTGCAGCATTAAAATGCGCTTTTCTTGATATGGTTACTTTCATTTTGATGGTTGGTTAGTCTGGGTTTAAATTTTATGGTCTTCTAAATAATGATCAAATTGATCAAAAATTATTTTAAACCAAACGGTATAAATTTCGGGTTGTTTTTCAATATCTGCTTTTACATCTTCAATTGTCATCCATTTCCAATCCTCAACTTCTTCAGGATTTATGGCAGGATTATCATTGTAATACCCAATCATAACATGGTCTAATTCATGCTCTGTTAAACCGTTATCAAAAGGTGCTTTGTAAATAAAGTGAAAAAGTTCTTTCAGTTCAGCTTTAAAACCCATTTCTTCAAACAATCTTCTGCTTCCTGCGTCAACGTTCGTTTCTCCTTCACGCTGATGGCTGCAACAGGTATTAGTCCAGAGTAAAGGCGAGTGATATTTATGATGAGCACGCTGCTGTAGCATAATTTCGTTTTTATCATTTAAAATAAAAACCGAAAAAGCGCGATGTAAAACTGCTTTTTCATGTGCTTCTAATTTTGGCATTAAGCCAATTTGCTCATCGTTTTGGTTTACTAATATTACGTTTTCTTCTATCATAGGTATTATTGATCAAACAAAAATACGAAAAAAGTAATGGCTTGAAAATCCTAGGCGAGATTGTGAAAAGTTTAACGAGCGTTGCATTTTACAAAATTTTGATTAGCAGCAAAATACAAAATAAAGAGATTCAAAAAACCTTAAAAATTAAGCCTTAAAAACTACAACCTTCTATTTTACGTAAATAAAGAAAAGTTAAAACATACTTAAAAATATCTCAATTGTAAATTACACGACATTTCAACGCGAATTCTAGTCGTATCTTTGAATCACAGAATTAAAGCACTCAAAAACAAATGAAAACAAAAACCCAAATCTTCAGCCTTTGCTTTTTAATTCCGCTTTTTATATTGCAGGCATGCGGGCAAAATGCAAAAAAACAAAATACCAAAACAGTTGTCATGGAAAACAAAATCACTAAACCCGGGAATCCTTATTATTCGAATACTGATACAACGAAACTAAACGTAACTGATGCCGAATGGAAAAAAGTATTACCGGAAGATGTTTATGACGTAATGCGTAATGCAGATACCGAAAGACCTTTTACAGGAAAATACTGGAATACAGACGAAAAAGGAACTTATTATTGCGCTTCATGTGGTAATAAACTTTTTAGATCCGGTGCCAAATTTGCAAGCAGTTGCGGATGGCCAAGCTTTTTTGAACAAGACAACAAAAAAAGCGTAGTATATAAAAATGATAACACACTGGGAATGGAGAGAATCGAAGCGCTTTGCGGACGTTGCGGTGGACATTTAGGACATTTATTTGATGATGGCCCTGAACCAACCGGAAAACGTTATTGCATGAATTCGATTGCACTTGACTTTGTTCCTGATACTAAATAATTAAGACTATAAGAAAATGAAAAATATATTTTTGATTTGCGTTTTGGCATTATCCCTGAACGGATTTGCACAAAGTGCTACAGCAAAAAACACTTCAAACTTTGAAACCATTACGCTGGGCGGAGGTTGTTATTGGTGTGTTGAAGCTGTTTATGAAAATCTTGACGGAGTAAAATCTGTAGTTTCCGGTTTTGCCGGAGGAAAAGTGGCAAACCCAACATATGAAGAAGTTTGCACCGGAACAACCGGTCACGCCGAAGTAGTTCAAATTACTTATGACAAAACAAAAACGGATATTAATGAAATATTCAAAGTTTTCTTTACCGTTCATGATCCTACAACTTTAAACCGACAAGGTGCGGATGTGGGAACACAATATCGCTCTGTGATTTTCTATAAAAATGCCGAACAAAAAAATGCTGCCACAAGCATCATTGCCGAATTAAACAAAGCAAAAGTCTACAGCAGTCCTATTGTGACAAAAGTAGAACCTTTTAAAACTTTTTATAAAGCCGAAGATTATCATCAGAATTATTATGCAAACAATAAAAGCCAGCCGTATTGCAAAATGGTAATCCAGCCGAAAATCGAAAAATTCGAAAAAGTCTTTAAAGACAAACTAAAAAAGAAATAGCAGACTTTACATTGGTTAATAGTAGTTGCCGTTCATGAAAATGAACGGTTTTTTTTTGTTATTTTGCCACGAATTTTACGAATTATCACGAATTAGAATTAAACATTATAAATAAAAAAATTAGTGGATTTTCGTGAAATTCGTGGCAAACTTTTTTCTACACTAGCAATTCATATTTTTTGTAATTTGCATTAATTAAAAAATCAAAATCAATCACCAAAAACCATCAAATGAAGCAATTATTATTATTCTTTGCCTTATTAATTACCACTTCACAAATTCGATCTCAGGAAAATTTACCAACAGATTATCTCTCAAAAGAATTTCATAAAGGGCGCAGAGAAGCTTTTAGAAATTTAATGCCGGCAAATTCTGTTGCCGTAATTTTTTCTTATCCTGAAAGAGTTTTTTCAAAAGATATCAATTATAATTTTCACCAAAATCCTGATATGTATTATTTATCAGGTTATAAAGAACCGGATGCCGTTTTATTTATTTTTAAAGAAACTCAGGCAACTGAAAAATACAACGAAATTCTTTTTGTCCGGGAAAAAAATGCTTCTCGCGAAATGTGGACAGGAAGACGTTTGGGAATTGAAGGCGTAAAATCTAAATTAGGAATTAACACTGTTTATAACGGAAAAGACTTTAAAGATTTTGTAATTGATTTAAAGAAATTCGACAAGGTAATTTATGACAAAATCCCAACCGATATTGGTAATGATAAAAGCGGATTTGATCTTTACGGATTATTAGACTCCTTTAAAACTAAAGCCGGAATTACAATTGAAGATAAAGCTTCGATAGATTTATTCACAAACATTACAAACTCACTTCGAGAAATAAAAACACCCGAAGAAATGGTTTTAATGCGTAAAACTATTCAGCTTTCCTGCATTGCCCATAACGAAGTCATGAAAGCAGTTGGGCCAGAGATGAGCGAAAACGAAGCTGACGGGATTCACGCTTACATTCACAGGCATTATGGTGCCGAAGGTGAAGGTTATCCGCCAATTGTAGGTGGCGGAGCAAATGGCTGCATTTTGCATTACGGAGAAAACAACTCCACAAAAATTGATAATCAGTTATTACTAATGGATGTAGGATCTGAATATCACGGTTATTCGGCTGATGTTACGCGAACAATTCCTGCTAACGGAAAATTTACCGAAGAACAAAAAGCCATTTATCAATTAGTTTATGAAGCGCAGGAAGAGGTTTTTAAAATTTGCAAACCCGGAACTCCAATCCAGAATTTGACCCAAAAATCAAAAGAAGTTGTTGCCGCGGGTTTAATCAAACTCGGTATTATTACAGATCCTAAAGATGTTAGAATTTATTATCCGCATGGCTGTTCGCATTTTCTGGGTTTAGATGTTCATGACAAAGGAAATTATATGGGCAATCTAAAAGAAAACATGATTTTAACTGTAGAACCGGGGATATATATTCCTGCAAACAGTAAATGTGATAAAAAATGGTGGAATATTGGTGTTCGTATCGAAGATGACATTGCTATAACAAAAGATTCCTATGAAAATCTATCTGTAGAATCTCCAAGAAAATGGCAGGATGTCGAGAAATTAGCGACTCAAAAAAGTACTTTCAACGAAATGAAATTCCCTAAAATATAATGTAGATATTGTCCGGCGAACCTCTATGTTCAAAAGCCAAAAAAAAATCATTAAACAAATGAAAAAATATTTATTTTTATTCCTTTTCACAATATTAACAGCTTGTAATAACCATAATAAAGAAGAAAAAGAGTTTAAAAAATCAATTAATAAAGAGAGCGTCAGCCCATCAATAGCAAAAACAAAATTTGGCAATAAGTCTATTTATGATTTAAAATTTATTACGATCAAAAACGTCTTAATCAATGATCATAGAGTAATATTGTCTAAAGTAGAATTTGAATCGATTTATACTCACATTGATTCTACAAAAACACGAATTTGGGAATGTGGAAGTCCGTTTGATTGGATAGACAGAGAATGGATGACTAAAACTTACGGAGAGGAAAATCGAGAAACAGGGGTATTTAGCAAATTTAATGGAGAAATAACAACAATATATAGTAAAAATATTGAGTTTGCCACCAATAACCATATCGTATTATTTGATACCGGCTTTGCTGATAATAATTCTTTTAAAATTATTTCACACAATATAATATTGAACAAAAATACCACATTAAATGAATTTAGAAGTAAATTCCCGAATTCAAAAATGGAAACTACAGAAAATCCAAACGAGGTAAGATTTAGGTTTTATTTAAAAGAATTAAATGACGATGCTTTTCTATTTTATTTTAAAGATGGAAAATTGAATTATTTTACTTTGTGGTGGCTTTTATGTTAAAATAAATCTTAACCCTAACTGAGATCAAAAATAAGATTGCATCTTAAAACCTAATTCAGTACCAGCTGCCAAAACATAATCTTTAATTTTATCGTACTTTGCATCCTTAATTCAATTTAAAAATGAAAGCACTTACCTTCTCAACTTTCGGAGATTCAAATGTTTTAGAATATATCGAAATTCCGAATCCTGTATTAAAAATCGATGAGATTTTAGTCGAAATGAAAGCCATCGGACTAAATTTTGCTGATGTTTACAGACGAAAAGGAAACTATCATTTAAAAGGAAATCCGCCTTTTATTGCGGGTTATGAAGGTGCCGGAATTATAGTCGACACAAACAATCATCCGGAATATAAAGTTGGTGATCGTGTGGCTTTCGCCGATGTTCCTTTTGCAAACGCAGAATTGGTTGCCGTTAATATAAAACATGTTCTCCCTTTACCTGAAGCCATTTCTTTTGAAACTGCAGCTTCGATATTATTACAAGGCTTAACAGCACATTATCTTGCAACAGATAGTCATAAAACAAGAAAAGGCGAAACGGTTTTAATTCATGCTGTTGCCGGCGGAGTTGGACAATTTCTGACCCAAATCAGCAAACTTTTAGGAGCGAATGTTATTGGTTTAACCTCATCGTCAGACAAAGCAAAAGTTGCCATTGAACAAGGTGCAGATCACGTATTTCTATATCACGAAGATTGGAAATCAGATCTATTTAAGATAATCCCAAATGGCGTTGATGTCGTTTATGACAGTATCGGAAGCACTTTAGCGGATAGTTTTGAAGTCACCAAAGAATGTGGGCAAGTCGTTTTCTTCGGAATGGCAGGTGGAGATCCTGAACCTGTAGATCCGAGAATGCTAATGGATACATCCAAAACTTTAACCGGTGGTGATTTATGGAGCTATTTAAATTCTAAAGAAGAAAGAATCAAAAGAGCAAATCAATTATTCAACTGGATTATTGATGGAAAAATTACACTTTCACAACCAACTTCCTTCAAATTATCTGAAGGTAAATTAGCGCATGATTATCTTGAAAGCCGAAAAAGTACGGGGAAAATTATTTTGATTCCGTAGAGAATAATCTGGGCTTAAAAATTTTAGTCGCAGTTTCCAGTCGCAGGTTTCAGTCGCAGTTTTCCCGCAAACTTGTCAATCTGTTTTCCGTGAGAAAACAAATATTTTTGATATGGTGTTTTTTTATCTTTCGCAGATTTTGCAGATTTTTATCCGCATTTTCGCTTTAGCGAATCCGTTTTATCCGCGTACTTCTCCACAATCCCTCTTGCGGTAAAATTCAATCCAGATTCTACAACTGATTTATTTCAATCTTTGTCAATTCAGACAATTGTAAAATCCTGCCGACATCCTCTTTTTTTGCCACAAAAAACAAATAATTATCTCCTTGCGTGTCGTACGTCATTAATTCAAGATCACGTTTTCCTAAAGCAGTTTGAATATATGGAAATAAATCATGACTATAGGTTTCTTCCGGATAGTTGAAATTAAGATCTTCGCCAATCATTTCTGAAATGAAATATTCTGCATCTTCGGGATCAAATTTCCAGTCGCTGTTCCAGCAATCTATACTTTCAAAAAATGCCCAATGCGCCTCAACCGATTCATGATAATTTTCTGGTCCTTTTTTAAAATTCTTTAACAATTTTTTGGACTCTTTTTTAGCGAATTTCTCATCAATATCTCCTCTTGAAACCAACTTAATAAATTCTTCAAAAGTCTCGACCGTAACTTCTTCGTCAAGCAATAAATTTTCATGAAATGGAAGTTCAACTCCTTCGGGAATTTCGATATTTAAGTATTGGCAAATTCCCTGCAAAACCTTTTCAAACTCTTTAAATCCTATTTTCTGAATATCAGTTTTTGGATCTTTTATATCAACAGATTGCGTTTCTAATATTCCTTTGGTATAATTTATAAAATGACCGCCACTATATAATATTTTGAAATCATTTGTTTCCAAGCTATTCGTGCAACAAAAAAAGATAACGAAATTATGCAAAACATGTTTCAGGTATTTTTTTACTTCCGGAGTTGGCTCTGTGTAAAACTGAATATGAATATAATCGAATTCTAATTCCTGAAGCATTTGTTCTTCCGTAACCGGTCCAATATCTATTTTTTTATACAATTCATTTAAAACTCCGTAAGCATTTTTTAAACCTGAATTCTTAATTTCATCTTGCGCTTCTTTATAATCAAATGAACCTGGAAATGAATACAAATTCACTAAAACTGTATCATGAATTCCCTGAATTTTAAATTCAAAATTGTTTATTTCATTGTATAATTTTGTGTATATAGCATCCATAACATCAAAAGACACTATAGATTTTGGATCATTATTTCTGCCAAATAAATTAGAAAAGAAGTCTTTCATAAATATTTTATTTTAAAGTTTCTGCAATCATCAAGGCACATTTTTCACCATCAATCGCTGCTGATATAATTCCTCCGGCATAACCTGCTCCTTCTCCGCAAGGATATAATCCTTTTATTTGTAAATGTTCGTAACTAATTGGATCTCTCGGGATTCTGACTGGAGATGAAGTTCTGCTTTCCGGTGCATGTAAAATGGCTTCATTAGTCAAATAACCACGCATTGATTTTCCAAATTCTGTAAAACCTTCGCGTAAAATCTGCGATAAAAATCCTGGAAAAACCTGTCCCATTTCAACCGAAGTTGTTCCGGGAACATACGAGGTTTTAGGGATATCTGCTGAAACTTTATCTTGAGTAAAATCGATCATTCTTTGCGCCGGAACTTTTTGAGTTTCTCCTGCCAAATGCCATGCTTTTTGTTCAATACTTTTTTGGAATTCCATTCCGGCAAGAGCGCCAAATTTTGCAAAAGGTTTAAAATCTTCCAATTTTAATTCGATTACAATTCCGGAATTTGCTGTAACCTGATCTCTTTTTGATGGCGACCAGCCGTTTGTAACTACTTCGCCAGGACTTGTCGCACAAGGCGCAATTACACCTCCGGGACACATACAGAACGAGTACATTCCGCGGCCGTTAACTTGTTTTACTATAGAATATGGCGCCGGCGGTAAATATTCAGCGCGATAATCACAACTGTATTGAATACTATCTATTAATTCCTGTGAATGTTCTGCACGAACTCCCAAAGCAAAAGGTTTCGCTTCGATAAATATTTTCTTTTTATCCAGTAATTCAAAAATATCACGCGCCGAATGTCCCGTAGCTAAAATCAATTTACTCGACAAAATTTTATCCCCATTCTGAGTAACGATTCCTTCTACTTCATTATTCTTTACCAGAATATCTGTTACTCGTGTATCAAATAAAACCTGTCCACCAAACTCGATGATTTTATTTCGAATATCTTCTATAATTTTGGGCAGTTTATTTGTCCCGATATGTGGATGCGCTTCTACCAAAATATCTTCGGAAGCACCAAAAGCGACTAAAAGTTCCAAAATTCTGGTTACATCGCCGCGTTTTTTAGAACGCGTGTATAATTTTCCGTCAGAATACGTTCCTGCTCCGCCTTCTCCAAAACAATAATTAGAATCTTCGTTTACTAAATGATCTACGTTTATTGCTTTTAAGTCACGACGGCGACCGCGAACATCTTTTCCGCGTTCTACTACAATTGGCTTTAAGCCCAATTCTATTAATTGCAAAGCCGCAAAAAGTCCTGCCGGACCTGCTCCAACCACAATGACTTCCTGAGCCGAAGAAACGTTCTTATATATAGGTAGCTCGATTTTAGTTTCCTGAAATGGCTCGCCCTGTAAATAGATAATTACTTTCAAATTGATTTTTATCGCTTTTTGGCGCGCATCAATGGATCGTTTTAAAATAGTAATATGTTGAATTTCCTTAGGAGAAACCTTTATTTGTTTAGACAAATAGTCTTTTAACAACAATTCGTTTGCTGCTATTTCTGGAGTTACCTGAAGTAAAAGTTCTCTTGGCATTTTGTTTTATTTATTCAATTAGCTTTTCTATTTATGAAAAGAAGATGCAAAAATAACATTTTGAACTGACTTTATATAATTAACCGCAAAGTACGCTAAGATTTTTAAAGGTATGGTTTTACAAAAACCCAAAGTTCGCAAAGCTTTGTGTTGATCCAGCTTTGCGAACTTTGGGTTTTCTATGTGTAAAGTAAAATTATATTTTAGCGTACTTTGCGTTTAATTAATAGCATTTTTTATCTTCTCAATAAAATCTATATTTAGCCACAGATTACTTAGATTATAAAAATCATTTAAAACCCGTTACACGCACTTCAGTGTGCCTCTATACAAAAAAACTCAGAATCTTAGCATCTCAGGAACTCATAACCTTTTTTTTAAAATAGACTTTGTACCTTTGTACCTCTCAACCTTTGTACCTCAAAAAAAATGTCTAGAAAAATAAAACTTATTTGGGATTTCCGTGGTCCGGCTTCTGAAAAAACAGCTGAACATCATGAAATTCATCTAAAAGAATATATTGCTATTGAAAAACTTCCAATAAATATTACGGGATTTAAAATCATAAACGAAATGCATGCGACCGCTTTTATGGTTGTCACCGATGAAAATATGATTCCCGTAAGAGATGCTTTGAAGCCGCATCGTGGAGAAATCTTTGAAGAGTAATCAGTCGCAGTTTTCTGTCACAGTTTACAGTTCTGACTGAGACTGTAAACTGAGACTGTACACTTTCTTTAATTCGCAACTTCGCTAATAAACTTGATTCGCATCAAGCGTAATTCGTCGATATCATAATCGCCATCAAATTCTTTAAGAGCGTCTTCGATTTTATCTGATTCTGATTCCATGAAGTAATCGTGAATTTCTTCTTGCTGATCTTCATCAAGCATATCATCAACCCAATATTTGATGTTTAGTTTTGTACCGGCATATACAATCATTTCCATTTCTTTGATTAAATTATCCATAGAAAGGCCTTTTGCAGAAGCAATATCTTTAAGGGATAATTTTCGATCTATATTTTGAATGATATATAATTTATTCGCAGAATTTACTCCAGTAGATTTCACTACTAAATCGTCTGGTCGAACGATATCATTATCTTCAACGTAACGATTAATTAAGGTAACAAATTCCCCACCGTATTTTTTAGCTTTTCCTTCACCAACTCCATGAATATTGAATAATTCAGTTAAAGTGATTGGGTATTTTAAAGCCATATCTTCAAGAGAAGGATCCTGAAAAACCACAAACGGTGGAACGCCAAGTTTTTTAGCTACTTTTTTACGCAGTTCTCGCAACATTCCCATTAAAACTTCATCTGCAGTTCCTGATGATTTTGCAGCGGTTACTATTGCTTCATCTTCGGATTCATTGTATTCATGATCTTCAGACATCATAAAAGAAACCGGATTCTCAATAAAGTCCAAACCTTCTTTGGTGATTTTCACCACACCATAGGTTTCAATATCTTTTGATAAATAGCCCGCCACTAAAACTTGTCGCAATAATGCCATCCAATATTTTTCGTCATGGCTGGAGCCTGATCCAAAAAACGATTGTATATCTGTTTTATGGGCTTTAATTACAGCATTGATACGACCAATTAAAGTAAATACAATTTCTTTTGACTTATAAATATGTTTGGTATCGCGAACAATTTCAAGCAATTTAACCGCCTGATCTTTGGCTTCAACTTTACTTTTAGGATTACGAACATTGTCATCCATATCTGCCCCTTCTCCGGTTTCACTGTCAAATTCTTCACCAAAATAATGCAGTAAAAATTTTCGGCGTGACATTGAGGTTTCGGCGTAAGCCACAACTTCCTGCAAAAGTGCAAAACCAATTTCCTGTTCTGCAACTGGTTTTCCGGACATAAATTTCTCCAGCTTTTCTACATCTTTATAGGAGTAATAAGCTAAACAATGCCCTTCGCCTCCATCACGTCCGGCACGACCAGTTTCCTGATAATAACTTTCGAGTGATTTGGGAATATCATGATGAATTACAAATCGAACGTCTGGCTTATCAATTCCCATCCCAAAGGCAATTGTTGCAACAACCACATCTACATCTTCCATCAAAAACATATCCTGATGTTTGGCGCGTGTTTTTGCATCTAAACCTGCATGATAAGGAACAGCGCTGATTCCGTTTACTTGTAAAACTTCGGCAATCGATTCAACTTTTTTACGGCTTAAGCAGTAAATAATTCCTGATTTGCCTTTGTGTTGTTTGATAAATCGAATAATATCCGATTCTATATTTTTAGTTTTTGTACGAACTTCGTAGTATAAGTTAGGTCTATTGAATGATGCTTTAAAAGTATTGGCATCAGACATGTCCAGATTTTTAAGAATGTCTTCCTGAACTTTTGGAGTTGCAGTTGCGGTAAGACCAATAATAGGCACCTGACCTAATTGTTTGATTATATTTTTTAGATTTCTATATTCCGGCCTAAAATCATGACCCCATTCTGAAATACAATGCGCTTCATCAATTGCGACAAATGAGATTGTAACACTTTGCAAAAATGCCACATATTCTTCTTTTGTTAAAGATTCCGGTGCCACGTATAAAAGTTTAGTCAATCCGGAAGTAATGTCTTTTTTAACTTGTGCAATTTCTGTTTTGGTAAGAGAGGAATTTAATACATGTGCAATTCCGTTTTCTGAAGAAAGGCTCCTGATCGCATCAACCTGATTTTTCATTAGAGCAATCAAAGGGGAAACAACGATAGCTGTTCCGTCCTGAATTAAAGCGGGTAATTGATAACAAAGGGACTTTCCACCTCCAGTTGGCATGATTACGAATGTATTAGTTTTACCTAAAATGCTCGTAATAACCTGCTCCTGCAAACCCTTAAATTGGCTAAAGCCGAAATACTTCTTTAATTCCTTGTGTATTTCAATTTCGTTTGAATTCATTCTTTATATTAATGGTATTTTGTATAAATTTGCAACACATAAAGATACAACTTTCTTTTATACATACAAATTTTAAATATTCTGTTTTGATCACAAAAGAAAATATATTGGCGATCGCCAAAAAAACAATACTCTCTGAAAGTGAAGCAATTACAAAGCTAATTGATTTTTTAGACGAAAATTTTTACGAAGCAACACAACGCATTTACGAAACCAAAGGTCGTTTGATCGTTACGGGCATCGGAAAAAGCGCGATTATCGCTCAAAAAATGGTTGCCACTTTTAACTCTACCGGAACGCCTTCTATGTTCCTTCATGCTTCAGAAGCCATTCATGGCGACTTGGGAATGATCCAAAAAGAGGATATCATCATTTGCATTTCGAAAAGCGGAAACAGTCCAGAAATAAAAGTTTTGGTACCATTATTAAAACGCTTCGGAAACATTTTAATTGCCATTACCGGAAATATAACTTCATCTTTAGCAAAAGGTTCTGACTATGTCCTGAACACAACTGTTGAAATGGAAGCTTGTCCGATAAATTTAGCACCAACAAATAGTACAACGGCACAACTTGTTATGGGTGATGCTCTTGCAGTTTGTTTAATGGAAATGCGCGATTTTAAGCCTGAAGATTTTGCCGTATATCATCCAGGCGGAGCTTTGGGAAAAAAGTTATTACTTCGTGTAAGGGATATGATCGAGCATTCGTTAAAACCTCAGGTTACTCCGGAAACTTCGGTTAAAAAGGTGATTTTTGAAATCTCAGAGAAAAGATTAGGCGTAACAGCCGTTATCGAAAATGATAAAATTATCGGAATTATTACTGATGGAGACATCCGAAGAATGCTAAATGACGTAGATACTATTGCTGACTTAACTGCAAGAGATATTATGTCAAGAAATCCAAAATTAGTATCTTCGGACACTATGGCGGTGGACGCCTTAAATATTTTAGAAGATTTTTCGATAACACAACTGATTGTGGCAGACAACGGCGAGTACAAAGGAGTATTACATTTACATGACATTTTAAAAGAAGGAATCGTATAATGGCAAAGAAAAACCTTGGCGAGATGTCATTTTTAGACCATCTTGAAGAATTAAGATGGTTATTAGTGAGAAGTACAATTGCAATTATGATAATGGCATTTGTTACTTATTTTATAAGTGATTATTTATTTGATGAAATTATTCTGGGACCAACAAGACCCAGTTTTTTTACCTATGTATGGTTTTGTGATTTATCACATCAGCTAGGTTTTGCTGATAGTATTTGTATCACTAAATTAAATTTCATTATTCAGAACACTGAAATGGAAGGTCAGGTAAATATCTTTGTATGGATGTGTATTCTGGCTGGTTTTATTCTGAGTTTTCCTTATATTTTATATGAACTTTGGAAATTTATTAGTCCGGCGTTGTATGAAAAAGAAAGAAAAAATGCTAAATTATTCATATTCACTTCTTCTCTACTTTTCTTCTGTGGCGTTATTTTTGGCTATTATATTGTAATTCCAATGTCGGTAAATTTCGTGGCCACTTTCTCTATTAGTGAAATGGTAGTAAATCAATTTACAATAGAATCTTATATGGGAATGGTAAAAACAAGTATTCTCGCTAGTGGATTATTTTTTGAATTGCCTATTATTATTTATTTCTTAACTAAACTAGGACTTGTAACTCCTGTTTTTTTAAGAAAATACTGGAAATATGCCGTCGTAATTATTTTAATTATTGCAGCAATCGTAACTCCTCCAGACGTTGTGAGCCAAACTATTGTTGCCATACCAATGTTGATTATCTACGAAATAAGTATCCTGATTTCGAGGATTGTTTATAAAAATAAATTAAAAGAAAGTGTAAATGTCTGATATCATACAAGAATTTAATGACTATCGTTCTAAAATGAACGAAAAATTACTAGCCGACAATAACAAAATTGTAAAGCGAATTTTTAATCTTGACACGAATGCATATGCAGCCGGAGCTCTTGATGTAAAAACAAAAGAACTTTTAGGATTAGTTGCTTCAGCAGTTTTGCGTTGTGATGACTGTGTAAAATACCACTTAGAAACCAGCCATAAAGAAGGTGTTACGAAAGAAGAAATGATGGAAGCAATGGGAATCGCAACTCTGGTTGGAGGAACAATTGTCGTACCGCATTTAAGAAGAGCTTATGAATTCTGGGAAGCTCTTGAAGAAGCTGAAACTAAATAATTGTTAATACGTTTATTTGTGGAATCGTTTATTCGTTAATTTGTACCGAATAAACGATTCTAACGTTTAAACGATTAAATCTAAAAAATGAAATTAAGAGCCGATAATTTAATCAAAACCTATAAAGGTCGCAGTGTTGTAAAAGGAATTTCTGTTGAGGTAAATCAAGGGGAAATTGTTGGGCTTTTGGGACCAAATGGTGCCGGAAAAACAACTTCATTTTATATGATTGTAGGATTGGTAAAACCAAATCAGGGAAATATTTATCTGGATGATTTGAATATTACAGATTATCCAATGTATAAACGTGCTCAACAAGGAATTGGTTATTTAGCACAAGAAGCTTCTGTTTTTAGAAAATTAAGTATTGAAGATAATATCTTAAGTGTTTTGCAATTGACTAAACTTTCAAAAGAAGAACAAGTTGCAAAAATGGAAAGTTTAATTGAAGAATTCAGCTTAGAACATATTCGCACGAACCGCGGAGATTTACTTTCCGGAGGAGAACGTCGTCGTACCGAAATTGCACGTGCATTAGCAACAGATCCAAAATTCATTTTATTAGATGAGCCTTTTGCGGGAGTTGACCCTGTTGCGGTTGAGGATATCCAGAGAATTGTTGCTCAGTTGAAAAATAAAAATATTGGGATTTTGATTACGGATCACAA
This sequence comes from Flavobacterium sp. FlaQc-47, assembly GCF_044006475.1. Taxonomy (NCBI): domain Bacteria; kingdom Pseudomonadati; phylum Bacteroidota; class Flavobacteriia; order Flavobacteriales; family Flavobacteriaceae; genus Flavobacterium; species Flavobacterium sp. FlaQc-47. The sequence goes on along the minus strand of NZ_JBIPCQ010000005.1, from coordinate 185,902 downwards.
CGTTCAGGAAACTTTAGCAATTACTGATAAAACATACTTAATGTTTGAAGGAGGAATCCTGAAAGCCGGAGTTCCTGAAGAATTAGTTGAAGACGAAATGGTTCGTAGAGTTTACCTGGGTCAAAACTTTGAACTTCGTAAAAAGAAACTTGAATTTTAAAAAAGTTCTCACTCGCAGTCGCAGTTTTCAGCTTTTCAATTCGACTGAAAACTGCGACTGTGACTGAAAACTGAGACCGTGACTGAAAACTAAAAATCACTCGACAGTTATAAACTGCAATTGTTCTATATCTCCGTTGTAAATATTGACATCAACTCTGTTTTTGATTCCGGGCAAAGATGCTTTTTCTGTAAATTGCCAAAAAAGCCAATCATCTTCAATTCTTTCTCGGTAGAAATTATAGTTGGCAATCCAGAATAAATATTCTCCAAACTCTTCTTTCAAAAAATCAGCATAATACCGTTCGCCGGAATAAATTATTGGACGAACCTGATAATGTGCTTCGACTTTAGTCAGCCATCGTTTTAATCCTTTTTTCAAACTATCCAGAGATTGGTTCTTAGGCAATTTTTCGATATCTAAAACGGGTGGTAAATCTCCTTTTTGCAATTTAACTGTTTTTATAAAAAGATTTGCCTGCTCAATAGAATTTTCATTTGGACGATAATAATGATACGCTCCACGTATAATTTTATGTTCTTTTGCGCCTTCCCAATTTTTTTTAAATTGTCTGTCAACTCGATCATTTCCAGCTGTTGCGCGAACAAAAACAAATTGAACGGGATATTTTTCTTCTAAAATCTCCACTTCATCCCATTCTACTTTTCCCTGAAATTCAGATACATCAATTCCTATTACTTTTCCTTTATGATTTTTGAGAACCTGAATATTTCGAACATCAGAAAGGTGCTTATCAACCGCATCTTCATCTAAAACTTTACTTGATTTAAAGCCAAGATAATACGCCAGTCCATCACGATAATGATAAACTGCTGCGAATAAAATCAATAACAAAAAAGAGAATACAATAAACCGAATCATCTTACTGAAAACAGATCGGCCTGGTTGAGATTTGCGGGAATAAGAAGTTCGCCGCGTCGTTTTTTTTGCCATTCGGATAAAACTACTTTTTCAAAAACATATTATTGACAACCGATAATAACACATAAAATATTATGATTAACGGAATCGCTAAATATTGAAGCGTGATTACCAAAAGTAACGAAACTAATAAAAAAACTATTTGAAGGACATTATCCTTTACGGTGAATTTCTTGATTTTTAAGGCAAATAATGGAATTTCGGCATTTAAAATATAAGCGCTGCATAATGTAATTAGTAGTAAAACCCATTGATTCGTTAAAATTTCGAGCATCAATAAGGAATCCGAAAATTTCAATACTAAAGGTAAACTTAAAATAAAAAGTGCATTTGCCGGCGTTGGTAAACCAATAAACGAGTCGGTTTGGCGTGTATCAATATTAAAATTTGCCAATCGATAACAAGAACCCAAAGTTACTATAAATCCTAAAAACGGAATAGCAGGATTTGTTCCTAATTCATGTGCACTATTTAGAAACAAACTATACATAACAAAACCTGGAGCAACACCACTGGTTACCATATCTGCCAAAGAATCTAACTGTAAACCAAGCGGACTTGAAACTTTAAATAATCGCGCAAAAAAACCATCAAAAAAATCAAAAAAGATACCTAAACAAACAAAGTAAAAAGCCCATTCGTAATTAGATGAATCACCAGTTTCTAAAGCTTTAGAAATAAAAACAACGGCGATACAACCACAAAATAAATTGATTAATGTAATTAAGTTAGGGATGTGCTTTTTAATATTCATGTTTTATAGTTTTATTTTTGCAACGACAAATTTCGCATAATAACTGACAATTTATACCAATAGTATAAAAAACTTATACTATTTAATATAAAAAAATGCTGCCAATATAAAAATCAAAACCTGAAATGTGTTTTGAAGAGTTTTGCATTTAAAATTCTGACTTTTGCATTATTTATGAAAAGGAATAAATTTGCTGAGTAAAATATTATATTTTTGGTAAAAATTAAAACAGACTTCGGTTTGCTAAAAAATATCCGTTGAAGAAAATCTTTGTGCTTTTATTATTATGGAGTTTTACGCTACAATACGCGCAAGCCGTTCGGAAATATTCGAATGAGTTTATGAATATTGGTGTTGACGCTGCCGCATTAGGAATGTCGAGTGCCGTTGTTGCTTCTACAAATGATGTCAATTCTGTTTACTGGAATCCGGCTGGTTTGACCAATCTTGAAGACCATCAGATATCACTGATGCATGCGAATTATTTTGCAAATATTGCGCAATATGATTATATCGGATATGCAAGTCCCATTGATGATAGAAGTGCGTGGGGAATTTCGATGATCCGTTTTGGTGTTGATGATATTCTTGATACGACACAATTAATCGACAATCAGGGAAATATTGATTACAACAGAATCAGTTTATTTTCGACGGCTGATTATGGTTTTACTTTTTCGTACGCCAGAAAATTACCTGTTGAAGGACTTCAATATGGGGTAAACGCAAAAATAATCAGAAGAATTATTGGAAAATTTGCGAATTCGTGGGGATTTGGTTTTGATGTTGGACTTCAATTTGAACGAAACAACTGGAAGTTCGGCTTAATGCTTCGCGATATTACAACTACTTATAATGTCTGGAATATTGATGAAGAAGAATATGCAAAAATTGCGAATGCTATTCCGGGAGAAAATAATGAATTACCTGAAAGTACCGAAATAACGTTACCAAAAGCCCAACTAGGAGTATCGAGAAAATTTGAATTCCATAATGATTACAGCCTTTTAGTAGCTACTAACCTGAATATGCGTTTTGAACAAACTAACGATATTATTTCTACGAAAGCAGTTAGTATTGATCCTGCCGTAGGATTTGAATTTGGATATACTGATCTTGTATTTTTAAGAGCAGGAGCAGGAAATTTCCAGAATGTAACGCAATTAGATAATACTGAAAAAGTTAATTTCCAGCCTAATATAGGTTTAGGATTTAAATACAAAGGCGTTCAGGTTGACTACGCTTTAACTGATTTAGGAAATCAAAGTACTGCCTTGTATTCCAATATATTCTCTTTGAAAGTAGATTTAGGTATCTTTAGATAAAATTACAACACCATAAACTTTTTAAAATTTTAAATTATGAAAAATGTCATTTTCAAAAAAACACTTTTTAGTTTACTATTATTACTAAGTTTCATGGGCTTTAGCCAAAGTTTGCCTTTATCGAAAGACGCAAAAATCAGCGTGATTACCTGCGGATTAGGAAATGAAACCTATTCTTATTTTGGGCATACTGCAATTAGGGTCGCTGATCCTGCAAATAATATTGATGTCGTATATAATTATGGAAATTTTGATTTTAGGACTCCAAACTTTGTTGCCAAATTTGCGAAAGGAGATTTAGATTATTTTGCAGTTGTAAGCTCTTATTCTGATTTTCTAAACGATTATAACTACGAAAAAAGAAGTGTTCTTGAGCAGGAATTAATTATTCCTCAAGATTCAAAACAGAAGCTTTTTGATAATTTAAATAGTTCCTTACTTCCGGAAAACCGATCTTATACTTATAAATTTATTGATAAAAACTGTACTTCAATGGTGGTAAATGTCATCAATTTGAGTTTAGGAGAAAACGTAATTGTAAAAAAAGGAGAAACAGATAAAACCTACCGCTCTATTTTATTCCCTTATTTTGATGGACATTTTTATGATCAACTGGGAACAAGTATCATTTTTGGAACAAAAGTAGATCAGTCAGGAACTAAAATTTTCCTGCCTTTTGAATTAAAAAACAGTTTAGAAAAAACCTCTTACCAAAATCATCCTTTAGTTGATAAAACTAAAACGCTGCTTAACTTTGAAAAAGAAACACCCGGTTCATGGTGGAATAATATTTACACTTATCTATTTATTCTTGGATTTGTTGTTTTAGCACACAACAAAATAGTGGACAAAATCTATCTTTTGATATTGTCTTTAATAGGTTTATTTTTTGTTTTGATGGGATTTTATTCGTTTCACCAAGAACTGGCGATGAATTATAATGTACTTTTATTTAGTCCGTTATTATTGATTTTGATTTTTCTATCTATAATAAAAAACAAAAGATGGACGTATCGATTTGCCGTTTTACATTTGCTTTTCCTGATCGTTTACGCCATTTTCATGATCAACAAAGCGCACTTTTTTATTGTGCTGCCTATGATGATAACAAGCGGATTTGTTTTAGTAAGAGTAGCAATTCGAAATAAAAAACGTATCCCGATTATTATCTAATTATTGCCCGCGGTAAAATAATACGGTAGTAATGGTTTTGAAAGTAATACTCAAATCCAGAAATATGCTTCGGTGTTTGATGTAATATAAATCGTATTGCAATTTTATCAAACTCTCTTCAATAGATTCTCCATAAGAATAATTTACCTGCGCCCAACCGGTAAGTCCTGGTCGAATAACATGCCTAGTTTCATAAAAAGGCATTACACGGGCTATTTCCTCAACAAAAAATGGTCTTTCGGGTCTTGGCCCAATAACTGCCATATCTCCTATTAAAACATTAAAAAACTGAGGTAATTCGTCTATTCTTGACTTACGCATCATTTTCCCAAAAGGAGTTATTCGTCTATCATTTGAAGTCGCAAAAACAGCACCGTTTGCTTCTGAGTTTTCGACCATTGTTCTAAACTTATATATTTTGAAAATGATTCCGTTTTTGCCCACACGTTCCTGAGTGTAAAACAATGGTCCTTTGTTTGCAAAAAAGTTTGCAATAAAAATTAATGGAATAAAAACAGCGCAAATTAATAAACCTGTAACCGAAAAGAAAAACTCCATAGACCGCACTAAAAACAGGTAAAGTCTATTGCTATTACTTCGGCTAAAGGGGAAAAAGCGATAAAAATCTCTTGCAATATATTGTACAGGAATACGCTGGGTTTTACTTTCATAAACCTGCGTATATTCACGAATGACATTTCCTGATTCTAGCAAATGAAGTAATTGCTGGTATAAATCAGCCGTAATTCCGTCTGTTTTTTGAGAAGCGATTACAATTTCAGAAACCTGATTTTTGATTACAAAATCTTCAAAATCATTCTTTTTAATTTCTTTTACATAATGAAAATCCAAATCTTCTTTAGAAACTGAATCTGAATTGACAAAACCAATGATTTTATAATGAGGATCTACACTTTCTAATCCTAAAACTAATTCTTCAACTTGATTTTGGTCGCATATCAAAACAACATTTTGAGAAAAACGATGTGATGCCAGAAAGTAAACATAAAATAAACGCCAAATCAATAATGTACCCAATATAGAAAAATAGAATATAAATATAATGAGTCGTTGTTTAGGTAATTCAGGAGACAAAATTGGAGTAAACAAATAAGCTAAACTGGTAGCCGTAGTAGTAAATATGACACTTTGAAGAATCTGAAGCTGATTACTTGCAACCTGCAAATTATACATTTCAAATATAACTCCAAAAATATATACATAACTAAGAAGTAAAACAATGCTAAAAAAATTACCTGAGTCAAAAACAAAGTAATTATAATTAAATATTAAACTTAATATATATAAGGCTGATAAAATAAAAATGGCATCAAAAACAAGAAGTAATATTCTTCTTTCCGAAATTTCGAAGTGCATTTTGTTGTTAGAAAACATTTATTCAATTGGTTTAGGGGCTTAAACTTGAGGCAAATGTATTATAAAAAATGAGACTTAGTCTACAGAATTTTCTACTTTTTCAGGAATTTTCACCTGTACTAAAAGAAGAGATAAGCCGTACACAAAAGCTGGGGCTGCAATACGCATAGCGGCATGATTTATAGTCAACATCCAAAAGACAAAAAAGGAAAAAAAATACAAATGTTGCCTATTATTGACATAAATAATAATAGGAGTTATAAAAAGTAATACCAAACCAAAAATCCCAAATAAGCCATGTTCACTTAACATACGCGTAATTTCATTATGTGAAGCTGAACTATCACCAAATTTTTCTTTTCGGATTTCTTTTCCCATTCCGGCTCCGATTCCCATAATAGGGTTATCCATAAAAATAGAAAGCTCTTCGCCCATTATTTCTTCCCGACCGCCTAAACGATCTTTTTTTGTTCTTCCTGAAGCATCCTGATTTGCATATCGTTTTTCTATAAGACCGTTAGTTTGTAACGAGGAATACGTCCAAACACCAATTCCCATTAAACCTGTTAGAATAAAAACCCATACAAACTTACTTTTACCTTTGGCATTTGAAAAAAGATATAATAACGACAATAAACAAACAATCATCACTACAGCTGTTATAACTCCTCCTCTTGAAAAAGTTACAATTCCTCTATAGGTGATAAAAATCACTAACATTCCATTTAAAATCATTATTTTTTTTGACTTAGAAAATAGAAGTAATTGAGTAAAGAAAACAAATATCCCTAATCCTAAAATAGTCGATACCTGATTTGGGCCAAATCCTCCAGAAGTTTCAAAATTCGATTGGGTTCCAGTTACGACATCTCTAACGCTGGGATTATATAAAAATAAATATATTGCTGTGCTTAATATTGGCAACGCCATTGCAACTAATATATTTTGTAAATCCGAAAATAATATTTTTCTCCTAAACATATAGATAGAAGAAATTGCCAGACATACCGGACCTGATAAATTAAAGACCAAAGACTTTTTTATATCAACAGACGGATTAAAAACTGTAGCTGTAATTAAAATACCGGGAATTAACAAAATTAGAAAAAACCAATATATAAATGCATTTGTAGAAAAATTACTATACATCATCCCCAAAAGCATGAAAAAAATCACTCCAAACTTTACATATTCATTATTAAAATTACCTCCGGTCATTCTTAAAAAAACCTCTACTCCAACTAAATAAGCAGCAATTAAAAGAACCTCATTATTTTTATTTTTAGTTCTATACACAATATAAAATCCAACAACAGGAATTAAAAGCGCATATATCTTAGACAAAAAAGGAGCTACAAAAACGACTAAAGCAATTACTGCATGAATTAATAGCAGGACACTATAAGACAATTTTATGTTTTTCATTTTTTGACTACTAATTTAGTTGGTAAAAATACTCAAAGATTTCAACCATAAAATATAATCTTTGATAATTGTTGTCTCACTAAAATTTTCCTGAACTCTATTGTATAAATTAAAACCTGTTTTTTCTCTGCACTTTTCTGTTACTATAAGTTTTTCAATTGCATCAACAAATAAATTAAGATTATTTGATTCTACAATTATACCTTCTTCAGCAGTTGTAATTATTTTGGAAATTTCGCCTACGTTTGTTGCAACTACAGGTAATTTATTCAGACCGTATTCTAAAATAGCCAATGGAAGACCTTCTGAAAGTGATGGTAAAACAGCAATTTGACATTGTTCTAATGCTGAACTGACATTATTGCTTGTTCCATAAAAGAATACAACTTCCTCAAGTTTTTGATCTTGTATTTTTCTTTTCAATTTTGCGGAATATGAATCTTCAAAATCTTTTCCGAACAAATGAAAAGTCCAATCAGGAAATTTTCCCTTAATTAAATTGGCCGCATTAATCAATAATTCATGATTTTTTTGCGGTCGTAAATTGGCTACGCAAATAATTCTTTTTCCTTCTGATCCTTTTAGTAGTATTTGTTCATTTGAAACAGATGATTCAATTATAAAATTAGGAAAGTAAACAATCTCTGAACACAAAAGATAAGACTTTGCCCATTTTTTTAATGCTGAATTTACTGAAATAATACCTGTAAAGAATAGTGATCCAATTTTTAAGCCTAAACTTTTCCTTAAACGTAAATCTTGTGAAACGCCATAGTGATCGTGCCAAATGATTTTTATTTTAAATAAAGTCAGCTTGACTAAAACTGCAATAAAAAAGGAGGAACTATGAGCGTGAATTACGTCAACAGCATTAGTTTTTAAATATTTACGTAATCTAAAAACTGCTTTAATATCAATTGTTTTGGTTTTTTCTAAAAATAAATATGCGACATTTTTATCAATTTGATTTTCCAGTAATCCTTCTTTTCGAGAGACTATTAAACCTGAAAATTCTATTTTTTTTGATAATGCATTAGCATAATTAACTGCCATACGTTCTGCTCCGCCAGCTTCTAAAGAATCTATTATTTGTACAATTTTCATATTGTTATCAGCTTTTTAATCGCGTCTTCAAAAACATTTGTAGTATAATTTTGTGACCATTCACGAGATAGTGTACTTTTTGATAAAAAGATATTTTCATTTTCTATTATCTCTTTTATCTGATTTACATCACTCTCTAAATCCGGATGCAATAAAACGCCTCTATTTCCATAATCTAACATAAAAGGAACACAAGAAACTTTAGTGGCAATAGGAACACAACCCCAAAACATTCCTTCTGCAATTGCTTTAGGCCATCCTTCACTTTTTGAAGGCAATATAACAAAATGACTTTTTTGATAGGCTTTATTTAATGCTTCACTATTTTGATTTCCGTGCAATACAATAAAATCTTTAATATTATTTATTTTTATATAATCATCTAAGTTACTTCTTTGAGAACCTTCGCCGTATAAGCTTAAACATGCGTTATATCCTTTCGTTCTCAATTCATGTATTAGTTTTACTGCATACATTGGGTTTTTACCTGAAACTAAACTTCCAACAAAAATGAAATTTATTGCATTGGATAAATCTGTTTTCTGAATGATTTCTTTTTCAGATTCTGAATAAGTAGCGGTGAAAAAAGGTTTTATATTTTTTGTCTGATTTTCCCAATCGCCATAAACCAAAACTTTCATGTTATGAGTTAAAAAAGTATTACTTAAAATCCATTTTTGTATTTTATATGTATAGGGCTGATTACTTTTTGGAGCCCAATTACCAGCATATTTTGCTGTTTTAGTTTTGCGCGGAAATAAAATCTGAACAAGAGAACCTATCAATCCCATATTTCCGGGACAACGCAAATGTATATGATCTGCATTTTTCATAGCCAAAAAGATCTTCCAAAAAATAATGGGCAACTTAAAAAATGAAATAAGACTATTACCAAAACTTGTAAAATTAAAATCCGGGACTTTTCTAAAATCAATTTTACTATGTTGATAAGGAATATCTATTGGTGAAGCTTCTCCCATCTTTAATGGCGCCACAACAATTACCTCATCGACATATTTAAACCAAATATTCATTTCGCGAACATAAGGTGCATAAGCAAAATATTGATTATTTTGGTGAATATGCGAAACATGACTAATTATTAAAAATCTCATTTATTGTTTTTCTAATAATCTTTTAATAACTTTCTGAGGGGCCAGATAATTGTCAAAATAATTTCTGCTTTCAAATTCTAATTTTCTTTTAAAACTGATATCTGTCGTTAATTTTTCTATTGCCTTATTGATTTCATCATGATTTTCAGCATACAATAAATGTTTTTCATTTAATAAATCTGCCGGTAATTGATTGTAATGAGATGTTGTAATAATTGCTTTTCCCAGAGCTAAAAACTCGGCCAATTTCCAACCATGACAGGAGAGAACGGCAGGCGTATTAAAAACAAAAGCTGAGTTTTTAATTTTTTTCAAATACGTTTTCAAAGGAATTTTTCCTGAATAAACTAAATGATCAAAACCTAAATTATCTCCGTTACTTCTTGCTACAAAACCTCCCTCAAAATTAACCTCGTGATTACTTTTACAGGTTTCTATAAACAAAGCTCTATTTTTATTCGTTTCATTTTCCTTTTTCCATATACTATTCAAGAAAAACACTTCGTTTAATGAAGATTGGGTCCTATTATATTTTTTCAGGTTTAATCTTTTATATTGTCGCAAATAGTTAGCGACAAAAATTCTTTTGTTTATAATTGAACTTTTGAATCTTATGTAATTAAAGAGCAAATGATGTAAGGTTTCAAATAAATTCCAGATTTTAATTCCAAAACTTGGCCCGATAGCAATAATTTTTTCACTGTCTTTAACAGGTAAACTGTCAATATTATAGTTTACTTTTCCATACACATCACACCATTCTAATTCATTTAAATCAATCTGACTAGTATCTTTTGAATCAATAATTATTTTTCTGGAGTAATTATGACCTTCAATAATAAAAGCAAATGCTTCTTCATTGAATTTTGGAAATTTAGAAACATTGAACTCAACATTTTTATAAATTTCCTTTATTCCCTGAATGTAATAACTATCATAAAAAACGTCACAAAGCCCATAAATATAAACTTTCACTTTCATTTTTTTTCTTTTGGTTTACTATATATCAAGCTCAACAAAGCAATTGTACGACCAATTGCTTCAGTAAAGGATGCTTTTTTATTGTTTGAAGTAATTGCATTAGTAAATCTAATTACTGTTAATAAAATTGTTATTGCATTCCATTTAAAACGATCTTTTAAAGCTGGATCAGGATTTTTAATACGCCAGATATAATATCCGTTGCGCACTACCATTTTTCCATACTTATATTGATTAGGACGTCCTGATGCAGCATGAAAATGAGATAAATGTGCATTTGTATTGATTGCATTTTTACCAAAACGAAGAGCTCTTAAACTAAAATCTGCATCTTCGTATAAACCATAACCTTCAAAAAATTTAGAAAATTTAATATTGTCAACAACAACTTTTCTAAATGCCATTGACATACCAATAAGTAAGTCAACCTCATATATTTTTCCAGTCATAGGAAATCCGGAGGTTCTTCCGTGTGAGAAGTTGGGCATTTTTCCTGAACCTAAATTAGATGCAAGTCCTAAATAGTTTCTTGCTACATTTCGTGTCCCTTCTTTATAAAAATAACCTTCAAATAAATAATACTTTTTCTTATTATAAAAAAGATTCGGATTTTGTAATTTCCATTTATATTCATTAATTGCTATTCCTCCCACTCCGGAAATGTCTGGATTGTTTTGAAATGTTTTTACAATCTCAACAAAATAGTCTGGTTCTAATATTGTATCATCATCCAGAAAACATACTATTTCTATATCATGATTTATTTTAGATATTCCAAAATTTCTTTGTTTTGTTAAACCTCTGTCTTCTTTTGAAATCAAAAAATATTTTAAATTATTAAATTTATTTTCTGTTAAAATAATTTTAGTTTCGTCGTTAGTCGATCCGTCAATTATTATAATTTCATCAGGATACAGGGTTTGCCTTTGAACTGATTGCAATAACGCCAGCAAAGGTTCCGGACGCATATAGGTACAAACAATTAGAGAAAAGCGCAAGGGTAAATTCATTAATTTTTATACTTTTAAAACAATACAGATATTTCCGGCAGTTAATTCTTCATCAGAATATTTTCTATAATCTTCATGGAGCTGCACTTTTTTAAACAAATCATATCTTTTGGTTTCTTTGGTTAAACTCTCATAATCCAGATGAACGATTTCATAATCGTATTTTTTAAATATTTCTAAAAACTGAGGTAATCTTAGCCTATTATGATAATCATATTTAGTGTGAATTTTATTCCACTCTTCCTTGCTGTATTGTAAAAAATCCTGAAGCGATAATGAGCTGTCATTATGCTGCCTTAGATCGCTTGGCGAAATAAAATGAATAACATATGAGCCTTTTTTTAAGGTTGCTTTCATTTTTTTATGCAATGCATCAACATCATTTTCATTCATGTGCGAGAGTACATAACGAGAAAAAGCCAAGTCAACATCAGGAATGTCTTTTTTTACAATATCATAATTTGGAAAATATTCCACTCCATCCGGAAGTTTGTATTTATTATCCTGATTTGATATTATTTCAAAATTGTATCTTTTAGAAAAAAGTTTATTTAGTTCTAATACAGTATCTTTTTTAAAGTGTTCATTAATATCAAAAGTAAGTACTTTTTTTGCTCCGAATTTATATTTAAAAAAATAAGGCATACTGGGAAACCAGCCTGAACCAAATTCAAAAATCACTTTGTCTTTTAAGTCAATATTGAGATCGTTTAAAACTCTTGAAAGTCTCAAATAAGTTGGCTCAACACTTTTTAAGCGATCTTCCAGAGTTGACTTATCAAAAAAACTTTGAATTTTATGGTAACAATAATCATCTACTTTATTGGGTAATAAAGAAAGTGATTTGAACAATATAGTTTTTAATTTATGATTCATATGTAATTAAATTGCCTGTCGCATTTGTAGACTTGTGTTGCTTTTTTCAAAAATAGTACCTTCTGAATCAATATCAAAAACTACTTTTTCAAAATCAGCCCAGTATTCAATTAATTCGGTAAGAGTTGGATTCCAGATTTCATTATTTACAATCTTAGAACCTAGATATTTAAAATTTTCAGCTACTTTTTCGTCTATTGTCGTTGGCGTTGAAAGTAGTTTCCCGTCATGGTATTTCATTGGCACAGAAAAATATGTATGTGCAATAAAAACACCTTTTTCATTTATTAGTGTATTTATATTTTCCTGCGATAATGATTTTTTGAAATCAAGCATTTCTAAAGTTTGAAAAATATAAAAATCTTTATCAACAATAGTATGTTTGAATACCACAGGAGAATATTTTGCTAATTTATAAGGTTTCTTTTTCTTACTATTCCAGGATATTAAAACTGCAAAAATAGAAACACTAAGCTTAATTAAATCTTTTATGAAAGGTAAAAATGACTTTATATCTCTTTGAAAAAATACTTTTTTAAAACGCGATGCAGTGTATTTATATCTTAAAATTAAATCCTCTTCATTATAATAGTGAAAAATAATATTTTTGATTATTAACTGCAATTTCTTTATCAAGCCTAAATCTTTATTACCATTTAAAAAACTTGATAATGTAAAATGTTGGGTATTAAATTGATTTATAACTCCATTAGTTGCAGTTCCTGAATCGATATAATTCCAAAGCGTATTAATTTGCTTTTCCTGTAAAATTGCTTCAAATCGATTCTCGCTAAATTTCCCGTTCTTTAAAAGAGAAAAATTGTAAGGCTGAAATCCATGATCGATCCAAACTTTGATATTGTTTAGCGGAGGAGCAAATTGCTCAAAATCTGCAAAACTTTGTTCATCTGTTTTTATAGATTGTGAAAGTGAGTGATAACACAATTCGTGTCCATCATTATTCCATTTTAAAAGTTCTTCTTTTTGATTTTGAAATGATGCATTATCTTCTCGTTTTGAGAAATGATTCAGGAAAAATCCTTTAGTTACTTCTATATGATGTTCCTTGAAAAATTTTCTTTGTAAAACCAGATTTTCAGCAGTATCAAAATCACAATGATCTGTAAAACAAGCTACCGGAGTAAATGGAATTTTTGAACGACTTAACTCAATTGCGTCATTTTTAGGAAATAACAATGTTGGCGTTTCAATGAAGCTAAATTTTTGATTTGCTGAAGATATTGTTTTCTTATTTTCATTTCCCAAATAATTTGCAATTGGCGCTGAACAATCAGGATTAAAACGCCAAAGTAAAATTGTTGCGTTTTTAGGATCAATTTCCCAAATTCCTGAAGTTATGTTAGACTGAACTATTTGATTATTTGAAAATCGTATTATTTTAGGACTAAACTCATTTGCTACGTAGTATTCCTTACATTTTTTCCATGTAAAATCGTGATCACGAAATTCAGCAATAGCTTCAGTAAATGTAATTTTTATATCGAATGAATTGTAGTCTAAAAGATTGAATAAAGATACATCTATGACTTTTTTTTGAAAATTATTTACCTCAGCATCAATTTTTTGACTTCCTGAAGGAGTGATAATAATTATAGATTGTATCAAAATTATATTTTATTTTTTAATTGATTTGCCCAATATTCACTTTGATTCCACTGTTTTTTAAAATAAAAAAAATATCGAATTGGATTTTTTATTGATTGCAATTTATAAAATTTAAAAAATAAAATCGTTTTATAACCATTAATTTGTTCTTTACTCAAATGTAAAATCTTATACAGCATAACTGTTGGCGATGGTTTAGGCTGAATGATGTCTTTTTGCCATTCTAAAACCGGTTTTGTTCTAAATCCTCCTACGGGTGCTTTTAAATGTAAAATTTCAGGTTCTGGAAAGTATATAATATCAAGCCCTTTATTGCGGAGCTGCATACCAAAATCTGCATCTTCTCCGTAACCAAATTCAAAACTTTTTCGATACTTAAGTGTTTCCAGAGATTTACGTTTTACAATACTGCAACCGGAACCAAATGTTTCCCATTGCATATGGTTCCGGTATTTTTTGTTAAAGTCATAGCCACTATCATAACACCCAAATGTAATTTCATTAAGTCCAAATTTATGAATTTGAACAAATGCTTCTTTTAAAAATGAATCTTTAATTCTAATATCATCATCTGCCATAAAAACCCACTCACTTTCGATTTCATCCAAAGCCAGATTTCTCGCATTACATGCGCCCGCCTGATGTGTGAAAATGTGTTTTATATTAAAAGGCCAACTTTCGTTTTGAAGATAATCAAGCTCTGAAATACTTTCTAAATTTGTATTTTGCTCGACAATGATAATCTTTTTAGGCAAATTTGTCTGTACCGAAAAATCTTTTAAAATATCGTATAAAAAATCTTTTCTGCCAATCGTCGGAATAATAATATCTACTTCTTCTGTATCAATTATTTTTTTTGAAGATTTTATTTCTAAGGTGTTTAATACTTTTTTATCCAGTTTTCTTTTAGAATAGAACAAACTAAAAATGAGCGGAAAAAGAGATATTTTTCTTTCGTATAGAAATAAATTAAAAAACAATAAAAATACCCAACGTGTTTTATAGTGTTGTTTTACAAACTCGAATAAAACAAACGAACTCTCTTTTTTATCAGAAATTCGATTAATGTGATTTTTCAATAAAAGTGGTTCTGAATAACATAAAAGACCATTATTCATAGCTAATTTTGCTATTGAATGTAAAAAATACTCAAAATTGTTCCCTGTTGAAATCGAATTTTTCAATTGTAATAGTACACCTGCGTGAATTCCTCCTACACAACTACTCATTTGCCAGGTGGGATAGGTAACTTGTTTATTGATATTTATAAAGGGAGATTCTTCTACATAACCAATTGCTTTAGATAATAATGATGTTGTAAAAGGATTGTAAGAAGCCATTATTTTTTTATGATGAAAAACAGCAGCCATCTCTGATAAATTAAGGTTTGGTTTTAAATCTAATGAACACCAAATTAAAATTTCATCAGGATCTGAAATAGCAATTTCTACTAAAACATTTGAAATATTGTTAGTAGCAAAATTAACATTTTGTTTTTCCAGAACAACTTCTACAACTTTATTATTGTGATGATAAACAACAATCATTATCTGTTTTGGTATTGGCTGATTATTTTTTGATAGAATTCTATATTTTCTTCTGCTAATTTATTTAGGTCAAATTTTGCTTCTATCCTTTCTCTTGCTTGTTTGCCTATTTTTAAACAAAGTGATTCGTCTTGTAGTAATGCAACAATTCTTTGAGCATATAATTTATGATCCGAAGGATGCACTAAAAAACCGCTTTCCTTATCCATAATAAGTTCCTTAGACCAGCCAATGTTACTATTTACAACAGCTTTTTGCAAGGCCATAGATTCAATTGTAACCATTCCTAAGGTTTCGGCAAAAGTTGGAAAAACACAAACATTTGCTTTTTTAATATATTCCTGTACTTCACTATAGGGCATTTTTCCTAAGTAAGTAACATTTTTCAAATCATCTGCATCAAACTGGGATTGCATCATTTGCCAGGTCGATTTTGACTTTGTCTGAATATCAGGAGCGTCACTTCCAATTAAAATTAATTTTGCATCAGGATGAATCTTTCGAACTTTATGGAATATTTCAGGCAATTCTAAAACTCCTTTTTTACGAATTAATGTTCCAACATACAAAATCAATCCTTTTTCGTAAAGCATTTGATTGCTGTTTGTAAAATTTTGCAATTCCAGTCCGTGATAAATGGTCTTTATTTCTTTATTCTTTAAATTAAAAATTTTTCCTGAAAGTTCGCCGGCAAAAGTTGTTGGTGAAATAAAACCGCTTGCATTTTTTAAAGCTAATTTTTCAGACCAGTAATTTTTAAGTTTTTGTTTTCTGTTTTCCAGATGACAAAAATAGGCATCGCTTCCATGAAAACGAATTACCACAGGAATCTTAAAATTCATAAAAGCAGTAATTCCTGTCCAGTCAGGAGCTTCGATTATATGAATATTATTTTCAATTATTTTATCATTTATGAACTTTTCTATTTTCTTTCGATTGAAATAAAATTTCAAAAAACTCTCTTCACAATCTTTTAAACTATAAATTGTTGCATTATTTTCTTCAAAAGTAAAATCTTCTTTTTGTCCATATACAAAAACAGATGTTTTAATATTAATTGTTTTAAGTTTTTCAACTAAATTGTAAACGCTTGTTCCTAATCCTCCGTCATGCCCAAAAAGTTGATGTGCATAATGAGAAACGATATAAGCAACATGTAAATTATTTACCATATTTTTTTATTAAAAGCATTTTTTTAATACTTCTTTTAGCTGCGTTCGTGCTGTTTTTAATCAATCTCTTAAAACTGTATTGGTAACCTCCAATTACAGCAAATTTTCCGCCTGAAAAATTTATTGTAATTTCATTCTGTAAATTCAAATTATCAACTGATAACGTGTTGTTTTTTAAATATATTTCAGGTTCGTCAATCTTAAATTGTATTTTGAAATTTTCAAATGAAAATACAGATGAAAATAACCCAAAATCATTTTGCTCTAAAAGCTCCTTCTGATTTAATTGCTGAGAAAGTTTAAATATTTCAATTAAATTATTAATAACCAATTTAGATTTATTCAGTTTCAGATAACTTACATAAATAAGGATTGGAGGTAAAAAGTAATGATTATTCAGATAATAAATTTTATCCAAAATTCCGGCTTCTGCCTTTTCAAAAACTACTTTTACTTCGAAATAATTTAAAATATAATTTTTAATTATTGCATTATTTTGAGCTGACTTTATCTGAAAAATCACATTTTCTAAGGCAAGTCTATCATTCATATGATTATACTGCATCCATCTTTCCGGAAAGTAATCTTTATCATTTAATTCAACACTTTTTAATCCGTCTAAATTTTTGAATGGTCTGATTACTTTAGAATCTTCTTTTTCTCCCAGCCAACCTGACCACCATGAAAAAGTTGAATTACTTAAAATAAAATCATCACATAATGTTCCTAAACAAAGTTGTTCCACTTCGTTTAATCCATCGCCAAAAAATGCATTTTCCAAAAATGAAAAATGAAACTTACAATATCTAATATCATCACTTAATATTATAAGATTACAGGATTCCCAATCAGGAAAAAAGCGAACTAAACTATTTAAATAATATTTTATTGATAACTGAAAATAATCCGGATGGTTTACAAAATCTCCTCTTCTTATTGAAATAAGAAGAGTTCGTTTTTTAAAAGCTTCCTGATATTTCGTTTTTAGGCTATCAATTAAACTTTCAGAAAATTCGAAGTAAAATTTTGTCAGTGCCTTATCAAAATATTTCTCTGATTGAAGCCACCCGGAAATGTCATAATCTTTATCTTTTAAATTCCAGTCATGATAGTTATACTCTTTTTCATCAATAGGTTCAAAATTAGAAAAATCAAGATCTAATCGAGGTAATTTGTTTTTGAAGCAATACTGATATTTCCAATCTAAAAAAGAAAATTCGAGATTGTTTTTCACACCCAATCCAATAGTTGAAGCTATTTGAAACAGCTGATTTCCTAAATTTCCTTTCTTCCCTATTTTACTGTACGTGATCATGTATTACTTTAGCTCTGAAACAGAATTATTTATTAAAAAAATCTTTTAATATTCTGGCTGTAAACATTTTGGCACCAGTGTCATTCATGTGTCCGCAAGATGAAAAATATTTATTATCTACAACAACGTTTTCATAGTTATGGATTTCGGGATATGCTTTTTTTACCTTATCGAAATAATCCATTCCAGTAACATTTTCGCACATTGGCGTCATTACCGTTATTAGATTTATATGATTGGCTTTGCAAATACTTTTAATTTCTTCGTAATATCTATTGTGCGGCAGCGGATTTAAATTAACGATATTATTTTTCATATTGCCGTTTTCAACGCCTATTAACGGATAATAACCATCATTGTCTAAATTCGCTGTTCTTTTATGAACAGCATTAAAAAACATTTCTCTGAATCCTATTTTATTTTCGTATTTAATATATCTGTAAAACGGAATATAATATAATTCATTAAAATCTTTTTGTGTCTTAAAATGACTTTTTACCACTTCTGAATTATGAATATAAGGCAAAAAAGCACAAGAAATTCCTTCAGATCGTTTCTTGCCTGCAAGATTTAAATCTGCCTCAAGAATAACATTTTTAATTTGATATTTTCTTTCAATCATCAGTTTTAACATCAGGGATGTTTCAAACAAATGTGAGCCACTCATACCATAATTAAAGGCTTTTAATCCCTTTTCTTCAAACATTTTGGGTACGAAATGATTATTTGCTCTTGATGACCCCAAAATTATTACATCATATTTTTCTCCTTCTGAATTATAAATATTATCTATCTTTCCTCTGTTTTTACACTGTAGAAAAATGACAGTGTATAATCCGTCTAATAGAACTGCCACTAAAACTGTTCCCAGAACAATTTTGCATATAAAAATTAAAAATTGCTTCATCTAAAACTGAAAATATATAAATTCTTTATAATCTGAAAAAATTCCGAATGCCAGAATAGCACCAATAGCCATGGTTAATCTCAACCAGCTTCTTTTACCTGAAATAGGCTCGACTTTGTTACGATTATTCCATTCTACCAGAACAAAAAGTCCTGTTAATAGTAACAATTCATAATTATAGCGTTCATTTTCCAGATATTGAAAATCGAAATTCCAGTTTGTAACCATTCGCTTTAAATACAAAATTGCATCTGTTATGCTTTTGGATCTAAAAAATACCCAGGCTACACATGTCAATAAAAATGTATATAAAATGCTCAATAGTACTTTTACTGAATCAAAATTCCACTTTAATACAATGGCGTCCATATTTTTCCTGTTACTGTCTGATAATAATAATGGCAGAAAGTAAACTGCGTTTATAAATCCCCAAACGATGTATGTCCAGTTTGCACCATGCCAAAATCCGCTTACTACAAAAATGATGAATGTGTTCCTGATTTTCATCCAGATTCCGCCTTTGCTTCCGCCTAACGGAATGTATAAATAATCGCGAAACCATGATGAAAGTGAAATATGCCAACGACGCCAAAACTCGGCTATATCTCTTGAGAAATAGGGATAATTGAAGTTTCGTAATAAGTCTAATCCAAATAATTTTGACACTCCTAATGCAATATCTGAATATCCGGAGAAGTCTCCATAAATTTGAAATGCGAAATAAATTGCTCCCAGAATTAATGAAAAAGAATTCATTGCAGTATAGTGGTCAAAAATAGCATTTGCATAAGTTGCACACGTATCTGCGATCACTACTTTTTTGACTAAACCCCAAACTATCTGGCAAATACCTTCTTTGGCTTTTTCAAAATCAAACTCACGCTTAACTTTTACCTGTGGCAATAAGTGTGTGGCTCTCTCTATTGGACCTGCAACCAAAAGAGGAAAATAACTCACAAATAAAGAATAATCTACAAAGTTATATTCGGCTTTTATTCGTTTATAATAAATATCAATTACGTAAGACAATCCATGAAAAGTATAAAATGAAATACCAACCGGAAGGATTACATTTAATAAAATTGGACTTGCCTTTACTCCTACTGAACCTAATAAATCTGCGAATGATGAGGCAAAGAAGTTATAGTATTTGAATATTCCTAAAAACCCTAAATTGACTATAATACTAAGCCAAAACCAAAATTTTCTACTTCCTTCTGATTTTCCTTTTTCAATTTGAATTCCGGTGTAATAATCCAGAAAAGTGGAGAAAACCAATAAAAATAAGAATCTCCAATCCCAGCAGGAATAGAAATAATAACTGGCAATAATTAATAAAGCATTTTGGGTGCTTTTTGTTTTATTAAAAACAAACCAATACAGAAAAAAAACGATTGGTAAAAAGACAGCAAATGCTAAGGAGTTAAAAAACATATTATTTTGAAAATTTGGTAAACAATTTATTTAAAATAAAACTTGAAATTAGTTAAGTATGGTTGCTATTGCTTTCCAAATTCTTTCTGACACATTTTGCGGTGGATGCTGATTGATTACCTCAAACCATTTTTGGGCATTTGCAATGGTTTCAGATTGTTGTACTAAACCAAGTTTGATTTTTTCTTTTATATCCTGAGGAGAATTCAACCACAAAACAGCATTTTTATTGGGCATGGAACGAAAATGAACATATTGGTAAATTTTTGAAACTGACCAGTTTTTATCTACTTTATTTTGAACATCATAATTTATAAAAGCACAAGCTTTTTGATGTGCAACATAATCAAATACCATTGATGATCCTAAATTCAGTACCATTTCAGTATGTTTGATGGTGTTTATTTGTAATTCAAGATCTTCTTTTGTTGGTAAAATAGTATCCCAGTCTTCTCCCACTTTTTGCCATAAAGGTGCAATTGGTTTTATTATATCTTTATTTTTATCAAGAACCTCATCGTATCTGTTAGAGAAATCGACGGGACAACGTCTAAAAATAATCCCTAACGAATTTCCTTCACTATTTAATTCTCTAACTGCATCTGCAACGTCAGATAAATATTGTGGATCATCCGGGCAAGTTGTAAAATCATCGCCGGAATAACAAATATATTTTTTGTTTGGATCAAGCTGATGTTTTTCAAAAAATTCATCCTTTGAAACTATTTTGGTGGTATCAAAATGACTTTCGAATTGTGGTGTTCCAGTGATAAAAATCTGAGTTTCTTTTATATTTGGATAATAATGCAGTAATTCATTTTTCATGTGTTTGCTCCAGACAAAATAAAAATCAGTCTCTACTACCATTGTTGCTTTTGGCAAATTATCCCAGGAAAAAATAAAAGTCGCTGTTGGAATCCCAAGTTTCTGCGCTGCTAATAATGGCGCAATTGCCAAAACCGGACGCTGATTTGTACAAAAAACCATATCAGGTTTTTCTGTTTTCAAGGTTGCTAAACAATGTTTGTAATAATCGCCGCTTTGTTCTAATCTTTTAATTTTTTGACAAATCTTTTGTAAACCTTTATTTGAAGAATGTGTTGCAATTAAAAACTGAGAAATTAAATTTTTTACGGCTGGTTTTATTTTTTTATATGAAAAAGGAAAACGATAGGTATCATAAACCAAATCTTTCTCCGCCTGAATACTTAAATTAAGTTCAATATGTTTTCGGGCGTTTTTGTAACTATCCGTTAAAAGATTTGTTTTTGCATTCTTGATATTTATTGCATCAAAACCTAAAGTGGTCAAATCAAAAGGAGTATTATTCCAATATGTTATTTGAAAATTTTGCTTTAATCCGAATTGGAAAAAATTAGAAAAAGCAAAATTTCTAAGTCCCACTCCATCGGGAAGTAAAATGAATATTTTTTTATTTTGCATTAACTGTCTCTAAATTGTTTTTGATGATTGAGGTGCCAAATATCCGATTTTTGAAGAGACTGAAGAAATAATTCGTTACTATTTCCTTCACCAAAATCGGCGATTGATCCCTGAACCTGATGTGTATCAATTATAGACAATGCTTCTTTTATCCCAACTAATGAATAATCTGTGTTGATGATATCTGCATGAACTGCTCTGTTCTGTTGTCTTGTTCCAATGTTTATAATTGGGATTCCGTAATAGGGAGCTTCTCTTATTCCTGCGCTGCTATTGCCTATTATGAATTGGCTATTTTTTAATAACATCAGAAAATATTCAAATCTAAGGGATGGAAAAATTCTGAATCTTGAATTTTCTTTTAGCTTTTCGTATGCATCGAGAATAAACTGACTTCCTAAATCATTATTCGGAAAAATTACAATGTAGTTATGGGAGTCGTTTAATAATGAATCTACAAATGTTTCTGCGTATTCTTTCATATTTGAAAATTCGGTCGTAACCGGATGAAACATTACGATTGCGAAATCATCAAATGGAATTTTATAGTATTCTCTGGCAGTTTGTAAATCCGGTAATTGGTCTGAAAACATGATGTCAATATCCGGTGAACCTATTGTAAAAACAGATTCTTCGATTTCTCCCATTTGAATCAATCGTTTTGCTGCCTGCTTATTTGAAACAAAATGAATATGACTTAATTTACTCACGCTATGGCGAATTAATTCATCTACTGTTCCTGAAATTTCTCCTCCTTCGATATGTGATACCAAAATATTATTTAGTGATCCAACAATAGCGCCCGCAAGAGTTTCTACACGATCTCCGTGTACCACTATCATATCCGGATTAATCGTTTTACAATAATTTGACAATCCTTCGATGGTTTTTGCCAATGTCAAATCCATTGTGGTTTCGTGCGTGTGATTTTCGAATGTAAAAACATTTTTAAAATGACATCGCTCAATTTCTATTAATGTATAACCATAAACTTCTTGTAAATGCATACCGGTTACAAAAACAAAGACTTCAAAATTATCTTGTTTTTCCAGCGTTTGGATTAATGATTTTATTTTGCCAAAATCAGCACGTGTACCGGTAAGAAATAGGATTTTTTTCATTTACATTGATTTACTCAAAATCAGAAAAATCTAATTGTTCATCATTTTCAATGTTTCTTGTTGCCACTTTCCCGATTAAATCATTAAAATGTTCAGCTAAAATTTTTCCTGTTCCGGGACGTTTTACCCAGATATTTTCTTTAGATAAAACTTCTCCTTTTTTTATTGAAGCTACAGCGCAAACTGTAGCAAATGCGAAATCAATTGTTACTTGTTCTTCTAAAGCCGGTTTTTTAGTTCCGCCTCGCATTAAAGCTATCTCTGCCGAAGAAACGATTAATTCCTGACATGCTTTTTCATCCATGCTGCAAACAATATCCGGACCTGTTCGCTGCATATGATCTGTAAAATGTCTTTCTAATATACTGGCACCTAATGCAACGGCACCTAAACAAGCATTATTATTTAAAGTATGGTCACTTAAACCAAAAACTTTATCAGGAAATGCTTTATGCAATTCAACCATTGCTCCAAAACGCACTAAATGAATGGGCGTAGGATATAAATTAGTAGTATGCAAAAGTGCTACAGGAATATTATGTTTGTCAAAAATAGCCACTGCTTTTTGTACGCTTTCTATAGTATTCATACCAGTGCTTAAAATAACAGGTTTGCCAAAAGAAGCAATATGTTCTAATAACGGGTAATTATTACATTCACCGGAACCAATTTTGTATGCGGAAATATCAAATTTCTTTAAACGTTCTGCCGCAGCTCTTGAAAATGGGGTTGAAATAAAAATCATGCCTTTACTTTCGACATAGTTTTTAAGTTCTAATTCATCGGCTTCATTTAGAGAACAGCGTTCCATTATTTCATAAATAGAAACATCAGCATTCCCCGGAATTACTTTTTTAGCAGCTCCACTCATTTCATCTTCTACAATATGAGTTTGATGTTTTACAACTTCAACGCCGGCACCATACGCTGCGTCCACCATTTCTTTTGCTACATGTAAAGAGCCTTCGTGATTAATTCCTATTTCGGCTATTACTAAAGGCGGAAAATCCTGTCCAATTTTTCTTCCTGCTATTTCTATAAATGGATTCATTTTTTAAAGTTTTTTCTAATTTTTATTTTTATAAAAGTTAAGAGTTTTTGTTTTGCCCAAAATAATCTCATTTTAAAAGTAGGATTGGTAAAAATTAATTGTCCACCGCCAATGTAACTTTTTACGCTCCTGCTTTCATGTGCATACGGAGGATTTTTCTTTAGGGTTATTACATTAACAAACAAATAATTGGGGAAGATATCCAGTATCGATTTTGTTTGTTCTTCTCTTCCTCCTTCAATAAAAAGTATCGCGTTTGGAGCGCAATATTTTTTAATTTCTACTAACGAAAGATCTAAGCCATCAATAATAATTAAATCAAACTTATTATTAGGGACTTCAATTAATTCAGAAAAAAGCTGAATTTCATTAAAGTTTTGCACGTTTTGTGGTAATGCATTCAGGCAAAATTGATTTTTTTCTGTTCCAACGTAGTTAATTTGCAGATTTTCAATTTTAGAAAATTTCAGAATTGTATCAGAAACAGACCCAATGCCAAGTCCAATTTCCATAATATTTGACACATTAAACTTTTTTATAAGTTTTAAGATTGTTTCTAATGCAAATTCGCTTGCGATATAATCACTCCCTTCTAAAGAACAAAAATATTTGTAATTGTCAATAGCAAGTTTTTTTATTTTCATTTTTTATTTTTTGTTATTATCCATTCTGCGTAATCAAAATCTTCCTGTGTATCAATATCAATCTTAGCAAAAATATGATCTATTTCGAAAGGCAATGCAACTTCAGAAATAATTATATTTTCCAGAATTAATGCGGCCTTTGTGATGTAAAGTAATCCATTTTCATAAAAAAGTGGTTCTAAATCCTGACTACGCTGTCCAATTTTGTAATTGAAAGGAATAAATTTCTTGTGTTCCATTTTACCAAATTTCTGATGATTTCTGGTCACTGTAAACAAGCTGTCGTAATCCTCCTTTTCATATATTTCAAAAGCATCCTTTAGGAGATTTTCAGGTCTTAAAGGATTTGTTGGCTGTAATAAAATTACATTTTCAACGGTTTCTCCTAATTCTTCTATCACATGTTTTAATGCCGATACTGTGGGTTGTAAATCTCCGGATAATGATTTTGGCCTATCTATAATTTTTGCTCCAAATGATATCGCAACTTTTTTAATTGCATAATCATCAGTTGAAACATAAACTTCGTCTATTATTTTGCTATTTGCCTGAGCATATATAATACTATGCGCCAATAATGGAATTCCGTCAAGTATCTTTACATTTTTATGAGGCAGTCGTTTAGAACCTCCTCTTGCCGGAATGATAGCGATTGTCTTCATTTGAAAGCAATTATAATATTATTATTTTTCTGGTTGCCAATATATCCTAGTATCATTAAGCTTTTGAAATTCAGAAAACTCCTGATTATCAAATCTGTTTTTATTTTTTATAATTTTAGGAATGGAGAAAATTAAGTCAAAACCTGCAAGAACCAATGCTTTTAATGCTTTAAAATCTCCTTTAAACACTTTTACTTTTAACTGCATCCAAATAGAATAGGTCATTTTTCTTGGAATTAATTTTACTGGTAAAAACAAAAAATACAAATACCAGCCCGCTCTTAGTGACCTTTGTAATCTAATGGCATAATCGGCATTTTTTTTCCTTGCTCTAACATTCACTCTGTGATTCACTAAAACTTCCGGAAAATAATGAACTTCCCAGTTTTTTTTGAACAATTGCATTGAAGCAAAATCTTCTTCGCCATAAAACTCAAACCATTCCGGATAATTAGGAATATCTTTCCATGCACTCATTCTCCATACATGTCCACAACCCACAAATCCTTTTACTCTTTGTGATTTTTCTTTAGATGTAAATTCGGCTGGTTCTTCTAATCCCCAAAAAATACGAAGTCCTATCAAACCACATTCTTCGTTTGTATCAAAATGATTGTGAATAAGCTGTAATGGATTCTGAGTAATAAAATGTGCATCATCATCTAATGAAACAGCAAATTTTGCCTGGGTTTCATTAAGCATTTTATTTCGACAATAAAGATATCCTTTCGATAGTTCATTACGATAAATTTTAACTCTTGGAAAATCTTTTTTTATTCTTTCAAAAGTACCATCAGTAGATCCATCGTCGATAATCACACATTCTACATCTTTGGCTTGTAATAAATAATTTATTTTGTTCAATGTAACAACCAAATCCTCCTTGCGATTTTTTGTAGCTATTAAAATTGAAAAAGTTATTTGATTTTTATCCATAAAAACATTTTGACCTGATTAATCATTGGACTTCATTTTAAGCATTCTTTTATAACCTTTATATGAAATCAATAAATTTGAAATTCTACCATCAGAAAAAAACATTTTAATTGATTGAAAAATCTTTATATAATATTGCTGCTTTACTACTGTTTTAGAAAAATGCTTTTTAAGGAAATAAAAATAAAGCTTTTCTTTTTCTAATTCGAGATTTAATGTTTTTGCTTTGTCTCTTTGCCCGCCAATTGAAACCTGCAAATGTTCGACTAAAATTTTAGGCTGAAAGTAAATATTTGCTCCGGCTTGTAGCAAACGCATTCCGTAATCCCAGTCATCGCCCCAAATTGTAAAATTTTCATCAAACAAAAAACCTGCTTCTTTAAAAACATCTTTTTTTACAATATTTAAACCAGAACATACTTGTAATCGAAACCTTGATTTTGAAAAATTACCTGGTTTTGCAATAGTATCTAAAATGGTTTGATACTTAAACTCTGCTGTTTCCATACCTTCAAATTGAATTCCGGGAATTAAAACATCGATAATATTGGGTTTTAAAACTTCTATAATTTGCTCAAATGCAATATTAGGAATTCTTAAGTCATCATCCAGAAAAAATAGCCATTCCTCTTCTTTATAATATTTTAACGCTTGATTTCTAGAATGATTTACTGAATTTTCTCTTCCATTTTTAACAAAGGTAAAATTGTAATTCAATGGTAATTTCTCAATATCTGCTTGTATGTCAAGCTGACTTTGATCGACTATAATTACTTGCGAAATATTTTTCTCGAAAGCATTTAAATCTAATAATAAATCAGAAAGACATTCTAATCTGTCTCTTGTTGGAATAACTAAAAAAAAGTTTTTCATTTAGTGAATATTTTAGCATACGCTGAGTAAACAGCCTGGAAAATATTGAGTTTTTTTAAGAGCAAAATTAAACGATATTTTATTAAACGCAACTGAAAATTTAGTGCAGACCATAAACTTATTTGTTTAAAATGATATGCAATTACTGTTTTGTAATTTTTAAAAGTTGGGATATTTAAAAATGCAACTTCTAGTTTTCCTAAAATCATCTTCTTTTGAAGTTTTGTAAACAAGGCATTATATTTTGAAAAGAGTATTTTACAAAATTCAAAAGTAGCCCAATTTTTCCGATCGTTAGTGCTGGAATCTCCAGTTATACTTAAACTTGAAACTCTAATTGAAAGATGAGCGTTGTTTATGGAATAAATAAAATTAGGTGTGGAAAACTCTAAAACAGCCAAATCATCAGAATGCCAGGCAAGAGGTAAATCTTTAAATTTTTCTTGCTTAACCTTTTCTTTTTTGAATAAATATTCACTTAAGGAACTTCTTGTTTTTTTAGAAAATTTCCTTGCCAGGAATTCTTGCGCTGTTTCTAAAACCGGATGTTCGAATTTATCAGATATAGAGTCGCCATTTTCATCTATTACTTTTGTAGAGAATCTAACTACATCTACATTATGCTTTGTGATTTCTTCCTGAGTATAATAAAATTCTTCAATAACATTATCACTAATAACGTCATCATCACCTAAAATCATAATCCATTCTTCATTTTTAGTAAGATCAATACAGCGTTCCCATTGTTTTACTAATGAATTTCCTCCAGCATTTTTATCAAAACGATGATAGTGAAATTGAAAATCTGCTTTAAATTTATCTAATAAAAACATTGGATTTTCAGGACTTGCATCATCTCCAATATATACAGTAAATCTTTTATCTGTTTGGTTTTTTAATGATTGTAAAGCAGATTCAAAAAACTCCAACTTGTAATAAGGTATTACGATCGCAATCATTTTATTTAAGATAGATTTTCTTATTAACATTTCCATTCTCATCTATTCTCCAAGAACTTGATTCATTACAATGTTGGAAATAAAATTTTTGCTCTTCTGTTAAATTTCTATTATTAATGTACCATCCTCCATGTTTTGCCACATACGGATTTTTTGTTCTTCGGGCAGTATAAAAACCATGCTCTTGAAGATCATATTTAGGTCTATATAAAGCAAATGTAGTATCAAGGTCAGCTATAAAATTACCATCATTATCTTTATCCTTCCAAAACTTACTTTCCCATTTTATTATTTTTTCTCTATTAATATTAGTTTCGGGAATATCATCAATTTTCAAGCTAAAACCTACTTTAGTTATTTTACGATTTTGATCGAGGATTTTTTTAAAATACAATAAAAAATCTTCAGGACATTCTTCTAATGGATTAATGTCAGCATCTGTTATAACATAATAGCCCTTAGAATATTTCTCAAATAATTCTTTAACTTGCCAAAAGACCAAATGACCATAATTAACTTTTAATCTATGAATGGTTAAACTTGTATCAATTTCATTAAAGTACTGTATCAGAGGTTGATACGTAGAATTATTATCGATTATTATAATATTTTTATAATTGCGTGACTTTAAAAAATCTATCAGCTTTTTTAAATAAAATAGTTGGTTAAAACTAATAATAATAATTGGAATTGATTTGTAATCAATTTTTTGCTTAATTACAGTTATATTGAAAAGATTAATTAATTGATTATATTCAAATTTAGCCCATCTATAATACTCTCTTACAGTTAATTTTATTCCTAGTAAATCAAAGATTATTATTATGTATCTTTTCATTTATTCTTTTTATAAAATACGGATTTAACAATAAATTTAGCTGTTCTGATAAATCCAATATTTTTAAAGAAATCTGGATGTTTAATCAAAATATTAATAAAATCACCAATAGAATATATAAATGACCTATTTTGAAAAGAACTATAAAAACTTTTCTTTTCCTCATTTATAACTTGAAGAAACATATTATTTTCATAAATTTTTTTTTGTTTATTTACGACTATTAAAGAATTTAATAAATTTACTTTTTCATTTAATTTTTCCAAAATAGATTTCAAATTTGAATCTTGTCTTTTTAAATCAAAAAAATAAAGTTCTTTATCAAGCGAAGGAATTACCTTTCGTAACATGTTTATTCTAATTTCTTGAGCAACTCTATTTTGTTTTTCGTTTCGAACTATAGAAGCTTGTTGAGGATGGACTCTATACAAAAGCAAGACTTCATTAATATTTGCGATTTTTTCTAAAAAAACCAGCCGTGACCATAATTCATAATCTTCTGCTGGTTCCATATTAGAATCATACTCAAGCTTATATTGATCAAATTTAGATTTCACAAACATTACAGTTGGGTGCGCAATATAGCAACCTAAAATTAACTTTACTTTAATTTCGTCATGTATTACTGGATGATTACAAATTTTTTCTGTTCCAATTATTTGATATAATGTTCCACATAAAGCAATGTCATTATTTGCATCTAAAAAATCTACTTGTTTTGCAAAGCGTTCCGGTAAACTTATATCATCACCATCCATTCTGGCAATATATTCTCCTTTAGCAATAGTAAGCCCGTGATTTAAACTATTGGTGTAACCAGAATTTTTTGGTTTTTGTATTAATTTAATTCTTGGATCGTCATAAGCTTTTATAATTGATACTGTTGCATCTGAAGATGCATCGTCAATAATTATAAACTCAAAATCCGGGAACGTTTGATTTAAAATACTGTCTACTGCTTCTTTTATATAAAGTTCGCAATTATAGACAGGCATTAAAACTGTTATTTTAGGAATGGAAGACATTATTTTTTTTCCTTTTCAAATAATTCTACGTCTGCCGCAACCATTTGTTTTACGATATCAGCTAAATCAAATTTGGGTTCCCATCCTAAAACAGTTCTTGCTTTAGTAGAATCTCCTATTAATAAATCGACCTCTGTTGGTCTGTAATAGGTTGGATCAACTTTTACAACTTCTGTTCCTATTTCAATTTGATATTGAGGATTAGAACAAGATTTAATTTTTCCAATTTCATTTTCATTTTCTCCCACAAAATCTAATTCAATACCACATTCTAAAAATGCCATTCGAACAAATTCTCTAACATGAGTTGTTTTACCGGTAGAAATTACAAAATCATCAGGTTTATCCTGTTGCAGGATTAACCACATTGCCTCAATATAATCTTTTGCATGTCCCCAATCTCTTTGAGAATTTAAATTGCCTATGTATAAAACATCTTGTAAACCTAACGCTATTTTGGCCACAGCCATTGTAATTTTTCGGGTAACAAATGTTTCACCTCTTAAAGGTGACTCATGATTAAATAAAATTCCGTTACAGGCAAACATATTATATGCCTCTCTGTAATTTACTGTAATCCAATAGGCATAAATTTTTGCTACGCCATATGGTGAACGGGGATAAAATGGAGTTTTTTCGTTTTGCGGTACTTCCTGCACTAAGCCATAAAGCTCTGAAGTTGATGCCTGGTAAATTCTGGTTTTTTCTGCAAGACCCAAAATTCTCACGGCTTCTAATAATCTCATTGCCCCTAATCCATCAACATTGGCAACATATTCAGGAGTATCAAAACTTACTTTGACATGAGACATTGCCCCTAGGTTATATATCTCGTCCGGCTGTACTTCCTGTATAATCCTTATTAAATTTGTTGCATCTGACAAATCTCCGTAATGAAGAATGAATCTCACATTATCTTCATGAAGATCTCTAAATAAATGATCAATACGTTGTGTATTAAATGATGATGCTCTTCTTTTTACACCGTGTACTTCGTAACCTTTCTCTAATAAGAATTCGGCTAAATAAGCACCATCTTGTCCAGTCACTCCAGTTATTAATGCCTTTTTCATTTTTTATATTTTAACCCAATTTGTCGGGATTATATCAGTAGTATTTATGGAATCGTCATTAAACCAAAGTTTTGGCGCAACAACAATTTTATCAGGATTTTTATTAAGCCATGCGCCCCACCAGCTAAAGCTGCTATTTGCAATAATATTATGTTTACAGGAAGCCATTAACTTTAAGTCCTCAAAATTCGTTAAAGCATCATTAAAATCAATATAAATTGTTTCTTTATTCGTCGAAAAATTTAATTTTACCCAATCAATGTCATCAGAAAAAATAAAAAAAACGGGGTCTTTGACTTTACTTTCGATAATTTCTAGGGCCTTTTTATAATATTCTTCTTTGCTTGTATTGTGTAAAGGATTGTTTAAATAATCTCCTCTTCGAATATGAATTGAAACAGAATTTACTGATTCAATTTTTTTAATAGTATCCTGAGTTATTTTTTTTAATGGTGTAACCAATTCAAAATCATTTCGGACTTCTTCCTGATACTTTAAAAAATATTTTTCGGATTGAAAATATCCTTCTAAAAATATATTTCCTTTTAATGTGGTTATATTTGGATTATAGCCAAAATCAACTTCTTTATAGAAATTATTTTTTTTATAAAAACTCTTTATTTTTCTTAGATATTTATTTTCCTGCTTGTAAACTGCAGCAACAATATTAAAATGATTCAATGCATAATTATGCAGCTTATAAGTTTCAAATTGCGATACATCAATAAATAGTTGCTGTTTTGTTTCTATAGCTAATGATTTCGCTACAGCATATTGAAATAACTGATTCCCTAAACCTCCAATTAACTGAACTACAATCATCTATTTTTTAGTAAATTCTCGATAATTAGTAAATCTTCTTCAAGAAGTTCAGGATAATTTCCGCAATAAAACCCATTTGCATGCATCATATCTGCACCAGGCATTTCATATAATTCTGTTACATACTTTTTATAAAAAGGCTGTTCCTGCATATTTCCTGCTATCATAGGTCTAATTTCTACTCCTGCCTTAGTAAAGTTCTCTAAGTAATGTTTTCTTAATTCCGGAGTTTTGCATACAAATGGAAAAGCAAACGTTGACAATCTGTTAATATGATCGTGTTTAAGATGTATAAAATCCGGATTATCTTTTAAAACATTTTCTATTCTTAAATAATTTTGTTCTCGTTTACTGATATTTTCTTCTAAAAATTGCATTTGATATTGCCCCAGAAAACCAGTAATTTCTGTAGGTCTAAAATTGTAACCTAAATCATAGAAGGTATATTTTGCCTGAAATTCAGATTCAATACCAAATTTTGATCTCCATTTTTGCTGTTGTTCCGTATCCAGATTTCTATCCCACCCATTTGCTCTTACAATTCTAAGCATTTCGGCAAAATCATCATCGCTGGTGCAAACCATTCCTCCTTCGATTGTTGACATATGATGTGCAACAAAAAAAGAAAAACTTCCTCCTACTCCAAAATTTCCTGTAACTCCATCAGGTAATTCAGTTCCTAATGATTCACAATTGTCTTCAATTAGAATAATATTTTTTTCATTACAAATTTGTTTTATAACATCAATATCTCCTGTAAAACCTAAAATATTTGTTATAAAAAGCGCCTGTAAATCTGTGGTTTTTAATCTTTCAATAAGATGGTAAGACATAGTGTTTAATGTGTCCGGCTCACAATCAAGTGCTACGGGAACCATGCCTAACTGAATAATAGGCATTGTGTTAGTCGACCATGTTAATGCTGAAAATGCTACTTTATCGCCATCTTTTAATTTTCCTAAATTTTTTAATGCCTGTAGCATTGCCAAATTTGCGCTGCCTCCGCTATTAAATAACACAGCATGTTTACACTTTTGATACTGAGCAAATTTGTTTTCAAATTTTTTACACTCAATGTCCATGCTTAATCTATCTGCGTTAAGAATAAAATCAGCCAAGGCTTTTTTTGTTTCTTCTTCTTTAAGAAATGCTTTTCGCATTAAGGGTATTTTCATTACTGCTTATTTTTATAACTTTTTATTACCTCTTCAATTCCTGTTTCTAATGCTTTATTTGGTATAAATCCTTCATTTAGCATCTTCGATACGTCCATGCATTTTTTGAGCATACCATTTGGCTTAGTTTCGTCCCACAAAATTTCGCCCGAATATCCTACTTTAGACGAAATCAACTCGGCTAATTCTTTTATACTAATATCTGTTCCTGGACCTACATTTATAAAATCGGGAGAATTATAATTTTCAAAAAAATATAAAATTGCTTTCGAAAAATCCTCTACATGCAAAAATTCTCTTCGTGCAATTCCGGTTCCCCATAAAGTGAGGGATGCCGCATTCTCATTTTTAGCATCTGTAAATCTTTTAACTAATGATGACAAAACATGAGCGTGATTTAGGTCAAATGTATCGTTAGGGCCGTATAAATTACTCGGAATTAAACTAATTCCATTAAAACCATATTGTTTATTATAGCTTTCTAATAATTTAATTCCTGCAATTTTAGCAACTGCATATCCTTCATTTGTTGGCTCCGGTTTTCCATCTAAAAGATATTCTTCTTTCATAGGCTGTGGGGAAGCTGCCGGATATATGCATGAACTTGCAATAAATACAAACTTTTTTACACCATGTTTATAAGAAGAATTTATGATATTAGATTGCATCATCAGATTATCATACAAGAAAATTGCGGGATTATCAATGTTTGCCTTAATACCGCCCACTTTAGCTGCAATATGAATTACATATTCTGGTTTTTCTCTATCAAAAAAATCATCAACTTCTTGTTGATTAATTAAATCTAAAGTTTTGTGAGTTGTAGTTATAATATTAGAATAACCATTTTCTTTAAAAAAATTCAAAGTTATACTGCCTAACATTCCTGTATGACCTGTAATATATATTTTGGCGTTTTTATTTATACCCTTTCCCAATTCTCCCATACAAATTCGTATTGATATGTTAACTTGTGAGTCTTGAAAAGATTATTTTGAATTTGATTCATTCTATCTTTTGCATTTTCAAATAAAAAATCATGAAATTGAACCTGAATATTTTTAAAGATACTAATACAATCATTAGCTATAAGTGATTCTAAAAGCTCATACTCACCACCTTCAATATTAATTTTGATTAAATCAACTTCCTGAATATTGTTCGCCTTCAAAAATTCAACTATTGATTTTAATTGGATTCTTTCATTGCTTTCCGTTTTTAAATAAATAGATGATGAATTATCTGAAAGGCTTATTTGTAAATCAGCATCTGCACCAGCCAATCCAAAATTGAAGGCATGGACCTTTTTATTCTTTATAAATTTATTTTTTATAATTCCGAAAAAATCTTTGATCGGTTCAAAAATAAAAATATTTGAATCATATTTACATAAAATATCTGCCGCAAATTCTCCTTTATAGCCTCCAACATCAAAAACTACAGAATCAGAATTTAAATCGTAATCTAGTCTAAGTGTTTGATCTCCTTTTACAGCAAACCAAGGTTTAACTCTATTATGTTGTAACAAATCATTAGGATGAATTACAGCCTTTTTATTATCATAATTTATGAGAATTTTTATTGCTTTTTTTATTCTTGAGATCATTTAGTTTTTTTTAATTATATTTTTTCTTTAAAATAGTCCCCTTTATTAATTTATTAATGATTTTTTCCATTATTTTTTTTAATTTTAATTTTAAAAAATATTCTTCATTTTTTTTTAATCTAAAATTTATTTTTCTCTCTTTAGCAGTGTGTATTTTATCTAATATAGTCACTAAAAATGGAAAGAAATTATCTCGATTAAGGCTTTCTATTGATTCTTTTTTAAGTAGTTCTAATCTTTTATCAAACTGATTTTGTTTGATAGCATCCTCAATTATTTTCACACTTGATTCAAAATCGTTTATATCAATTCGTATAAAAGACTCTTTATTAACTATACTTTCTAAATTGGGGCAACCATAATAAAATGGCAAAGTATGAGTATATAAACAATCAAAAAATTTTTCTGTAACCCAATCTTCACAATAATCATTTTCTATTGCTATAGAATATTTATAATCAGCCAAAACATCCCATTTATCTTCAAAATCAACTATACCTCTTCCATAAACATCTAATTGATCTCCAAAATATTCTTTTAGTTTTTTTACAAAATCAATTCTTTTTCTATGACCTTCTGTAAATGCCTTATTAGATGAAACAACCGAAATTAATTTAGTTTTTACCGGAGTAATCAAAGAATTTAGTTCATCAAATGATTTACCAATAAACCATGGATTTGCATTATGAGAATAAATAATATTTTTATGTCTTATTTCTCTTTGTACAGTGATAATAGCACCAAATTGATTTAAAAAATTTTGAGCAAATTTAGGGCTTGTATTGTAACATTCGCCTGGAATAAAAATCACATTTTCAGGATTACATTTTACAGTTTCTGTTAGTATTTTATAATCCGTATATACAATCCAAAAATCACATTCTTTTAAATTATCGTCAATAATAAACTTATAATCTCCCCAAATCTGTGAGAAATTTGGAGTTTGCCTAAAAATTGGCCAATCGTAATTAAATGTTAGTTTAACGATTTTCATTGCTTACAATTTTTTCCATTCTGGATTTAAAAAGAAAAGACCTGCCGCTCTTGGCAAATTTCTTATTGTGTATTTACCTCCGTCCATAATTTGAAAAGACAGTGCATTTTCTATACTGTCAAACATTTGATGTCCTGTAGTATTATTACTAGTTAAGCTAATTGTATATACACCAGGAAAAAGTCTAATATCTTTTATGTTTATTTCAAATTCTTCTATTACAGAATTATGGTTTAATACAAAATTTGAATCTCTTCCCATAATATGAAATATAGGCATTTCATCTGAAGATTTTATTTGAATTCCTACTTCGGATCTGGTTTCGCTCGAATTATTTTTCAATTTAAACCTAATACTCAAATCATCTCCAATCGAAAATTCATTACTTAATTTATTATTCTGATTTCTGATTTCAAGTGATAGAAACTCCATATTTCCAGAGCCATCTCTTTTTGTGTTTTCATCAAAAATAATTGAATGCTCCGTATAATTATCATTACTTAAATAAACATCTAAAGCTTCTTCAATATCGCCATTAAATTTAATAGTTCCATTTTCAAGTACAATTCCCCTGGTACATAAACTTTTTACAGCTGCCATATTGTGACTAACAAACAATACTGTTCTGCCTCCTTCACGTGATATATCCTGCATTTTACCAATTGCTTTTTTCTGAAACTCTGCATCACCTACAGCAAGAACCTCATCGATGACCAAAATTTCAGGTTCTAAAAAGGCCGCTACTGCAAAAGCTAAACGAACGGTCATTCCTGAACTATATCTTTTAACCGGTGTATCTATATAACGTTCACAACCAGAAAATTCAATGATCTCATTAAGTTTTGATGTGATCTCTTTCTTTGTCATTCCAAGAATTGCACCGTTTAGGAAAACATTCTCTCTTCCGGTCATTTCTCCATTAAATCCTGTACCAACTTCTAAAAGCGAAGCAATACGTCCACGGGATTTTATACTTCCTGTAGTTGGAGCGGTTACTTTTGAAAGTATTTTTAATAAAGTAGATTTTCCTGCTCCATTTTTACCTATAATTCCTAAAACTTCTCCACGTTCCACTTCAAAATTTATATCCTGCAAAGCCCAAACATAATCTGATATTCCTTTAGTTGAACGATCATTTGTATCTCCAATTTTTAAATATGGATTTTCTTTACCTCTAATTTTATGCCACCAACGATTGATGTCATGACTTAAAGTACCTGTACCTACTTGCCCTAAACGATATTGTTTAGAAATGTTTTCTGCTTTTAATATTATATCCTTTTTCAATGGTAGATTAATAAATTATGAATAGTAGGTTATCGAAACTTGAAATTACTTTTATTAAATAATTTTTATACCGTATCTATAAAACTTTTTTCTGTTTTATTAAAAAATAGAAGTCCAATAAAAAATACTATAATAGTTACGATAAAAGTATAAGTTAGTCCTAAAAACGAAACTTCTCCAACATTTAAAAGCATGTAACGAGCTGTTTCTATAATGTAGGCTAATGGATTATATTCAACAAGCCATCCGTAACTTGGTAATTTATCTTTGATTAATTCCATAGGATACATTACCGCAGACAAATACATTAACAATTGTATACCAAAACTAATTAAATGACTAAAATCACGATATTTTGTTACTGTTGCTGAAATAAGCATTCCTAATCCCAGTCCTAATATTCCCATTATTACAATCAAAATAGGGAAAAATAAAATTAAGCTGTTTAAACTTAAATCAGCATCCTGAAAGTAATAGAAGATATAGAATCCAATAAAAATTAAAAATTGAATTCCGAATTTTACGAGATTAGATATTACTACTGATAGTGGCGTAATAATTCTGGGAAAGTAAACTTTTCCAAAAATTGCGGCATTCGCCTTGAACGTATCTGATGTTCCGGTTAAACAGGCTGTGAAGTAATTCCAGACTGTGATTCCTGCCAGATTAAATAAAAATGGAGGAACTGTTCCTGTATCAATTCCTGCAACGTTATTGAATATTATTGTAAATGTAACAGAAGTAAATAAAGGCTGAATTAGATACCAAAGCGGCCCTAAAACAGTTTGTTTATAAACTGTAATAACATCTCGTTTTACAAAAAGAAATAGCAAATCTCTATATTGCCAAACTTCTTTTAAGTTTAATGTGAAAAATTTATTTTTAGGTGTTATTTCAAACAACCAATCATTGGGGCTATTGTTGTCGTTCATTTTATATAATTACAATCAAATTGTAATGATTTATTTTTAAAATTAGATTTTGCCATTTATTACATAGCTTCTTGTTTTTATTAACAAGATTTTTAATCGTTTAAAAAATATTTAAAAAGCAAAAAGGCGTTTTATAAAAAAACACCTTTTTAATATATTTTGAAATCAAAGTTCAATTTATCATAAGAAACTACTTATCTAAAATTTCAAAAGTAGAATTCATACTTTTAAATTCCGGAACAATTTTTTTCATTTTAGTTACTATATCATCATTTTCATAGAAATCAGCGATACCAATAAGCTCATCGATCTCAATGTGCAAATTCTCATATTCGTCCTGGATTTCCTGAGCGATCATGATTTTATTATGATGCGTTGGTAAAGTTTTAGAAGTATCATTTAATAATTCTTCATATAATTTCTCACCAGGTCGTAGTCCAACAATTTTTATTTTTATTTCCTTATCCGGAATAAAACCTGCCAACTTAATCATTTTTTTAGCAAGGTCAATTATTTTGACTGGTTTACCCATATCAAAAATATAAATCTCACCTCCATTACCCATTGCCCCAGCTTCAAGAACTAATTGACAAGCTTCAGGAATAGTCATAAAGTAGCGAATAATATCCTGATGAGTAATAGTGACTGGTCCTCCTTCGGCAATTTGTTTCGTAAACAAAGGAACAACTGAACCGTTAGATCCTAAAACATTTCCAAAACGTGTTGTAATAAATTTTGTAGCGCCTTCAATATTTGCTCTCTGATTCTTCAAGAATAAAGATTGCACATATTTCTCTGCAATTCGTTTACTGGCTCCCATTACATTACTAGGATTAACCGCTTTATCGGTCGACACCATAACAAATTTCTTGACATGGTATTTACAGGATAAATCAGCTAAATTTTTAGTGCCTTTAATATTTGTCTGAATTGCTTGTGACGGATTTTCTTCCATCAAAGGGACATGTTTATAAGCGGCGGCATGAAAAACAACATGTGGACTGTAATTTTTAAAAACTTTTTCTAATGCTTTTTTACTTCTTACATCTGCAATTACTGCAACAATTTTTGATTCAGAATTTAACGTTAAAGTTTCTAAACACAAATTATGAAGTGGTGTTTCGGCATGGTCCAGTATAATGACCATTTTAGGATTAAATCCTAAAACCTGTCTTACTATTTCGCTTCCTATTGATCCGGCAGCGCCTGTAATAAGAATCGTTTTATCTTTTAATTGTTTTGAAATTGATTTACTATCAAGAACAATAGGTTTTCTTTCTAATAAATCTTCAATTTGAATATTTTTTACTTTTTGAGAAATTTCTTTTTGATTTTCCCAATCCGAAATTAAAGGAACCGTATATACTCTGTAATTGAATTCTAAACATTGATCGACAATAATTAATTGTTCTTCTTTAGATAAGCTTTTATCTGCTATAATGACTCCTTCTGCAGCTACAGAACGCATTAGAGCAGGTAATTTTTTTCTTAAAATCAAAATTGGCAAGTCTAACATTCGTTTAGATGCATTCTGATTATTTTTATCTACAAAACCAACTATTTTAAATCGGGAAGGAGTTTCAAACTTTAACGCATTTGCAACCGAAATAGCATTAGCATCTGTTCCATAAATTACGGTTCTGATTAACTTAGAATTCGTTTTTTCTGAAAAATATAATTCAAAAGTTTGTTTTACTACAACGCGGTACAAAAACAAACCACAAAACGATAAAACTAAATTAATAAAAAGTGCCGTATTTAAAAATGCTTTATGTCCGGTATATAATTCAAAAACTAAATTGAAAAATAGAAAAAATACTAAAACCGACATTTGGGAAAACAACAGTTTTATAGCATCAATATAGGATGAGTGACGAATAATTCCTGAATAAGTCCTAAAGAGCCAGAAGAAAAATACATTTATAACAATTAAACTTGTGACAAAATAAAACTGATGTGAAGTGATGATATATCCTAATGCTGTTCCTTCAAACAACATATAAGTAAATGTGAATGAGAAAATCAGAACCATTACATCTATTGCAATAATGATCCATCTCGGCAAATAGCTAAGATTATTAATGCTGCTTCTTAGATTCCTTGGAGAGAAAAAATTATGCAACAAAGAGACTATTTTAGTTTGTTTATCTGTATCCAATTTGGTATTATTTGATTTTGTAAACCTTACATGACTTACAAAAGTACAAATTAAAGGTTTTAAAAAATTATTTCTTGATACAATTTAGATTTTAATCCCTTTTTTCTTCTGTTTTAAAAATTCAATCAAATAGCTGCCGTATCCTGATTTTACCAAAGGCAGGGCAAGTTCCTCAAGTTGAGAGTCATTTATAAATCCTTGTCTCCAGGCAATTTCTTCAATACAACCTACTTTTAATCCTTGTCTTTCTTCAAGAACCTGTACAAATTGTCCTGCTTGCATTAAACTATTAAAAGTTCCGGTGTCAAGCCAGGCTGTACCTCTGCTTAAAATACCAACTTTTAATGCCTCTCTTTCCAGATAGACTTTATTTACATCTGTAATTTCATATTCACCACGAGCGCTTGGTTTAATATTTTTAGCAATTTCAACAACCGAATTATCGTAAAAATACAATCCTGGAACTGCATAACTTGATTTAGGTTCAGTTGGTTTTTCTTCAATAGAAATTGCTTTGTAATTTTTATCAAATTCAACCACACCATATCGTTCAGGATCAGAAACATGATAAGCAAAGACAACTCCGCCAACTGGGTTAGTATTTGATTTTAAAAGCTCTTGCATATTAGATCCAAAGAATATATTGTCTCCTAATATTAACGCTACATCATCATTACCAATAAATTCTTCTCCAATAACAAATGCTTGTGCCAGTCCGTTAGGAATCGCTTGTTCTGCATAGCTGAATTTACAACCTAAAGTAGAACCATCTCCTAATAATTTTTTAAAATTAGGCAAGTCATGAGGAGTTGAGATAATTAATATTTCATTTATACCCGACATCATCAACGTTGATAATGGATAATAAATCATTGGCTTATCATAAACCGGCATCATTTGCTTACTCATAGCAAGTGTTAATGGATGTAAACGAGTACCAGAACCTCCAGCTAAAATAATTCCTTTCATAAATTTTTATTTTAGATATTAAATTTTAGATTTCATCTATGCGAAATACTAAATTAAATCATCTTTACTTATATAAACATTTTTTTTAAACTCTCTTTATAATTTGGAATATCCAAATCATAGATAGTCTTTATTTTCTTCTTATCTAATAACGAAAATTCCGGACGCTTTGCAGGAGTTGGGTATGATGCTGATGGTATTCCGCCAACATTACAATTATATTCTCCAATTTCCTTTATACTCAACGCAAATTCATACCAACTTATTTCTCCTTCATTTGAATAATTGTAAATCCCAGGAATCCAACTTGATGATTCTAAAATGGTAATCATTGCCTGTGCTAAATCAGCTGCATATGTTGGTGAACCAATTTGATCATTTACAACATTTATACTGTCTTTATCCTGCATCAATCGTTGCATGGTTTTGACAAAATTGTTTCCAAATTTACTATATACCCAAGAAGTTCTTATTATAATTGAATTTGGATTTTCGCTCAAACAGGCAATTTCACCCGCTCTTTTACTAGCTCCATAGACATTTATAGGATTTGTTTCTTCATCTTCATTTAAAGCAGTTGAAGATGATCCGTCAAAAACGTAGTCTGTAGATATATGAATTAATTTTACATTGTTTTCTGCACTATAGTTTGCAATTAATTCTACTGCCAGGTGATTTACAGTAAAAGCCAATTCTTTTTCTGCTTCAGCCTTATCAACTGCTGTATACGCACCACAATTAAAAATTATATTTGGTTGAATATCTTCTAATTGAATTTTAAGCACCTCTAAATCATCTAAAGTGATTTTATTTCTATCAGCAAATATCCAATCATATTGCGGATAATTTGATGATAAAACCGCAAGTTCAGATCCTAATTGACCATTTGCTCCTGTTACAAGAATTCTTTCCATTAAAATAAACTGTTACAATTGTCAATAAAGGGAAGTATTTGGTCTTTTTCAGAAACAATTGCTTCCTTTATATCCATTCCCCAATCGATATTAAGAGATGGATCATCAAATTTAATTCCGCCCTCTGAAGCTTTATTGTAAAACTGGTCACATTTATACATTACAGAGGCTGTTTCGCTAATAACTGAAAATCCATGAGCAAAACCTTGTGGAACTAATAATTGTTTTTTATTGTCTGCTGATAATAAAACACTAAATGATTTCCCGTAAGTAGGTGAATCTTTTCTTAAATCTACTGCAACATCAATAATCTCACCTTCTAAAACACGAACTAATTTTGTTTGGGCAAAAGGAGGGTTTTGATAATGTAAACCTCTCAATGTCCCTTTTTTAGAAAAAGATTGATTATCTTGAACGAAATCTATATCGATTCCTAAATCTTCAAATTTAGTTTTGCTGTATGATTCAAAAAAATAACCTCTTTCATCTCCAAAAACTGTAGGTTCTACAACTACTAAATCTTTTATAAATGTTTCTTCAATTTTCATATTAAATACAACTCTTATTTATTTTATCTTAGTTAAAGAAGATTTTAATTACTTCCCTAATTCTATTTTTATCCTCAATTGTTAAATTGGAACCTGACGGTAAACATAATCCTTTTTCAAATAAATCTTGGGCTATTTGATTTCCATAATAAGGATATTTTTCAAAAATTGGCTGCAGATGCATCGGTTTCCAAAGTGGACGTGTTTCAATATTTTGGTTTTTAAATGCTAATCTTAAACTTTCGCGACCAATCTCTTTATCTTTATTTGGTTCAATTAAAATAGTATTTAACCAATAATTCGAATAATAATCTTCATTCAAAACTTCAAAAAGTTTTACATTTCGTATGTCTTTAAACACTTCTTTATAAAAAAAATGATTGTCTCTACGGGCAAGTACATTTTTCTCTAAAACCTTAATCTGTCCCAGACCTACTCCTGCGCAAATATTACTCATTCTATAATTGTAGCCAATTTCGCTGTGTTGGTAATGCACCG
Source organism: Flavobacterium sp. FlaQc-47 (assembly GCF_044006475.1). Lineage (NCBI taxonomy): Bacteria > Pseudomonadati > Bacteroidota > Flavobacteriia > Flavobacteriales > Flavobacteriaceae > Flavobacterium > Flavobacterium sp. FlaQc-47. Next base: position 143,131 of record NZ_JBIPCQ010000005.1, on the reverse strand, counting down.
CCTCGTCTTTTGACTGCGTAGCATAAAAAATAGCTTTTTCTTTTAAATCATATGAATTCGTAATTAATGCACCTCCGCTGGAAGTGGTGATTATTTTATTTCCATTAAACGAAAGAATTCCAAATATTCCAAATGTCCCGCATTTTTTCCCTTTATATGAACTCCCAAGAGCTTCGGCACTGTCTTCTATAATTGGAATATTATATTTATTTGCAATTGCGTGTATTTCATCAACTTTATACGGATTCCCGTATAAATGAACCGTAATGATTGCTTTAGGATTTTTACCTTTTTCAATTCGATCTTTAATAGCAATTTCTAATTGCTCCGGACATATATTCCAAGTATCTGGTTCACTATCTACAAAAACAGGAATTGCTCGTTGATATAAAATAGGATTTGCTGATGCTGAAAAAGTCAAACTTTGACAAATAACTTCATCCCCTGTTTCAACTCCTAATAAAATTAGAGCTAAATGAATTGCCGATGTACCTGAATTTAAAGCTGTAACAAATGATTGCTCTTTAAGATAATTTTCTAAAACATTTTCAAAATCATCTACATTTGGTCCTCCAGAAGTTATCCAATTTGTTTCCAAGGCTTTTTGAACATATTCTTGTTCAAAACCGCTTTGTTGCGAAAGTGACAAATAAATTGGTTTAGGCATTTATTTTCCAATAATCTGATGCATAACGTACATCATCATCTTCAATACTTGATAACGGCAAAGTAGAAAATGAAATTAATTTTGAGTTGCTTTCCAAAGATTCAACTGCATTCGCATATCCTGCCGGAATATGAAGAATTTTACTATCGTTTGCAGAAATAATTACCGTCTTTATAATTAAATTTTTAGATGGGCTATCCCAATTATCAATTTGAACAAAATGAATTTTGAATGATCCATTTAAACAATAAAAATTCTTAGCATCTAATTTATGACCCTGCCAGGCACGAATTGGGTTTTCATCAGAATTACTTATAATATAAAATCTTTCTATATCCTTAAAACTAAAATCATTTACAAACGAAATAGTTCCGCGATGATCTGAAAAACTTCCTCCATTGATTATTTTAGGAATCATGAATTTAATTTTAAATTGTTTTTGTTTAACAAATAAAACTTAAAAGAATATATCAAAAGTAAAGGTGTTATTACAATTACAAACAATAATACATCTTGAACTTTGTGATATAAAAATACAACTAAAGCTGAAACTAATATCTGAGCTATAGCATAATATAAGGACACTAATCTATGCTGAATTTTATATTCGTTACTCAGAACCTGATATAAATGCAGACGATGTGCCTGAAAAATATTTTGTTTTAGATACAGACGATGTATAATAGTGCAAATTGCATCAACTCCATATACAGCTAAAAATAAAAGCCATACAAGTGAATTTGTTAGCAAAATAAGCTTTAAAACCAAATAAATAACCCAAAAAGCAATCGCAATACTACCTATATCTCCAGCAAAACATTTTGCTCTTTTTCTATAATTAAAAAACAAGAAAACCAAACTGGCAATCATTGCATATTTTATTAAAACAGCATCAATAAAAAATTGAATATTTTTATTAACAAATAGTAGTGAACCCATTACTACAAGAGTGTATAAGCCAGTTATTCCGTTAATACCATCCATGAAGTTATAAGCATTAATTAACCCTATTGCCAGGATATAAGTGATAATAACTCCGTATAGCGGCATGAAATCAAAAACTCCTAAATCATAAAAAATCAAAGAAATAGATAAAAAGTGAATTGAAATTCGGATTTTATTGGATAAACTTTGAATATCATCCCAAAAACTAACCAAACTAACTAATGTAATTCCGGTAAAGAAAAAATAATTACTCTCAATGTGTTGCACAAAATATAATAAAGCTGCAAACCAAAAAATGATACCTCCACCTCTTAACGTAACTTCACTGTGGGAACTTCTTTCGTTAGGCTTATCGACAATGTTAAAGCGATCTGCTACTTTAAAATAAAGTAACATCATAATCATTAAAAGAATTCCAAGTATTGTGTATTGCATTATTTTATTTTTTTTATTTCAGAAATTATCAATTTAAATTATAGCTACATGTATAGTAAAGCTGTCATTATTTCTACTCTTTTAATAATAAAGATTTATATGGTATAAATTTAAATTCATCTTTTAGTGAACTCTCACTATCAATTTCTAGAGCTCTGTAATAAGGAAGAATATAAAAGCAACACATAAAACCAATAAGGATAAGTTTCCTGTTATCCAAACCATAACGTATGATATCAGCAACAAGAATCACTTCAAATATTCTGAAATAAATATAGATTCTTGTTAAGTCTCTAGATTCCGAAAATATATTTAAAAAAAGAATAGAACACACATAGAGTAATAACAAATATCTTTGATAATTATATTGAAAGCCTTTTTTGCTAAAATAATTTATTATAAGAAGCCCCATTACATTAATAACCAACAACTTTAACAAAGGAACTGGAATCGCTTTACTAGAGACATAATATAGATAATGAGAATCTTTAAGAAACAAACTTATCAAATCGATAATCCCAATTCTGGACATGATAAATGAGATTCCTATCAACATATACAAATGGTAATTTTTTATCGAATGTCCCCATCTGTGAATCACAAAAAAAGCTACGAATGGTATTAAACAACTATAATGAAATGAAACCCCTACAACCATCCATAGAAAATAAATAATATATTTTTTATCTAACAAAAAAGCAAAAGCATAAAAAGCAACTGCAACAGACAAACATTGCCTTATATACATAAATGAACACAAAAATAAAACTGGAATCAAAAAATAAAGTGCCAAAGAGATGCTACTTTTTTCAGTATATTTTCTAATTGCTAAATAAGTGAACAAGTAAGTAAAAAAAGAAAAAAAGAAAAAAAGAAATTTATAATCTAGATTCAAAAATCTAAAGACTTTCATAATAGCTAAAAAACCAAATTCAAAACCATCATCCCTAGTTCCATTATTATACCAACCAATATAATTACCATAATCCAAACCTATTCTATCTCTAAATCCTCCGATTAAAATCAAAATAAACAAAATCGTTAAACTAACACTCTTTTCTCTACTTGGATACTTATGACTAATAAATAATAGAGATAGTAATATTAACAATAACAAAGTATAAAATCCCATAATATTATTTATTTTTCACATCTTTTCTATTATAATTCTTGGCTTAAAACACAATAGATTGAATTTAGTCTACTTATAATACTATTATTATAAACAAGAAACCAAATAATAATTATTCATTATTTTATTTTATAAAGCTTTTTATTGTTTTTTCTAATCCTTCTTTAACTGTATATGGTAGTTTTTCTATTCCTAAAGCTCCCTTAATTTTTTTATTAGATACTGCATAATTTTCAGTCAACTTTTGAACAACTTCAGAATTTAAAGGAAAGTTCATCAAATCGCCAAATTTTGCCATTCCATTTATAATTACTTTAGGAATTACAATGGACAAATTTTTTTTGTTTGAAACAGAAGATATGATTTGAACTAATTCATTTGTTGATAAAACCTCATCATCTGCAAAATTATAAACTCCGGATGGAATTTCTTTGTTTACAAGAATTTCTCTAATCATAAAGTTTAGATTATCTATCCCTAAAAATGATCTTTGATTCTCAAATGCTGCCAAAGGATAAGGTATTTTTTTCTTGACCACATTATAAAGAAGATTCAAATTCCCTTTATTTCCAGGACCATGAATCATACATGGCCTAATAATAAAAACTCTTTTACCTTGTGGGATTTGTTTTGACATAATATATTCTTCTGCCTGCAATTTTGATTGTCCATACGGAGTTTTTGGGTTAGGTTCAATATCTTCATATAAAATCTCCAAAACATCATCTGCAACAGCTTTTACACTACTAAAATAAATAAAATCTTGAATTTCACTTTGCAAAAAAACATCAAATAATCTTTTCGTTAAATCCGTATTTACTTTAAAATATTCAGATGCATTGCTGGTATTTTTTGTATCATGTGCTTTTCCTGCTAAATGTATAATCACGTCACCATCAAAAATATTTTTCCAGTCTGAATTTCTCAATGAAATTCCTTCTATCAAAAAAGAAAAACTTGATAGATAAGTTGACAGATTTTGACCTACAAATCCTGATAAACCTGTTAGAATTATTTTCATCTATTTAAATTGAGATAATGTTTTCTTATTTATTTTCTTTCTTTCACTATCAAAAAACCAACCCCATTTATTAAAATATGTTATTGCAGAATTTATAAATATTTTAAATAAGTTACTACTTTTGTTAGCGCCAGATTCATACCCATGATAAACCGAAACTAATGGAAAATATATCGTTTTATAGTGCTGATGCATTCTTCTTGATAAATCCCAATCTTCAAAATACATAAAGAAATTATCATCATATACCCCAACTTTTTTTATTGCTTCCAAATTCAACAACGTGAAGCAACCTGAGAGTACAGGAGCATTATAAATGGTATTTTGAGGAACTTGCCGTAATTCATAACGATTAATAAATTTTTGGTAAAATATAGCTGGTCTTTTTAACTTCCTCCATAAAATACTCAGCGGATTAGGCAATAATTTAGGTAGACTTTGAATGGTACTGTCTAAATTTAGAATCTGCGGCATCATCATTCCAACTGTAGAATCATTATTCATATATTCTACCATTGATGAGATAACATCTGAATCGAAAAATATATCCGGATTAACAATGAAATGATATCTCCTACAATTTTGTAGCGATTTTTGAATAGCAATATTATGAGCTGCTCCAAAACCAGGATTAAAAGGATTGTGTATATAAATTATTCTCGAATCAAAATCTTGAAAGACTTTTAGCTCATTTGTTGGCGAATTGTCTATTAAGTAAAGTTCTAATTTCTGCTCTGTGCGAAAAAGACTTTGAATAGTTTTCTTAAGTTCTGCCGTATTAGTTTGATATAGGACAATACTAGCTGAAATTAATTTTTCCATGTTTAGAAGTTAATCATTTTATTATACAACATTAAGTAATTTTTACTCATCATTTCAACAGTATACTTTTCTGCGACTTTTCTAGAAAAATTTTGTAAAAAAGAGTGTTTATTTTTTTCTAAATATAGAATTGCCTCTTTTAGCGATTTCATATCATCCAGTTCAAAATAAGAAACTTCAGTTTCATCAAAAATCTCCTTAAATATTGGTAAACTAGAACATACAACTGGTAGTTTAAATTGTGCAGCTTCAAGCAATCCTAAAGGAAAACCTTCTGAATAAGAAGTCATTGCATAAAAATCAAAAAAAAACAGGTATCGATAACCATCCTTCCTGTAGCCAAGAAACAAGCATCTTTCATATACTCCAAGTTTCAGAGACAAATCTATTAGTTTTTCTTTTTCTTGACCATCTCCAACAAAAACTAATGCATAATCTTTTAAATCTGGAAGTACTTGTACAAGTTGCGAAAACCCTTTGATCTTCATTAACCTTGCAGAAACACCTATAATCTTATAATTACTCTTAAGCTTTTTAATCCTTTCAATATCTTCAGCATCTATTTCAGCATTCAATCTTACATCATTTAAACTTCTGCCATTATAAATAACATGAAGTTTGTTTATTTTTAAAGTTCTTGAATATTGCTTCTTCATATTTTGAGATAACATAACTACCGCATCCTGATAACGTAAAGCAAATAACCAAATTTTATTAACAAAAAAAGAAACAAACATATTATGTGTATCTTTTAATACTTTATATATATCATTATGCAGAGTAGAAACACATTTTGCATTCTTAATATATTTTTTATTACGCCATATATATAAATCAGGTCTTAACATATGAGAATGAATAATATCATACTTATCAAAATCTATTTTATCAAAAAAAGATATTTTATGACATGCACATTCAAATCCAATTTCATTTTTACCTTCAAAATAATAAATTTCAATCAGACTTACCTTGTCTTGAATTTGGTCAATCAAATCCTTAACTACTAGCACTGGTGCTTGATTAACTAGTTTTGGCAAAATAAAGGCTATTTTCATAATCTGGATTTATTGAGATTAACCCCTTTTATTTAAAAAAAGAAACGAGACCAATTAAAAATCTAAAAAGAATCTTTTTTCTTAACTGATAAGTCCCATTTATAAAGCAAGAAATAAGTAATTTGTTTGCTTTAAAATATTGTTTGCTTTTTATATTAATACATGCAATATGATAGTTCAATACAGCTTTTATCTGTTGCCTAATTTTTCTATTATTTTCATGTTCTATAATTGGATTGTATAATGCTTTATATCTATTAACCTGCCTTTCATCATGATATGTAAAATTATCATCCCCAACAGCATAATAACCTAAAACTACCGGTACATATGTAAACTTCACATTCACTTTTGCTAATTTCAGCCACAGCTCAAAGTCTTCCAAACCGCTTATGTTTTTGGATTCATTAAAACCATCCGTTTTTTTTAGCATTTCATTTCTAATACATGTAGATGATGTAGGAATAGAGTTAATATTACATAAAAGACTATAGTATGTGTTAGTTGAAGACAATTTTCTACATGTCATAGTTTTATATCTTTTACCTTTTTTTACAATTTCCAAATTATGATATAAAAAATCAACAATATTTAAATCAAGATTACTTATATATTCAAGTCTATCTGAAGTATACCAATCATCAGAATCTAAAAAACATACCCACTGGCCTAAAGCTTTTTCTATTCCTAAATTTCTTGGAGCAGCTGGTCCCCCTGAATTTTCCTCAATAAAAATGTAGCTTAAGTTAAGTTTATTTACATAATCCATAGCTACAGCCTTAGTATTATCTGAAGATCCATTATCACAAACAATAACTTCAAAATCTTTATAGGTCTGTTCTACCAATGACTTCAGGCAACGATCTAAATCTGTCTCTCTATTATAAGTTGGAATTATAATAGAAAAAAGAAATTTATAATTATTCATCAAATACTTTTTATTAAACTGCTTTAAGTTTTATCTAAAAAAACAGTATCATTTTCTTTCTCCAGATAGTCAAACAAGTCATTAATTCCTCTTTCAAGACTCCATTTAAGACTGAACCCTAAACTAACAATCAATCCATTGTCAACAACATAATCTACATGATTATTTTCAGAACAAAGAGGTTTTGATATTAACGGTAGTTCACTACCATACTTCTTAAGATAAATCTTCTGAATTTCTAAAGCAATATCCATTATAGAAATTGTCTTTCCTGAACTTAGATTATAGACATTATGTTTTGCGTTGGTTTTTATTATGACTTCAACAGCCTGACAAACATCCCAACCATGAATAAAATCCCTCAACGGAGAACCATCAGACTGAAGAACTATCTCTTTTTTAAAAAATGCCATACGACAAAGATCATTAATTACAAGCCACCAGCAATTATTTTCTCTAAAAATAGGAGCACCATAACTATTAGATAAACGAACTACACTACACTGAACCGTAGAATTACGATTATAATAATCGCATATTATTTCTCCAATATGGTGGGTTAAACCATATGGGCTTTGTGTACAAACTACATTACTTTCACTTATGTCTCCCCCAGAAAATAAATCATAAACCTGTGTAGTGGAAAAATAAATAAATTTTTCCAAGTTGTTTTTTGCGAAAACATTAAGTAAGCTCCAAACAGGTGTTATGTTTACTGCGCTGACATCTGAAGGAATACCATTATTTGATTGATGATGGTCTAATGAAACAAGATGGATTACTATTTGAAATTGTTTAAAAGCCAACTTATTTACAAATTCATTATTCCTTAAATCACCTATAATTACTTCCTCCATCTTATCCTTCCATGCGATATCAGATGGTACATTTGAATGACATAAAGCCGTAACATTATAATCAAGGTCAGCAAGGTATTGACATAATCGAGAGCCGATATAACCACTAGCTCCCGTTATAAGGACTTTTTTCTTTACCATCGATATTCGATATCTTTTAGTTCCGCTTTGCGTTCAACTTCTGAAGGGTCATGCTCAAGATTAGCTAGATTAAGAAGTAAATTGTAATCTTCTCCTACTCCTGAAAAAGCTACCCATACACCACATGGAATTGTAATTCTCTGATAATTATTCACTCCTAATGTCACTTCAAAAAAAGAATTATAAGTAGTACTATTTTTTCTATCATCATAAATTACAAATCTTATACTACCAACAGGTACTATAAAATTGAGTGTCATTTTTAAATGCTTTTTCCATGGTTTAATATCGTTATAATTAATAGTCGAAAAATAAGCTTCTCCAAAACCTAAAAAACCATCATCACTTTTTTTCATAGCATGAAACACATCACCTTTTGGATGATGTATCTGCTTTAATGGAGTAAGTAATACCCCTGCAATTTTTATTTCGTCCATGCCAGTTTCTTGTTGATCGCTAAATCTTCATACCCCTCAATCTGTGTTTTTGTATAAGCAAACATATCTGGTTTATTATTATAAAACTCATAATACCAATCACTTGTATACTCTAGTAAAGTTTGATAATTAAGCGTAGGTTTCCATCGAAAATGAAATAATGCTTTATCACAATTGAGTTTTAAAAGTCCTGCTTCATGAAATTTAATATCCCCAGTAATTCGATAAGCGAGTTTTGAGTCTTCAAAATGCCAACGCACACTCATATCTTCAAGAATTTCCTGTACCGTATGATCATATTCTGCCTGTGGCCCAAAATTAAAACTTTCCCCTGTTAAAGAATGATTCTTATATAGCTCCTCCCCTAACTGTAGATAACCACTTAAAGGCTCTAGAACATGCTGCCATGGTCTTGTAGCTTTTGGACTCCTGATTTCTACATATTTTCCTTCACTCCAAGAACGCATACAATCAGGAATAATTCTGTCCAATGCCCAATCACCCCCACCTATTACATTCCCAGCGCGGGCTGTAACAATCTGCACCGGCATTCCTTGTTTCTTGAAAAAAGAATGATAATAAGATTTGAAAATTACTTCAGCTGCTCCTTTACTTCCACTATAAATATCTTTTCCTCCAACGGCATCAGTTTCTTTATAACCATAAATCCATTCGACATTATCATAACATTTATCACTAGTGATAATAACTGCTGTACAAGGCTTATTATAATTTCGCAAAACTTCTAAGATATTCGCCGTCCCCATTACATTACTAGAAATAGTGTCTAAAGGTTCAATATATGAGAAAGACACGATGGGTTGTGCTGCGAGGTGGAATAAAAAATCTGGCTCAATTTTATTTACTATTTCATTCATTCGTGCAAAATCTCGAATATCTGCCATAAAGTGAGTCATTTTATTAGCCAAATCTAACTCTTCAAACATTGAAGGTTTAGTAGGCACGTCTTTGGACACGCCATATACATCGGCTCCTAACGAAATGAGCCAGATGCAAAGCCAACTTCCTTTAAAACCCGTGTTTCCAGTAACTAATACTTTTTTTCCTCTGTAGACATCTCCAAATAACTTTTTATTTACCATTTTACCCAAGGTGCTTTATTATCATTGTACAATTCATTCAAAAGACTATATTCACGTGATGTATCCATTGGCTGCCAAAAGCCGTCATGTTCGAATACTTTTAATTCTCCCATTGAAACTAATTTTTTCATTGGTTCTTGCTCTAATACTAAATCATCATCATCGCTAAGGATATCTAAAAACGCATTATTACAAACAAAAAAACCGCCATTGATACGACCTCCGCTAGCTTGTGGTTTTTCATTAAATCCTGTAATTGTTGACCCATCCTCAGCTATGCCAAGTTCACCGAAACGACCAGGAGGACGTACACCCGTCAATGTTACCATCTTACCGTGGGATTTATGAAAGGCAACTAATTTTTCTACATCAATATCCCCTACACCATCACCATAAGTTAACATAAAGCAAGAATCATCTCCTATATATTTTTTTATACGCTTAACACGTGCTCCAGTCATAGTTTTAATACCCGTTTCTGCAAGGGTAATTTCCCAACCATCTTCATCATGTCTGGCTTCAGAGACTATTTGTTCAGACTTTTTCCCTAATTTAATAGTAACATCGGAACTTCGAAGTTCATAATTAATAAAAAAATCTTTTATTACTTCACTTTTATATCCCATACATAATACAAAATCATTATATCCATAACTAGCATAAGTTTTCATAATATGCCATATAATTGGCTTTCCTCCTATAGGAATCATAGGTTTTGGTATATCATCAGCGACATCACGGATTCTTGTTCCATATCCTCCACATAATATTACTGTTTTCATAGTATCTTAATTTATTTTTTATTTTTACTTTACAATTTTTACTACTTTATTTCATACTAACCTCATTTGAGCCTTCCTCAATCTCATTCAACCATTTACAAATCAATATATTAAACATAAACAAAGGTGTAAATAGAATTACAACACTATTTAAAAACAAAAGATTTGCAATCATAAACCATTTTGATTTATAAGTAAAATATATTACAAAAATCAAAACTAAAACCGTACTAATTATTCCGTTTTCAACTAATAATTTAATTATCTGGTTTGATTCACCTTTGTCAAATTTTTTCTCTAAATACCCTGGTGATCTACCAAGCAATAGGTCTAAAGGCGATGCGCTTGCAATCAATAAAAAGGATACACCTACTCTTTCTTCTCTATCATCTGACGAAGAAGGCCCTAAACTTTCTATAATCTTATCCTTGGGTATCAGCATAAAACCTAAAAAAAATATGACAAACAATATCATGCAAATCATCTTCTCCTGCATCCCGGCCCATCTTAAAATCAGATATAATGTTGCGATTCCGAAAACTATAAAAAAAACTAACCACATCATTGTTGACATGGTACTCAATGCTCCCATGAATACAATCAATTGAACAAAGAATATCTTTTTTTTATTTTTTAAAAATTTAGATATTAAAAAAAAATTTGCCGTTAGAAACCAGCCCATGTAACTTGGTTCAAAAAGGTATCCACATGCTCTTCCAATAACAGTCGAATCAAAATTTTTAGCATTAATATAACCTAATATTGGAAAATAAAAATACTTATATCCTTCATCTCCACCAATAGGTCTATAAGAATAAGGGAGTAAATTTAAATTAAATGCTAGAAAAGAAATAATACAAAGTACAGAAGTAATTAATATTAACCAGAAATAAAAATTTACAATCAATATTTTACAATTTTTAATCCTATGTATACTAAGCAGTACGCTTATAATTAAAATTACATAAGTTAAGAAATAAGAAGCCCCTTCAAGACTATTTCCAGTCATTTTCCAATAAAAAACCTCTATTACAAAAAAAGAAATAAATGGTAAATAAAAATAAACAAACTTCTTTTTCTTAACAACATGAAGCAAAAAGAACAATGTAATCATACACAACATTGGAATTCTTATAAACGCACTTATATCCAAAGACATAACAAAAGGTGGTGAAATAAAGATAAGTACACCAATTAAAAAGGCAAGAACCAAAGCCGTATAATTAAATTTCATTCAAACTCATTGTTTTAAATATTTAGATCGTGATCTTTTGTTCCTCCCATTCAATTGTTTTTTCAATCGCTAAGTCAAAATCTGTAAATTCAAAATCAATTAAAGACTTCAACAACGAAATATCCAGACAAAAATCTTTAATATCAGTTGGTTTTGATTCAACATATTTTATTTCAAAATTTGGTATATATACTTTTATTCTATCTAATATGCTATTCAGTTGATGCGTTTCTCCTGAACCAACATTCACAACTTTATTAACAATTTCATTTCTTATAAACTGGAAAACGATTTTAACCAAATCATAGATAAAAATATAATCTTTAGACTGACTTCCATCACCCCAAACTTCTAAAGATTTACCATTAACCGCACGTCTGACAGCAACATTAATCACACCTTGTTCTTCTGAATTATGATAAGGTCCAAAAGGATTAGAGATTCTCAAAATAAGATAATTTATACCATAATGTCTTTGATATAATTTAAGGTAGTTCTCAATAGCTAGTTTAATAATTCCATAGGAACTTATTGGTGTACAGCTTGTATCTTCTGAAATAACAGGAACTCTTTTCTCTCCATAAACTGCTCCGCCAGAAGAGAGATACAAAATAAAATTACAACGATACTCTTTCATCACCTCAAGAAGACCAATTGTAGAAATTAAATTTCCATTTATATCATTGTGAATATTTTGATTAGAAGAAACTGGAATCGAGGATGAGGCTAAATGGAATACTTTTTTAAAATCCCATCGACTAAAAAGTTTTTTTAAGACTTCTTTATCACCATAATCTCCTAATTCATAAACAACATCTTTATGTTCTGAAATTTGATTATATCTCGATAATACTATTAATTGATAATTTAAAGAATCAGTATGGCTAATAAAATACTCAATTATGTTTTTACCAATAAAACCTGTACCTCCCAAGAGGAGAATATTTTCTTTAACTTGCATTTATACTTTTATATATTTCATTCAATCTTAACCCGTAATTCTCTGGTGTATATTTTTTATATGATAACTTTGCATTAAATGAAAATTTAGACCTTAAATCCTCATTTATGTATAAATTATATATCTGTTCTACTAATTCTTTTATAAGTCTTTCTTTATTATTACTTACAAGTATTCCATTAATACCAGAAGTTATAACTTGCGAAATACCAGCAAAATCTGTAGCAATAATGGGTTTTCCCTCTCCAAGTGCACTAAGAAGTACAAGCGGCATATCTTCATCACTAATTGATGGTAGCAAAAACACATCTGATGCTGCGATAAAATCCTCACTATCATTTCTATACCCTAGCAAAAAAACATTCTTAGATAATTTTAAGTCAATTAACATTTGTTTTAAGAGATTTTCATTTTCACCATTACCGACTAATAACAAAAATAATTTATCTTCCAAAAACGGATGTCTCTCGAATAATAACCTTACTGCTTTAATAAGATATTGTTGTCCTTTCCTATCTGATAGAAACCCAACCTGTGTCAGTATAAAACTATTTTCTGCAATGCTCAAATCACTACAAATTTGTTTTCTGTTCCGTTTTGTTACAACAAGTGGTACACAATTATCAACAACAAGTATTTTTTCTTCTTTAAACTTTCGTTGTAGAATAAGCTGTTCTTTTGCCTTATTAGATGCATTTATAAAAAAAGAAACTTTTTTCTGTATAAACATATCAAAACAAAAATCAAAATAATTCTTATTCTTCCTTGCCTGATTATTGACTTGATAAACTATTTTAGCCTTTGCTGTTATACTATTAGCAACAACTAAAACATTACAGCTTTTAGCTCCTGGATAACCTCCATTATTAACGTGTATAATATATGGTTTAGTCTTAAGAAGAAAAAAAAAGAAAATCAAAAAATTCCATACTGTATATAATTTTATCTTTTCAATTATGAAAAATGGAATTTTAATACCTGTTTTAATAAAGCTAGGTATTGCCAAGCCATTTATTCTATAAAAAAGAGTTTCATTAGCAAGTAGTAACAAAGGATAGTTGTTTTCACCACCTAATAAACCTTCATTTAAAAGCCCTGCTTCGTAATCTTTATGTTTCCTATAAGCAAAAAAAAGTTCATAATTATTATTTAAAATTTGATTCTTCAACAAAAAAGCCATTAATTTCTCGCTACCACCATAAATATAACAATCACTAAAAACAAGTAATCTCTTATTTTCTACCATATCTTAATTTTAGGTGAAATTTTAAATTGAAGCTACAAATATATTCATTCATAAAAACACTATTCTTTTCTATAACTTTTTATTAATCTTCCCACAAGGTTTCTCCAATTTTCAGAAAATAAATACTGTATTACAAAAGCAATAATCAGCAAACATCCTGCACAAACCGAAACAATTAATAAATTTAGTTTTTCTTTATCTGTAGGTAAATAATCCTTCACTAAATATGTAGAAAAAAGTATAAACAGAATAGGAAAGAACATAGGCATAAAAATTTTTTTAACTGATTGTATAAAACTTATTTCTAAAAATTTAAGCATCAAATTATAATATACAAACGCTGCAAGGGTAAACGCTAAGAGTTTGAAAATTGCAAATGAAATGACTCCCAAATTATTATAAGTTAATAAAATCCCTCCCCAAAATAACAATGGAAGTAAAGTAGCAATTAAATACATTTCATTCTGACGTTCCTTAGCCATTAATAGTGTACTAATAGGATAAGCTATGAAAGCAAAAAAATTACAAAAAATAAGAAAGCGAATAATTTCTACAGATTTTATATAATTAGGACCAACCCAAGAAAGTACAAAAGGATAAGCTAACATAGCTATTGTAATTATTGGTAAAACAATAATTGGAGCCAGTATAGAAACAACTTGTAAAACAAACAATTTAAGATTTCCTTCTTCATTAGTTCCAATAAAATGATTGAAACGGATGTTAAATGGACTAAATATAATACCTAATATACTTCGAAAAAAAGTTAGTATAGTTAAACCAACTGCATAAACTGCAACTTGATTTGCTCCCAAGAGTTTTCCTACTGAAACTGTATCTAGTTCATAATATAGAATCCAAGAAACTGTAAGATATAAACTCGTGAAGGCAAGTCCTTTTGTTTTATAATAAACATCTCTATTAAAACGTATCGATTTAATCAAACTCATAAAATCATAATTATACCTTCTTTTAGCAATAAAAAGAGTAAATAAAGCCGCAAAAAGATTAATAATTTGAGTAAATAAAAAATAACCTACAATATCATATTGTCCCATTCTAAAAAACCATAATACTGAAACCAGCTTCAGAATACTTGCTACAATATTCGTTCTTTGAATAACAAAATCTTCCATTCTTATCCCAAAAACCATTTGTAATAATCTTTGCAAAAAAGTGATTGGAGTAAAAAAAGCTAAAATCAACAATAAAGAAGATGCAATACTTTCCTGTTTAAAATTTGTAAGTCCTTTAACTAACAATTCAGGCTGAAAACTCAACGTAAAAAAGCCAAGGGAAAATACTAATAAAAAAAGAAGTAAAATAAAATTTGTAAAACCTATAACCTTAATTTCTTCTTTTATTTCACCTCTTGCAAAATACTCCGCTGCATATTTTTGTCCAGCCCCAATAAACCCAAAATCTGCATAAGCCAAAAAAATAGAAAAGGAAATACATATTGAATAAATTCCATATGTAATAGGATCTGAAGTAAGATATGGAACTACAACAAACATTGAAAGAAAATTTAGAACCAAAGAGATAACTTGCCAAAGGTAAATTTTAAGATAATTTTTAGTATAAGATTTTTGCACTGTAGTATTATAAAAATATAAATAAGTATATTAAAAAAAAGTTATGGGGAATTAAAAATCTACCAGAATTAAATGGTTTTAAGAATTTAAAATATTTAAGAATTTTTCCTCATCGTTAATATCAATTTCTAAAAAATCGTTTAATTTTTTAAAATTAATATTACTACTTGGATTCTTAATATTATAACTTATATCATCATAATTATTAGATAACTTGATAAACGATTCACCTGTAAAGGGTGGAACTAGTGGCATTCCTTCAAGTGTAACTCCATCAAAAACAGGATCAAATAAAATATAATTCTTATTACATTTTAAAGCGTCAAGTAACATTGTTGACGTCGGGCCAATTACTAATGAAGCTTTTGCCAAAGATTCTTCCTTTGAACAATTATCGATAGTAAAAAAATTATCGGGTAAATTTTTGACATAAAAATCAGGGTCTTCTGAGGGATGAAGTCGTAAAGTTGCCTTTTTTACGCCTAGTTTCTTTAAATTCTGTTTAACTAATTCTGTATAATATAAAACTACCGATCTATCAGTTGTCAATATTAGCTCAGTAGATGTACTTGGGGTGCCGCAAGTTGCTTTTGTAAGTACCAAAATATCTGTAAGATTAGACTCAAGATTTGATTCCTTAAAAGAAGAATAAATAGGGTGCTTCAAAGTTAATATCTTCTTTTCATCAATACCATTCTTTACATAAAGTTCCTTTAAGCCTTTACCCCAAACAATCAAATAATCTGCCCTGTTATCATCCACATTATTATATCTTCCAGGCATTCCATGAAGATAGACGAAAGTCGGAATTTTTGCTTCTTTAGCAATTTTTATGGCTAAGTTTTCAAAAAAGGCTAAATCATTTGGCACTATAAGTGCATTCACTTTATATTCTTCAAATAATAATGAAAGTTCTACTTTGAAAGCATTAATAAGAGATTCAAATTCAGAAGATAATAATATTTTAATGCTTTTCTTTTTAAAATTATCATTTATCTTTTTGATAATTTTAATTAACTTTAGAGAACAAAAAGTATTCTTACTCGGAGAAAAAATCCAAGGCGGTAGCATAGTTGTATATTTTTCTTGATAAATATTTACATATGCATTACTTAGAATAATATTTTCTCCTTTATTCCATTTCGATAATTTATTTCGTAAGTATAGTAACCAGAAAAACTTGGTTCTAATTAAAATTTTTAGTGATTTTTTTAAATCAGGTTTATTAGAAAGATGATGATCACTATAATCAAATAAAATTCCATTGATATTAGTTAACAAAAAATCATATTTTTCAATATCAATATCAGCAGAAATGCTATTATAATAATAGTTTTTGTTCTGTTTACTCATTTTAACCATTTTAGCTGAAATCTTTCCCCTTTCTTAACATTACTATTAATCGGTCTTCCTAAGATTTCGTTATAATATTTCGGGTGAAGGCCAAAACCTGGTCGAATAGAACGAACATTTTCTTCCGTTACAATATCCCCTTCCTTCATGTCTTCAACTACATAAAGAGATCTTGAAAAATCTTTCCCTTTTGCTTGTTTTTCAGTCAATGTGTAATCTATTATACCAATTGCACTTTCAGCTTCACGAACTGCTTTTACCATTGATGCAAACTCTTCTTCATTCATCGAGAAAGAAGCATCTGGACCACCTATTGAACGATCTAATATAAAATGCTTTTCAATAATTTTAGCTCCAAATACGGTTGCAACGATCGGGACAGTTGCTCCCATTGTATGATCCGAAAGACCACTAATTACATTGTATCTTTCAGATAAATCTTTTACCATACACATATTAGCTTCTTCAATTGGAGCAGGATAACTAGACGTGCATTTCAATAATGCGACATCTTTATTGCCCATTCTATGGCAAGCATCTAAAGCTAATTCAATATCTTCTAATTCAGCTATTCCTGTAGATATAATTACTGGTTTCCTTTTTGATGCTACATATTCAATTAAAGGAATATCCGTAATTTCAAAAGAAGCAATTTTATAAGCAGGCACATTCAAAGTCTCTAAAAAATCAACAGCAGTTTTGTCGAATGGGGAAGAAAAGCAAGCTAAACCTTCTTCTTTTGCTACTCTAAACAACTCTTCATGCCATTCCCATGGGGTATAAGCTTCTTGGTATAATTTATAAAGATTTTTGCCCTCCCAAATTGTTCCTTTAATTAAAAAATCTTCGTTATTGGAATCAATTGTTATAGTATCAGCTGTATAGGTCTGAAATTTTATGCAATCTGCCCCTGCTCGTTTTGCGGCACGAATAGTTTCAATAGCAGTATCTATACTACCATTATGGTTAGCTGAAAGCTCTGCAATAATGAAAACCCTACTTTCTTCATCTATTTTGAAATTATCTATTTTCATACTGTTTTATTTTTATGTAATGAAAACTATTAAAATTCTCATACTTCATCATCAAATTAAATTTAAACCCTGCTTTTTCGAAAACATATTTAGAGCTTAAATTTGTTTCTTTTATAAACGCATTTATCGTAAAGTTAGGATTTAATTGTAAAAAAAAATCCGTTGCCATTTCGAGCATTTCTTTTCCATAGCTTTTCCCTCTATGCTCCAAGGCAATAGATATACCAATTAAAGCATCAGAGTCATTTTCTTTTTGAATTCTTATTTGTCCAACCTTTAAATTCTCTTCATTCTCAAAAATCAACATCATACATGAAGTATCACTTAATTTGGACTTGAACCAACTTTCATGATTTTCTAGATCAATTGTACCAGAATTGTATGATTGCTCTCTAACAATTGAATCATTTGCCCATTCAAAATACAGTCTCATATCAGCCAAACTTGCTTTTTTAAAACTTAACATATTCTATTTGTTTTTGAATGAATTACTACATCAATATATTTATCATCAAAAAAACAATGTTCTTTCAATCTAGCTTCTTCAACAAAATTAGAATTTTCAAGTACACTATATAAATGAGGCCTTAAATCAAAAGCATAAGTGAAAATTTTATGCATTTTTAAATCATAGAACGCTACTTTTTCGATTAGTTTTAAATAATTGATCCAGATAGCAGAAAAATTTTCTTCCTCTAATTCAGTTTTCATAATAAACGAAATTTCAGCATTTTTATCAATCCAATTTATATGAACTAATCCTCCATATCCTATGAATTCGTTGTCTTTTAATAACGAAAATAAAATTTGATTAGGTTTCTCTTCTTCAAATAATTTAGCAACAATTTCACTGAAATAATAATCCTGCTGAGCTTTAGTTAATAAGCTTTTTTGCCTTAAATGATAAATTTGCTCATTTCTTATTTTTAATATATCATATTTATCCTCGTCTCTAATTGGAACTAACGAAAGTAACTCTTCTTGAAATATTAAATTTGATAAACATTTGTAACTTCTCATTTTTATTAATTCAGTCTCTTAAAACCACCATGACAAATTGGTCCTTTTAAAAGGTTTTCAATTTGCAAATTACCATTTTCACAATTAGCTATTTGATGATAAACTTCGTCCAAAGCAGTAAAATATAACTCTAAATTTTCGTCATTATGCGCGGTTGATGCATAAAAATTGGTACTGGCAAGAAACCCTTTATCAAGCATTTCTTGTGCAATTAATGTTTTGTAAGCCATTGCATCTGAACTATTAAATCCATAAGTACTTAAAGCTGGTATACCTGAAATTGTGATACTTAAACCATGAGCATCTGCAAGTTTTTGCCACCCATCACGCATTTTAGTTCCTATTTTTGTAATCGTTTCCCACGATTTCACACGTTCCATTACTTTTAGAGTAGCAACTGCTGCTGTAGGACCTATTCTTTCAGTCCAAAAAGTA
This sequence comes from Flavobacterium sp. FlaQc-47, assembly GCF_044006475.1. Taxonomy (NCBI): domain Bacteria; kingdom Pseudomonadati; phylum Bacteroidota; class Flavobacteriia; order Flavobacteriales; family Flavobacteriaceae; genus Flavobacterium; species Flavobacterium sp. FlaQc-47. Next base: position 123,925 of record NZ_JBIPCQ010000005.1, on the reverse strand, counting down.
CTACTTATAAAGGTGCTTTGGGCAGCCTCCATAACAGATTTTTTTCCCACAACCGCTGTTAAAGCATATCCATTACCAATAGTTTTTCCATACATTGCCATATCTGGCTCTACTCCATATTTTTTATAAATGCCACCAAAAGTTTCTCTAAAACCAGAGGTACATTCATCAAAAATAAGTACAATATTTTTTTCAGTAGCTAAAGCTCTCACTTTATGTAAAAAATTATCTTCAGGACCAAAATTTCTTACTACTTCCATTTTGATTACCCCAATATCATTCTCTTCAACGATTGATAATAACTCCTCATAATTATTATAATTGAAAGGAAAGACAGTATCTTTCAAATTTTTAGGCACTCCTTTTGGACTTAACCCTGGGATTAAATGCCCTGATAAATCATCGCTTCCATTATGATTTGCTGACAAATACCAATCATGCCATCCATGATAACCGCATATTGCTACTTTATCTTTTCCAGATGCTGCACGAGCAATACGAATTGCAATTGAATTAGCTTCACCTCCACTCCTGGCAAGACGCACCATATCTGCCCAAGGATTCAATTCAATTAACTTTTCTGCTAAATAAACCTCTTCTGGGCAATTTAGAGTAGTCATATTTCCATTTTTCACAGTTTCCATAACGGCACTATCAACTTCATCATTACCATATCCAAGTGTATTTGTACCGATGCCCATTATAGACATATCTAATAATTCTTTTCCATCAAGATCCCATATTTTACAACCTTTAGCCTTTGAAAAATAAGAAGGCCATTGATCGGGTAAAAACATTTCTGGTCGTTTTGACAGTAACATTGTTCCACCTGGAATTAGGTTTTTAGCTTTTTTATATAACTCTTGTCCGGTTCCCATTTTATTTATCGTTTTTTAAAGAATTCAACAATCCTTCATTTCTAACAATTTGATCATTTAATTTCATTAAGTTGTTTTGGATAATATAGTTTGTATATTCTATCCAAGACTTTTCTGTACCCAATTTATTTATTAAAATTTCCATTAATTCAAAATCTCTGCTTTCATCAACGGTCATTCTTATTTTAGAGAAATTGAAATGACATGGATAATTAACTGCTTCAAACAAATTTCCGCCATTAAAATCTGAATAATTTCTTATATATGGTGTAACATGCTCTCTTTCCGACAATAAACGTGCATTTTTCCATGCAAGCTCTAATGCTGAAAATTTAAAAACTTCAACATCTTGTCCGTCAGGATAATCTTCAACAAATCCGTTTGAACAATAATCTTTATCATTCTCTTGGGCAAAAACTATAATTTTATCAACTAACTCAGAATCAATCAGTGGACAATCAGATGTCACTCTTACAATCCAATCTGCTTTTTTATCTTTTACTGCTTGATAAAAACGATCCAATACATCTGACTCAGAACCTTTTGAAGCACTAACACCCCATGCAATTGCTCTCTCATAAATTATTGAATCTTCATTATTACTAGTTGTTGCAACAATTATTTCTGATACTTTAGAACATTTCTTTAAGCGTTCCAGATGGATTTGAAGCAATGATTTTCCCCCAATCTCTTTTAATACCTTGCCTGGTAATCTACTACTACCAGTTCTAGCTTGAGTAATTAACACCGTTTTTATATCCATAATGATGGGTTTAATAAATCAAAATCATTAACCTTCAATCTATTTATTGCCAATATCGTCTCCTTACTAATTTTATAATTAACTGATTTCAAATTATCAACCAACTGATTAACCGAATCTACTCCAATTAACACTTGATCAATGTTTTTTTGAGATAAGCAATAACTTAATGCTAAATTTGAAATACTTACGTTCCCTTCAATAGCAATTTTTTTTATCATCGTTAATTCATTAGATAATTTTTGAGCAACGTAGTTATCTTCGAGATTCTCTTTAAAAAACATACCTTGTAAAAAAGCCGATCTTGTATGAATAACCTTAGACTTATTTTTCAACTTCTCCATTAGATCTCCTCGCACTGACTCATTATCTAATAAATTAAAAGGCATTTGAACAACAGTTATGATATCATCTAACAATAAGTCCTCAATTTGTTTATTAGTATAAACAGAAACACCAATATGTTTAATCAAACCTTTACTTTTCAAATCTTTTAAAATTACCAAGATTTGTTTATTATCTATATACGACTCAAAAGAATGAAACATTAATGTCTCGATCGAATCAACATGTAAATCATAAATATATTTAGCTACAGTTTGCTCTATATTTTTTAGTATGCTGTGATGTGGAATTTTAGTAATGACATTAAACTTTATTTTTGGATTTAGCTTGTGGAAATCACCAATTACCTCATGTGCATTACCATATGCTTCTGCTGTATCTAAAGTATCCACTCCTAATTCATGCGCTTTTTGGAGAATTTCGCAACAATTTTCAAAAGATATCTTTCCAGAATTATTGTTAATTCCATAATCCAATCCCATTTGAACAGTACCTAATATTACTTTATTTTTCAATTTATTCTATTTTTAAGAATAGTAAGAAATAATTTTTTCGATGACAAATTTTTGTTCATCATTTGTCAACGTGGGATACATTGGTAAACTTATACAGTTCTTATAATACTCTTCGGCATTTGGCATATCTTTTTCTTTCCAGCCAAATTGTTTATAATATGGCATTAGATGACAAGGAATATAATGTATTTGAGCAAAAATTTTATTCTCTCTTAAATAATTATATAACCCAAGACGATCTTCTACTTCAATAACATAAAGATGATAAGCATGTCCTTCAACGACCCCGGATTGCCCTTTAACGAAAGATTTTGTTTTAAACACTTCATTATATAGTGCTGCAATCTCTCTCCTTTTTATTAACCCATCCTCTGCCCTTTTTAATTGACTAATTCCTAATGCTGCCTGAAAATCCGTTAACCTATAATTAAATCCTAAAGTCTGCATTTCCATGTACCAGCCTGGATAAGTATTAATTATATCATTATCAGTTCCATTTGCAAAACTTACTGAATTCTGATACTCTAATTCGTTTTTTGTAATACCATGAGTACGTAAGGCTAAAAGTTTTTTATAAAGTATCTCGTCGTTTGTTGTAATCATTCCACCTTCACCGCAAGCAATATGCTTAACAGGATGAAAAGAAAAAATAGCAAAATCAGCAAAATTACTATTACCACAATTTTGACTGTCTCCTTTTGTGTCATTAAAAAATCCACCCGGAGCATGGCAAGCATCCTCAATAATCCACAAATCATATTGATTTGCTAATTTTCTATACGCTTCTAAATCTACAGCTCTTCCCGCAAAATCTACGGGAATAATTCCTTTATATGTCCCCTTTGGCGAAGATTCTAGTAACTCTTTAACTTTTACAATATCTAAAAGATATGTACTAGGATCAATATCTGAAAAAATAACTTCTCCACCACAATATCTCACACAATTTGCTGAGGCGGCAAAAGTAATTGGAGTAGTGATAACTTTATCACCAGCTTTTACATCTAATGCCAATGCACATAAATGCAAGGCTGCCGTTCCGTTTGAAACTGCAACAGCAAACTTACTTCCAACATATTTAGCAAATTCTTTTTCGAATTCTAAAATCTTAGGTCCTTGAGTCAAATAATCAGATTGTAATGATGCTATTACTACATCAATATCTTGCTGAGTTATATTTTGACGACCGTAGGGTATTGCTTTATCAATCATTTATTAAAAGTTTGAATCTACATGTTCTTTAATCAATTCTCTTAATCCTTCAACGGTTTCCCATTCTGTATTTGTCCCCGAATTATAATTAAATCCTTCTGATACTTTAACAGCATTAAAAGAAGAAATAAAATCATCAAGACTAAAATTAGGAACTGAAGGTAATATCGTAAAATATTTCCCCAAATCATATGTGTTATATGAATCCGATGAAGTAATCATTTCTTCATGAATTTTTTCTCCCGGTCTTATTCCTATAATATCTAAACTACATTCTGGAGCTATTGCCTCAGCAACGTCGGTAATCTTGTAAGATGGAATCTTAGGAATAAAAATTTCGCCACCCCAAGCCTCTTCGATAGCATGAATAACCATATCAACTCCTCCTTGTAAAGAAATGTTAAAACGAGTCATAGTTGGATCTGTAATCGGCAATTTACCTTCACTTTTTTTCTTTATAAAAAATGGTATTACTGAACCATTAGATCCCATTACGTTTCCGTAACGTACGACTGAGAACTTAATTGGATTTGTCCCTTTAATATTATTTGCTGCTACAAACAATTTATCAGAAGTTAACTTTGTTGCTCCGTATAAATTAATTGGCGCGCAAGCCTTATCTGTAGATAATGCTACTACATTTTGAACACTAGTTTGTAACGCAGCGTGAATAACATTTTGCGCTCCACCAATATTTGTTTTTATGCATTCATCAGGATTATATTCAGCTAAATGAACATGTTTCATCGCTGCTGCATGAATTACAACATCAACACCTTGAAAAGCTCTTATAAGCCTTTCCTGATCACGAACATCTCCTAAAAAAAATCTAATTTGTGGATAGTCTTTTTCCGGATACTCCTGAGCCATCTGAAATTGTTTTTGCTCATCTCTTGAAAGGATTATTAATTTTTTTATATTCGGATACTCTTTAAAAATATGTGATGTAAGTGCTTTTCCTAAAGAACCTGTACCTCCGGTAATTAAAATTGTTTTATTATCTAAAGCCATATGCTAAATTATTTTATTCTATTATATTTTTAGAAGTATTAGAAGAAATTCGTCTGATAATTAAAAGTATCACAATTAAAAAACCAGCCAAAAAACCACCAAGAATTATCCCTTTAGTTTTGCCAAATTTTTCTTTCTTTAATGGTAAAATGGGCTTATCAATTATTTGAATTAAGGGTGTTTCTTTACGTAAAGTTACTTTTGCAAGTTCGCTTTGTTTTACTAATTCAGTCAATATAGCAGTATTTGCCTGAACATCAACTTGTCTTCTCACAGAAGGAGCACGACGTACATTAAGAGCAGGATTTAAATTGAAAGTATTATCATTTGCTACTGCTACACCGGTAATAGCTCCATTTAATTCATTGCGAATAGAATCGGTTTGTCTTTGCAAAATATTCATATTGTTCCTAGCTTTTTTACTTTTAGTTTCAACATAAAAATCAGATACTTTCCTGGCAAGAGCTTCACAAAAATATTTAGAAAACAATTCATTTGTAGATGAAACATCAATACTAATAATTGCAATTTTCTTATCTTTCTGACCTACATCAAAACCTCCTTTTAAAAGACCTTCATACATTACGCCCATAATACTATCCTGAACACGAGTATAGTTTTTCCTTTGAGAATTAGGCAAAAAATTTATATTCTTGAGCTTCGGATTATTATTCCAGTTTTGCCGCCAATTATAATTCTGAATATACATCTCTGCTAATGAGATAACTTTACCGTTTACCATTACAGGCGTTAATAATGTTTGTTCAACCATATTACGGGATTTGAACAACTCAGTTAGATTAGATCCCGTAAAAATACTCCCTCCACCACCTCCTAAATCTAATCCTAAAGAGCCTGCTAAACCTAACGCACTGCCTAAGCCTCCTCCAGATCCCCCACCATCTTCAAGAGCAAAAGATAAAGTTGCAGTATATATAGGCTTTTTACTGAAAGAATATACTATACCTAAAGCAGATCCTATAATTACTGCTAAACCAATAATCTTCCATTGCGATAAAAGATAATTACGCCATTCTTTTATTTTAACTATTAATTCGCTTAACGATATTTCATCATTGTTAATAGAGTTATTATCCATTATAATTTTATTTAAAAGCAGTAACAATTAATAATGCCAAACTTGCAAGAACACTTCCTATACCGGCCCATTCTCCAGCACTCATTCTTTTCATTTCAGGTTTTTCCGGCACTACTATTTGAGAGTCAGGAGTTACTTTTGGATAAGATCTAAAAAATAAAAATGAACCTGTTACCGAAGCTTTTCCATTTGGATAAATAATATAGGCTTTTTTCTTCCATCCTTTATAATCGACACCTCCAACAGCATTAATATAATATTTAAATCCTTTACCACTTCTATACGGAATTTCAGATGTAAGCAATACATTTCCAGTTACTTTTACACCCTCATTATAAACTGCTACTTCAATTTCATCTCCGGGAAATAAAGTTACGTTAGAATAGTGATTTTTATCTTTGACGATTTTTTCCCAATTAACGGGTATTGTTGCATATTTAAGTTCGTCTCTAAGCTTTTTAGATAACTTAGAACTAAGTGTATCCTTTTCTTTCAATTTCAACCCTTCTTCTTCTGTTGTTAGTTTTTTATCAAGATTAAGGTTTATACTTTCTAATTGTTCAATTTGCTCTTCTTTAATTGGTCGCTTTATTTTCATTCCATCAAGATTAGCAATAGAAGTCAATCCACCTGCTCTCATAACAACATTGTAAACTGTCTCTTTTTTATTGGCCAAAACATATTTTCCAGGATAACTAACTGCACCACTAACCTTAACCATTTCTGGCTTTTCATATACTGCCATTTTACGAATATTGATAACATCAAATGGCTTTAATATAAAATTTTTAACTTGTTCGTTATTGTCTGCAGTAATTTCAAGTTCTACTAATTCAATGCGTTTTGGATCAGTATCATCTATTAGATCAGACTTTACCATTCTCGCAATTTCAACTCTCTTAGATGCTGAGCCTGTCAAACCTCCAACTTGAACGACCAAGTCATTTAAAGTTAAATTTTCGAAATATTCATATTCCCCTGGGTTTTTAACTTCTCCATCAATTGTTACTTTATATTCTTCTCTAAAATCCAGAATAGAATACACAGTAATAATATCTTCTCTTTTTAACTCTATATCTGAATTTAAATCTCCAGATAAAGCGGCGCTTAAATCAACGTTAACAATTTCTGTTGTTAAATCTGTTTTCAGACGAATAATCCTTGCTCTTTTTGTATAGGCATCTTCTTTAAGTCCTTCAGCTCTTGTTATTAGATCTGAAATTCTCATTCCTTCGTTATAAGAATAATAATCCGGTCTGAAAACTGCCCCTTCAACTTTGATACGATTTTCAAAACGATTCAAAATTTTAGTCACTCTGAAAACATCTCCTGATTGCGGTAAATAAGAATTATATTCACTTTCATTTATATCATGAACTTTAAATTCTTTTCCTGTTTTTTGCATTACATTTACAGATGCAGTATATGCAAATTCATTAAATCCTGAAGCAAAAGATAATAAATCTGAAAACGTTTCTCCCTTTTTCATTTCAAAAATACCAGGACGTTTTACTTCCCCTTCAACAACTACTCTTTGACTATATGCTGGAATTCTTATAACATCATTATCTCTTAAATTCACGTTATCTGACTGATCACCTTTAACTAAAAACTTATAAATATCAACGTTTTTATAAACCTTATTGTTTCGGATTAATTCTATATTCCTGTAACTGCCATTTTTGCCGGGACCACCAGCTAAATGCAATGCATTATAAACTGAAGCTAGCGATGAAATAGAATAATTACCAGGCTGTTTTCCCCCAACAATTGTTACTTTAATTGTTCTTATATCACTTAAACTCACGCTAACCTGAGATTGTCCAGATCTAACTGTACTGTAAACTCTTGCAATTGCAGCTTTTATTTTTTGCGAAGCTGCCTCAATTGACATTCCCGCTACAGTAATTTGTCCAACATTCTCAATCGTAATTTTACCTTCAAAATTTACCGGAACAGTATCATCAAATTGCTGAACACCGTAAACACTCACTTCCAATTTATCACCTGGACCAAGAACGTAATTTATTGGCGTCGCCATTTTTAAATCAGGTTCGAAATTCAATGTCGGGTTGTCAAATAGCTCAGATCCAAAAATTAGAGCATTTAGTGAATCTTTTATTTTTTCATTCTTAATTTTTTCTTGTTTTCTTCCAAACTCAGAGTCTTTATCTGTCTCCTTTAATTTGTCATCTTTGTTTTTATCTCTGTCCTTGTTTTTTTTGTCTTTATCTTTAGAATTCTTTTTTTCATATTCTGTAATTCTAGTTCTTAATTTATCGAACTCAGCTTGACTCATTCCTTTCGACAACGCCATAGATTCGACATCATTAATTGTGGCATTATTACTTTTTAATTGAGAAATAATTTTAGCAATTTCGTCATCTGACAAATAATCAACCTTTACAGTACTTAAATCTTTAGATTTTATTATATCCTGAGCGTTTGCATTAAAAGACATCAGTAAAATAAAAAATAAAGAAAGTACGTATATTATTTTTTTCATATGGAGTTAAACCTTAACGTTAGTTTTAAAAAACTTCTTTATTTATGAATATTGTTTTTGGTAATAATCTTTGTAAGAACCTGAAGTTACATTTTGCAACCATTCTTCATTATCCAAATACCAATTAATTGTTTTTTCTAATCCCTCTTCAAACGTAACAGAAGGCTTCCATCCGAGTTCTTTATTGATTTTTGAAGCATCAATTGCATAACGTAAATCGTGACCTGGTCTATCTTTCACATAAGTTATCAATTTTTCAGAAACACCTTTGTCCCTTCCTAATTTTTGATCCATGATTTGACATAGCAATTTAACTAAATCAATATTTTTCCACTCATTAAAACCACCGATATTATAGGTTTCATGATTTTTTCCCTCATGAAAAACTAAATCTATTGCAATAGCATGATCTTCTACAAAAAGCCAATCCCGAGTATAATTTCCATCTCCATAGACTGGTAATGGGTTGTTATTAATTATGTTGTTAATAAAGAGAGGAATTAATTTTTCAGGAAAATGGTATGAACCATAATTATTTGAGCAATTTGTTAAAACATACGGTAAACCATAAGTTTCTCCGTAAGCTCTCACAAAATGATCTGAACTAGCTTTAGAAGCTGAGTAAGGAGAATTTGGATCATAAGATGTAGTCTCAGTAAAAAGTCCTTCTGCTCCAAGAGAACCATAAACTTCATCAGTGCTTATATGATAGAAACGTTTTCCTTCAAAATTATTTTTCCACTGGTTTTTTGCTGCATTTAATAAATTCATCGTCCCTATTACATTTGTTTTAACAAATGCTAATGGATCTTCTATCGAGCGGTCAACATGAGACTCTGCAGCTAAATGTAAAACTCCCTCAAAATTATGCAATGAAAAAAGTTCATTTATAAATCCCTCGTCAACAATGTCACCTTTTATAAAAGTATAATTTGATTGATTTTCAATATCTTTAATATTCTCTAAATTGCCCGCATAAGTCAAAGCATCTAAATTGAATATTTGATATTCGGGATATTTATTTACAAAACGTCTCACAACATGAGATCCAATAAAACCAGCACCACCAGTTATAAGAATTTTTTTCATTTCTAAATTTTAATTAATTTAATAAATCTGAATTTATTTTTTCCAACTCACTATAAATATCTTTTACATCTTGTGAGTGTTCTTTTTGCAAAATTAAATTAGCAGTATCAGTATAAACAAAAATAGTGTTTTTTAAGCCTAGAAAGGTCGTATGTTTACCCGATCCGATTACCATATTACCATTTTTATCAATAGGATGATTTTTTGAAATTAAATAATCATAAACAGATTCAAATGATCCTAAATCTGACCATGAAAAAGCAGCAGGAACAACTTTTATTTTCTTACTACGTTCCATAACAGCATAATCAATACTAATAGATGGTATTTCTAATGATAAATCTAAATCTAAAAATCCATTTTTACTTGCCTCCCAAACTGCTTTAGATTTTTCGTAAACATCTGGCTGAAATTGTTTTAATTCATCTAGAAAAACATTCGCCTTAAAACAAAACATTCCACTATTCCATAAAAAATTTCCTTTTGCAATAAACTCTTTTGCTGTAGTTTCGTTTGGTTTTTCTCTAAATGAAATTACTTTATCTCCTTTTGATTCTATGTAACCATAACCTGTTTCCGGTTTTGTTGGAATAATCCCAAAAGTAACTATAAACCCATCCTGTGCTTTTAAAACAGCTTCATTTATAGCTTTATTATAATCTTCCATTTTATCAATAATATGATCTGATGGAGTAACAATTAATATGTCATTTGGATCCGAAGCAAATGCAGCAAATGCAATTGCTGCGGCAGTATTTCTTGGCGTTGCCTCGACTATATTCACATAGGAAGTTTTGGTTTTATCCATAACTTTACCACTTAAGTGATGATTATCTACGTTACCAACTACCATTACCTTATTTGCTAAATGACTGTTCCGATCAACTGTCATTTCGAATAAAGATTTATTTTCAAATATCTCAAGATATTGTTTAGGTTGACTTTTTCTGGATAGTGGCCATAGTCTGCTTCCTACTCCACCAGTCAAAATCACATGTATTATTGAGTCGTTTTTTTCCATATTTCTTTAAATAAAAAAGGGTTTATTTCTATAGTCTGTTATCAGCTATAGCACCTAAAACTCCTTTTACGTCGTATATTAAACTATTATCTTTTTTGATTTGATCAAAATTTAATTCTAGAAATCCAGAATGAGAGACTCCTAGAACAATTGCATCAAATCTATTATTTGGAAGACTGTCTAATGTTACTAAATTATATTCTTTTTTTACATCATCTGCATTAGCTATCGGATCAAATATTGTTACTTCAATTCCATACTCCTTTAATGCTTTTACAACATCAACAATTTTTGTATTACGAACATCAGGACAATTTTCTTTAAAGGTAATTCCAAGCATTAAAAGATTTGCTCCATTAACCGAAATTCCTTTTTTAATCATCAATTTTACTATTTGCGAAGCTACATATTCCCCCATGCTATCATTCAAACGTCGTCCTGCTAGTATTATCTCAGGATGGTATCCAAACTCTTGGGCCCTTTGCGCTAAATAATAGGGATCAACACCTATGCAATGCCCTCCAACTAATCCTGGTTTAAATGGCAAAAAATTCCATTTTGTAGAAGCAGCCGCTAATACTTCCTGAGTATCGATATTCATTAAATTGAATATTTTCGCTAATTCATTTACAAAAGCTATATTTATATCTCGTTGTGAATTTTCTATAACCTTTGCCGCTTCTGCTACTTTTATGGATGGCGCTAAATGAGTTCCGGCAGTAATAACAGACTTGTAAAGATTATCAACTTTTATCCCAATCTCTGGAGTTGAACCGGAAGTTACTTTTAAAATCTTTTCAACTGTATGCTCTTTATCTCCCGGATTTATTCTTTCAGGAGAATAACCTGCGTAAAAATCTTCATTAAATTTTAAACCTGAAATTTTTTCTAAAACCGGAACACACTGCTCTTCTGTAGCTCCAGGATAAACAGTCGATTCGTAAATTACGATATCTCCTTTTTTTAATATTTTCCCCACTGATTCACTCGATTTATATAAAGGAGTTAAATCTGGTCGATTATTTTTATCAACCGGAGTAGGAACTGTTATTATGAAATAATTACAATCTGCTATATCGTTTAAAGAAGTTGAGCAATATAAACCAACTTTAGAATTAGGATCATTTACTAAAACTTTCTGTAAAGTAATATCATCGACTTCTAATGTGGTATCTGTACCTGATTTTAAAGATGCTATTCGCTCTTCATTTATATCGAAACCAACAACTGAATATTTGGTAGCAAATAGTCGGGCCAATGGCAAACCAACATACCCTAATCCTATGATAGCTATTTTTATATTTTCAATCAACTTATACTCTTTTTTATCTATATCACTCATAAAAAATCACGGCTTCGCCACTCTGAGTCACAAAGATTGGACACAGATACTCTAAAATCATTTTCAGCAAATATAACATTTTAAGTCAATCTATTCAATACGGTTTCCCGTAATAGTGCGAAAACAATCCATTAAACAATAATAATACATACCAACGTATTATTAATCAGTATGTAAAAAAATGACATTATATAAAAAACAGAAGCTAAAAATCCCGAATTAGAGAAATTTCACTTCCGCCTTAACAACAATAGTAAGATAATAAACTAAATTATTTGTATTTTATTTTAAGTACACAGCCTAAAGATTCAAGTACTAAAATATAATGTGTATTAGATATCTCCTGAACAATTGCATCTTGATTGGTAAATGCACCAGCTTCTAACTTTATGCGATCTCCAACCTGAATTGAAGTCACTGAAATATCACTTATATTTGGAGCTTTAAGACTAGTTTTTATAATATCAATTTCACTATCTTTTACAATAGCAGGTTTTCCTAACCAGAATAAATATCTAATTACACCCGATATTTGAAAAACAGAATTTCGATTGATATCTTCTAACTGTACAAAAACATACGAATTAAAAAGCGGAACTTCAACTTTCTTTTTTCTATCTGACCATTCTTTAATTTGAGTTATTAATGGACAATAGCACTTTATGCCTATTTCAGTAAGTTTTTCAGCAACTTTTTTTTCCCATTTGGGTTTTGTATACACTACATACCAATTCTTCATTTTTCTTTATATTGAAATAGACACTTAACCAATCTCATTCTATTCATTTTCATATTAAATTTTACCTCAATATCTTTTTTTGCAACTACGAACCTATTCCTTTATAAATAAATCCGATTGATTCCAATTCTCTTGCATCTAATATATTTCTTCCATCAAAAAGAAATGCAGGCTTGTGCATTGAATCGTAAATCTTTTTCCAATCATAAGTTGTAAATTCATCCCACTCCGTTAGAATTGCAATTGCATGCGACCCTTTACATGCCTCATAAGGATTATCAAATATAGCTAATGCTTTGTTATTTTGTTCAGCAGTTCTGGTTTGTAAATAATCTAAATCGCTTAGCATTTTATTTCTTGAAACCTTTGGATCATAAACAGAAATTTTAGCCTGTTCATTAATCAAATCATCAGCTACATATATTGCAGCAGATTCACGAGTGTCATTTGTATCTTTTTTGAAAGCCCACCCTAAAAATGTGATTTTTTTATCAGCAACTGTATTATATAATGTCTGTACAATTTTATTAGAAAATCTTCTTTTTTGATGATCGTTCATTATAATTACTTGCTCCCAATAATCTGCAACTTCGTTTAATCCATATGATTTTGCTATATAAACTAAATTCAGAATATCTTTTTGGAAACAAGAACCTCCGAAACCAACCGATGCTTTTAAAAATTTCGGACCAATCCTACTATCCATTCCAATAGCTTTTGCTACTTCGTTTACATCAGCACCTGTTTTTTCGCATAATTCAGACATTGCATTTATTGATGAAATACGCTGTGCTAAAAATGCGTTAGCTGTTAGTTTTGAAAGTTCTGACGACCAAACATTTGTTGTCAGTATTTTATCTTCACTTACCCAATTTGCATAAACATCAACCAGAGCTTTAATTGCTTCTTGTCCTTCTGGTGTTGTATCTCCACCTATCAAAATTCTATCAGGGTTTAATAAATCTGTAACCGCAGTTCCTTCCGCCAGAAATTCAGGATTTGACAAGATTTGAAACTGAACTCCATTTCCTGTATTATCAAGAATACTTTTTATTGCTTCAGCTGTTCTTACCGGCAAAGTTGATTTTTCAACTACAATTTTATTTTGTTTGGCAACTTTTGCTATTTGACGTGCACAAAGTTCAATATATTTTAAATCGGCAGCCATCCCTTTTCCTTTTCCATAGGTTTTAGTTGGCGTATTTACTGATATAAAAATTACCTGAGCTTCATCAATTGCTTTTTCTACTTCTGTTGAAAAGAAAAGATTTCTTCCTCTCGCCTCAGCTACTATTTCAGAAAGTCCTGGTTCATAAATAGGAATATTATCTGTATTGGGATCATTCCAATCTTTAATTCTTTGTTCGTTCAAATCGACAACAGTCACTTGAATATGTGGACATTTTTGAGCAATTACCGCCATAGTTGGACCTCCAACATAACCTGCACCAATGCAACAAATTTTTGTAATTTTCATTTAATTTACTATTATCTTGATCCTTATTTTATTTCAAATTATTCCAATACCAATTTACAGCTTCTTTTAATCCTTCTTGCAAAGAATATTTTGGATTATATCCTAATATTGTTTTAGCTTTATCAATACTTGCTAATGAATGAGGGATATCACCAGCTCTGTTTGCTCCATATACAATTTCTACATCAGCAATTTTCGAGTCAAATTCCGCTAAATATTCTTTTAGATATCGGACCAAATCGTTTAACGTATTTCGATCACCAAATGCGGTATTATAAACTGTATTTATTGCTTCAGGATTTTGACTTGTCATTGCCAGCTCATTCATCTGAATCACATTGTCTATGTATGTAAAATCCCTGGAATAATTCCCATCACCATTGATCACAGGACTTTCATACTTCATTAACTGCATAACAAATTTTGGAATCACAGCAGCATAAGCTCCATTAGGATCTTGCTTTCTTCCAAAGACATTAAAATAACGCAGCCCTATTGTTTCTAACCCATATGTTCTACTGAAAATTTCAGCATATAATTCATTTACATATTTTGTAATCGCATATGGTGATAATGGTTTACCAATTACGTCCTCTACTTTTGGTAATCCTTCAGAATCTCCATATGTAGAAGAACTTGCAGCATAAACAAAACGCTTTATTTTTGCATCGCGAGAAGCTACCAGCATATTCAAAAAACCAGAAACATTTACATCATTTGTTGTAATTGGATCATTGATAGATCTTGGAACAGAACCTAAAGCAGCCTGATGTAAAACATAATCAACACCTTCAACTGCTAAAACACAATCTTCAATATTTCGAATATCTCCTTCAATTAATTTAAAATTAGGATTATCCCGAAAATTTTTCAAATTATGATGATGCCCTGTTGAAAAATTATCCAAACAAATTACTTTGTGTCCTAAACCTAAAAAAAAATCAGATAAGTTCGAACCAATAAAACCTGCTCCACCAGTGATTAAAATTGTATTTTGATTTGATCCTTCCATTATCTAAATTATTTTTTTTTGAATTTATTCAAAATCCCTTTCCACCAACTAAATTTCTCCTCTTCTTCATGATATCCATTTGAATAAGCTCCGTAACCGTATCCATAACCATAAGCTGTGCCGTATTTTGCCTTATTCTCATAGCCATTTAAAACAATACTTGCATTCGATAATTCTCCTCTTTTTACCCTTGTATTTAGCACTGTAATCATATCCTTTTTGGTATAATTTTGTCTAACTATATAAAGAGTAACATCAGCATATTGAGCGAGTTCTAATGCATCTGACACTAATCCTACTGGCGGAGTATCCAGAATAATGTAATCGTATTTGCCTTTCAGCTCGATAATTAATTCATTCATTGCATCGCTCAAAATTAACTCTGATGGATTTGGCGGTATTGGTCCGGAAAGAATAACGTCGAGATTAGGAATTTCTGTCGAGTTTGTAATTTCTGCTAAAGTATTTTGTTTAATTAGATAATTTACAACTCCTATTTGATTTTTCAAATTGAACTCATCAGCCAATCTTGGTTTTCTCAAATCTAACCCTATGATAACAGTTTTCTTTTCGCTTAAAGCGAAAACCGTAGCAATATTGATAGAACAAAACGTTTTTCCCTCACCACTTATTGACGAAGTAATCATCAAAGTCTTTGACCCACTTAATTGCTGTTTTTTATACAAAAACTGCAATGAAGAGCGAATCGCTCTAAAAGCCTCAGAAAGTGCAGATTTTGGCTTATCAAATACTGCTAAATTCAATGAATTTTTATTAACTCCAATCACACCTATTAATGGTATTTGAGTTAATTTACTAATATCATCGGCACTTTGAATCGAATTATTGATAAAGAAAATTCCAAAAATAAACAACAATGGAACCAGCATTCCTAAGAATAAAGCTAATATATAATTTACAGAAGTTTTTGGGCCTATTAATCCTCCACCAATATCTTTTGCAGAATCTATAAAATGAATATCAGATAAATTAGATGCTTTTACAATTTCTGCTTCATTTCTCTTTTTAAGAAATTCAGTATAAATATTATCACTTAAATCGTATTTCCTTTGGATTTTCAACAATTCCTGTTGTTCTTCCGGAAGTCTTTTTACTGTACTTTCTGCCTCACCTATTTTAGCATTTACCATTGACAAATCATACATTAAAGATGATTTTGCAGTGACAATATTTTCCAGCAAAACGTCTTTGATGGCTCTCATTTGATTGTCGAAATCTTTAAAAATCTTATCGCTCTTAACTGCATAAGCCATTTCTGATCTTTGTGTAGAAAGTGCTATAAGTTTTGATACATTAACAACAATGTTTGGATCTTCAATTCCGGCAACAGATGGCGCAGGCAATCTTGAATAATCTACACTACTGTTTAAGTAAGACTTTAAAGAATTGTAATAGGCGATTTTTCTTGTAACTTCATCTTTCTTAACATCAAAATCCATCAATTTTCCAGAAACCACAGATCCTCCACCTTCAATTTCATAAATGTTTTTATCCTTTCTAAAAGATTTTAATTCACCCCCAGTTTGTTTTAATTGCGACTCCATTGCTACAAGAGTGCTGTCAATAAACCTAATAGTATTGGTTGCAAATTGATTTTTTCCGTCAAGCTGAATTTTAATTAACATTTTTACAGTAGAATTCAAATAATCAACCATTCTGGCTTTATTTGTTCCCTGCATTCCTAATGTTAATATCGAACCTCCTTTATCATCAGATCCCACAGTTATACCTCTATAACCTGCAACTGTGCCGTCAAAATCATTAAATTTTACAAAATATTCGTTCCCTTTGTACAAACCCGGATTGTCATTTATTTGTAATTTCCAGTTTAAAAATGGCAAAGCAACCTGCTCGCCAACTTTAAATTTCTTAACAAATAAGTCTGTCGGCTGAACTGCAGTAGTACTATATGAATTAGTAGAATATGTTATCAAAGAAACCGAATTATTTTCGAAAGGAATTCGAATTTGATATTCATTTTCGCTCACGAATTTAATCCCTATTAATGTGTTTGCCAGCTGTCCTTTTGATTTATCAATATTCACATAAAAAGGTACAGCACCATATGCATCAATTAAATTGTATTTTCCTTGTACGAAATAATCAATATAAAACTGCAATTTACTCACAACTAATTCATTGTGAGATCGGGATTGTAATATTGTAGAAATTCCATTAACCTGATCAGATATTCCGCCCCAATTAAAAACCAAACTGGTATTTGATGTAAAAAAAGGATTACTTTCCTCTTTAATAGAAATCATAGTCTGCATTCCGTAAATTTTTTCTTTACGAATATTGACCTGATAAGCAATTGTAAATGCAATTATCAAACTAGCCAGAAACCATTTCCAGTAACTTAAAATTTTTAACAGAAATCCCTTAAAATCAAAATTCGAATGATTTTCAAAAATGGAAAAATCTTTTATATCTAACATATTTTGAATTTGGTTTTAATTTTTAAGCAACAAAAATACGGTTGTAGCTAATGACAGAATGGTAACAATCGTACTAATAGATTCTATCCCCGTTTTACCAGTTCCCCATGTTTTTTGTTTAAGAGGCTTTACATAGATATAATCGTTTGGCTGTAAGTAATAATAGGGGGATTTCATTACATTAACATCGGTTAAATCTAAGTCATGCATTTGCATTCCTGTTGGTGATTGACGAACTACAGTTACAGCTTTTCTATTTCCGGTAATTGTTATATCGCCGGCATTTGCAACAGCTTCCATAATATTAACATGTTCCTGAAATAGCGTCTTTGTACCGGTACTTCCTACTTCACCATTTATTGTGTATTTAAAACCAGCTAGTTTTACAGTAATAAAAATATTAGCCTCACTTTTAAAATATTCTTCAAGTAATTTTTTTTCAATTATAACTCGAACTTCTTCGACAGTATATCCTATAACATTTATCTCGCCCAATATTGGCATTCTAATATTTCCGTGATCATCAACTGTAAAACCATTAAAATATAACTCTGACTCAGATTTACCAGTTGAAGCATTTTGAGTTGTATTAAAAATTGAAACCAATTTAGGATCAATTGCTTTTATATCAACACTCAATACATCATTTACCTGCAACCTGTATGGTTTTGATTCTACTGCAGCAATATTATTTTGTTCGCCAGAATTATTTTTATCCTGCAAATACACCAAATCTTTTACAGGAATACACGATGTAAATAAAGCACTAATTAGTAGTAATATATAGAAGCCGTTCTTTGTCATTATTAAAATTTTATCGCAAATATAGCTTTTCCTTTAATCTTCAGAAAATCTAAGTTTATTTAGGGTCTATTTAATTATTTTTGAAAGTTTTTTCGAAAGGAACACGATGCAAAATACTTCTTCCAAGTGTGATTTCATCTGCATATTCTAATTCGTCTCCAACAGCAATACCTCTGGCAATTGTAGAAATTACAATTTCAGATTCGGCAATTTGTTTATAAATATAAAAATTTGTTGTATCCCCTTCCATTGTAGAACTTAACGCAAAAATAATCTCAATTACTTTTCCTGATTTTACTTTTTCAACCAAAGTTGAAATATTCAACTGACTTGGACCAACTCCTTCTATTGGGGAAATTTTACCCCCCAATACATGATAAATTCCTTTATATTGTCCAGTATTTTCAATCGCCATAACGTCCCGAATGTCTTCAACAACACAAATAGTCTGATGATTTCTTGCCAAATTTGCACAGATTTCACAAACTTTAGTATCTGAAATATTATGGCAACTTTCGCAAAATTTTATATCTGCACGCATATTCAATAATGCCTGAGATAAAAATCCGGTTTGCTCTTTTGGCTGTTTTAATAAATGCAACACCAATCGCAATGCGGTACGCTTACCAATTCCAGGCAATTGCGACATTTCGTTGACAGCTTTTTCTATTAATTTTGATGAAAATTCCATGACGACAAAAGTAATACTTTTAATGGTTTAGTAGGCTTTGGGGCAGCTAAATTCAGTTTTATGGAGATACTAATTCTAACTACAAAAGTTCTTTCTAGCCCAGATAGAAACGACATCCTTTTTCTGGCTTCTTTAGCCAGGAAAAAGATATAGTGGATAGCTGGAAAAAGCTCCTGAAAAAATTAATATTGATTAGTGGCCAATAAAACCAAAGTACAAGCAACTTCTGCTTTGATATTATTCAATTCTAACAATTGATACAATTCAGGATTTTCTGTACCAGGATTAAAAACTACTCTCTTAGGCTGGGCCTCGATGATATAATTATAATAATCGCGTTGACGAGTAGGATTTAAATACAAAGTTACTGTATCTATATTTTTAACCGGAATGGCTTTGGTATGGATTTTTACACCTGCAACTTCTCCTGTATTTTGACCAATTGCTAAAACAGTATGTCCTTTATCAACTAACATGTTTATGGCTCTAAAAGCGTAACGATCTGGTTTTGTGGTAGCACCCAGAACTAAAGTTTTCTTATTTTTCATTATTTTCAAATATATTACAAAAGTAATCAAAAAGAATGAGGTTAGTTTAGGTTATTGATTTAGAAATAATAACATTAAAAATAATATACTAACCTGAATTTGCTTTGAAATATCAAAAATTAACTATTTTTACTACATTAACTAAAACAGCATGGATTTATTCATTTATTTATTTGCGGCACTTTTTTCCGTATTAAACCCAATCGGAACAGTTCCGATTTTTGTTGGATTAACACAACATGACTCTCAAGAAGAACGTTCCAGAATTTCTCTTTGGACTGCCATAAACGTTTTTATAATTTTGATTGTATCCTTTTTTATTGGTCAATATGTTTTGTCTTTTTTTGGCATTAGCATTGATGCTCTAAGGATTGCAGGAGGAATTGTAATTGTAAATTCCGGATTCTCTTTACTTTCTGGAAAAATAAATAAAAAACGCGGAATCAACAAAAAGGTTGAAACTGATGCGCAACAACGTAACGATATCGCTTTAACACCATTAGCAATACCTATGTTAGCAGGTCCGGGATCAATTTCTTTATTGATTGCTTTTTATCAGGAACACCACGGAATGGAAGAAATAATTATTTCCTCTTTGGCTATTTTAGCTATTGCGGTTGCAATTTTTGCCATTCTAAAAAGCGCACATTATTTAGCGCGAATATTAGGTGCATCAGGAATTGTAGCAATCTCCAGAATTGTTGGTTTTATTGTTATTTCTATCGGAATACAATATATTGTAAGCTCAATTATAAATATTGTAAAAGGAAATTTGATGTAGATTGATTTGAGATCTATAAGTAAAAAAGCGATAAAACTTAAAGTTTTATCGCTTTTTATATTTTAAAATGAATGTTATTTTCTTGGCAAAAACACTTCTGCCATCATACATCTTGCACTTCCACCTCCGCAAGCTTCGATAGTATCAAGACTTGAACTTAGAATTTCAGCATGATTTTCTAATTGAGTAATTTGTTTAGGAGTTAAACTCTGATGTGCTGATGCACTCATCACTAGATATTTCTTATCATCAGCACCACGAACTTCAAGCATATTTCCGGCAAAATTATTTACCTGAGCTTCTGTAATTAAAATAATCTCTTTTTTATCAGCTTTTAAGTGATCTAAAACCATTTTGCGTTCTTTTTTATCATCTATGCAATCTACACAGATAACAGCAAATGTCTCACCCAAACACATCATTACATTGGTGTGGTAGATTAATTTTCGTTCTCCGTCAACAGTTTGAAATGCTTCAAAAATGACAGGAGCATAATCAAAATCTTCGCAGAATTCAATAAATAATTCTTCATCAGCTCTTGGCGACAATGCGCAGTATGCTTTTGCATTCGCACGATCTAAAAGCAAACTTCCCGTTCCTTCAAGGAAAAAACCATCTTCTTCTGCCGATGTATAATCCATTATATTAGAAATTTCGAAACCTTTGTCTTCGAGAGTGTCTAAAATATCTTCGCGACGCTCCTGACGACGATTTTCTGCAAACATAGGATAGAGAGCTACGTCCCCATTTTCATGAAATGAAACCCAATTGTTGGGAAAAATACTATCCGGAGTATCTGTTTCTAAAGTATCATCGATAACCGTAACATCGACCCCAACTGCTCTTAATTTCTCTACAAAAACATCAAATTCTTGCTGTGCTTTTGCATTTACCGTACTTGGCAAAAGACCATCTAATACTTTTTGATAATAATTATTTACAGCCGTTTGCTCATTCATTCTAAAAGCAACCGGTCGAATCATTACAATTGCATTTGTCGTTTGTTTCATTTTCTTTATATTTTTTTTGTTGCAAGTTTGCTTCGCCTGTTCGAGCAAAGCTCTCGGGTCAGGTTTCAAGTTTCGCAAAGAACTTGAAACCTGAAACTTGAAACTTTATTTTTTAGTCTCTAATTAATGGTAAAGTCGAACATCTCAATAAACCTTCTTGCTTTGCAATTTCTCCATAAGGGATTTCTTCCACTATAAATTCGTTTGCACGAAGCCAATTGTTAAGTCTTGTAAAGTTTTTCTCTGAAACTACTACATTTTCATCAATAGAAAACACATTAGAAAACATATTATACATTTCATTTCTTTCAATATGGAATAAATTTTCTTTTCCAAAAAGATTGACTAAATACAAATAATCAGCCTCCTCGCGAAAACCTCTTTTATAAATAATCCCTTTATCTTTCCCTACAGGCTGAAAACAACAGTCTAAGTGCAAAGCATTGTCACGAGCTTCTAATTTTGATTTTACCAAATCAAATTCTTTGACAATTTTATTCGGAAATAACTCTTTAATATAATTTACACCATGCATATTTGTTCTTGCTGTAATGTAATCTTTATAATCACTTCCTTTATAAGTTCCAATGAAAATATAATCATTCCAAAGCATAACATCTCCGCCTTCAATATGAACTTCTTCTGGCGGACGGACTACTTTTAAAGGATTAATTTGATCGATTATATATTGAATTGCATCCAATTCACGTTCTCTGTCAGGAAGAATATTTGACTTCACAAAAGTATCGTCAATTACAAATCCAATATCTCTCGCAAAAATCTGATTATAATTCTCAATCATTTCAGGACGATATACTTTAACATCATATTTTTGAAAAACAGCATTAAAAGCATCCATTTCAGCAACCATATCTTTTTCGATTGGATATGTTCCCGCTTTAATATGTTCCAATGATTTAGGATCATAAGCTTCATCTAAAGACGGAGTTGGACCATTATGAACCGCAGAACCCAAAACCACTGCATGCAATCTTGACGTTTCGTTCTTTATATTTAATTGCAACATAACTTTATTATATTTTGGCCAAAGATAAAAAAAGCTTCACAGTTATGTGAAGCTTTAAAATATTTTATTTGTTTGACTTAAATTCTCTCAGCGGATGCCCAGTATAAATTTGTCTTGGTCGACCAATTGGTTCTTTATTCTCACGCATTTCTTTCCATTGCGCAATCCAGCCTGGTAATCTTCCAATAGCAAACATTACTGTAAACATATCTGTCGGAATCCCTAATGCTCTGTAGATGATTCCAGAATAAAAATCTACGTTTGGATATAAGTTTCTTGATTTGAAATAATCATCTTCCAAAGCTGCCGTTTCTAATTTTTTAGCAATTTCTAAAATAGGATCTTCAACTCCTAAAGTCTCTAATACTTCTTTAGCTGCTTTTTTAATTATTCTTGCTCTCGGATCAAAGTTTTTATAAACTCTATGACCAAATCCCATTAAACGGAAAGGATCATTTTTATCTTTGGCTTTAGCCAAAAATTTATCTGTATCACCACCGTCTTTATTAATTTCTTCCAGCATTTCAAGTACAGCTTGATTTGCACCTCCGTGAAGTGGTCCCCAAAGAGCAGAAACTCCTGCAGAAATTGAAGCAAATAAACCAGCATGAGATGAACCAACCATTCTTACAGTAGATGTAGAACAATTTTGCTCATGATCTGCATGAAGAATAAACAATTTATCTAATGCATCAACAATAACTGGATTTGCTGAATAAGGTCCTGTAGGCAATTTAAACATTAATTGCATAAAGTTATCTACATAACCTGTTGTGTTATCGTAATAATTTAACGGATAACCCATAGATTTTCTATACGTCCAAGTTGCAATTACAAGAAATTTACCCATTGTTTTACAAATGGCTTCGTACATTTCTTTTTCATTTTCAACGTTTACAGCTTTAGGATTAAAAGCAGTTAGAGCACTCGTCAAAGCTGACAAAACTCCCATTGGATGAGCCGTTTTCGGGAATCCGTCAATGATATTTTTCATTTCTTCGTTTACCAAAGTATGTTTTTTAATACCATTTTCGAACTGCTCTAATTCTTCTGCGGTTGGCAATTCACCAAAAATCAAAAGATAAGATACTTCTAAGAAGTTCGCTTTTTCAGCTAAATCTTCGATTGAATATCCTCTGTAACGTAAAATTCCTAATTCTCCGTCTAAAAAGGTGATTTCACTTTTACATGATCCAGAATTCTTATATCCAGGATCAATAGTAATAATACCAGTTAAATCACGTAATTTGTTAATATCGATAGCTGACTCATTTTCGCTCCCTGTTATTACCGGAAGTTCAATTTTTTGACCATCTACTTCTAATGTAGCTATTTTTGACATAATATATCGGAAATAAATCTTTAAAATAATAATTTATCAAATCTAAGGAATTTAAGACTAATTAAAAAAAGAATCCTGCTATGAATTTGTTAAAACTCCAAAAAAAAACCATTCGCAGAAACGAATGGTTTAAATTTAATATATAACTCTTACAATTATTTGATCTTGAAAGCGTTTAATCCAGGGAAATAAGCAGTACTTCCCAGCTCTTCTTCAATTCTTAATAATTGATTGTATTTTGCCATACGATCAGAACGAGAAGCAGAACCTGTTTTAATTTGACCACAATTTAAAGCTACAGCTAAATCAGCAATAGTGTTATCCTCTGTTTCTCCTGAACGATGAGACATTACTGAAGTATAACCTGCATTTTTTGCCATATTAACCGCCGCAATTGTTTCAGTTAAAGTACCAATTTGGTTTACTTTCACTAAAATTGAGTTAGCAATTCCTCTTTCAATTCCAGTTGATAAACGTTCAACATTAGTAACAAATAAATCATCACCTACTAATTGTACCTTATGTCCAATTTTTTCAGTTAAATATTTCCATCCATCCCAATCATCTTCGTACATACCATCTTCAATAGAAATAATTGGATATTTAGCAGCAAGTTCAGCTAAATAATCCGCTTGTTCTTCAGAAGTTCTGATTTTTCCAGTTTCACCTTCAAATTTAGTATAATCGTATTTACCATTAACATAAAATTCAGAAGCAGCACAATCTAAAGCAATCATAATTTCGTCACCAAAAGTATATCCAGCTTTTTCAACAGCTAATTTAATTGTATCTAAAGCATCTTCAGTTCCACCAGCCAGGTTTGGAGCAAATCCACCTTCGTCACCAACAGCAGTACTTAAACCTCTGTCGTGCAATACTTTTTTCAAACTGTGGAAAATTTCAGTTCCCATTTGCATAGCATGAGAGAAAGAAGTTGCTTTTACAGGGAAAATCATAAACTCTTGAAATGCAATAGGAGCATCAGAGTGAGAACCTCCATTAATAATATTCATCATTGGTACAGGTAATGTATTAGCAGAAACTCCACCAACATATCTGTATAAAGGCAATCCTAGTTCATTTGCAGCAGCTTTTGCAGCAGCTAAAGAAACTCCTAAAATAGCATTAGCTCCTAATTTAGATTTATTTGGAGTTCCGTCTAAATCGATCATTAACTGATCAATAGTATTTTGTTCAAAAACAGAAGTTCCAACTAATTCTTCAGCAATAACAGTATTTACATTGTTCACTGCATTCAAAACTCCTTTTCCTAAAAAAGCTTTTCCTCCGTCACGTAATTCAACAGCTTCATGTTCTCCGGTTGATGCTCCAGATGGAACAGCAGCTCTACCTAAAACTCCATTTTCAGTAATTACATCAACTTCAATAGTAGGATTACCTCTGGAATCAAAAATTTGTCTTGCGTGAACTTTTATTATAATACTCATTATTTTTGTTTTTTATTAATAAATTATAAATATTTTTCGAAATTATAAAAATATTTAATATTAAATACCACATTTAACAATTAAATACCTTTATTTTATTAACTACATCGTTTTAGCAGAAGCGCCTTTTATATTCTCAACAAACTGATCGAATAAATAAGACGAATCATGTGGTCCGGGACTTGCTTCCGGATGATATTGAACTGAAAAACAATTTTTATTTTTCATACGCATTCCAGCCACAGTGTCATCATTTAAATGTATGTGAGTGAGTTCTAACTCAGGATGACCATTTAAAGCTTCCCTTTTTACTGCAAAACCATGATTTTGAGAAGTAATTTCACCTTTACCTGTCAGAAGGTTTTTTACAGGATGATTAATTCCCCTGTGTCCACCAAACATTTTATATGTTTTAACTCCATTTGCCAAAGCAATTATTTGATGCCCTAAGCAAATTCCAAATAAAGGTTTATCATCTGCAATAATTCCTTTCGCAACTTCAATTGCCCCAAAAAGCGGATCTGGATCCCCAGGACCATTTGACAAGAAATATCCATCAGGATTAAATGCAGCTAAGTCTTTATAAGTTGAATTGTATGGAAAAACTTTTATATAACAATCTCTTTTCGCAAGGTTTCTTAAGATATTTTTTTTGATTCCTAAATCCAAAGCAGAGATTTTATATGTAGCATTTTCATCACCAAAAAAATAAGGTTCAGTAGTTGAAACTTTTGACGCCAACTCTAAACCTTCCATGTTTGGCACATTTGCCAATTCTTTTTTCAAATCTTCAACTGAAGTACCATCCGTGCAAATAACTGCGTTCATAGCCCCGTTATCACGAATATAGCTTACTAATGCTCTAGTATCAACATCAGAAATACATATCAAATTTTGCTTAATAAAGTAATCTTCCAAACTTCCGGAAGAATCCTCTCTAGAATAATTAAAACTAAAGTTTTTACAAACTAATCCAGCAATTTTGATACTATCAGATTCAACTTCTAAATCATTAACACCATAATTCCCAATGTGAGGATTAGTAGCAACCATAATTTGACCAAAATAAGAAGGATCAGTAAAAATCTCCTGATATCCGGTCATCCCTGTATTAAAACAAACTTCACCAAAAGTTTTACCGCTAATTCCGATCGATTTTCCGTGAAAAATAGTTCCATCACTTAGTAATAAAATGGCGCTTTGTCGTGTAGTGTATTTCATTATATAATTTGTATTGTTTTTTTTAATTGTTCATGAAACTCGCGATGCTAATTTGCATTTGTAATTAGATATTTTGCAAATTTACTTCTTTAAAAGAGTGCTTCCAAGATTTTTTAAAAATTTCATCCATAAAAATAAAACCTTAACAGTTAAATAAGTTAAATTTTAATCCTTAAAAAAAATCCAAAAAAAAAGGATAAACTAAAAATTAGCTTATCCTTGATTTCTATAGAATCATTACTTTCATAATTATTCAGAAGCTTCAGTAGTCGTTTCTGATTCAGCAGCTGGAGCCTCAGTAGTCTCATCAGCTTTTTTTGCTTTACCACCACGACGGCTTTTAGCTTTTTTAACTTCCTTTTTACCACCATTGTAAAGTTCATTGAAATCTACAAGTTCGATCATTGCCATATCAGCATTATCTCCCAAACGATTTCCAACTTTAATGATACGAGTGTATCCACCTGGACGGTCTCCAACTTTAGCAGCTACGTCTCTGAACAAGTCAGTTACCGCATATTTACTACGTAAGTAAGCAAAAACAATACGACGATTGTGAGTCGTATCTTCTTTTGATTTTGTGATTAAAGGCTCAACGAATTGTTTAAGCGCTTTAGCCTTAGCAACAGTAGTGTTAATACGTTTGTGCTCAATAAGAGAACAAGCCATATTAGCTAACATAGCTTTTCTATGTCCAGTCTGTCTGCTTAAGTGATTGAATTTTTTTCCGTGTCTCATTGCTATTTTAAATTTAATCCGCCGCAGCGGATTGAATTATTCTTTATCTAATTTGTATTTAGCTAAGTCCATTCCGAAAGTCAAATTTTTAACAGCTACAAGTTCATCTAGCTCAGTTAAAGATTTTTTACCAAAATTACGGAATTTCATTAGGTCATTTTTATTGAACGATACTAAATCACCAAGTGTATCAACTTCAGCCGCTTTCAAGCAATTTAATGCTCTCACAGATAAATCCATATCAACAAGCTTAGTTTTAAGCAATTGTCTCATATGCAATGACTCTTCATCATACGATTCTGTTTGTGCAATTTCGTCAGCCTCGAGTGTAATTCTTTCGTCAGAAAATAACATGAAGTGGTGAATTAAAACTTTTGCAGCTTCAGTAAGAGCATCTTTTGGATTAATTGATCCATCAGTTTTAATTTCAAAAACTAATTTTTCGTAATCTGTTTTTTGCTCAACACGGAAGTTTTCAATTGCATATTTTACATTTTTTACCGGAGTAAAAATAGAGTCTGTAAAAATGGTACCAATCGCAGCATTCTGTTTTTTGTTCTCCTCAGCAGGAACATATCCTCTACCTTTTTCGATTGTTAAATCGAAGTTCAATTTGATTTTAGAATCTAAATTACAGATAACAAGGTCTGGATTCAAAACTTGAAAACCTGAAATAAATTTTTGAAAATCACCTGCTGTTAATTGATCTTTACCAGAAACAGAAATTGTAACTGCTTCATTATCGATATCTTCAATTTGACGTTTGAAACGTACTTGTTTTAGATTAAGGATAATTTCGGTAACATCTTCAACAACACCTGAAATAGTAGAAAACTCATGATCTACACCTTCGATACGAACAGATGTAATTGCATAACCTTCTAATGCTGAAAGCAAAACTCTTCTAAGTGCATTACCAACTGTCAATCCATAACCAGGTTCTAAAGGTCTAAATTCGAATTTACCTTCAAAATCGGTTGAATCGATCATGATAACTTTATCGGGCTTTTGAAAATTAAATATTGCCATAAATTTCGACTAAGTCAATTATTATTTGTTGTACAACTCTACGATTAATTGTTCTTTAATGTTTTCTGGAATTTGAAGTCTTGCAGGTACAGAAACAAAAGTTCCTTCTTTAAGATCATTGTTCCAAGTAATCCATTCGTAAACATGACTTGAATTTGATAAAGAACGTTCAATAGCTTCTAAAGATTTAGATTTTTCACGAACTGCTACTTTATCACCAGGTTTAAGGTGGTAAGAAGCGATATTTACAACTTCACCATTTACAGTAACGTGTCTGTGAGAAACTAATTGTCTAGCACCTCTTCTAGAAGGAGCAATACCCATTCTAAAAACAACGTTATCTAATCTTGCTTCACATAATTGTAAAAGAACTTCACCAGTAACACCTTTAGTAGCTGATGCTTTTTTGAATAAATTTCTGAATTGTTTTTCTAAAATTCCATAAGAATATTTAGCTTTTTGCTTTTCCATTAACTGAACAGCGTACTCAGATTTTTTTCCTCTTTTTTTAGCCATCCCGTGTTGTCCAGGTGGGTAATTTCTTTTTTCGAAAGATTTATCATCTCCGAAAATTGCTTCGCCAAATTTACGAGCAATTCTAGTTTTTGGACCAGTATATCTTGCCATTTCTAAAAAATTAAATTTAAGGTAGAGATTATGAATTCAGGTCAAATCCTTCGATAATCTATATTCTACCTTGTTATACTATATTAAATAAATTAAACTCTACGTCTTTTTGGAGGACGACATCCGTTGTGAGGCATTGGAGTAACATCGATAATCTCTGTAACTTCAATTCCACCGTTATGAATAGAACGGATAGCAGACTCACGTCCGTTTCCTGGTCCTTTTACATAAACTTTTACTTTTTTAAGTCCAGCTTCAAGAGCTACTTTACTACAATCTTCTGCTGCCATTTGGGCTGCGTATGGAGTATTCTTTTTAGAACCTCTAAAACCCATTTTACCAGCTGAAGACCAAGAAATAACTTCACCTTTTTTGTTTGTCAAAGAAATAATGATGTTATTGAAGGTAGCAGAAATATGAGCTTCTCCCGTTGATTCAACGATAACTTTACGTTTTTTTGCAGTTGCTTTAGCCATATTACTTATTATTTAGTTGCTTTTTTCTTGTTAGCAACAGTTTTTCTTTTACCTTTTCTTGTTCTAGAGTTGTTTTTAGTTCTTTGTCCTCTTAACGGAAGACCAGATCTATGACGGATACCTCTGTAACAACCAATATCCATTAAACGTTTGATGTTTAAAGAAACTTCCGAACGTAATTCTCCTTCAATTTTGTAAAATGAAACAGCATCACGAATCGCTCCGATCTCATCATCATTCCACTCTTGAACTTTTTTGTCTTGGCTAACTTGAGCTTTTTCTAAAATCTCAATAGCTCTACTTCTTCCTAATCCAAAGATATAGGTAAGTGCTATAACACCTCTTTTATTTTTTGGGATATCTACCCCTGCTATTCTTGCCATAATTATCCTTGTCTTTGTTTAAATCTAGGATTCTTTTTGTTTATTACGTACAATCTCCCTTTTCTACGCACAATGATGCACTCGGGACTTCTCTTTTTTACTGATGCTCTAACTTTCATAGTGAATATCCTTTAATATCGATAAGTAATTCTTGCTTTTGACAAATCATAAGGACTCATTTCTAGTTTCACTTTATCACCAGGTAATAACTTGATGTAATGCATACGCATTTTTCCAGAAATATGAGCAATTACGATATGTCCATTTTCTAACTCTACACGGAACATCGCATTTGATAATGCTTCAATGATTGATCCGTCTTGTTCTATTGCTGATTGTTTTGCCATATAAAAATTAAGCTACTGCTTTTCTATTTTTACCAGTCTTCATTAAACCATCATAATGTTTGTTTAACAAGTATGAGTTGATTTGTTGAATAGTATCTATTGCAACCCCAACCATAATTATTAACGAGGTACCTCCAAAAAACATTGCCCAAGATTGTTGTACATCCATAATACTTACAACAATAGCTGGGAACACAGCAATCAAAGCAAGGAATAAAGATCCTGGGAAAGTTATTAAAGACATCACTTTATCAAGAAATTCTGAAGTTTCAGCTCCCGGACGAACGCCAGGAATAAAACCACCACTTCTTTTCAAATCATCAGCCATCTTGTTAGTAGGAACTGTAATCGCAGTATAAAAGAAAGTAAATACAATAATTAAAGTTGCAAATACAAAGTTATACCAAAATCCGAACATATTACTAAACGCGCCAACAATAGATTGTGATGTGTCTGATTTAGACAATCCAGCTACAGCTGCAGGTATAAACATAATTGCCTGAGCAAAGATGATTGGCATAACCCCAGAAGCATTCAGCTTAAGAGGAATCCATTGTCTATTACCACCTGCCAAATCTTGTTCGTAATCCCCACTTGTTGTACGACGCGCGTATTGAACAGGAATTCTACGTACTGCCATTGTAAGCAATACACAAGAAATGATTACTAATAACCAAACAATAATTTCAATAACTAACAACATTGGACCACCATTGTTATTGGTTACTCTGGTTGTAAACTCTTGAATAAAAGCTTGCGGTAAACGCGCCAAAATACCAACCATAATCAATAATGAAATTCCATTTCCAATACCTTTATCTGTAATTTTTTCCCCAAGCCACATAGCAAAAATAGTACCAGTAACTAAGATAATAACAGACGAAAACAAAAATTCAGGTGAATTAAAGCCTAGTAAGAATGCACTTCCAGGTAACGTTCTGTATAAATTATAGATATAAGTTGGACCTTGAACCAGTGTAATAGCTATAGTCAACCAACGAGTGATTTGATTAATCTTTTTTCTACCACTCTCTCCATCGTTTTGAAGTTTTTGTAAATAAGGAATAGCAATTCCCATTAACTGAACAACAATAGATGCAGAAATATAAGGCATAATACCTAAAGCAAAAACTGAAGCTTTAGAGAAAGCACCTCCTGTAAACATGTCTAGGATTGACCCTAAACCATTTTTAGTTTGTCCCGCTAAGCCTGTTAATTGAGTTGCGTCAATTCCAGGTAGCGTTACGTGTGCACCAAAACGATATACTAAAAGCAATCCTAATGTAATTAAGATTCTGTTTTTCAGTTCTTCGATTTTCCAAACATTACTTATTGATTCAATAAATTTCTTCATCTTAGTAGATAAGTTATATAGTTACAGCTTCTCCACCAGCAGCTTCAATAGCAGCTTTTGCAGTAGCAGTAAATTTGTGGGCAGTTACTTTTAATTTTGCTTTCAATTCTCCTCTACCTAAAATCTTAACGATTTCATTTTTGGTAGCAAGACGATTTGCTACGAAATCTGTCATAGAAACAGAATCAGTAATCACACCATTGTCTACTAATAATTGAAGCGTATCTAAATTAACACCTTCGTATTCTTTACGATTGATGTTTGTGAAACCAAACTTAGGTACACGTCTTTGAAGTGGCATTTGCCCTCCCTCAAAACCAATCTTTTTAGAATAACCAGAACGAGATTTTGCTCCTTTGTGTCCTCTTGCAGAAGTACCACCTTTTCCTGAACCTTCTCCTCTACCTAATCTTTTATTTTGATTGTGTGTTGACCCTTCAGCTGGTTGTAAGTTACTTAAATTCATAACAGTATTTGTTATTTAGCTTCTTCGACAGAAACTAAGTGTTTAACTTTGTTTATCATCCCAAGGATAGCAGGATTTGAATCATGCTCTACAACTTGTCCCATTTTACGTAGACCTAAAGCTTCCAAACCTCTCTTTTGAGAAAGAGGACAGTTGATTTTGCTTCTTACTTGTTTTACTAATAATTTAGCCATAATTTCCTTGAATTAACCTTTAAAAACTTTTTCTAAAGAAACACCTCTTTGTTTTGCAACAGTATGAGCGCTTCTCATTTGTAACAAAGCATCAAAAGTTGCTTTTACTACGTTATGAGGATTTGATGATCCTTGAGATTTAGATAATACATCGTGAATACCTACTGACTCAAGAACTGAACGAACAGCTCCACCAGCAATAACTCCTGTACCATGGGAAGCAGGAATTAAGAATACACGTGCACCACCAAATTTACCTTTTTGTTCGTGAGGAACAGATTGTCCATTCAAAGGAATCTTAACTAGATTTTTCTTAGCATCTTCTACTGCTTTCGCAATTGCCTCAGAAACGTCTTTAGATTTTCCTAATCCATGACCAACTACTCCGTTTTCATCACCTACAACTACAATAGCAGAAAAACCGAAAGCTCTACCACCTTTTGTAACCTTAGTAACACGATTAACACTTACCAGACGATCTTTAAGTTCAAGACCACTTGGTTTTACCAATTCTACATTTTTGTATTTAGACATAATATATTAGAATTTAAGTCCAGCCGCTCTTGCGCCTTCTGCTAATGATTTAATACGACCGTGATACAAATATCCACCTCTGTCAAAAGTGATGGTATCAATCCCAGCTTTTAACGCTTTCTCTGCAACTAATTTTCCAACAGCAGCAGCGACTTCAACGTTAGTACCTTTTCCTATTTCTTTTTCTCTTGAAGATGCAGCTAAAATAGTAACTCCGTTTACGTCATCAATAAGTTGAGCATAAATTTCTTTGTTACTTCTAAATACAGATAGTCTTGGGTTAGCAGTAGTACCACTAATCGATTTTCTAATTCTGAATCTAATTCTCTGTCTTCTATCAGATTTTGTTAATGACATAATCTTATTTTTTAAGCTGATTTACCTGCTTTTCTTCTTAATACTTCACCCACAAATTTAACACCTTTTCCTTTGTACGGCTCAGGCTTACGGAAACCTCTGATTTTCGCAGCGACCTGTCCTAAAAGTTGTTTGTCAAATGATGTTAATTTTACGATAGGGTTTTTACCTTTTTCAGATATTGTTTCTAAAGCCACTTCTGGAGCAATTTCCAAAACAATATTGTGAGAATATCCAAGAGCTAAATCTAGCTTTTGACCTTGGTTTGAAGCTCTATAACCAACTCCAACTAATTCAAGTTCTTTAGTAAAACCTTCAGACACACCAATAATCATGTTATTGATTAATGATCTGTACAATCCGTGTTTTGCTCTTTGGTCTTTATGATCAGACGATCTCTCTAATAAAACCTGATCGCCTTCAACTTTTACAGTAATGTCCGAAAACTCCTGAGTTAGTTGACCTTTTTTTCCTTT
This sequence comes from Flavobacterium sp. FlaQc-47, assembly GCF_044006475.1. Classification (NCBI taxonomy): domain Bacteria; kingdom Pseudomonadati; phylum Bacteroidota; class Flavobacteriia; order Flavobacteriales; family Flavobacteriaceae; genus Flavobacterium; species Flavobacterium sp. FlaQc-47. Next base: position 90,604 of record NZ_JBIPCQ010000005.1, on the reverse strand, counting down.
TACTGTAACGATACCATCTTTAACTTCTACAGTTACTCCAGCAGCGATTACAATTGGGCTTTTACCTATTCTTGACATCTTATTTAGTCTTTAAAATTAGTATACGTAACAAATTACTTCACCACCTACATTTAATTGTTTTGCTTGCTTTCCAGTCATAAGACCTTTTGAAGTTGAAACAATTGCAATTCCTAATCCATTAAGGATTCTTGGTAATTTGGCAGCACCTGCATATTTACGTAAACCAGGTTTACTAATTCTTTGGATATCTTTAATTACAGGCTCTTTAGTATCTTTATCATACTTTAAAGCAATTTTGATTGAACCCTGAACAGAGTTGTCTTCAAATTTGTAACTCAAGATATAACCTTGATCAAATAAGATCTTAGTTATTTCTTTTTTTAGATTAGAAGCTGGAATTTCAACAACTTTGTGGTTTGCAGCCACAGCGTTACGAACTCTAGTCAAATAATCTGCAATAGGATCTGTATACATATGTATTTGATTGCGACTATGGTTTTCGGGAGGCACTCGCCTCCCGAACCTTTAATCAATTAAAATTATTTTTTGGTTTGCAAAAGTAGTAACTTATTGCGAGATTACCAAGACGCTTTTTTAACTCCAGGAATTAATCCATTATTAGCCATCTCACGGAAAGTTACACGTGAAATACCAAATTGACGAATATAACCTCTTGGTCTACCTGTTAATTTACAACGATTGTGCAAACGAACTGGTGAAGCATTTTTAGGTAATTTTTGTAAACCTTCAAAATCTCCAGCTTCTTTCAAAGCTTTTCTTTTTTCAGCATACTTAGCTACCGTTTTCTCTCTTTTTACCTCACGGGCTTTCATTGATTCTTTAGCCATGTCTTAATTCTTTTTAAAAGGTAATCCTAATTCAGTCAATAATGACTTTGCTTCCTTGTCTGTTTGAGCAGTAGTAACAAATGTAATATCCATTCCTGAAATTTTGTTTACTTTATCAATATCAATTTCAGGGAAAATGATTTGCTCTAAAACTCCAAGGTTGTAATTACCTCTTCCGTCGAAACCAGTAGCTTTAATACCACTAAAATCTCTAACGCGTGGTAAAGCAGAAGTAATAAGTCTATCTAAAAACTCATACATTCTTTCACCACGTAAAGTAACTTTTGCTCCAATTGGCATCCCTTTTCTCAATTTAAATGACGCAACGTCTTTCTTTGAAATTGTAGATACTGCTTTTTGTCCAGTGATCTTTGTTAACTCATCAACTGCATAGTCAATAAGTTTTTTATCAGATACAGCTGCACCAACTCCACGGCTCAAAACGATTTTTTCAAGTTTTGGAACTTGCATCACGTTTGTATATCCGAATTCCTCTTTAAGAGCAGAGATTACTCTACTCTTATATTCTTCTTTTAGTCTAGGTGTATATGCCATTACTATAGTACTTGATTAGATTTTTTTGAAAATCTTACTTTCTTATCTCCTTCTACTCTAATACCAACTCTAGTTGTTTCCTTAGTTTTAGGATCAATTAGTGAAATGTTAGATATTTGTATAGAAGCTTCTTTCTTAACGATACCACCTTGAGGGTTTTTAGCACTTGGTTTTGTATGTTTCGAAACCATGTTTACACCTTCAACTATCGCTTTATTTTTCTCACGGTAAACACGTAAAACTTTACCTTCAGCACCTTTATGGTCTCCAGCAATAACTCTTACGATATCTCCTGATTTTATTTTTAGCTTTATCATCTTAAAACGAATTAAAGCACTTCTGGTGCTAATGATACAATTTTCATGAATTGTTTTTCACGAAGTTCTCTTGCTACCGGACCAAAAACACGTGTTCCTCTCATTTCCCCTGCAGCGTTCAAAAGAACACATGCATTATCATCGAAACGGATATAAGAACCATCAGCTCTTCTCACTTCTTTTTTGGTACGTACAACAACTGCAGTTGAAACAGCTCCTTTTTTAACGTTACCGTTAGGAGTTGCATCTTTAATAGATACTACAATCTTGTCACCAACAGAGGCATACCTTCTTTTGGTACCTCCTAAAACACGGATAGTTAAAACTTCTTTTGCTCCCGTATTATCTGCTACTTTTAGTCTTGATTCCTGTTGTACCATAATTATTTAGCTCTTTCTAAGATTTCAACTAATCTCCAACATTTTGTTTTACTTAAAGGACGCGTTTCGCTAATTCTTACAGTATCTCCAATGTTACAGTCGTTTGTTTCGTCGTGTGCAACGTATTTCTTTGTTTTCAACACGAACTTACCGTATAATGGGTGTTTTACTTTTCTTACTTCAGCAATAACAATAGATTTATCCATTTTATTTGAAGTAACGACACCTATTCTTTCTTTTCTTAAATTTCTTTTTTCTTCCATCTTTCAGCAGAATACAATTATTGTAACTCTCTTTTAGTTAACTCTGTAGCCAATCTTGCAACTGTTCTTCTTACACTTCTAATTTGAAGTGGGTTCTCAATTGGAGAAATAGCGTGAGCCATTTTTAGGTCAGCATATATTTTCTTAGTTTGACTAAGTTTTTCTTGCAACTCCGCTGCAGAAAGATCTTTTATTTCTGATTGTTTCATAATATAAATTTAATTATGCTTCGAAATCTCTAGCAACGACGAATTTAGTTTTCACTGGAAGCTTTTGAGCTGCAAGACGTAAAGCCTCTTTTGCAACTGATAAAGGAACTCCTCCAACTTCAAACATAATTCTTCCGGGTTTAACAACGGCAGCCCAATATTCAACGGCACCTTTACCTTTACCCATACGTACCTCAAGAGGTTTCTTAGTAATTGGTTTGTCTGGAAATATTTTGATCCATAATTGTCCTTCTCTCTTCATAAAACGAGTTGCAGCAATACGCGCAGCTTCGATTTGACGAGAAGTTAAGAACATTCCATCTTCATGTACAGATTTAATACCAAACATTCCATTAGAAAGTTCATGCCCTCTTTGAGAGTTACCTTTCATTTTACCCTTTTGTACCTTACGGTATTTTGTTCTTTTAGGCTGTAACATTTTTCTTTAGTTTAAAAATTTACTTTCTTTTACGAGCGTCTGGTTTTCCACCTTTATTAAAAGGCTTTCTATCTCCTCTAGGAGAATCGCCACCTTTACCACCACCAGTTCCAGATTGTTTTTTATCCATTCCTGCAAGTGGAGAAAGATCTCTCTTTCCATAAACTTCACCTTTCATGATCCATACTTTGATACCCATTCTACCATAAGTAGTGTGAGCTTCAGCCAAAGCATAATCAATATCAGCTCTGAAAGTTGATAGAGGAATTCTACCTTCTTTGAAACCTTCTGAACGTGCCATCTCAGCACCATTCAAACGACCAGAAATCAAAACTTTGATACCTTCAGCGTTCATACGCATAGAAGCAGCAATAGCCATTTTGATTGCACGTCTGTAAGAAATACGGCTTTCGATTTGACGAGCGATGCTTGTCGCCACAAGATAAGCATCTAATTCAGGTCTTTTGATTTCAAAGATGTTGATTTGAACCTCTTTGTCAGTAACCTTCTTAAGTTCTTCTTTCAACTTGTCTACCTCTTGCCCACCTTTTCCGATAATAATACCAGGTCTAGCAGTAGTGATAGTAACGGTTACAAGTTTCAAAGTTCTCTCGATGATTACTTTAGATACACTAGCTTTTGATAAACGAGCGTGGATATACTTTCTGATTTTGTGATCTTCGGCAAGTTTATCACCGTAATCATTTCCACCATACCAGTTTGAGTCCCACCCTCTGATGATACCAAGTCTATTTCCAATTGGATTTGTCTTTTGTCCCATGCTGCTTAAGAATTGCTTTGTGTGTTATTGATAGCTCCAAGCACGATTGTTACGTGATTAGAACGTTTTCTTATTCTGTGTGCACGACCTTGTGGAGCTGGACGAAGCCTTTTCAACATCATTCCACCATCTACTCTGATCTCTTTAACAAATAACCCAGCTTCTTCTAAATTACCTTCACTATTTTTTTGCTCCCAGTTGTTGATTGCAGATAATAATAGTTTCTCTAATTTTCTTGAAGCTTCTTTAGAACTAAATCTTAAGATGTTAAGTGCTCTTTCTACCTTCTGACCTCTTACCAAGTCCGCTACTAAGCGCATTTTTCTAGGTGAAGTAGGGCAGTTATTCAATTTTGCGAAAGCAATAGACTTATTAGCCTCTTTTCTCGCATCTGCTGTTTCTCTTTTACGAACTCCCATTACTTCTTATTTTTTACCTTTATTTTTTGCTCCAGCATGACCTCTAAAAGATCTAGTTGGTGAAAATTCTCCTAATTTGTGACCTACCATGTTTTCTGTTACGTAAACTGGTACAAATTGACGACCGTTATGAACTGCGATAGTTTGTCCAACGAAATCCGGAGTAATCATAGAAGCTCTAGACCAAGTCTTCACTACACTATTTTTACCACTTTCTACGTTTTCCTGAACTTTCTTGTCTAACTTATAATGAACGAAAGGTCCTTTTTTTAATGAACGTGCCATATCTTATTATTTCTTTCTACGTTCTACGATATACTTGTTACTCGGGTTTTTCTTAGAACGAGTTCTATAACCTTTTGCTGGTATTCCATTTCTTGAACGTGGATGTCCACCAGAAGAACGTCCTTCTCCACCACCCATTGGGTGATCAACAGGGTTCATTGCAACAGGTCTTGTTCTAGGTCTTCTTCCTAACCATCTTGTTCTACCAGCTTTTCCTGATACAACTAATTGGTGATCTGAATTAGAAACAGCTCCAATTGTAGCCGAACAAGTTAACAAGATCAACCTTGTTTCACCAGATGGCATTTTAATTGTAGCATATTTTCCATCTCTTGCCATTAACTGAGCAAATGTACCAGCCGAACGAGCGATTACCGCCCCTTGACCTGGACGCAACTCAATACAAGAGATTACAGTTCCTAAAGGAATTCTGCTTAAAGGCAATGTATTACCAATTTCAGGTTGAGATTCAGGACCAGAAACTAATTTCTGACCAACTTTCAATCCGTTTTGAGCAATAACATATGTTTTCTCTCCATCAGCATAAGCTAATAAAGCGATAAATGCAGTACGATTTGGATCATATTCGATTGATTTCACTGTAGCTGGAATTCCTTCTTTTGTACGTTTGAAATCAATAATACGATATCTCTGCTTGTGACCACCACCCGTATAACGCATGGTCATCTTTCCTTGACTATTTCTACCTCCAGAGTTTTTTATCGGCGCTATCAAAGAGCGTTCCGGCTTATCAGTTGTAATGGCGTCATAACCATTCACAACTCTAAATCGCTGACCTGGGGTAATAGGTTTTAATTTTCTTACTGACATTTTTCTATCTTAGATATTGTTGTAAAAATCAATTGTTTCTCCTTCTTGTACTTGAACAATCGCTTTCTTAATTGCATTTGTCTTTCCACTGATCAAACCACTTTTAGTGTATTTAGTAGTTCTATCCGGTCTTACGTTCATCGTGTTAACCGAAACAATAGTTACTCCATAAGCAGCTTCAATAGCTTTCTTAATTTGAACTTTGTTTGCTTTTTTGTCAACAACGAATCCGAAGCGGTTTAAAACTTCACTTTCTTTGGTTACTTTTTCTGTTACTATAGGTCTAATTATGATACTCATATTCCTATTATTTGCTTAAATTTTCTTCGATTAACTCCAAAGAACCTTCTAAAAGCACTAAATTATTAGTGTTTAAAATAGCATAAGTACTTAATTCAGAGCTACTTACAACGCTAGAGGCCTTTAAATTGCGTGACGACAAATATACATTTTTATTTGACTCTCCCAACACAAATAGAGATTTTTTATTTTCTAACCCTAAAGCTTTCAAAACGTTAATGAAATTTTTAGTGTTTGGAGTTTCAAATTTAAAGTCTTCAAGAACGATAATATTTGACTCTTTTGCTTTGATTGAGAAAGCTGATTTTCTCGCCAATCTTTTCAAGCTTTTATTCAATTTAAATGAATAACTTCTTGGTCTTGGCCCAAAAATTGTTCCACCACCTTTAAACAATGGATTTTTGATACTTCCCGCACGAGCAGTACCTGTTCCTTTTTGTTTTTTAATCTTACGTGTACTTCCTGTCACTTCAGCTCTTTCTTTAGCTTTATGAGTTCCTTGTCTTTGATTAGCAAGATATTGCTTAACATCAAGGTATACAGCGTGATTATTTGGTTCAATTGCGAATACTGAATCAGAAAGTTGAACTTTTCTTCCAGTATCTTTTCCGTTGAAATCTAATACTTTTACTTCCATTACTTCTGAATGATTACATAAGAGTTTTTATGTCCAGGAATACATCCTTTAATAACAAGCAGGTTCTTTTCAGCAACTACTTTTAAAACTCTAAGGTTTTGAACTTTTACATTGTCTCCTCCCATTCTTCCAGCCATACGCATTCCTTTGAATACTCTAGATGGATACGAAGAAGCTCCTACAGAACCTGGCGCTCTTAAACGGTTGTGTTGACCGTGAGTCGCCTGTCCAACACCACCAAATCCGTGACGCTTAACAACCCCTTGAAAACCTTTACCTTTAGACACACCTTGTACATCCACAAATTCTCCTTCAGCAAAAATAGAAACATCAATAAGATCTCCTAATTTTTGTTCAGTTGCAAAATCTTGAAATTCAACGACTTTTTTCTTAGCAACAGTTCCAGCTTTTTGAAAGTGACCTAAAGCCGCTTTAGTGGAATGTTTCTCGTTTTTGTCATCGAAACCAAGTTGCAACGCTTCGTACCCGTCAACACCTTTGGTTCTGACTTGGGTAACAACACACGGCCCAGCCTCAATTACTGTACAAGGAATGTTTTTCCCGTTTTCATCGAAAATACTAGTCATGCCGATTTTTTTACCAATTAACCCAGACATAAATATTAATTATTAATTACTAAAATTCCCTTCAATTTGAAAATAACATAAATTTCCAAACAGGGAGTGCAAAAGTATACATTAAAATTGAATATACCAAACAGTTAGAAAAATTAAATAGCTCATAATCAAAATCAAAGAATACATCTTACCATTACCAATATGATAATTCCTCAAAAAAATATTTTCAAACATTTTAACTCACACCAACAACTACCTTAACATTTACTTAATCTCAAAAAGAAAAAAACTTCCGCAACCCCTTAAACAAAAGAGATTTCACTAAAAATAAAAAAAAATTAACCACAACAAACATCTCAAAAAAAATCACTCATCGAAACTTTTAACCACAAAAAAAAGCGAGACATTTCTGTCTCGCTTTTTATATATAAAATATAATAAAAAATTATACTTTTATTTCTACTTCAACTCCACTTGGCAATTCAAGCTTCATTAAAGCATCAATAGTTTTAGATGAAGATGAATAAATATCAATCAATCTCTTGTATGACATTACTTCAAATTGCTCTCTCGCTTTTTTGTTAACGTGCGGAGAACGTAATACAGTGAAAAGTTTTTTGTGAGTTGGTAACGGAATTGGACCTGTTACAACTGCTCCAGTAGTTTTTACTGTTTTTACGATCTTTTCAGCAGACTTATCTACCAACATGTGATCGTAAGATTTTAGTTTTATTCTGATTTTTTGACTCATTTTCTTAAGAATTAAGCGTTACCTTTTGCTTTTTTAATTACAGCTTCTGAAATATTAGAAGGTGTTTCTGCATAGTGAGAAAACTCCATTGTTGAAGTAGCTCTACCAGAAGACAATGTTCTTAATGTTGTTACATATCCAAACATTTCTGATAAAGGCACATCAGCTTTAATAGTTTTAGCACCGTTTCTATCACCCATGTCATTAACCTGACCTCTACGACGGTTGATATCACCTACGATATCTCCCATGTTTTCTTCAGGAGTAATAACCTCCATTTTCATGATTGGCTCAAGAACAATTGCTCCAGCAGCTTTCGCTACTTCTCTATAACCCATTCTAGCTGCTAACTCAAAAGAAAGAGCATCAGAATCGACAGGGTGGAAAGATCCATCTGTCAAAGTTACTTTCAAACTATCCACTTGATAACCAGCCAAAGGACCAGTTTTCATAGCTTCACGGAAACCTTTTTCTACAGAAGGGATATATTCCTTAGGAACGTTACCACCTTTTACTGCATTAATAAACTGTAATCCTTTTGGAACTTTACCATCAACTTCATCAGCAGGCTCAAGTGTAAATACGATATCACCGAATTTACCACGACCTCCAGATTGTTTCTTGTAAGTTTCTCTATGTGTTGCAGTTTTTGTAAACGCTTCTTTATATTCAACTTGAGGTTCACCTTGGTTAACTTCAACTTTAAATTCACGTTTCATACGATCAACTAAGATATCCAAGTGAAGCTCACCCATACCTGAGATAATAGTTTGCCCTGAAGCTTCATCTGTTCTAACAGTAAATGTTGGATCCTCTTCAGCTAATTTAGCCAAAGCCATACCCATTTTATCAACGTCAGCTTTAGTTTTAGGCTCAATTGCAATACCAATTACCGGCGCAGGGAATTTCATAGACTCAAGAATGATTGGGTGTTTTTCATCACACAATGTATCTCCAGTTTTAATATCTTTAAATCCAACAGCAGCTCCAATATCTCCAGCTTCAATATAATCGATTGGATTTTGTTTGTTAGCATGCATTTGGTAAATACGAGAAATTCTTTCTTTATTTCCTGAACGAGTGTTCAAAACATAAGAACCAGCATCTAGACGACCAGAGTAAGCACGGAAGAAAGCTAAACGACCTACGAATGGGTCAGTAGCAATTTTAAATGCTAAAGCAGCGAACGGCTCTTTCACATCTGGTTTACGCAAGATTTTAGTTTGATCTTCTTCCAATAATTCAGCATCATCAGGATCAATTCCCCAGATACCTTCTTTATCCATAGGAGACGGCAAGTATTTACACACTGCATCTAACATGAATTGAACCCCTTTATTTTTAAAAGAAGAACCAGCAATCATTGGAATGATAGCCATATCCATAGTAGCAGCTCTAAGAGCTACATTGATTTCTTCCTCAGTAATTGAGCTTTCATCTTCCATGAATTTTTCCAATAGATTTTCATCATAATCAGCTACTGCCTCAATAAGAATTGATCTATATTCTTTTACTTCAGCTAACATATCCTCAGGAATAGGCACAATATCAAAAGTCGCCCCTTGAGTAGCATCATGCCAGATGATAGCTTGATTTTTTACTAAATCGACAACACCTCTGAAATCATTTTCTTCACCAATTGGCAAAGTGATCGCAACAGCATTTGATTTTAACATATCACGAACTTGTTGACAAACTGCCAAAAAGTTAGATCCTTGACGGTCCATTTTATTTACGAATCCCATACGTGGAACTCTATATTGATCTGCAAGTCTCCAGTTAGTTTCTGATTGCGGCTCAACACCATCAACAGCACTAAACAAGAAAACTAAACCATCAAGCACACGTAAAGAACGATTTACCTCTACAGTAAAATCAACGTGTCCAGGAGTATCAATAATATTAAAGTGGTACGGCAAAGATTCAGGCAAAATTTTACCTTGCTCAGTTGGAAAATTCCACTCACAAGTTGTTGCAGCTGAAGTAATTGTAATACCTCTTTCTTGTTCTTGAGCCATCCAGTCCATTGTTGCAGCACCATCGTGCACTTCACCAATTTTATGTGACTTTCCAGTATAAAAAAGAATACGCTCTGTTGTTGTTGTTTTACCAGCATCAATGTGAGCAGCAATTCCAATATTTCTTGTATATTTTAAATCTCTAGCCATTTCTTACGAATTAAAATCTAAAGTGAGAGAAAGCTTTATTCGCTTCTGCCATCTTGTGAGTATCCATTCTTTTCTTAACCGCAGCACCTTCTTCTTTAGCAGCAGCTAAACATTCTGATGCCAAACGTTGTGCCATAGATTTTTCATTTCTTCTTCTAGAATAAAGTATCAACCACTTCATTGCCATAGAAATTTTTCTGTCTGGTCTAATTTGCATTGGAATTTGAAATGTAGCTCCACCTACTCTACGACTACGTACTTCTACGTGAGGCATAACGTTTGTTAAAGCATCTTTCCAAATTTCTAATGAAGATTTTTCTGAATCTTGCTTTTTAGACTCAATGATGTCAATTGCATCATAAAATACTTTGAAAGCTGTAGATTTCTTACCATCCCACATTAAGTTGTTCACAAAACGTGTTACCAATTGGTCGTTAAACCTTGGATCTGGTAAAAGTGGTCTTTTCTTTGCCGCTCTTTTTCTCATGTCTTTTTTTTAATAAAAAGTTATAGGTTATCCGTTAAATGTTGTGTTATCTTTTTTCAGCTTATGCATCAAAACTTCAAACCCTCAACTCCTAACCTCCAACTCTTAACGTTTTAAATTACTTTTTTGCTTCTTTTGGGCGTTTAGCACCGTACTTAGATCTTCTTTGCGTTCTTCCTGCAACTCCTGACGTGTCAAGCGCTCCACGAACGATATGATATCTAACACCTGGTAAATCTTTTACCCTTCCGCCTCTAACTAATACTATCGAGTGCTCTTGTAAATTGTGTCCTTCTCCAGGGATGTAAGCATTCACTTCATTACCATTTGTCAAACGTACACGCGCTACTTTACGCATTGCAGAGTTTGGTTTTTTTGGTGTAGTAGTGTAAACACGCGTACAAACCCCTCTTCTTTGAGGACAAGAATCTAAAGCAACCGATTTACTCTTCTTAGTTATCTGAGTTCTTCCTGTTCTTACTAATTGTTGAATTGTTGGCATAATTAATACTAAAAATTTATTATGTATATTAAATTCCCGCTTTTTACGGGGTTGCAAATGTATAAAATATTTTTCAGTTTGCAAACGTTAATCTATTAATTTTCAATAACATTATTTAAACTTATGTTTTTACAAACAAACAATTGATATTTGCAATACTTTTAGAAACCAAAAAATTAGTTTTGAAAAACCTTATCTACATCTATTTTTTATTTTTCGGAATCTCTGTCTATGGTCAAAATTTTTATCTAAAAATAAATAGCTCCAGCGATGCTGATAACCACATAATTGACTCCGTAAATTACTCTACAAAACATTTAAACATAAAATCATTATTTGCAGAGATAAAAAAAACAACAGACAACCTCTCTAAAAAAGGTTTTTTAGACAATAAAATAATAGCCACAAATAAAATTAACGACAGTACTTACATCAGTATAATTGAACTACAAAAACAAATAAAAACGATACATATATATATAGGTAGAAATAATGCTTTTTTTACTCCTGCTAAAACAAAAAACGATACTTTAATTTTGCAATACAACGCAATTGAAAACTATCTCAATCAAAAGATAATTGATGCCCAAAAACTTGGCTTTGCCCTTAGTAAAATTAAACTTGAAAACATCCGAAGAAAGAATTTAATAATTTATGCTGACTTAACTTTTAAATCCGAAAAAAAACGCAACGTAAATTCCATTATTCTCAGCCAGGAAAATCATAACAATAAAAATTACTTCCCTAAAGGACACCTAAAACAACTCAACAAAAAATATTTAAATAAAACCTTTAATCAAGAAATAGTACAAGAACTTTATAACGACATTAACAGCTTTGAATTTGTTACGCAAACAAAATATCCGCAAATATTATTCACAAGTGATTCAACAAAAATTTACACTTACATAGAAAAAAGGAAAGCCAATACATTTGATGGTTATATTGGATTTTCAAATGATGAAAACAAAAAAACAACATTAAACGGATATCTCGACATAAATCTACTAAACACACTTCATGCTGGTGAGCAATTTTCGCTATATTGGAAAAGCGATGGAAACCAACAGAAAACTTTTAACTCAAAAATTGAAATTCCATATATATTTCAATCATCACTGGGATTGAAAGCACAACTAAACATTTTTAAACAAGACAGCACATTTCAAAACACTAAGACATCAATTGATCTTGGATACTATTTAAATTATAATTCAAAAATATACCTAGGTTATCAATCAACAGAATCCAGCGACATTCAAAATACAAACAACTCAATCATTAGTGATTATAAAAATGCTTACTTCACTTCATCGTTTGATTATAAAAAAACAGATTACAATAATACTTTGTTACCCAAAAAAGCATTTATAAATTTAGTCGCCGGCTATGGTAAAAGAAACACAAACAACGATTCAGAAACAGTAGCCGCAAGTCCACAAATTTATATAAATACTAATATTTCGTATAATGTTGAATTAAACCCAAAAAATTACATCTATCTAAATTCACAAAGTTTTTACTTAAAAAGCAAAAATTATATAACGAACGAACTATATAGATTTGGTGGTGTAAATTCAATAAGGGGATTCTCAGAAAATAGTCTTCAGGCTAACTTCACAACAATGATTCTTACCGAATATAGATTTATAGTTTCTAAGAATCTTTACATAAATTCAATTATAGATTATGGAATATATCAGGACCTGACAAACGTAGAAAACACACATAAAATAAAAAATTTGACAGGAATTGGAATCGGGACAACCATACAAACTGCGAACGGCTTATTAAGAATTAATCTCACCAATGGCGGGGCAAGGCTTCAGGAAATTCAATTATTTAACACTATCGTTAACATATGTTATAATGTTAAATTTTAACCCCTATTAAAAATTCGTTAATGTAACGTTAGGATTATTAACAAATTATTATGAATATTGCATCACTAATTCAAAATAATTGAGAAAATGAAACCAAAGTTCAATGGATTTTTAGTGCTTTTATTAGTGCTATTCGCGCAATTAACCTTTGCGCAAGAAAGAGCTGTCTCGGGTACCGTTACCGACGATGCAGGAATGCCATTACCTGGCGTAAGTGTATTAATCAAGGGAACAAAAACCGGAACACAAACAGATTTTGATGGTAAATATTCCATCAAAGCAACTACAAGCCAAGTTTTAGTTTTTAGTTACATCGGAATGAAATCGCAAGAAGTAACAGCGAGCTCATCTCAAATTAACACTAAATTATCCGGAGATGCACAACAACTTGAAGGGGTTGTAGTAACTACAGCGATGGGGATTAAAAGAGAAAAAAAATCATTAGGATACGCTTCTCAACAAATTGCAGGAAAAGATATTAATGGAGGAGCAGGAAATGCTAACGTTGCCAACCTTTTATCCGGTAAAGCTGCAGGGGTAGAAGTTCAAAGAAATAATAACTTTGGAGGATCTACAAATGTTGTAATTAGAGGAAATAAGTCACTTACAGGAAACAATCAGGCTCTTTGGGTAATTGATGGTGTGCCAATTGACAACTCAAATTCAAATGCATCATCTCAACAAGTTGGTAGTGGAGGTTATGATTACGGAAACAATGCATCAGATATCAACCAGGAAGACATTGAAAGCATCAACATTCTTAAAGGAGCTGCTGCAACAGCACTTTACGGATCAAGAGCTGCAAATGGTGTTGTAATGGTAACTACAAAAAAAGGAAAATCAAATGACAACAAAATTGGTTTTTCATTTTCAAGCGGGTTTACAAATGGAAGTATTGACAAAAAGACATTCCCTGAGTATCAAAACAAATATGGTTCAGGTTACGGTTTTGGATCATCATTTTTAGGTACTGGAACACCTGATACTGTAGACACATCAAATGACGCATCTGATGGAGACGCATTCGACAATCAACCAGTTTATCAATGGGACGCTTTTACTCCATTTTCACCAAATTATGGAAAAGCTACTCCATGGGCAGCTGCTAAAAATGGTCCATCAAAATTCTTCAATGATGCGCACACATTTGTTAATAGCATATCACTTGAAAAATCAACTGACAGATCAAGCTTATCTATGTCATATGTTAACACCAATCAAACTGGTATTCTGCCAAATAGTGAATTGAAGAAAAACCAAATAAGCGCAAGATTTAGCCAAAAGGTTACTGACAAACTTACTGCTAATGCTTATGCTTCGGTTACATTGCAAAGCACAGTGGGTAGAAACTCAACTGGATACAATGACAATATCATGAGTAACTTCAGACAATGGTGGCAAACAAATACTGACGTTCGAGCTTTAAAAGATGTTTACTTTGCATCAGGCGGACAAAACGTAACTTGGAACTGGGCTGACCCAACTGACCCATCAGGTTTGGTACCTGCATATTGGGACAATCCTTATTTTACTCGTTATCAAAATTATTCTTCAGATGACAGAACACGTTTATTTAGTTATGCATCTCTTAACTATGACATCACTCCTTGGTTAAGTGCATTAGGAAGAGTATCATTAGATACTTACAAACAACTTCAAGAAGAAAGAAGAGCAATTGGTTCTATTGCTTCAGGATTTGGTTTATCTCCTGTTGATGAATCATCAGGTTACCAAAGAAATGACATCAACTTTCAAGAGATCAATTATGATTTCATGTTGAATTTCAACAAAAAATTTGGCGATAACATAAGCGTAAATGGAGTTATTGGAACGAACATAAGAAGAAATGACAGAGAAAGTGTACTAGCATCAACTGTTGGTGGATTAGTAGTACCTGGAATATATGCTCTATCAAATTCCCGTTTAGATTTACCATTTCCAAAAGAAGCAAAAATATCTTCAGGTGTTAACGGTATATATGCTCAAGGTTCTATCGGATTCTTAGATACTTACTTCGTAGACGCATCTGTAAGAAGAGACGTTTCTTCTACATTACCAGACAACAACAATTCATATGTTTACCCTGCAGTTTCAGGATCTTTCTTATTCTCAAATCTTGTAAAAGCAAACTGGTTGAACCTTGGGAAATTCAGAGTAAATTATGCTGAAGTTGGAAATGACGCAGATGCTTTACAATTGAATAACACCTACACAAGAGTTTCAAACTTTCAAGGACAACCTCTTTATACAAACTCATTATTACTTCCATTTCGTAGTATTAACAAAGATCCAAACCTTAAGCCAGAAAGAACAAAATCATTCGAAGTTGGTTTAGAAACAAGTTTACTTGACAGAAGATTAGGATTTGACATTACTTACTACAAAACAAATTCAGTTGATCAAATCGTTTCAGCAGCTGTTTCATCTGCATCTGGTTACACTGCCGGAGTAGTTAACGGTGGAAATATTGAAAACACTGGTTTAGAACTACAACTAAGCGGAACTCCAATTAAAACAAAAGATTTTAGCTGGGAAATTATCGTAAACTGGTCTAATAACAGAAGTAAAGTTCTTTCTTTACCAAATGGACTCGACAATCTACAATTAGGAGCTTTCCAAGGTGGTGTTACCGTTAATGCTGCCCCAGGCGAAGCTTATGGAGCATTGAAAGGAACAGACTATATATATACAAATGGTCAGCCAACTATCGATCAGACTACAGGAAAGTATTTAATATCAACAAGCTCAAGCAACACTATAGGAAACATAACTCCGGATTGGATTGGTGGTGTTAGAAATAAATTTAGCTATAAAAATTTAACATTTGGATTTTTAATTGACACTCAAAAAGGCGGGGATATTTATTCTTTAGATATGTACTATGGTCTTGCATCAGGACTATACAAAGAAACTGCAGTAGGCGACATTAGAGAAAATGGAACATTAAACGCTGGAGTGGCGCCAGACGGAACTCCTAACACCGTGAAAACAAAGGGAGGATCAATCGCAAATAGCTTAGGTTATCAAGCTGCACCAAACAAAACGTTTATTTATGATGCCTCTTTTGTAAAATTAAGAGAAGTATCTATTACTTATAACTTTCCTAAAAACATGTTTGAAAATACATTCTTAAGCTCTGCTTCAGCCAGTCTTGTAGGATCAAATCTATGGATAATCAGTAAAAATCTACCTTATGCAGATCCAGAAAGCGGATTATCTTCAGGAAATAGCTCTAGAGGTTATTCAGTTGGATCATTGCCAACAACCAGAGATATTGGATTTAACTTAACATTCAAATTTTAATACAGAAAAAATGAAAAAATTAATATATGCTTTAGGAATTATGATCCTCACAATTTCATGTGATGATAATAGCCTAACAGACTTAAATGTAGATGTAAAAAACCCTTCTGTAGTACCAGCAAGCACATTATTCACTAATGCAGAAAAAGGATTAACAGAACAACTTGTTAATACCAATGTAAACAAGAATATCTTTAGATTAGTCAACCAACAATGGACAGAGACTACTTATCTAGATGAATCTACCTATAACTGGGTAACTCGTAAAATTTCTGACAATCACTGGGACAGACTGTATGCTGGAAGCTTAGCCGAACTTGCTCAAGCAAAAGATTTCATAAATAACGAGGTAATCATTTCGACAGATCCTGAGTTTGCGCAAAAAACCATTATCAAAAAAAACCAATTAATACTTATTGATATTTTATCGGTTTACACTTATCAAATATTAGTTGATACTTATGGTGATGTACCATATTCAGAAGCCTTGAAAGGATCAGGAAATTATCTTCCTAAATATGACAAAGCAGTTGATATTTACAAAGATCTTCTTGTACGTTTAAATGCCAGCATAGCTAATATAGATACTTCACAGCCTGCATTTGGAGATGCCGATGTAATTTACCAAGATGATTTAGACGCGTGGGTTAAATTTGCCAATAGCATCAAATTAAAATTAGGAGTAAACCTTAAAGCTTCCGGTTTAGAATCTGCAATTGCAGATGCAGCAATCATTTCTGGTTCGGCAGGTGCATTTACATCTAATGCAGACAATGCTAAATTACCATACATGATAAATCTTCCTAATACTAATCCGCTTTATGTAGATATGGTATTCTCAGGAAGAAATGATTTTGTTGTTGCAAAACCATTTGTTGACGCTTTAGTTACACTAAATGACCCAAGAAAAACTGCCTATTTCAGACCAACTTACAAGGACACTAATGCAGATGGCGATTTAGTTACAATTACAGGTTACAAAGGAGGAATAGTTGGATCTAAAAACAGCCAATCAAGATTTACACATGCAAGCGACAAAATAAAAGCTCCAGACTTTAGCGGTACTTTATTAGACTATGCCGAAGTAGAATTTTTACGTGCCGAAGCTGCAGGAAGAGGAGTCACTGTAAGCGGAGATATCGCTACACATTATGAAGCAGCAATTAGAGCATCTATGGAGGATTGGGGAATTGCAGAAGCAGAAGCTGACGCTTATTTACTTCAACCTACAGTAGCTTATGCAACTGCAACAGGAACCTGGCAACAAAAAGTTGGAGAACAAGCATGGTATGCCTTATTCAACAGAGGTTTTGAAGGATGGACATCTACAAGAAGATTAAACTTCCCAGTTCTTACACCGCCGACTAATGCTGATGCAGCTGCAGGAGGTCAAGTTCCATCAAGAATGGCTTACCCTATTAGAGAACAAACATTAAATGCCACAAATTATAATGCTGCTGCAACCTCAATTGGAGGAGACAAATTAAGCACTAAAATATTTTGGGATAAATAACAATCCTCTAACATAATTTAACACAAAACCACTCCTTTTAAAGAGTGGTTTTTTTGTTTAAAGTTAAAAAAAACTAAAAAACGATCGCTAATAAGCAAAATTTAACAATTCTAAAAATTATAATATTTTCATTATTATCAAATTTGAATTAAAAAAATAAGAATATATTATTTAAATCTGTTTTTTAACGATAAAAGAACAATTAATAACCGTAAAATCATAATTTAACTAAAAAAAAAGCTTTTTATATTAGGTAGATTAACAAATTATTAAGAATTTTGTCGAACTAATTCAAAATATTTAAAAATGAAACTAAAGTTCAATGGATTCTTAGTACTTTTATTAGTACTAGTTGCGCAACTTACTTTCGCGCAAGAAAGAGCTGTTACCGGAACAGTTTCTGACAATACAGGAATGCCTTTACCGGGTGTTGGTGTATTAGTTAAAGGAACTAAAACAGGAACGCAAACAGACTTTGATGGTAAATTTTCTATCAAAGCATCTTCAAGCCAAGTTTTGGTATTTAGCTACATCGGAATGAAAACTCAGGAAGTAGCTGCAAGTTCAACTTCAATTAACGTAAAACTATCTGATGATTCAGTAGAACTTGAAAGCGTTGTTGTAACCGCTTTGGGAATTAAAAAAGAGAAGAAAGCATTAGGATATGCCACTTCACAAGTTAAAGGTGATGACCTACAAAGATCTCACGAACCTAACGTGATTGAAGGTCTTGCTGGAAAAGCAGCTGGAATTCAAGTTACCGGATCATCAGGAACTCCTGGTGCTTCAAGTAAAATCCTTATTAGAGGTCAAAAATCTGTAACTCTTTCAAGTCAGCCGCTAATAGTTTTAGACGGACAGATCATTGACAACTCAATAAACAATAATGCAGGTTCAGGTACAAATATTGCTGGTGTAGATGACTCTAACAGAGCTGTTGACATCAACCCTGATGATATCGAAAGCGTATCTATACTAAAAGGGGGAGCTGCAGCAGCACTTTATGGGGAAAATGCACGAAATGGTGTAATACTTTATACTAGTAAAAAAGGAAAAAAAAGAAAAGGAATTGGTGTTGAATTTTCTAGTTCAGTCTCAGTTGACCAGGTAAGCATGCTTCCAAATATCCAACTTAAATATGCAGCAGGTACTGACGGAGCAACTTACATTCCACCTGCTGAATATGGTGGAGATGGATTCCCAACAAGCCAAGGAACTATCCAAAGCTGGGGACCAGAAATTTCAAGTGTTCCTGGACTTAAAGCATACGACAATCCAAAGAATTTTTTCCAAAATGGAATTACTACGACTCAAAATATTGCTCTTTCTGGCGGTAATGAAACGGCTACATTTAGACTTGGTTTTGGTCACACTGATCAAACAGGAATGGTTCCAAATACATCTTTAAAAAGATCTAATGTTAGTTTGAATGCACAATATAACATAACAGACAAATTAAAAGCTGGAGCTGACTTCAAATACTCTAATACAGGAGGAGTAAGAGCTCAAAAAGGAAGTAACGTAGCAGGAATCATGCTTTCTCTTTACAGAACACCTGCAAGTTATGATTTAAGAGATTATCAAACGGCACAAGGAACTAATAAAAATTATTATTTCGCTTATGACAACCCATACTACACTGTATACAATAACCCATATACTGATGAGACTAATCGTAGTATATTTAATGGACATATTACATACAATCAAAGCAAAGAATTTAATGTTTTATTAAGAGCAGGTGTTGATACTTATACTACGCACGCACAACAAAATTATTCTTACAGTAGTAATGGTAACTCAAATGCAGATGGAACTGGTCAAGTAATATTAGATACTTACAATGCTAGTTTATACAATATCGATTTGATTTTTAATGGCGATATTACCCTTATTGAAGACAAACTATCTTTAAGCTATAATGCAGGAGGATCTATCAATTCAAAATTCTCAAATGACATGTATACTGTAGGATCAGTAATGTTATTACCAAACCAGTACAACTTAAGTAACTTTACCAACTTTACTCCTCAGAATTATGACATGTCGCAAATAAAAAGAGGTCTTTATGGACAAGTTGAATTTGCTGCATTAGATCAATTTTATTTGACTCTTACAGGAAGAAATGACTGGAGCAGTACTTTACCAACTAAAAATAATTCTTATTTTTATCCAGCTGTAAGTGCTTCATGGTTATTTAACAAAACACTTAATCTTCCTGAATGGATTACTTTAGGTAAATTAAGAGGTGCATTTGCTGAGACTTATGCTTCGCCGACTCCTTACAACGTTCAAACTACGTACACAACTCCTTATTATTTTGACACATTTGGACCGCAATTGTACGCCCCTTATGGAGGTGTTGGAGCTTTTGGATACACAACAACACTTAAAGATCCTAATTTAAAACCAGAACATAACAAAGAATATGAAGTCGGTTTAGAATTAGAAATGTTTAGAAGATTGCGCTTAAATGTAAGTGCCTATCAATCTACTAATTACGACTTATTAGTTGAAGCACCAGTTGCTCCATCTTCAGGATTTTCTAACTCATACACTAATGGTCCAACTGTACAAAACAGAGGATTAGAAGTAGAATTGGGGTACGACATTGTTAAGGGAACTGATTTCCAATGGGACATTAACATCAACTGGAGTAAAAACGTAAATAAAGTTACTGAAGTTGCAGAAAACCTAAATTACTCAGCTATTGGTAGTGATTTCTTTTCAGGCAATGTAACACCATCAATTGTAAGAGGTCAGCCTCTTGGAATTATGGTAGGGACAGCATGGCAAAGAAATGACGCCGGTCAGTTAATTATTGGATCAAATGGAATACCATTAGTTCAAAGCGAAAGTCAAATCATTGGTAACCCAAATCCAGACTGGTTGGCAGGTATTAGAAATAATTTTAACTACAAAAATATATCTTTAAGCTTCCTTCTTGATGCAAGAAAAGGTGGAGACATCTGGAATGGTACACATGCAAGACTAAATAGACTTGGAGTTTCAGAAGAATCTGCTCAAGACAGAAATGCTACTTATATTATTCCTGGAGTTACTGCTTCAGGTGCTGAAAATACAGTTGCAGTATCAAATAAATTATATTACAATAATTACCTAGGAGACACTGGAGCTGCTAATGAGCAAGCAATAGAAGATGTTAACTGGTTAAGACTAAGAGATATCAGTTTAGGATATAACTTCGGGAAACTTATTACAAAAAGCGCTCCATTTATTAGAGATGCCTCATTGACATTATCAGCAAGAAACTTATTTATAATTACAAATTACAACGGAGTAGATCCGGAAAACTCTCTTGCAGGATCAGGCTCTAACACTAATGGATTTGATTATTTTAATAGTCCTGGTTCAAAAAGCTACGCTTTAACATTAAAACTTAATTTTTAATATTATGAAAAGAATATATTTATCTATAATATTAGGAGCGTTAACTCTAAATTCATGCCAAACCGAATTAGATACATTCAACGAAAATCCTAATGGACCAACGACGGCCTCAGCGGCGACGCTACTTACAGGTGCTGAAGTAGGAACAATAAATAACTCAACTGGTAATTTATCAAGAACCTTTACAATATTTACGCAGCACACTAATGGAAACCAGCTTCAATCTGCTGAAGCAGGGAGCTACATCATAACGGAGCTAGATAATGAAGGTGATTGGGGTAATATCTATCAAGCTGGTGTTAACGCTAACACAATTATCAAAGATTATGAAGAAACAAGTCCTTACTATGGTGGTATTGCAAGAATAATTGTAGCACTAAATATGGGTTATGCAACAGACGTTTGGGGTGATATTCCTTTTTCTGAAGCGTTTGATGGTGTTAATGGAAATGTTACACCAAAGTATGACACACAAAAAGAAGTAATTGAAAAAATTCAGTCTTATCTTGATACAGCAATTTTAAATTTAGCTAAGCCTGAAAGTGCTAACCTTGCTTTACCAGGAACTGACGATATCTTTTATGGCGGAGATACTGAAAAGTGGACTAAACTTGCTTATGCAATTAAAGCAAGATACGCTTTGAGATTGACAACAAAGGAAGGAAGTACTGTAGCTGCACAAAAAGCTCTTACTTATTTACAAAACTCATTTACAACAAAAAATGATAATTTAGTAGCAACTTTTGACGGAGGAAACAACCAAAACTCATGGTATGCTTTTAATAATCAAAGATCAGGATATATTGGAATGGGTAAATTTTTTGTAGATTTATTGAAAGCCAACTCAGATCCTCGTTTACCATATTATGCTTCAAAAGCCACAGATGGAACATATAAGGGAGCTGCACCTGAGTCACCAGATGGTTCTGGTGTAACATCTCAATTTGGAGATTATTTTGCAGGAACACCAAACACTTCTTTAAATATTGTTACTTTAGCTGAAATAAAATTTATTGAGGCAGAAGCACAATTTAGATTAGGTAACATTGCTGCAGCTCAAACAGCTTTACAAGCAGCAGTAAATGCATCATTAGTAGACGTTACTGGCACAAGTAACCCTGCTTATGCAACAACTGCATCAGCTACAGTTACCCTACAAAATATCATTACACAAAAATACATTGCATTGTTCACTACTTTCGAGCCTTACAATGATTTTAGACGAACAGGGTTTCCTGTTTTAACTCCAAATCAAATCAGTGAATCGAAAAAAATTCCTGCAAGATTACTGACTCCTAAGTCAGAAAGAACATTAAATAGTAACGCAACTGTTGTTTCGGATGTATATGCACCAGTTTGGTGGGCTTCTCCTAATTAATAATAGTAAAAAATAATAAGACCATAACCACTCTGTTCATTCAGAGTGGTTTTTTTTTATATAACATTATACCTATATTTGTCCCATGGAAAAAGAACATCAAATTTTTGGAATTAGAGCCATTATAGAAGCAATTCAAGCAGGTAAAGAAGTTGACAAAGTATTTATACAAAAAGAAATTTCTGGAGAATTAATGAAAGACTTAATGAAAGTGATGAAACGCGCTAACATTAATTTCTCTTATGTGCCAGTTGAAAAATTAAATAGATTAACACCAAATAATCACCAGGGTGCGGTTGCAACCATCTCTCCTATTGGTTTTATAGAATTAGAACATTTAGTTGAATCAACTCTTGCTTCTGGTACAAAACCATTATTTTTAATATTAGATCAGATTTCTGATGCGCGAAATTTTGGAGCGATTATAAGAACAGCAGAATGTACAGGCGTAAACGGAATCATTGTTCAAAAATCAGGATCGGCGCCAGTAAATGGTGATACAGTTAAAACATCTGCAGGAGCAGTATTTAATGTGCCAATTTGTAAAGTTGAACATATTAAGGATGCTATTTTCTATCTTCAGGGATCAGGAATTAAAACGGTTGCAGCAACTGAAAAAACCGACCAAAATATTTATGACATAGCACTAAACGAACCTATAGCTATTATCATGGGATCTGAGGAAAGAGGAATCAACCCTTCGGTACTTAAAATTGTTGATGAAAAAGCAAAATTACCAATGTTTGGATCCATTGGATCTTTAAACGTTTCAGTAGCTTGTGGCGCTTTTTTATATGAAGCTGTTCGCCAAAGAAGTTAAATTGTATTGAGAATAAGATTAAGCATGACAAATAAATCTATCATGAATGTCTTCAAAGCTAACTCATAACATATTCTTATATAAAGCCCTTTGCTTCATTGTAATTATATTAATTGCAAATTCAAGCCATGGGCAAACTACTACTTACGGACAATCCTGGAATGAAATTCAATTTAGCAGAACATTAAATGAGAAATGGTCTGCTGAATTAGATCTCGGCTCATCCTACAGCAGTACGGCAACTTCTTCGAATATCTTTCAGTCAAACATCCAAAAATCGTTTAGAGGCTGGGGACATTATTATTTGTCTCCCCGATGGAAACTTTCGACTTTTGTTGCTTACTACGACAATAAAGATGTGCCGGAAATTGGTCAGTTTAAATCTCCGGAATGGAGATTTGCAATACAGGGAATATACTATTTTCATAAAACGGGATATACTTTAAGCACCCGAATGAGAATGGAATTAAGACATATGCGAAATGAGAAAGACGATTATGAAAACGTTCTTCGTTATCGCCAACAAATAAAATACCTAAAGCCTATCAACAGTAAAATTCTCCGCGAAGGAGTTTTTTATGCTATTGCATCAGATGAATTATTTTTTAAGTCCGGAACAAAAGTAACCGGTCTGAGTTTTTTTGATCGGAATAGATTGAATGTTGGTGCCGGTTATTTATTTACAGATGATATTCAGGTCGAGTTAACTTATGCAAATGAATATTTACCCAGAGACGAACAAAATCAAATTGTAAATGCTGCATCACTAACTATCACATTCAATAATTTATTTAAGAACATCAAAAAAAAATTATCACATCTTCATGATAATCCACAAGCTGAAGATTAAAATTAGTTTTCTTCCTTTTTTAGAAAACATTTCAGCTGTTCCATTATAGCATCCTTATGTAATTTGAAATTATAATCGCGAACAAATTCTGTTCCTTTCATATTAATTTCGGCAACTACCGCTTCAAACTTAGAAAAAGCATCAATATCTTTTTGATCCATTAAATACAGTACCTGCATTATCGAATCATTATTTCTGTATTGCGTGTCATAATGTGTCAGCTTATATTCTTGTTTATTCGATAAGTGAATAATTAAATCATCGTTGATTTTTTTACCTTCTTTTTTAGAAGGAAATGGTGAAGGTTGCAAAGCCACAAAATAATGCTCTTTGTCTGTTACAATATTAATTTTTAATGATTTCGATTTTGTGATATAAAAATCAGCCGGTTCAAAATAATACATCATTGTACCATCTGCCTGTACCCCATTTTTAACTTCGCATTGAGCTTCTATTTTTGAAATGAAAGCGAATGATAAAACAACAATAAGTAAATTTATTTTCCTCATAACACATTGATTGAAATTTAGAATACAAACAAAAGTAGTGTTTTTTAAATCAATCCAATATTACTGAGTTATATTTCATCATCTGATTCTCTTTTAGTTACAGTATAATTAACGGAGAAATTTGAATTATAATAATTCGATAAAACTTCCAGTTCCTCTTCGGGGACTTCTGTATTTACAAAGTTTCCACTTTCGTCAAAATGTTTCATAAATGCATCCTGATCGGGATTGAAATCCGGTTTCTGCCATTCGTAAACAATTGGCTTTGCATATTCGGGCGTTTTGTAAAATAAGGACATTCCAAATCCTGTAATAAAACCAGCCAAATGTCCTTCCCATGAAATTGTTTTATCCACATCAGGAAAAACATACCAAATCATTCCACCATATAATAAAATTACAGATAATGAGAGCGCTACCAAACGATAATATCTGGTTTGAATTCCTTTAAAAAAGATAAAACTCACTAAAACATAAATTAATCCGCTGGCACCAATATGATAATTTTCACGTCCAATAATCCACGTTATTAATCCTGAAAACAAAATACCAAAACCGATTACAGCAAAAGTTTGTTTTGGATAAAAAAATTGCATGGCCGCTAATAATACTAAAAGCGGAATGGAGTTATTATATAGATGGTCTAAGTTTTCATGAATAAAAGGACTAAATAAAACACCTTGTAAACCGGAAATATCACGAGGATAAATACCGTTTTGATAAAAATCAAAGTCAAATCGAATTTGAACCCAATAGATAATCCACAAAAAGAGAACAAAAAAAACTGGAAGACCAATAACGGCATTCGAAAATTTAAAGTGGTTATCATTCATTGTTTTTGGAATAAAGTTATAAAGACAATATCAAAAAACTATCCAATTACAATTTACTGATAATTTGTCAGCTAACGAGAATATTCATGAACACGATTTTAGCCCTGATAGAAGCGGTATCCTTTTTCTGGCTTTTTCAGACAGAAAAAGATATAGCGGATAGCAGGAAATAGCTCCTAATAATAGAGATATAAATTGAAAAATAGTAATTTTACAGAATGGAAGCACCTTTAGCCGAGCGTATTCGCCCACAGCAATTAGAAGACTACATTAGTCAAAGTCATTTGGTTGGACCAAACGGTTCATTAACACAACAAATTTCGAAAGGACTCATTCCTTCTCTAATATTTTGGGGACCTCCGGGAACCGGAAAAACAACTTTAGCCCAGATTATTGCCCAGGAATCTAAACGTCCGTTTTATATATTAAGCGCCATTAATTCAGGAGTTAAGGACATTCGTGACGTAATTGAAAAAGCCAAACAAAGCGGCGGATTGTTTACGGCCAAAAATCCTATTTTATTTATTGATGAGATTCACAGGTTTAGTAAATCGCAACAGGATTCACTTCTTGCTGCTGTTGAAAAAGGCTGGATTACACTTATTGGCGCCACAACAGAGAATCCAAGCTTTGAAGTTATTCCTGCATTATTGTCACGTTGCCAAGTTTATATTTTAAATGCTTTTACAAAAGCAGATCTTGAAGCTTTGCTACATCGTGCAATGATAAAAGACAGCTTTTTAGCATCAAAAAACATCGTATTAAAGGAAACGGAAGCTTTACTGAGACTTTCAGGCGGAGATGGAAGAAAACTGTTGAACATTTTTGAACTCGTTGTAAACGCTTCTTCCGGGGATGAAATAATAATTACAAATGATCGCGTTTTCGAATTGGTACAACAAAATACTGTTTTGTATGACAAAAGTGGTGAACAGCATTATGATATTGTTTCGGCATTTATAAAATCAATTCGCGGCAGTGATCCTAATGGTGCAGTTTATTGGCTGGCAAGAATGATTGAAGGTGGTGAAGATGTTAAATTTATCGCTAGAAGAATGCTTATTTTATCCAGTGAAGACATAGGAAATGCAAACCCTACGGCATTTATAATGGCTAATAATACATTTCAGGCAGTGACAACTATTGGTTATCCTGAAAGCAGAATCATATTAAGCCAATGCGCCATTTATCTGGCAACTTCGCCAAAAAGTAATGCATCGTATATGGCAATTGGAAACGCGCAACAATTGGTAAAACAAACTGGCGATTTGCCTGTTCCTATTCATTTAAGAAACGCTCCAACAAAACTAATGAAGGAATTGGGTTATGGCGACGAGTATAAATATTCACACGACTACGCCAATAATTTTGCAGAGCAGGAATTTTTACCTGATGCCATAAAAGAAACGGTTCTTTATAATCCGGGAAGCAATTCAAGAGAGAACAGCAACCGCGAATTTTTAAAGAACCGTTGGAAAGATAAATATGGTTATTAAAACCTTATTTTATTTTTAGAATTTTACTGAAACTTTTTCCGAAACTAATTGATCATTTTTATAATATTCAAAAAACCATTGATTGTCTTTTGCATTTAGCGATCCCTGAACACCATCTTTTATTGCAATAAATGAATCCGGACGTGATGTTTTTAGCAACTTCATTACCACTTTAGGCGTTTTGTCAATTAACTGATATCCGTTTTCTGTAGGCTGAGCATACAATAAATTAGGATCTTTCATATCTGCAACCGGAGCAGCAACTGCTGTTGTTGTTACAACCTGAGCCTGAGGAGTTAATGGAGCTGCAACAGTTGATGATTTTGCAGTGCCTAAAGCTTTACCATTGTATTTATAATGCAATGCATTTACGGAAACAAATGCTAAATCAAGACTTTCTCTATAAGCAGTTTCATAATCTTTTTCTTTGCTTTTTCCTATGTCCGAAGTATAGATTACTTTACCATAGCAATCTTTAAATTCTATAAAAAGTTTAGTGATTAAAAAACCATTGTCTTTTTTTACGTCAACATATAAAAGATCACAACGATCTCCAAAACCTGCAGGAAGTTCTTCATTACCATAAAAAGCCTGAAATCCGGCTTTGTTTAAATTCGCTTTTGTCATTGTAGACATTCTGTATTGGTTTTCTGATTTCAGAAAATCGTATTTTAACGGTACAATTACACCTTTGTAATCATTAACTGTTTGCGAAAATCCAACAACTGAAATAAGAAGCGCAATCAACAAAAATTTAATTCTCATAATTATAAATATTTTTTAAGTTCTAATAAATGGTTTACCTGTTTTATATTTTCCGGAGCTTGAATTTTTTTATCATTAAAAAAAATAGCATCCAATCCGGCATTCAAAGCGCCGTTGACATCTGCATCAAGGCAATCACCAATCATAATGCAAGTGTTTTTTTGAGCTTTGGCAACATTTACGGCATAATCAAAGATAATACTATTTGGCTTTTTTACGCCAGCGAGTTCAGAATTTGTTATGGTACTAAAATAACCGGATAACAGGGCATTATTAATTTTCTTGTCCTGAACGTTTGCAAAACCATTTGTGATGATATGCAATTTATATTTTGGTTTTAAATATTCTAAAACTTCAATTGCACCATCAAAAAGGTGATTATTCTCGGTTAAAAACTCGATATAATCGTTTGCAATTTCATTTATATTTTCATCTGAAATTGCAAAATTTAACGCATCAAATGAAAACTTTAATCTGTTGTAGCGTAACTCGACGTGAGTAATTTTGTCGTGTTGATACAACTTCCAGCATTCCTGATTTATTGGAACATAATGGGTTATAAAATCCTGTATTTTGATTTCAGGAAATCTGCTTTTAAAAATTCTGTCAAAAGCCATTTCTGAGTTTTTATCAAAATCCCAAAGCGTGTGATCTAAATCAAAAAAAACATCGGTAATTGTGGTATTCATAAGTTAAAAAATTCCTTCATCTACAAAACTATAATATTTTGTTTCAGTTATAATCAAATGATCTAAAACTTTAACATCTAAACTATCTCCTGCAGTTTTTATTTTTTTTGTAATTTGTTTGTCTGCATCACTTGGTTTCAAATTACCTGACGGATGATTGTGACACAAAATCAAGCTTGTAGCACTACATTCGAATGCTAATTTAAAAACAAGACGCACATCGACAATCGTGCCCGTAATTCCCCCTTTGCTTAATTGAGATTTCGAAATTACTTTGTTAGAATTATTCAGAAAAAGCACCCAAAATTCTTCATGCAACAATTCCCCAATAATCGGCTGCATAATATCAAAAACTATTTTGCTAGAGGTAATCATTTCCATTTTAGCAGCGTCTTCTGACCTTCTCCTACGCCCTAATTCTAAAGCCGCAACAATTGCAACAGCCTTTGCCTCTCCTATTCCTTTAAATTTAGTTAATTGTACAATAGACATTTTCCCTAAAGCATTCAAGTTTTTTGCATGGATCAAAATTCTGTTACTAAGAGCTACTGATGTCTCATTTCGGCTTCCGGAACCAATTAAAATAGCAATCAGTTCAGCATTAGTCAAGGACTCCTTGCCTTTTTGCATTAATTTTTCGCGAGGACGGTCTTCTTCTGACCATTTAGAAATTGGATAATAAGGAGTATCCATTATTGTACAGCATTAATTGTTTTGCTCATGCAAATACTATTCGTCAAACCTACATAAGGTTCATAATTATCAATAATTTCGAATCCCACTTTTTGATATAGACTTATGGCTTCAATTTGTTTGTACAATGTTTCTAAAATCATAGATTGAAAACCATGATTTTGTGCCTCTATTTCAAGTTCTTTTATTATAAGTTGAGCCAATCCCAAACCTCTTGCTTCCGGCAAAACAAACATGCGTTTTAATTCGACCGTACTTTCATTATATTTTTTAAAACATCCACTTGCAACTGGTTTTTCGTTTAAATATATCAGAATTACATTTGGGTTAAATTCAATTAAATTATTTCCCCAATATTCTGTTTTAAGCTCCGGATAACGTTCCCATAAAAAAGTATCGAATATCTTTATTAACGATACAAAATCAGGATTTTCGCTTGTTGTTTTTACAACTTTTATTTTTAAATTCATTTTGCTATATCTAAAAGGCTAATATATTTAAAAATAAGAAAAATCACTCATTTAGTTCTTATTATTTTATAATTAATTTTAAAAAGCGAAAAGACTATCAACCAATCTTATATCTTTATCTAAATGAAATCTATACATAAAATAGCAATCTTCTTTTTACTTATTTCTTGTAACCAAAAAGATAAAGAGAAGTTTTTTACCGAAAGCACTGCTTTAAAAACAAACACTTTTGCAGAAAAGCTTTCAAATGCTGCTATTTCTATAATTGATCCCTCGATAGATTATGATCCGGCTTATTTTTCTATCGAATATCCAAACGGTGATGTACCAAAAACTAAAGGCGTTTGCACAGATGTAATTATTCGATCTTATCGAAAATTAGGTATCGATTTACAAAAAGAAGTTCATGAAGATATGCTTAAACATTTTTCAGAATATCATAATTTTGAAAAATGGGGAATGACAAAAACCGATACAAATATCGATCACAGAAGAGTACCAAATCTTGAAATTTTTTTTGAAAGAAAAGGAGAAAAACTAAAAATAACTAAAAACCCAAACGATTACAAAACTGGAGAAATTGTAACCTGGATGATTAACGATAAACTCCCGCATATTGGAATTGTAACTCACAAAAAATCATCAGATGGAAAACGAAATCTAATCGTACACAATGTTGGTAACGGACAAGTTTTGCAAGATTGTTTATTCGATTATAAAATTACGGGACATTATAGATATTGGGAATAAAATTAAATAAATTCCAAATTTTAAAAACCCAAATTCCAATTGAAACTTTAAGATAAAATTAAAAAAATGCCAATTACAAAACTGCAATTGGCACATTATCTTGATTCTTAAATTATCTTATGTACTAATTAATTAAACCTTTTACTTCATCAAAGTTTAATCCTCCGTAATTTCCTGAACTCATTAATAGTAATGCAGAATTGTCAAGGTTCAAATTGAATAAATATTCCTTAAATTCAGTTGGATTGGTGTAAATTATTAAATCTTTACGATTAAAAGCCGTAGCAATTTGCTCGTAAGTAACTTCCTCTAATTGTTTAATTTTTACAGCATCCGGCGAATAAAACACAACGGCAACATCTGCATATTCAAGCGCTCCTTCATATTCTTTCAGGAATTCAGCATTTAAACTGCTATAAGTGTGTAATTCTAAGCAAGCTACTAAAGTTCTGTTTGGATATTGTTCTTTCACCGCTTTTGTAGTTGCAGCCACTTTACTTGGGGAATGTGCAAAATCTTTGTAGGCCACTTTTCCTTTTCCTTCAGCAATTTTCTCTAATCGTTTAGATGCGCCTTTAAAACTGGCAATTGCTTCGTAAAAATCGGCTTCGTCAACGCCCATGTTTTGGCAAATCCATTTTGCGCCGGCTAAATTATTTAAATTATGCGCCCCAAAAACTTCAATTGGCATATCGCCTTCCGGAGTTTCTAATAAAGTTATGCCATCGCTTACGCTATATTTAGGAGTAGAATATGCCAGTTTACGAATTGGGTTTGTCGCAGCTTCCGCAACACGTTTTACTTCTGCATCATCTTCGTTGTAAACTAAGATTCCGCCATTTGTAATTTTAGCAATGAAAATCTCAAATTGCTCCACGTAATTTTCATAAGTTGGAAACACATTGATATGATCCCACGCAATACCTGAAATTAACGCAATATTAGGCTGATATAAATGAAATTTAGGACGTCTGTCTATCGGTGAAGATAAATATTCATCACCTTCAAGAACCATAAAATCATTATCTTCAGTAAGGTGCACCATTGTATCAAAACCTTCTAATTGTGCGCCAACCATATAATCAACTTCAATATTATGATAATGCATAACGTGCAAAATCATCGAAGTAATGGTTGTTTTTCCATGAGAACCTCCAATTACAACACGTGTTTTGTTTTTAGATTGCTCGTATAAAAATTCCGGATATGAATAAATGGTCAAACCCAATTCCTGCGCTTTCAGCAATTCAGGATTATCTGCTTTTGCATGCATTCCCAGAATTATGGCATCAATATCAGCGGTAATTTTTTCAGGAAACCAACCTAATTCAGCCGGTAAAATTCCCTTTTTTTCTAATCTTGATTTTGATGGCTCAAAAATAGCATCATCACTACCTGTTACCTGATATCCTTTATTATGTAATGCTAATGCTAAGTTGTGCATTGCACTTCCGCCTATGGCGATGAAATGTGTTTTCATTTAAAATTCCAATTTTTAAGTTCCAAATTCCAATTTTTGTCGGAATTCAATTTTGAAGCCCTTTATTAAGCTTCAAACTTTCTTTTCAATTCTTGTGCCTTTTTAGCTTCTTTTAATTTGTTCAAATATAAATTATATAATTTTTGAAATGTAATTTTTGATTTACCAATTTCGTTTGCTTTCATATAATTTTTTTCTGCCAATGCATATCTTTTAAAATATTCGTCAATTCTCCCTTTTGACAAATAACCATCAACGGGTGAAAATTGTGCTAATTCATTTGAATATGAAAGTGCTTTCGACTCACTTCCGCCTAAAATCCCAGGCAATAACAAATATAATTCTATCAATGCCCATCTTGCCTGGATGTGTTTTGGATTTAAAGCAATTGCTTTTTCAAATGCTTGTTTCATATCATCAACCATTCCAAAAGCTTTAAACTTATTTACTTCCATCGCCCTCATTCCCAAACAACCGCCATATTTATAAAAATATTCAGCTTCGGTAGGTTTTAATTCTTTTAGCTTTTTAAAATATTCAGCTCCTTTTACCCACGATTTATGAATGGCAGCAATTTCTCCTAAATATTCAATTGTTTTTATGTCCGAAGGTTTTGTTTTTAAAACATTTTCAAAAACAACTTTAGCTTCATCATACTTTTTTGCATGAAATAATTTTTCGCCTTTTTCAAAATTCGATTGTGCCCAAATACAAATTGGAACAAATAAAAACAGAAACAGCAGTTTTTTCATATCTCAAAAATAAGAATTAAAAACAAGAAACCCGACAGATTTTAAAACCTGTCGGGTTAAACTATAAGTACAAATTGAATTATTTTACAATAGTCAATTCATCAATGATATTTTTAGCTCCTGCATATTTGTCAATAATCCAAAGTACGTAACGAATATCCACGTTAATTGTTCTTTGTAATTTAGGATCAAAAATAACATCTCCCGCC
This sequence comes from Flavobacterium sp. FlaQc-47, assembly GCF_044006475.1. Lineage (NCBI taxonomy): Bacteria > Pseudomonadati > Bacteroidota > Flavobacteriia > Flavobacteriales > Flavobacteriaceae > Flavobacterium > Flavobacterium sp. FlaQc-47. Next base: position 58,029 of record NZ_JBIPCQ010000005.1, on the reverse strand, counting down.
ATAGCTTCGATATTTCCATCAAAAGCAATACCTATTAATTCTCCTTTTCCGTTAAGAACCGGTGAACCTGAATTCCCTCCTGTAATATCATTATCAGTTAAGAAATTTATTGGCATATAACCGTCCTTATCTGCATACTGACCATAATCCTTAGCTTTGTTTAACTCTAATAAACGAGCTGGTAAATCAAATTCCTGATCTCCTGCTTTATATTTTTTCACCATACTTTCCATGGTTGTATAGTTGTTTATTTTAGCATCGTTACGTGTATCAGCAGGCAAAGCGCGAACTTTTCCGTAAGAAAGTCTCAACGTTGAGTTTGCATCCGGATATTTGATCGTATTTAATTTTGACTCTCTTAAACCTTCTACTAATTCACGGTAAGCAGTTGCAAAACCATCATCAGATTTCAATTGATCATCTGTTTTAAAACGATATTTTGTCGTTAAATCATTTGAGATAATATACAAAGGATCATGAACAATTGCCAATGGTTTTGGGTCAGCCATAAATGCTAACACTTTTTCTTTTGTCGTAAAATAACTTGTTTCAGTTGCTTTTGTAACATCCGCAGTAAAATCACCATTATTTGCTGATTTCATTTTAGCAATTTGTGTAGCTAAACCATATTCAGCTCCTTTTGCAGCGTATAAATTCAATTGTGCTGTAAGAACATCTTTTTCAAGCGGCGCATAAAATTCACCGTAAATATTATCAATTAATGCATTGATCTTAGGTAACATTTCTGCTTTTTTAGCATCATTTTCTTTGTAGTAAGCAATTAATGCATTTCCTAAATTTGCTGTTCCTGACGCATATGCCGAAGTACGCAAAAGCTGGCTTAAGTAATTATCGTGAGTTGCTTTTAAATTCGTCGATCTGTAATAATCATTAATAGTAGGAATTACATTTTCATACTTCTCTTTATTAGCCGGTTTATTTGCCCATTCATAGAATTTGTCTTCCTGTTCTGCTTTAACATCAACCGTTCCTGCTTTTGTTAAAGCATCAATCATTCCCTGACGGTTTTTCCAGTAATTTGCTGTCGAAGCATATTTAGATGCATATTGCAAACGAACTGTTGCATCTTTATCCATATACTTTTTCATTACATCCATTCCGGTTTTAGCACCTTCAACCCACGCAGGATAAGCATATTTTATGTTTTGCTCAATTCCTCCAGCCGGCATCCAACGGTTTGTTCTTCCAGGATATCCTAAAATCATCGCAAAATCATTTTCTTTTACTCCTTTAATACTTACAGGCAAGTAATGTTTAGGCTGTAAAGGCACATTATCTTTAGAATATGTTGCAGGATTTCCTGCTTTATCTGCGTAAACTCTAAACATAGAAAAATCTCCTGTTTGACGAGGCCACTCCCAGTTATCTGTATCTCCACCAAATTTACCAACACTTTCTGGTGGCGTTCCTACTAAACGAACGTCTGTATAATCCTGATAAACGAAATAATAATATTCATTTCCCTGAAAGAAAGGACGAACAGAAACGGTGTATTTTCCACCTTCGTTATTTTCTTTTTCAATCAAATTGATTTCTTGCTGAATAACTGCATTTCTTTCTGTTTCAGTCATTGTATCATTTACTTTTGATAAAATTCTTTTAGAAACATCGTCCATACGAACAAAGAAACGTACATATAATGATTTTGGTTTCATTTCGGCAGTTCTTTCTTTTGCCCAAAAACCATCTTTTAAATAATTTTTTTCGGCTGTAGAAAGTTCTGCAATTGCATTGTATCCACAGTGGTGATTCGTTAAAACCAATCCGTCTTTTGAAACGATTTCAGCAGTACAACCTCCGTTAAATTGTACAATTGCATCTTTTAAACTATGATGGTTAATACTGTAAATTTCTTCGGCTGTTAATTGCAAGCCCATTTTTTCCATATCTCTATGGTTTAATCTTTCGATAAACATCAAGAACCACATTCCTTCATCAGCTTTTACAGGAAAAGCCATCAGGCACATGGTCAAGAATAAAACTACTTTTTTCATGTTATTTTGTTTAAGTGACGCGAATATAATTCATTTTCGCAACAACAAACAACTCAAATCATCAAAACCAAAAGATACATAACTAATTTTAATACAATTTTACGAAATTCATAATTTCTAATAGAACAGATAGTAAGTATCTGCGCAATTTCTTACTTTATAAAACTCTTAAAATTAAAAATAAAACTAAATATTCTTACTAATAAAGTGGTTAAATTGTAAAAATAAACTTTCATGAATTAATTTTTAAAATAAATCATTTCTTACAAAATAAATTATATATGTTTGTCCTAACTATTTAATTTAAAGAAATGAAAAAATTATTACTAGGTGTAATATTGCTGGTAGCAACTATTACAAATGCTCAAAAAGGGTCGATATTATTAGGTGGAAATGTGGGATTTGCTTCAGAAAAAATTGGAGATTCGAAATCGACTAGTTTTGAATTTTCTCCAAAAGTAGGTTACCAATTCTCAGACAACTGGACAGCTGGAGTTGAAGGAGCTATTGGTACAATAGATGTAAAGGGATTTGAAAAAACTGAAAATTATAAAATTGGAGGTTTTGTACGTTATTCAACGCCACTTTCTGAAACATTTGCCTTTTACACAGATTTAGGAGCGGGTTATCAAAACACTTCTCTAAACAATGCAAAAGGAATGTATGTAAATCTTACTCCGGCACTATTCATTAATATGAAACGAGGATTTGGTCTAAACTTTTCTATTGGCGGAATCAACTACGATAATCTTGATGGAAAAAATGATCCGAGACAAGAACGTATTGGCTTTGATTTTGGAAAAACATTCAACATTGGAGTTTCTAAAAATTTCGGACTATAATCTTTAGTTCTAACTAAAATTAAATCTGGAATAATTTGTTTTTTTTTCGTATAAAAACAAAAACCCGACAATTTAAAAATTGTCGGGTTTTCTATCATGAAATATTGTTTTCTTAATCGTTCAACATTTTCCAAAGTTTATCTTTCAGATCAGTTAATCCTTGTTGGGCAACTGATGAAATAAACATATATGGAATATCCTTGAAGGCAACATCAAGTTCTACTTTTAATTCAGCTTTAAGTTCATCATCAAGCATATCACATTTAGAGATGACTAATAAACGTTCTTTATCCAGCATTTCAGGATTGTATTTTGTTAACTCGTTAACTAAAATATCATATTCTCCTTTAATGTCCGGAGTATCAACAGGAACTAAAAACAATAATGTGGAGTTACGTTCAATATGACGCAGGAAATAATGTCCAAGACCTTTTCCTTCTGCGGCACCTTCAATTATCCCCGGAATATCTGCAATTACAAATGATTGGAAATCTCTGTAAGCAACAATTCCTAAGTTGGGTTTTAAGGTTGTAAAAGGATAATCAGCAATTTTTGGTTTTGCCGAAGTCAATACGGAAAGCAAAGTTGATTTCCCAGCATTAGGAAAACCTACTAAACCAACATCTGCCAAAACTTTCAATTCCAAAATAACATCCATTTCTACTCCTGGCAAACCTGGTTGTGCGTATCTTGGTGTTTGATTGGTTGAACTTCTAAAATGCCAGTTTCCTAATCCGCCTTTTCCTCCTCTTGAAAGAATTTGTTTTTCACCATCTTCGGTAATTTCGAATAAGGTTTCTCCGGTCTCTTTGTCTTTTACAACAGTTCCTAAAGGCACTTCGATAAATTTATCATCTCCATCAGCTCCTGTACTACGATCTCCACCTCCGTCACCACCGTGACCTGCTTTAATATGTCGTGCAAACTTTAAATGAAACAGTGTCCAAAGTCCTTTATTTCCAACTAAATATACGTGTCCACCTCGACCACCATCACCTCCGTCCGGGCCTCCTTTTTCAATAAATTTCTCTCTATGTAAATGTGTAGATCCTTTTCCTCCCTTTCCGGAAGAAACATATATCTTAACATAATCTACAAAATTTCCTTCTGTCATTTTCTTTTTTGTTTATGTATAGTTTAAAGTTTAAAGTTTCAGGTTTCAAAGTTCGCGCAACGCACTTAACCTGAAACCTGAAACATAATAAAACCTGAAACAAATTTTTATTCTCAGTCGCAGTCTTAGTTTTCAGCACAAAATGCGACTAAAAAACTGAGACTAAAAACTATTTATTTTTACTCTTTGAGCGCTTTTACAAGCACTTTATCAATCTTTACGCCATCCATATCGATGACTTCTAACACAAATTTTTGCCAGATTAATTTTTCACCTTCTTTCGGGATATGAGAAAGTTCAGTCATAATCATTCCGCTTACTGTATTCACTTCATAATCATTTGTCAGTTCATCTAACTCAAAATAAGTTAGGAAATCGTGTAATGAATAATGTCCGTCAACAAGCCACGTACCATCTTCTCTCTCTACTAATTTAAATTCATCTTTATAAAAATCAGATGCATCACCAACTAATGCTTCGAGAATATCATTTAAGGTAATAATTCCTTGAAAAACCCCATATTCATCAGATACTAATGCATAATGAATGCCTGTTTTCTTGAAATTTTCAAGTGCTTTGTAAGCTGTTGTCTGCTCCATTAAATAAGGAGCTTCTATCATTATTGCGCCCAGATCAAAATGATCACTTTCGATGTTTGCAAATATATTTTTCAGGGTTACGATTCCAACTATATCATCGTAATTGTCTCTGTAAACCGGATAAACGGTATGCAAATCCATTAAAACAAGTTCCTTTATTTTAGCTTTATCAGCATTAAAAGGCAACATGTCTACAGATTTACGGTGAGTCATTAATGAATTAACTTTTCTATCACCAATATGAAAAACACGCTCCACGATATCCTGTTCAATTTCCTGAACTTCTCCGCCTTCGGTTCCTTCTTTAATGATTGCTTTAATTTCTTCTTCGGTAACTTTACCATCAGCAGAAGGTTTTATTTGCAAAACATTCAATAAAAAATCTGTTGATGTTGTAAGCAGCCAAATAAATGGCGCGGTGATAATCGAAACAACTTTCATTGGTAAAGCAACCGCTTTTGCAATGGCTTCCGGATAATTTAAACCAATTCGTTTAGGCAATAATTCTCCTAAAACTAAGGAAAAGAATGTTAGAATTACAACTACAATCCCAACTGCAACTGAATGTGCATAAGGTTTTAAAACTGCAAATCCGCTAACAAATATTTCTACATCTACCGTAATTTTATCACCACTATAAATACCTGTCAAAATTCCAATTAAGGTAATTCCGATTTGTACTGTTGATAAAAACTTGTTTGGTGAATTAGCTAGGTCCAGCGCAATTTTTGCACTTTTATTTCCTTTTTTTGCAGCAGTTTCAAGTCTGTTTTTTCTTGCTGAAATAAGGGCAATTTCAGACATGGAGAAAACTCCATTTAAAAGTATTAGAAAAAATATTATTAGTATTTCCATTTTTAAGTTAAAAGTTAAATGTTAAAAGTTAAATGTTTGGACAATTTATATCAAATTTCCATCTCACATTTAACTTTTAACTTCAAACAGATTTATTACAAATTATCAATAACTGACGTTAATCGCTCTGTAATTTCTTCTATTGTTCCGATACCATTTACGGCATGAAACTTATTTTGTTCTTTATAATATCCAATTAATGGAGCCGTTTTTTCATTGTATTCCTGATATCTCACACGAATTTTTTCTTCGTCCTGATCATCTACTCTTCCACTTGTTTTTCCTCTTTCTAACAAACGCGCTACTAAAATTTCATCATCAGCTTCTAATGCGATTGTTGCTGTAACACTTGACCCAATTGTTGGTAAAAATTTATCCAGAGCTTCTGCCTGATCTAAAGTTCTTGGATATCCGTCAAACAAAAAACCATCTGTATCAGGATGTTTGTTTACCTCGTCTATTAACATTGCTGTTGTAACTTCGCAAGGAACCAACTCTCCATTGTCCATAAAAACTCTTGCTTTTTTACCTAAATCTGTATCATTTTTTAAATTAAAACGAAAAATATCTCCTGTTGAAAGATGAGTTAATTTGTATTTTTCTTTTAAAAATTCTGCCTGAGTTCCTTTTCCTGCTCCCGGCTTTCCAAATAAAACAATATTAATCATAATATGAGTGAGTGTTGTTACTTCTGTTTTTTATAAGAAGTTTTTAAATGAATATATAGTTGTGTGTGTTTGTATTATTCTGCTAATTTATAAACTTCGGGCAAATTTCTTCCTAAACCATCGTAGTCTAATCCGTAACCAACGATGAATTTATTTGGAATCCTGATTCCGATGTAATCTATTTTAATATCTTTTTTATAAGCATCCGGTTTAAAAAACAAAGTAGCTACTTTGAAATGTTTTACATTTTGTTCTTTAAACATATGTTTTAATTCTTCAAGTGTATTTCCGGTATCAATAATATCTTCAATTATAATTACGGTTCTACCAGACAAATCCTGATTAATACCTATTAATTCTTTTACGGTATTTGTTGACTCAGTTCCTTCGTAAGATGCCATTTTGATAAATGAAACCTCACAAGGATTTTTATATTTTTTCAAAAAATCAGCAACTACCATAAACGCCCCATTCAAAACGCCAATAAAAATTGGAGTATCATCTCCAAAATCATCCTCTACTTGTGCAACCATTTTAGTTAAAGCGAAATCAATTTCTTTAGCCGAAATAAACGGAACAAATTGTTTATCGTGAAGTTGTATCATTATTTTTATGTTTAAAATAATGGGCAAAGATACAGAATTACAACCAAACTGTAAGTATGAAAATAGCCATGACACGTATTTTTTTAAGAATGTTAAATATCACTTAATATTTACAAATTTTTTCCAAAAAAGTTTTTATAATTTACTAAATTGTTGTTCTATAAATATTTAACATAAAATATAAATGAAAACTACCGCGCAAATATTTTCACTATCCTTATTAGCTATCATGACCGCCTGTAACGGACAGGTGAAGAAAGAAGACAAAGAAGCTCTGGCAAAACAACCCAATGTTACTGTAAAAACGGCTATTGGCGATCTGACTTTACCTCCTCCTTATGCATCAGAATCTAAAACCAATAATAGTAAAGTTATTAAATGGCCAGAAGGAAAAATGCCTACAGCGCCTGAAGGATTTACAGTTACAAAATTTGCAGATGGCCTTGAAAATCCACGCTGGACTTATATTGCTCCAAACAATGATATTTTTGTTGTTGAAAGCGGAACAAGAACGAGTAAAAACCAAATTACAGTTTTTCGTGATAAGGACAAGGACGGGAAATTTGAAACTCGTGAAGTTTTTCTAAAAGACCTTAATAAACCTTTTGGAATGCTAGTTCTAAAAGACTTCTTTTATGTGGCAAATACAGATGGTTTATACCGATATCCTTATAAAAATAATCCGCTAAAATTAGAGACACAAGGAACTAAAATTCTTGAACTTCCGGCTGGCGGATATAACAATCACTGGACGAGAAATATAATTGCGAATCAGGACGGATCTAAAATATATGTTTCTGTAGGTTCCGGAAGTAATGTTGGAGAAAACGGAATGGACAAGGAAGTACGCCGTGCGGATATTTTAGAAATTAATCCTGACGGAACGGGAGAAAAAATTTATGCTGCGGGACTTAGAAATCCTGTTGGAATGGATTGGAATCCTGTGAACAAGGAACTCTGGACTGCTGTTAACGAGCGTGATGAATTAGGTGATGATTTAGTTCCTGATTATATTACAAGTGTAAAAAGAGATGGCTTTTATGGCTGGCCTTATTCTTATTATGGAAATAACCCTGACCCAAGAATGAAAGGCGAACGCAAAGATCTTGCTGCCAAATCTATTATTCCTGATGTTCCGGTTGGTGCTCACACGGCATCTTTAGGATTGGCTTTTTATAATAAAACTGCTTTTCCTTCAAAATATCAAAACGGTGCTTTCGTGGGACAACACGGATCTTGGAATCGTGCTAAAATATCGGGTTATAAAGTAGTATTTGTTCCTTTTGCAAACGGAAAACCTTCTGGAAAACCTGAGGATTTTTTAACCGGTTTTATTTCTAATGCTGAAAAAGCCGAAGTTTACGGACGTCCGGTTGCAGTAACTGTTATGAAAGACGGATCACTTTTGGTGAATGATGATAGTGGAAATACGATTTGGAAGGTTACTGTTAATAAATAATTTAAATTCCAATTTTTTAAATTCCAAATTCCAAACTTTACGCGAATAATTTTAAACACATAGAAACATAGGTTTTATTTTGCGAAAGGTCATTGAAAAGAAACACATTTCTTTCACATAGCTATGTGAATTAATGCTAAGTGAAACGCCTTTTTTACGTCATCAAAATCTATGTTTCTATGTGTTTAAAATTATGCGCAAAAACTGATCAAAACTCTTTTATGATTTTAAAAAAATATTGTTTTCTACTTTTTGTGTTTTTCATTTTTCATAATAGTAAAGCACAAGAAAAAGAAAGCAAAACCATTGATTCTGTAAAAACCCAAAAACTAGACGAAGTTGTTATTAGTCCGTTTCATATTAACAATAGATTGCAAAACACGCCGGCTTCTATAGGGATTTTATCTAAAAAAGACCTTCTTCAAAATAATGCTACAGATATTACAACGGTAATTAATACGATTCCGGGAGTATTTATGCAATCTTCAAATTTTACTACAACCCGAATTTCGATTCGTGGTATTGGCGCAAGAACGCCTTATGGAACTAATAAAATCAGGGCTTTTTATGGCAGTATTCCGTTGACATCCGGAAATAGTGAAACGGTGATTGACGATATTGATCTGGAAAACATTGGTCAGATCGAAGTTATCAAAGGACCGCTTTCAAGTATTTATGGTGCAGGTTTGGGCGGTGCGATTTTAATTTCACCTCAACTTTCTAAAACAAATGGACAAAATGCGAGTATAAGCAGTGTTTTTGGTTCGTTTGGATTACTAAAAAACAGTCTGAATTATTCTTTAAATAAAAAAAGTTCAAGTCTGAATATTAGCTATCACAATCTCAAAACCGATGGATGGCGAGAAAATAGCGCATACAATCGGGAAGGAATTACACTTGCCGGAGAATTGTTCAGGAAAAAAAACAATAAACTTACTTATTTTTCCAATTATACTCATTTAAAAGCTTTTATTCCGAGTTCGATCAGTAAAGAAGTTTTTGATAGTAATCCCACATTAGGCGCTCCAACCTGGGTGGCGTCAAAAGGATTTAAGGAATACAAATCGACTTTGGCGGGATTGGCTTATGATTTTAAAATTAATGATCATCTGAATAATTCGACTTCAATTTTTGTTAATTACAAGGATAGTAATGAACCTCGCCCTTTTGATGTTTTACGCCAATATACTTTTGGAACCGGAGGAAGAACTCAGTTTTCAGGAAACTTTAAAATTGCAAAAACTGAAAACCAATTTATTGCCGGAATTGAATATTTTACCGACAATTATAACGGAAATACTTTTGAAAATTTATACAAAAACAATAACGGACAAGGAAGTTTACAAGGAAATCAACTTACTGAAACAGATCAGAAAAGGCATTTTTATAATATTTTTGCGCAAATCAGATCGTTACTTTCTGATCAATTCGAAATTCAGGCGGGATTAAATTATAATGAAACTCATTTTGAACTCACTAATTTTCTTCCGAATAAAACCTCAACGGAAAAATATAGTTATGACGGAATATTTTCGCCCCAATTATCTTTTTTGTTTAAACCGAATGAGGAACGTACTTTATACTTTTCGGCAAGTCGGGGATTTTCCTTACCGGCAACAGAAGAAACACTTACGAGTACTGGAAATATCAATCCGGATATAAAACCAGAAAGCGGATATAATTTTGAAGCTGGAGGGAAATTCTATTTCTTCAATAAAAACCTGTATACGGAATTTGCGGTTTACCGAATGGAAATAAAAGATTTATTGGTTGCAAAACGAATTGGCGACGATCAATATGAAGGTGTTAATGCAGGTAAAACGTTTCATGAAGGAATTGAAATTTTAGCAAAACACAATTGGATGATTAATCCTTTTTTTACTTTGAATTCATTTATTGGCGCTTCTTTAGGAAAATATGAGTTTAAAGATTTCGTAGATAATGGAACCGATTATTCTGGAAATAAATTAACCGGTGTGGCGGCTAATAAAGTAAACGCAGGAATAATTTTAAATACAAGTTTAGGTCTTTATTTTTCTGCCGATTTTCAGTTTACAGATAAAATTCCGTTGAACGATGCCAATTCTGCTTATTCGGATTCTTATAAAATAATCAATTTAAAAACAGGTTATCGTTTTGAGATTCTTCAAAATTTAAACACCAATTTTGCGTTTGGTATAAATAATGTTACGGATGAAAAATATGCTTCGTTGATTTTGCCTAATGCGTTGCCAGTTGGAACTTCATCTCCACGGTATTATTATCCCGGACTTCCTGTGAATTATTACGGAACAGTTTCATTAAATTATTTATTTTAAATCTGTCTTAAACCGAAAAAAATGGTGTCTGATTTACAAACAAAACTTGATTACGTAAATGCCTACAGAGAAAACCGACTGATGGCGGCGCAAGATGTTCTGGAAAATCAGTTTTTATTTGATGAATTGATTTCGATTTGCTTTTCTCCATCGGATAAAAACAATCATAAAGCGTGTTGGATTTTAGAATTTGTATCTTATGAAGAATTAATTTGGTTACAACCTCATCTTGATTTTTTCTGTTCCAATTTAAAGGTTTTAAAAGATGAAAGTTCCATTCGACCCATTGCAAAAGTGGTTCAGCTTTTAATTAAATCACATTACAAGAAAAACGAAAATTGCATATTACTTTCTGAAGAAAATCTCCAGGATTGTATAGAAGTTTCTTTTGACTGGCTGATTAATGATGTAAAAGTGGCAACAAAAGCGTATTCGATACGAACTTTATACATTTTAGGAAATCATTACGACTGGATTCATTCTGAATTGCAAATTATCCTGAATAAAGATTACGCAAATCATTCTGCTGCTTATAAAGCTGTTGCGAAAGAAGTTTTAAAAAAGATAAGCCTTTAGGTGATTACCAAACCCTATAAAATCCAAAGAGGATATCTGTACAGATATCCTCTTTTTCACTAGTCAAAAATAAAACCAACTTTGCTTAAATTTTATATAATTGGGGATTATTAAAATTTAAAGCGAAGAAAAAATTCATTTGAGTTTTTGGCACTTGCCACAATATTACCAGTATTGGTTTCGTATGCATAACCTAATGTCATGTGATCACTAATATTTAAACCTGCAATTGCTGCATAAGCTTTATCAACTCTGTAGCTTCCGCCAATTTCCAGAAACTTCTCGATTTGAAGCATCACATTAATATCTACAGAAAGTGGCGAACCATTAACATAACGCATCATAAATGAAGGTTTTAAAACTAAAGCCGTAGCTGTTTCAAAATCATAATCATAACCACCGCTTAAATAAACATGAGGTCTGTCTGTAGCAACAGCCGTATAACCATCTTTATTTTTTGCACGTTCCGTATTTAAGATTCTTGGAACAGAAAGGGATACGAAAAATTTGTCATTCTTTAATAAGGCTCCGATACCAACGTTTGGGTTAAACTGATTTATGCTAGCCAAAGCAGGATCTGATTGTGGTGAATAGGTTTCAAGTCCTGAGGTATTTACATTATAGAAATTACCTCCGGCTTTTATTCCTAAATATAAATCTGTAAGAGCTCCTACCTGAAGTTTATAAGAGAAATCAATTCCCAGTTGGGTTTGTTTTTCGATAAATGTTTTATCATAAACCATAGAAACACCTAATCCAAGATTACTCCCAACAGATGTACCAAAGGAAACAGCTTGTGTTTGCGGAGCATCTTTAATTCCTGTCCATTGCTGGCGAATTGTACTCATCAAAACAGTTTCTCCGTCAACACCTGCATAAGCCGGATTCACAACATTCATATGATAACGATATGTAGTGAAAAGACTTTCTTGTTGGGCAAAAAGCATACTACTAAAAAGTAGTAATGCTCCCGCCATTATATTTTTAATTATTTTCATTTCTAAAATTTTATTTTTTACAATTACCTGTTAATGTAGATCCAACCTTCTTTGTCAATAGAACCATCACCATCTAAATCAATTTGATAGTAATAAGAACTTGATTCCGGTAAAGAGCTGGAATTTCCTTTGTAATGTCCATCCCAATCATTTTGGTAATTTCTTGAAGTAAATACTTCTGTTCCCCAACGATTAAAAACACGTACAACTGAGTTAGGATGATTTTCAATATTCGAAATTACCCATGTATCATTTATACCATCTCCGTTAGGAGTAAAAGCCTGGGAAATATTCAGTTGATCTTTATCGCAAGCATCGCCAATACCATTATTGTTGCGATCTTCCTGATGTGGATTTGCAGTAATTGGGCAATTATCAGATGTGTCTGAAACTCCGTCATTGTCATCATCATTATCACAATTATCAGGAATTCCGTCATTATCATTATCACCTGCTTTATTCACAACTGTCACTTTTGCTGTAGCTGTAGCAGTATTTCCCGCTTTGTCTTTTACAGTTAAAACAACCGTATTAACACCAACATTTGTACAATTAAAAGTAAGCTTATCAACCGTTACTGTAGCAATGCTACAATTATCTGAACTTGCATTATTGATTTGATTTGCTGTAATGGATACATTTCCTGCATCGTCAAGTTCTACAGTTAAATCTTTAGTTTTTGCAATTGGAAGAATAATATCCTGAACCGTTACAGTGGCTGTAGCCGAAGATTTATTTCCGTTTACATCCGTCACTGTCAGAGTTACTAAATTTGGTCCAACATTATTACAGCTAAAAGTATTTGGAGTTACAGTAACCGAAGCTATTCCGCATAGGTCCGTACTTCCGTTGTCAATTTGAGCTGCTGTAATAGTAGCATTTCCAGTTGCATCAAGCTGAATTGTTACATCTTTAGCTAAAGCAGTTGCAGAAATTTTATCCTGGATTGTTACTGTTGCAGTTTTGCTGGAAACATTTCCGTAAGCATCTGTTGCAGTCAGCGTCACAAGATTCGCTCCTACATTAGCACATGTAAAGGTGTTAGGAGAAACTGTCAACGTTGGATTTCCGCAGGCATAAGTTGACCCGTTATCAATATCTGCAGCAACTATAGAAACATTTCCTGTTGCATTAAGCTGAACTGTAATATTTTTAGTCAATACATTTGGTACAATATTGTTTTCAACTTTTACTGTTGCAGTTTGAGAAGAAGTATTTCCGCTTGCATCTGTAGCAGTAAGTGTAACTGTATTGTTACCAATATTAGCACATGTAAATGTATCCTGAGAAACAGTCAAAGTTGGAGTTCCGCAAATATCACTTGATCCGTTATCTAGATCTGCAGCCTGAATGGTTACAACACCCGAAGCATCAAGTTGAACTATGATATTTTTTGTTAAAATAGTTGGAGCAATTTTATCTTCAACAGTTACAATTGCATCTTTCATATCAAAATTACCACTGTTGTCCGTAACTTTTAACTGAACCGTATTTGGTCCGATATTCGCACAAGTAAATGAAGTTATATTCAATTCACTTTTAGCTATTCCGCAATTATCTGTAGAGTTATCATCAATATCAGCAGCAACAATTGTTGCATTTCCTGTAGCATCAAGTTGAACAGTAATATTTTTTACTACAACAATTGGTACAATTTTATCTTCGACAGTTACCGTAGCCGTAGCTATAGAATAATTAGTATGAATATCTGTAACTTTTAACTGAACTGTATTTACCCCAACATTTGCACAAGTAAATGAAGTTACATCTAATTCTATTGTAGCGATTCCACAATTATCTGTTGAATTATCATCAATATCAGCAACCTGAATTGTTGCATTTCCTAAAGCATCAAGTTGAGCTGTGAAGTTTTTTGTTATAACGATTGGCAATTCAGTGTCATTAACAATAATTTGTTGTGTACATTCAGAAAAGTTTCCTGCTGCATCAGTTGCAGTCCACTTTACAGTTGTAGTACCTACAGGATAAGTTCCGGAAGCATCTGGTGTACCATTAAAATCATTTGCTAAAGATACAACTGCACAATTATCTGTCGCAGTTGGAGCCGTAACCGTAACAACTGCTGAACAAACTCCTGCATCTGCAGTTTGTGTTTGATTTGCTGCACATGTAATTACTGGTTTCTCAATATCTTTTACTGTAATATCAAATGAGCAAGAGCTTGAATTACCACTTTTATCTGTTGCAGTATATTTTAAAGTGGTTGTTCCTACCGGAAAAACTGAACCTGATGTTAAACCTGTAACATCCGTTTGTGATGGCACAATTGGAGCAGATAATAAAGTAATAACTACTTTACCCATTCCTGAATTTGAACCTCCAGTATTATTTTGGTTTGCACCAGAATTAAAAGATCCTGCTCCACCACCATTTCCACCGCAACCACCGTCATATCCAGCAGGTCCACCACCGGAATAACCACCGCCGCCGCCGCCGTAACCACAATTATCAGCGCCGCCGCCGCCGCCGCCGAAACCACCTCCATTAGAACCGTCTTGATTTAAACCACCGACAGCACCGTTCAAAAACGAAATACCTCCTTTAGATGGTCGCTCAAGTCCATCTGAACCGTTAGTATTAAAACCACCACCACCGGCACCGGCAATATAGTTTCCAGATCCTACATTTCCTCCATTTAAGGCTGTTCCACCATTTCCTCCATTTTCCCCATTATTAGCTGTCGTAGTTATAGAAGCTTCCTTAGAAGCGTCATCCTCCAGACCTGCACCACCACCACCGCCTGCAACTACAATAGCAGTATTCGTGAAAGTAGTAACAAATGATCCACCGCCACCACCAGCACCGTAATTATCACTTGTGGCCTGACCTTGTTGTCCTACAACAATTTTAATAATTTCTCCTGCAGTAAGATCAACTTCGCCACTTATATTGGCTCCATTTCCCCCTATAAAATTAGAAGCAGGTGCATTTCCACCAGAAGCTCCCAAAGCCTGAATACTATATTTTCCTGTTTTAGGAACTTTCCATTCCTGAATTCCCTGAGTATTTATAGTAACAACTCCAGCTCCATAAGCAGCATCAACTTGAGCTTGTGTTGGTCCAAATCTTCCTATTGCACCCGCATTTGTAAATGTTGCAACAACTGGAACACTACTAGTACAGTTATCAGTAACTGCAGGCGCTGTAAAAGTTACTACCGCGCCACAAATTCCCGGGTCATTATTGACTTCAATATTAGTACTACATACCATTACGGGAGCAAGATCATCTACAACCGTAATAGTTGCCGTTGCAGATCTTTTATTTCCTTCTGTATCGGTTACAATTAAATTGACAATATGATCTCCAATTTCCGTACAGCTAAAACTCATTGAAGGTTGAATTACAGCGGCTGAAGGCTGATAAAATGCTTCAACATAAAGTCGTTTTGGAGTATTAGGACATGGATCAGAAATAAAAACGCCGTTGTCTGCCAAAATACTTCCCGAGTTTTGATTCAGTAAATTATTTGACACTACATTTTTACTGTTTGGTGAATGACACCCTAAAGTAAAATTACCACAGCTTCCGTTTGGTGTACCAAAACTCGCAAAATTTATTGCAGAAAATACAGCACCCGCCGGAGCGGTAAGAGTTAATGTTTGATTTTCATTTACTGTTGCGCAAGAAGTACCTACAGCAGCAGTTGTTAACATATAACTGGCTATTCCTACATTATCTGCAGATCCATTATCCAGATCTGCTGCATTCACAGTTACATTTCCGTTAGCATCAAGCTTTACGGTAATGTTTTTTGCTAAAGCAGTAGGGGGATTTTGAGCATGTATCATATTGCAAAAAAGAAATATGATACTCACTAAAAAGAGTAATTTTATTTTCATACTGGTTTGTTTAGATTATTTATGAGCAAAAATATATTGAAATAAAATCGCCGAATAGCCCATTCGGACACATCAATAGCCCGAAACGACCAACACTTTTTACTAAAAAAACAAGTGTAAATAAATACTTATTATTACAATTTCAACAGATTGAAAAACAGCTAAATGGAATTTTAAATTTAATTTTTCAATGTTAACAAAATCATAAAAAATTATTAATGAGAAAGGTAAAAATGGAGAAAAGAAAGAATTTTACATCGATTAAAACCGAATTTCAGAAGGCATTTTTCCAAAACGTTTTTTGAAGTTTGCCGTAAACTTGCTGGAACTTTTATATCCCGTTGCCAAAGCAATATTTTTGATCTGCATATCAGTATTCTGAATCATCTGCATGGCTAGAAGTAATTTCTTATCTTTATGATATTGCATCATCGAAACTCCGTGAACAGATTTGAATGTTAATTTGAGTTTTGTTGGCGACAAGCCTACTTTTTGAGCAATATATTCTACTCCTAAAAAGGGATTTGTAACAGTGTCCAGAATTAGTTTTTCGGCTTTAGCAATTTTTCGATAATCCGGAGTATCAATTGGTAAATAATTGCCTTCCCGCTGATCTAAAAATGCATTTTTAAAAAAAGTGGAAACGAGCTGAAACGCCTGTGTTTTTAAAATTGATTTACTAAATAAATCACGTTTGTTGTTTTCTAAATTGGTCAAAATTTCCTTTGATAATTCTGCTGCATTCGGAACAATATTTTGATAGGTAATAAAACCGTTATCTGAATTAAGAAATTTTTTAATATGATTGTCTTCTGGAAGTGTTGCAAAACCAAAATTACGTTCTGCCCATTCCTTATTAAAAGCATACAAATAAAATTCACATTCAGAACCTTTATAAAAATAAGCGCCAACGGGAGTTCCGGGTTTTTTAAAACCCCAATATTTGCTCGAAAAAGGAGTTTTATCTGCAAATGTGTTTTGGAGTTTTACTTCGCTTTCAAAAACCGAAAATGTAAGCGTATAATAATCGATGGGAAATTCTTCATCATAAATCGCTTTAAGCATCACGTTTTTCTTAAAAGTAATGCTTGTCACAATGATCCAGAAACCTTCTTCGATTTCACGATAACGCATTACTCCATGAGAGAAAGGATTGTTTCTGTACACAGCTTGTTCTTCCAGATCATGTCTAACCGATGGAGAATTGACAATACTTTGTACAATGACCTGAGGGGAATTTGATAAATAGGGCAATTCAAAAAAACCGTCTCTATAAAAGTTGATATTGTCTTTTATAAATTTAACCCACTTTCCTACGTTCATATACTAATGCTCAAATTTTAATTTTCTCTAAAAACTGATGGTAATATCCCAAATCTTTTCTTGAATGCTGATGTAAATTTACTGGCACTTTCATAACCTGTAATCGCAGAAATCATTTGAATTTCGACTGTAGAGTTTTGAAGCAGCTGTTTTGCAAGAAGCATATTTTTTTCTTTATGATATTGAAGCATTGAGAATCCAAATACAATTTTAAAATCAGCCTTTAATTTCGTTGGAGATGTATTTACCTCGGATGCTATTTTATCAATTCCTAAAAAATTAGATTGCAAATTGTGCAAAATCATTTTCTCGGCTTTAGCCACATTATAGTAATCTAAATTGCTGAGCGAAATATTATCTGCAATACGACTATCTTCAAAAGAATTTTTAAAAAACTCTGTAATCAACTTCATACAAGACTTACGCAATTCCTGTGTGTTTAAATTTATTTTGTCTTCGGCATCTAATATTTTCGATATTTTTTTAGACAAAATGTGCGCTTTTGGAGCAATATCTAACCAGGTGTAAAAGCCTTTTTGAGTATTAAAAAAACTTTCCAAAACACCTTTTTCGCAAAATTTACCGGATTTAATATGCTGATCAACCCATTGTTTCTTCATGGCAATATTAAAAAATTTGCCTTCGGTTCCTTTATAAAAATAAGTCGCAATTTCAGTTTCCGGTTTATAAAAAGTCCAACAGGTACTCAATAATATTATATCTTCAGCATCTTTAAAAGGAAATTTATATTCGAAAACTGAAAACGATAAAATATAATAATCTTTTAGATGATCCTTTGTATATATGGCTTTCGCAAGTATATTTTCTTTAAGTGTGATATTATTTTCTAAAATCCAAAACCCCTCCTCGATCTTTTGATAACGTATTTCCCCTTTGCAAAAAGCATTATTTGTAGTGATTATTTGTTTTAAAGGATTATGCTTAATTATGGGCAGTTTTATAAAACTGTCTAACATCACCTGAGGAGAATTTGACAAGTATGGTAATTCGAAAAAGTCATCTTTTAAAAGAAAAAGATATTTATGAATATGCTTTGCCCAATCGTTTGTGGTCATGTAATTTAGTAATCTATGGCGGTTTAAAATCAGGTCAAACCTACGGAATTCATATCCACAAAACAAAATTTTGAAACCAGATATTCTAAAAAAAATTAACATTTTCAATGATCATTTTTTTTAATACAATTAATAGGAAAAAATAGCAATTCAACGTACAATAAATTGGCATTTCTATTTTATCAATTATCTTTGCAGAAACACAACTACAATGAATTATTTTTCTTCTGATTTTAAATTAGGAATATTAGGTGGCGGACAATTAGGCAAAATGTTACTGTTTGACACTCGAAAATTTGACATACAAACTTATGTTTTAGATCCAAGCGACGAAGCACCGAGTAAAATTGCCTGCAATAAATTCTTCAAAGGCGATTTGATGGATTATGAAACGGTTTATAATTTTGGAAAACAAGTTGATGTATTGACTTTCGAAATCGAATTGGTCAATCTTGAAGCTTTAACTCAACTTGAAAACGAAGGTCTAAAAGTATATCCCTCTCCAAAAACCTTAAAAGGAATTCAGAATAAAGGAATTCAAAAAGATTTTTACATTAAAAATAATATCCCTACAGCTGCTTATTTAAGATTTGACAGTCATGATCATTTGCAAAAATCGGTTGGAAATAGTGAAATTACAATTCCCTTTGTCTGGAAATGTACCGAGTTTGGTTACGACGGAAATGGCGTAAAAGTGATTCGTCAGATTTCTGACCTTGATGATTTACCAAATGTTGAATGTATTGCAGAAACTATGGTTCCGTTCAAAAATGAATTGGCAGTTATCGTGTGCAGAAATCCGTCAGGCGAAATCAAAACCTATCCTGTTGTTGAAATGGAGTTTCATCCCGAAGCAAATCAGGTAGAATATGTAATTTGCCCTGCGAGAATAGATGAAAAAATTGCCGAAAAAGCCAGAGCAATTGCTTTGAATGTTTCTGAAAAATTCAATCATGTTGGTCTTCTGGCCGTTGAAATGTTCCAAACCAATGAAGATGAAATCCTGGTAAACGAAGTCGCTCCTCGCCCACACAATTCAGGTCATTATTCTATAGAAGCGAGTTATACATCCCAATTCGAAAACCATTTACGTGCTATTTTAGATCTTCCGTTAGGAAATACGGATAGTAAAGTTGCCGGAGTAATGGTGAATTTAGTAGGTGCCGAAGGATTTTCCGGAGATGTAGTTTACGAAAATATCGAAACCATTTTAGGGTGGAATGGCGTTACACCACATATTTACGGTAAAAAACAAACTCGCCCTTTTAGAAAAATGGGTCACGTTACCATCGTAAACGAAGACATGGGCGAAGCAAGAAAAATTGCTGAGCAAGTGAAGAATACGATCAAGGTAATTAGTGAATAGTTTTCAGTCTTGGCATACGAACAAAAACAATAAATAAATTATTATACAGTCTCAATTTTCAGTCCCAGTTAACAACCTGAAACTTGAAACAAAACAAACAGTTTTTCAAACAAAAAACCTATGAGCAAAGTAGCCATTATAATGGGAAGCATCTCAGACATGCCGGTCATGCAGGATGCCATTGACATACTAAAACAATTTAATATTGAAACTGAAGTAGATATCGTTTCGGCACACAGAACGCCGGAAAAATTATTTGACTTTAGTAAAAACGCACATATCCGCGGAATTTCGGTAATTATTGCCGGAGCGGGAGGAGCTGCACATTTACCTGGAATGGTTGCTTCAATGTCGCCGCTTCCTGTAATTGGAGTTCCTGTAAAATCAAGTAATTCTATTGATGGTTGGGATTCGGTTTTATCTATTTTGCAAATGCCGGGCGGAGTTCCAGTAGCAACTGTAGCGCTAAACGGAGCAAAAAATGCGGGAATTTTAGCAGCACAGATAATAGGAAGTCACGATAAAAAAGTACTTGATACTATTATTGCTTACAAAGAAGAATTGAAAGCAGCGGTTAACAAAGCCGCTGAAGGATTGAAAGAATAAGATTATTCCGCAGAGATGCACAAAGAAAAGACGCAGAGATTCACCGAGCTTTTTCACATTTTAGTGAAGAAAACTTTGTGAATCTCTGCGTCTTTTCTTCGCGAGTATTTGTGAAACAAAAACTTTTTTATAATCTCAAATTACGCTTCCTCTTCAATGTCCTCAAGAACAGCTTCAAATTCAGAATCTGTTATATCTTCTTTATTTATCCAATTCTCTGAAGTAACTAAATTATAATTTACATCATCTTCTGTTGTCAATTCCCAAACAATACCTTCAGCTTCAGGAAACGGAGTATTTCCGGAAATTTGAGTTTCGAACAATCTTTTAATAAGGTTTCTATCAGACAAACCACTGTTCAATAATTTCAACACATTTTCGGCTGTCAATTTTTGTGCTTCACCATTTGTTGGTGTCATAGAAAAATGAACAACAGATGCTTTTGCATTAGGGAATTTCCCGTTGTATGCTTTAAAAAGTAATTGATTGACATGAAACAAAGTTCCCTGCATGTGTATTTCCGGATATTCTTCACATACTTTATCAATCAGCATATTGTGTGATATTTGCTCAATTTGCCCGTCATTCAACTCGTCATCAAATTTATATTTCAAGACGATTTCAGCTGCTTCGTTGGGTTCATAATCAGAAATAGCCATTTCTAACAATTCCGGTAAACTCGACTTGTCTGCTGTTGCTCCATCAGGATAATTGAATTTTTCTAATAACTGAACAAAATCTTCATTAGTCCAGTATCCTTCTACTTCATTAACCGTATCTATATTCTTTATTACAATTTGATAATTCATCTTATTTTTATTTACAATTATTTCTCGTTAGCATTTTATAATCCTAATCCTGTTTTTTACAATTTAAGATTTTTAAATCTGCTCCAGCAATAAATAACATATTAATAACATAATTGCTTGAGCTTTTTATACCGAGAATCCGTTTAGTTTAGGTGAATAGATTTTTATAAATCGTTATCTTTGGAATTCATAATGTCGACTTCAACTCATAAAATAATTATATAATAATGAATATTTTACTTTCAAAATTTACTACAAAACATAATACTGCTCCTTTTTCACAAATAAAAACCGAAGATTATTTCCCTGCTTTTCAGGAAGGAATTGCTTTGGCTAAAGCCGAAATTGATGCGATCGTAAACAATCCTGAAGATCCAACATTTGAAAACACTGTGGTGGCTATGGATTTTTCGGGTGATATTTTAGATCGTCTTTCAAGTGTTTTCTTCAATTTGAATTCGGCAGAAACGAATGAAGAAATGCAGAAAATTGCTCAGGAAGTTTCGCCTTTATTATCTGAATTTGGGAACGACATCACTTTGAATGCTGCTTTATTTGCTAAAATAAAAACGGTTTACAATCAAAAAGAAAACTTGAATCTAAATCCGGAACAAACGACCCTTTTAGACAAAAAATATAAAAGTTTTTCCAGAAACGGAGCAAATTTAGCAGAAGACAAAAAAGACAAATTACGCGAAATAGATAAGGAATTGTCAAAACTTAAATTACAATTTGAAGAAAATGTGTTGGCAGAAACCAATGCTTTCGAATTGCATTTGACTGATTACAATGATTTAGCAGGTTTACCCGAAGGAACTATTGAAGCAGCAAGGTTATTAGCAAAAAAACAGGAAAAAGAAGGCTGGATTTTTACTTTAGATCATCCAAGTTATCTTCCGTTTTTGACTTATGCAGACAATCGTGAATTGCGTAAAAAAATGGCGATTGCTTTTGGAGCAAGATCTTTTCAGAATAATGAATTTGACAATCAGGAAAATGTTCTGAAAATTGCAAAATTACGTTTTGAAAGAGCTAATTTATTAGGTTACAAAACGCACGCTCATTTTGTTCTGGAAGAAAGAATGGCTCAAAATCCTGAAAAAGTTTTCTCTTTTTTGAATGATTTATTAGCAAAAGCAAAACCTGCAGCTCAAAAAGAATTTGCAGAATTAACTGCTTTCGCAAAAGAACTGGACGGAATTGAACAACTTGAAAAATGGGATGGTGCTTATTATTCTGAAAAATTAAAACAACAGCTTTTTAATTTAGATGACGAAAAACTGAAACCTTATTTTCAATTAGAAAAAGTATTAAACGGCGCTTTTACTGTTGCTAAAAAATTATACGGCTTAACTTTTACCGAAGTTTTTGATATTGATAAATACCATGAAGAAGTTACTACTTTTGAAGTAACAGATAATGAGAATAATCTAGTTGCAATTTTCTACGCTGATTTTTTTCCACGAAAAGGAAAACGAAACGGTGCCTGGATGACTTCGTATAAACATCAATATAAAAAAGACGGCGTTAACGAAAGACCACATATTTCGAACGTTTGCAATTTTACAAAACCTACAGAAACAAAACCTTCATTATTGACTTTTAATGAAGTAACAACTTTATTCCATGAATTTGGTCACGGTTTACACGGTATGTTGGCAAATACAGTTTACCCAAGTTTATCCGGAACTTCTGTATTTTGGGATTTCGTAGAATTACCAAGTCAGATTATGGAGAACTGGTGTTACGAGCCGGAAGCTTTGGCTTTGTTCGCTAATCATTATGAAACCGGAGAAATTATTCCGATCGAATATGTTAATAAAATCAAAGAAAGTGCGAGTTTTCAGGAAGGTTTGGCGACTTTACGTCAGTTGAGTTTTGGATTATTAGATATGGCGTGGCATGGACAAGATCCAACCAATATTCACGATTTAAAAACTTTCGAAACAGAACAATTTGCCAATACACAACTATATCCTGATGTAAAAGAAAATGCCATGAGTACTGCTTTTTCTCATATTTTTCAAGGTGGATATTCTTCCGGATATTACAGCTATAAATGGGCTGAGGTTCTGGATGCAGATGCTTTTGAATATTTTCAGGAGAAAGGAATTTTCGATCATGAAGTAGCTACAAAATTTAAAGAAAACGTACTTTCAAAAGGAGGAACAGAACATCCTATGATTTTATACAAACGTTTTAGAGGCCAGGAACCAAAACCGGAAGCTTTATTGAAAAGAGCGGGACTTTTATAGATATCCAGATTATTAACCCTAAATTTCTGGATTAGATTATTATATATTTTAAAACCGAAGTAGAAATATTTCGGTTTTTTAATTTGGATTTTATCTAATAATAAATTTAATTATCTTAGCAATTTTTAAATATTAATCTTACAAAAAAATATAGTGAAAAAATATTTCAAAATTTTCCTTTACCTCGCAATTATTGGATTAATTGCAATTGTATCTGTACATACGTATGTAAAATCTACAACCAAAAAACATATTTATTATTCCATGAAGAAGTTTCCGAAAAATGATATCGGAATTATTTTTGGTGCCGGAATTACTGGAGATCAGCCAGGTAAATTTTTAAAAGACCGACTTGATGCCGGAATCTTATTATACAAATCAAACCGAATTAATAAAATATTACTTTCGGGAGATAATGGCAGTAATAATTATGATGAATTAACGGTAATGAAAAATTACTGTTATAGAAACGGAGTCGATACTAACAAGATATTTATTGATTATGCAGGTTTCGATACTTATTCAACGATGTATCGCGCTAAACATATCTTTAAAATCAAAAAAGCAACTTTAATCACTCAGGAATATCACTTAAACCGAGCACTTTATATTGGACAAAAACTTGGTATAAAGTCAGTTGGGTATTCAGCGAACAAAGGCGAATATCCGGGATATACTTATGTTACCATGAGGGAATATCTTTCTATTTTCAAATCATTTTTTGACGTTTTGAGAAATAGAGAATCCAAATTTTTAGGAGATCAAATTGACACAAATGGTCCTTCAAACTATTCAAAAGAAGACAAACGATAAAAAAAGCCTGCAAAAATATTTTTGCAGGCTTTTTTTTCGCATTCAAATAATTTAAAGATAAAAAATTTTTATGTTTTATTTAATTATTTTTATTCAATCATCTTGATTATATTCTCTTTGTTCTATTTTCTTTGTTCTATTTCTTTATTATATTTTTCTTACTCTTTTTCCAAAACTCTATTTGCCAGTTTCCCTACCGTTAAACCTTGTACAACAATTGAAAATAAAACTACAATATAAGTTACTTCTAACAATAGGTTTTTGTATTCACCTTCCGGCATAGAAAGCACTAATGCAATAGAAACTCCTCCTCGAATCCCTCCCCAAACCAGCACCATCAATGATCCTTTATTATAGGCAGATTTAATGCCGAAAAACTTAAATATATCAAAGAATTTCCACGGTAAAACTATCGATGCAATTCTGGAAAACAGCACTATAAAAATAGCTGCAAAACCTATTGCCAATTGTTTATTTAAATTGGGAAGCAATAATAATTCAAAGCCAATAAATAAAAATAAAATAGCATTTAGAATCTCATCAATAAGTTCCCAGAATTTACCTAAATAATCTTTTGTTTCTTCGCTCATTGCAACTTTCTTACCATAATTACCAATTATTAATCCGGCAACTACCATTGCTAATGGACTGGAAACGTGTAAACTTTGGGCAATCAAAAATCCACCCATTACGATAGAAAGAGTTATTAAAACGGAAACTTTATAGTCATCAATTTTCTTCATTACCCTTGAGGCCGTATATCCTAAAACAGCTCCCAGTAAAAGTCCGCCTATACCTTCTTTTGCAAATAACCAGGCAATAGAACTAAAGCTCATATCAAATGTTGGGTCAGTTGCCATTTTTAAAACTACTGCAAACATAACAACCGCTACTCCGTCATTAAACAAAGATTCACCAACAATTTTGGTTTCTATTCTTTTGGGAACTTTTGCTTGTTTTAAAACACCGAGCACAACAATTGGATCCGTTGGCGAAATCAATGTTCCAAAAACCAAACAAAATATATAAGGAATTTTTATTCCTAAAATTGGTGCAGTATAAAAAAGCAGCAAAGAAATAATTAGTGCAGATAATACGACACTAACCGTAGAATAAATTATAATAGGAACTTTTTGCTCTTTAAGATCAGACATATTTACATGAAGTGCCCCTGCAAAAAGCAGAAAGTTTAACATTGCTCCCATCAAAATTTCATTGAAGTCAAAATCTTTTATCAATGCAAAAAAATGCTTTGCAGTAGTGGGAAAATAAGAATCGCCCAACAAACGAATTCCTACTGAAACTAACATGGCAATAATCATGATTCCAATAGTTCCGGGAAGTTTTAAAAATCTTAGGTTTAAATAGGCGAAGAAAGAAGCCAATACAATTAGTATTGAAAAGGTGTAGTATAATTCCATAAATTTGATTTTTACAAAAATATCCTTCCATTATCTAATACAAAATTTCATGTCCTGAATTAACATAACTTTATAATTATTAAAAACAGCTTTTAGTCATTATTCAACGCTTAAAACTTTATTAAAAAGAAATAACCAAACTCCAATTGCTGCTAAAATAATGAACACACTTATAACTATATTTTTTTTCATTTGTCAGGTTTATTAATTAATATAAAAAATATGATATAAAAAAAGACCGCCTCACAAGGCGATCTTTAAATCACAACTCCGGATAGAATCAGGAAATTTCACTATTATATTACTTTTTTGGAGAAATTTAAATCTAAACCAATTCTTCTTTTAAGTTTTTCGCTGAAGCTACTGGTACTTTTTCAACTTGATGTTTATAGTATGAAAAACCTCCAGTTCCGTTCCAGGCATCATTGATCGACAAATGAGCATCAAAATCAGCTAAAAAAGCACCAATTGCAGGAGGAGGGAAAGAATGAACATATTGACCTTGAAGACTCACTACTTTAGTAAATTCTCCAAATCCTGTTGCATGTATTTTTCCTTTTACCTGAACAACAATATGACTATCAGGACCTGGTATTGCCTGTGTAATTACAACTGTACCAGATACAGAATTTTGTGATGGTACAACTACTAAACTAAATGAAGCGATTGGAGCACCTGGTGTTCCTACATTTCCTATTGTGCCTTTTGCTAAATAAGCACCTAATAATAAATCTGACATAACTTTTTGTTTTTGGGTTTCCTACTCATAAGGCTTTTCGGTGACGCCTCGTTTTTTTTAGTGGGTTCTGCTCCACGTATTTTATTTGCAAATCACATTGTATTAAACAGTTAAACCATTTTAAACAATGCATTTATGGGTTTATTTTTATTCAAAACTATAGTATATAATGAGGTGTTTTTGATAAAATGCTACAAAATGGAATTAATTAGACATGAACTTAGGTAATAAATGGCACAGAAAAATTTGATGCGTATAAACACCTGATTTTGTATAAATCTGAAAAAAGTTACTTGTAGAAAATAAACTTTCATTTATTTTTGAAAGTTTAAAAACTTTTGTATACATTTGCTTCATGGAATTCAAAGAAGCAAAAAATAAGTTTGTACAGACTTGGGGAGCATTAGGTTCTCAATGGGGAATTAATAAAACCATGGCACAAATACATGCTTTATTAATGATCTCTAATGAACCTGTTTCAATGGAAGATATTATGGACGAATTGCAAATTTCCAGAGGCAATACGAGCATGAATCTAAAAGCTCTAATGGATTGGGGAATTGTTTATAAAGAATACAAAGCCGGAGAAAGAAGAGAATTTTTTACTGCCGAAAAAGATTTAGACGAATTAGCAGTAAAAATTGCAAGAGAAAGAAGTAAAAGAGAAATCAAACCAGCTCTTAAAATTTTAAAAGAAGTTTCGACAATTGACGCAAGTAGTTCAGCTGAAGAAAAACACTTTGTAGATCAAACTTCTAAATTGTATGATTTTGTTTTAAAAGCAGATAATATGTTAGACAAAATGACGGAATTCAATGATAACTGGTTAGGACGTTTGGTCTTGAAAATCATGAAATAAAAAAATTTAATTAAAACTTTCATTTTTTTCTGAAAGTTTAAAACAAAAATAACTATGAAAACAATATTACAACTTAATACTTTTGCTATCGGGCTTCCGCTCTTAATTTTACTCACCTATCCAATTGCAAAAGAAGGCGCATTTTTTTATGCCATGCTCTCAACTGTTATAACAGGCTTTATTCAAGTTCTATTAGGAATCAAATTGATATTTGAAGAGCCGCATAATAGATTTATTCAAATTTATATTGGGGGCGTAATGATGTTTTTTCTGTTATGTTTCATTCAGATCGTAATTTACTATAGTGAAAGTTTAAGAATTATATTACTCACTATGCCTGCAGTTTTGGCCATTTATCTTTCAATAATAATCTACAAAAAAGCAAAACTATGAACTTCTTAAAAGCAGAATGGAAAAACTTAGCCCTTTTCAATTATGAAGTTGATGCTAAAATACTAGAAAAATATGTTCCGTCTGGCACTCAAATAGATATATGGAACAACAAATGTTATGTGAGTCTTGTTGGTTTCATGTTTAAAAACACGAAAGTTCTAGGTATTAAAGTGCCTTTTCATATTGATTTTGAAGAAATAAATCTCAGATTTTATGTAAAGCGTTTCGAGAATGGCGAATGGAAACGCGGTGTTGTTTTTATTAAAGAAATTGTTCCTAAAAAAGCCATCACTTTTATCGCCAACAATTTGTATCAGGAGCATTATGAAACTCAAAAAATGCAACATAAAATCATTGAAAATTCAAACTCAAACTCTTTTATTTATCAATGGAAAAAAGAAGAAAACTGGAATACGATTCAAATAGAAACTAAAAAAGATCCGGTTGAAATCCAGATCGATTCTGAAGCTGAATTTATTACAGAACATTATTTCGGATATACTAAAATTGATCAAAACACCACATATGAATATGAAGTCAGACACCCGAGATGGGAACAATATGAAGTCATAAATTATAATGTAGACATCGATTTTAAAAAAACCTATGGTAATGATTTTGAGTTTTTACAAACCGCAAATCCTGCTTCGGTTTTCCTGGCCAAAGGTTCAAAAATCAGTGTTAGAAATAAACGAAAGCTGGAATCAGAATTAGTTTTAGAAGAAAAAGAAGAAGAATACAATTAAAATTTTGCATCAATTAAGACTCTATAAAACCAGAAATCATGAAAACTTTAGAAAACCAAACCTTGCTTTATGATGAAGATTGTCCACTTTGCAGTTTATACACGACCGGCTTTGTAAAAAGCGGAATGTTAGACAAAAATGGTCGAAAATCATATTGTCAATTATCTGAAGAGGAACAAAATTTTGTAGACTTAAAACGTGCGCCAAACGAAATCGCTTTGATTGATAATAATACAAAAACGGTAACTTACGGCATTGATAGCTTATTGAAAGTGGTTGGATTTTCATTTCCTTTTATTGAAAAAACAGGAAAAATAAAACCAATTCATTTCCTTTTAAGAAAGTTATATTCTTTTGTTTCTTATAATCGAAAAGTAATAATTCCGGGACCTATCAACGAAGAAAACAAATTACAATGTACTCCGGATTTTAGCTATAAATACCGTTTTCTTTTTATTGGATTTGCCTTAACCATAACAAGTTTCGTATTGTTTAGATATTCTAATCTAATTTTAAATTTACCCAAATCAACTATTTTTAGAGAACTTATTTTAGCGTTTGGGCAAATTGTTTTTCAGGGTTTATTTCTTTTAAAAGCAGATAAAAAAACAATTATGAATTATGCGGGCAATTTAATGACCGTATCTTTAATGGGGTCTTTAATTTTGATTCCGATTTTACTTCTAAATCAATTTATAAATATCCCTCAAATATTAGTTTTAAGCTGGTTTGCCATAACAGTTTTAATAATGTTTAAAGAGCATTTTAGAAGAATCAAACTTTTAAAACTTCCTTTTTATCTCTCTTACACTTGGGTTCTCTATCGAATTCTTGCTTTACTTTTAATTTTAAACTAATTAAAAAAGTTTGCCACGAATTACACAAATTCCCACAAATTTTTAAATGTGGCTAAAAAATCAAAACATGAAAAAACTCATTATCGCAGCCGGAACAGGATTTTTAGGACAAGTATTAGTAAATCATTTCAAGAATAAATTTGAAGAAATTGTAATTTTGACCAGAGGAAAATCTCAAACTATTAACGGGATCAAATATATAAACTGGAATGCCCGAACTTTTTCAGGCTGGGAAAATGAGTTAGAAAATGCAACGGTTTTAATTAATCTTGCAGGAAAATCTGTTGATTGCCGTTACACCAAAAAAAACAAAAAAGAGATTCTTTTATCACGAATTGAAAGTACGAAGATTTTAAATAAAGCTGTTTTAAATTGTAAAAATCCACCAAAACACTGGCTGAATTCATCAACCTCAACAATCTATCGCTTTTCATTAGATAAAGAAATGGATGAAATCAATGGTGAAATAGGTAATGATTTTTCGATTAATGTGGCACTTTCATGGGAGAAAGCATTCTTTAAAACCCAAGCACCAAATACATTAAAAACTGCTTTGCGAACCTCCATAGTTTTAGGAAAAAATGGAGGTGCTTTTATTCCGTTAAAAACTTTGTCCAAAATAGGATTTGGAGGAAAACAAGGAAAAGGAAATCAGTTTATCAGTTGGATTCACGAAGAGGATTTTGCAAATGCAATTGATTTTATCATTCAAAAAGAAATTACCGGAGTTATTAATATTGTTTCTCCTAAACCAGTTCGCAATGTAGATTTTATGGAAAAACTTAGAAAATCAATTGGTTTTCCTTTCGGAATTCCAGTGAACGCATTCTTGCTAGAAATTGGATCCTTTTTCATTCGAACAGAAACTGAATTGGTTTTAAAAAGCAGAAATGTGATTCCGAAACGACTATTAGAAAATGATTTTAATTTTAAGTTTGGAGATATTGATAAGTCTTTTGAAAATTTATTAGGCAATTAAAATTAGAAACAATGACAACCATAAACCTCACAACAAAAATAAAAGCATCACAAAAAATAGTTTTTGATGCATCCAGAAATATTGATATTCACCAACAATCTGCCAGCAAATCAAACGAAGTGGCAATTGCAGGAGTTACATCAGGATTAATAAATTTAAATGAAACAGTAACCTGGCGGGGAAAACATTTTGGATTTTATCTCACTCATAAAAGCCGAATTACGGCAATGAATTTCAACAATTATTTTGTTGATGAAATGGAAGAAGGAAAATTCAAATTTTTTAAACATGAACATTTTTTTGAAGAAGAAAATGGTGTTACAATTATGAAAGATAAAATGCAATATGAAACTCCCGCTGGGATTTTCGGAAAATGGTTTGATGTTTTATTTTTAGAAAATCATCTGACCCATTTTCTTTTAGAAAGAAATAAAACTCTGAAAAAAGTCTGTGAAGAAATAAATTTAATATAATTTTTTTCTTACTTTTAAGAAAGTAATCTAATCTAAAACCAAACTTATGACACTAAAAACTAAAATTTTATCAATTACATTTTTTGCGTTTTCTATTATTGGATTTGCACAAAGCAATTGTACAACTTTTAAAGGTTGTGAAAGAAAGTTATGTGAATTAAACACCAAATTAGTTGCTGCTAAAAAAGCCGGGAATCAAAACCAAATAAAGGGAGTTGAAGATGCTATTTCTAGTACTAAGAAAAATTGTACCACGAAAACAGTTAACAATGATCTTGATAAAAAAGTTAAAGAGAAACAGCAAAAAGTAAACGAGAAAACGGCTGATCTAAACAAAGCTATCAAAGACAACGAAAGCAAAGAAAAAATCGACAAGAAAAAGAAAAAATTAAATGAAGCAAAAGCTGATTTGAATAAAGCTTTGGCGGAACAGAAAACGAAATAGTTTTTTTTCTCTCGCAGTCCCGATAGCTATCGGGATGCAGATTAGGCAGATTTTAATATAATAAATTGACTTGCCTCCAGCTTTAGCTAGAGGTAAACTTTATAGAGTATTTCTGGCTTTAGCCAAATTTTATTATTCGGCTAAAGCCATACTGATGATTTATTTTTACCTTAAGCTAAAGCTGGAGTCTATTCAAAAGAAAAATATCTCTTTTGAAAACAATATTTATCGTTTTACGGTTTGCGCGAGGGATAGAAGTGGAAAGCCCACAGCCTGACGAAGGAAGAGCGAGGACTTGTAGCGGATAGCCCGGTTCGCTTTTTTCAGCGAACACGCCCAAAGAATTAAATTTATTCTACAGAAAAACAATCATAAGCCACCAGAAAATTGGAACACTTTCGACCCAAAAAGAAGTGTAATATTTCGATCGCTTTTGGTTTGCAAACAAAATAAACAACATTAACATGATGACCATAATAAGATTTATTATGAGTTCATGAATACTAAAAGTCCATAGACCAACGATCCAAAACGGAACCAATAATGAAAATCCTAAAATTTTAGTACGCTTCACTCCTATTGTTTGCGGAACGGTTTTTAAATGCGGATCGTCATTTGCTAAATCCAAAATTTCGAAAACCAAAATCAGCACAAAAACCAAGACAAATCGCTGAATGCATTTGATATAAAAATTAGGTACAAAAGGAATTTCTGCATTTATATAAGGTAAAACCAATGTAGCACCTACCCAACAAAGTGCAACGATGTAAATTTTTACGCCGGCCCAATTTCTGGCATTTTTGCGATTCGGGAAAAACGGAAGTGTATAAAGTGCTGTTATGGCAAAAATGCCGAAGGAAACTATTTGAGTAATTCGCTTTAAATGAAAAAAATAATAGCCGACTAAAATCAGGGATATAAAACTTAAAACAGCAATAATTTTTAATTGATTTCCTATTGGTTTTTTCTTCACGCGAACCAATGCATCATATTTAACAAAATTATACCCCACAATTGTTCCAAAAAAAACGAACAAACCCATTGGCTCATCATACTGAATATGAAACACATGAAACGTAATTCGGACCAGAGCATAACAGGATAAAGCCACATGAATACTGCTGTTGAGGTAAAAATCGAATATGTGTTTTAATAGTTTCATTTCCTAATTCTAATCAATTATTAACAAATCAACTCTTTAGTTGTAAATTTCATAAAAATTGAAGTTAAAAATACCTATTAAATTATTAATAATACTTAATTTTGCGCGACAAAAAAACAACACATTTACTATAAAATGTAATAAACGTTGTGTAACACCTGATTAAATCAAAGACAACACATTGAATATTACATTGCCCTAAAAAAATAGATAGCTACAAATGAAAACAGATGCTTTTGCTTTAAGACACATTGGCCCAAGAGAAACAGATCTTCAACACATGTTACAAACCATTGGAGTTGAATCGATCGAACAACTTGTTTACGAAACGCTTCCGGATGATATTCGTTTAAAAGCACCTTTAAACTTAGATCCAGCTATGACAGAATATGAGTTTTCGAACCATATTCAGCAATTGGGTAATAAAAATAAAATCTTTAAAACGTACATTGGTTTAGGTTACAATCAGGCAATTGTTCCGGCTGTGATTCAACGTAATGTTTTTGAAAACCCGGGATGGTACACGGCTTATACTCCGTATCAGGCCGAAATTGCACAAGGTCGTCTTGAAGCAATTTTAAATTTTCAGACTACTGTTATTGAATTAACAGGAATGGAAATTGCAAATGCATCTTTACTTGATGAAGGAACTGCTGCTGCCGAAGCTATGGCATTATTGCTGGACGTTCGTTCTCGCGATCAAAAGAAAAACAACGTAAATAAATTTTTCGTTTCAGAAGAAATTCTTCCTCAGACACTTTCTGTTTTGCAAACTCGTGCAACACCTATTGGAGTTGAATTAGTAATTGGCAACCATGAAACTTTTGATTTTTCTACAGAATTTTTCGGAGCTATTTTACAATATCCTGGAAAATACGGACAAGTTTACGATTATACTGCTTTTATTGAAAAAGCGGCTGCAAGCGAAATTAAAGTAGCCGTTGCTGCTGATATTTTAAGTTTAGCAAAATTAACACCTCCGGGAGAAATGGGAGCTGCAGTTGTGGTAGGAACAACACAACGTTTCGGAATTCCGTTAGGTTACGGTGGTCCTCACGCTGCGTACTTTGCAACAAAAAATGAATACAAACGAAGCATGCCCGGACGTATTATTGGGGTTACTGTTGATACAAACGGAAACCGCGCTTTACGTATGGCATTGCAAACCCGTGAACAACATATCAAACGTGATAAAGCAACTTCAAACATTTGTACGGCTCAGGTTTTATTATCTGTAATGGCAGGAATGTATGCAGTGTATCACGGACCAAAAGGTTTACAATATATCGCTAATAAAGTACACGCTGCGGCAGCAACTTTAGCAAACGAATTGAAAACTTTAGGTGTAGAACAATTGAACTCAGCTTTCTTTGATACCATTTTAGTAAAAGCTGATGCTAAAAAAGTAAAAGCAGTTGCAGAAGCAAAAGAAGTAAACTTTTACTATGTTGATGAAAACACAATCTCTATTTCGTTAAACGAAACTACAAGTGTTTCTGACGTAAACGATATCATCACTATTTTTGCTGAAGCACTTTCGTTACAACCCACTACAATTTCTGACTTTACAGAAACAAATCATTATCCTGATTCAGTAAACAGAACTTCTAGTTTCCTGACACATGATGTTTTCAATAAATACCATTCTGAAACGGCGCTAATGCGTTACATCAAAATGTTAGAGCGTAAAGATTTAGCATTGAATCACTCGATGATTTCGCTAGGTTCTTGTACCATGAAATTGAACGCTGCTGCAGAAATGCTTCCGTTAAGTAACCCAAACTGGAATAACATTCACCCTTTTGCTCCGCTTGACCAAGCTCAGGGATATCAGGAAATGTTGAAAAAATTAGAACAGCAGTTAAATGTAATTACAGGTTTTGCCGGAACTACTTTACAGCCAAATTCTGGTGCACAAGGAGAATACGCAGGACTTATGGTTATTCGTGCGTACCACCAATCTCGTGGAGACGATCATAGAAATATTGCTTTGATACCTTCATCGGCTCACGGTACAAACCCTGCTTCGGCTGCTATGGCAGGAATGAAAGTTGTGGTTACTAAAACGCTTGAAAACGGAAATATCGACGTGGAAGATTTACGTGAAAAAGCAATTCTTCATAAAGACAATCTTTCTTGTTTGATGGTAACGTATCCATCAACTCACGGAGTTTTTGAAAGTGCAATTCAGGAAATTACAAAATTAATCCACGATAATGGTGGACAAGTTTATATGGACGGTGCAAATATGAACGCGCAAGTAGGGTTAACAAATCCGGCTACAATTGGTGCTGATGTTTGTCACTTGAACTTACACAAAACATTCGCGATTCCTCACGGTGGTGGAGGTCCAGGTGTTGGTCCTATTTGTGTGGCGCCACAATTAGTTCCTTTTTTACCAGGAAATCCGGTAATTCCAACAGGAGGAGAAACTGCAATTACAGCTATTTCTGCTGCTCCTTGGGGATCTGCATTAGTTTGTTTGATTTCTTACGGATATATTTCAATGCTTGGTGCCGAAGGTTTAAAAAGTGCTACTGAACATGCGATTTTAAATGCCAACTATATCAAAGAAAAATTAAACGGACATTACGATACTTTATATTCTGGAGAAATGGGTCGTGCAGCTCACGAGATGATCTTAGAATGTCGTCCTTTCAAACAAAAAGGAATCGAAGTAACAGATATCGCAAAACGTTTGATGGATTACGGTTTCCACGCACCAACAGTTTCTTTTCCGGTTGCAGGAACTTTAATGATCGAACCAACTGAAAGTGAAAACTTAGAAGAATTAGATCGTTTTTGTGACGCTATGATTTCAATCAGAAAAGAAATTGAAGCGGCTACAATCGAAGACAGCAATAATGTATTGAAAAATTCCCCTCATACTTTAGCAATGTTAACTGCTGAAACCTGGGAATTTCCATACACAAGAGAACAAGCTGCTTTTCCATTAGAATATATTGCCGATAACAAATTCTGGCCTTCAGTTCGAAGAGCAGATGATGCTTTTGGAGATAGAAATTTAATTTGTAGCTGTGCTCCTATTGAAGCTTATATGGAAAACTAAGAAATAGTTCTCTTTATTATAAATTATTAAGCCCGACAGATTTTTAAACTTGTCGGGTTTTCTTTTAGTTATTTTTGTTTCAGGTTTAACGTTTCAAATCCAGACGTAACCCTGAAACCTCAAACCTGAAGCAACAAAAAATAACTATACCGAAAATCTCAAACGTTTGAAATCTCGGTTAAACTCAAAAATCATTAAAAAATAAACAATAAATCCGATAAATAATTATTATTTCATAATTATATGCATGCATAGTATTTTTTATGATAGTTATCATAAATTTATTTATAATTTAGCGATAAATTTACCGGATAATTCAGGAATAATGAAAATAAAAATAATAGGCATAGGAAGTTATATTCCAAACAAAGAAGTGAGCAATACTGATTTTGGTGATCATGTTTTTTTGAATGAAGACGGAACTCCTTTTGCTTACCCAAACGAAGTTGTAATTAAAAAATTTAAAGGTATTACGGGAATCGAAAATCGCCGTTATGCCGAAGATCATCATACCTCATCTGATCTCGCTTTTTTTGCTGCCGAAAGAGCAATTGAAAATGCTAAAATCGATCGTGAAACTTTAGACTATATAATATTTGCACATAATTTTGGAGATGTAAAATCAGGAACAAATCAATCTGATATTTTACCAAGTTTAGCAACTCGTGTAAAAAACAAATTAGATATTAAAAACCCAAAATGTGTCGCTTATGATATTCTTTTTGGATGTCCGGGATGGATTGAGGGCGTTTTACAGGCAAATGCATTTATCAAATCCGGAATGGCAAAAAGAGTTTTGGTCATTGGTGCAGAAACGTTATCAAGAGTTGTTGACGATCATGATCGTGATTCAATGATCTATTCTGATGGTGCAGGTGCTTCAATTTTAGAAGCTTCTGATGATGAAGAAACTGGTTTGTTATCCTATGAAAGTGCTACATACGCAAATGATGAAGCTAACTTTTTATACTTTGGGAAATCATACAATCCAGATTTAGATCCGGATATTAAGTATATTAAAATGTATGGCCGTAAAATTTACGAATTTGCTTTAAGCCAGGTTCCATGTGCTATGAAAAGCTGTCTTGACAAAAGCGGAATTGGAATTGACGACGTAAAGAAAATCCTGATTCACCAGGCCAATGAAAAAATGGATGAAGCGATTATTGCTCGTTTCTACAAATTATACGACAGAACGGCACCCGAAAACATTATGCCAATGAGCATTCACGATTTAGGAAACTCAAGCGTTGCAACAGTTCCTACTTTATATGACTTATTAATTCAGGGGAAATTAGAAAATCACGAAATCAACAAAGGTGATGTTGTAATTTTTGCTTCGGTTGGAGCAGGAATGAACGTTAATGCTTTTGTTTACCGATACTAGTTTACAGTCGCAGTATTCAGTCACAGTCTGCTGAACTGATTACTGAGACTGAATCTCAAAACTAAAAAAAGTCCGCACCTTAAAATGCGGACTTTTTAGTATATTTGCGCCTTTGCCGATAAAAAATAAAAAATGTACGAAAAAACGTTTCCGAATAAAAGATTCAAACTTACTTTAGAGTTTTTACAAAAACACGTTAAAACATCAGAAACCATTTTTGATTTTGGTGTGCCAAATCCATTTTCTAAAATAATGGAAGAAAATGGCTATACCGTAAAAAACACAAAAGGTGAAGATCTAGACAACGATCAGACTGCTTTACAAACTGAAGATTACACCGTTTTTACCGCATTTGAAATTTTCGAACATCTTCTAAATCCATACACAATTTTAGAAAACGTGAAATGTGATAAATTACTAATTTCAATTCCGTTACGTTTGTGGTTTTCACCGGCATATCGTTCTAAAACCGACATGTGGGACAGACATTACCATGAATTTGAAGATTGGCAATTAGACTGGCTTTTAGAAAAAACAGGCTGGAAAATTACCGACAGACAAAAATTCACGCATCCGGTAAAAAAGCTTGGTTTCAGACCATTATTAAGATATTTCACTCCAAGATATTATATTGTTGTAGCGGAGAAAATAAAAGCTTAAACAAATTCCAAAAAATAAATTCCAAATTCCAATTTGAACCAGCTTTAAATTGGAATTTGGAATTTTAGAAAATTGGAATTTATTTTTATAATGTTGGAATTTGGAATTTAAAAAATTGGAATTTAAAATGAAGTATTATATCGTTATTCCCGCGCACAACGAGCAAGACCTTATTGGTTTGACCTTAGATTCTTTAGTTTCTCAAACTGTTTTACCCTCAAAAGTTGTTGTTGTAAATGACAATTCTACAGATAAAACAGAAGAAATTGTGTTGGGATATGCAAAAGAATATCCATTTATTTCTGTAGTAAACAAAACTTCGGATGCAATTCATATGCCGGGGAGCAAAGTAATTCAGGCTTTCCAGAAAGGTTTTGAAACGTTGGATTCAGATTATGATATTATTGTAAAAATAGACGGCGATTTAATTTTTCCAGTTAACTATTTCGAAACTATTATTAAACATTTTCAATCTGATCCAAAAATTGGAATGGCTGGAGGTTTTTGTTACATAGAAAAAAATGGAGACTGGATCTTAGAAAACCTAACCGATAAAGACCATATTCGAGGTGCATTGAAAGCGTACAGAAAGGAAACGTATCAGCAAATTGGAGGCTTAAAACC
Source organism: Flavobacterium sp. FlaQc-47 (assembly GCF_044006475.1). NCBI lineage: Bacteria > Pseudomonadati > Bacteroidota > Flavobacteriia > Flavobacteriales > Flavobacteriaceae > Flavobacterium > Flavobacterium sp. FlaQc-47. Next base: position 20,054 of record NZ_JBIPCQ010000005.1, on the reverse strand, counting down.
TTCTATGGGTTGGGATACTGTTGACGAATTACTGTGTAAATATTATGACTGGAAAATAGTTACCGATGAATCTTTACATGTAAAACACCTTAAGCCAACAGGCGCAAACTACAACAAAACAGCACGTTATAAACAAGGCGAAGCTTTTTATACATTAGGATATGGTTTTACAATCACGGCAATTGCATCAGCAAAACTGGCGATGATGAAGAAAAAACCATTTTTATTTTTTGACTATGTCAGAGGGTTTTGGAAAGCAAAAAAAGCAAAAACTCCTTTATTAGTTACTCCCGAACAAGCTAAATTTATTAGAAATTACCGTTTGAAGAAAATGAAACAAAAGTTAATTTGACTCGGAAAATAACCGAAATTCCTTAACTCATAACCCAAAACTCGTAACTTCTTTTTACCTTAGCCAATATTTGTAAAACTATGATGCTAATTCGTTATTTATCCCAGATAGGGAGATATTTTTTAATGCTGAAAGAAATTTTCAATAAACAGACCAAATGGCCTGTTATGAAAAGTTTGATTTTAAAAGAAATCGATGATTTAATTATTGATTCCCTTGGAATCGTTTGCTTTATTTCCTTCTTTATTGGAGGAGTTGTTGCGATTCAAACTGCGCTGAATTTAACTAATCCTTTAATTCCAAAATATTTAATTGGTTTTGCCACACGTCAATCTGTAATTCTGGAGTTTGCTCCTACTTTTATATCTGTTATTATGGCAGGTAAAATGGGTTCATATATTACTTCAAGTATTGGAACGATGCGTGTTACTGAACAAATTGATGCTTTAGAGGTTATGGGTGTTAACTCATTAAACTATCTTGTATTTCCAAAAATAATAGCCCTGCTAATGTATCCTTTTGTGATTGGAATCAGTATGTTCCTTGGTGTTTTTGGCGGATGGCTTGCTTGTGCCTACGGTGGATTTTCAACCAGTGAGGATTTTATTCAGGGTGCTCAAATGGAATTTATCCCTTTTCACATTACATATGCATTTATCAAAACCTTAATATTTGCAATGTTATTAGCGACAATTCCTTCTTTTCATGGATATTACATGAAAGGTGGTGCACTTGAAGTTGGTAAAGCAAGTACAGTTTCATTTGTATGGACATCGGTTTGTATTATTCTCTTTAATTATATATTAACTCAATTATTATTAGGATAATGATAGAAGTAAAAAACATAGAAAAATCATTTGGTGACAGTAAAGTTTTAAAAGGTGTTTCAACAGTTTTTGAATCTGGAAAAACCAACTTAATTATTGGGCAAAGTGGATCCGGAAAAACAGTTTTATTAAAAACGTTATTAGGAATTCATACACCTGATTCAGGAACTATTGAATTTGACGGACGCATTTATTCTGAATTAAATCCAGATGAAAAAAGAGAATTAAGAACTGAAATTGGAATGGTTTTTCAAGGAAGTGCTTTATTTGATTCGATGACTGTTGCAGAAAATGTAGCTTTCCCTTTAAAAATGTTTACCAATGATAACAAAGCCAAAATCAAAGAGCGTGTTGATTTTGTTTTAGAAAGAGTAAACTTAGTCGATGCACACCAAAAATTACCTTCGGAGATTTCAGGAGGAATGCAGAAGCGTGTGGCAATTGCACGTGCTATTGTAAATAATCCAAAATACTTATTCTGCGATGAGCCTAACTCAGGTTTAGATCCAAATACATCTACTTTGATCGATAATCTTATTAAAGAAATTACCGAAGAATATAATATCACAACCGTTATCAATACGCACGATATGAACTCAGTAATGGAAATTGGAGAAAATATTGTCTTTCTAAAAAAAGGAATAAAAGCATGGCAGGGAACTAAAGAAGAGATTTTTAGAACTGATAATAAAGATATTGTCAAGTTTGTTTACTCTTCAAACCTGTTTAAAAAAGTTCGAGAAGCTTATTTAAAAGGCTAAAAACTTTTTTAAATTGTAAAAGTAAAAATTCCAATTCTCTTGGAAAAACTTAATAAAAAATTCCAAATTCCAACTGCTACAGTTTGGAATTTGGAATTTTTCTTTTATTTGGAATTTAACTTTGATTCGAATTTATTAATTCAACCTCGGCATTTGGATTAAAAAGATAGGTCTTTCCGGAACTTATTTCTATACATTCAAAACGTTTGGTTCGAACAGCTAACTTCTTAAATATTTTTCCGTTTTTAATTCTGAAAACACTTCCATACGGAATTTCAAAAACATAGTTTTTATCATTTCCCGCATCGTATTGTTTTAATGCCAGAGACAAAGTTGTATCTGTGTCGCTACTTGCAGATGGATTTTTAAAATGTCGTGCTAATAACGGCAATAAACCACCAGGAAAGATCTCGGGACGAATAAAAGGAATCATCATACGCTGAAAAGTATGCTTCCATTCATTTCCGTGAGGTTTTATATTTCTTCCGAATTTTTCAAATGCCACTAAATGAGAAATCTCATGGATAAGCGTAATCAAAAAACGATATTTATTTAAACTCGAATTTACCGTAATCTCATGTTTACCACTTGGTCCTCTCCTGTAATCTCCATGACGCGTCTGGCGTTCATTTACGATTTTTAGATGAACCTGATTATTAACAATCAAATCAAAGACAGGCTTTACAGCGTGTTCGGGTATATATCTTGCTAGAGTTTCGTTCAATGTTTTAAGTTAAATGTTATTCGTTAGATGTTTTAAAAATTGGAATTTGGAATTTATTTTTTGGAATTTAAAAAATTTAAGGATTTGTTGAAGAAACTTCTAAAACTTTTCCGTTAAAATATTTATTTCCGTTAAGAGTAAAATCATAAATATAATTTGCCATTCCTTCGGCAGAAATTGGCGCCTGATAACCTGGAAAAGCCTCCTGAAGCATTTCTGTCTGAACTGAACCCAGAGCTAAAACATTAAATGAGATTCCTTGCTCCTTATATTCTTCTGCTAATAACTCGCTTAATGTAATTACAGCTCCTTTACTGGAACTATAAGCAGCTAATCCTGCAAATTTAAGACTTCCTCTTACTCCGCCAATAGAACTGATGGTTACAACATGACTTCCTTTTTGAAGATAGGGCAAACAAATTCTGGTAAGATTCGCCACTGCAAAAACATTTACTTTATAAATACTTTCAAAATCAGCCTGAGTGGTTTCAGCGAAAGGTTTTAATAATAAAGCTCCGGCATTGTGAACTACTGCATCCACTTTTTCCCAGGTAGATGAAAGAAAATTTTCTACTTCCTGCAAAGCAGTTTCATCTGCCAGATCAACTGAAAGGCAAGTAATATTTTGATGTTCTAAAAGCGTTTGAGGTATTTTTCTGGAAATGGCTAAAACCTGATTTCCGGCATTAGCAAATTGTAAAGCTAATTCGTAACCAATTCCTCGACTGGTTCCGGTAACAATAATATTTTTCATAAAGCAAAAATAAGCAAATCAGATAGAAAGACCGATTATTTATTCATTGTAATTTCTTGTGTTGGCGAAGTTGCAATTATAGTTACAGCTGGCAAAAATTCTTGTATAAAAGATGTCATATGCGGAATATCCATTACTTTGAATTCATCTGAGACATGGTGATAAAAATCAAAATTCTCAAAATCAAAAGTACTTATTGATTGACATGGTTTCTTGAAAACATCATAAAAAGAATAATTGTCTGATCTGTAAAATAATTCATATTCAGCTTCTTTTGGTAAAAAGCCAATTGTTTTTTTGCCTGTATATTCATTGATTTTTTCCGCCATGTTGGATTTGTCAAAACCGGTAACATACGCCAGATAATCACGTTTCATAGGAACGCCAATCATTTCGATATTTAATTGTGTGTATAAATTAAAATCTTGCTTTTTAAGTTTTTGCACTAAACTTTTAGAACCTAACAACCCTTTTTCTTCTCCGGTAAAAAACACAAAAAGAATACTTCGTTTATTTGATTTTGTCTCACTAAAATATTTCGCCATTTGCGCAACAGCTGTAACTCCTGATGCATCATCATTAGCTCCATTAAAAACAATGTCAGCTTGTTTCTTTTTCTCTAATCCAATATGGTCATAATGTGCGCTTAGAACTATAAACTCTTTTTTGAGAACCGGATCAGTTCCTTCTAAAACTCCAACAATATTAAAAGCGGCAGCTTTAAAATTTGTAATTGTATCGCGATAAGAAGAAAAATATGGTTTTACATTGTTTTTTTTAAAGAAATCTTCTAAAAAAACCGCAGCTTTCTCTATTCCTTTTGTTCCGGTTTCACGGCCTTCTAATTCATCTGAAGAAAGATACTTAAGGAATTCTGAAACTTCTGCTTCATTAACTTTATAAGCGACTTCAATAGGTTTTGAATTTTCTTTTGAAGTCTTTTCACTTGTTGACTGAATTGATTTGCATGCTAATAAAACAAACGGAAGAAGAAAATATAGTTTTTTCATAAACTGAAATGTTTTTGACTTCAGAATTAAATTTCTAAAGCAGATAATTTAAAATATTTTTTATACACTTTGTAAGCCTGAACGATTCCTTAAAATGGGTACCGAAATAAAACGAGGATTATAAATTTTAAAACAAATTCTTTACCAAAAGAATTTGTAAAATCAAACTCAATGTTCTTAAAAACAGACATCAAAGTTCCTGCAATATAATAATATTTTAACTTTCTATCTATTGTAAATTTAAGTAATGATAAACTTTAAATCATTAACGGAGATTTTCGATTGTTTGAACATATAATAGTCATATTCTGGCTGTCTTTTCGACAATAGCAACTTAGACAATGGAAACTACTAGTTTCTATATTCACTGGTAGAATCAGCAATCCCAGAATTTTCAATGACAGCAATATTCTGAAATTTTAAAACTGCTACTTTTATCAAAGTCTGATGATGGATACAATTTTCCAGATTATAAAGTAATTCACGATAATAACTACTTTGAATTCTGATTGCAAGTCCACCAATAACATGCTCAAGATAAAGAATTTTATTTTCACTTTTTAATCCCGTTCTTATTTCAACAACGCATTGCTTCGCAAATTCAATTTCTGTTTCAATTTGATCATTTCTTTCTCGATTGCCATAATTCAAAATACCTAAATCATAACTATTTTCAAGACATTGAAACATTTCGATAATGTGTCTTGTGTGTTCACCAATTGTTTCATTCCCTAAAGATTCACAAGATTTAGAATATCCTTTATCTGACAATTGATTTAACAGATAAATTAATTCATCTAAACTGTAACGTATTGATTTTAATAACATGGCTATTTAAATTTAGAAAGTTAAACAATTGTTTTTTATAATTTAAGGCAATCTAAAACATAAACGAAATAGGCTACAAACCGAATCTTGCGTCTATTATAATATACGATCATTATTGATTTATAGTTTCCCTCGAATTTCAAAAAATGTCAACTACCATTTTAAATTCACTCTTACAATCAGAAATACATTTTAATTTATCATTTTCAATATTTTCCAAATAAAAAACCCTTTCAGACACTAAGTCTGAAAGGGTTTGATTCTTTATATTTAAATAAATTATCCTGCGATAACTGATCTTGAAATCACTATTTTCTGAATTTCGGAAGTTCCTTCATAAATTTGAGTAATTTTTGCATCACGCATAAAACGTTCTACATGATATTCTTTTACATAACCATTTCCTCCGTGAATCTGAACTGCTTCAACAGCCGTATCCATAGCTACTTGCGAAGCAAATAATTTTGCCATTGCCCCACTTACATCATAGTTTTTATGCTGGTCTTTATCCCACGCTGCTTTCATACATAAATGACGCGCTGCTTCGATATTAACCGCCATATCTGCTAATTTAAACGCAATTGCCTGGTGATTGCAAATTTCAGTTCCAAAGGCTTTACGTTCTTTAGAATATTTTAAAGCCAACTCATAAGCTCCGGAAGCGATTCCTAAAGCTTGAGATGCAATACCGATACGTCCGCCGGCAAGAGTTTTCATCGCAAATTTGAATCCGAAACCATCTTCACCAATTCTGTTTTCTTTAGGAACTTTTACATCACTAAACATTAAAGAATGTGTATCAGAACCACGAATTCCCATTTTTTGTTCTTTAGGACCAATAGAAAATCCCGGCATATCTTTAGTCATGATCAACGCATTAATTCCTTTGTGTTTTAATTCCGGATGCGTTTGAGCAATTACTAAATAAACGGATGCTGTATTTCCGTTTGTAATCCAGTTTTTAGTTCCGTTTACAATGTAGTGATCTCCCATATCTACGGCAGTCGTTTTTTGCGAAGTTGCATCACTTCCTGCTTCCGGTTCACTTAAGCAAAATGCTCCGTGAATTTCACCCGATGCTAAACCCGGTAAATATTTTTGTTTTTGTTCTTCGGTTCCAAATTCTTGTAAACCCCAACAAACTAATGAGTTGTTTACTGACATTACTACCGAAGCTGATGCATCAACTTTAGATATTTCTTCCATAGCAATTACATATGAAATAGTATCTAAACCGCTTCCTCCGTATTTAGGATCAACCATCATTCCCATGAATCCTAATTGTCCCATTTTTTTTACTTGCTCGGTCGGAAAAATTTGTTTTTCGTCACGTTCAATAACTCCAGCCAACAATTCGTTTTGAGCAAAATCTCTCGCAGCTTGTTGAATCATTAAATGTTCTTCGGTAAGATTGAAATCCATAATTGTATTTTTTTATTGTTTCATCTAAACCAAATTTCAAATATTTTGTTTAGCTGATGGTTAGTTTTGTTTTTTGAATGTTTTATTTCCTAAAAAAAAGGCTCCCAAAGATAAATTTTAAATGTTGAATTAACAATGCACGCATATAAATTTAATATATCGACAGTAAATTACGATATCGTTTTCGTAATAATTATAAAATTTAGTAATACAGGTACTAAGTTAGCAACGTTTTCTTTAAATTTTACGAATTTAATACCCGCAAAAACATCTAAAATACAGCAGATTTTACAAAAGTTAATCTACTAAAGATTAAACAAACCTTAAAATGCGTAAAACTACGTAAAATTACTCTTACTAATTTGATTACTAATCAAATAGGATTAAAAACATTAAATCCGTCACAAAAAAAACTTTATAAAAAACGGCGTATAATTGATAAATTAGCATTATTTTTACCCAAAAATTATAAAATTGATGAATATGAAAAAGATTTTACTTGTACTTACACTCTTATTAAGCATACAATTTTCGACCGTTTCTGCGCAAACTCAATTAGAGGTAAACGGAGTTACAGTACCCAGAAAAATTGAATTTCAAGGTAAGACTTTACAACTTAATGGCGCTGGCGGAAGATCAAAAATGTGGCTTGAAGTTTATGTGCAGGCATTGTATCTATCTCAATTAAGTCAGGATCCAAAATTTATAATTGACAGCGATACTGAAATGGCGATCAGAATTGAAATTACATCTTCAATGGTTTCGTCAGGCAAACTGACAAAAGCAATGAATAGTGGTTTCGAAAAATCTGCCGGAAGCAATCTTGAAGAATTAAGACCAAGAATAGAACAATTTAAAACCCTGCTAAGTGATGCTATTACTGAGAAAGACGTTTTTGTTTTAGGTTATAATCCACTTGATCAAACTGTGAATGTTTATAAAAATGAGGTTTTAAAAGGAAAAGTTTCCGGATTTGATTTCAAAAAAGCATTATTTGGAATCTGGCTTTCTGATAAACCGGTTGATGATACTTTGAAAAAACACTTGCTTGGAATATAATTCTTAAATTATAAGAATATTTAGAAAGCCGAAAACGTAATGTTTTCGGCTTTCTGTTTTTGTTTCATAAAAATTGAGGTCAAATACATTATTCGCATTATTCTATTTTATACTTTTACGCAAACTAAACATATCTCAACAAAATGAAAGATTTATTACAACAATTTGAAAATAAACCACCTGAAATTGTTTTTAACTGGAAAGATTCTGAAACAGAAGCCGAAGGTTGGACTGTTATTAATTCACTTCGCGGAGGAGCTGCTGGTGGAGGAACAAGAATGAGAAAAGGCTTAGATATGAATGAAGTTTTGTCGTTAGCCAAAACTATGGAGGTTAAATTTTCAGTTTCCGGACCTGCAATTGGAGGCGCAAAATCCGGAATTAATTTTGACCCGAATGATCCTCGTAAAAAAGGGGTTTTGCAACGCTGGTACAAAGCAGTTTCGCCTTTATTAAAAAGTTATTACGGAACTGGCGGAGATTTAAATGTAGATGAAATTCACGAAGTGATTCCTATGACGGAAGAATGTGGTGTCTGGCATCCGCAGGAAGGCGTTTTTAACGGACATTTTAAACCCACAGAAGCTGATAAAATTAATAGAATTGGTCAATTACGTCAAGGTGTAATTAAGGTAATCGAAAACCCAAAATTTTCTCCGGATGTAACCAGAAAATATACTGTTGCCGATATGATTACAGGATATGGCGTAGCAGAAGCAGTTCGTCATTTTTATGCAACATACGGCGGAGACATAAAAGGTAAAAAAGCCATTGTACAAGGTTTTGGAAACGTAGGCTCTGCAGCTGCTTTTTACCTTGCAGAAATGGGAGCAAAAGTTATTGGAATTATTGATCGCGATGGCGGATTAATTAATGAAGAAGGTTTTTCATTTGATGAAATTAAAACTTTATTTTTAAATAAAGACGGAAATAAATTAGTCGCAGATAATATGATTCCGTTTGAAGAAATCAACTCAAAAATATGGACTATTGGTGCTGAAATTTTCACGCCTTGTGCCGCATCAAGATTGGTACAACAAACTCAAATCGATAGTTTAATTGCAAACGGATTAGAAGTAATTTCTTGTGGAGCGAATGTTCCTTTTGCTGACAAAGAAATTTTCTTCGGTTCTATTATGGAAGAAGTAGATCATAAAGTGAGTTTGATTCCTGATTTTATCTCAAATTGCGGAATGGCAAGGGTTTTTGCTTATTTCATGGAGAAAAAAGTTCAAATGACAGATGAGGCAATTTTCAATGATACTTCTGAAATTATAAAAAATGCGATTGTAAAAGCTCATGCTTTAAATCCGTCAAAAACAAATATTAGTGCAACTGCTTTTGAAATTGCATTGAAACAATTAGTGTAATTCTTTTTTATACTTTTAATTTAAACGGATCAAATACTTTTATTTGGTCCGTTTTCTTTCCCGCAGATTAAAAGGATTAAAAAGATTTCCAAACCTTTGTGGTGAAATTTTGCCCACAGATTAACACGGATTTAAACAGATAAAAAAACTTTGCAATAAAATTTTCACGCAGATTTGGCATATTGAGCAGATCTATTTTTAAAATTATACTATTTTATTAATTCTTCAAAAGAAAAAATCTGCTCAATATGCCAAATCTGCATGCTAAAAACAACTCAACGAGCTTTGTGAACTTTGCGTAAACCTTTGCGAACTCTGCAGTTAAATTCTCCCTTTGATTCTAAACAATTTTTACTACTTTTAAACGTTTTTATTAAATACTATTACAAAATTCAGAATCTACAATGACTTCGACCGATTCTTCAGATAAAAGGAAATCACTATTAATATCTACAGCTATTTATGCTGTTCTGTTATTGCTTTTATTTTTCATTCGCTTTTGGCCTCCTTACAATCCCGAAAACAATTCGGCACTTGCTGCAGGCGGTGGCGGTGGCGGCGTTACAGTAAATTTTGGAGATAGTGATTTAGGTTCCGGGGAAAATTACAAGAGTGAAGTTTTAAATGTAAAAAATGAAACTAAACAAGCTCCTGCAAAAGCAACTCCGGATGAAGCTATAATAACTCAGGAAAATACAGCAACTACGGCAGAAGACGTAATTATTCCTGTAAAAGAAAAACCTAAAAAACCAACACCAATTGTAAAACCGGAAGCAAAACCTGTTCCTGAGAAACCAAAAGTTTCAAATTCTACGAACGATGCTTTATCCAGTATTTTAAAAGGATCAAAAAAAGGCGGAGACGGAGATGATAAAGCGGCTGGAAACAAAGGAAAAGCAGGCGGAAGTTTAAGTTCCGGAGGATATTATGGAACTGGAGGTTCTGGTGGCGGAACTGGAGGAGGAAATGGCACAGGAAACGGAATTGGCACAGGAAGCGGTTACGGAGCCGGAAGTGGCGGAGGTTCTGGCGGTGGATCTGGGTATGCTTTAGGAAACAGAAAAGCACTCTCCAAGCCTGCCCCAAAATATACGTGTAATGAAGAAGGAAAAGTAGTAGTTGAAGTTACAGTTGATCAAAATGGAAAAACAATAAGCGCAACTGCCGGAATAAAAGGAACAACAAATACAGCCAGATGTTTGCTCGATCAAGCTAAGATTGCTGCCATGAATACAAAATGGGATGCTGATGATAATGCTCCTGCAAAACAAGTGGGGAAAATTATTTATAATTTTAGTTTAGATTAAGAGAAACACGAATTGTACTGATTTACAAAAATTGTAACAAACATAAAAAAGGCTTTTTGAAATAATCAGAAAGCCTTTTTTATGCGCTTTTTTTTCAATTTCGACGCAGGAGAAATCCTCAAAGTAACCACAATTTTTTCATCCTGACCGAGGAAGAATCCCAAACGAAACTCTGAAAAGTAATTCCACAATCTGTGTCGAACATCTTTGTTAAGCTACTAGTACGATATAGTGAGATTGCATCATTCCTCGCACTGACAAATTCTATCGCTACTTTTTCTATCTACTCTATCTTCTTTCCTCTTTGCTCTTTCTTCTATACTCTTTCTTCTATACTCTTTCTTCTATACTCTTTCTTCTATACTCTTTCTTCTATCCTCTCCGCGTGAGGGATAGAAGCTGGCTACCGAAGTAGCGCGTATAGCCCGACCGGAATAAAAAAATGGGCGAATCAACGTTATGCTGATTGGCCCATTTTTTTATTGTGGTCACGCCCAAGTAATTTTACTTCGGACTTGTTGCAATTACAAACTTCAAATTGTTCTTTACCCCTATTTGTAAAACATCTACTAGATCCTGAACCTGTAAATTAAACGGAATTCGAACAACAACAGTTTGCTCTTTATCTGCTCCAATTTTAGACATCAAACTCGTTTCCAGATTTTCGAAATCTACGGGTTCTTTGTCGATGTAGAATTTTTTATCTTCGGTAACTGATAAACTGATTAATTGTTTATTGGTTTTTTCATTTGATTTCGCTTTGGGCAAAGTCATTTTGATAACATTAGGATTTGCAAGTGTTGAAATAATAAGAAAAAACAACAGCAGGAAAAACATAATATCACTTAATGATGAAGTCGCCACTTCGGCATGAAATCTTCTCTTTCTTTTAATAGACATACCTTATGCTCTTTGAATTATATTGACAAACTCTAATATTTGTTTTTGGATTTTTAAAGCAAAATCATCAATTTTTCCGTTCAATAAGTGGTAAGCACTATAGGCAACAATACCTACAATAAGTCCGGAACCTGAACTAATCATTTTTTCATATAATCCTCCGGAAATATTTCCAATACTAATATTTTCTGTAACTGATATGCTGTAAAAAATCTTGATAACTCCGGAAATTGTACCAATAAAACCAAGCGTTGGTGCAATACCGGCAATAAGTCCAAGATGTCCCAGATGTCTTTCCATTTCACCAATTTCAATATCGGCAGCACGGTCCATATTCGATTCAATTTCTGCAATTGGTCGCCCTATTACTAAAACTCCTTCTTTTAAAATATTTCCTGCTGCAGTATTACTTCTTTCAACAATTGTTCTTGCTAATTCAATATTCCCTGCGTTCAGTTTATCTGCAATATCCTGCATTAACCTGGCATCAATTTTAGATGCTTTACTAATATATAAATAACGTTCTATAATGACATAAAAAGTATAGAATAATAAGATGGCGATTGGAATCAGGAAAAAACCTCCCTTTAGGATAAACCCTAGAACTGAGATCTCTGTATTTGGTGCAATTTTTTCGATAACTACGTTAGATGCGGCGTTTGCAATGGTATCTGTTTGTAATTGAATGAAACTAAACATATATTAATTCTTGTTTTTAATAATTAATTCTAAAAAATATTTGAAATTTGCAATAAAGATAATTTTCGCTCTAATATAAAACTAAAAAAATCGAAAATTATTTCAAACAGCAACTATTTTATCCAAAATACATGAACTATCAGGAAACTACAAATTGGATGTTTAATCAACTCCCGATGTATCAACTTCAAGGCGCTTCGGCATATAAGGAAGATTTGACTAATATTAAAGTATTGGCAGCACATCTTGATCATCCTGAAAAGCAGTTAAAGTGTATTCATGTCGCGGGAACAAACGGCAAAGGTTCAACTTCGCACATGTTGGCCTCGGTTTTGCAAGAAGCGGGATATAAAGTTGGATTGTATACTTCGCCACATTTAAAAGATTTCAGGGAAAGAATTAAAATCAATGGTGAAGAAATTTCAGAAGATTTTGTTTGTGAATTTGTGGCAAAACATAAAGATTTTTTTGAAGCCAACGATATGAGTTTTTTCGAAATGTCTGTTGGTTTAGCTTTTGATTATTTTGCTTCTGAGAAAACAGATATTGCTATTATCGAAGTGGGTCTTGGCGGAAGATTGGACGCTACGAATATTATTACACCTGTAATTTCGGTTATAACCAACATCGATTTAGATCATACACAATTTTTAGGAAACACTCCGGCAGCAATTGCAGGTGAAAAAGCAGGAATTATTAAACCAAATGTTCCTGTTATTATTGGAGAATATACAAATGAAACCCAGCCTGTATTTTTGGCTAAAGCCGAAGAAAACAAAGCACGAATATTTTTTGCTTCGGATTTAATTTCAGAAGTTTTTCCATCTGATTTAATTGGGGATTATCAATTTCATAATAAGAAAACGGTTCAGCAAACTATTGCGGTTTTAAACTCTCAAAATGAATTTAAGGTTTCTGATGAAAATTTAAAATCTGGTTTATCGAAAGTGGTAAAAAATACGGGCTTACAAGGAAGATGGCAGCAATTGGGCGAAAATCCTAAAATTATTTGCGACACGGCACACAACAAACACGGATTAGCAGTTGTGATGAATCAGATTCAGAAAGAGACTTTTGAAAACTTACACATTGTTTTAGGAGTAGTAAATGATAAAGACCTGGATTCTATTTTGCCATTGTTTCCTAAAAAAGCACAATATTATTTTTGCAGACCAGACTCTTCAAGAGGTTTAGATACCGAGATATTAAAAGAAGCTGCTCAGAAATATAACTTAAGTGGTAAAAAATACGATTCTGTTGAGTTGGCTTTCGCCGAAGCAAAGCAAAATGCCTCAAAAAACGATTTTATCTATGTTGGCGGAAGTACTTTTGTTGTTGCCGAATTACCATTAAACTAACGGAATTTAAAATTGTATGAAAAAGACTAAAATAACTTGTGTTATAATAAATTCAATTACAACTAGATAGAAAAAACTTTAAAAAAACTTTAAATTTTTAGCGTATTTTGTTTGCAGAACTGAAAAAGTGGCTTATATTTGCACTCGCAATCACAAACGATAGCAACCTAGTAAAATAGGGCGATTAGCTCAGCTGGTTCAGAGCACCTCGTTTACACCGAGGGGGTCGGGGGTTCGAACCCCTCATCGCCCACCAAGAAACTCCTTAAGAAATTAAGGAGTTTTTTTATGGCTATTTTTTACACGATCAATTTGAAAAATCAGATTTTTATAATCACGAAATTTGTATCAAACAAAAGAATGCTTGTTTTTTACCAAATGGGAAATTTCTGAGAAATTTTAAATATCTTTGAATTATGAGCACAATTACAAAATCAAATCACATAGGGCGAAAAATTAGCCGTATTCGTGAACTTCGAGATATGAAACAGGAAGCATTGGCACAAGCTTTGGGTATGAGTCAGCAAACGATATCTGCTTTGGAAAACAGTGAAACTATCGATGATGACAAACTGATTGCCGTAGCAAAAGCTTTAGGAGTAAGTATCGAAGCGCTTAAAAATTTCTCAGACGAAGCTGCAATTAGTTATTTTAATAATTTTTACGATAACAGTCAGGGATCTGTCGGAAATCATAATCATTATTGCACATTTAATCCATTGGATAAGCTAGTTGATGCTTACGAAGAAAATAAAAAACTATACGAACGTTTACTTCAGGCAGAAAAAGATAAAATTGAATATTTAGAAAAACTTTTTAAAAAATAAATCTAAATTTAAGATACAAAAAAAAGAGACGTACGTCTCTTTTTTGTTTTTTAGGATTTCCGAAAATCAAATTTTATTTTACCACGGACTTATTCCGGATTCATCTTCAATATCATTACTAAAGAATTTTCCGGTAGGTCCGTTTTCATCTGTAAGCGTATGTTTGATAATAAAAGCAGCTGCACTTTCTATTGATCCTGGTCCGCTATGATGATTAAAATCTGTAGCTGTATAACCGGGATCTATTACATTTACTTTAAATGGTAAATCTCTTAACTCATAAGCCAAAACGATTGTGTACGCATTCAACGCTGCCTTTGACGTAACATAACTTGTTGCTTTAAAATTATAATATTTCCAATTAGGATCACTATGTAATGCCAATGATCCAAGACCTGAAGTAATATTGCTTATTCTGGCACTTTCAGACTTTTTAAGTAATTCTAAAAAGGCTTGCGTAACACTAATAACTCCAAAAAAGTTTGTATCAAATACATTTTGAATATCATTAATTGAGGTATCAAAAGCACTTTGAGGCAATGCTCCGCTAATTCCTGCATTGTTTATCAGAATGTCCAATTTGCCCTGTTCAGCTTCTACACTATTTGCCGCAGCCAAAATTGTATCCGGTTTTGTTACATCAATTTGAATTGCTTTGATATTTTGAAATCCATTTTCACTTAATTCTTTTACTACTGCTTGTCCTTTTTCAAGATCACGAGTTCCTAAATAAACAAATAATCCTTTTTTAGAAAATTCTTTTACCAGTTCTAAACCAATACTTCTATTTGCTCCTGTAATTAATACTGTTTTCATCTTTTACGTTTTTAAATTAATACAGCAAAGATCAGCTGTTTAAAAACTATATCATTTGCCATTTGGCAAAAAACGATTTAGCGTATATTTTTTCGAATCCGGCTTAATGATGATTGTGTAATACCCAGATAAGATGCAACATAAGAAAGCGGAACACGATTGATAACATTTGGATAGATATCTAAAAACATTAAATAACGTGTTGTAGCGTCTTCTGCAACTAAAGGACTTCTTCGTTCTACTTTTTGTCTTAATGCTTTTGAGATAATTTTATGCACGATTGCTTCCCAGGGAATTATTGTATCTAAAAGTTCTTTCCAGTCCTTTCTGGAAAAAACCAGTAATTTACAATCTGTAGTAGCTTGCACATAAGCTGTTGATGGAATTTCGTTATCAAAACTTTCCAGATCTACCACAAGATTATTTTCTTCAATGAAATATTTGGTAATTTCTTCTCCTTTGTTATTGTAATAACAAACACGAACAATACCGTCTAAAACAAATCCAACTTGTTGTGAAACCTTTCCAGCTTCAGAAAAATATTCATCTTTCTTAAACTCTAATTCAGTGGCTTTGGTTAAAATCAAATCAGTTTGATGCTGATTTAAAGTTCCAAACTGTAAAATATAATCTATAAACTCTTTCATAGTTGCAAGTTAGTCAAAGTTATTTTTGAAAAATTTGTCATTTGACAAAAAACAAAACAATATTTTTCAAACGATTTCACCAGCATTTTTACTTTTTTTCAAATAATGTTTCGGTTCTAGTCAAAAACGATTCTGTGGCATCTCCAATATTAATATCCATTCTGTCAGCCAAAATAGTAAGCCACCAAATACATTCACCTATTTTATGTTTAAGTTCTTCTTCTGTATTTTCTTTTGGCCATCTTCCTTGTTGCGACATTACGTGACGTCCAACTAAACCGGCATCTGTTAAAAAGGCCAATGCATCTTCTTCCACAGTCCACACACTTCCATGATGTATTTGTTCCAGTTCATGATAACATTTTCTAATTGCTAAAGAGCGTTCTTTTAGTTGTTCAAAATTTATTGATGACATAATCTAATTTTTATTAAAGGATTCTTTGAATGCAATAGGACTTAAGTTTGTTTTTTTCTTGAATAATTTATTAAAGGATTGCGGATGTTCAAATCCTAATTTATATCCAATTTCCGAAACCGAATAGGTTCCGTTTGCAATATATTCTTTTGCTTTTTCAATTAATTTATCATGAATAAATTGCTGTGTGTTTTGACCACAAAGATTACGCAATAAATCGCTCAGATATCTTGGGGAAAGATTCAATTGATCTGCTAAAAACTGAACAGTTAACACGCCATTTAACAATGTTTTTTCAGTATCAAAATAATCATTTATTTCAGCTTCTAATTTGACAAGCACATCGTGATTACCTGCTTTTCGGGTAATAAACTGTCGGTTATAAAACCGATTACTATAATTTAGCAACAATTCAATTTGCGATATAATTACATCCTGACTAAAATTATCTATACGTTCATTCAATTCATTTTGGATAGATGCAAAAACATTCAAAATAGTTTCCTTTTCCTTCTCTGACAAATACAAAGCTTCAGCAGCCGAATAATTAAAGAAACCATAATTTTTTATATTACTATTTAAAGAATACGGACGGATAAAATCAGGATGAATATTCAATGACATTCCGGTATAATCAGCCTCTTCATCCTGCATTTTCAAAATTTGTCCAGGTGAAACAAACGACATTCCTCCTTCTTCAAAGTCATAAAAACCTTGACCGTATCGAAGTTTTCCTGTAAAATGAGTTTTGAAGGATATTTTATAAAAATCCAAAATAATTCCTTGTTCAAAATCTTTAGGGTCAAAAATAGCTTCTCCATAATTTATAATACTTATAAGTGGATGAACTGGCTTAGCTTGATTCATAGCAGAATGAAGCTCAGATATTGTATTGAATA
This sequence comes from Flavobacterium sp. FlaQc-47, assembly GCF_044006475.1. Taxonomy (NCBI): domain Bacteria; kingdom Pseudomonadati; phylum Bacteroidota; class Flavobacteriia; order Flavobacteriales; family Flavobacteriaceae; genus Flavobacterium; species Flavobacterium sp. FlaQc-47. The sequence goes on along the minus strand of NZ_JBIPCQ010000005.1, from coordinate 3,079 downwards.
TTTTAGGCTGATTTTTCATGATATTACTTTAATTAAATTTAATGACCCGCTTCTTAAAATTTTATAAAATGCTCTATTGGTGCAATATTCCAACTTACACTGCTTTGATCAATTAGATCATGAACAACAGAATCACTTAACTCGGTCATTAGCTTATGCATGGCAGCTGTACCATCTTTAGCCGTTTCCCATACCAATAAATCATAAACAATATCTTTTTTTAGTTCAAAAATGCTTCTGGATACAAATCCTTTTTGCCTTTTCAAAAATGTATCAATATCTGCGTTAGCAGTAATAAATTGTTCAATCGTACTGTTATTTAATCTAAAGGTAGTTAGTTCTATAGCTTGATTTTTCATCTTTGATTTAAATTAAAAAGTAAACATCGTTTTAATATTCCGAACTTGTGTTTCAATTCCTAACATTCTTTCGTTATACAATTGATTAGCATCAATTCCTGCAATATATCGCAATTGATTTTTATTATCTGTAGCCGCTTGATATACAATTTCAGCAATATCTTCTACTTTAGAATAATTACTAATTTTCTCCGCACTATAACCTTTACTTACTTCTGCGGTTAACTTTTCATAAGCATCGTGTTTTCCTAATTCCATAGATCGAACAGCAAAATCAGTTTGCATTCCTCCCGGAGCAATAATTTTTACTTGTATTCCAAATTGAGCTAATTCGTATGCCATACTTTCAGAAAACCCATCAATTGCAAATTTAGTAGCACTGTAAATTGAACAAGTCGGAAATCCCAACAATCCAAAAGTAGAAGTAATATTTATAAATGTACCGCTCGTCTTTTCACGAAAGTGAGGTGTAAAGGCTTTAGAAACCCTAATTACGCTAAGCAAATTAGTTATAATCTGACGATGAATTTGCTCATCATTTAAGGATTCCAAAACACCAATTAAACCATATCCCGCATTATTCATTACAACATCAACAGAATATAAACTGGTAACTTCTTCGACAGTTGAAATAATTTGTTCTGGGTCGGTTACATCCAAAGGAAGTATAATAACATTTTTAAGTTTATTTAATTCGGTTTCTTTTTCAGGATTACGCATACTTGCAATTACTAACCAGCCTTTACTCTGAAATAATTTTGCAGTTGATTTCCCTAAACCCGATGAAGCTCCTGTGATAAAAATTGTCTTGTGCATTTTTTTATATTTAAAAATTATAATACAAAAATCTACAGATAATAATCACAGAATGTAGCCATTTTGAAGTTTATATTAGCCAAAATGACACGCGCTTTAGATCCTATTGAAAATTTCCTTTTATAATGCCTCTCGTTGATTCTTTAATAAAGGCTATGATTTTATCCCGTTCTACAGTAGACTCAAAATCATGTTCAATTATTTTTAAGGCCTGAGTAATATTTCGCTTTTCCTGAAAAACAATTCGATAGATATCTTTTAATTCAAGCATTTTCTCCTTTTCAAAATCCCTTCTCTTTAAACCAACCAAATTCAAACCACAATAAGATAGCGGTTCACGAGCAGCTAAAACATAAGGAGGAACATCTTTTACAATACGACTCATTCCGCTTATCATAGAATTCTCACCAATATGTGAGAATTGATGGATGGCTGTTAAACCACTAATAGTAACGCAATCACCAATGCAAACTTCTCCAGACATACCAACATTAAATCCAATAACACAATTATTACCTATAAAACAATCATGCCCGATATGAGTATTTGCCATAATTAAATTTTCATTCCCAATTATAGTTTTACCTTTTGAAGCAGTTCCTAGGTTTATAGTGACAAATTCCCTAATGACAGTATTATTACCAATCTGCAGTAAAGTATATTCACCTTTATATTTTAAATCTTGTGGAATTCCACCTAAAATAGCTCCCGCATGTATTTTACATCTTTCACTAATTCTTGTACCACTCAAAATATTTACATTATTACCAATCCAAGTATCATCTCCAATTACGACATCATTTTCGATAGTTGTAAAATTTCCAATATGAACATTTTTTCCAATTATCGCCTTTTTATCTATTATACTATTTTTCAATATTTCTATATTTAATGAATCACAAATATTAGAAAAAATTACAAGCCATTTCTTGACCTTACATCAAGAAATTGATGCACGTATTCGGCTTAAAGTTTCCTGGCTAACACCAATGAGTGAAGCAATATACTTTAATTTAGAATTAATAATGATTTTTGGAAATGAATTAAGTAGATAGTTGTATTTTTCTTGAGCATTCATAACTCTAAACAAATGATGAAACTCGTTAATTTTAGATAAATAAAAACGAAGTTGGAAAATATGAAATTTGGAAAATAAAGGATATTGCAATAGAATCTGTTCGTCTGTATAAGACAATGAATAAACAATAGTTTCTTCACATGCTTGAAAATTCTCAAATGAAGGTTTTTGTTCAAAAAAACTACTTAATGATGTGACAAATTGGTCATCCGTGTAAATCCATCTCGTAACTTCTAATCCATTTTCTATACAGAATCTACGAACAGTCCCAGATTTGATAAAATATATTTTATTACATATTTTACCTTCTTGAATAATCAATTCATCCTTCTTAAACTTCTCTTCAACAAAATAATACTTTATAGCATTCTCTGTCTCCAGGTCTAGCTCCTGAAAACTATTTATTACATTAATTAACTCAGTCATAATTCAAATGGTTCGAAAAACAAATTTATTAATAAATAATCTAAAAGAATCTATGTTAAATTTTGAATAGTAAAGATTTGAAACAGAGTAAAACTTTTAATATGAATGACGCCGTTTAACTTCAAAATGCATCGACAGAATTTTTTAATGCAAAAATAAAAGCTTTTAGATCGCAATTCACAGGTGTAACGAATGTAGAATTTTTCCTTTTTAGACTAACTAACAATTTATGCTTAAATTTTATCGCTCCACAGGTTTTCGTGTTGATCCTGATTGGATCAAGAACAAATCTTGGGGAGGAAATGTCAAAATAAAATAAGAGATTTGTACTCTAAGAATTTAAGATGGATCCTATAGAGCTTTTAAAATTTATGCTTCCTGATTTTTTAGTCGACCACTT
>NZ_JBIPCQ010000004.1:0-704504 GCF_044006475.1 Flavobacterium sp. FlaQc-47 | reverse complement strand
ACTTTAGACTAACAACCTTAAGGTGGTTATTGCGGCGGGGCTCACCTCTTCCCATCCCGAACAGAGTAGTTAAGCCCGCCTGCGCAGATGGTACTGCAGTTATGTGGGAGAGTATGTCGTCGCCTTTCTTTTGAAACACCCTATCCAAATTGGATGGGGTGTTTTTTGTTTAAAACCAAAATTCAAGGCTTATTAAAAATTTTGAAACTTCTGGCGAACCCGAAATTGCAATATCGCATAAGATTTAGCGGAAAGGCTCACTCAAAATGAAACGCCATAACTAAATTTATTTTATGCAAGTTCTGTTAAATTACAGTCAATTTTGGGTTTTAAATTAAAGCGTGTTAGCCTATCTAAATGTGAATATGTATTTTTGTATTAAATATTATAATTTAAGTATGAAAAAAAGTATTGTATTGTTGACATTGTTTGTTATTTCAAATTTAAGTGCTCAACAACGTCCTAAGTTAGTAGTAGGTATTGTAGTAGATCAAATGAAAATGGAATATTTATATCGGTTTTCAGATGATTTTTCACCGAATGGATTTAAGAGATTGATGAATGATGGGTATACTTTTCAGAATATGCATTATAACTATATGCCGACTTATACGGCTCCCGGACATGCTTCAATTTATACTGGTACAACACCTGCAACACACGGAATTGTAGGTAATGAATGGTTCAGCAGAACTTTGGGTAAAGAAATGTATTGTACAGATGATGCTGGTGTAAAAACTATTGGTGATGGAACAACTGAAGAAGGTGCCATGTCACCAAAAAATCTACAAAGTACTACCATTACTGATGAAGTAAGAATGGCTACTAATTTTCAAGGAAAAGTTATAGGAATGAGTCTTAAAGATCGTGGAGCAATTTTGCCAGCAGGTCATTTTGCAAATTGGGCTTTTTGGTATAGCAAAACAGGTTCGTTTATCTCTAGTACTTTTTATGGTGAAAAGTTACCTGAATGGGTTTCTCAATTCAATAATGAGAAGCATTACATGTCTTATATAAATAAAGGTTGGGATTTGTTTAAGCCGGTCTCAACTTATAACGAAAGCTTACCGGATAATAATCCATACGAAGGCAAATTATACGGAAGTGCCGCACCAGTTTTTCCATATGATCTTAAAAAAATGTATGAGAAAAATGATGCAGGGATTTTAAGAGCAACTCCTTTCGGAAATGATTTACTAGCTGAATTTGCAATGAAAGCTATTGAGAAGGAAGAGTTAGGGAAAGATAATATTACAGACTTTTTAACAGTAAGTTTTTCTTCGACAGATTATGTAGGTCATTTACTTGGACCACGTTCAATGGAACTTCAGGATACTTATTTAAGATTAGATCAAACAATTGCTGATTTTTTAAATTACTTAGATAAGACAGTAGGAAAAGATAATTACCTGCTTTTCTTAACTGCCGATCATGCTGGTGCTGAAAATGTAATTTATTTAAAAGATCATAAATATAATGTAGATAATTATCCTTCAAAGGATGTTAAAAAGAGTTTGCAGGATTTCTCAACTAAAACATTTGGAGTTGATTTAATTCAAAATTATTCTAATTTCAATGTTTTTTTTAATAAACAGATTATAAAAGAGAAAACTTTGGATTTAGTAAAAGTTAAACAAGCTTTTAAAGATTTTTTAATAACTCAACCACAAGTTAAAAAAGTTTATACTGAAGAAGAAATTTTGGCTAATGCAGGAAATGATTATTACTTGAATTTTGTTGCAAAAGGTTACGATGTAACTCAAAATGGTGATTTAGTGATTATAGATAAGCCTGGTGATATCGAATACTCAACTACTGGAACTTCACACGGAACACCTTACGCCTATGATACTCATGTGCCTGCTATTTTTTACGGATGGCATATCAAAAAAGGAGAGTCTTATGATAAAAAAGCAATTACTGAGATTGCTCCAACTATAGCACAGAAAATTAAAGTTAGCTTTCCAAACGGTACTGAAGCAAAAGTATTGCAAGAAGTTTTAGAGGAGAAATAGTTCCACGTTATATATTAAATAGAAACCTGTCATAATTGTGACAGGTTTTTTTATGTCAAAAAAAAGGCTCTTCAATTAAGAAGAGCCTTTTAAATAGTGTTTTAGTAAGCACTTATTATAATGTTAGCCTATGCGTTTGCTAACACTATTTCTTCATTGAAAGGCAGATTCCAAGCTTCAGCAACTCCTTTGTAAAGAATTTTTCCGTTAGCAATGTTTAATCCTTTTTTCAATTCTTCGTTTTCGTTACATGCTTTTTCCCAACCTTTGTTGGCTAATTGTACAGCGTAAGGTAAAGTTGCATTAGTTAAAGCTAATGTAGATGTATAAGGAACAGCTCCCGGCATATTTGCTACACAGTAGTGAACGATATCATCAATAATGAAAGTTGGATTTTCGTGTGTTGTAGGAGTACAAGTCTCAATACATCCACCCTGATCTACTGCAACGTCAACTACTACTGTACCCGGGCGCATTAATTTAAGCATGTCACGAGTAATCAAGTGAGGTGCTTTTGCTCCTGGAATTAAAACTGCTCCAACAATTAAATCTGCTGTAGCGATTGCTTTAGTAATATTGTAATGATTAGACATTTCAGTATTTACGTTTGCAGGCATAATATCATCCAAATAACGTAAACGTGGTAAACTTAAATCCATGATAGTTACCTGAGCACCTAAACCAGCAGCCATTTTTGCAGCCTGAGTTCCAACAATTCCTCCACCTAAAACTAAAACTTTAGCCGGTGGTACACCTGGAACTCCACCCAAAAGAATTCCTCTTCCTTTTAATGGTTTTTCAAGGTATTTTGCTCCTTGTTGAATAGCCATACGACCAGCAACTTCAGACATTGGTACTAATAATGGTAAACTACGATCTGTTTTTTCTACAGTTTCGTACGCTAAACATACAGCACCTTTTTCAAGCATAGCGTGAGTTAATGGCTCTGATGAAGCAAAGTGAAAGTAAGTAAATAATAATTGATCTTTTTTGATTAAAGGATATTCAGAAGCTATTGGTTCTTTTACTTTAATGATCATTTCAGCAATCGCATATACTTCTTCAATAGTTGCTAGAACTACTGCACCTGCATCAGCGTATTCCTGATCGGTGAAACCACTTCCTAAACCAGCAGTTGCCTGAACATATACAACATGTCCGTGTTTTTTCATTTCAGAAACACCGGCAGGAGTTAAAGCCACACGGTTTTCGTTGTTTTTTATTTCTTTTGGAACACCTATTATCATTTTGTTATCGTTTTTTGTTTATTTGAATTCTTTTACAAAACTACAGATAGAGAATATATTATTGATTAAAGACTAATAAATAAGAAAATATTATTTTATTTGATACTTTTACAGAAAAATATTCTTTTTGAGAGCACTTCGGCTTCCTTAAAAAGAAAAAAAGACTAAATTTTATTAATCATAGAAAACGTTTTCGTTATGGCTTTAGATGAAATTGACAAAAAAATCCTACGACTTTTACAGGAAAATGCGCACTATACTTTAAAGGATATTGCAAACAAAATAAACTTGTCATTGACACCTGTTCATGATCGTGTAAAACGCCTTGAAAAAGAAGGTGTTATTGAGAAATATGTTTCGATTTTGAATAAGAAAAAATTGGGTAATAATCTCACTGTTTATTGTCAGGTGACCCTAACAAAACAAACATATGATACTTCGGAAGGATTTAATCAATCGATTTTGAATTTACCGGAAGTGGTCGAATGCAATTATGTGTCCGGTAACTTTGATTATATGCTAAAAATTATTATTCCGGATATGGAAAGTTATCATCAGTTCCATCAAAAAAAATTATCTGTTTTACCGGAAGTCTCCTTAATAAATACTGTTTTTGTTATTTCTGAAGTAAAAAGTACAACGGTCTTGCCAATATAATTTTAAACATAAAACCACCAAGTAAACTTGATGGTTTTAGAAATAGTTGGTTTTGGTTTTATATTAATAGTAAGTAAAACGTCTTACTTTGGCAATATATTTTGCTAATCTTATAACTTGGTGGCTGTAACCAAATTCGTTATCGTACCAAATATAAAGCACAATGTTTTTTCCGTCCTTTGATACAATTGTGGCATTACTGTCATAAATTGAAGGGGCAGATGTTCCAATAATATCAGATGAAACCAATTCATTGTTTAATGAATATTTTATTTGTTCTACCAATTCACCTTCAAGAGCATATTTTTTCATGATTTTATTAATAGCAGAAATGGAAGTTACTTTTTTAACTTCTAAATTCATAACAACTAAAGAGCCGTTTGGAACTGGGACACGAATAGCGTTTGAAGTTAGTTTTCCTTCTAAAGAAGGCAATGTTTTTGCAACGGCACTTCCGGCACCAGTTTCTGTAATAACCATATTGAGGGCTGCAGCTCTTCCGCGACGGTATTTTTTATGCATATTGTCTACCAGATTCTGATCATTTGTATAGGCGTGAATTGTTTCCAAATGCCCTTTTACAACTCCTAAAGTATCTTCAATAGCTTTTAAAACTGGTGTTATGGCATTTGTTGTGCAAGAAGCAGCCGAAAAAATGTTGATTTCGTCAGGATTATATTCGTTATGATTTACTCCATGAACAATATTCGGAATACCTTTTCCAGGTGCAGTCAATAAAACTTTGCTAACACCTTGAGAAGTCAAATGTCTTTTTAAAGCTTCTTCAGTTGTAAAAACTCCTGTATTGTCAATAACTAAAGCATCCTTAATTTCATATTGCGTATAATCAATTTCTTCAGGAGAATTTGCTGTAATCATATGTACAGTAGTCCCGTTTATTATTAAAGAATTGTTTTTATGATCCGCTATAACAGATCCCTGAAAATCTCCGTGAATAGAATCATAACGCAATAGAGAAGCTCGTTTCTCTAAAGTTGATGCATCATTTTTGTCGCGGGTTACAATTGCTCTCAAACGCAATTGATTTCCTTTTCCGGTTTTAGACATTAATTCTCGGGCTAATAATCTGCCAATTCTTCCAAAACCATATAAAACAACATCTTTTGGCTGAATTTCTTCAGATGATTTGGCTCTTTTCAATTTGTCCATTACAAAATATCGCGCATCCGGATATTTTTCATCTTCTAAACCATATTCATAAGTTAGTTTTCCTAGATCCAATTTTGCAGGCGGAAGATCTAATGATAAAACAACTTTTGCAATTTCAACGGAGTCAAAAATAGTAATTGGCTTACCTACAAATTCACCGGCATATTGATGCAGATTGATAATATCGCTGACATTTTTATCCAATAATTGATTTTTGAATAAAACCATTTCTATGGATTTGTCATACCATAAATCACTTATGATTTTAATTAATTCGACACCAGCTCTTCTTCGGTCGACTTGTAATGATACCTCTTTTTGGTACAAAGATTTTTTGCTCATAATGATTAAATTGAAAAAATAAATACACGAATATTTTTAAATTTTGCGCAAAAGTATCTATTTCAATCGATTTCGTAAGCTATTTTGTGATTTATTTTCGAAAAATAAAAAAGCCATCTTATTTATATAAGATGGCTTTTTTTTAGTTTTCAGTCTCGGTCTCAGTTATCAGTTTTTTGCGACTGTAAACTGTGACTGTAAACTGTAATTAAATAATAATTCTCAGGATTTCTCCATTTTTATTTATCATTTCAAGACGTACACTTTGTCCTTCATCTTTTTTATTTATGAGTTTAGAAACCGTCTCAATATTGGTTGCTTTTACATTATCAATACTTAGGATAATATTGCCTTGTAATTCATTTTGATATTGCGCCAGATTCTCATTATTAATCTTTCTGATTTTTACACCATAATCAATTCTGAATTTCTTTTTATCAGCAGCATCAATATTTTCTAATTCAATTCCTTTTAATTCGGTACTGTAAAATTCATTTTTGCTTAAAGTCACCGGAACAGTTTTAGTTTTCCCCTCTTTTACATAAGTTACTTTAACAACATCGTTTGGTCTTTTAGTATTAATATATCCTGAAAGATCAGCATAAGTCGCAATATTTTGGTCATCGAGTTTTATAATTATATCTCCTTTACCAAGTCCTGCTTTTTCAGCTCCTGAATTTTTAGAGACTTTACTAATATAAAAACCTTGCGTTTCGGTAACTCCTAATTCTTTTGAAGCAGTGCTATTTAGTTCACCACCTTCAACACCCAGAATTCCTCTTTGAACATTTCCAAATTCCATAATATCTTCAATAATTTTTCGGGCAATATTTGAAGGAACTGCAAATGAATATCCTACATAAGAGCCAGTCATTGATGAAATCATTGTATTAATACCAATTAATTCACCTCTTGTATTTACTAATGCACCACCACTATTTCCTGGATTTACAGCAGCATCTGTCTGAATAAAAGACTGGATTCCGTTTGTGTCTAAATTTCTGGCTTTCGCCGAAACAATCCCGGCTGTTACAGTAGAGGTCAAATTATATGGATTTCCAACTGCCAAAACCCATTCCCCAATTTTTACAGAATCCGAATTTGCAAAAGCAGTATAAGGTAGTTTTTCAGAAGCATCAATCTTTAGTAATGCGATATCCATTTTAGAATCGGTACCAATTAATTTCGCCTTATATGACTTTTTATTGTTTAAGGTAATTTCGATTTCCGTCGCATCTTTAATAACATGATTATTGGTTACAATATATCCATCTTCAGAAATAATAACACCAGATCCAGTTCCCACTTGTTCTTGCTGTTGCTGACCGCCGTAACCATAGAAAAATTCCATCATAGGATTGCTAACAGTTCGTCGGGATACATTTTTTACGTGAACAACAGTATGAATTGTCTTGTCTGCGGCAGCTGTAAAATCAACAGTTTCGGCTGATAAAGCTACATTTCGACCAAATGAATCGGGGGCAAGAGTAACAACAGAATTTCCTCTTCCAAAAAAAGAATTGTTGCTTTCAAATAATAACTTGTAAGCACCAAGGGTAGTAGCGCCACTAAGGAGTGAAACTAAAAATAAGGTTGAAAATCTTTTCATATTACAATTTATGTTTTAGGTTATTTTGAAGTAAAAATAATTCAAAAATTTGTCCAACAAAATGCTTTAACTCTCTTTAACATTGATTAACATTTCATTAATTATTTGTTCGTACTTTTGTAGTATTAACATGGGAAAAATGCAAATAGAATTTTATAAATATCAAGGTACCGGAAACGATTTTGTAATGATTGATAATCGTTCAGAATTCTTTCCAAAAGAAGACATTAAATTAATTGAGCGTTTATGTGACAGACGTTTCGGAATAGGGGCAGACGGGCTTATTTTACTGGAAAATGATGCGGAAACTGATTTCAGAATGGTGTATTATAATTCAGATGGAAATCAGAGTTCGATGTGCGGAAACGGCGGTCGTTGTTTAGTAGCATTTGCGAATCAATTAGGTGTTATAAACAACAAAACTACCTTTATTGCAACAGATGGTTTACATCATGCTTCTGTGGGAGACGATGCCATTATTTCATTACAGATGATTGATGTCGATGAAGTACAAAAAAAAGATTCGTACACTTTTTTAAATACAGGTTCTCCACATCATGTTCAAATTGTTGATGACTTGGAACATTATAATGTAAAAGATAACGGAGCAGCAATTCGTTATGGTGAATTATATGGCGAAAAAGGAAGTAATATCAATTTTGTAAAAAAAGTTGATGACAGTACTTTTTCACTTCGTACTTATGAAAGAGGCGTTGAAGATGAAACTCTGGCTTGTGGAACCGGAGCAACAGCAGTTGCAATTGCAATGAATGCAATTGGGCAAACAGATAAAACTTCGATTAATTTAAATGTCGAAGGCGGAAAACTAGTTGTTTCTTTTGATAAACTTGGAGATCATTTTACGAATGTTTTCCTAACCGGTCCTGCCAAATTTGTTTTTAAAGGTACGATCGAAATTTAAGCAGACTTAAATCTGAGCGAAGTCAAAGTCAAAATCACCAATCAAAAACCTAAATTCAGGAATGATAACACTCAAAGGCGAAAATATTTATTTACGTGCATTAGAACCCAATGATTTAGAGTTTGTTTATGCAATGGAAAATGATGAAAGTATTTGGGAAGTCAGTAATACACAAACACCTTATAGTCGATTTTTAGTTCGTCAGTATCTTGAAAATGCACAACAGGATATTTATGAAGCTAAACAATTGCGTTTGGCAATTTGTCAGGATCAGGATTTTCCAGCCATAGGATTGATTGATTTATTTGAGTTTGATCCTAAAAATAACAGGGCAGGTGTGGGTATTGTTATTCAAAAAGATGAGAATAAAAAGCAAAACATAGGATCTGAAGCTTTAGAACTTTTAATTAAGTATTCTTTTCATAATTTAAATTTACATCAATTATACGCAAATATTGCTGTAGGAAATGTAGCAAGTATAGCTCTTTTTACTAAATTTGGCTTTGAGAAAATAGGAATCAAAAAAGATTGGATTTTGCTGAATAACCACTATCAAGACGAAGCAATTTTTCAATTAATTAATAAACAAATTTAAATTTTATACTTTGAGCATAAAAAAAATCATCACGATAGCAGCTGTGGCCGTAATTTCAGTTTTAATGATTTATGGATTTATTTTAATTAATAAAATTTTCAGTGCTAATACTAAATTCGAAGACAAAGAACTTTATGTCCATGTTCCAACGGGAGCAAACTATGCTGATGTAAAGAAAATATTAGAACCCTATATTAAGAATTTTGACAATTTTGAAATGGTTGCCGATAAAAGAAGCTATCCTGAAAATGTAAAATCAGGTCGTTTTTTACTCAAAAAAGATATGAATAATATCGATTTGGTTCGTGCTATGCGTTCCAATGTTCCTGTAAAATTATCTTTTAATAATCAGGAACGTTTAGAGAATTTTGCCGGAAGGGTTGGTTCAGAAATCGAAGCAGATAGTTTATCTCTAATGAAAGCTATTAAAGATCCTGCTTTTTTAAAAGAAAACGGTTTCAATGAAGACAATGTTTTTGCGATGTTTATCCCGAATACTTATGAGATTTACTGGAATACTTCTGCAGAGAAATTCCGTGATAAAATGATCAAGGAATATCATAATTTTTGGACAGCTGAAAGAATCGAGAAAGCTAAAAAACAAGGTTTAACTCCAGTTCAGGCTACGATTTTAGCTTCTATAGTTCATAAAGAATCCGTTAAAAAAGATGAAAGACCTCGTATCGCGGGAGTTTATTTAAATCGCTTACGTTTAGAAATGCCTTTGCAGGCAGATCCAACGGTCATTTATGCTTTAAAATTAAGAGACAACAATTTTGATCAGGTTATTAAGAGAGTTTTTTATAATGATTTGGTTATGAAGTCACCTTACAATACTTATGTAAATATAGGACTTCCTCCGGGACCAATAGCAATGCCGGATATCACAGCCGTTGATGCAGTTCTGAATCCTGAAAAACATGACTATATTTATTTCTGTGCGAGCATAGATCGTTTTGGATATCATGAATTTGCATCAACTTATGAGCAACATCAAATAAATGCAAAAAAATATTCTGACTGGATCGCTAGTCAGGGAGTAACAAGATAATTTTTTTATTGTTAAAATATAATAGAACCGAAGTATAAATGCTTCGGTTTTTTTATTCTATTTATTATTTTAAAAAGAAATAAATTTCTACAAATTCGGAAAGATTATTTAATGGAATATTTTGCCCATTTTTCGGTCTCATTTTAAATAATAATCAAAAAAAACTTATTACAATTCTCTAGTTTTATTTCTTCCGAAAAATGAAATTCACAAAACATTATATTTTAGTTTACATAAATTTAATGATAAAAACAAATTTTTACCACATAAATATTGTTTAAAAATCTTGAACATTTGATAAGGTTAATCTTGCTATTTTAACTAAATTGCTAAAAATTTGATAAAAATCGCATTTTTTAAATTTATATTTTGGTGGTTTTAGAGGAAAATCAAAGTCTTGGTTTACCGCTCGAAAACTGCATCAATAAAGAGATTGGAGGATAAATTTACAATTCCCAAATTGCGTAAGTATTTGATTTTCAGTATTATTTTGTATTTCTTATCTTTGCACCGTAGAAATTTCAAGAGGGTGACAGCGTTTTGAAGAAAAACAATTTATGATAAAGAAATGGTATTTTTATGCGAGTTTGATCGTTATTATTACATTTTTAAGTTTGGGTTTCAAACCCTTTAATCTAGAAACCAAACCTTGGTTTTTAATAGAAAAAACAGATGGATCTGAATACATGTTTCCATCGCAGGAAGAGGATGATTATCCAATTCTAAAAAAGCTTAATGTTCCGTTTACAGGAAAGCGACTTATTGGTTTCAAAGAAGCAGTTGCTTTTAAAGAATCTCAAGGAAAATACCGCTTAGTAAATTCACTTGGTTACATGGGCAAATACCAGTTTGGTTCTAAAGCTTTAAGAGCTATTGGTGTTCGAAATGACAAAGCATTTTTAAAAGATCCTGCATTACAAGAAAAAGCATTTATTGCGCTATTGTCCAAAAACAAATGGATTTTGCGTAATGAAATCGAAAAGTATGAAGGGAAAATTATTAGTGGCGTTGAAATTACGGAATCCGGAATTTTGGCTGCCGCACACCTTGGAGGCGCTGGTTCAGTAAAAAACTTTTTTAAAAAGAGGGGAAACAGACATTTTAGAGATGCCTATGGAACTTCATTAAAAAGTTATATGAGAGCGTTTGGAGGTTATGATCTTTCTTTTATTGAAGCAGATAGCAATGCGACAATACACGATTAAAGATTTAAAATTAAATCAAAAAAATCCCGAATAATTCGGGATTTTTTTATGCCTTCTAGTCAATTAAAATTTCCAGGATTTTAATAGCCGCTTCGCTGATTTTAGTTCCAGGTCCAAAAACCGCAACTGCCCCCGCATCAAATAGAAATTGATAATCCTGCGCGGGAATTACTCCGCCAACAATTACCATAATATCCTCACGTCCGTGTTTTTTAAGTTCTTCGATAACTTGCGGTACTAATGTTTTATGTCCTGCGGCCAATGATGAAACTCCTAAAATATGAACGTCATTTTCAACCGCTTGTTTTGCTGCTTCGGCAGGAGTTTGAAAAAGTGGCCCTATGTCTACATCAAATCCAACATCTGCATAACCCGTTGCTACCACTTTTGCGCCACGATCATGTCCGTCCTGACCCATTTTAGCAATCATAATTCTGGGACGTCTTCCGTCTTGTTTTGCAAAGGCATCAGCTAACTGTTTTGCCTTTTCAAAATTATCGTCATTTTTTATTGCTGCACTATACACACCGCTAAAGGATTTAATTTGTGCTTTGTATCTGCCAAAAATACTTTCCAGAGCATCGCTTATTTCTCCTAAAGTTGCCCTGTTTCGAGCCGCTTCAATTGCAATTTCCAATAAGTTTCCTTGTCCGGTTTTTGCACAAAGTATTAATTTTTCCAGTGATTGATTTACTTTTTCAGTATCTCTATTTGCTTTTATTGTTGCAAGTTGCTCTACCTGCTGCTTACGAACCATTTGATTGTCTACATCTAAAATATGCAGCGGATCTTCTTTTTCTAATCTGTATTGATTGACGCCTACAATAATGTCCTGAGTACTATCTATCCTGGCTTGTTTTCTGGCAGCGGCTTCTTCAATTCGTAATTTTGGAATTCCGGCTTCAATCGCTTTTGTCATTCCGCCTAATTCTTCAACTTCTTCTATTAATTTCCAGGTACTTTTTAGAATCTCATTCGTCAGGTTTTCAACATAATAACTTCCTCCCCAAGGATCAACTGTTTTGGTAATTTTAGTTTCTTCCTGTAAAAAAATTTGTGTATTGCGGGCAATTCTTGCCGAGAAGTCTGTAGGTAATGCTATAGCTTCGTCCAATGCATTAGTATGTAGGGATTGAGTTCCTCCAAAAGCTGCCGCAGTTGCTTCAATACAGGTTCTTGCCACATTATTAAAAGGATCTTGTTCTGTTAAACTCCAACCGCTTGTTTGGCAATGAGTTCTTAAAGCCAGAGATTTATCATTTTTAGGATTAAATTGCTGAACTAATTTTGCCCAGATCATTCTTCCCGCACGCATTTTAGCGATTTCCATAAAATGATTCATTCCAATTGCCCAAAAGAAAGAAAGGCGAGGAGCAAACTCATCAATTGTCATTCCTGTTGATAAACCTGTTCGAATATATTCTAAACCATCGGCAAGGGTATAAGCCAATTCAATATCGGCAGTTGCGCCGGCTTCCTGCATATGATATCCTGAAATAGAAATGGAATTGAATTTTGGCATTTTCTTACTCGTAAACTCAAAGATATCGGCAATAATCTTCATAGAAGGTGTTGGCGGATAGATATACGTATTACGAACCATAAATTCTTTAAGAATATCATTCTGGATCGTTCCGGATAGTTTTTCAATTGCAACACCTTGTTCTTCGGCTGCAACAATGTAAAACGCCATAATAGGTAAAACGGCGCCGTTCATGGTCATTGAAACCGACATTTCATCAAGCGGAATCTGATCAAACAAAACTTTCATGTCTTCAACAGAATCTATAGCAACTCCTGCTTTGCCAACATCGCCCACCACTCTTTCATGATCAGAATCGTAACCGCGATGTGTTGGTAAATCAAATGCAATAGACAAACCTTTTTGTCCGGCAGCTAAATTTCTTCTATAAAAAGCATTACTTTCTTCTGCGGTAGAAAACCCGGCATATTGTCTAATTGTCCACGGTCTTCGCACATACATAGTTGCGTATGGTCCGCGCAGATTAGGCGCAAAGCCAGCTCCGAACTCAAGAAATTCTAAATCTTCAATATCTTTTTCAGAATAGTTTTTCTTTAATTCAATTCCTTCGGCTGTGTAAAAGTTTTCAGTTATAGTTTCGTGATTACCGGTCAGTTCGTCTAACTTCTTACTTTTAACATTTAACTTAATATGTTTAAGGTCTTTTCTCAATTGTAAAAAATGTTATTTAAATAGGTTTAAATCATTTTGAATTTCTTTTAAAAAATCATCAATGTTATCAGCCTTATTTGGATTTTTTAAATAGTTTGTGTTCTTTTTCTAACTTCGTCGATTTGCCATTTTGGAATTTTAGATTCGCCATTTTGAACATGTAAAATAGTTTGAGTGCTATTTTTAATTGACATTGTTTTTCTAAGTGTTTCCATAATAACTTCGGTTTAAATTCAACTCTTTGAAATGAATTTTATTCAAGCTCCAGCCTTTCTTGCTCTAGTTTCTCTGCTAGTCTTTTTTCTATAATTGGAGTAATCAGTGTTTTTCTTGGTTTTATTTTAACGAAGGGAAACAATTCTAAGTCATGTTTCATCTTGTCGTCTTTGTTTGGATATTTATTTGTTCCCAGTAAGACTTCTTTTTTAGAATCGAATAATTCCTGCTCTTTTGCAGCACTTTCCTGAATCTTTCTTTTGATAGTTCCGTCGTTTAAAAGTTTCAGAAAACCACCACTGGCTTCGATATCTTTAAATAAAGTCAAACTTTTTTCTGCTAATTGTGTGGTAAGACTTTCTATATAATAACTTCCATCAGCCGGATTATTGACTTTGTCAAAATAACTTTCGTGTTTTAAAACCAATAATTGATTTCTGGCAATTCGGTCACCAAATTCATTGTCTTTATGATATAAAGAATCGTATGGCAAATTGGCAACAGCATCGGCTCCTCCTAAAATTGCCGACATGCATTCTGTCGTTGTTCGAAGCATGTTAACATTATAATCGTAAATAGTTTTATTTCTCTTGGTTGGTGTTACCAAAAAATGACAGTTTAAATCAGGATTATATTCATCAGCAATTAATTTGAAGAGTACTCGTAACGCACGAAGTTTTGCAATTTCAAAAAAATAATTTGTTCCTACTGATATTTGAAAAACAATTGGTTTTGTAATAGTTTGTAAACGATTCAAATATTCGTTTGCATGCGCAAGACTATACGCGATTTGTTGGGTAATATTGGCTCCGGCATTTTGATATAAACCTAAATCAATACTTATTAAGGAAAGATTTGTTGTGGCTTTTGCAATTTTTTCAATCGTTTCAAAGTTGTTTTTGTCAGATGTTGTAAACCAGTTACCTTCTTTCGCAAAATGACCAATTGGGTCGATATTACAATAAAACAAAGCTTTTTTCTGAATCGAAATAGTATCTAATAATTTTACGAAATCGATTGAAATAAACGACAAATTAAAGTAAACGATTCTGTTTTCTAACGGAAGGGGTTCTAATAATTTCTGAATATCAATTTTTTCGTTTTCGATAGTAAAACGTAAACTTTCCGCACCTCTTTCGATAGTGTTTATCGCTCTTTGAATCGATTTTTCGATATCATATACAAAGATATTTTGACAAATTTTAAAATTTGATGCTTCAGTTTTTACTGGAAGTACTTTAGAGAATTCATCGATATGATAAAAAGGTTTTACCTGAATATCTTCAGGAGAATTCCAGATTACGGTTTCATTATATTCAGCTCCGTCTAATTCAAACTGAATTTTTTGTTTCCATTGTTTGGATGAAATAGGATTAAAATCGTCGAATAGGGTAGTTGCCATTGAATGTTTTTCTGATTATTCTTTAGTATCCTGAATAGTGTCTCCTTCAAATTGAATGATGTAAATATCTTCGCTGTCTTTTTTCATAAAGTACTTTTCACGAGCATATTTTTCTATTTGTTCAGGATTTTTAAGCTGTTTGATTTGTTCCTGATCTTTTTTTATTTCAACCTGATAATATTTTTTATTGTCTTGTAATTCATTTATCTGGTTGTCTAAAAATCGATGATCAAAATAAGAGTAATTATCTAAAAAGAACATCCAGACTACAAAAAAGAGCAAAACCCAAACATATTTATTGCTCATTAATTTGAACCAGCGTTTGTCTTTATATGGGTTTTTCATTTTCATTTTTATTTAAACGATTACGTCTTCTAATTTCATTAGTTCAGGCTCCAATACAATCGAAATCCTTTTGTGCCACGCACAACGAACATAAAAAGATAAAGCAGGGAGCTGGTCCCGATAGCTATCGGGATAGCTCCTAATTTCTATGGAATAAATTTACGATAAAAATTATGAAATTCGTTGATTAATTACAGCCCGCACTACATCAATTGCAACAGTATTGTATTTATCATTAGGAATAATAATGTCTGCAAAAGCTTTTGATGGTTCTATAAATTGTTCGTGCATAGGCTTTAACGTGTTTTGGTAACGTGTTAAAACCTCGTCGATATCACGCCCGCGTTCTGAAATATCTCTTTTTAAACGACGAATTAATCTTTCATCAGAATCTGCGTGGACATAAACTTTAACATCAAAAAGATCACGTAATTCCGGATTTGTCAGAATTAGGATGCCTTCAACAATCATAACTTTTCTGGGATGCGTTGACACGGTATCGTCAGTTCTGTTATGTTGTATGAAAGAATATACAGGCTGATCGATTGTTTTGCCTTCTTTTAAAGCTTTTAAATGTTTTACCAACAACTCAAAATCTATCGCGCGTGGATGATCAAAATTGATTAATGCTCTTTCGTCAAATGACAAATTATGGGTTTCTTTATAGTAGGAATCCTGTGAGATTACACCAACTTCAGTGTCTGGTAACTCGTTCATGATTTGATGTACTACTGTTGTTTTTCCGCTTCCAGTTCCTCCTGCAATTCCAATAATGAGCATATTTTTTTTGTTTGATATTTGTTTGGCAAAAATAATAATTTAAGTGAATTGTCCGGACTTATTATTTATTTAAACCATATAAGTGATATAAGTAAATTTAAGTAAACAGATATTTAAATAATTTATTACTTCATTGAACTTATATTGCTTAAATGTTAAAAAGATTATGATTTATATTATCCAAACATTGATTATTTAACTAAAGCATATAAGTAAATTTAAGCGGCAAAATATTTAAGTAAAACAGTACTTAACTGAAGTTATATTGCTTATATGGTTAAAAGATTGTGACGTATATGGTGAAAAAAAATAAAAAAATCCCGCTAGCAATGCCATCGGGATTTAGTGCAATCAGTATAGTTTTAAAAAAATTATTCTGAATTTAGTAAGCACGTAAAATTATTTATTCTTTTTTGCTTTTATCATCATTTCAAGCTGGTCCCAAAGTTCTTCCGGAATAGCTTCTAATAAATTGAATTGTCCTGCACCTTTTAGCCATTCGCCACCATCAATTGTAATTACATCACCATTTATATAAGCTGAAAAATCAGAAACTAGATAGGCCGCTAAATTGGCTAATTCCTGATGATCACCTACACGTTTTAATGGTACTTTTTTTGCCATATCAAATTTCTCAGCTAAATCTCCCGGTAATAATCTGTCCCAGGCACCTTTTGTTGGGAATGGTCCCGGAGCAATTGCATTAGAACGAATGCCGTATTTTGCCCATTCTACCGCTAAACTGCGTGTCATGGCCAAAACTCCGGCTTTTGCAGTCGCACTTGGCACAACATAAGCAGATCCTGTCCAGGCATAAGTCGTAACAATATTTAAAATCGTAGAAGATTTTTGTTTCGTATCAATCCAATGTTTTCCAAAAGCCAGCGTACAGTTTTTAGAACCTTTAAGCACAATGTCGATAACAGTATCAAATGCATTCGCAGATAAACGTTCTGTTGGAGAAATGAAATTTCCGGCAGCATTGTTCAAAAGAACATCTACCTTTCCAAAAGTTTTTAAAACTTCCTGAAGCATATTTTCTACTTCTTCATAATGACGAACATCACATTGAAGCGGCAAACATTTTCCTCCTGTTTCAGTTTCAAGTTCAGTTGCAGTAGCTTTTAGTTTGTCTAAATCTCTTGAAGTAATGGCTACCTGAGCTCCTAATTCTAAGAAATATTTAGTCATCGCCTTTCCTAAACCGCTTCCTCCGCCAGTAACTACAATGACTTTATCTTTTAAAGCGTCATCTCTTAACATTTTATCTGTATAGCTCATATTTTTTTCTTTTTCTTACAATATTAATTAAATAAATAGGATGCACGCATAATAATGTTATAATTTTTTGATAAAATTTATATATCACACAATTTTTTTGCTGCAGATTCTAAAGTGAAATTATCTTTAGCAAAGCAAAAACGTATTAATTTTTGGTCTTTATGATCAGAATAAAAAGTCGAAATTGGAATCGCGGCAACGCCATAATCTGTGATTAATTTTTTACAGAAAGTCACATCATCTTCATTAGAAATATTGGCATATGAAGCAACCTGAAAATAAGTTCCTTCACAAGGTTTTAGTTCGAATCTACTGTTTTGGAGTAGCTTTTGAAAGTAATCTCGTTTTTCCTGATAAAATTTTCCAAGTAAACTAACATCAACAACATTTAAATATTGACTAATTGCGGCTTGAGAAATACTGTTGACGCTGAAAACCAAAAATTGATGTACTTTTTTAATTTCTTTCATCAAATGTTCCGGAGCAACGGTATAACCAATTTTCCAGCCTGTAATATGAAATGATTTCCCGAAAGAAGAAACCATTATACAACGATCTAAAAGAAAATCTTTGGTATGTGCCGAAATGTGTTTTTCTTCAAAAGTGATATATTCATAAACTTCATCAGATAAAACAATAACATCAGGAAATTTTGAAAGTAATTTTTTCAGTTGAAGAAAATCATCTTGTGTGAGGATTTTCCCTGTTGGATTATGCGGATTATTGATTATAATCATCTTTGTCTTTGCCGAACATGCTTTTTCGATAGTTTCCCAATTAGGTGTATAATCGTCGTTTAAAGCTACCCGAACAGGTTTTGCATTGCACAATAAAACCGGAGATTCGTAAGAATCATAACTCGGATCCAGAATAATTACTTCGTCACCTGTTTTTACCAAAGCTAAAATAGAAGTAAAAATTCCCTGAGTTGCTCCAGTAGTAACTAATACTTCTGTTTCGGGAATAATGGTTCTGTTATAGGAGTCCAAAACTAATTTTGCAATCTGGTTCATCAATGGCGGAAAACCTGCCATTGGTGTATATTGATGCACATTTTCTTTAGATAATTTCGCCAGGATATCAGTCAATCTTTCATCAACTGGAAAATTTGGAAATCCCTGCGAAAGATTAATCGCATTATATTCGGCTGCCATTTTTGACATTACCGTAAAAATACTTGTGGTTACATTAGGAAGTTTACTCATTATAAAGTTTAATTAGGGAAACTTGTGAGTACAATATAAGATAATTTTTACGATTACATTTTATGAATAATAAAAATCGTAGGGCGATTATGCAAATCAACTTTTAATTTTTTCCAGTCTGCAACTCGCATTGTTTTAATAAATTCTGTTGGTAAAGTAATATCAGTCGCAATACATAGATGAGTCGAGGGGTTTAAAATTTGCAGTATATCCTCTACTAATTTGTTGTTTCTATAAGGAGTTTCTATAAAAAGTTGTGATTGGTTTTTATCCTGAGATAATTTCTCAAAATATTTTAACGCTGATTTTTTCTCATCCTTATCAATAGGTAAATATCCGTTGAAAGTAAAACTTTGTCCGTTCATTCCGGAAGCCATCATTGCTAATAATATAGATGAAGGGCCAACCAAAGGTACCACCTGAATTCCTTTTTCATGAGCCAATTTTACAATAACGGCACCGGGGTCAGCAACTCCGGGGCAACCGGCTTCGCTCATTAAACCTACATTTTTTCCTTCTAATAAAGGTTTGATAAAATCTAAATGCTCGCTTGGTTCCGTGCGCTTATTAAGCGTAAACAAAATAAGGTCTGATTGTTTTTTTTCCGGAGAAACTGCTTTTATTGATTTTCTGGCAGTTTTTTCGTTTTCTACAATATAATAATCTATAAAATCAATACTTCTTTTTACTGTTTGCGGCAAAACATCCATAGGATCACTTTCGCCCATTGTAGTTGGAATTAAATATAATTTTCCTGGAAGTTTCATGTGCGTGGTTTTATATTTTGTTTGAAGAAAAAAAGCTAAGAATGTTTTTCGAGGAGTTTTTTTGCGATAATGTCTGTTGCTTCATTCAGCATTTGATATACATTATCAAAACCATTAGCAACACCATAGTAAGGATCTGGAACATCTACATTTTCATCAGGAAAAAGTTCGTTCAGGATAAGCTGAACTTTATTTTTATGTTCAGGAGTTTTTGCGAGATCAATCACATCACTGTAATTAGAACTGTCCATTACATATATATAATCAAATTCATCAAAATCAGAAGTTTTAAATTGTCTCCCTTTTTGACCGTCAATACATAAACCATTTTTTTGCGCAACGGCAATAGAACGTTTGTCTGGTGCGCG
Source organism: Flavobacterium sp. FlaQc-47 (assembly GCF_044006475.1). NCBI lineage: Bacteria > Pseudomonadati > Bacteroidota > Flavobacteriia > Flavobacteriales > Flavobacteriaceae > Flavobacterium > Flavobacterium sp. FlaQc-47. The sequence continues at coordinate 685,133 of NZ_JBIPCQ010000004.1, read as the reverse complement.
TCCAACATGCCATGATCCTGTTCCGGCAGAATCCACTATAAAGTTATCAGGTAATTTTGATGCCAAAATTCCTTCTGCTAAAGGTGATCTGCAAATATTACCAAGGCAAACCATTAAAATTTTTACTGGCATGATTCGCGTTTATAGCGTTAGTTTTTTGTTGATATCTTCGACAAATTTTTTGAATTGTTTGTCTGTAGAAACTAAATTGTCAACTGTTTTACAAGCATGTAAAACGGTAGCGTGATCGCGATCTCCAATTTGCGAGCCAATGTTTGCTAAAGAAGCTTTTGTAAATTTCTTTGCGAAAAACATAGCCAATTGTCTCGCCTGAACCACGTGTCTTTTTCTCGTTTTTGATTGAAGTGTTTCAATATCCAACTGGAAATAATCTGACACAATTTTTTGAATATAATCGATAGAGATTTCTCTCTTTACGTTTTTAACAAATTTTTCTACAACACTTTTAGCAAGCTCAATTGTAACTTCTTTTTTATTGAAAGAAGATTGTGCAATTAATGAAATGATAGCGCCTTCTAGTTCTCTAACATTGCTTTTGATATTGCGGGCAACATATTCAATAATATCATCCGGCATTTCAACGCCATCACGATAAAGAATGTTCTTGAGGATCGAAATACGGGTTTCGTAATCCGGCTGATGTAACTCAGCAGATAATCCCCATTTGAAACGGGATAATAAACGTTGCTCAATATCCTGCATGTCAACAGGAGCTTTGTCCGAGGTCAAAATTACCTGTTTTCCATTTTGATGTAAATAGTTAAAAATATGGAAAAATACGTCCTGAGTCCCTGATTTTCCAGATAAAAACTGAACATCATCAATAATCAAAACGTCGATTAACTGGTAAAAGTGAATGAAATCATTACGATTATTCTTTTTAACCGAATCAATATATTGTTGTGTGAAAATTTCGGCAGAAATATATAAAACCGTTTTTTCAGGATATTTGTCTTTTACTTCAACACCAATAGCATGCGCTAAGTGCGTTTTTCCTAAACCAACTCCGCCAAAAATCAATAACGGATTAAATGATGTTCCTCCGGGCTTATTGGCAACAGCCATACCTGCAGATCGGGCAAGACGGTTTGAATCACCTTCAAGGAAATTATCAAAACTGTAATTCGCATTTAATTGCGATTCAATTTTAAGATTTCTAATTCCGGGAATTACAAAAGGATTTTTTAGTTCAGGATTTAAGTTTTTAAACGGAGCATCAACCTCTTGCGGTTTCATAGGCACTCTGTTGGCACTTGGCAACTGTTCGGTAAACGGTTGTTTATTGCCATAAGTGTTCTCCATTTTAATTTTATAGAGTAACTTTGCGTTTTTTCCCAGTTCTTTGGTAAGTGCAACTTTCAATAATTTAACATAGTGTTCTTCCAGCCACTCGTAAAAAAATTTACTTGGTACTTGAATATATAACGCGTTGTCGGTTAGCTCAACTGATTTGATTGGTTCGAACCAAGTTTTATAGGCTTGATCTTGAATATTGTCTTTTATAAAGGACAAACAGTTTTCCCATACCGATTGAGCAGTTTTAGTCATAAATTCAGATAAATTTTTTTATTATTGATAAAGATTCTCCTAATAAAAAAGGAGCAATTTTATTCCGTATTTCGGGATAACAAATATGTGAACAAATTTCTGTAAAAAAAAATAATTTGGGGTCTAATTTTATAAAAAAATGTTGTAAGCAGACTTTTTGAAGTTAACTATTTTTAAAATATAAAGAATGAAAAATCATCAAACGCAAGTGCGTGTTCGTTACTCGGAAACCGATCAAATGGGAGTTGTTTATCACGGAAATTATGTGCCTTATTTTGAGATAGGACGCGTGGAATGGCTTAGAGATAAAGGGATTTCCTATAAAAGTATGGAAGAAAGCGGAATTGGATTACCAATTGTTTCCATGCAAATAAATTATAAAAAATCTGCACGCTATGATGAGCTTCTTACCATTCATACTACTTTCAAAAGTCAGTCATCTGTCAAGATTGAATTTGATTGTGCAATCTATAATGAAGCGAATGAGTTATTAACAACTGCGGCATTTATTTTAGTATTTATTTCGTTAAAAACAGGTCGCCCAACTGCTCCTCCGGATTATATTTTAGAATTGTTTAAAACACTTGTATAATTGTTAAAATGAGATTGGTTTTTATATCAATTTAGATAATTTTAATATCGATTTCAAACATTAAATCAAAAATGTCGAATACTGATTCGGCATTTTTTTTGCGTGTTTTTATTGTGATTTTTCCAATTGGCAAACCTGAATCTTCATTAATTTCCATTTCCTGAGATGTAATTTCGAGCTTTTTTTCCTTGATCACCCGCATAACCTTATTCATGTTTTTGTAATCAAAAGAGATTAAAAAATGAACATCGATTGTTTTTTCGATAATCTCAGAAACTTCAAGCGTCATTTGTGCAGTAGTTTTATAAGCTGCAATTAATCCGCCAACTCCCAATTTTACTCCGCCAAAAATCCTTACTACAACAACCAAAACGTTTGTTAAGCCAAAAGATTGTATTTGACCATAAATAGGCGCTCCGGCAGTATTGCTTGGTTCACCGTCATCATTTGCGCGATAAGAAATTTTTGGAGCTGTACCTAATTGATATGCATAACAATAATGTACGGCATGAGGATGTTGCTTTTTTAAATTTTCGATGATGGGTTTTACTTCATCCTCGTGTTCTATAGGAAAAGCGTATCCAAAGAATTTGCTTCCTTTTTCCTTAAAAAGCACTTCTTCAGATTCAAAAGCAAGGGTTTGGTACGTATCGTTATATTCCAAAAGTAAATTTCTAAATTATGTTTAATTGTTTTTTGCCACAGATTAAAGGATCAAAATAATTTTCTTTCTTAACTGTGACGAGTTTTCACGCAGATTTAAAAAGATTTTAGCCGATCTACGCAGATTATAATCAAAATTAAATCTGCTCAAATCTGCAGAATCTGCGTGAAAAAATCATTTTAATCTGTGCAATCTGTGTCAAAAGTACTTCTGTAGCTAAATTATTTTTTTATCAAATAAATCCACAACATCTTCCTGACCCACTTGTAAATTCCAGACGTGAAATCCTAAAGCGGCGGCAGAATCTGTATTTTCTTTTTTATCATCTACAAACAAAGTACGTTTTGGTGATAATTCGTGTTTATTGATTAAATATTGAAAAACCTCGGGATTTGGTTTTCGCATTCCGATCTCAAAAGAAAAATAAACCTTTTCAAAACATTGGTAAAAATCGCTGTAAAAGGAAATTCCGCTTGCGTTCTCGAAAGTTGCAATGTGAATAGAATCGGTATTGCTTAATAAAAACAATCGGTATTTTTGAGAAAGTAATTGTAAAAACTCTAATCGATATAAAGGGAAATCAGCTAAAACAGCATTCCACGCTTTTAGGATTTCTTCAATCGAAGCATTAGGAAGTTCTTTTTGAAAACCTGCCAAAAAATCATCATACGAAATATCTCCCGTTTCAAACAAAAGATTCAGGCGGCCCAATTCAGTACTCCATTCCGTCATGCCTAAATTCTGCAATCCGGAAATAGTAGCTTGTTTGTCTAAATTGATAAAAATATCTCCAAAGTCAAAAATTATAGTATCAATCATGATTTCTAATGTTTATTAATTCATCGCTTTGAATGTAGGTTTTGGTCAAATTTTTCTTTTGAATATCTGGAGCTTTAGTTCCTTTTCCGAAAGTAGCTTTTCCGATAAAAATCCTGGCTTCATCCCAAATGTTTTCATCTATAAATGATTGCAGCGTTTTCAGTCCGCCTTCAATAATAATAGACTGAATTTGATTTTGATATAAAACAGCTAAAATCTGCGGAATGATATTCTGATTAAAATCAATTACTTCAAAGTTAGTGTTTTCTGTCTGAAGGCTTATTTCAGATTTTGTAAAAAGGATTGTTTTAACACTATCATCAAAAATAAAACTTTCTTTTGATATGCGATTATTTTGGTCTAAAACAACTCTTACGGGATTATTTCCTAACCAGTCTCTGGTATTTAATTTCGGATTATCATCAATGACGGTTTGCGTTCCTACTAAAATTGCCTGTTCCTCACTGCGCCATTTGTGTACTAATTGTCTTGAATATTGATTTGTAATCCAAACAGGTTTTCGATCCTGATTAATCTCTTTTTCAGGTGCTAAAAATCCGTCCTGACTTTCTGCCCATTTTAATATAATATAAGGTCTCCTTTGCTGATGAAAAGTAAAAAAGCGTTTATTGAGTTCGTTGCATTCTTGTTCTAAAACACCAACTAGCACATTTGCGCCTGCTGCAATTAATTTTTTTATGCCATTTCCTGCCACCTTTTCATTAGGATCTACAGTTCCTACAACTACGTTTGGGATTTTATGCTCAATTATTAAATCACAACAAGGAGGTGTTTTTCCAAAATGGCTGCAAGGCTCTAAACTCACATATATAGTAGCGTTTTTTAATAGCGATTTATCTTTGACAGATCGAATTGCGTTCACCTCTGCGTGTGGTTGTCCGGCTTTTTTATGCCAGCCTTCACCAATAATTTGGTTTTGGTAAACAATTACGCTTCCCACCATTGGGTTAGGATATGTTGTTCCAAAGCCATTTTGTGCCAGTTCAATGCAGCGTTTTATGTATTTTTCATGTATATTCACATTGCAAAAGTAGTTATTTTTGAGTTTAGGAATAAGTTAAGAAACTATCGAAAAGTATTTTTTACTTTTGTAAGAAGTTAGACGAATAAAGAAATATGGAAAATTGGATTATCAGAACAATTAAAAAAGAAGACAATCAGGCAGTTGCTCAATTAATACGATCGGTTTTTGACGAAATGGAAATACCAAAAGTAGGGACAGCATATGCGGATCCGTATTTAGATTTAATGTTTGAAGAATATAACAAACCGAAATCAGCTTATTTTGTAGTTGAAAACGAAGGCAAAATTGTGGGTTGTTCAGGCGTTGCGCCTTTAGAAAATGGAGATCCTAAGATTTGTGAATTGCAAAAAATGTATTTTTTACCGGAAACCCGCGGTTTAGGAATTGGAGCACAAATGATCGGAAAATGCTTAGAGCAGGGAAAAATTTTTGGTTTTGAAAAATGTTATATCGAGACAATGCCATTTATGCATGCCGCCCAAAAATTATATAAAAAATCAGGTTTTGAATATTTAGATGCACCATTAGGAAATACTGGGCATAGTTCTTGTCCAGTGTGGATGTTAAAAGTTTTATAATCGTATGAAAAAAATTGTTTTTGGAATTGTTTTAGTCTCGGTTTTCTTTTCTTGTAATAATTCTAAAGAAAAAAACGCAGATAAAAACGTCAAAGTCACTGATAAAGCTGTTGCAAAAGATTCTGTTCAAGAGAATGAGGTTGCGGCTGATGAAAAAAACAAAAGTGATTTTGATATTTTGCTGCCGCGAAGTTATCGAACTTATGAGGTAAATCCGGCGGCGTCATTAACAGATAAGTGGGTCGATTTATACGAAAATAACGGTGAATATTATTTGGCAAAAGCCGATTTTAAAATAGAAAAAGGATTTGACGAATGTTCCGGAGATTCTTTACAATCCATTATTCCGAAAAATAAAACGATTGTTTTTATGGATTATCCGGGCTTGAAATTAGGAAAGATTAAGTCTTTGAAAATTGTCAAACATAAAGTTTGGCCAAAAGAAAAAGTAACTTATACATTTAACGGTATTAATTACGTTCTTAGAGCTGAAGGAAAAGTTTTGTCTGAGGATAAAACAGATTCAGACAGTGATGAAGACAAAGTTTTTAAGAATGTAGCGAATTATAAACTCTACCTGACTGCAAATAATGGCGTTGAAAAATTGATTTTAGCTCAGGAATCTTTCAATGATACATTTGTAGTATTACTTTTTGCAGGAGATATTGATGGAGATGGAAAACTGGATTTGGTTTTTAGTGCAAATAGAGATTATGAAGAAGAGCGGGTAATTTTATTTCTTTCATCAAAAGCTACAAATGATGAAGCGATGAAAAAAGTTGCCGAAATAGCAGTTCAATTCGATTGCTAAAAATATAGTCAAGGTTAAAAGTTTAAATAAGATGGTACTAATTGACAAAAAGCTGCGGCGTTTAAAATAAACTCAAAATGAGAATCAAACAATATCGTACTCAATTTATAAAAGAATTATCCCCATTTTACGATGCGTACGAAGCGGAGAGTTTTTTCTATTTAATATTAGAAGACAAACATAAATTACGACAAATTGATTTAGCTCTAAATCATGAATTGACGTTTTCAGAAAGCGATTTTGTAGTTTGGGATTCCTTTTTAGCTCAATTAAAAAAAGAAGTTCCGATTCAGTATTTGTTGGGAAAAACTCATTTTTATGGATTGGATTTTGAAGTCAATGAAAATGTTTTGATTCCGAGACCTGAAACGGAAGAATTGGTCGAATGGATTATCAATGAAAACTCAAAGATTGATACTTCTAAAAAAATAAAAATCCTTGATATTGGTACAGGAAGCGGATGTATCGCAATTTCCCTGGCAAAAAATATCCCAAATGCGGAAGTTTACGGAATCGATGTTTCGAAAAAAGCGATAGAAACCGCAAAAAGAAACGCGATAAATAATAAAACCGGAGTAACTTTTATGCTTCAGAATATTTTAGAAACAGAAGCGTTGAAATTTGATTTTGATATTATTGTTTCAAATCCGCCTTATGTTCGTAATTTAGAGAAAGAGGAAATCAAAAAAAATGTTCTGGATTATGAACCACATCTGGCACTTTTTGTAGATGATAATGATGCATTGATTTTCTACAGAAAAATTGCAGATCTTGCACAAAATAATCTTTTGGAAAATGGACAATTGTATTTTGAAATCAATCAGTATTTGGGCGACGAAACAAGAGAATTGCTGGAAAAAATGGATTTTAAAAATATCGAATTACGAAGAGATATTTATGATAATGACAGAATGATTTCCTGCAAGATTTCTAAAGTTGAGTAGTTTTCAGTGTCAGTTTCCAGTCTCAGTTCACTGTAAACTGACACTGCGACTGAAAACTATTCGTAACGCAAAGCCTCAATAGGATCGAGTTTTGATGCCTTGATTGCCGGATATAGACCGGAAACAATGGCGACGGTAAAACTGGTGCCAAAGGCGGCAAAAATAGCAACCCAAGGCACAACGAATACAAAACTCATTGCGGTTGCTATGGCAAAACCTAAAAGTATACCGATTACAATGCCAATCAAACCTCCAATTTGCCCAATTAATAAAGTTTCGATAAAAAACTGAACGGCAATCGTTATTTTTTTTGCGCCCAAAGCTTTTCTAACACCTATTTCGCGTGTACGTTCTGTAACCGAAACAATCATGATGTTCATTAAAGCAATTGAAGATCCTAAAATAGTTATAACGCTGATAATCCAGGATGCCCAGCCCAAATATTTTGTGATTCCAAGAATACGATTGATCAAATCATCGCTGCGCCCAATTCCGAAATTATTGTCACGCGTTGGACTCAATTTTCGAACTCTTCGCATTGTACTTGTTGCATTGTCAATTGCCTGGTCTAAAAGTTCTTTTTTAGAAACCATTACGCTCATTGTATAATTGATATTAGGCGCAGTAAATAAGGAACGGGCAACCTGAATGGGAATTAAAACACGTAAATCCTGACTGTTGCCAAATGTTGAACCTTTTTCTTTTAAAACGCCAATAACTTTAAATCGGGCACCGCGAATTGAAATTGTTTTATCAATAGGGTTCAAATCTTTTAATAATCCTTTCTCAAAATCAGACCCAACAACGCAGGAATAAGTATTGTTATCAATGTCGAATTGATTAAAACTACGTCCTAAACTAATTTCCAGACCAGAGTTGCCTATAAAATGTTCATCAACACCAAGAATCTGAATTTCCGGATCTGTTTTTTTATCTAAATACTTAACCTCTGCCGTTTTTGTGGCTGTAAAGGATAAAGAAGTTTCTGTAAAAGGGTATCTATATTTGTTCTTGAAAGCGACTGCTTCCGGATATGAAATAATAGGATTTACAATTTCACGTTCGTTGCTTCCGCGGTTTTTAAGGTTATTTTCGTACTGGTTGATGTTGAAAGTATTTGCTCCCATAGAAGCAAAATTGGTTGAAATGGTGTTATTAAGTGCTGTTACAACAGTCAAAATCCCCACTAAAGCGGTAATCCCAATCGCAATAATTAATACGGTAAGAATGGTACGCAACAATTGTGTTTTGATAGAACCAAAAGCAATTCGAATATTTTCTTTAAATAATTTTAGCATCATGACCAATTTGTCACGAAAATACGTTTTTTGTTACAAGTTTGTTTTCGAACAGGCATTATTTATTTTAAAAAATAAGATATTTGCAGACGATTTGCGGTTTTAACCAAAATCAAAAATCAATAAGAAATTAATTTCAGGATTTTTTGAGATAAAGATTGGGAAATAATCTAAAATCAGAAATCTAAAATCTAAAATAAAAGAAAAATGGCTTCAAAACCAAGCATACCACAAGGAACAAGAGATTTTTCGCCTGCAGAGGTGTCAAAACGTCAATATATTATTCAGACCATAAAAAATAATTTTGAGAAATTTGGCTTTCAGCCGATAGAAACTCCTTCGTTTGAAAATTCAGATACCTTAATGGGGAAATATGGAGAAGAAGGTGATCGACTGATTTTTAAAATATTAAATTCAGGTAACTTTTTCTTCAATAAAAATAAAATTGAATTGCCGGAATCAATAGAATCTCTTCAGGTTAATTCGGCAGAAACAATCAATCTGGATCAAAGAATTGAACTGAATAAATTTACTGGAAAAATTTCTGAAAAAGCCTTGCGTTACGACTTAACCGTTCCGTTTGCGAGATATGTGGTACAACACCAAAACGAAATTGAATTTCCTTTTAAAAGATATCAAATTCAACCCGTTTGGAGAGCAGACAGACCTCAAAGAGGACGTTATAGAGAATTTTATCAATGTGATGCTGATGTTGTAGGTTCAAAATCGCTTTGGCAGGAAGTTGAATTGGTTCAGTTATATGATACGGTTTTTACTTCTTTAGGTTTGGAAGGTGTTACGATTAAAATCAACAATAGAAAAATATTATCAGGAATTGCCGAAGTTATCGGTGCTTCGGATAAATTGATTGATTTTACCGTAGCTCTTGATAAACTGGATAAAATTGGTGAAGATGGGGTAAAAAAAGAAATGATTGAAAAAGGTATTGCCGAAGAAGCGTTGGTTAAAGTACAGCCTCTTTTTAATTTTACAGGGACTTTTTCAGATAAAATAAAACAGCTTTCAGAATTGTTGTCTTCTTCGGAAGAAGGAATGAAAGGTGTTGAGGAATTGAAATTTATTTGTGACAATGTGGCAACTTTAGGTTTAGCAACAGCCACTTTAGATCTTGATGTGACATTGGCACGCGGACTAAATTATTACACAGGAGCTATTTTTGAAGTAGCAGCTCCAAAAACCGTTTCAATGGGGTCTATTGGCGGCGGCGGAAGATATGATGATTTAACGGGTATTTTTGGTTTAAAAAATATGAGTGGCGTTGGAATTTCTTTTGGTTTAGACCGAATTTATCTGGTTTTGGAAGAATTGCAATTGTTTCCTGATACTGTTGCAGCAACTTCAAAAGCGTTGTTTATCAATTACGGCGATGCCGAAGCTTTATATGCGTCGCAAGCGATCCAGAAATTGCGACAAGAAAATATAAAAGTAGAATTGTATCCTGATAATGTAAAAGTGGGGAAACAGTTTCAATATGCTGATAAACGCATGATTCCGTTTGCTGTAATTGCAGGTGATCAGGAAATTGCAAATAATTCATATTCTCTTAAAAATTTAGTTTCAGGAGAGCAGGTTTCTGTTGATTTTGAAGGATTGAAAAATGCTTTGTTAGCATAATTGAATGGTAAAGTATTTTGCTACTCACAATAGCTATCGGGATAAAAGATTATTTAGATTTTTGTTTCACACTGATTTTTGCAAATTAAAGCAGATTAAATTTGATTTTTATATAAAGTAAATCTGCTTTAATCTGCCTAAATCTTTTTTAAAATCTGCGTGAAATAAAAATTTAGATGTTAACTGTTTGAAGTAAAGGTTTTTGCTTCGGATCGCACAGATTTAGAGGATTTTCTTTTTAAATCTCCGGGTGAAATAGTTGCCAGAGAAGAAAAAAAACTTTTAATTTGCGGCCTTATTACGGGCGTAGTTCAAGGGTAGAATAGCGGTCTCCAAAACCGTTGATGGGGGTTCGAATCCCTCCGCCCGTGCAAATTTTTTAACGAAAATAACACAAAGGTTTTATTTAAGAATACTAAAGATATAAAGTTTGCAAAGCTGAAATCAACATAAAGCTTTGCGAACTTTCTTTTTTTATAAAACTTAAGAGTAAAAAACTTAGGGTTCTTTGCGGTAAAATTTTCCCCTAAAAGCATAAAAAAAAGCTTCGTCTGTAATAGGCGAAGCTTTTTTTAATATAAGGTAAACTTGAATTAATAATTATTTATGAAGCCGAGGCCAACCCTTAAATTCAATTTTGATAGGTAATCTTTAATTTCCAATTTGGAATTCCAAATATAGTATAAACTAAAACGTAATAGTCTTAAAATTATACTAAATTTCTTAGCCGTAATGTTACTTTTTAAATCGCTCAGTTTTAATAAAGTGACAATTTGACATTTTAAAAGATTTGGCAGTACTTTTGCAATCCAACAGAAAGAATACAAAATGAAGTTTAAAAATATTTTTAAAAATAAAAGTAATATGACTACGGAAAATACAGAGTTCGATCAAGAATTAGATGATGCAACGTTAGAAAATAATGCCAATGGCGAGCAATTAATTGTTGAAGAATTAAGTGTTGAAGAGCAATTAGCTCAAGACTTGGCAAAAGAAAAAGATAAATTCTTGAGATTATTTGCTGAATTTGAAAATTATAAAAAAAGAACTTCAAAAGAACGTATGGATTTGTTTAAAACAGCAAATCAAGAAGTTTTGTTAGCAATGCTTCCGGTTTTAGACGATTTTGACAGAGCAACTGTAGAAATCAATAAATCTGAGGATGAAAATTTGAAAAAAGGAGTGGAGTTAATTCACGAAAAACTAAAAAGTACTTTGGTTTCTAAAGGTTTAGAGCAAGTTGAAGTAAGAGCAGGTGATGCTTTTAATGCGGATTTTGCTGAGGCAATCACCCAAATTCCAGCTCCGTCTGATAAATTAAAAGGGAAAATTGTTGATGTTATCGAAAAAGGATACAAATTGGGAGACAAAATTATTCGTTTTCCTAAAGTTGTTATCGGAAACTAAAAAAATACAAACCAGAATTTCAAATTCCATAATTTAAGAATTGGATTTTGAAATTTACTTTGGAATTTAACCTTCATTATGAAAAAAGATTTTTACGAAATATTAGGCATTTCAAAAGGTGCTGATGCTGCCGAAATTAAAAAAGCGTATAGAAAAAGCGCTTTAAAGTATCACCCGGATAAAAACCCGGGAGACAAAGAGGCAGAAGAAAATTTTAAATTAGCGGCAGAAGCTTATGAAGTTTTAAGCGATCCTAACAAAAAAGCTAAATACGATCAATACGGGCACCAGGCTTTTGATGGTTCCGGAGGTTTTGGCGGTGGTGGCCACGGTGGTATGAATATGGATGACATTTTTAGCCAGTTTGGTGATATTTTTGGAGGTGGATTTGGCGGCTTCGGTGGAGGCGTTGGCGGAGGTCCTCGTCGTGCTAAAGGAAGTAATCTTCGAATTAAAGTAAAGTTGACTTTAGAAGAAGTTGCAAATGGTGTTGAGAAAAAAGTAAAAGTAAAACGTAAAGTTCAGGCTAAAGGAGTAACATACAAAACATGTTCGACTTGTAACGGTCAGGGACAAGTGATGCGTGTAACAAATACTATTTTAGGAAGAATGCAATCTGCATCAACTTGCCCTACATGTGGTGGTTCAGGTCAGATTTTAGATAAAAGACCTTCTGAGGCAGATGCACAAGGAATGGTTGTAGAAGATGAAACTGTTTCAATCAAAATTCCTGCAGGAGTAACTGATGGGATGCAATTAAAAGTTTCTAATAAAGGAAATGATGCTCCGGGAAATAGTGTTCCGGGAGATTTAATTGTTGCAATTGAAGAACTAGAGCACGAATTCCTGAAACGTGAAGGTGAAAATATTCACTTTGATTTATACATTAGTTTTCCGGAAGCAGTTTTAGGAGTTTCTAAAGATATTGAAGCCATCAACGGAAAAGTTCGTATTAAATTAGAAGAAGGTATTCAATCCGGAAAAATCCTAAGATTAAAAGGAAAAGGTATTCCAAGTATAAACGGTTACGGAAGCGGAGATTTACTTGTTCATGTAAATGTCTGGACACCAAAAACATTGAATAAAGAGCAAAAACAATTTTTTGAAAATGCTTTAGCCGACGAACATTTTGTTCCAAGCCCTGAAAAATCAGAAAAATCATTTTTTGAGAAAGTAAAAGATATGTTTTCATAAGCTAAACTTTTTCTAAAGTGTTTAATAAATATAAAAACCCATTTTAATGTAAATTTAGAATGGGTTTTTTGCGTAATTATACAAAGATTCGCTCTTAATTATTTACTTTTACAGCCTGTTGGTCATAATGATCAAACTGACGCAGAAAATCTTAAATATAGCATGAGCAACTTACTCGAAGTACATAAAGTCGTAAAAAAATACGGTGACTATGTAGCGCTTAACGAAGTTTCATTAAATGTGCCAAAAGGCAGTATTTACGGACTATTAGGTCCTAATGGAGCTGGAAAAACTTCCCTTATCCGAATCATAAATCAAATTACTTTGCCGGATAGTGGCGAAATAATTTTAGACGGAGAAAAATTGCAGCAAAAACATGTGCAGACTATTGGTTATCTTCCTGAAGAAAGAGGTTTGTATACATCAATGAAAGTAGGCGAGCAATGTTTGTATCTGGCACAAATGAAAGGGCTTTCTAAAGCCGAAGCAAAAGTGCAATTAGAATATTGGTTTGACCGTTTGGGTATTCAGGGTTGGTGGAACAAGAAAATTCAGGAACTTTCAAAAGGAATGGCGCAAAAAATTCAGTTTGTGGTTTGTGTATTGCATAAACCAAAACTGCTGATTTTTGATGAGCCGTTTTCCGGATTTGATCCCGTAAATGCAAATGTGATCAAAGATGAAATTCTGGCATTAAAAGAACAAGGTGCAACCATTATATTTTCGACACACAGAATGGAAAGTGTGGAAGAACTTTGCGATCATATTGCCTTAATTCATAAATCGAATAAATTAATAGAAGGAAAACTAAGCGATGTCAAACGTCAGTTTAGAACGAATAGTTTTGAAGTTGGAATTTTGACGAGTAATGTCGAAGGTTTGATGTATGATATTACTCAGAAATTTACTGTTGCTCCGGCAAATTTCAAATCATTAAACGATGATTTGAAACTCGATATTCAGATAGGAAATTCAACGCCAAATGAGTTATTGAATATCCTGACACAGCGTGGACAAGTAACACACTTTGTAGAAAAAATTCCAAGTGTAAACGATATTTTTATTCAAACAGTAACAGAAAAAGTTTAGATTTCAGATTTCAGATTTCAGAGTGAAAAACCTGGAATCTAAAATCTAAAGTCAACAATCTAAAATCTAAAATAAAAAATGAGCATCATTTCGTTGATTATAAAGAGAGAATTCATTGCAAAAGTCCGCAATAAATCTTTTGTTGTCATGACTTTTTTAAGTCCGTTGTTATTTGTTGCAATCGCGGGATTTATTGGTTATCTGAGTTCTATGAAAGCAGAAACCAAAAAAATTGCTATTCATGATGAAACCGGTTTGTTTGCGAACGATTTTGTTAAGCAGAATAAAAAAGACGCAGCATTCAAATATCTCAATTTATCTGAAATTGATACCAAGGCATTAAAAGACAGTATTACAAATGAAAATTTTGAGGGTTTAATTATTATTCCAAAAACAAACAATTTAAGGGATTTAGAAAGCAAAATTGAATTTATTTCAAACAATAGTCCCAGCATTTCATTTATCGAAAAAACACAATACGTTATATCTGAAAAGATTACAAAAATAAATCTGGAATCGGCAAAACTAGATACTTTGGCAATTCAAAAAGCACAATCTTCAGTTAATATTCATTTGGTAAAAGCGTCAGGAGAAGAAAGTTTAAAAGGATTAAATGAAATTAAAATCGGAATTGGCGGCGCTTTCGGATATTTAATCATGATGTTTATTATCATTTACGGAAATATGGTAATGCGAAGTGTTATTGAAGAAAAAACGAACAGAATTATTGAAATCATTATTTCATCGGTAAAACCATTTCAGTTAATGATTGGCAAAATCGTAGGAACTTCGCTGGCAGGATTATTACAATTTATGATCTGGGCAATAATTGGACTAGGATTAATGTTTGCCGCTTCAACATTTTTTGGCGTAAATGTTGGGCCAACAGCTAGAATTTCACCGGAATTAATGCAATCTGCACAACATGAAATGTCAGGAACGGCACAAATGTATATTAGCGAATTATGGAATTTGCCCATCGCAAGTATCTTATTTGGTTTTGTAGTTTATTTTATTGGAGGTTACTTTTTATATAGTTCGTTTTATGCCGCAATTGGAGCTGCAGTTGACAATCAAACCGATTCTCAACAATTTCTTTTGCCTATTATTATGCCGCTTATTTTAAGTGTTTACATCGGATTTTTCACAGTCGTAAATGATCCAAACGGAACCATTGCAGTTGTGTTTTCGATGATTCCGTTAACCTCGCCAATAGTAATGTTAATGAGGCTTCCGTTTGGAGTGCCGTGGTGGCAAATCGCAATTTCGGTATCATTATTGTTTGCAACCTTTTTTCTTGTTGTGTGGTTCGCAGCAAAAATTTACCGCATTGGTATTTTAATGTACGGCAAAAAACCAACCTGGAAGGAATTGTATAGATGGCTTAAATATTAACTTTTAAAAGTTGATAAGATTCTAAGATACTGAGTTGCTAAGTTTTTTTAGCATATTTTTGAAAGCTTAGAATCTTAGCAACTCAGAACCTTAGCAACTTTAAAAAGAATGAGTAAAATACTAATTATAGAAGACGAAGCATCGATCAGGAGAGTTTTGGTAAAAATTTTATCAGAAGAAAATGATACGTATCAGGTAGATGAAGCAGAAGATGGAGTTGCCGGTCTTGAAAAGATAAAAAACAACGATTACGATTTAGTTTTGTGTGATATCAAAATGCCAAAGATGGATGGTGTTGAGGTTTTGGAAGAAGCAAAAAAAATCAAACCTGAAATTCCTATGGTAATGATCTCCGGTCACGGCGATATGGAAACCGCAATTCACACCATGCGTTTAGGAGCTTTTGATTATATCTCAAAACCACCGGATTTAAACCGTTTACTGAATACTGTTCGTAACGCTTTAGATAAAAAACAACTTGTTGTTGAGAATAAAATCCTAAAGAAAAAAGTAAGTAAAAATTACGAAATGGTTGGCGAGAGTGAAGCCATCAATCATATAAAAGTGATGATTGATAAGGTGGCACAAACCGAAGCCAGAGTTTTGATTACAGGTCCAAACGGAACCGGAAAAGAATTAGTGGCACATCAATTACATGAAAAAAGTGAACGTGCAAATTTTCCAATGATTGAAGTAAACTGTGCTGCAATTCCAAGTGAATTGATTGAAAGCGAATTGTTTGGTCACGTAAAAGGCGCTTTTACATCTGCGGTTAAAGACCGTGCAGGGAAATTTGAAGCGGCAGATAAAGGAACTATTTTCCTGGATGAAATTGGTGATATGAGTCTTTCGGCGCAAGCCAAAGTTTTACGCGCTTTACAGGAAAGTATGATTACCAGAGTTGGTGCTGAAAAAGATATTAAAGTCGATGTACGTGTTGTGGCTGCAACCAATAAAGATTTAAAAATCGAAATTGCCGAAGGTCGTTTCCGTGAGGATTTATACCATCGTTTGGCTGTGATTTTGATAAAAGTTCCGCCGTTGAACGAACGACGCGATGATATTCCTGCCTTGGTACGATATTTTGCAGAGAAAATTGCCTCAGAACAAGGGAACGTCGTAAAAGTATTTTCGGCGCAAGCGGTACAATTATTACAAGAATACGATTGGACAGGAAACATTCGTGAACTTCGAAATGTTGTCGAAAGATTAATCATTTTGGGAGGAACCGAAATTTCTGAAACCGATGTAAAAATGTTTGCAAGCAAATAATTTTGGCTGCATGCTTTAGGCAAAAAGCTTTAAGCCATTAAAACTACATACAATTTTTGCCTATAGGTTATTGCCTAAGGCTTATAGCATTTAAAATATAAATAATTTTTGCTTATAGCATATTGCTTAAAGCTTAAAGCATGAAACAGATGAAACTAAAAAAAATAAACGAAAAATTACAAGAAGCACTAATTGAAAATGGTTTAACTGAGGCAAATGTTTTGCAGCAGGAAACTTTTTCGACAATAAAAAGCGGTGCAGATTGTATCATTCTATCTCCGGCAGGAAGCGGGAAAACAACCACAATTGTATTGAATGTGATTCAGCAATTGTCAGGTCACACGGAAGAATCTCCGCGTGCTTTGATTTTTGTTGAAGACAAAGCAAAAGTTTTAGAAATGGAAGCGCTTTTTGAGAAATACGGAAAATATTCTAATCTTGAAGTTTACGGCGTACACGACAAGGGCGATACAGATTATGATAAAAACTATATTTCGACAGGAGTAGATGTTTTAATTGGTACACCAAATAAATTAAGCGATATGTTTACAACGGCGGGTTATAATGTAAACCGCTTGAAAATGTTTATTATCGATGATGCAGATCCAATGTTGAAATTACGACATGAAACTAAAATCATGCGTATTTCAAACAGTATCACCAAAACACAACGTATTATTTTTGCTGAAAACCTGACAGAACGTATTGAAATTTTAGCAGATAAAATGATGCTGGAACCTTATTTATTTGATATGGATGAAGAAGGTAAAGAGGAGCTTGATGAAGAAGAAGGTGATATTGAAGAATAAGTAAGTCTCAGTTTTCAGTCGCAGCCTCAGTTTTCAGTGTTCACTGATACTGCGACTGAAAACTGCAACTAAGACCGAAAACTGAAAACGGCGACTAGAAACTAATAATATTTTGATTTATGGAGATGTTGAAAACGATTAAGTTTTTGACAATTGTGCTTTTGGCATTTTTTGTTGTTATTTATGTAATTATTGTTTTCTATGTTTATTTCAATCAGGTTGGAATGGTTTTTCAGAGTGCGAGACTTTCAAAAGACCACCAATTTAATTACCAGCATAAATTTGAAGAACTCAATATTAAATCTTTTGACGGAGTAGAATTAAATGGTTTATTGTTTAAGGCTGAACATTCTAAAGGACTTGTTTTTTATCTTCATGGAAATGCGGGAACATTAGAAACCTGGGGAAGTATTGCTAAAATTTATACGAATCTGGGATATGACATTTTTATTTTAGATTACAGAAGTTTTGGTAAAAGTGAGGGTGAAATTGAAAATGAAGAACAATTAAATAAAGATGTTTCTGTAGTTTATAAAACATTAAAGCAGCGATATTCTGAAAATAAAATTATTATTACCGGTTATTCCATCGGGTCGGGATTGGCGACAATTTTAACCTCGGAGAATAATCCGAAAGCTTTGATTTTGCAATCGCCTTATTATAGTTTTACTGAATTATCAAGTAGCAAAGTGCCATTTTTTCCAGATTTTCTAAAAAAGTTTACTTTAGAAACGTATGAATATCTGCCAAAAATAAAAGTACCAGTTTATATTTTTCATGGAATGCACGATCAGTTAATTCCATATGAAAATTCAGTTCGGTTAAGTAAATTATTAAAAAATAATGGACATTTTTACCCATTAAAAAATCAGGAACATACTGGTATGAATGAAAATAGCGATTTTCAAAATCAGTTAGAAGTAATATTACAGTAGAGAATAGAGAATAGAAAGAATCAAATAATTAGAAAAAAAACAAGATGTTATGGGATTAATGAAGGTGTATTCAGGAAGTGAAATTTTAGCAATTGCATTGTTAGAAAGATTAGAAGAAGCTGGAGTAGAAACAGTAAAAAAAGATAATATCCAGTCCGCTCGTTTAGGCGGATACGGAGGTTCAGATTTAGCTGTTGAAGTATTTATTCAGGAAACAGATTTTGCAAAAGCAAATCCGGTTATTGAAGAATTCAGAATGAGTATTTAGAGAAAGGGAAAAAAATAGTCTCAGTTTACAGTGCAAAGTGAGACTGTAAACTGCGACTGGGAACTGCGACTGAATACTGAAAACTAAAAAAGAATGCAATATAAAATGTTAGTGCTCGACATGGATGATACTTTGTTGACAGACGATCATAAAATTTCGGAATTAAATAAAAAAGTACTTCTCGAAGCGCAGGCAAAAGGTGTGTATGTGGTTTTGGCTTCGGGCAGACCAACATCGGCCATGACCGCTTATGCTAAAGACTTAGAACTTGATTTGAATGATTCCTATATTATTTCATTTAATGGCGCTGTGATCAGCACTGTAAAGGATGATCTTATATTATTTGAACAATGTTTAACGCCGGAACAAATTCATGATTTATACGATTATAGTGTGAAAATGAAAACGCATATTATCACTTATATTGATGGTGAAATTGTTAGCGAAACTGATTCGGAATATATTGATATCGAAAAAGATATAACAGGATTGCCACATCATAAAGTACCTGATTTTAAAGCGGCTGTTACGAAACCGGCGGTTAAATGTATTTTATTGGCAGAACCTTCTTATTTAAAAGAAGTAGAAAAAGATTTAAAACTGGCAATGCCTCATTTGAGTGTTGCAATGTCTAAGCCTTTTTTCCTGGAAGCTGCTCAAAACGGAATTGATAAAGCGGCAAGTATAAAACTTTTGGCAGCCAAATTAAATATTCATCAAAGCGAAATTATTGCTGTAGGAAACGCAGGAAATGATTTAACAATGATTGAATATGCAGGGCTTGGAGTTTGGGTTGATAATGTTACGCCGGAATTACGAGATCGTGCGAATATAATTGTGGCGTCAAACAATAATGACGGAGTTGCTGAGGTAGTACAGCGTTATATTTTAAACTAAAACTTATTTGAGATGAAGGAGCCAATAGAAACGGAACGATTGCTTTTGAGAGAATTACTTATTTCAGATGTTGACGGAATGTTCGAATTGGATTCGAATCCAAAAGTGCATCTATTTCTGGGGAATAAACCCGTAAAGGATATTGAGGAAAGTCTGGATCAGATTAAAAATATCCAGCAACAATATAAGAATGTTGGTATTGGCCGCTGGGCTGTAATTTTAAAAGAAACTAATGAGTTTTTAGGCTGGTCCGGAATTAAGCTTATCAAAAATGAAATCAATAAACATAAAGATTTTTACGAATTAGGATATCGTTTCATCGAAAAACACTGGGGAAAAGGATATGCTACTGAAGCCGGAAAAGCTTTTGTAGATTATGCATTTAATGTAATGAAAGTGGAGGCGCTTTATGCTTACGCCGATGCAGGTAATGAGAATTCAAGAAAAATTTTAGAAAAGCTCGGTTTACATTATGTAAATTCTTTTCAATATGAAGGAGAATTGGAAGTCTGGTACGAATTAAAAAATCCAAACTTATAAAAATCCTAAGAAATGTGTTCCAAATCTTTGTAATCTTAATTGTTTAAGGTCTGCAAAGATTTGGAAAACAACTCGTAGTTTTTCTAATAGTAAACTATCAGATATTATTTTTTAGCTACAGAAACAAAATATTTATTTCCATCACCCATTGTCAGTTTTACACGTTCGTCGCAAAGATCGATAGCAAAATTAGCGCTTTCGTAACAAGTACAAGTAGTGTTTTTATCTTTAGACATTTCTGTTTTACAATTGTTGTTTTTAAAAGTAGACAATTGCGGCGTGTATAAACTTACTAAGTCTGTAGACGCTGTCACTAAGGAAATAATACTTGCCGAATTATTATTAGTAATTCTGTAAACAATTCTATCAGTATAATTTACTTCATTTACTGTTACTTTACGAATATAAGTATAAGCTGTTGAGCCTTCACTAGGTTCTTTTACTTCAAATTTAAATCCAACCGCACGAATTGCAATATCAAATTGAGATTGAGAGTTTAAGCTCGCCCAAGTTGTCAATGTACTAATAGATGGAAATGGATTAGCAGCCGGAGCAGCAGTTTGTGCATGCGAGCTAAAAATGGTTAAGAACATCAAGCAGATTGTGGGTAAAAATGCTTTCATATGGAATTTTAATTTATAATTGTTGCCTACTCTTTCTGGTTTTCGGCGTTCCCATTTTTATTATAACAAAACAACAACATAACGAGGGAAAAACAAAATTGTTATGGGTGAATTATTATTTAAATAATATAATTTTTTTTATCAGCTTTTTAACGAAGTGAAATTACTTCTAAAAAACAATTTAATCAAAGCTAAATGTAAGAAAATTTGAAACTAAACAGTATAAAAATGTATTTAATCGATATTATTTGCACTTAATCGATTATTTTGTCATTTTATTCTTATTGAAATATTTAACTCCTTATTAATGGATGAATTTATTCATGGGCAATTTAGTTTAATTTATAGTTTTTTATGATGCTTTAAAATATATGTTTGTCGCAAAATATTGATATATAGTGTATTATTGATTTTATTTTAAAGAATATTGTACGTAAATTTGCAAACTCTTCAAAAGAGATGTAAATATAATATCTTACTACTTAAAACGTAGTTTATTCTCATGGAAAATAGAAAAAAAGTTGCTTTTTATACGCTTGGTTGCAAACTGAATTTTTCAGAAACTTCTACAATCGCCAGAAACTTTAATGATGAAGGTTTTGATCGTGTTGATTTTGAGGAAATAGCCGACATTTATGTCATCAATACCTGTTCAGTAACAGAGAATGCTGATAAACAATTTAAGCAAGTGGTGAAAAAGGCAATGAAGCTTAATGATAAGGCATTTGTAGCTGCTGTAGGTTGTTATGCACAATTAAAACCCGAAGAATTAGCAGCCGTTGATGGTGTTGATTTGGTTCTTGGAGCTACAGAAAAGTTTAAAATCACCGATTATATTAACGACTTAAGTAAAAATGACATGGGTGAAGTACACTCATGTGAAATTTCTGAAGCTGATTTTTATGTTGGTAGTTATTCTATTGGAGACAGAACCCGTGCTTTCCTGAAAGTTCAGGACGGTTGCGATTATAAATGCACCTATTGTACGATTCCGCTTGCAAGAGGAATTTCAAGAAGTGATGCATTGGAAAATGTCCTGCAAAATGCCAAAGAAATTTCAGCTCAAAATATTAAAGAGATTGTTTTAACCGGAGTAAATATTGGAGATTACGGAAAAGGAGAATTCGGAAATAAAAAGCATGAACATACTTTTCTTGATTTAGTGAAAGCGTTAGATCAGGTGGAAGGAATTGAACGTTTGAGAATTTCATCAATCGAACCTAATTTATTGAAAAATGAAACAATAGAATTTGTTTCTAAAAGCAGAACTTTTGTTCCTCATTTTCATATTCCGTTACAATCCGGAAGTAATGATATTTTAAAATTAATGAAACGTCGTTATCTGCGCGAAGTGTATACGGAACGCGTAAATAAAATTCGTGAAGTAATGCCACACGCTTGTATTGGTGTTGACGTTATTGTTGGTTTTCCCGGAGAAACAGATGAGCACTTTTTAGAAACCTATCATTTCCTGAATGAAATGAATATTTCGTACTTACACGTTTTTACCTATTCTGAAAGAGACAATACCGAAGCTGCAAATATGCCGGGAATTGTTCCGGCGAACGTAAGAGCGAAACGCAGTAAAATGTTACGCGGATTATCAGTTAAAAAACGTCGTGCTTTTTACGAAACTCAAATAGGATCTAACAGAACAGTTTTGTTTGAAAGTGAAAATAAGGAAGGATATATTCACGGTTTTACCGAAAATTACGTAAAAGTAAAAACTCCATGGAATCCTGAATTAGTCAATACATTACAAGAAATCAATTTGACTAAAATCGACGAAGACGGAAGTGTTCGTTTAGAGTTTATAAATAAATTAGCGGAAGCTTAAAATTTCAGAAGCAACGAAACATATTTAAAAAACAAGAAAGCCCTTTATCAAAAGGGCTTTCTTGTTTTTTAGAATAAATCCTATTTCTGACTTTCAGGAATCACCAATTTCAAAGAATTAATATAATCTGTATCAAATTCAATAACTCTGATTTTTTGTGGATTAAAACTCAAATCACCACCAAACTGACCTTTTATATCTAAAAAATCAATTGTTAGTTCTTCCTCATTCAATTCTATTAGTTTTCCTAAATAAGCAGATTTAGCCGATTTTTTCGAAATCTGAAAAATTCCGTATTTGTTATTTACATAATTAAGAATCGAGCTTAAATCCCTAATCGGGATAATATCTTCGGCATTTGTTTTTAAACCTTTTAAACGAATTACTTTTTCAGTAAATTCTAAATCCTGATCTCTGTGAACTGCTTCGATATTTTTGTTTTTCAGAATTACAAATCCATCCAAAATAAAATCCTCAGGATTGTTTCTCAGTAAAATCCAGTCATCAGAATAATCAATAAGAAATCCGGTAAAAATTTCTTTTTTATCTGTAAATTCTATTGCAATTAATTGTCTTAAATATTGTTCCATGTGGTTTTTTTTGAAATTCCAATATTTATAAATTCTAAATTCCAACTGTTGAATGAATTGAAATTTGAAATTTACAAATATTGGAATTTATTGTTGTTAGTTTAAGGATTCGTTGACCAAATACTGCTGTTTTTGATAAAAACTCTACGGCTTAATTTCAATTGCGCAATAATTAATTCGGCAACATCTTCAGATTGCATAACTTTATCCGGATTTCCATCCGTTAATTTTAGATCTAAAGCTAAATCAGTTGCAACTGTACTTGGCGTTAAAGCCGTAACACGAATATTATGTTTACGAACTTCCTGCATTAAAGAATCTGTTAATCCTAAAACTGCAAATTTTGATGCACTGTATGCACTTGTCAACGCATTTCCGTTTAATCCCGCTGTTGATGAAATATTAATAATGTCGCCCGTTTGTCTTTCGATCATATTAGGTAAAATGGCGCGGGTAGTATAATAGGTTCCCATTAAGTTTACCTGAATAATTTTTTCCCAGGCATCCGGTTCAAGCGCCATAAAATTTCCAAAAGCGGCAATTCCGGCATTATTGATTAAAATGTCTATCGTTTTAAATTCGGCGAAAGCCTTTTCTACAGCACTATTTATCGAATTAATGTCTGAAACATCAGCAGATAAAGCCAAAGATTTTACACCTAAAGCAGCAGTTTCAGTCGCTAATTGATCAACATCAGCCTGAGTTCTTGAAACTAAAATTACATTTACACCTTCTTTTGCAAGTGCAATTGCAATTGCTTTTCCAATTCCTTTTCCTGCGCCTGTAATCAGCGCATTTTTATTTTTTAAGTCTGTCATGATTTATTTTTTAGAAATGCAAAAGCATCATTTTAGTTACACAAAAATACAGTTTTTGTGCCCTAAAATGATGCTTTTAGATCATTTCTTAATCTAAGTTTAACAACTTTTTTATTCTTTCAATACCATGTCAATACACATTACAGCGGCAAGAATTAATTGTCTTAACGGACTATCCGGCGCAACAGTTTCTTCAATTTGTAACACATAATTATCAGCACTGGTAAAAAGTTCTTTACCCATTCCTGCCCATTTTTTAGTTACCTGAGCTAATTGTTTGTTTTCGTGGCTGAATTTAAACTCCCATCCTGTCCATTTTCCCTGAAGCGTTGCGACAGATTTTTCGTTTTTATCCAGAATTTCGAATTTTCCTCCAATCGAAAATATCTTTTGCTTGAATGTTCCCAATAAACGATCTTTTTCGTCAAAAACTGCAACAGTCGAACGAAACCAGGCGATTCCGCGTTTTACCGAAATTATTTTTTCTCCTGAAACGGTAGTAATTTCAATATTAAAAGGTGTCATTGTTTTATAATCTGTAAAGCGCAGCATTTTAGTAAAAAATCCCAAATTGTTTTCTCTGCAATTCATGACAATTTCATTGCTTTCCGGATTATAGATATCGTAGTTGTTAGCGGCTTTAAACATTCCAACATGTTCTTTTACAAGAAATAGATTCTGATTTAAGATAGGGTTCATTAAATTTTATTTGAATTGATTTGTAAATGATTTTTCCAAGATTGTAGTTTGTGTTTTTCTTAGAAGATCAAATGTAAAAATAATTCTGTTAATAAGTCAATATTAAATTGTAATGAGATGACTATAATTTAAATAAGAAATTGAAATTATCTTTGTCAAAGTTTTACACTTTGACAAAGATTTTCAAGACTGGTTTTTGAAATTTAATTGAATTTTGCCGATTCAGTCAAACGAATAAATTCGGCTTTGTAACCTTCCGTATCATTTGAAATTCCTTGTTTGGCTAATTTCAAAATGTTATCAGAAGATGTATTCGAAATTAGTTTTGAATCTCTTAATTTCAATCCAAACCATGCAACAGCGGTACTGAATTTAAAATCATCAGAAGCTTTTTCTAAAGCAACAGCTTTGTTTTCGATGACTTGTACAATTTCGATACTTTTATCTCCATCCGGTTTTTTATAACGGAATTTTATGGTCGCAAGTTCATCCTTATAATTAAGATCAGTTTCTTTTACTTTTGTATACTTCAAATCATCAGGTTGTGTGTTTAAATAATCGCTTGTAACTCCGACAGGAATAATTTCATACAAAGCCGTAACGGTATGATTACTTCCTAATTCGCCGGCATCAATCGCGTCATTTTTAAAATCTTCAGGGCGTAATTTTCTATTTTCATATCCTATTAATCGATACGCCTGAATTTGTTTTGGATTAAATTCGATTTGAATTTTCACATCTTTTGCAATTGCAAACATAGAACCTTTGAATTCTTTTCCTAAAAAACGATTGGCTTCCTGAATATTATCGATATAGGCATAATTTCCGTTTCCTTTATCCGCTAATGTTTCCATTTTGCTGTCTTTATAATTTCCCATTCCGTAACCCAGACAAGTCAGGAAAACTCCGGTTTTTCTTTTTTCCTCAATTAGTTTTTCCATGTCAGTATTAGAAGTGCTGCCTACATTAAAATCACCATCTGTTGCCAGAATAACTCTGTTATTTCCGTTTTTGATAAAATTCTCCGTAGCAATTTTATAGGCCAGTTCAATTCCTGCACCTCCGGCTGTACTTCCTCCGGCATTCAGTTTTTCAAGCGCATCATTGATTGTTTGCTTTTCATTTCCGGAAGTGGGAGCCAAAACTAATCCTGCTGCTCCGGCATAAACCACAATCGCAACTTTATCTTTTTCTCTTAATTCATTTACCAATATTTTCAAAGACTGTTTCAATAATGGTAATTTATTGACATCGCTCATTGAACCCGAAACATCAATTAAAAAAACCATATTTGAAGCGGGCAAACTTTCTGTTGGAATATTTTTTCCCTGCAGACCAATTTTTAATACTTTGTTTTTAGCATTCCAGGGTGAATCACTTAATTCAGTGGTAATCGAGAATGGATTTTGATCTTTTGGCTGTGGATAACTGTATTTAAAGAAATTTACCATTTCCTCCACACGAACAGCATCTTTAGGAACTGCTTGTCCGTTATTAATAAAACGTCTCACATTTGTGTAAGATGCATTATCGACATCTATAGAAAATGTAGAAAGCGGTGCCATTTTTGGGCTTTCAAAAGCATTTTCTATAAAAGTGTTATAATCTTCCTGATTTGGTTCAACAGGCTGGATATTTAATTTAGCATTAAGTTCTTTCTCTGAAAGATTTTTATATATTCCGTTTTTTGTATCCACAACTACAACACCATTTGAGGCTTTGGTTCCATAAATCGACGTTGCTGCTGCGTCTTTTAAAATCTTCATTTCCTGAATGTCATTCGGATTAATTTTAGCAAATTGATTTGATTTTACCGGAATTCCATCAATAATATACAAAGGTTCATCTTTAGCCGAAACAGATTGAACTCCACGAATAACAACATTTTGACTGGGCGAAGAGGGAACATAGTTTGCTGAGGTCTGAACACTTACGGCTTTTACTTTAGATGCCTTGACAGGTCTGCTTTTTCTCTCAGGACGTGAATAACTATTGTCTTCATACTCTGATGTTCCGTAGCCTACAACGACAACTTCTTGCAATTGGTTGCTATTTTCCTGCATGATTACATTGATGATATTGGATTGTTTGACAATAATGTTTTGAGTCTTGAATCCTATATAACTAAAAATCAAAACATCTCCGGGTTGTGCCTGAATTGCATAATTTCCGTCAAAATCTGTTTGTGTTGCTTTTTTTGATTTTTGAACCATTATAGTAAGACCGGGTAAAGGCGCTTTAGATTTATCTGTAACAGTTCCTGAAATTGTTTTTTCCTGTGCTGCTGCCAGGAAACATATAAGCATAGAAAGAGTTAATGAAATAAGTTTTACGTTTTTCATGATAGTAATTTTTAAATTAAAAAGTGTGTTTTAGCTAGTTTTTGTCAGCTGGTTTTCCGTTTTTGGTAGTAATTATTACGACTCCTTTTTTACCTTTTTCGCCGTATTTTGATGTGGCTTCTAAGTCCTGAAGAACGGTAATAGTTTTAATTTCCTGTTTGTTCAAAGGCGCGTACGGACTTGTTGGATTCTTGCCAAACAAATCATTTTCAGAATAATATATTCCGTCGATAATATATAACGGCTGATCTAAAATAACCAGTGAATCTAAATTTTCAGGTTGTAAATTTTGAAGTTCATTCTGCATCATCTTATCTCTTTTTTCGTCGTTTTTATGAGATATGGGACTTCCGTTAATAATAACGAGCGGGGCGCTTTTTTTAGGTGCCTTCGATGGTCTGTCAGCAAAAGCAACCTTGGCTGATTCTCTTTCTATTGTTTTAGAATAATCTGTGTTTTCGATTGCTTTATCTTTAGAATAACTACTTTCATTTTCCTCAGGATAAACAGATGCTACAGAAGCTGTAGGTTCTTCAATAATCATTGCATCTGCAGTACTAGTTTCATTAGCTCCAACAACAGAAACTGCTGATTCATTTGCTGCAATTTCATTTTGATAAATAATGGGTTTTTTCAGGGTTTTAATAGCTTCAGGTTTAGGAATTAAAAGAGAATCTGAAAAAACAAGACCGTCTTTTTTTTGTAAAACAGGTTTATCTGTGTTTTCTTTTATAACGACTTTTTGATTCTGAAATGTTTTTTTATCTGATTTGAAGAATTGAGATGCTATCGAAATCAATAATAAAAAAGAAGCTGCAATGGCAATTTTCTTCCATAACGATATGGCTTTTTTATCTTCTTTCTTGTCCAGTTTATCTTCAACGCGTGCCCACACTTTGTCCATTCCCGGAAAATTCCTTGATTCCGAGTTTTCTGCGGCTTCCTTAAATTTATTAAATATTTTATCTTGATTGTCCATGACTATTTTGCTTTTTGGTAATACAATTTATTTACTAATTCCTTTAGCTTGGTTTTTGCGGCGTTCAATTGTGATTTTGATGTGCCTTCAGAAATGTTAAGCATTGTAGCTATTTCCTTGTGTGCAAAACCTTCAATAACAAAAAGGTTAAAAACAGTTTTGCAGCCGTCTGGAATATGATTTAGTAAATTGAGTAAATCCTCTTCTTCTAATGAATTAATCTCATCTGTAAAAGGTTGCGAAAGCAATTTGACATCATCAAGATACATATTGAAATTGATGTTTTTCTTGATGGTTGCCAAACAATGATTGACGGTTATTTTTCGCGCCCAGGCTTCAAAAGCCAGAACTTCCTTAAGTTGTTCCAGTTTTGTGAAAATGGTGTAGAAAGCGTCAGCCATAGCTTCTTCAATTTCTTCTTCCTTTTTGAGGTATCGTTTGCAAAGGCGATACAATTTTGGAGCCATATGCTCATAAACCTGACGCTGAGCATCGCGGTTCATTTTTTTGCAGTTAGAAATTAGAGTTTCGTTTATCACAATTGTTGTCTTTATACTAAAGAGGGCAGAAAAGATAAAAAGGTTGGGATGGAGGTTAAAAAAAGTTTTTTTTTAAAGGTTCATAGTGGCAAAGGTTCAAAGTTACAGAGGTTTTATCTTTAAATATATTTGTAAAGCCGCAAGCATATTCGCCAATCTACTTTGCATTTCCAGGTATTAAAATGCCTGGCTACAAAATAAATAATTCTCACGGAATTTTATAAAAAGTTCCGGAGGAACGGATCATATTGTTGGGATGGATTTTAATCCATCATTCGCAAGTAAATCGACAATGTATATATCATTTTACATATATGAATGTGGACATTCGTTGCGGGAGACGCACTGTTGTGCGCCTCTACGATTATTGTTGTGGTTATAAATTTTGTTTACTTAACCGGCAATGTCAACTTAAAAATCTTAGTTTCCAGCAATTCTGTATCATTATCCTCGCAAAGCAAAAACTCAATTTTGTCATTTGATTTTTTATAGAAAGTTAAACCTTCGAATTTATTGGTTGAGGTAATTTTTTGAGTGAAATCAATCTTCATGGTTTTAAGATCGATTCGGCCAATAAAACTTCCCAGGATTTCTCCGTCGTCGTAAGTTGATTTGGTGTCTTCGGCGGTGGAAAGAAAATAGATTTTATCTTCGACCAGAATAGCATCGGTAAAACTGGAACGAACGCCTTTTATTTTTGGCAGTTTATAATTGGTGGCAACCAAAGCAAATTCTTCTCCCAGGTTTTTAGCATGAATGGTAAAAATGGTGTTTTTGTTGGAGATTCCGTTTCCGCGATTGAATAAATACCAGTTTTCGCCATCGAAAATGGCGCCTTCAAGATTAAAATCTTCGGGTTTTATTGATCCGAAACTTTGCATTACGGCATATAAATCGACCAGATTGTTTTTTTGAAGTATGGTTTTGTTTTTAAGATCAAAAGCAATCATTTTATTTCGGTTTTCGGTTGAACCGGAACCAAAAACGTAAAGCGTATCATTATGATGTGTTACCGATTCAAAATCCGGTTTGATATTTTTTGGGATATTTTGCGACGGATTGTCAATTAATGGATGATGATCTAATTGCTTATTCTGAATATTATATTCGTATAAAAATCCGCTGTTATCGCCAATGATATAAAGTGAATCGTTGTTTAAAAATAATCCTGATGCAGAACCGATTCCGATGATTTGAAATAAAATTTCTAATGTGAATTTTTCCATGAATGTATGTTTGAAAATAAATGCCTGACCCTGATAATAATGAAAATACTTTGAGAAGAAATTGATTTTTTTCTGACGAAACAAAGCGACCAGCGGAAGCTCCTGTTGTGGCTTTGGAAAAAACAATTTATCGAAAAAGTATTGCAATGAGCAGTTCCGATAGCTATCGGAATTCGTAAAATTAGTATATTTATAATTATAAAAATTAAAGATATATGAAATCTATAGATCCGAATGATTTTAAAGTTACAGAAAAAATAAAATTAGCAAAGATTCCGACTTTGTTAAAAATAGAAGCTGATGAAGAAGAAAAAGAGGAAAAATTAGAAAAAGTAAAAGCCAAATTGAGCGATTTGCAGGATGTAATGTATTCGTATAATAAATACAGCGTTTTAATTTGCTTGCAGGGAATGGATACTTCGGGAAAAGATAGTTTGATTCGGGAAGTTTTCAAGGAATTTAATCCGCGTGGAGTAGTGGTGCATAGTTTTAAAACGCCAAACTCGACAGAGTTAGAACACGATTATTTATGGCGTCATTATATTGCTTTGCCTGAAAAAGGGAAGTTTGCGATTTTTAACCGTACACATTATGAGAATGTTTTGGTTACGCGCGTGCATCCTGAATATATTCTGGGAGAAAATTTACCGGGAATAAATTCGGTTGATGATATTACACCTAAATTCTGGAAAAAAAGAATTGAGCAAATCAATAATTTTGAAAGTCATATTGCCGAAAACGGAACGATTGTCATGAAATTTTATCTGCATTTAAGTAAAGAAGAGCAAAGACAAAGATTACTTCGCCGTTTGGAAGAAGGAAAACACAATTGGAAATTTTCGCCCGGAGATTTAAAAGAACGCGAACATTGGGATGAATACCAGCAATATTATGAAGAAGCCATAAACAGAACTTCGACAGAACATGCGCCGTGGTATGTTGTTCCTGCAGATGATAAAGAAATGGCACGCTATATTGTAGCCAAAATTATTTGGGAAGAAATGCAAAAACATACTGATATTAAAGAACCTGAACTGGATGAAAAAATCAGAGACAATTTTGAGGTTTATAAAAAAGCTTTGGAAAAGAAGTAAATAAGATATTTCTTAATTTGAATACACTCCTATAAAATTGAATTTAAACCCGGCAGATTTTAATCTGTCGGGTTTTTTGTTTCTAATGGAAATTTATATTTAAGAAATTTCTTAAAAATAAAACATTTAAAGTTATAGTATTATATATTATTTTTCTTATGTTTGGTAAAAAATAGTAAAAACGCTACAATATTTAAATAATATGAATACAGGTACTTTTGGATTTGGAGAAAATAAGGTTTCAAGATCTTCGGCATATACTAAACTATTTGGTGATCCTTTTTGGGGAGAAGCCGGAGGTATAGAGGCAAGAAACATATATTTGCAATTAAATGAAAGGGAGAAAGCTTTGATGCTAAAAGCAAATTATATTAAAATGATTGCAAAATCAAGAGAAAGAAATTATAATATGGCAGCCGATAATTTGCAATGGTGGTTAGACGGAACGGGTTTTACAAAAAATATCGATTTTAACTGGTTGAGAAAGCAAAGAGAAGTTATTGCCGCGGAAGATTTGAATATTGAGCGTTTTGAAAATAGACTTGAACTTGAAAATTTCGATAAAAAATTAAATAAGGAAGGAGATTTTAGTAAATATACCAACGAATTACAACATTCATTCTCTGGAGGTATTTTTGGTGAATTGTATTATATGTGCGGTACAAGTACTATAACATCAAAGTGTGATTTCACAATTACCAAGGTTAAAGATAGTTTTGTACTGTCAGGTACAATAATTCATAATTGGTGGGATAGATACGATTGGCATAAAGGAGCTTCAGCTTATATTAAAGGTTTCGGAAATGTTGGTGATTCAGATGCATTATTAGTAGAGAAATACTGTGGGGCAAGACCTTTTGAGATGAGAAGCCAATGGAAACAAAGTTTTAATAAAACCTGTCAATTACGATTTTTGGGAGGATTAAATTTTAAATTGAAATAGAGAAATGAAAAAAAAGATATATATAACATTAGCAACGCTAATTGCTTTATTCGCGTTTTACTATTATTGGGAAAATAGGTATGTAGAACTTCGTCCTGTACTTAAAAAAGAATATACTCGTCAAATAATAATTTTTCAGAATGACTTTTATAGAATTGCAGAACGAAATGAAACTCCACCAAATTTTTATAAGAATATAAAATATGTTTTGGGACGAGAAAGACAAGAATACACTGTGAAAAATGGGGTGATTTATATCAAATATAAATATATGAATGACCTGGAGATGATTTATAATCATACGCTTAAAACTAATGATACTTCTTGGTTTAAGGGACAAAGAGAGATGGATAGTATTAATGGAATTCATGAAAAACAGTACGAAGGTTATCAAAGAAATAAATGAAAAAAAAGATATACTTAATATTAGTAACTACAGTTGTTTTATTTACTGTCTATTATTGCGAAAATAGATATGTAGAGCTTCAGGCTGTAGTTACAAATTATATTGTTCAGAGACCTACAATTTTTGAGAGTGAAAATTATAAAATTTTAGAACGAGATGAAGCTCCTGAAAATTTCTACGAGAACATTCGTTTTGTTTTAGATCATATGGAGCGTGATTATAATATGGAAGATGGTATTGTTTTTATTCGATATAAGACCATGAACGACTTAGACCTCATTTGGAATTTTACAAATAGAACAAGTGATTCAATTTGGCTGATGCAAAAAATAAAAGAAGATAGGCATAATCTAGACATGATTGAAAAATCGACAGGAAAAAAAATGAAAAACAGGTACATTCTACATTAGGAATTCTAAATAGTTACTGGTTTAATTTATTTTGAGTAAGAGAGAAAAAGGGATAGTACTCCTAAGCACTATTAAGAAAATAAAAAATAAAGTTATTCGATAATTTGCTTTGTTTATAAACCTATATAAAAACTTAATATACTCAAAAATGATAAAAAAGTTATACTTACTATTAGCAATTTTATTAGTTCTATTTTCTGTTTATTACTATTGGCAAAATAGGTATGTTGAACTTCGACCTGTAATCTTGAATGATGATGTGCAAAGAGTTAAAGTGTTTAATCGCAAAATAGTAATTTTTCAAAATGACTTCTATAAAATCGCTGAAAGAGATGAGACTCCCCCGAATTTTTATAAAAATATTAGATTTGTCATAGACCATCAGGTAGAAGATTATATTGTAAAAGGTGGAGTGATTTACATTAGATATAAATATATGAATGATTTGGAAATGATTTATAATCATACACTTAAAACTAATGATCTAACTTGGATCAAACAAAAGAAGAAATATTTAACAAAAATAAAAAATTGAAAAAGAATTAAATGATACTATTAAAGCGCTAAAATGGAATAATGAAAAAGAAAATATTTATGGGAATAATAACTTTAATTCTTTTGTTTGCCACTTATTTTTATTGACAAAATAGGTATGTTGAACTTCGTCCTGTAATTTTGGCAGAAGAAAACTATACCCGTCGAATAACATTTTTTGACAATGATCTGTACAAATTTGCCAAACCAAATGAGGTTTCTCCAAATTATTTTAAGAATATAAGGTGGGTTTTAACACGTTCAGGTCAGTCTTATATTGAAAAAAACGGAATTATTTATGTTCGTTATCATTACTTGAACGACATGAATCTTATGTGGAATTATACCACTAGAACTACTTCCGTAAAGTTTTTTAAACAAGAAAAAGAGACGGACAGTATTAATCTTATTTATGAAAAGGAGTATGTAGATTCGCAGAAAAAAATAATAGATGCCTATTTGGATACATTAAAAGCAAGTTCCACTAAATGACTTTTTTTGTAATGAACTTCAAACCTAGGGAATTTCAGAATTGATATAAATAAGGAAAATGAAAAAAAAAAGATATATCTAATATTAGCAACTCTGATTGTTTTATTCGCGTTGTACTATTATTGGCAAAATAGATATGTAGAACTTCGTCCTGTACTTAAAAAGAATATACTCGCCAAATAATAATTTCTCAAAATGACTTTTATAAAATTGCAGAACGAAATGAAACTCCACCAAATTTTTATAAGAATATAAAATATGTTTTGGGACGAGAAAGACAAGAATACACTGTGAAAAATGGGGTGATTTATATCAAATATAAATATATGAATGACCTGGAGATGATTTATAATCATACATTAAAAACAAATGATCCGTCTTGGTTTAAGGGACAAAAAGAGATGGATAGTATTAATGGAATTCATGAAAAGCAGTATGAAGGTTATCAAAGAGCAAACTGAAACATACATAACGTTATAAAACAACTAAACCCGAGAGACTATGCGATCTCTCGGGTTTATACCAAAAACAAAAAAATAAAATAAACCTGTACTTTTATAAGTCAAAACCATAGGCTAGACGTAATGCCACCTGATTAGTTTTGAATTTGTTATAGTCCTCATAACGGACACTAATATCAATGTATTTGTTGGCGTATCCAATTCCTGGCGCCCATAAAAAAGTGGTTTGGTCGTAACCGTTTGTAACGGCAAATCCAGCACCAACTTCACCTAAAACATAAAATTGATCTTCCCAGATAAAGGCTTTAAAACCTGCTTTTGCCGGAATAAATCCAAGATCTTTTGCTTCAACTCCATCTTTATCTTTCATAAACAAGTTTGTAAAACCTGTAGTTAACGTCAACGATGTTCTTTTAGTTAAATCATATTGTAAACGAACATCTCCACCAAGTGACCAGCTGTAGTCATTATCAGTTGGAATTCCTCCATTTAAACCAAATCCTAATCTAAAGCCCTGATCATAATTTTTAACTTCACTGTCTTGAGCGAAAGTAGTATTGGCGAATAATAAGGCAACGGCAGATAGGCATAACATTTGTAATTTTCTCATGACAATTTTTTTATGATTTTTAATAGTGTAAAAATAGTTTCAAGGTCGAAGGAGGTCGTTATATAATTTTTAAAAATTGTTATATAATATTAGGGTTAGCGCAAAATACACTTAATGTTTGCTTATGTTTTTAATAATATGAAAGAATCCAAAGCTTCTGATTATCTTTGCCGTCTAAAAAGAAACAGCAGTGAAGTTAAAGCAATAAACAAAAGAGTTTCAATAAGACCAATAAGTACGGAACGGGCTTTAAGTAGGATTAACCACAATGCAATATTCCGCTACATTTACTTTCATTACTTAATCAAACAATTAATCAAAAATTCATTTTCAAATACTTAAATTTGAAACCTGATAAAATAAAAGATATACTACTCTGATAGTTCTTGGAAGTGGTAAAAAAATAATAACAAATACAAAAAATAAAAAATGGAATTACCTAAATTTTTACTTGGAGATAATACTGATTTTGCAGATGATATTTTCATCATTCACCTTGATTATCCTAGATTTATAATCAACTTAAAAGATGATGAGGTAGAGTTTATGGAAGAGGCGGAAGATCTTGACGAAGCAGAATTAAATGTTGAAATGGAAGGCTTAATTGTTCAGGCGAATGAGTTTTATGACAGAGAAATAAAACGTTACGAAGAGTAAACACAAAGCTGTGTGTCTTTATAGATTGCACAATAGTGTTTCTGGACGGTATTTGTCAACAAAAAAATATTTAAATCTTTCTGATGAAAAAATTAAGTTTTTTAAAACCTATTTTTAATTTCATAGCAATTGGATTGCTAATTACTACGTTAAGCCGAATCTTTTTATTTTTTATATTTAAAGACAGGGTAGTAGAAACACCAAATTTTTGGTATATTTTTCCAATCGGACTTCGAATGGATTTAATATTATTATGTTATTTATCATTTCTTCCAGCCGTTTTAATTACGTTTCTACCAAATAAAGCACTGAAATTCACCAATAATTTTTTAGTAATTTACAGCTTTTTATTTCTGTTTCTCATTCTTTTTGTAGAATTAGCTTCACCTGATTTCGTAAAGCAATACGACACACGCCCCAATAAAATTTTCTTAGATTACCTGATTTATCCTAAAGAAGTCGTTGGAATGCTTCTTAAAAGTTATCTCACCTCTATTATTATAACTTTTATAATTCTGGGAGTTGTAATTTATTTGGCGTTTAAAAAAGGAAAAAAATATTTCTACACTACAAGTACAGAATACAAATTCAAACTAATGGTTTTTCCATTAGTGGCTTTTTTATTGTTCTTTGGAGCACGTTCAAGTCTTACTTCAAAACGTCCTATCAATGCCAGTAACGCAGTTTTTTCAACAGATCAATTGACAAATACTCTGGGATTAAATTCATTTTATACCGTAGCTTTTGCAGCTTATTCGATAAAAAATGAAGGAAACACCAAGATGTACGGTAAAATGGATGAAGCCGAAGCAATTGCACGTGTAAAAAAATACATGATTGCCGGACCAAATGATTTTACAGATGCCGAAATTCCGTTTTTACATGTTCAAAAACCAGATACAATCTTGAAGAAACCATACAATTTGGTGATCTTTTTACAGGAAAGTTTGGGAGCAGAATATGTTGGAATTTTAGGTGGAAAACCGTTAACGCCAGAATTTGATAAATTATCGAAAGAAGGTTTATTGTTTACCAATTTGTATTGCACGGGAACAAGAAGCGTTCGCGGAATCGAAGCGGTTGTAACTGGATTTTTGCCTTCGCCATCAGAAAGTGTAGTGAAGTTAGGAAACTCTCAACAAGGATTTTTTACTTTAGCAGAAGCCTTAAAACAAAAAGGATATGATACCAGTTTCATTTATGGCGGAATGGCGAATTTTGACAATATGGCTTCGTTTTTCAACGGAAATGGTTTTGAAGATATTGTAGATCAGGAAGATTTTGATTCTGATGGAAACAAATATGCTTTTAAAGGAACCTGGGGTTATTCTGATGAAGATTTAGTGACCAAAGCCAACAATTATTTTAAAGCAAAAGGAGATAAACCGTTCTTTTCTTTAATGTTCTCGACTTCAAATCATGAACCTTTTGAATATCCTGCGGGAAGAATCAAACCTTATGATGCAAAACCTGCAACGGTAAATAATGCAATGAAATACGCTGATTTCTCTATTGGGAAATTCTTCGAAATGGCTAAAAAAGAACCTTACTTCAAAAACACCATTTTCATCGTAATCGCCGATCATAACACCAGAACATACGGAAAGAATTTAGTACCCATTAATAAATTTCACATTCCGGCTTTAATCATGGGGCCAGGAGTTCAAAAAGGATCAGTTTACAGTAAATTGGCAAGTCAAATTGATATTCCGCCAACGTTATTGAGTTATTTGGGACTTTCGTTTGAAACACCAATGGTGGGAAGAAATTTAAATAAGTTAGATCCAAAAACACAAGGAAGATCAATTATGCAGTTTAATGATATTAATGCATTCAGAGTCGAAAATCAGGTGGTGATTATGCAGCCGAATTTGAAACCGTTGCAATTCGAAATCAAAAATGATACAACCTTAATTCCGGTAAAATTAAATGAAGAATTAGCAAAAGATGCTTTGGCACATGTAATTACAGCAGGGAATTTATACAAAGAAAACAAATACAAATTGAGAAAGAAATAGTTTAGAGGAACAAAGTAGCAAAGGGACAAAGGTTCAAAGAAACAGAGGGTAAAACCTTTGTCGCTTTGAACCTTTGCTACTTTGAGCCTTTATTAAAATACAATTTTAATAAATGCTGAGCAGCTGCAAAAGGTGAAATTTCATCGTTTTGCACTGCTTTTTTGTTTTGTTCTAATTGCGAAATAATTTCCGGCTGATTATAAAAGTTAAGCTTTAATTGATCATTGATCGTTTCCATCATCCAAAACTGATTCTGTTCTTTTCGTTTTTCAGGAAAGAAACCAGATTCATTTGTCTGCTCGAAATAACTTAAAATAGTAGTCCAGATTTCTAAAATTCCTTCTCCTGTTATCGCGCTGCAAGTCGTAACTTTTGGTTGCCAGTTTGATTTTTTTGGAGGGAATAAATGCAAAGCCCGGTTAAATTCCAGTTTTGCCTGATTGGCTTTTTTAATATTATCGCCATCAGCTTTATTGATGACAATAGCATCGGCCATTTCCATAATTCCGCGTTTGATGCCTTGAAGCTCATCTCCCGCACCGGAAATTTTCAGTAATAAAAAAAAGTCAACCATACTGTGAACGGCAGTTTCGCTTTGTCCAACGCCTACAGTTTCTATAATTATAGTATCAAAACCGGCTGCTTCACATAAAATAATTGATTCACGGGTTTTTCTGGCAACACCGCCCAAAGTATCTCCCGAAGCACTCGGTCGTATAAAAGCATTTTCATCCTTTACCAATTCTTCCATTCGGGTTTTATCACCCAAAATACTTCCATGTGAAAGTGAACTGCTTGGATCAACAGCCAAAACAGCTACTTTTTTGCCTAACTGAGTAAGGAAACTTCCAAAAGCTTCAATAAAAGTACTTTTACCAACTCCGGGAACACCCGTAATTCCTATTCTGATTGATTTATTGGCGTGAGGTAAACATCCATTAATAACTTCATTTGCCTTAGCGGTATGTTCAGGATTTGTACTCTCGACTAAAGTAATGGCACGACTAAGCGCCGTTATGTTTCCATTTAAAATTCCATCAATCAATTCATTAGAAGAAGGTTGTTGTTTCCTGTTTTTCTTAATTTGATGAATTGCAGCAACATTGGTAATTTCCGGAGGTGAAATTCCTGCTTTTTCCTGTAAGCTGCCTGATTGTTTTTTTGGACTTGACAAAGTATATTTTTTGATACTGTAAAAGTAAAGAAAACAAAAACAGTTTCAAAAAGTAAGTTTGCCACGAATTACACTAATCTTCACGAATTATTTAACGCATTTTTATCATCCTTCCTGCGTCAGGATGACAGGCAGAAACTTACTATAATCCAAAAAATTAGTGAAAATTAGTGCAATTCGTGGCTAAAAAAAAATATTAGTACCCAGCTGTAAAACGAACTTTATGATGTTTTGGTGTTTCAGTTTCATCAGCAATAACAACGGCTAAATCTTCAACAGATAGAATACTTCTTTGTTCATCATTAAAAACCGGATTATCTAATCCTAAACGGTATTTTCCAGTTCTTCCGGTTGTAATTCCAGCGTGCATTTCAAAAGCAGGACTAAAAAAAGCCCAGTCTAAATCTTTTTCTTCCTTAATAATATTCAGATAATCTCTTGCGGCAGTTGCACCTGCATAATATTCTTTTGGGAAATCCGGAGTATCAACCGCTTGTAAATCCGGAGCTACAAATAAACTTCCGCCACCACCAATCGTGATAAAACGTTGAACACCTGATTTTTTTACTGCTTCCTGAATTGCTTTTGATCCCGCAATAAAATCATCATAAATATTTGGGTTTGCCCATCCCGGATTGTAAGCATTGATAACAGCATCGTTTCCTTTTAATGCTTCGGCTAAAGCATCGACATTAAAAATGTCAGTACTTTTCCAGGTAACATTTGTCGTGTCTTTAGGATTTCTTGCAATAGCAGTAATATCGTGATTTCTGTTTGCTAATTCGTTTAGAATTGCTGAGCCAACAAATCCTGTTGCTCCAATAATTGCGATTTTCATAATATATAAATTTAATTAGTAATAAAAAATGTTACAGTTTTGTGTAAAAAAATAGTTTAAAATTGATTTGAAAAATCTTCTAACGAAATTCCTTCTAATTGTAAACTAACTTTTTGATTCATGTCAGTATATAATGCGCTTAAATTCTGATTGATTTTTTTTCCAACCGGACAATCCGGGTTAGGCTGATTTTTAGCGTAACCTAAATTAATCGATTCAAAAGTCATCTCAAATATTTCCTTCAATGAAATTTTCGTAGGATCAACAGATAGTTTCGTTCCGCCATTTTTGCCTTCCTTACTTTCTACAATATGATGTGCTTTTAAATTCGCAATTTCTTTTCGCACCAAAACAGCATTTAAATTAATACTTCCCGCTATATATTCTGATGATAAATAATCATTAGGATACTTAGTGAGCAAAGTAAGAATGTGAATCGTTATGGCAAATTTACCTGAAATCATACTGTAATAAAATATGTTACAAATGTAGTTAGGTTTCCCCAAATAAAAAAAGTTTTTAACTAAAAATTAATTTTTGTGTCAATCATAAGGAGAACATTAAAAATAAAATGATTTCAAATAGGACTCATTTTTTATAAATATTAGATTTGTATTGGTTTATAATCACATTCAAATTTATTAATATGAGATTTAAAATAGGATTTATCTTTTTCTGTTGCATGTCAACTTTTGTTTACGGACAAAATCATATTCAATATGCAGATTCAATTCGTGTATCCAGTGCCATTCCGGAACTGAGTTATGCTGTAATTTCCGGAGATAAAATTTTAGAAATAAATACATTGGGATTGCATTCCATTGATTTGAAAGATGTGGCTACTTTAAACGATCGATTTCATATTGGTTCAAATACCAAAGCAATGACCGCTTTTATCATTGCGAAATATGTGGAAAAAGGAAAGCTGAAGTGGAATACTCAATTCTTTGATCTGTTTCCGGATTTTAAGAAAACAGCAAAACCAGAATATTATGATATTACGCTTGAAAAACTATTATCTCATCAAGCCCGAATTCAGCCGTTTCAGGGAGAAAATGATCCTGCAGTTCCTGATTTTAAAGGAAATCCCCGAGAGAAAAGAAATCAGTTTGGGAGATTTATATTGACATTAGATCCAGTCGAAATCAATTCAGCACATACATATGTATATTCTAATGCGGGTTATACTTTAGCGACTATGATGCTCGAAAAAGCTACCGGAAAAAGTTGGGAGCAGTTAATAGATCATGTCTTTAATAAAGATTTAAAACTGGATGTTAAATTATCCTGGCCAGAAAATCAAATTGCCAAAGATACCTGGGGGCATTCATTTGAAAATAATAAATTGGTTCCTGTTCCTTCAAACACAGATTATCATTTAGATTATACAGAACCTGCCGGCGATATTAATATCAAACTTACAGATTATATTAAATTTATTCAGCTTAATATTAAAGGGCTTCAGGGGCAGGACAATTATTTAAAAGCGAGCACGTATCATTTTGTTCATAAAGGAATTGAATCTTATTCTTTAGGATGGTTTAACAGTTACGAGAACAATCAGGATTTCTCAACGCATTCAGGAACTGCAGGAACCTATTATACCATTGCAGCGATAGACAGAAAAAAGTTTATTGGTTATATCATCTTTACTAATTCCTTTAATGAGGCTACTGTCAATGGTGTGAGAATGTTAATGCGAAAATTAAAAAAAGATTACGGAAGCTAAAATTAAAATCTCGTATTTATTAAAACTGTATTTTTGAAGCTTTTAACGCCATGAACAATTTTATTCTTATATTTTCCTTTCTTGCTTTAGGTTTGATTTTGCAGCATATAAGGCAATTTCCAACCCATATCTATAAGGTTTTAAATAAAATTGTT
Organism: Flavobacterium sp. FlaQc-47; assembly: GCF_044006475.1. Classification (NCBI taxonomy): domain Bacteria; kingdom Pseudomonadati; phylum Bacteroidota; class Flavobacteriia; order Flavobacteriales; family Flavobacteriaceae; genus Flavobacterium; species Flavobacterium sp. FlaQc-47. The sequence continues at coordinate 644,198 of NZ_JBIPCQ010000004.1, read as the reverse complement.
ATTTATGTATGTTTACCTGCAATCACTTTATACCACATTCCTAAGATAAAATGGAGTAATGAATTGTTGTTCCCGATATTATCAGGATGGATAAGTTTTTTACTGGCATTTATCTTTTTTCATTTTTTAGGAAAAAGATTCGGTTGGTCCAATAAACTTATTGGCTGTTTAATATTGACAGCGGGATTAAGTAATTCGTCCTTTCTGGGATATCCTATAATTGAAGCTTTGTTTGGTAAAAAAGGTTTAGAAACCGCAATTCTTGTCGATCAGCCCGGAACATTTGTTGTAGTTTCAACTTTAGGCGTTTTTGTTGCTGCTTTTTATTCAAAAGGAAATGCCGATGGTTTTAGTATTTTCAAAAAAATAATCTTTTTTCCGCCCTTCATTACTTTTGTTGTAGCGTGTTCAATGAATATTTTTCAATACGATTTAGATGGGAACCTTCAGGCTGTTTTGTTGAAAATTGGCAGTTTAGTTACACCATTAGCGTTGCTTTCAGTAGGATTGCAGCTTACGTTTGATCGTAAAAGTCAGCATTGGCGATTTCTTGGACTTGGACTTTTCTTCAGACTTATTGTTACTCCATTTATAATTTTTATTTTGTATGTTTTTGTTTTCAACCAGCATGCTGAAGCCATAAAAATTACCATTATGGAAATGGCTATGGCACCTATGATTACAGGGGCAATTTTAGCGTCGACTTATGGCTTAAAGCCAAAATTAAGCAGTATGATGATTGGTTTCGGAATCCCGATTTCCTTTATAACTCTTGCCATTTGGTATTTTGTAGTCAGTTTTATTTAGTTTAAAATACTAACTAGATAGAAAATATAGAACTTTAACTTATTTTTAAAAATTCGTTGTTTTCCTTGTGCTTTTTTTGACTAATTTTAGATGAACTAAAAAAATATAAATTATGTCAACATTAAGATTAGGAGATATCGCTCCAGATTTTCATGCAGAAACAACCGAAGGACCAATCAATTTTCATGAATGGTTAGGAGATTCCTGGGGAGTTTTATTCTCGCATCCCGCAGATTTTACACCGGTTTGTACTACTGAATTAGGAACAGTTGCTAATTATGTTCCTGAATTTACGAAGAGAAATACAAAGGTTATAGCGTTAAGTGTTGATGGTCTGGAATCGCATAAATTGTGGATTAAGGACATTAACGAAACTCAAAATACAACAGTCAACTTTCCTATAATTGCTGATGAAGATAAAACAATAGCAAATTTGTACGATATGTTACATCCCAATGCGAGTGAAAAATTCACCGTACGTTCCGTTTTTGTAATTGGACCGGATAAAAAGATCAAATTAACGTTGACCTATCCAGCTTCGACAGGAAGAAATTTTGAAGAATTACTTCGTGTTATTGATAGTTTGCAATTAACAGCAAATTATAGCGTGGCCACTCCTGCAAACTGGAAAGATGGCGAAGATGTAGTAATTACGCCAGCTGTTTTGGATAGTGATATTCCGGCAAAATTCCCAAAAGGACACACTCCAATAAAACCTTATTTGCGCATGACACCGCAACCTAATAAATAAGTTTTTTTTAAGCTTCTAAGATGCTAAGTTTCTAAGTGACTAAGAGTTTTTCTCTGTGGAATCTTAGAGACTTAGTGCCTTAGCATCTTAGTAACTTTATCTATAACTCGACGTGAACGCTTTTCTTCATGAGTTCGTTCATTCGTTTTTTATCTCCAACGACCCAGATAATATCATTTTTTTCTAAGGTCAAATTCGATTCCGGATTTAAAATTCGGTTACCGTTTCTTTCAATTCCCACAACAAGTCCGCCAGTTTTTCCTCTAAATTGTCCAATGCTTTTTTGGATAAAATCCTCATTGACAATTTCCATTTGGCGAAGTACAACATCAGATTCCTGAACATTTTTAGCCGCTTCAACTTCATTTTGCAAATAAGTCGTAAACTGAGTAATTTGTTCATCAGTACCAATTACGCAAATTTCATCACCGGGAAATAAACGCTCGTTTTTAGTGGGAATTGGGATTGTGATTTCACCACGTCTGATAAAAGCAATATTAATTCCCATATTTTCCCTAATACGCAATTCTTCTAAAGTTTTACCTGCAAGATTAGATTCTTTTCCAATATCAAAAATAGACATGTGACCGTCCCAGGGCATTAAATTGGCATAACGTCGGTCAATTTTTTTATTTTCACGATCATTAAGATTCTTCAAAAAGTGATTTTCAATTTTATGATATTGATCGTTTAGTTTTTTAGGAAATAATTGATAAGCACCAATAGCAATTATTAATGCAACAAATGCCACTAAAGGCGAAAAGAAAATATTAAGTAAAAATCCAACGAAAAATAGACCAAGACTCATTCTGATCAAAATAATCATTAAAAGTGCGCCACGATATTTTCGTTCTTCCCATAAAGTTTCAACTTCATTAACTTTTAAGCGTCGCAGCGAAAGTGCCCATAAAAATGGAGCGATGGCAATCAGGGTAATTAATGCTGCAAGTGTATTGCCAAAACGTGTATCAGCGACTAAGGGAGCAACAAATTTTGACGACAATAAGATAATCGCCGTAATGATTATAGTATGTAATATGATTTGAGTTACAGAAGCGCGAAGTACAATTTGCCATGTACTAACAGACTTTATAGCTTGTGCGTTGACGCTGTAACGGTTAATATTTTTAATCCATTTTTTAGGTAATTTTCGTTCTAAATATCCGGAAAAAGGATCAGAATATTTAATTAAAAAAGGAGTTGTAAAAGTCGTAATGGCAGAAACGGCAACAATTATAGGATATAAAAAATCACTTGTCACTTTAAGGGTCATACCCAGAGTGGCAATAATAAACGAAAATTCCCCAATTTGTGCCAGACTCATACCAGTCTGAACGGATTGTTTAAGCGGTTGTCCGGACAATAAAGCCCCAATAGACGAACTAAATGCTTTCCCAAAAATAGTTAACAGCGTGATAAGCGCAACCGGCAACATATAGGTTACCAAAGTTTCCGGATTAATTAACATTCCTACCGATACAAAGAAAACAGCGCCAAATAAATCTTTTACTGGCTGAATCAAATGTTCGATTTTTTCTGCCTGAGTAGTTTCTGCAATAATAGAACCCATAATAAAAGCTCCAAGAGCAGGGGAGAAGCCCACATTTGCGGCAAACATCACCATCATTAAACAAAGCGCTAATGAAATAATAAGCAGCATTTCATCTGTTAAAAGGTGTTTTGCTTTCTTTAGGATCGTCGGAATAATAAATATTCCGCCCAAAAACCATATAATTAAAAAGAATATTAATTTTAAAACCGATTGTAATAATTCTCCACCCGAAACCTGATCGCTAACGGCAATTGTCGATAATAATACCAACATTAAAATGGCGACAATATCTTCAACAATTAAGGCACCAAATACAATTCCGGCAAACTTTTTTCCCTTAACTCCCAGTTCATCAAACGCCCGAATAATAATAGTTGTAGAGGAAATCGACAGTGTTGCGCCAAGAAAAATACTGTCCATTTTGCCCCAGCCCATCCATTGCCCGACACAATAGCCAATGAGCGTCATGAATAAAATTTGCGTGATGGCAGTTATCGAGGATGTTCCGCCCACTTTCATTAGTTTCTTAAAGCTAAATTCGAGTCCCAGACTAAATAATAAAAAGATAACCCCAATTTCTGCCCAGACTTCAACACTTTTCATATCTGTAATCGATGGAAAAAAGTCAAAGTGATTTCCGGCTAAAAATCCTGCAATTAAATACCCTAAAACCAGAGGCTGCTTCATTTTTTTAAATATCAATACAGCGATACCGGCGGTCATCAGGATTAATCCCAAGTCGCTAATAAGAGGTTGTAAATGGTGTGTAGTTTCGGCAGCGGCGCTTAAGGCAATCATAAAGTGGTATTTTTTGTTCAGGAGCTAATCCAGCTTTCCATTTCAAGCTTTTACTCAAAAAACATATTTTTAAAGCCGTTTCAGGAGCTTCCGTTGGTCGCTCTGTCCCGGCAAAAAAATATAGTTTTTTTCGCAAAAGTCTTTCCATTTTACTCTGGGCTATGTCGTGACAAGATTTGTAAATAAAAAAAGCTATCTCGATAAAGATAGCTTTTTTTGAGAAAATATTTTGAGTTTTCTTTAGATTCCTACGTAATTACTAGGTGTTATTGCCATTAATTCTGCCCTAACGGAGTCAGAAACTTCTAAAGTCGCAATAAAATTGTGAATTGCTTTTTTGTCGATAGCTTCATTTGTTCTCGTTAAACCTTTCAAGGCTTCATAAGGATTTGGATATGCCTCACGACGTAAAATAGTCTGAATCGCCTCGGCCACAACAGCCCAGTTTTTCTCTAAATCTTCAGCAAATTTAGCTTCGTTCAAAAGCAATTTGTTCAAACCTTTTAATGACGCTTCAAAAGCAATAATGGTATGACCAATTGGCACACCAATATTACGTAAAACAGTACTATCAGTTAAATCACGCTGTAATCTTGAAACAGGCAATTTAGCAGCCAAATGTTCAAAAATAGCATTGGCGATTCCTAAGTTTCCTTCTGAGTTTTCAAAATCAATAGGATTCACTTTATGCGGCATTGCCGATGATCCAATTTCTCCCTCTTTGATTCTTTGTTTAAAATAATCCATTGAAACATACGTCCAGATATCACGATCTAGATCGATAATGATAGTGTTGATTCTTTTTAAAGCATCAAAAAATGCGGCAAAATGATCATAATGTTCAATTTGAGTTGTTGGAAAAGAATGGTGTAAACCCAGATCAGTTTCAACAAATTTATTACCAAATTTTTTCCAGTCAATTTGCGGATACGCAACGTGATGTGCATTATAATTTCCTGTTGCACCACCAAACTTTGCAGCAAACGGAATATTAAACAACAAACGCATTTGCTCTTCAAGACGTTCTACAAATACCAGAATCTCTTTACCCAAACGGGTTGGAGAAGCAGGTTGTCCGTGCGTACGAGCTAACATTGGGATATCCTTCCATTCTGTGCTTAATTCTTTTAATTTAGAGATTAAACCAATTAACAAAGGTAAATAAACTTGCTCAAACGCGTCTTTTGTAGAAAGCGGAATCGCCGTATTATTGATATCCTGAGAAGTTAAACCAAAGTGAATGAACTCTTTGTATTGAGATAAACCTAGTTTTTCAAAAGCATCTTTGATAAAGTATTCAACCGCTTTTACATCGTGATTGGTTACTTTCTCTGTTTCTTTTATCCAAAGAGCATCTTCAGTAGAGAAATTTTTATAAATATCACGTAAACTGTCAAATAAGCTTGAGTTTACGCCTGCAAGTTGTGGCAAAGGTACTTCGCACAAGGCAATAAAGTATTCAATTTCAACTAATACACGGTATTTGATTAAAGCTTCTTCAGAGAAAAATGGAGCTAGTGAAAGGGTTTTACTTCTATATCGTCCGTCGATTGGTGATATAGCATTCAATTCGTTTAAAGTAGTCATTGTTATGTTGTTTTTTCGAAAGGCACAAATATAAACAGAATTTGCGGATTAAAAGTTATCAAGTAGTCAATAGTCAGATGAAAAGGACTAAAAAAACATATAAAAGGAACACTAATTTTACCAATTTTCACGAATATGGATTTATAGATCTAAGTAAACTATAAATAAATTTTTTGTTTTAAGAAAAAATCTAAAAACGAAATTCAATTCATTTTTAAATCAATATAATTAGTGCTAATTCGTGAAATTCATGTTTAATTTTTAATCTGTTAAATTGATTTTAATCGTTCTCTCAATTCCGCTACACCTTCAGAGGCAACTTTAGCAATAACTTCAACTTTATTCTGAATATTTGGGATTGCAATTGGTTTTGGATCAATATAAAAAACGGGAGTAATACTATAGGTGTACGAGATTAATCCTGCCGCGGGATACACTTGCAATGAAGTACCAATTACCGCAAAATAATCAGCAGTTTCTGTAATGGCAATCGCTTCCTCAAGTGCCGGAACATCTTCGCCAAACCATACAATATGTGGTCGTAGCTGATGCCCGTTTTCATCAAGATCGCCCGTAAATAAATCACCTTGCCAATCCAGAATTAAATCGCGATTTCGGGTACTTCTTACTTTTAATAATTCGCCGTGCAAATGCAAAACTTTTGTACTTCCTGCGCGTTCGTGCAGGTCATCAACATTTTGAGTAATAATATGAACATCAAAATCCTGTTCTAGTTCCGCTAAAATATAATGACCTAAATTGGGTTTTACCTCTTTAAGCTGTTGGCGTCTTTTGTTGTAAAAATCCAAAACCAATTCCTGATTTTTTCGCCAGCCTTCAGGGGTTGCAACTTCCATAACATCATGACCTTCCCATAAACCATCGCTGTCGCGAAAAGTTTTAATACCACTTTCAGCACTAATTCCGGCTCCGGTTAAAACAACTAATTTCTTTTTCATGATTTTTAATTAAAAGATAAAAATACTGATTTACTTACTTCTTTTCGGTTTTTAATCAAACAATAAAAGGTATTTATACTTGTTGTTTCATCCTTACAAATTATTTATTTTTAAGGAGATTTAAAACAAAAGAAATTTTTCAATGATTTTAATACAATTTACGGGTTTATCCGGTTCAGGGAAAACGACATTGGCTCAAAATGTTCGGCACTTGTTAGTTGAAAACGGACACACGGCAGAAATAGTTGACGGTGATGTTTACCGTAAAACGATTTGTAAAGATTTAGGATTTTCAAAAGAAGACAGATGCGAAAATGTCAGACGACTTTTTAACGTAGGACGAAATTTTATTGAAAGCGATACCAAGATTGTTTTAATGTCAGTAATCAATCCATACGAAAGTTTACGGAATGAATTGCGAAAACATGAATTTGTCAGAACCGTATTTTTGGATTGTTCAATAAATAACCTAATACAAAGAGATCCAAAAGGTTTGTATAAAAAAGCGTTACTTCCGGATAATGACAGTAATAAAATAAATAGCTTTACTGGAATAAGTGATGTTTTCGAGGTTCCCGTAAAAGCAGATTTAGTACTGAAAACCGATTTAGAAACGGAGATTTTTTCGACTAATAAACTCTATGATTTTATCATTACTAATTTATCTAATTTTAAATAATTTAATTTTTTTAAAACATGAATCCATCTTCCTGTAAACTTCCAATTTTGTTTTCAATCGATAAATTACAAAAAGAACTCGCACTATGCGAAAACGATTTATGGACGCCACATTTTAATACAGGTCGCTATGAAGGAAATTGGACAAGCGTTTCCTTAAGATCGCAATCTGGATTGGTAAATGACATTACATCTTTTCCGGATGTAGAATATAAAAATACAGAATTGCTGGATCGCTGTCATTATTTCAAAGAAATTATGGACTGGTTTCAATGTGAAAAAGAAGCAGTTCGATTACTTCGATTAGGACCGGAAAGCGAAATAAAAGAACATGTTGATAATGATACTTCGTATGAAGATGGTTTTTTCAGGATTCATATTCCTATTATCACAAACGATGAAGTGTTTTTTTATGTCGATAAAAAACGTGTTCCTATGAAAATGGGAGAATGCTGGTATGCTAATTTTCAGCTTTTGCATAGTGTAGAAAATAAAAGTTCAGAACCGCGAATTCATCTTACACTTGATTGCATTAGAAATGATTGGTCTGATACGTTATTTACAGAAATGGGTTTTGATATTCATTATTCGTCAAAGAAAAACCAGTATTCAGATGAGGTGAAGCAGCAAATTATTGACGAACTTTCAAGAAATCCATCGGCTGTTAATACCAAACTGATTGCAGATTTATTAGAAAAATAATTATACAAAAATGGAAAACATAAATCATCCGCTTTCAAATTTGATTCCTTATAAATTAATCGAAAAAGATAACGACGTTTATTTTGAATGGATTTACCTGGCAGATATAAAATATGCTGAACCTTTTTTTGAGGAAACAATTTCAAAATGTAAAAGTCATGCTTATAATTCGCAATCTTTTAAAATAGTTAGTACTATTGAAAATTTGATAGATTGGTCTAAAGAAATAGTCCCGACAGAATTAAAATCGTTAGTGTTTCATGTTTCGCGATGTGGTTCTACGATGTTAAGTCAGTCGTTAGCCACTTCTTCTGAAAATATTATGATATCTGAAGCGCCAATTATTGACGAAATTCTAAGAAGTGATACGTTTAATTTAGAAAAAAAAGCAGCTCTTTTAAAAGCTGTCATTGCATTATTAGGACAAAAAAGATTTCCAGAGCAAAACAATCTAATTATAAAGCTCGATGCCTGGCATATTTTTAATGCGGATTTTTTGAGATCAGTTTTTCCTGAAATTCCTTTTGCTTTGCTTTACAGAAATCCAATTGAGGTTTTAAAATCACATCAAAAAAGGACAGGAATGCATATGGTTCCTAATGCATTACCATCTCATGTTTTTGGAATTTCTGCTAAAGAAATTGATGAAATTAGTTTTCAGCAATACGGAGGTTTGGTTTTAGAGAAATATTTTCAAGGCTTTTTGAACTTTTACGAAAGGGATCAAAATGTGACAAAACTCAATTACAATGAAGGAATGAAAAATGTAATTGAAAAATTCATATCCTTTATTAATGTTGATTATCATAATGATGAACTGGAGAAAATGTACGAGCGTTTAAATAAACATTCTAAAAATAAAAATGCAGTTTTTAAAGGTGATTCTTTTAAAGAAGAATCTCTACAAATAGATTTTAAAAAAGTCAGTTTGTTACATGAAAAATTAAACAATGCGCTTGTCGAAATTTAGAATATTGAAAATGCTTATGATTATTTCTTTCTATTTTATTTAAAATGTATTTTTGCGACAAATACAAACAAAATGATTGATTTAGATTACCTCGCTTTCCTTGAAAATATATTGACGGATAACCGTAAAGAAAAATTTTTAAAAGTATTGGGAAACCGAACTAAACATTTTACGATTGTTGTAGAAGATGTTTTTCAAATGCATAATACTAGTGCTGTAATGCGTAGTTGTGAGGTTTTTGGCATTCAGGAACTAAATGTCATCGAACAGCGTTACGGAAAAAAAATCGATAAGGAAATTGCAATGGGGGCCCAAAAATGGGTAGATATCAATCAGTTTGATTCTGTTACTAATTGTATTTCGACCTTAAAAGAGCAGGGTTATCAAATTATTGCCACAACGCCACACGAAAATGATTGTTTGCTGGAAGATTTTGATATTACAAAACCAAGCGCGTTATTCTTTGGAACCGAAAGAGACGGATTGTCAGAAGAAATTCTGGAAAAAGCCGATGGTTTTCTTAAAATTCCAATGGTTGGTTTTACAGAAAGTTTAAATATCTCAGTTTCTGCTGCAATCATCATCCAAAACTTAACAAACAGATTACAAAATTCTGATATCGACTGGCATTTATCTAATGAAGAAATTCTTGAAAAACGTTTAGACTGGGCTAAAAATTCGATTAAAGACATTAAACGAATTGAAGCAAGATATTACGAAGAAAATCCGCGATAAAAAAGTTTGCCACGAATTTTACAAATTCAAAAACGTAAATAATTAATTCGTAAAAATTCGTGAAATGTGTGGCAAAAAATTAAATCTATCTTCCAAAAGAATCATAATTATCCTCAGCATATTTTTCAAAGCGTTTCAATAAAACGATGTTTTCTTTTTCGACTGTGGTCAATTCACTAGTAACATTATCAGAAACGGGAATATACCATTGAATATTATCAAAAAACTGACGAACTGTTTTGGTTTTAAAAGTAAGTCCGTGTCTGGCAAAAATCGTATTTCTAAGAATCTCCAAATCAATTTTCTTTAGATTTTTTATATCTGATTCTTTTAATTTTTTTGTTGATGAATTTAGGGTCACAATACTTTCAGATGCTGCTCTGTAAACAGTTTCCATATATATTTCAGTCTCTTGAACTTCAGGATCCTCAGCACTCTCTGTTACTTGTTCTTCTTTTGGGTTTTCATAATCAATATACATTCCTTCCTCCGGAAGCATTACATTTGGATCATATTTAAACTCTTTTTTTGTAAGTTCAAATGTTCTTTTAGTTACCTCTTTTTTAGAATTATTAGCGGTCCAGGTTCCTGTTAAAAGCGTGTCATTTTTTATTTCAAAATCAAAAACGCCATCATTTTTATCATCGCCAGGTTCTTTAAGTATAAAATGGATTATAGTTCCTTCTACATTCATTGTGCCTGTAAGCGGTCTGCTATTCCCGGCAACAACACTTTGTCCTGTAACTTTTGACTCTGTAATTTTCTTGATGACAATATTAATCTTGTTAATCTCATTTTCTTTTGCAGGTCTGCTGGTATCACGTTCTAAAACAGTAAAATCACCAACATATGAACCGTACAAATCAGTTCTAATTTCTTTAGGCTGACTTTCGGCACTAGCTTTTATTGTTTTTTTCTCTTTAGAATTACAGGAAAAAAGGAGTAGTGATAATAATAAACAAAAAAGGTGTTTCATTTTTTTAGTTGGTTATAAAGGTAATATTCAACGATTAATAAATTAGGAATCCAGCCCAGCCATGCGATTATCTGATAAACATCCATTGGTGCCGGATGAAACAAATATACTAGAATTACCTTCCAAAAGCGTAACGTTATGGCAGAAAATGTTAAAGCAAAACTTCGTAGCATAAACGCTTTATGTTGGGTAATATTTTTATTTTTTATGGATGTAAAACCTTTGAGCGTGAAGTAAAACCATAAAAGCGACAAAGTAACAAAAGAGATTTTAGAGTAAAGTCCACCGTTTGCGAAAAGACCGATAAATAAACCTGAAGGTGCACTTAAAAAAAGCACTGTGAAAACATAAAACTTTCCAATATTTCGATGCGTAACAGGAAACTTCTTTAAAAGAGTAGTGTTGAATTGAAAAAATCCGGCAAGCAAAACAAAAATAGCAGAGTAACATGAGCGTAAAATATAGAATAGTAAAATGGAATTTGACTAATCTCAGTTTGCTTGATTTGAAGAAAAGCAACGTTATTATTAATTGGAATATATTGCCAGGTAATCCTGATCATTAATATGAAAAAATAGCTGAAACACAGTATCCATATAATTGGTAATAAAAAGCTTAGATTTCTTTTCAATTTTAATTAAAATAAATTTGAAACAAATATAAGAAAATCCCCCGGCGTAAGAATGCTGAGGGATGAATAGATTTTTTCTACTTTTTTAAAAACAAAATAAAGCCCAAAATACTAACAATCAATATAGTTAATGCGGCTAAAACCATTGTGAGATCGCGAATGTTTTTTCCTGCCCAATCCATAAATAAAAATTTGTGCAGGATGGCAAACGAATAACCTTCAACCATATCTGAATTTTTAACTACGGCAGCCAATCGTGAAGTCGAAGTTTCGACAAAATATGTTGTTTTTTCGGGTGTGTCATAAGCCAATTTTATAACTGGCAATCTTTTGTTGACAAAACCATATTCGCGACTGCTAAAATCGGTTAAAAGTTTAGATTCTAATAATTTTACATTTTCTAAAGAAGTATGAGGTTCATCAGAACTTTGATCCATTTCGCAACAAGCAAGTTTAGGAGCGCCATCTGTAAAATAATAAGCCAGGAATTCAGCATATTGAAAGTCCAGATTTGGCGCAACTTTGTTGGTTGCAGCATTAATGTAAATTACCTCAGATTTTGGGTCGTCTTTTTTATTCCATTTTGCATTAGAATCTGATTTAGATGTTTTGAATTTTTGTTTTTCAAGCAATTCACAACGGAAATACGTTGTGTCGTTTAAAGTAATAATACTCATATTCTGAAAACGGCTCCAGTCTAAATCCAGATTATTATTGGCAACCGGGATTTCTTTCGTTACAAAAGTGGGTTCGTAAACCATTTGCGATAAAGTATAGGGATTCCATTTTGTTGTGGCGTGATATGCGCCGCTAAAAGCAAATGTTAAAGTAAAAAGCGAAATCCAAATCCCTATTTGGCGATGGTATTTTCTAAGACCTTTTTTAGGTTGTAAACTATCTGTCTTTTTAAATTGTTTCCAAAGTAAGCCATAAATTAAAATTCCGCTCAAGGCAGAAAATCCAATGATTGACAACAAGAAAATCATCGTAATGATTCGGATACTGTTGTTTGAAATAGCATCTATAAACGACCAATTATGAAACGTGTCAAAGAACCAGATAAACGCCTGTCTTGAAGTTGGGTTGTAAGTTGCTAATTTGCCAGAAGATGTTTCTACATAAACCTGCATAGCATCCGGACGATCAAAACTGAGTTTGTAAACAGGTAAATAACGATTGACGTATTTGTATTGTGAGGTGAATTCAGTTACGATTTCGATTTGTTTAATCGCACTTTTTTGATCGTCCAGAAAATAACGCGAAAGCCATTCGGCATATTTTTGATCTCCGTTTTCCAGTTTTTCAGCGGTCGAAGTATCAAAATACCATAATTCGCCAATGATAGTTTTAAGCTGATAATAGGTTTTATGGTTGAAAGTGACGATTCTGAAATTCTTGAATTGCGTGAGTTCATTTTTCTCTAAAACTTCCTGAATCGAAAAGTGTAACTGACTTTTATCAATTACTTGTGCTTCGAGTTTATCATGGGCAATTTCAGGTTTAAAAAAATGTGCCATAAACGGATGCATCAATCCTGAAAGTGTCCAGAAAATAACAGGAACAATGGTGATTAAACCTATTGTTCTATGCCATTTGTACATGTGCTGCTTGATTTTTTTGACAAACTTTGAATCTTTCTTTTTAGACTTTTTGTCCTTATTTATTTCTTTACTCATTGTTAGGTTTTTTAGCCCCGATGGAGGCGGTATCCTTTTTATGGCTTTTCCTGCCATAAAAAGATAAAGCCGAGAGCGGGATTAGCTTCTAATAATTATTATTATTTTGCCACTGATTAAAATGATTTTTTTACCATTAAGAGATTAAGAAAAATTAAGTTTGGCTTAATGAAACTTAATATCTTAATGGTTCAAATTTTAAACTTGCTTTATAGGCGTGGCAAACCTTATTTTTTTAATGAAAAATTATACTGTATTCCAAACACAAAAGTTCTTGGTGCGGCGGCAGTATAAGTGGGTTGGGCGTTTGTGGTATTTGCTCTGGAAACGTTATAAGCGTATAATTTATCCGTTAGGTTAAGTACGTTTCCGTAGGCTTCAATTTTTTTCCATTGGTAACCCACTCTGGCGTTGAATATATTGTAACCACTATATTTTACCGTATTGATCTGATCCTGATAATAACTGCCAACAAGCTGCCATTCTACCGAAGTTCTTAGATTTGGAAGCCAGTTGGGGTAATAACTTACCTCAGAATTTCCGGACCATTTGGGTGCAGCAGGCATTTCTTTTCCGTTTAAATCCTGAACAGGATCGCTTGGCTTGTCCGAAAGTTTAAAATCGATGTAAGTATGTTGGGCGTAAGTTCCACCAAGACGAATATTGAATTGTTTTGAAGGTCGGTACGAAGCACCAAACTCAATTCCTTTATGACGCGTTTCCCCAGCAGAACGATAATCTGTTGAATTATCAGCGAGTTTAATATTCAAAAGTTCATTTTTTCCTTCCATATAATATAAAGCATAATCAAAATTTAATTTATTTTGAAAGAAAGAAAGCCATCCGCCCACTTCGTAATTATCGAAAGTAGCAGGTTCGAGATTATAATAAAAGTCGGCAGGAACGCCTGTTGTACCGCCAGTTCCGGGTTTTGTTCTAAAAATAGAGGTAATTCCGGGAGGCGCAAAACCTTGTGAGTAATTGCCATAAAAACCGGCAAAGTCAAACGGATTATAATTAGCACCAACTTTAAAAGTCATTTTGTCATAAAGTTTACTGCCGGTCGAATTGTCTAAAGCATTATTGTAATTCACTTTCATATTATCGTAACGACCGCCCACCGTAATAATCAGTTTTTCGACAGGGTTAAAACTCAATTGTGCATATCCGGCTGAGTTGAAAATATCAGCCGTATAATCAGCCAGTTTTGAATCCGGATGTTCTGCGATAATCTCATAAGAACTAACGGTTTGTTTACCAGATTCACCGGGATTTAAATTCGCTTTTAAATCAATAACGTACGACCAATAGGTCACAGGCGAATAATCGTATAAGGCACCTGCAACCAATTTAGTATTCAAAAAATCGAATTTTTGAGTATGTTGCCCAATGGCACCGTAACTTTTAAAGTTGTTCGAGTTGACTTCGCCCTTTGCAGTTGTAGGATTTACAGTTGGGCTCCATCTGATTCCGTACGAAGGATTTTGGCCTAGTTTATTGTCTCTTAAATATGCTGTAATATAACTGCTCGAATTAGGGTTCCAATCGTGTTCTAGTGTTAATCGTGTTCGCAAAGCATCAGATTTTCTATAAGTAAAATTAGAAGTACTCTGATAAGTTCGGTTATTAAATGCCTCTTCGTTCACTGTTCCGCTCATGTCAGAGTAATATTTGCCATACATTGTATTGCTGATCAATCGGGTAGAAGAGGAGATATTATAATCGATTCTCGCATTCAGATTATCTTTGTTATAATCAGAATAGGTCATCCAGCCATTTTCCTGCAAACTTGAAATTCCCGCAATATGAAAACCAACTTTCCCTATTGTTGCTCCGCCGGCAGCCTGAAATCTTCTATAGCCATAATTATCTGCCTGAACCCCAAATTTAAATTCCGGATCAACAGGCGGTTTCAGCGAAATTAAATTAATCGTTCCGCCAACTGCTTCAGGTCCGTACAAAGACGAAACCGGGCCTTTTACCACTTCGATACTCTGCAAATTAAACTGATTAATTTCCAGTAAAGCATTGTGATTAAAAATTCCCATGGGGCGAATTGGCAAACCATCTTCGAGATACAAATAATAAGCATTGGTGGTCATAGGCTGACGAATCGACATCATGTGCTGTTCGTTTCCTAAATTAACCATTAAAACTCCGGGCGTTTTATTGATGATTTCGTAAACGGCAGTTGCCTTGGTTTCATTAATGGTTTTAGCGGTTATTTTGCTAATGGCAACCGGAGTTTCTTTTCGTAAGGTAGCGGTGCGATTTGCAGTTATAAAAACATTATCCAGTTCTTGCGATTTTGTAGTATCTTTTTCTGTTTTATTTTGTGCTAAGACACATTGTCCTATAATCAATAGGATAAAATATATTTTGTTCATTTTAAATGATATAAATTTTAAAAAGTAGCCGGTATTCTCTTGGTAGAATACCAATAAAAGCTTTTCAAAAACATTGAAAAGCAGGACTAAAATTTATATCATATGGGAAGGAGGATGAAAAGTAGCATTCGAAACCGAAATTGGTTTTTTATCGAAATAAGCAAAAACGGCTTTTCGAGATCTTATTGGTGCAACTAATTTGAAATTACTCAACGAAATATTCTGAATATAAATTACTTCTGCTTTTTCTTTCAGATTGTCCTGCATTTTTTTTTCGTTGTCAGTATATTTCTTAAGGCTTTTTTGAAGCTCACAACGACCATTACAAGAATTAAAAACCATTTTGCGTTGTACACAAATAGTTTTAGAAATCTCTTCCTGATTTAATTTGAATGTGGTGTAAACGCAGAAACTGCCAAATGATGGCATTAAAAGCATGAAGGAAAGAAATATGATGACAATTTTTCTCAAAGCTTGTTTCGTTGTTTTTTAAATAAATTAAGAATTAAAATGTGCCTTTAGGTACAAAATATTGGTAGCCTTTTTGATTTGAAATTTATTGGCGTGCCGTAGGTACGCAATAATTATCGTTTTGTAGCGCACCTACGGCACGCTAAATTTATTTTAATTGATATTTTCTACCAATATTTGGTACCTAACGGCACGAATTGTAAACTTTTTATATATTAATTACAGCGTATAATTTAAGTTTACGCTCCATCTGTAATTCGCCTCCATATTACCGCTTGAAAGGTTTTGATGAATAGGCAGCATGACGTTTAAACCAACCGAAAATTTATCTTTTCCGGCTTCAATACCAAATTTGCTAAACAAAATATCGCCAGCGGTATTGGGTACAGCCAAACTATATTGATTGTTGGTTTGGTAAACTTCACCTGCTAATCCAGCTTGTGGAACAATCTGAACAGATTTTAAATCAAACAGATAAAAGAATGTTCCTGCATAATTAAACTGATCGCCATATTGATAATTTTTACTGTTTTCCGTTTTAAAGATGTAATTTAGGGTGGTGTTCAACCCCAGGTTTTTGTGTTTAATTACATATTCAGACACTACAGGAAAATCCCAGCTTCCGGTTCCTAATTGAAAACTCTGGTTGACACTTCCTAAATTATTCGCTTCAGTAAATTTCCCGGTGGGAATTTTAACTCCTCCGCCAAGATTTATTTTGTGGGTAAAAAATGTACTGTCTTTTTTTGTCTCAAAAACGGTGTATAAAGCCATTACGGTAATATCACCTAAACCAGAAATATCTTCGGTTCCGGCGGTCAGTTTTCTTTCGTTAAAATGATACGGAACCAATGCCGAAATCTGAATTTTCTCCGTCACCGGAATTCTTGCCCAAGCCTGAATGGTATTAAAGTTTTCATCAATCCACGGAGAATTGGCAAAGATTCCGTCGCGGCTTGTGTAGCTTTGTTTCATATATCTCAAACCCACAAAATTATTGTTCAGCATAGAACCAAAACCCATGCTTCCGCCACTTGCCGAACAGCCACAAGCATCACAGTCAAAATCTTCCATCATCGCCAAACGCTGAAACGTAAAGCCCGAAATACTATCTTTTACAGTAAAACTAAAGGCTGATGAACCAACCAAAAGAGCAAACATTACTATTATTTTTTTCATTTTCATTCTTATTATTTTTAGGAGCTAATCCCGCTTTTCGTTTCAAGCTTTTCTCAAAATCCCATTTTCCTATGCCTTTATAAAGCTTCCGCTGGTCGCTTTATAAATCCAAGAAAAATTAGGTCTTTTTTCAAAAAGGCTTTCCACTGCAATCAGGGCTAGGACTCCGGTTTTCATTATATATTTTATTTTTTTTGCCACTCTTGATAACTATTGGGATAAATTGTTTTTAATCTTCGGTAATCCAGTTAATCTGTGGCAAAATTGTATTCTTTCTACTATTTTGAGTTGCCTTCAGCTTTAGCTGGAGGAATAAATTTAAATTTTATCTTGGCTTTAGCCAAACCCTTAAATTTGGCTAAAGCCTTTGTCTAATCTATTATTTACATCCGGCTAAAACCTTACGCTATTCATAAATTCTTTTACTACTCCCGATAGCTATTAAATAAAGGGATTAAAATATTTTAAAAAAAAGTAAGATTTCAATTGCTTTAATCTGTGTTGACCAGCGAAATCCGTACAATCTGTGGGCTAATTTTTAAAATTCAGAGAAACGTTTATCAGTTAAATATTGATTATCCGTCAACGTTTTCAGAAAAGCTATGATTTGTTTTTTATCAGTTTCAGAAAGTACAATTCCAAATTTCCCGTTTTGTTTTAATATTGGGTCCAGAGTTGCCGAGTTTTCTATTCCGCTGGCATAATGATCCAGAACGCCTTCTAAACTTCCAAATCTTCCGTCGTGCATATAAGGCCCGGAAACCTCTACATTTCTTAAACTTGGCACTTTGAACTTGTAATAATCTGCAGCGAGTTCTGTTAATCTGTAACGGCCAACGTCGTTTACCATTGGATTTACGGCTAAACCATTATTTCGAAATGAATTATCGGTTTGTAAATCTGTTGCATGACATGATGCGCATTTGGATTTGAATAAATCGTAACCTACCAATTCCTCACTTGTCAAAGTTCCGCCAGTTTCATTGCGTCGGTATTTGTCAAATCTTGAATTAGATGAAGTTACCATAACCATAAATTGCGAAAGCGCTCTCAGCATGTTTTCGGTTGTAATCGCGCCATCATCAAAAGCTTGTCCAAATAATTTTTGGTAATCCTTATCGGCTTTCATCATTTTAAGAATATTGTTCAAATTGCCGTTCATTTCTACAATATTCGTCAACGGAATTATAGGCTGCAAGTCTAAATGATCTGCGGCGCCGTCATACATAAATGTAGTTTGATATGCCAGATTCTGGATTGATGGTGTGTTTCTGGTTCCTTGCGCATTGTCTACGCCATGACTTACAGTATGTCCGTGATGTGTAAAAGCGTTGGCCTGAATGTGACAAAAGCCACAGGAAACTATTCCGTCAGACGCTAAACGCCCGTCGTAAAAAAGTTTTTTGCCCAATTCGAAGCCTTTTTCTGTTGGTGGATTCTGTGCAATGTTGTATGCTAAATCAGGAAAATTTGACGGAACTTTAAATTCTAAAGGTATATTTACATATTCGTCTTCCTCACCTGAGCAACTCCATAACAACGGAATCATCAGCCATAGAAAATATTTTATTTTCAGCATGATTTTTAAATTAAAAAAGCAAAACAATGTGTTTTTTTGCCACGAATTGCACAATTTCTATGAATTACAATGGCATTAAAATTTTTTTGTTGTGATGCTTTATGGTTTATTAGAAGCACAAAAGTTGTAGTCTAGCCCCGATTGCAGTAAAAATCCTTTTTGTTTTTTCTTTAAAAACAAAAAGATTGAAACGAAAAGCGGGACGTTATTACTTATGAATCGAAACTTTTGTGCTCCAGAAAATAAAATTAGTCGTTGTGTACGTGGTCTACTTTGAACATAGTCGAAATGTTCTGAGTAATAAGCGGTAAGTTCGCGCCGCCCATAATCATCGCACCCATTCCGCCTGCGTTGTTGTCAGACAGTTTGATTTTGTTAGTTCCGTCAATGACTTTAGACAAGTCAATTTTAAAATGAATCGTTGTGGTAATTGTAGTACGAACTAATGCTTTTGTTGGTAAATCAAGGGTAACCTCAGTATAATTATAATCAGTTCCGGTTTTGCCGGTGTGAATCATAAAAGGAGTTGCAGTAGTAACAGTTGACGATGTGAATGTACCTTCTAAAGCAAAGAATTTATATCCCGCAGCCCACGACCACAACATTCCGGCGTCATTAGCTTTTGCCAGAAAATCACCTTGTCCGGCAGCGCCAAGTTTCCATTGTTCTTCATCAACTCCAATTCCGTATTTTACTTTTACGTAATCTCCGGCAGGAATATCTGTAAGTTTAAATTCGTGTCCGTCTGCTGAACTTTCGTCTGCGATAAAGTAGCTTTTGCTTTTTGGGTAAGTAAAAATAGTTCCGTCAGCTTTTGTTAAAACTACATTGCTGATGATGTATTTTACAAGGCTTATTTTTAATACTTCGTTGTTTGAAGTTGTATTTCCTTGTGTGTTTAAAATCAAATCGTTTGCTCCAAATCCGTTATCATATTCAAGAACCAGGCTTCCTGATCCTGAAACATCATTTTTGTTATCGTCGTTTGAACATGAACTTAGTGCTATAGAAATTGCCACAATAGCGAATGCTTTGTATAAAGTATTTTTCATTTTGTGAATTTTATATAATTGAAATTTTAAATTTTGGGTGTGCGTCAACACGATTTCATTGTTTTAGGAACAACGAAATATTCATTTCAATAAGAAATTGAAATGTGATTTAAAAAATTATATAAAATAGGAGGGAGGTCGAAAAGTAGCCATTGAAACCGAAATAGGTTTTTCGTCCAAAGTCGCAAAAAGTTTTGCGTTAGATACTATTGGAGCTGCTAATTTTAATAGTGGTGTGATTGTGTTTTGAATGTAAACAACTTCTGATTTTTCCTTCAGGTTGTTTTGCATTTTCTTTTCGTTGTCGGCGTATTTTTTTAAACTTTTTTGCAGTTCACATCGACCATTACAGGAATTAAAAAGCATTTTTCGTTGCACGCAAATAGTTTTAGAAATTTCTTCCTGATTTAATTTGAATGAGGTATAAACAAAGAAACTGCCAAATGATGGCACTAGAAGCATGCAGGAAAGAAATGTAATTAAAATTCGCTTCAAAGCTTTTTTCGTTGATTATGATTGCAAAAGTACTGTTTATTCGATTTAGAAAGAATTTATTTTTAAGTTTTCCTAAAAAAAGTTTACAGTCTCAGTTTACAGTTACTGACTATAAGCAAGATTGGGATAAAAGCGAAAAATATTTAAAAGACAAAACCCGACAGGTTTTAAAACCTGTCGGGTTTGAATATCTAATTTAGAATATCAGTCTGCAAACTGAGACTGCGACTATAAACTGTAACTTATTTAACAAGAACCCAAGCGCCAGAAGCGATTAAAGTTTCTGCTTTTTTAAATTTCATTTCTTCCGTTTTGCCTGTTGCAACTTCCTGAACTGTAACAGTATCATTACGATTGATTTTCGGCATGTCTCTTACAATTGTTTCTGTAACCTGACGTTGTTGTGTTTCTCCAGCTTCGCGGTTGATATCTTCGCTGTTTACAATTTCGTCTTTGCTTAATTTGAAGTTTTCTTTTTGGCGAACTTCTTTTGCTTCGTGAATTTCAGGAACGTTTTGAGCCGGTAAATCACCTTTGAACAAGAATGAAATAACTTCTTTATTAACGTTGTCTAACATTCCTCTAAACAAATTAAAAGCTTCTAATTTGTAAATAAGCAATGGATCTTTTTGTTCGTGAACGGCTAATTGAACAGATTGTTTCAATTCGTCCATTTTACGTAAATGTTTTTTCCAAGCCTCATCAACAATAGATAACGTGATGTTTTTCTCGAAATCAGCAATTAATTGAGCTCCTTCGCTCTCATACGCTTTTTTCAAATCTGTCACAACATTCAAGGTTTTGATTCCATCTGTAAACGGAACTACAATACGCTCGAATTGGTTATTAGGTTCTTCATAAACACCTTGTATAATTGGGAACGCTTCTCTTGCGCTTCTTTCTGTTTTTTCTGTATAGAAAGCTAATGTTTCTTTGTAAATTCTTCCCGTGATTTCAATGTCAGATAATTTTGAAAAATCAGCCTCAGAAATTGGAGAAGTGATGGAGAAATAACGAATCAAATCAAATTCGAAATTCTTGAAATCGTTAACCGGTTTAGTTTGACTTACGATTAATTCGCAAGTATCATATAACATATTCGCGATATCCAGTTTCAAACGCTCACCAAATAATGCGTGACGACGACGTTTGTATACTACTTCACGTTGCGAGTTCATAACGTCATCATATTCTAATAAACGTTTACGAACACCAAAGTTATTTTCTTCTACTTTTTTCTGAGCACGCTCGATAGATTTTGTCATCATAGAATGCTGAATAACTTCACCTTCCTGTAATCCCATTCTGTCCATAACTTTTGCTACTCTTTCAGAACCAAATAAACGCATTAGGTTATCTTCAAGAGAAACATAAAACTGAGAACTTCCCGGATCTCCCTGACGTCCTGCACGACCACGTAACTGTCTGTCTACACGACGGGAATCATGACGTTCTGTACCCACAATTGCTAAACCTCCGGCAGCTTTTACTTCTGGGGATAACTTAATATCGGTACCACGACCAGCCATGTTAGTGGCAATTGTTACCACTCCGGCTTTACCTGCTTCTTCTACAATTTGCGCTTCTTGTTTGTGCATTTTAGCATTCAAAACATTATGTGTAACGCCTCTCATCTTCAACATTCGGCTTAATAATTCTGAAATCTCTACAGAAGTAGTTCCAATCAATACTGGTCTTCCTGCATTTGATAACTGAGTAACATCTTCAATTACAGCGTTGAATTTTTCACGTGTAGTTTTATAGATATAATCTTCTTTGTCTTGTCTCAACATACCACGGTTTGTTGGGATTTCAACAACATCTAATTTATAGATCTGCCATAACTCTCCAGCTTCTGTAACGGCTGTTCCTGTCATACCACCTAATTTGCTGTACATTCTAAAGTAGTTCTGTAATGTAACAGTAGCAAAAGTTTGTGTAGCAGCTTCGATTTTTACATTTTCTTTAGCTTCGATCGCTTGGTGTAATCCGTCAGAATAACGACGACCATCCATGATACGACCTGTTTGCTCATCGACAATCATAATTTTGTTGTCCATGATAACGTATTCTACATCTTTTTCAAAAAGAGCATACGCTTTTAAAAGTTGAGTAAGGGTGTGAATACGTTCGCTTTTTACTCCAAAATCCTGGAATAATCTTTCTTTAGCTTCAGCTTCACCATCTTTATCCAGTTTTTGTTTTTCAATCGCTGCAATTTCAGTTCCAATATCCGGAAGTACGAAAAAGTCCGGATCTGTATCTCCTGAAAGGTATTGGATACCATTATCAGTTAATTCAACCTGATTGTTTTTTTCTTCAATTACAAAATACAAAGCTTCATCTACTTTATGCATTTCACGATTGTTATCCTGCATGTATTGATTTTCGGTTTTTTGAAGCAATTGTTTAATTCCCTCTTCACTCAAAAATTTAATTAATGCTTTATTTCTAGGCAAACTTCTGTAAGCTCTCAATAATAAGAAACCACCTTCTTTAGTGTTTCCTTCTTTGATTAATCTTTTAGCTTCTGATAAAAATCCATTTGCTAACTGACGTTGTTGTGCTACTAAGTTTTCAATTTTTGGTTTCAACTCATTAAATTCATGACGATCTCCCTGAGGAACCGGTCCTGAAATAATAAGTGGTGTTCTTGCATCATCAATTAATACTGAATCGACCTCATCGACAATAGCATAATTGTGTTTTCTTTGCACTAAATCTCCTGGCGAATGTGCCATGTTATCTCTTAAATAGTCAAAACCAAATTCATTATTGGTTCCGTAAGTGATATCTGCGTCGTATGCTTTTTTTCTTTGTTCTGTACTTGGCTGATGATTATCGATACAATCAACAGTTAAACCGTGAAATTCGAATAAAGGTGCTTTCCATGTACTATCACGTTTTGCAAGGTAGTCATTCACAGTTACTAAGTGAACTCCGTTTCCTGTCAATGCGTTTAAGTAAAGCGGTAATGTAGCCACTAAAGTTTTTCCTTCACCTGTTTGCATTTCGGCAACTTTACCTTCGTGCAATACCATACCACCAATTAACTGAACATCATAATGAATCATGTCCCAGGTAATTTCTTTACCCGCAGCATTCCATTTGTTTGCCCAAACTGCTTTGTCACCGTCAAGGGTAATATATGTTTTTGAAGCTGAAAATTCTCTGTCTTTTGCAGTTGCAGTAACTTCAATAAAAGAATTATCTTTAAAACGACGAGCGGTTTCCTTAACAACAGAAAAAGCTTCAGGAAGAATTTCTAATAAAGTTTTTTCTGAAATTTCATAAGCCTCTTTTTCAAGAGAATCTATAGCATCATAAAGATCTTCTCTTTTGTCAATGTCTTCAATGTTTTCTACTTCCGCTTTAAGCGAGGCAATTTTAGCATCTTTATCCGCTCTTGCTTCTTTTATTTTTTCTTTAAAATATACGGTTCTGGCTCTCAATTCGTCGTGAGACAAACTCATTAAGCTAGTTTCGAATGTTTTAATTTTAGTTAAATAGGGCTGTAAAGCTTTGACATCTTTCTGTGATTTATCACCTACAAAGACTTTTATAATACTGTTTATGAAACTCATGATTTATGGTATTTCTATTTTTTATGTAAATGTGTATTTGAACCAAAAAAAAAGCCTCGGTGATGAGACTTTTTCCTTTGGTTTATTTTTTAATATTCATCCTCGTTCCAAAGATAATCTTCGTCTGTTGGATAATCAGGCCAAATTTCTTCCATTGATTCATATATCTCTCCTTCATCCTCAATTGACTGAAGGTTTTCTACTACTTCTAATGGAGCACCAGCTCTAATGGCGTAGTCAATAAGTTCATCCTTGTTAGCAGGCCATGGCGCATCACTTAAATAAGATGCTAATTCTAATGTCCAATACATCTGTTATCTGTTTAGTTTGTGCAAAAATAAATTTTTTACTGAAAAAGACAAGTAAAATTTGATTTATTTTAATAAAATTTAAGAACGTCTCTATTTAGTATTCAGTTTTCGGTGACAGTTTACAGTCTGAAAACTGAAAATTGTAACTGTTTACTTCTTTTTAAGAACTCGCTTTTCAGTATAAAACTGTGACTGCGACTGTAAACCGTTTACTTTCTCGGAATCCATTTCACTTCATCCGCTTTTAAGTCTGACGACAACTTCCGTGCCAAGACAAAAAGGTAGTCAGAAAGTCGGTTTAAGTACATGATTGCGATTTCTGGAACATGTTCATTGTGGCTTAAATGTACTGCCAACCGCTCTGCACGACGGCATATGCAACGTGCAATATGACAATGTGACACAGTTGGATGTCCTCCAGGCAAAACAAAATGAGTCATTTGCGGAAGGCTTTCTTCCATTTTATCAATTTCGTTTTCTAATAATTCGATATCAGTATCAATAATTCCAAGATTCTTTAATCTGAGTTCGCCGTTTTTCAGGACTTCTTTTTCAGCCGGAGTAGCTAAAATTGCACCTACGGTAAATAAACGATCCTGAATTTCGATTAAAATCGTTTTATAATGTGAATCCATTTCCTGATCACGAATAAGTCCTATATAAGAGTTCAATTCGTCAACGGTTCCGTAACTGTCAATTCGTATGTGATCTTTAGGAACGCGTGTGCCTCCAAAAAGAGCCGTTGTTCCTTTATCTCCTGTTTTTGTATATACTTTCATTTTTTAAAGTTGCTAAGGTTCTGAGTTACTAAGTGACTGAGTTTTTGTTTTCGATTAAACAAATAACCAAATAAACAATTAAACTATTTCGTAGTGTCACTTTCAATCAAACCGTCTCGCAAGCGAATTACGCGGTGGGCGTAGGCTGCGATATCTTCTTCGTGGGTTACTAAGATTACAGTATTTCCCTGTTCGTGAATATCGCCAAAAAGCTTCATGATTTCTACAGAAGTTTTACTGTCTAAGTTTCCGGTAGGTTCATCGGCTAATATAATAGAAGGTTTGTTGACCAGGGCGCGGGCAATTGCAACACGCTGGCGTTGTCCTCCGGATAATTGATTCGGCTGGTGATCCATTCTGTCAGCAAGATTTACTTGTTTTAAAACTTCAATCGCACGTTCATTACGTTCAGATTTTGAATGTCCGGCGTAAATCATAGGTAAAGCGACATTGTCTAAAGCAGTTGTTCTGGGTAAAAGATTAAAGGTTTGAAATACAAATCCAATTTCTTTATTACGGATTCCTGCCAATTCATCATCTTTCATTTGGCTAACGTCTTTTCCGTTCAATATATAATGTCCGGAAGTTGGAGTATCCAGACAACCTAATAAGTTCATCAAAGTTGATTTTCCAGATCCTGACGGTCCCATTAAAGCTACGTATTCGCCTTTGTTGATTTCTAAATCTATACCTTTTAAAACATAGACAATTTCGTTACCCAATACAAAATCTCTTTTGATGTTGGTTATTTTAATTAATGGATTTGCCATTTCGATTTACAATTTTGGATTTAAAAGTACAAAACACTTTTCAATAAACGATAAGTAGCTATAAATTGATTTTTGTTACAGATCCCAGCATTTACAGGAACTTTTTAATTTTCTATAAAAAAGATATTTTACTTATTAAAAAAGTTGTTATATGATTTATAATTGTTTTTACATAATTATCATATTTTGTATTTTTTATTAAATTTAATTTTCAATTTTTATTAAATTTTTGATAATAATGTATAATTATTAGAATTTTTAACTATATTTGTGATGTAATATTAAATAAGCAAAATTATGAAGAACATACAATTATTATCGGGAATTGCATTAATTGCACTAAGTTTAACTTCTTGTAAAGACGAAAAACAAGAGAAAGCTCAAAAAACAATCGACTCTTATGTAGCCTACGTCGATTCTGTAAAAAATGTAAAAGCTGACGATTTGAAAGCAGATTGGAAAAATGTTGACGCTGAGTACGACAGAAGAGCGGCAGAAGCTCAAGCTGCACTTGCTGACGTTAAAGACAATACAGCAGCAACAGAAAAAATCAATACGAGTAAAATCAAGTATGAAGAATTTAAAAATGAAATGACCACCGTTTTTGCCCCTCCAGCTGCAAGCCCAAAACAACAATTGAGAAACGCCTTATTTGGTGAAGGAAAAATTGGCGATGATATGAATTTTGACTGGGTAAACGCTAAAAATATTCATAGTGTATACCAACAGTTTGTTCATACCGTAGAGGATAATAAAGATAAATATTCTCGTGAAGATTGGGATGAAGTAAAATTGATGTATGAAGCACTTGACAGCCGTAAAAATACAGTTGAAAAAGAAGGTCTTACATCTGAAGATAATAGAAAAATTGCAGGTTTAAAATTGAAATTTGCACCAATGTATACTGTTAACAGAATGGGTGCTAAATCTGAAGAAAATAAAGATGCCAAAAAATAATTTGGTCAATTGAATTAGTATTAAAAAGACAATCAGAAATGGTTGTCTTTTTTTTATGCTCTAATTTTGCTGAATTGTCCTGAAATTTATTTGATTATTAGTTTTTCAAGTCTTTCCATCATTTCATTTTTCTCTTTCAGCATACGCTCATACAGTGCGATTTTTTCTTCATGCAATTGAATAATCTTTTCAATTGGATTGTAGTTATTAATTATTAATGTACTATCACTAAAAGTATTTGCAATGATATTTAATGCCTGATCCTGATCAAAATTTTGAAAAGCTTCAACAGGAATTTTCATAGAGTTAGATATTTGTTTTAGTAGATTATCTTCAATTATCTCTTTTTGTTCCAGCATAGAAATTTTCTTCTGGTTCCAGTCTTCTCCCAGATCATAAGCCAATGATTCTTGTTTGATGCCAAGCATTTCTCTGAAGCGTTTTACGTTTCTTCCCTGGTGAATTTTATGTTCCATAATGAATATTATTTTTCTAAAAGTTCAAAGATAAAGTTATCTGTACTAAAAAGTGAATTTCAAAGATAAAAAAACAACTCACAAAATGATTATTTTTGTAGGATATTATAGCTAATATTTAAAATAGTTTATCTTAATAATATTCATGGAATTCAGTTGCTTAAGTGGTCAAATGAAAAGATTATCTGAAAATAATTGTCTTTTTTATGTCCTGATCACAAAATGTTCTTTTTCCTGCTCGTACCTAAAAAATACAAATCCCCATTGAAAAGTGTCAATCGTTACAGTTACTTTTGGATGTTTTTTAATGATTTTCCAAGCTTCTTCCATTTCTTGTGACCAATGAATGTCATCAAAAATCCAAACAGAATCATTTGTTATTGTAATCAATAAAAGTTCGAAATAAGCTAAAGTTGCTTTCTTTGAGTGATTGCCGTCGAAATAAATAAGGTCAAAGTTTTTAGTCTCAGTTTCCAGTTTCAGTTTAATATCCTGAAGATAAATTTCGAATTCACTTATTACCAAATCTACATTATTGAAATTGAATTTTTGAAATTGCAATTGACCTTGATTTGCGGTTTCAGGACAGCCTTCTAACGTAATTACTGTAGCATTTGTATTTCCCAGAGCAAGGGCAGAAGTAGCCAAACCTAATGAAGTTCCAATTTCTAATATGTTTTTTGACTGAAAATAGTTAGTAACCCTAAAAAGCAATTCGGCACGTTTTGGTGAAATTCCTGCAGTCTTTGCTATTTTAGAAATTTGTCTTCTATTTGATTTAAAAACTTTTGAACCTGCGCCAAAATCAGTTACTTCGATAAAATTTTTATTTTCTAAAAGAGATTTTCGGTAATTTTTGAGGATCGAATATTCCGGTTTTGGTTTTTTATCGTAGAAACACTTCGTTAATAAATTAAAAACAAAAGGCGAATGAACGCCGTGTTCGTTTTTGGAGTTCCAAAGAAATTTTAAATAAGATTTTATCTGAAATAGCATATTAATAGTTACATATAAGCGCGAATATACAAAAAAGTAGAAAGGCGGAAAGTTTAGAGATATGTATTGCTTTATGACTTTTGACTTTACGACTTTAGACTTTTAAAAAGACTATATTTGCGGACTTTAAATTTAAGCTAATAGTAATACGTTTTTATGATGTTGAAGGAAGAAATAGAGGACAGAAGTACAATATCTTCTGAAGAAATTAATCGATGCATTGCTATTTTAGCACAATTGAATACAAATACAGATCAGATATTTGATATTCCGAAAGAACAACGAATTGCTTTAATTAAGGAAGCAGGAATGTTTTCCAGACCTGACAGAGGTGAATTTTCGCGAAGAGTTAAAGATGGTTTACAAGCTACCAAACGTAAAAAAGACAAAAAAGACAAAACTGCTCGTAAAGAAACCGGAATTCGTCATGCGCGTGAAGCAAGTATATTTGTCGCACCTAAGTTGTTAGCCTTTAATGATCTTGCCCATAAAGAGCAATTGGAGCTTGAAACACCAAGAAATTGTTACGTCTGTAAAACCGAATTTACTAAAATGCATCACTTTTATGATACAATGTGTACAGATTGTGGCGATTTCAATTATGCAAAACGTTTCCAGACTGCCAATGTAAAAGGACAAGTTGCCATTATTACAGGTTCTCGTTTAAAAATTGGTTACCATATTACATTGATGCTTTTGCGTGGCGGAGCAACTGTTATCGCTACAACTCGTTTTCCAGTAGATTCGGCTTTGCGTTTTGCTAAGGAAGACGATTTTATGGAATGGGGACATCGCTTAAAAATTCATGGTTTGGATTTAAGGCATATTCCGAGTGTGGAGATTTTCTGCAATTTTATCGAACAAAAATATGAACGTTTAGATATTCTGATTAATAATGCGGCACAAACCGTGAGGCGTCCGGCTGGTTTTTATTCGCATTTAATGGAGAATGAAGAATTGCCAATTAGCGCACTGCCAAAACAAGCGCAGGAATTATTATTAGATCATCTTAATTGTCTGGATGAATTAAAAATGCTGACAAGCGGAGCTTCTTCTAACGAAAATATGCCGGTAACGTGGCACGGACCTGAACCCGGAATTGGTTTGAGGGCTTCTGCAAAATTATCCCAGATTCCATATTCTTTCGATAATGCATTAGTAGCAAATGAAGTTTTTCCGGAAGGAGAACTTGATGCTGATTTGCAACAAGTTGATTTAAGAAAAACCAACAGCTGGCGTTTACGTTTGGGTCAAATAGAAACTACAGAAATGATCGAAGTTCAACTGGTGAATTCTGTTGCGCCTTTTGTTTTATGCAACCGTCTTTCGGAAGTAATGAAGAAAGATAATACGGGACAAAAACACATTATAAACGTTTCGGCAATGGAAGGGAAGTTTCATCGCTTTTTTAAAGAAGACCGCCATCCGCATACTAATATGGCAAAAGCGGCGCTAAATATGTTAACGCATACTTCATCCGGAACTTTGGCAAAACACGGTATTTTTATGAATGCTGTTGATACAGGTTGGGTGACTGATGAAGATCCTGCCGAATTAGCGAAGAAAAAACAAGAACTGGAAGATTTTCAACCGCCATTAGATATTGTTGATGGCGCAGCCCGAGTGATGGATCCTTTGTTTGACGGAATTAATACAGGAAAACACTGGTGCGGGAAATTCCTGAAAGATTATAATCCGATTCCGTGGTAGTTTTTTAGGCTTAGTTTTCAGTCTCAGTCTCGGTCTCGGTCTCAGTTTCAATATCAGTTTTCATTCTTAGTAAATAAATAAAAAACCACAACATAATAAATTTTGTTGTGGTTTTCTTTTTGAAAAATGAGAGGGATTAACGGTAAATGTTTTCTCCTTTATTTGATTTCCATTCTCTTTCAAAATATTCAGCATCTTCGTCATTACGAGTGTGAACTCCTAATACAACGTGACCTTCTTTAATTCCTGATTCGTAAACTTTTGCTCTTTCTTCAGGGATTCCTGATCCTACTAAAGCACCAATTAAACCTCCTGTGATTCCACCTGCACCTGCACCTGCTAAACCTGCTGCTAACGGACCAGCGATAATTAATCCTAATCCAGGAATAACAAGGCTTGTTCCTAATGCTGCAACAACACCTACGATAGCTCCAATTGTTCCGCCAATTGCAGATCCTGTTCCGGCAGTTTCAGCTGCTTTTGTTCCTAATTCAGAGTGATCGTGCTTGTCTGAATAATGTTTTTTTCTTGTGTCATCAGACATGATAAGGTTTATTTCGTCCTTTGTATATCCTCTGTCATGTAAAGTGTTGTAAGCTCTTTCTGTGCTTTCACGATCCGTGAACATTCCTGTAAGTATTTGACGTTTAGTTCCGTCTGGGTTATTTAGATTTTCCATTTTATATATGTTTTAATTGTGAATTCATTTTCACTTACACAAATCTCGGAAAACTAATGAAGTATCATTTACATAATTTTTTCAATTTATTACATGTGGATTTTTTGTTATTCTTAAAATCGTTTGCTGTTTTTAGTTTAAATGAAAAAACCACAACAAAATATAATTCTGTTGTGGTCTTTTTTATTTAAATAAATGATGCTTTAATTTACTTAGTTGACTTTAATTAATTTAACGTCAAAAATAAGTACAGAACCACCTGCGATTCCATTCGAGTCAAAACTTCCGTAGCCTAAATGTGAAGGCACTAATAAAATTCCGCTTCCGCCTTCTTTAAAATGAGGAATTCCTTCTGTCCAGCCTTTAATCACCTGATTCAGTCCAAAAGAAAGTCCTTCGGGTTTACTTTGATCAAATACATTTCCGTTAGAATAATATCCTTTGTATGCTACAGTTACATTTGATGTTGCTGTTGGCTGTTTCCCAGTTCCTGGTTCGTTGATTACATAATACAAACCAGTGTCGCTTTTAATAGCTGTTAGTTTGTTTTTGGTAATGTAGTCAGTTATCTCTTTATCGTTTTCAACAGTATAATCTGTTTCTTGTGGTTCACTGCTTTTTTCTTTATCACTATTACAAGAGATGAAAAGCGTTAAAGCTAATAATGAAGTTAAAATGTATTTCATGAAATGTGGATTAAGAGCGCTAATATAATAAAGTTTTCAGTCTCAGTGTCAGTTTTCAGTTTTGTTTTGTGGATATTAAATACTGCATCCAAATTTATTAGGATTGTTAATCATGTAATTAATTAGTTTTCCAATTTCAGCGTTTTTTGCATTTAACAGATCAAATTTTTCTTGATTTATATATTCACATTTTAGTGAAAATTCTAACCAAACATTTGTTTCAGAATTTTCAGCATCACTATCAGTCAATTTACTTATAAAATGATTTACATATCTTCTCTTTCGATATGACTCTGCAATATTTGCAGAAACGCTTCTAGAAGATAGCCTTATCTGATCAGTTAGTGAAAATTTTTCTTCTTTCGGAAATGCCTTTGATAATTGAAATATTTCCATTGCAAGTTCAAAGGACTTTTTATAAGCCAGTAATTCTTTAAAATCCATTATTTAATTTTTCACAAGGATAATTAAAAAATAAGAAAAATATTACTTTTAAATGTAATTATTTTGACTAAGCCTGATAACTGACACTGCGACTGAAAACCGCGACTGAAAACTAAAAAAACCTACCCTTCAATCTTAGCCGAAAGCTCAAACCAACGTTCTTCTTTCTGATTTATTTTATTGATTATGTTTTGTAATTCGTTTGCTTTTTTCTCTATATCAGCATCAGCGACTTTTCCATCAGAAAATAATTGTTCGATTTTAGTTTTGTCGATTTCTAAATCTTTAATTTCTCTTTCCAGTTTTTGATATTCTTTTTGCTCGTTGAAAGTCAAATTTCCTGTTGGATTATTTTGTTTCCAATCTTTCTTTTCTGCCTTGTTTTCTTCTTTTTGAGCAACATCAGAACTGTCTTCATAAGCTCTGAAATCAGAATAATTCCCCGGGAAATTTTCGATTTCACCATTTCCTCTGAAAACAAATAAGTGATCGACAATTTTATCCATGAAATAACGGTCGTGAGATACTACAAGCAAACAACCAGGATAATCCAATAAGAAGCTTTCTAATACATTAAGCGTTACAATATCTAAGTCATTTGTTGGCTCATCCAGAATTAAAAAGTTAGGATTCTGAATTAAAACGGTACATAAATACAAACGTTTCAATTCTCCACCGCTTAATTTTTCTACAAAATCATATTGTTTTTTCGCATCAAAAAGAAAACGCTCCAATAATTGTGAAGCCGAAATCATTCTGCCTTTTGCAAGCGGAATAAATTCTCCGTATTCTTTGATAATGTCAATTACACGCTGATTCGGTTTCGGGTTGATTCCGGTTTGTGTATAATAGCCAATTTTTATGGTTTCCCCTTTTACTACGCGACCACTATCTAACGGAAGTGTTCCTGTTAAAAGATTTAAAAAAGTAGATTTTCCGGTTCCGTTTTTACCAATAATTCCAATGCGTTCTCCACGTTGAAAATCAAAACTAAAGTTGTCCAGAATAACATGATCCTTGAATTTTTTAGAGATTTTGTGAAGCTCGATAATCTTGCTTCCCATACGTTCCATATTAATTTCAAGTTCCACTTTGTTTTCACGACGACGGCTTTGTGCTTTTTCTTTAATTACATAAAAATCATCCTGACGCGATTTCGATTTTGTCGTTCTCGCTTTTGGCTGACGGCGCATCCATTCTAATTCTTTCGTAAATAAATTTTTTGCTTTATCAACGCTGGCATTTTCAGAGGTAAGTCTTTCTTCTTTTTTCTCTAAGTAATAAGAATAATTTCCTTTGTATTGGTATAATTTTCCGTTGTCAAGTTCGATAATTTCGTTACAAACACGTTCCAGAAAGAAACGGTCGTGCGTTACCATAAACAACGTAATATTTTCTTTGGCAAAATAACTTTCCAGCCATTCGATCATTTCAAGATCCAGGTGATTGGTTGGCTCATCCAGAATCAATAAATCAGGACGGTTGATTAGAATAATCGCTAGTGAAAGACGCTTTTTTTGTCCTCCAGAAAGATTTTTTACTTTAAGTTTAAAATCTTCCAGTTTTAATTTAAAAAGAATTTGTTTGTATTGCGTTTCAAAATCCCACGCATTATGTTGGTCCATTCCATCAAAAGCTTTTTGATAAGCTTCTCCATCGTCTGGATTTTCAAGTGCTTTTTCGTATTTCTCGATAACTTTTAAAGTCTCATTATCAGATGCAAAAATGCTTTCTTCAATAGTCAGTTCTTCCTGCAAATTGTTGCTTTGAGAAAGAAAAGCCATTTTTATCCCTTTTCTTAAAACCACCTGACCAGTATCCGGTTCTTCTAAACCATTAATAATGCTCATAATGGTTGTTTTTCCCGAACCATTTTTGGCAATGAAAGCAATTTTTTGATCTTTGTTTATTCCAAACGAGATATTGTCAAACAGCGTTTTTTCGCCAAACGACTTCGATAAATTTTCTACAGATAGGTAATTCACTTTGTAAATTATGAGTTATAAATTATAAGTTATGAATGATTTACAAAACATAACTTTTTGCAAAAGTAAGTTATTATATTGCCATTTACGAATTATTTATGGAGATAGGAACTCGATGTTTCTGATATGCTCAACAATAGCGCGAAAATTCTTTTCGTGTCCGTTTCAATGGCACATAAGAAAAGGTGAATTCCAAAAATTAAAAAAAGAGAGTCTAAAGTATGTATCTATATCTTAAAAATAATGATACCAACGGGTCATCTAAATATCTTTTTCCAATAGTAGACTATTATATGGGATTTGTCAATTATTTATGGAGATACGAATTCAATATAGAACTCAAATCTAAATAGTGAATTTGCTGAGGCGTATTTATTACCGGTTTTCGAATCAGAGATTCATTCGATAAATAATAATGTAAACCATCGTGGGTCGCAATTCCCTCTATTTGATGAAAAGACAGCTTAAAATCAATTCTTCGTTTATTTCCCGATAAAAAATCATGATCGTTAAAATCATATAAAAGATATAAAAACGATTTCCCCAATTTTGAATATCCGCACAAAGCAATCAGCTTTTTAGATTCTAAATATGTAGCGCCCGTTACAAGACCTTTTGTGTCCAGCGTTTCCTTAAATTTGGCAATGTGATTTCCTGCTTGTTTCGGTAAAACGTAAATGCTGGTTTTTGATGCACTCCATTGTTTGGTGAACAAATAAATGCTGTCTTTTGAAACTATAAAAGCTTCACAATCAAAATTAGTGGTATTTCCTTTTTGCGCTGATAAATCAGTTTGGTCAGCGTAACCAAATGAAATAGTTTCGATAACTGGATTTCCTTCTAAAAAAGACTTCTTTTCTATTTTCAGGATATTCAAATCAGTTCTGTTTCCGGAGAAATTATTACCAAAATCTCCAATATATAAATGCGTACTGTCTTGCGAAATTTCTTCCCAGTCATGATTTTTCACTTTGTCTAAAATGATTTTCTTCTGAATTTTCCCTAAAGAATCCAGTCCGTAAATTGTTTTGTCATGATCGTCATTATGAGTCCACAATAAATTATCAAAGGCAATTAAACCAGAAGTTTCTTTGACGGAATCACTTAATTGATTTGAATATTCAGGTTTTACCTTAACGTTTTTATAAATGCAGTTTCCGTCATTTATTGTTGCATTAGCGTTGTAATTTTTAGAAAGCGGATCTGTGCATCCCTGAATTTGTGCATAACCGGTAGATATAATCAGGCAAAAGAATAAAATAGTTTTTATCATGATCTGCAATATTAAATTTGCATGCAATAAAAGTAAAGTTTTAAAAGAATAGATTTAATTACTATTGAAAATATAATTAAAGTAGTATTTTGCATCGCTTTTACTAATTGATTTTTGTTTTTTTAGTAAAGCATAAATACCAAATATGAAAATTTTACAAAAACTGTCCCATTACCGGTTTTCACGCTATTTTAAACTTTTATTTGTTGGCGTAGATGTGGTATTGTTAAATTTAGCTACCATACTTTCAGCATTGGCTAGATTTGGCAGTTTAGACATGCTTTTATCAAAAGAGGAGAAAACAGTTTCGTTACTTGCAATTTTAATCTGGATAGCATTATTACTTCAAAATGATTCTAACCGAAGCATAAGAGTTGAACCAATTGAATCCATATTAGTAAGAACAATCAAAAAGCTGGTCATTCATGCTGCCCTAATTTCGGTTTTTGTAGTTTATTTACAATACAATGATATTTCAAGAATCAGGCTGCTTTCTTTTTATTTTATTTTCTTTGGGTTATTAATGATTTCCCGTTATTTATCAATGAAGCTTTTAAAATATATTCGCGCAAAAGGATATAATTTTAAAACCTTTATTGTAGTTGGTGCCAATGAATCAGGAGAAAAAATCAGGAAAATTTTAGCTAAGGATTTAACTTACGGTTATCGGTTTTTAGGCTTTTTTGATGAAACCATCGAAAATAAAATTGTCGATCCTAAATTAGTCTTAGGCGGATTTGATACAATCAGTCAATTTGTAAATGATAAAATAGTCGATGAAATGTATGTTGCATTACACATTGATAATATTGAAATAATCAATGAACTAACGCGAATTTGTGAGCAAAATATGGTGCGAATCAAATTTATTCCGGATTTTCAGTTGTATACAAAAGCCAGCAAAGTTGAGGTTACTTTTTATGAAAATACGGCAGTATTAATGTTTCGTACAGAACCTTTGGAATTTCCTGTAAACAGGTTGTTGAAAAAAGCATTTGATATTTGTTTTTCAAGTTTAGTGATTCTACTCGTTTTTCCGTGGTTGTTTCCCATAATAATGTTGATTATCAAAATCGAATCGCCAGGTCCTGTTTTTTTTAAACAAATACGGGAAGGCCGTGATAAACGATCTTTTAAATGTTTAAAATTTAGAAGCATGTACCTAAATGATTTTGCCCATCATAAAATAACTGAAAAAGGAGATAGCCGTGTAACTAAATTTGGCGCTTTTATCCGTAAAACAAGTATTGATGAGTTGCCGCAATTTTTTAATGTTTTCTGGGGAGACATGTCTGTTGTTGGTCCACGACCACATATGATGAATGTTGTAAAAGAATATAGTGATTTGATTAATAATTATGTAGTGCGTCAATATGCAAAACCCGGTATTACAGGCTGGGCACAGGTTAACGGGTTTCGTGGTGAAACAAAAATATTAAGCGATATGGAAAACAGAGTGGAATATGATATTTGGTATATCGAAAACTGGAGCTTTTTACTGGATATGAAAATTATTGTAAAAACAGTTATTAATATCTTCAAAGGCGAAGAGAACGCTTATTGATAAAGTTGAATCAGAATTTAAAAAACGCATTATTTTTAATCACTTCCTTTAAATTCGAAATACTGTCAACTTTGATTTTTTCGCTAAAAGAGGCAATATGTTTCATATGATGTACATCACTTCCTGTAAAATCATACATTCCTTTTTTTAAAAGTTCCTCGGCAGTTCTAGTAATTCTTTCTCCGTAATAACCAACTGTGGATAATAAATTCAACTGAAAAAAACATCCGGCTTTCTTTAGTTTTTCATATTCATTAAAATCTTTTCGATAATATAAATAACGTTCCGGATGGGCCAAAACAGGAATATATCCTGCAACTTGTAAATCAAATATAATTTTATACAACTGTAGTGGAGCATTTTGATACGACATTTCTACTAAAACATAATTGTCCTTTAGCGTAAGAAGTTTTTCGGTCTGAAGATGATTTTCAAACCAATCATCCATAAAATATTCTGCGGCAGCATTAAAAGGAATTTTAATATTTTCCTTTTCTAATAAAACTTTAGTTTCCTGATGTTTGGCTGTTATTATATCAGGAGAGTTTTTCCAGACATAATGACTGATATGAGGCGTGGTAATAGCGTGCGAAATTCCCATTTCCTCAAATGATTCAGCCAGTTTTATAGTGTCGCTAATAGTTTTTGCGCCATCATCTATTCCAGGTAATAAATGGGAATGGATATCGATATAATTATCAGATAACAGATCTTTTAATTTTGGCTTGGATTTTAAGAAGGATAGCATATTGCAAAAGTATAGAAATACAAAGGATTTGTTATTATTAAATTTTAATGTAACAATTGTAACTGCGCATTTTATAATTATATTATATTTGAGATTGATAAAAACATAATTATTTATGAAAATCAAAGAAAATTTATACCATAAAAGGATTATTTCTATTGACGCTTTACGCGGAATTACTATTTTTATTATGATTTTTGTAAATGAGCTGGCAAGTATAAAACAAGTGCCGCAGTGGATGAGGCATATGCCGGCTGATGCTGATGCGATGACTTTTGTAGATGTTGTTTTTCCTGCTTTTTTATTTATTGTTGGTATGTCAATTCCGTTTGCGTTTAATGCACGATTACTAAAAGGTGATAGTGCGAAAAAAATCTGGACACATACTTTAAAAAGAGCTTTAGCCTTAATTATTATAGGTGTTTTTATGGTCAACGCCGAATATGGTTATGACGCGACAAAAATGATAATTACGCCAGTATTTTGGGCACTTTTAGCTTACTTTATGCCAATTCCTATTTGGAATAAATATGCTAAAGATTTTCCGGTTTGGTTAAAATATACCCTTCAATATGGCGGAATGTTAGTTTTGATAGTTCTCTATTTTTTATACGTTCAGGAAGAAACTGGCGAAATAGGAATGACACCAAAATGGTGGGGAATTTTAGGTTTAATTGGTTGGGCGTATCTCTTTACAGTGGTTTACTATTGGATCGTTTCCGGACGATTATGGGCGATGATTGCATTTTTAGTTGTTTGTGTAGCAGGAAATACTATCAATTTAACCGAAGGATCATTTATACAACAAGCGTCCTGGTTGAGTTTTATTGCCGGACATTTAACCCACGCTGCGTTAGTTGCTGCCGGAGTAGTAATTTCGTTGTTGTTTTTTGACCGAAAAGTAGCGGCTAAAATCAATTGGGCAGTAATAGGTTTTGCCGTTCTGTTTTTTATAACAGGATATTTATTAAGACCTTATTTTGGAATCTCAAAAATAAAAGGAACGCCGTCATGGACAATGTTTTCGGCAGCAATATGTACCGTTTTATTCTACTTTTTGTATTGGTTAATGGAAATTAAAAAAATCACCAAATGGAGTAATTTCTTTATGCCCGCAGCAGCAAATCCGTTATTGATTTATATTTTGCCGGGTGTGATTTATTATTTCTGTAAAGCTTTTCAAATTCATATTATTCCCGGGTATTTTCGTGTAGGCGTTCCGGGAATTATCTGGTCGCTGGTTTTTTCAACGATAATGTTGTTTGTGATGAAATTATGCAACAAGTATAAAATTCAACTGCATTTGTAGTAAAGTTAAGTGTTTATTAAAATAAAAATTTTGATATTTTATTTATTTTCAAGCTTTGCTAATCTGTCTGATAGTGATTTAAATTTATCGCTTTCGTTTTCTAAATCTTTAACTTTTAATAGAAGAACATTATTTTTTTTGTCTTGTTCTATTACGTAAAGTGTTAATTCTTCAATTTTTTGTAATAGTTTAATATTCATTTCAGAAAGGTTTATGCCGTTTTCCTGCATTGTTTTGGCAGATGGTACTTCCGGTAAATGTTTATTGGTTTTTATGTACTCAGCTAATACTTCTAAGGTAAGAAGTTCATAGTTGTTTTCAAACACAAAGTCAGCTCCGGCATTGACAGTTACTTTTACTTCTCGTGAGTTTATATCTCCCGCAACAGTAAGTTTTGATGTTGGATTTGCTGTTCCAATACCTACGTTTCCGTTATTGGCAACAATTGCATTGTTGTAGAGTTGAAATTGTGGTCTTCCTGAATTTGATCGGGATAATTTTAAAACATCTTCCTGCGTATCATTGATATCAGAGGAAGTAAAATCAAGATCAATTGCATTTCCTCTGTCTTTTGTTTTTACTCTCCAGCGGAAAATATCAGCATAATCTGCAGCTAAAATAATATTGGTTGCGTCAGGATTATTGCCATAGACATTTAATGCGGAGCTTTTTATTGTTTTAGCAAGAAAATCACTGTTTGCATTATTAAGGTTTCCGGAATGCCATAGTTCATACCATGGATTCCAGATGTTTTTAGTAGGATCCCCATCTCTAGTTCTAAAGCTTATGTGATTTCCGGGTGAATATTGGGAGCTAATTTGGCAATCATATTGATTTGTAAAGCCTCCATAGCTTATTAACGAGCCATTCCAAGGAGTTCCTGCGGTGGAGTATGAAAATGTATACCCTCCTTTAAAATTATCTGCCTGATTGGGAGAAGATATAGCATTAGCAGGATTTAAAGTTTGTGCATTTACAGAAAAACTAATTAAAATGATGATAGTAATAAAAATGTAAATAGAATTTCTCATAATTATGGTTTAAAATAGATAAATAATTCTTATAATTAGAATGCAAATCTAAGTTTTAAAAGTAATAAATTACATATGAATTATTTATTTGTATTGAAGTTATTGTGTCACAATTTTAATTTAATCTCTCCAAGAATTTTTTAAACTATTTCTTATTTGTATTTATAAAATTTTAAATTTGTAAGAACTTGTCTCTGAAAAACTTACGAAATGAAAAATATAAAATCTCTAATTATTTTATTATTCTTCTTTCTGATGCCATTTTGTTATTCACAAAATGATTCAGTTACAAATAACAGAAAAGATATTTTAGATGTTTTGTACAAACTCTTTCATAAAAATGATTCAGTACGAATAAATCCGGACAAGAAAGTAGCATTCTCTTTGCTTCCTGTTCCTGTAGATGCCAATAAAAATGCAGGATTAGTAGTTTCCTTTTTAACCACATTTTATCTTGGCGATCGCAAAACTACCAGAATGTCTCAGGTTATATTTTCGCCTTATTTCAGTTTTACAAATCAATATGTTTTTCCCATTCAAACCTATATTTATACAAAAGATAACAATTGGAATTTTATAGGCGATTATCGTTTTATGATTTATCCGCAGGATACTTATGGTTTAGGCGGACATAATACAGACAAAAAAATGTCAACGCTGGATTATCAGCAATGGCGTTTTTACCAATTTGCAACCCGTAAAGTAATTGGGAATTTTCGTTTAGGCTTGGGATTATTACTGGATAATTACCAAAATATTTCAGAAGACTCATATGTCGATGATGAAACTGATTATGTGAAATATATGAATGGGGATTTTTCAGATGAAAATTCTTTTGGAGTTGCCATTCAGGGATTGTACGATTCCAGAAAAAACAATGTCAATCCTGAACAAGGTTTATATATCGAAGCTGACTACAGAATTAATACAAGTGGGGTAGAAGATCAAAAATGGAAATCTTTTTATTTTGATGCTCGAAAATATCATTCGTTTAGTAAATATAAACATCGGGTTTTAGCTTATCGTGCTTTTTATTGGTCCACTTTTGGAGGGAAACCGCATTATCTCGATCTTCCAAGTATTGGTTGGGATCGTGACGGAAAAACAGGTCGGGGTTTTACCAGAAACAGATTTCGAAGTAATGCCTTAATTTATTTTGAAACCGAATACAGAACTGATATTACTAAAAACGGTTTTATTGGGGCTGTTTTTTTTACCAATATTTCGTCAGTTTCGAAACTTGATACTTACGATTTTAAAAAATGGAATCCGGCTGTAGGAACCGGTTTGCGCATTAAATGGAATAAGCAAAACAATAGCAATTTGATCCTTGATTTTGGAGTTAGTAAAAACGATTGGTCTTTACGACTTGGTTTGGCTGAAAATTTCTAACTTTCGAAAAAATCAATTCCACTATTTTTCATGCAATTATCGGTAATTATTCTTAATTATAATGTACGTTACTTTCTGGAACAGTGTGTATTAAGTGTTCAGGAAGCGATTGCTGCACTTGACGCCGAAATCATTGTTATCGATAATAATTCGTCAGATGAGAGTTGTTCGATGATGAAAACTAAATTTCCAACGGTAAAATTAATTCAGAATACTACCAATTTTGGTTTTCCAAAGGGGAATAACATAGGAGTTGAGCAAGCTTCCGGAAAATACATTTGTATTTTAAATCCTGATACAGTTGTTGCAGAAGATACATTTATTAAAGTTTTGGCTTTCGCCGAAAGGCAAATCAATCTAGGAATTGTAGGCTGTCAATTAATTGACGGAACAGGAGAATTTCTGCCGGAAAGCAAACGCGGAATCCCAACGCCATGGATTGCATTTACAAAGATTTTTGGATTGTATAAAGTTTTTCCAAAATGGAAACTTTTCAATCAATATTATGCCCAGCATTTAGCAAAAGATGAAACCGGAAAAGTTGATATTTTAGTAGGCGCTTTTATGTTGATGAAACGGGATTTGTATGTAGAATTAGAAGGTTTTGATGAAAAATGTTTTATGTATGCTGACGATATCGATTTGTCGTACCGCGTTTTACAGAAAAACAAATCCAATTATTATTTCCACGAAACCACCGTTTTGCATTATAAAGGAGAAAGTACGGTTAAAGATGAAAAATACATGAAACGTTTTCAGGAAGCGATGACTTTTTTCTATCACAAGCATTTTAAGAAATCGTGGTTTTTTGAATTTTTTATCCAAATCGGGATTTGGTTTTTCTCCTTTGCAAAAATGTTTCAGGGAAAAACGAAAGCAAAACCGTTACCGGAAACGGTTGTTTTTTATTCTTCAAATAAAAAATTGTCTGAAAAATTGCCTTCTATTTTAAAAAATAAAGTACGCTTTATGAATTTAAAAAAAGAAAAAATAGTAAATTCGTCGCTGGTTTTTAAGGGTAAAAGGGTTGAGATTATTTTGGATAATCAGTATGTTTCATTCAAAAAATGTATCAAAATCATAAAAACTCTTAAAGATAAGAACGTTACTTTTAAGATTTTCCCCAAAAACACAGATTTTATTATTGGAAGCAATTCCCGTAATGACAGAGGGCAAGTTATAAAAATTGAGTAAAAAATTATATTAAGTGTAATTTATATTTAAAATATTCAGTAATTTCGCAATCAGAAAATCAAAATCATCCTTTAGATTAACAATATGGCAAGATTTGAATTAAAGCTTCCTAAAATGGGAGAAAGTGTCGCTGAAGCAACTATTACCAACTGGTTGAAAGAAGTAGGAGACAAAATTGAAGCTGATGAAGCTGTACTGGAAATTGCAACTGATAAGGTTGACAGTGAAGTACCAAGCGAAGTTTCAGGAATTTTAGTTGAACAGTTATTTGGCAAAGATGATTTAGTTCAGGTAGGACAAACCATTGCAATTATTGAAACTGAAGGTGATGCGCCAACAGCAAAAGTAGTTGAAGATATTGCTGCTCCAGCTGAGGTTGCTGCTATCGAGCAAACGATTGAAGTTGCAAAAGATTCAGTTTCGTCTCCACAGGATTTTTCAGGATCAGACAAATTCTTTTCTCCTTTAGTAAAAAATATTGCAAAAGAAGAAGGTATTTCTGTAGCTGAATTAGAAAGTATTGCCGGTTCAGGAAAAGATGGCCGCGTAACAAAAGAAGATATTTTAAAACATATTGAAACCCGTAAATCAGGCGTTGCAACTCCAGAAGCTGTTGTTGAAACTCCAAAAGCAGCAGAGCCGGTTGCTCCGGTTGCTCCGGTTCAAAAAAGCCAGCAAGCAGTTCCTGTTTCTGTAAATGGAGGTGATGAAATCATCGAGATGGACAGAATGAGAAAACTGATTTCAGGTTATATGGTGGCTTCCGTACAAACTTCGGCACACGTACAATCGTTTATTGAAGTTGACGTGACTAATATCGTAAAATGGAGAGAAAAAGTTAAAACTGCTTTCGAGAAAAGAGAAGGGGAGAAGTTGACTTTTACACCAATTATGATGGAAGCGGTTGCAAAAGCATTAAAAGATTTCCCTGGAATGAATATTTCTGTAGATGGTGATTATATCATTAAAAAGAAAAATATAAATTTAGGAATGGCTGCGGCTTTACCAAACGGAAATTTAATTGTTCCTGTAATTAAAAATGCAGATCAGTTGAATTTAGTTGGAATGGCAAAAGCGGTTAACGATTTAGGAAACCGTGCTAAAACAGGAAAATTAAAACCGGACGATACTCAGGGCGGAACTTATACGGTTACGAATGTGGGTACTTTTGGAAGTGTTTTCGGGACGCCAATTATCAATCAGCCGCAAGTAGGAATTCTGGCTCTTGGAGCGATTCGTAAGGTTCCTGCGGTTATCGAAACACCGGAAGGTGACTTTATCGGAATTCGTCAAAAAATGTTCCTGTCGCATTCTTACGATCATAGAGTTGTAGACGGTGCTTTAGGCGGAAGTTTCGTAAAAAGAGTAGCAGAATATTTAGAAGCTTTTGATGTCAACAGAGATTTCTAAAAATCAGTAATAATACATTCAAAACCCGGAAAATTGTACTATTTTCCGGGTTTTTTGTTTGTAAGAAAATATTAGAAAAAACAACCGATGCTTTCTTTTAGGATAATTTTAAATCTTTAAAACATAAAATTGAGGTGATTTTTGTTTAAAAAAGTTAAGAATAAAAGAGAAAATTCGGCTTTAAAAATTACATTTGTAATCTTATAAAATTAAAAAATGGAACTCAAACTCAACAAACCAATTTGCTTTTTTGATCTTGAAACAACCGGAATTGATATCGGTAAAGATCGAATTGTAGAAATTTCGATATTCAAAGTTTTTCCAAACGGAAATAAAGAAAGTAAAACATGGTTAGTGAATCCTACGATTCCAATTCCGCCGCAAACAACTGCCGTTCATGGTATCACCAATGAAAAAGTAGCTAATGAACCCACTTTTGCAGAACTGGCAACTCAGGTTCATAATATGATTAAAGACAGTGATTTAGGAGGTTTTAATTCAGATCGTTTTGATATTCCGTTATTGGCAGAAGAATTGCTTCGCGCCGGAGTTGATTTTGATATGAAAAATAAAGTTTCGGTAGATGTGCAGACTATTTTTCATAAAATGGAAGAACGTACTTTAAGTGCGGCATTAAAATTCTATTGCGGAAAAAATCTTGAAAACGCCCACTCTGCAGAAGCAGACACCATGGCGACCTACGAAATTCTTAAAGCACAATTAGACCGTTATCCTGATTTAGAAAATGATATGAAGTCATTATCTGAATTTACAACCCGTAAAAAAATCGCTGATTTTGCCGGAATGATTGCTTTTGATCAGGACAACGAAGAAATTTTTACCTTCGGAAAACATAAAGGTGTCAAAGTAGATAAAATTCTGGAAACAGAACCGGGATATTTCAGC
The DNA here is from genome assembly GCF_044006475.1 of Flavobacterium sp. FlaQc-47. Lineage (NCBI taxonomy): Bacteria > Pseudomonadati > Bacteroidota > Flavobacteriia > Flavobacteriales > Flavobacteriaceae > Flavobacterium > Flavobacterium sp. FlaQc-47. Next base: position 600,009 of record NZ_JBIPCQ010000004.1, on the reverse strand, counting down.
TGGATTCAAAATGCTGATTTTCCATTATATACCAAAAAGGTTTTGACGGCAATTAAATTAAGAAAGTTAAATACTAAATAAGGTACTAAGTTACTAATGTTCTAAGATGCTAAGTTTTTTGCATTTTTTTTCTTAGAACCTTAGTAACTTAGCATCTTAGCAACTCATAAAAAAATGAAGATTATTTGTATCGGTAGAAATTATACCAATCATATTGAAGAATTAAAAAACGAGCGTCCAACAGAACCAGTAGTTTTTATGAAACCGGATTCGGCAGTTTTGTTGAAGCAACATCCGTTTGTGATTCCGGAATTTTCTGAAGAGATTCATCACGAAATAGAGATAGTTGTTAAAATTAGTAAAGTTGGGAAATACATTGAGCCTAAGTTTGCGCACAAGTATTATGATGAAATAAGTGTGGGTATTGATTTTACTGCCAGAGATTTACAAGATAAATTAAAAGCAAAAGGGTTGCCTTGGGAAAAAGCGAAAGCATTTGATGGTTCTGCAGTTATTGGTGAGTTTTTACCAAAAACCGATTTTACTTCGATGGAAAATCTTACATTTGAGCTGACAAATAATTCAGAAACAGTTCAAAAAGGGAATACAGGCTTTATGCTTTGGAAAATTGATGAACTTGTTTCTTATGTATCGCAATTTTTTACCTTAAAAATTGGAGATATTATTTTTACAGGAACCCCGGAAGGTGTTGCTGCAGTAAAACCAAATGATGTTTTAGAAGGCTTTTTAGAAGATAAAAAATTATTCAGAATACAAGTAAAATAATGGCTTTAAAATATAACCTTTCGAAAGTATATGCACTTTCAGACAATGATCCGGAATTTGTAAACGAAATTCTTAAATTATTTGTTACCGAAGTTCCTGAGGATTTGCAACAAATCAAAGAAGGAATTAAGAAAAAAGATCATAAATATGCTTATTCTTATGCACACAAAATAAAACCTACATTAGATTTAATGGGTTTAAATGTAGCATTTGAAGAAATTCTGCAAGTCGAAGCCTGGACAAAGGCCGAAGGCAAGAAAAAAGAAATTGTCGAAACTTTCAAAAGTATCAAGATACAAGTGAAAGAGGCAATAAAAGAAATCAAAAAAGACTTTGATTTGTAAAGATGTAGGCGTGACTTCATTTTTGCCTTTAAATATGAGGGCAAAAATGGAGTTGTCCCGATATTTATCGGGATATTATATCTTTTGTTCCATTAAAAAAATCGTTTAGCGAGCACTTTTCGTTTGTTACAAAAGCATGCCGTTTCTATCCCTCACGCAAAATCATTGCGACAACAACCTACTTTATAATAATCACTTACTAATAGGTAAGTAAAAATATTCCACAGCTATGAAAGCAACTATCATTACTATTGGAGATGAAATTTTAATAGGTCAGATTGTAGATACAAACTCAGGTTTTATTGCTAAATCCCTCGACCGAATTGGTGTCGAAGTTCACGAAATGATTTCGATAAGTGATAACAAAAAACACATTTTAGACACGTTTGCCCTTTTGCAAAACAAAGTCGATGTTGTGGTTATAACCGGCGGTTTAGGCCCAACAAAAGATGATATCACAAAAAAAACATTCTGCGATTACTTTGATGATGAATTAATTGTTAATCCGGAAGTTTTAGCTCACGTAACCGAATTGATAGAAGGATTTTATAAACGACCAATTTCACAATTAAATAAAGATCAGGCCTTAGTTCCGTCAAAATGCACCGTTTTACATAATAAAATGGGAACAGCACCGGGAATGTGGATGAAGAAAGAAGATACCGTTTTTATTTCGCTTCCGGGAGTTCCGTATGAAATGAAATATTTAGTCGAAGAAGAAATAATTCCTAAAATAGTTCGTGAATATAAACGCCCTTATATCATTCATAAAACCATTTTGACTTACGGTCAGGGCGAAAGCCTAGTGGCAGAACGTATTGAACATTGGGAGGATAATTTACCCGAGTTTATCAAGCTGGCTTATTTGCCAAATCCCGGAAGAGTGCGTTTGCGTTTGTCTGCCAGAGGAACAAATAAGGAGCTTTTAGAAGCGGCAATCGAAGAAAACGTACAATCATTAGATGCTATAATTCATGATATTATAGTAGGTTATGAAGAAAATGAAACCATAGAATCTGTAGTTGGTAAAATATTAAGTAAACAAAACAAAACAATTTCAACTGCTGAAAGCTTTACGGGAGGAAAAGTAGCTTCTGTTTTGTCTGCAGTTCCCGGAGCTTCTAATTACTTCAAAGGCAGTGTGGTTTCGTATGCAACAGAGGCAAAGGTTAATGTTCTTGGTATCTCGCAGGATTTAGTCGATCAGTTTTCGGTAGTTAGTGCAGAAGTTGCTTCGGCTATGGCTTTGAAGGTGAAAGAGATACTTAAAACAGACTATGCAATTGCAACAACCGGGAACGCCGGACCTACAAAAGGTGACTCAGATGCAGAAATTGGAGCTGTTTTTATCGCTTTATCTACTCCAACCGGAATAATTGTTGAAGAATTTAATTTTGGTCAACCACGTGAAAAAGTGATAGATAGAGCCGTGATTAAGAGTTTAGAAATATTACAGAAAGAAATTTTAAAAAATGTGCTATAATTTTTTGTTTCAATCGTTTATTTTTCTTTTCTTTGCACCCTGATTTTGAATAACGATAAAAGATAAGTATAATGTCAAGAGTTTGTGACCTTACAGGTAAAAGAGCGATGGTAGGAAATAACGTTTCTCACGCTATGAACAAAACTAAGAGAAAATTTTCTGTAAACTTAGTTAAAAAGCGTTTTTATCTTCCAGAAGAAGATAGATGGATTACTCTTAGAGTAGCAGCATCTACGATAAAAACAATTAATAAAAATGGAATCACTGCGGTTTTGAAAAAAGCTCAGTCAGAAGGATTTATCAAATAATCTTTTCCTAAATAAATATATAGCAAGATGGCAAAGAAAGGTAATAGAATCCAGGTAATTTTAGAATGTACTGAGCACAAGACTTCTGGTGTTTCAGGTACTTCAAGATACATTACAACTAAGAACAAAAAAAATACTCCGGACAGATTAGAGATTAAAAAATTTAATCCAATCTTGAAACGTGTAACTGTTCATAAAGAAATTAAGTAATAACTTAGAATTTTTTTAGTCTAAGGATAATGCGGTAATACTAAATAATATTGGTACTATTAGTAATATTTTAAGATCTATTAAATTTCGATAACATTTAAATCATGGCAAAGAAAACCGTAGCATCGTTACAAACATCTTCTAAGAGATTATCAAAAGCCATTAAAATGGTGAAATCTCCTAAAACTGGTGCATATACATTCGTAGAATCTATTATGGCTCCTGAAGAAGTTGATACTTTCTTGAAAAAGAAATAATAACAAACACATCATATAGAAAAGCTACTTTCATTCGGAAGTAGCTTTTTTATTTTTTATATTTGTCTAAAATTTTATTGAAGCACAACAATTGGCTTTTTTTTAAGCAATAATTCCCGCTATCCTCTATATCTTTACTTTCCTAAAGAAGGAAAGCAAAGGATATCGATACTATCGGGGCTGGATTAAAACAGTTGGTCTTCTTTAAACATTAGGATTATTTAGATTGTCAAATAATCGTATAATCTAAAAAACTAACAACCTATAAAAATGAGTTTTTTTAAAAAATTATTCTCTACTGATAAAAAAGAGACTTTAGACAAAGGTCTTGAAAAATCAAAAACCACTTTTTTTTCAAAGTTAAGCAAAGCCGTTGCCGGAAAATCTAAAGTCGATGACGATGTTCTGGATGATCTGGAAGAAATTCTTGTAGCTTCAGATGTTGGTGTAAATACAACGTTGAAAATAATCACAAGAATCGAGAAACGTGTTGCCGAAGACAAATACTTGGGAACAGAAGAATTAAATCAAATTCTACGGGAAGAAATTGGCGCTTTATTGTCTGAAACCAATACTGGCGAAGCAACCGAATTCGATATTCCAAAAGACAAAAAACCATATGTTTTAATGGTTGTTGGTGTTAATGGAGTTGGTAAAACAACAACAATAGGTAAGCTGGCTTATCAGTTTAAAAAAGCGGGTTATAATGTAGTTTTAGGCGCTGCAGATACTTTTCGTGCTGCTGCTATCGATCAATTACAAGTTTGGGCTGATCGCGTAGGAGTTCCAATTGTAAGACAAAATATGGGGAGTGATCCGGCTTCTGTTGCTTTTGATACTTTACAATCAGCCGTAGCTCAAAATGCCGATGTTGTTATTATTGATACTGCCGGACGTTTGCATAACAAAGTTAATTTAATGAACGAGCTTACTAAGGTAAAACGCGTAATGCAAAAAGTTGTAACTGATGCACCACACGATGTACTTTTGGTTTTAGATGGTTCTACCGGACAAAATGCATTTGAACAAGCCAAACAATTTACTGCTGCAACTGAGGTAACTTCTCTTGCTGTAACTAAACTTGACGGAACTGCAAAAGGTGGTGTTGTAATTGGTATTTCTGACCAGTTTCAGATTCCTGTAAAGTATATTGGAGTTGGTGAAGGAATTGAGGATTTGCAAGTGTTTAATAAATACGAATTTGTAGATAGTTTTTTTAAATAATATTCTAAGATAATTTTTAATGGATTTTTCTTCTTTAAAAAATATAACGCCTCTTACTTTTTATTTCGGAAGCGTAATCTGTTTTGTATTGGCAAATGTAATAAAAGATCAAAGTTTACCTTTTTACTTTGTTTTATTAGTTTTGGGATTGGCTTTCTTTTTTATGGGAATCCTGAAAAGATTGCGTACAAAACGATAGGTTACTAGATACTCTTCAAAAAAAGATTACATCAAATTAGATTGTTTTTTAACAATGTTTATAACTTGATGTGAATCTTATTTTTGTTTTACGCAGTTTTTATTTCTTTTGAATTTTATAAAGTTAACTTTGTAATCTGAAAATTTTCTTGTGAAAACCGGAGTCGTAGCCCTGATGGTAGCGGTATCCTTTTACTTGCTTCTTTAGCAAGTAAAAGATATAGCGGACAGCAGGATTAGCTCCTGATAAATATTATTACTTATGAAAAATACTTTTATGATTTTGGTTTTATCGCTCTTATTTGTGAGTTGTAAACAGGAAATTAAACCGGCAGATATTACGAAATTAAATGGCTATTGGGAAATTGAAAAAGTAGTTTTTGATAAGGGCGAAGACAAAGATTACGGAATGAATGAGAGTTTTGATTATTTTGATATTAAAAATAATAAAGGAATCAGAAAAAAAGTTATGCCTCAATTTGACGGAACTTTTTTAACAAGTGATTCTTTTGAAAATGTTTCGGTTCGGTTTAAAGGCGATCAGGTTTTTCTGGATTATAAAACGGATTATGCAAAGTGGAGTGAGGAATTGATTTCGATTTCAGAAGATAAACTGGTGGTGAAAAACCAAGAGAATAAAGAATATCATTATAAAAAGGCAGGACCAATAAATTTATTAAAAGATGGCAAAAAGACTAAATAATCAAAGTACGATTGGGGCTGTTTTGCAACAGATTATCCAGGTGAATAAGTTGGGTGCAGGAATGGATCAAATTGATGTAAAGGATGCCTGGAGACAATTGATGGGGAATGGTGTGAATACGTATACTAAAAACGTTGTATTAAAAGGCAGTACGTTGTATGTAGAATTGACATCGGCAGTTTTAAGAGAGGAATTAAGTCACGGAAAGTCTAAAATTGTCAAAATGATTAATGAAGAGTTGAGGCGTGAAGTGGTTACTGATGTGGTTTTGAGATAATGTTGCTTAAGTGTTTAACAAAACAATCATGATTACATTGAAATCCAGATTTAAATTTCTGCCAATTTTGTTAGTTGCGATTTTAAGTATTTTTCCATTTCTGGCTATTTATATTTATAGTATTTCTCCAAAAGAAAGTGTGGCTTTGCCTTTAGTAGTATTTATTTTTATTGCTTATTTTTGGTTTGCTTTAGTGAGAACCAGAGTTCATAAAGTAATAATTAAAAAAAACAATATAATAGTTAAGCGTTATTATGGATTAGGTAAATCTATAGTTTATAGCTTTAGCCAATTAGATGGTTTTATAGTTTTATTCGAAAGTGGAAGACTTGGTGTTTCTGAGTCTCTTTTTATTCTTGAAAAAGGAAAAAGAGTTGTTTGTGTTTGTAGTTATTACCTAAGTAATTTTAATAATTTAAAATTGGTTTTAAAAGAAAATTTGACTGATTTAGGGGAAATAAAAGGGCATGATAATATTTCCGAATTTTTGAAAAATTCATAAAAAAAATCCTGTTTGTAAAACAAACAGGATTTTTTATGCATTTCTGTGACTGAAAACTGTCACTGAGACTTTAAATAATATTAAAACTGCTCTCTTCCGGCAAAATGGAATGCACCTTCGATAGCAGCATTTTCGTCGCTGTCAGAACCGTGAACTGCATTTTCTCCAATAGAAGTAGCATATGCTTTACGAATAGTTCCTTCAGCAGCTTCAGCAGGATTTGTAGCTCCAATTAAAGTTCTGAAATCTTCTACTGCGTTGTCTTTTTCTAAAATTGCAGCAACAATTGGTCCGCGAGACATGAATTCAACTAATTCTCCGTAGAAAGGTCTTTCTGCGTGAACTGCGTAAAATGCTTTAGCATCAGCTACAGTTAATTGAGTTAATTTTAATGAAACGATTTTAAATCCTCCATTAGTAATCATTGCTAAGATATTTCCGATGTGTCCGTTTTGAACTGCATCTGGCTTAATCATTGTAAACGTTCTATTTGTTGCCATTTTATTGCTTATTTTTAATTTTGTGCAAAAGTATACATTTTTTATGAATTGATTTTAATTAATTCGTAATTAAAACGATGTAGATTGATGTTTTAGTGAAGAAAGGTAAAAAATATATTTTCACCATATAAGTTATATAAGTTTATTTAGAAAAAGTTTTATAGGTTTAAATTATAAGTAGAAGGACGCAATTTGTGCGTCCTTCTACTTATAACATCTTATATTACTTATATGGTAGAATATTACATTATGGTAAAAACTTCTAAACTTTGAAAATCAATTTATTCTTGTAAAAGACCCATAATATAAATGTCCATATTCCAACATAAATCAATGCACCCGCTAAAGAGGCTGCCATTGGATTACTGAAAAAAGGTGCAATACCGAAAGTGTATAAATAAGTTAAAAGATTAATTTGTTCTTCAGGATTATGCGGGTTTTTAAATTGTATCATGACCAAAGCCTGGGGAATGATTTGAGAAGTAAAAAATACAATCATTGGGTTTACACCCCAAATTAAAAATGGTTTGAATCCCTTTTTATAATCGGCAATGTCAATTATATAATATAATATGGATAAAAATGTTGCCGCTAATCCTGTTGTGTATAAAACATAACTGCTTGTCCAGATTGACTTGTTGATGGGGAAAACAATATTCCACACTAAACCTGCGATTATTAGTATTATACCAGCAATCGCAATTTTAGTTGCTTTTTGAGTTTTGGTAATTTCACGTTGCAATATTTGTCCGATTAACAAGCCAATAATTCCATTTACAATTGAGGGAATAGTACTTAGAATTCCTTCCGGATCCCAGGTAACTGTTCCACGATACATGTGTCCTTTAAGGAAAACACTATCAACCCAGGCGGCTAAATTTGTGCCCTTTTCCAGATTTGCTTCGCCAATGCCCGGAACCGGAATCAAAGTCATTATCGCCCAATAACCTAATAGTAAAACGATACCGGTTATGATTTGTGTTTTTTGTGATGTTTTTAAATACAGAAGTGAAACTAAAAAATAAACAATTGCAATACGTTGTAAAACTCCCGGTAAACGTACGTCGTGATATGCTTCAATGCCGCTGTAAGCTAAAAAGAGATAGATAATCAAAATTGAAAATGCCAGTATATTTTTGACTTTTGAACTGAAACTGCCCATTAAAGCATAACCAACGGCTACAGTAATAATTAATCTGCCAATAAGAAGCGGAATCCCGTCAAGTCCGAATAATTGTATTTTACTGAAATAATTAAAAAATATTCCCAAACACAACATGCGTAAGGAACGAACTAAAATTTTATTAAAAGTATTTTTGTCGTAGATTTTATCCGGCATTGCTAAAGGAACAGCAACTCCCATGATAAAAATAAAAAAAGGAAAAACCAAATCGGTTAGTGTGCAGCCATGCCATTCGGCGTGTAATAAAGGCGGGTAAACATTGCCCCAATCTCCGGGATTGTTTACAATTGTCATCAATAAAATAGTGAGTCCTCTAAAGACATCCAACGAAATCAAGCGCTCTCTGGTCATAATTTTGGTAAATAGGTTAATTTTTGTTTTAAAAGTTACTATTTGGTTTAGAGAGGCAATAATTTCAGAAGAAGTGGTTATTTGTTTCTGAGGATTATTACTTTATTGTTTGTTTGCCACTAATTGTGCGAATTTGCACTAATTTTAAAGAAAAGCATATTGCTTTTCCTTTGAGCATTTACATTCGTGGAAATTTGTGTAATTCGTGGCAAACTTTTTTTATATCATAATTATATTAAAATTAGTTTCTAAAGGTTTCAGTTTTTGAATTAAAAGCGGAATTAACTGTTCGCCTTTTTCAAGATAAAATTCCGAAAAATTTGTATGGCGTTCCTGCAAACTCTGATTTGGAAACAACTCAAATTGTAAATCAGTAACACGTTGTAATTCAGAATCTAATTTTCGTTTTTGAGCTTTTAATAATCTTTTTTCAAGATTGTCTAAGCCTTTCTTTTGCTTTACTTCCTGCGCTTTTACAGCTCCGCTAAATGATTTGTCCGTTTGCTGTGCTAATTCGTAAAGATATTCAAATTGTTTTTCCAAAATTTCTTTTTGCGGACTTAAATCAATCGGAAATGGTGATAATTTATGAGTAATAACATTAATTAACCGGGCAGATTTTGTGAAAAGATCTGACCAGCTTAAGCCTAAATTATCAGCTTTTTTACCTTGCTTTTCAGTTGCTAAAAGTACTGAGTTACGAACTAAAAGCATTGGGAAAGTAATATTTACAGCATCAAAGAATGATTTCAATTCCAGCCAGTACGCAATTTCCCCGCCTCCGCCAATGTAGCATAAATTAGGTAAAATAATTTCCTGGTATAAAGGACGCATAATCACGTTTGGACTAAAATTTTCCGGATTATTCTCTAATAATTTTAAAATTTCTTCTTTCGAAAATGAGATTTTGGTATTGTTAACATCGTATCTGTCACTCTCGAAAATAATTCGTTCGCGTAAATCATCTTCAATATAAAATAAATTAATTTCACGCGGATTTACCTGAACCGTATATTCTTTAAGTTGTTCTATCGTTTCCTGAACTGTTTTGAAAGAAGTCTGTTGTTCTAATTCTTCTTTAATATAGGGAATAAAAGCGCGTTTTAAATTCGCATCATCAGCATCTAAAATCACTAAACCGTATTGAGCGAATAAACTATTGGCTAAAAAGCGAGTGGCATCGGCTAAGTTTTCATGTTTTAAATAGGCATCTTCAAAAAGCTTTTTTATAAAGCTGGCATTTGTACTGGATCCTAATTCTGCAGCATATATTTCCAGAAATTCAGCTAATCCTTCTGTAGAAAGTCTTCCTACCGGACCAGTACTTTCTTTATTCCATCTGAATTTTTTTCCTTTAAAATTAAAATAATTAATTTCTTCAAAATCATGGTCTTCCGTCGCCATCCAGTAAATGGGAACAAAATTATTTGTGGGATATTTTAGCTTTAATTCCTTGGTAAGATTAATCGTCGAAATAATTTTATATAAAAAGTATAAGGGACCACTAAACAAATTTAATTGATGTCCGGTTGTAACGGTAAAAGTGTTTGCAAGTGCTAAAAGCTCAATGTTTTGATTGGTAGCATCTGAAATTTCGATATGTTGATATTGCTTTTTTAATGTATTAACCAAAGGAATTCGGTTTGCATTATCAAAATTTTTCGCTTTCTCAATGATTTGTTTTTCAAAGTTTTCCAATGTTGGAAAATGATTGTACAGCGGTTTTAATTCTGATTTTTGATCTAAATAATCTTGCATTAACTGAGAAAAATATCCTGAAGTTTGATAGCTGATACAGTCGGTTGGCATAATTTTATATTTATTTTTGACAGCTGTAAATTTAATGAAAATATGCAGTTAAAAACGGTTTTAACGATTGCTTATGATTTCATTTTTCATTTTTATTTTAAAGTTCCCGTAATCAGGTTTTTACTGTTTGCATTATTCAATGTTTTAGAAAGTACAGAATGAGTGTTAGTTGTTAAAAAAGATTGTTATTTTGAAAGTATTTATAATAAAGATGAATTATTAATAACGAAATTATATTTTTGTAATTAAAAAAGATATATCTATTTACATGGAAGCTAACCCAAAAAAGAAGAACTCATTAAAACATGTTCTTTTTGGTTCCTTAATTGGAACTACAATTGAATTTTTTGATTTTTATATTTATGCCAATGCAGCCGTATTGGTTTTTCCGCAATTATTTTTTCCCGGTTCTAATTCGACCATGGCGACTCTGGAATCTTTGGCTACTTTTTCAATAGCTTTTTTATCCCGCCCTTTAGGTTCTGCATTTTTTGGACATTATGGAGACAAAATCGGACGTAAATTTACTCTGGTTGCCGCTTTATTAACGATGGGGATTTCTACTGTTTGCATTGGTTTTTTACCAAGTTATGCCAGTATTGGCGTTGCAGCTCCGTTATTATTAATGTTATGCCGATTTGGACAAGGTGTAGGTTTAGGAGGCGAATGGGGAGGAGCTGTTTTATTGGCTATAGAAAATGCACCGCCAAATAAACGAGCATGGTACGGGATGTTTCCGCAATTAGGAGCTCCAATAGGATTATTACTTTCCGGTGGAACTTTTTTATTTTTAACAGATTCAATGAGCAATGCAGATTTTATGGATTACGGATGGAGAATTCCGTTTATTGCCAGTTCACTTTTGGTAATAGTAGGTTTTTACATTCGAACAAAAATTACTGAAACTCCCTCTTTTGAAAATTCTAAAAAAGAGCACGAAGAAGTTAAAATTCCTTTTTTAACGCTTGTCAAATCGTATAAAAACCAACTAATCTTTGGAACGTTTGCCGCTATTACAACTTTTTTGGTTTTTTACTTAATGACTGTTTTTACATTAAGTTGGGCGACTTCAGATTTAGGGATTGTGAAAAGAGACGGATTATTAATACAATTATTTTCGGTATTGTTCTTTGCTATTTTTATTCCGGTTTCGGCTGTAGTGGCAGATAACATCGGAAGGCGTAAAATGCTTATTATTGCTACGGTGGCTATCGGGATTTTCGGGTTTTTCTTTTCTTATTTTTTAAGTTCCGGAAACATTGTTTTGGTGACCACTTTTGCCTGTATCGGTATGGCTTTAATGGGATTCACTTATGGACCTTTAGGAACTTTTTTATCAGAGTTGTTTCCAACAAATGTTCGTTATTCCGGTGCATCCTTAACTTTTAACATGGCAGGAATTCTTGGTGCGGCATTTGCGCCAATGATTGCAATTTGGTTAGCCTCAACTTATAGTGTAAGTTATGTAGGCTTGTATTTAACCATTGCGGCATGCATCTCTTTGTTTGCATTTTTGGTGATTAGTAAAGAAGAACATAAGTTTTAAAACTATTTTGCAGATAAAAAGAAGCCGTGATTTAAAAAAATTGCGGCTTTTTTTTGTCAATTAAAAAAGTATTTAGATATTTGTCTAAATATATAAATGATGAATGATATTTTTAAAGCATTAAATGATGCAACCCGACGTGAAATTCTGGAGCTTTTAAAAGAGAAGGATTTGTCGGCTGGAGAAATTGCGGATGCTTTTAATATTTCGAAACCTAGTATTTCACATCATTTAGATATTTTGAAGCGCGCTGATTTAATTTCATCTGAAAAAAACGGGCAATTCATCATTTACTCCATCAATACCACCATAATGGAAGATGTTTTGCAATGGATACTAACCTTTAAAAAATAAAAATGAATTTAGAATTGAAAAAAGAACTTCCAATACTTGGAATTGTTTTGATACCTTTTTTGTATTTGGCGATAATATGGACGAGTCTTCCTGAAAGAATTCCGATACATTGGAATCTTAATGGACAAATTGAACATTGGGGAAGTAAGTGGCTCTTAATTGTTTTGGTTGTTATGCTGCCCGGTTTAATGTATATCGTTACTCTTGCTGCCATAAAATTTGATCCTAAAATGAGAATTTATCTTATGGGAAGAAAATTTTACCAGCTGAAGTTTTTCATGATCCTGTTCAAGTCTACAGTTGCTGTGTTTTTTATTTATCTTATAAAAAATCAAAGTTTCTCAAGTCCTAATTTAGTTTATGTTTTAGCTGGAATTTTATTAATGGTTCTGGGTAATTATTTGAAAGTGATTCAGCCCAATTATTTTATTGGAATTCGAACTCCGTGGACATTAGAAAGCCGTCAGATCTGGAAAGCAACGCACCTATTTGCAGGTAAGCTTTGGTTTGTTGGCGGATTTATCATCATTTTAGGCGGATTAATTTTTCCTGATTTTACTTTTTTCAAAGGCTTTATTACCATTGGTATTATAATCGCATTTCTGCCCGTAATTTATTCCTTTTTTAAATTTAGGAACTTAGAAAAAAAAGAAAACCTTTTATAAATATCGCCAATTGAAAATGAAAAAAACAATACTTATTATAATAACAGGTTTAAGATTTTTTATAATGACAGGACAAGAAATTTCAGGAAAATGGAATGGTGTTTTAAAAATTCAGGACGCTCAATTAAGAGTGGTGTTTAATGTTTCTAAAACAGAAAATGGATACAGTTCAACAATGGATAGTCCAGACCAGAAAGCGATGGGAATACCTTTAGAAAAAACGACTTTTGAGAATTCAATCTTAAAATTAGAAATACCAAGTGCGCAAATTTCTTATCAGGGAACATTAAATAAGGACAATATTATTGTAGGTACTTTTAAGCAGGGAGGACAATCTATAGAATTGAATTTATCAAAAGAAATCGTTCTTAAAAAAGTATATGCAAGACCACAAGAACCGCAAAAACCTTTTCCTTATTATACCGAGGAAGTGAAATTTGAAAATAAAACAGATCATGTAACTTTAGCAGGAACTTTGTCCTTACCTAAAAAAGACGGTAATTTTCCAGCTGTAATTTTAATTACAGGAAGCGGTAAACAAAATAGAGACGAAGAAGTATTAAGACATAAACCATTTTTAGTTTTGTCTGATTATTTGACAAAAAAAGGAATTGCCGTTTTACGTTTTGATGATCGTGGAGCAGGCGAATCTACTGGTGATTTTACAAAAGCAACAACGATTGATTTTTCGAGAGATGTTCAGGCTGCCGTTGATTATTTGAAAAACAGAAATGAAATTAATAAAGACAAAATTGGATTATTAGGTCATAGTGAGGGAGGAATAATAGCTCCAATTATTGCAGGAAATTCAAAAGATATTGATTTTATAGTTTTATTAGCTGCGCCGGGTGTTCGTGGCGATAAATTGTTATTAGTACAAAAAGAAATGCTCGAAAGGCAATTTGGAGTTCCTGAAAATGACATTCAAAAAGGTCAGGAAATTTTTAAAGGTGCCTATGACATTATCGTGGCTTCTGCTGGAAATGATGAAAAGTTGAAAGATAATTTAAGTAACTACGCCCAGTCAAAATTTGATGATAAAACTTCAAAATTATTTATAGAACAAATTACAAATGTCTGGTGGTACAATTTTTTAAGAATTGATCCGGCGACAGCTTTAGCAAAAGTAAAATGTCCTGTTTTAGCACTTAACGGAAGTAAGGATTTGCAAGTTGCTTCAACGGTTAATTTAGAAGCGATCAAAAAAGCTTTGATCAGGGCAGGGAATAAAAATGTAACAATCAAAGAACTTCCCGGTTTAAATCATTTATTTCAGGAATGTAAAACAGGTTCTGTTCAGGAATATGAAACAATTGAGCAGACAATTTCTCCAGTTGCTTTAGAAGAAATCTTCAACTGGGTTTTGGTACAAACGAAATAAACCTTAGTGAAAATTAATATTTTTAAATCCCAAACTCCAAAACACCTCACAATAAAATCTTTTCCTGAAAAGTCTCTAAATATCCCGTATTTTTGCAAAAAAATAAAGTCGCCTTGAAAACCAAACTTTTTGTCGTTACGCCACCTTTTACCCAACTGAATACACCGTATCCGGCAACAGCGTATATAAAAGGATTTTTGAATACCAAAAATATCGAATCGGTTCAGGCTGATTTGGGTATTGATGTGATTTTAGAATTGTTTTCGAAAAAGGGTTTGATAGATTTGTTTCAGGTTTCCCGTTTCAGGTTTGAAGTTTCAAATTTTGAAACATCAGATAATTCCAAACGTATTTTTGCTTTACAGGATGAATACATCAAAACGATTGATGCTGTAATTCAGTTTTTACAGGGAAAAAACCCAACATTAGCATTGCAAATTTGTCAGGAAGATTTTCTGCCCGAAGCGTCTCGTTTTGCACAGCTAGAAGAACTCGATTGGGCTTTTGGAACGATGGGAACGCAAGACAAGGCAAAACATTTAGCGACTTTATATCTTGAGGATATATCTGATTATATTGTAGAATGTGTAGATGAAAATTTTGGCTTTAGCCGATATGCAGAACGTTTAGGCCGAAGCGCAAATTCATTTGATGAGTTGTACGAAGCTTTACAGCAAAAACCGACTTATATCGATGCAATTTTAATTTCGATTTTAAAAACTAAAGTTGAAGCCGTACAACCTACTTTCTTTTTAATTTCGGTTCCCTTTCCTGGGAATTTATATAGCGCTTTTAGATGTGCACAATGGATTAAACAAAATCATCCTGAGATTAAAATTTCAATGGGAGGTGGTTTTCCCAATACCGAATTACGTTCCCTTTCTGATGCGCGTGTTTTTGAGTTTTTCGATTTTATCACTTTAGATGATGGTGAAGTGCCAATTGAAGAATTAATTTTCAATCTCGAAAATCCAAATACTGTCACTTCGAGCGAAGTCGAGAAGCGTTACAAAAGAACTTTTTTACTTGAACACGGAAAAGTGGTCTATAAAAACAATTCACTAAAACACGATTATAAACAGGCTTATGTAGGAACTCCGGATTATTCTGATTTGTCTTTGGATAAATACATTTCTGTTATCGAAATTGTGAATCCAATGCACAGAATGTGGAGCGACGGGCGCTGGAATAAACTCACAATGGCACATGGTTGTTATTGGGGAAAATGTACTTTTTGTGATATTTCTTTAGATTATATAAAGGTTTATGAACCTGTTGCGGCAAATTTGCTGTGTGATCGAATGGAAGATATGATGCTGCAAACAGGTCAAAATGGTTTTCATTTTGTTGATGAAGCAGCTCCTCCGGCTTTGATGCGTGCTTTGGCTTTGGAAATTTTACGTCGAAAATTAGCCGTAACCTGGTGGACAAACATTCGGTTTGAAAAAAGCTTCTCAAAAGATTTATGTTTATTGCTAAAAGCTTCTGGTTGTATCGCCGTTTCCGGTGGTTTAGAAGTAGCTTCAGACCGATTATTAAAATTAATTGACAAAGGCGTAACAGTAGAACAAGTTGCAAAAGTGACCCGAAATTTTACTGAAGCAGGAATCATGGTTCATGCCTATTTAATGTACGGTTATCCAACACAAACGATTCAGGAAACCGTTGATAGTCTTGAAATGGTACGTCAATTGTTTGAAGCCGGGATTTTACAATCCGGATTTTGGCATCAATTTGCCATGACAGCTCACAGTCCCGTTGGATTGTATCCGGAGAAATTTGGAGTTACAAAAAAAACGGAAGCCATTGGAACTTTTGCCAACAATGATATTGATTATACAGATTCTACAGGAATCAATCACGATAAGTTTAGCTTTGGATTAAAGAAATCCCTTTTTAATTTCATGCACGGAATCTGTTTTGATTATGAATTGCAGGATTGGTTCGATTTTAAAATTCCGAAGACAAAAATTGATCCGGACTTTATTTTTAATGCACTTGAAGAAGGAAATGATTTCAATACAAAACCAAATGCAAAAGTAGTCTGGTTAGGAGGAAAACCTTTTGTTGAGCATTTTACAAAATCTAAAAAAGGAAATTCATGGGAAATGATGACTTTTACTTTTCATGATAAAAAAGAAAGTTTCAATATTCAGACCAATAAAAATGAAGGGGAATGGCTGGTTGAAATTTTAACCAAAATCACAATCTCAAATGCGAAAAATTATACTTTTCAGGAAGTAAAAGCCGATTTTGAAACGAGTTTAGATGATTTTGAATTGTTTTGGTATTCAAAACCCATCAATACTTTACGCGAATTTGGATTACTGGTTTTGTAAATCAATATTCTACATTAGTTCCATCACTTGGAATATCAACTTTATCCAAAAGATTATTTTCAGAAAATGCTGATCGTAATTCGGCTCTTGTTGTTGGGCAATGATTTAAAGCCTCTAAATGATTGGCAAAAACTCTTCCCGGTGCCAAAGCTGTAAATTTCAAAATATCATTCATCCTCATTAATAAAGGCTGACCAATATCTAATCTGGCAGTTCCGCAGGCTACAGTTGCAATGTCAGGTTTCCATTCAATTAAAACTTTTTGAACATGTTCTGTAAAAATCGTATCAGAACTTATGTAAACTGACTTTTGATTGGGCAATTCAATATGAAATCCCATCACGTTTCCCATTAATCGGGCAATAAACCCATAACCATGAATGGCAGGAATACCAATTATTTTACCGCCTAAAAATTCTTGCGGTTCCCAATAATTCAAACTCTGAATAATATTTAATCCTCGTTTTACTAATGCTTTTTGATCTTTTGTGCTGCAAACTACAGGAATGCTTTTGCGTCTTAAAAAAACTTCGCCGGCTTTATCAATATGATCAGGATGCAAATGCGTGATCAGACAAATTGTGACTCTGCTTAAAATATCACGGCTGTTTTTTGGCAAAGCTACAAGTGGATTTCTTTTAGGTTTGTATCTGAAAATAGTAAAAGGCGGAATCGTTTTTCTTTTTCCTAACATGGGATCAACCAATATAACATCGGTTTCAGTTTCAATAACTAAAGTGGCGTTGCGTAAATGATGTATTTTCATATTTGGAAATTTAGATACTAAAATACGAAATTTAACAATAATTAATCTTACAGATTTTCCTTTATTTGTTTTAAAAAATAAATAAACTTATTTAATAATATAGTCCGGGGAGATTTAAAAATATAATTTACATGGTAAATCGAAAACCAATTCCGTGCAGGTTTTCTATAGAAATACCTTTTTCATTACTTAAGATTTTACGCAAACGCGAAATAAAAACATCAAGGCTTCTTCCCATAAAATAATCATCGGTTCCCCAGAGTGAAGTCAAAATTTGTTCTCTTTTTAAAACCGAATTCTTATTATCAAGAAATAATTTCAATAATTCGGCTTCTCGTTGTGTCAGACTGATTTTTTCGTTTTCATTAAAAAGGATAAAATTGTTCGTATCAAATTGATATTTCCCAATTTCATAAACTGATTTTTCTACCGGAATATTTTTCTGGGAACGCTTCAGGAAAATTTCAATTTTCAATAGTAATTCTTCAATACTAAAAGGCTTAACCAGATAATCATCGGCGCCCAGACGCAAACCTTTAATTCTGTCTTCTTTTAAAGTTTTAGCCGAAAGGAATATAATAGGAATATCAGTATTTGCTTTTCTAATTTCGGTAGCCAATTCAAAACCATCCATTTTTGGCATCATAATATCAAAGATACAAATGTCAAAATTTTCTTTTTTAAAGGTTTCCAAACCCAGTTTTCCGTCGCAGCAATGTACCACTTCATAATTGTTTTGTTCCAAATTGTCTTTGGTCAAAAACGCTAATGTTTCATCGTCTTCAGTATAAAGTATCTTGAATTGTTTCATTTTTTATAAGGAATTGACAAAGTTATCTTAATGCCGTTTGTTGTGTTGTTTTCTGCTTTTATTTTCCAGTTGTGCAAATTGCAAATTTCTTTAACATAATACAAACCCAGTCCAAAACCATTTACTTCATTACTTTTTTCGTTTTGGGCACGGTAAAACTTATCAAAGATAAAAGAAATATTTTTGCCTGAAATTCCAATTCCGTTATCTGTAAAAGTCAGTTTTAAAGTAGCATTTTCAACTAAAATTCCAATCTTAATTTCAGGTTTCTCATTGCAATATTTAATAGCATTATCCAGTAAATTATAGACCAGATTAGAAAAATGAAAAACATCAGTTTCTAAGTGATATTCATTTGATACTGTTTCTATTTTGATGGAAGCTTCTGGATGTTTCAACTGAATATTTTCAATCGTTTCTTCAATAATCGGAACAATTAAAACTGTTTCTTTTTTTAATTCCAACGGAGTATAATCTGATTTGGCAATGTTTAAGATCTTCTCTATGTGATTGTTAAGTTTATTACTTTGGTTGATAATAATATCTGTGTAAGTATGTAATTTTTTGTCGTCCTTAATCGGATTCTGCTCAATTAAATATTTTGAGGCAATTAATATGGAGGATAGAGGCGTTTTGAATTCATGCGTCATATTATTGATGAAATCCCTTTGTAATTCAGAATATTTCTTCTGCTGCAAAAGCGTAAAAATCGAATACACATAAATCAGTAAAATTAAAATCAAAGCAATAGAAAGGATGAACCAAAATCGCATTGAACTAAATAAGTAAGTAGTCTCATTTGGGAAACGAATCGCAAAATAATACACTAAGTTTTTATGTTTAGGGAAGGAAACTGTTTTTTTTGCTTTTTCTTTTTCAGAAAACGAAATATATTTTCCATAAACCATTTCATCACTTTGGCAATTGTAAACCGCATATTCAAAATCAGTTGTAATATTCATTTTTTTAAACTCTGATCTCAGATAGAATTCTAAAACATCAGGTTCAAAAGCATTTTGAATGTTTACAATATAATAGTCGTTTGAAATTTTTTGAACAGGATTCTGGCACGATGATTCGTGATCTTTTCCTTCGTATAATTTTCGGGCGACTTCCAGTAAAGCAATATTTGCTTTCTGGCTCAGTTTTTTTTGTTCCAAAGTAAAAGCCTCTTTTGTCCAAAGCAATTGCGCCACCAAAATGCTAATTATGGCCACAAGTCCCAGAAGGATAATACTATTGAGTTTGTTTATTTTCAAGAAATGATGTTTTAGGGTGTAATATTAATCAAATTTAGATTTAAAAACGCCGATTAACAAGTCATTAACAAAGATTTGAAAGCGGTTAACAGCGATTCGGTTTTGTCTGAATTATCTTTGAAAAATAAATTAGAACTATAAACCATTAAATATAATAACTATGAAAATTATTAAAATTTCGATGTTAGCTTTAGCTTTAAGCTTAATGTCTTTTTCAGCAATTGCGCCAATAAAAGCAATTACGTCTGAAACAAAAACAGCTGAAATAGCAGCTTCAACAATTGTATGGAAAGCACAAACTATTGATGTTGGGCAAATTCCGCAAGGAACACCTAAAGCAATTGTTTACGAATTTAAAAATACTGGAAAAACAGCAGTTGTAATCACAAACGTTCAGGGTTCTTGTGGTTGTACTGCAACAGATTATACAAAAGAGCCAATTTTGCCTGGGAAATCAGCTAAAGTAACAGCAACTTACAATGCGGCAAATAAAGGTGGTTTTACAAAAACAGTTACTGTAACAACAAGTGCGGAAACAGCTCCGCAAATCCTTACTCTGAAAGGAACAGTAATTTAAAAATAAAGGTTGATTTATAAAGTGGAAGCTCCGGGTATGTAATGTGCCCGGAGTTTTTTTATGCATTTTATTAAGCAATAAGCTGCTATAAATGTTACTGCTTTTTAAGATTGTAAAGTCAATATTAATTATTGTATAAATGCTTTGTTTTCATTAAAACTTTTCTATTTTTATTAAAAAAAATATTATGAAAATTTTGTATCCGCTTGTTGCTTTTGTTATTCTTTTAAGCGCTGTTTCTTGTAATAAGAAGTCCGGAAAAAAAGAAGATTCAAAGACTGCAGAAAAAGTGATACCAGAGCTCAAAATCAATATTGACAGCTCAAAAATTGCAACTTTTTACCAGGCATATCCTAAATTGGTCAAATTTCAAAATGAGGTTTTGGCATTATACAAAAAAAACAATTCTACTCAATTATGGCTGGATAATAAAGGAGTGGTAGAATATGGTAATACACTTTTTAATAAATACAAAGGACTAGATCAGGAAGGTTTGAAAGCTAATTTTGCTTATAACGAAAAGATCAATCCTATTTTTGAACATACAGCCGAAAACAAGCTTTCACAATCAGATACAGATTTGATGATTAGCAATTTGTATTTTTATTATGTTCAGAAAGTTTCCGGTGTTGACGAAAAAACAACGAGATCATTAGAATGGCTTTTACCTCGAAAAAAAGTGAATTACCAGGTTTTTTCAGATTCGATTTATAAAAAATCTACGATTAGTGATGATAAAAAGAGTAAAATGTTCAGCCAGTATTACAAGCTTCGCGATGCGCTTCATCAATATAGAGAAATTGAGAAAAAGGGAGGATGGAAAACAATTGAAGTTGGCGAGGATTTTAAAAGCCTAAAAAAAGGTGATTCTGTTCCTGCAATAGGACAAATTAGAGAAAGACTTTTTATTACCGGAGATCTTAAAGAAAATTCGAAAAGTAATATTTGTGATTCAACTTTGATTAAAGCCATTAAAAGCTACGAATTACATCACGGTTTAACACCAAAAAATATCATTTTACCAGAACATATTGCAGAATTGAATATTCCGGTTTCGGACAGAATCAAAACAATTATTGCCAATATGGAACGTTGCCGATGGATTGATCCTGAACTTGAGAAAGGAAAAGAATATATTGAGGTTAATATTCCTGAATTTAGATTGTATTTGATTCGCAATCATGATATTGCTTTTGTATCTCCGGTTGTGGTGGGTAAAGCAATGACTAAAACAGTGGTCTTTAGCGGAATGATGAATAATATTGTTTTCAGCCCGTATTGGAATGTTCCTCCAAGTATTATAAAAAGTGAGATAAAACCCGGAATGGCGAAGAATAAAAATTATCTGGCTCAGAAAAATCTGGAATGGAATAACGGCGCTGTTCGTCAATTGCCGGGGAGAAATAATTCGCTTGGTTTGGTAAAATTTTTGTTTCCAAATTCAAACAATATTTATTTGCATGATACGCCGGCAAAAAGTTTATTCGAAAGAGAAAACAGAGCATTTAGTCACGGTTGCGTTCGTGTAGGAAAACCAAGGGATTTGGCCATTGAAATTTTAAAACAAGATCCAAGTATGACACCGGCAAGAATTGATAAAGCCATGAATGCAGGTAAAGAAAGCTGGTATACGCTTAAAAAGAAAATTCCGGTTTACATTGGCTATTTTACCGCCTGGGTAGATCGCGATGGAAATTTGAATTTTTATAAAGATGTCTATAAAAGAGATGAAAGTTTGATAAAATTGTTAACTGAAGAATAAAGTTTAAAAAGGTTTGCCACGAATTACACAAATTTACACGAATTATTTTTAATATTTCAAAGTAAAAAATTAGTGTAAATTTGTGTAATTCGTGGTAAAAAACTATTTAGATAAAACGTCAATACATTTATAAAAACGTTTTGTATAATGTTCTGTATCAAGTGAAGTAATCGTTACGCTGCTTACTTTTCCAGAAGAGGCATGTATAAATTTTGACTTCATTCCGTTAGCTTCGCAAATAATTCCTAAGTGCCCAATAATGCTTTTGTCCTGATAGCCATAAAAAACTAAAATGTCTCCTACTTTAAAATCTTCCGGTTGTAATGCCGTACCTAAGTTTTTATAGCTGCCGGAACTTCTGGGTAAATCTTTACCGAAATTTTTAAAAACGTAACTCACAAATCCGGAACAATCAAATCCTTTTTTCGGATCGCTTCCGGCATATAAATACGGCGTTCCTAAGTATTGCCTGGCATAAAGTACAAGGGAATCCCTTTCAGTATTTGTTTGCGTTTTTGCTATTGGGTCGATTAACGTTTTCTTTTCCTTTGATGTAAAAGAGCAGGATAAAAAAGAGATGGATAATAATATATAAGAGGCTAATTTCATTTGGGAGGAAGTATCTGTGCGATTTAATTTATAAAGATAGGCGGTTCATTTTGAAAATCAAAGAAATGAATTTTGGTAATAGATAAAAATCGAAGTTTTTTTTTGGTGATTTTTTATTACTTTTTGATGTTTTAGTATCTTTTTGACTGTTTAATTTCGGGTATATTTGTGAATCACATTTATATTTAACAAATAAATTATGTTTCAAAAAAAAATAGCCTTTCTAATTTCGTTTTTGCTGATTTCGTTTGTTTCAATTGCACAAAACAAAACCGGTAAATTTCTATATGAAGGACGGGTTGAAAAACTTCAAAATAATACTGTTGTTTTAATTGGAACCGCTTCTTCGGTTTCATTTAATTTTACCGGCAACAAATGTGATATTTCGTTGCAAAGCATTGATGCATGGGAACATCATAATTATATTTCTTTGGTTTTAGACGGAAAATACCTCGGAAAATTGAGAATTGAAAAAGGACCTGCGCAATCTTTTCCAATAAAAACAATTTCAAATACAAAAATTCACAAACTTGAAATTTATAAAAATACAGAGGCACAGAGCGGAAATATTTTATTTGCAGGAACAACGGCAAACGTAACTTCTATTGTTGCTAAAAAGAAGAAGAAAATCGAGTTTGTTGGTGATTCTATTACGTGTGGCGCAGCGAGCGATTCGGTTGATTGTGATAAAGGAGAATATTTTGATCATCATAACGGTTATTATGCTTATGGACCGGTGCTTTCGAGAGAAATTGATGTGGATTATTTGATGAGTTCTGTTTCCGGAATTGGAATGTACAGAAACTGGAATGACGAAAATAAGGACGAAGCCATAATGCCGGATGTGTATCAAAATTTGTATTTGACAAAAGATAATTCTAAACCTAAATACGATTTTGCTTTTCAGCCTGATATTATCAGTATTGCTTTGGGAACCAATGATTTTTCAGGTGGAGACGGGAAAAAAGAACGTTTGCCTTTTAATCCTGAAAAGTATGTTTCGAATTACATCAACTTTATAAAAATGCTTTATGAACACAATCCGAAAGCCCAAATTGTAATTACAAACAGCCCAATGGTTGGCGGAGAAAGAGGAGTTATTTTTGAAGATTGCCTGACTAAAGTAAAAAACGCTTTCGCGGAAGACAAAACTCATAAATCCATCCTGATTTTTAAATTTAAGCCTATGACACCAAAAGGCTGTTTGGGACATCCTGATGTGGCAGACCATAAGGTTTTAGCTAATGAATATGCTCCATTTCTAAAAAAGCTCTTAAATGAAAAATAATATATTTAAGTTTGTTTTCATTCTGATGATTTCCAGTACTATGATGGCAAACGTTACACTTCCGAATATTTTTGGCGACAATATGGTTTTACAACGCAATTCCGAAGTGAAAATTTGGGGTTGGGCAAATCCCAAAGAAGAAATCAAATTAGTTTCGAGCTGGAACAATCAGGAATATAAAGTGGTTGCCAATAATCAGGCGCAAT
The DNA here is from genome assembly GCF_044006475.1 of Flavobacterium sp. FlaQc-47. NCBI lineage: Bacteria > Pseudomonadati > Bacteroidota > Flavobacteriia > Flavobacteriales > Flavobacteriaceae > Flavobacterium > Flavobacterium sp. FlaQc-47. Next base: position 576,311 of record NZ_JBIPCQ010000004.1, on the reverse strand, counting down.
GGGAATTGCATATTAAAACGCCTCAAGCGGGCGGACCTTACACAATTGCTATAAAAGGATATAATGAAGTTGTGCTGAAAAACATTTTGATTGGTGAAATTTGGGTTTGTTCCGGACAATCAAACATGGAAATGTCAGTAAGTTGGGGAATTGATAATGGCGAAGAAGAAATGAAAAATGCCACAAACCCCAACATTCGTTTTTTTACCGTTCCGAAATTAACAGCAACAACACCTCAAAATAATCTCTTGGGAAACTGGGTCGAATCGACTCAGGAAACCATGAAAAACTTCAGCGCGATTGGTTACTTTTTTGCCAAACGCCTGCAAGAAGATTTAAAAAATGTTCCAATAGGATTAATTTCTTCCAACTGGGGTGGAACTCCTGCCGAAATCTGGATGCCGGAAGAAGTAGTTCAGAACGATCTGGTTTTGCTGGAAAATGCTAAAAAACTAAACGAACAGGAATACGGACCACGCCAACCCGGGCGTGCTTATAATGCGATGATTTACCCATTTGTTGGCTTCAAGATTGCAGGAACACTCTGGTATCAGGGAGAATCGAATGTGGGTTCGTTAGTTTATGATAAAACCTTGTCGGCTTTGATTACTTCGTGGCGAAAAGTCTGGAATGATGAATTTCCTTTTTACTTTGTACAAATTGCACCTTATAAAACTGGTAGTAATAATTTCTCGAACGTTACTATCAGGGATTCTCAACGAAAAGTCCTAAAAGAAGTGTCGAAAACCGGAATGGTCGTAATCAGCGATATTTCGGATACGATTGATATTCATCCAAAGAATAAAAAAGATGTCGGAATTCGTTTGGCGAATCTGGCTTTGGCTGATACTTATAAAGTCAATTCTAATTTGGTAAACGGGCCACTTTTTAAAGATTTAAAGATTGATAAAAACAAAGCGATCGTTTCTTTTGATTATTCGGATGGATTGCATTTCAAAAATAAAATTTCAAATCAGTTTGAATTGGCTGGACCCGATGGAATATTTTATCCGGCAGAAACTTCGATTAAAAATAATGAAGTGATTTTGACAAGTAAAAAAGTTGCTATTCCTGCAAAAGTAAGATTTGCGTGGGGAAATACGATACAATCTGATTTGTTTAATAAAGCGAATTTGCCAGCTTCTTGTTTTATAACTGAGTAGAGAATTGGTCCACGGATTGTACGGATTTAAACGGATTTTTACTGATTTTTTTATCTCATTTTATGTCAGGCTGAGCGGAGTCGAAGCCCGCAAACTAATGCGACAAAAAAAGGGAATTAATTCATTTTGTGTCATTTCGACGGAGGAGAAATCACACTCGTAATTCGACAAAGGTTGATGATTATTTTTGCAGAGTTTCTAGTGTGATTTCTCGTACCTCGAAATGACAAAATTGCGTATAGAAAAATAAGAAACAAAAAAGTTGTCGTTTACCGTAAATCGCGTGAGGGATAGTAGTGAAAAGCCCACAGCCTGACGAAGGAAGTGCGAGGACTTGAAACGGATAGCCCGACCCGAAGGGACACGCCCAAATTACTAAACTAACTAACCAATGAAAAATAAAATAATAACAATTGGGTTTTTTGCCCTTTTTACTGTTGGAAATATGAATGCACAGAAAAAACCGTATCTGGATAAAAATAAAACAATTGAACAACGAATTGATCTGCTTTTGCCTTTGATGACTCTGGAGGAAAAAGTGGGGCAGATGAATCAATATAACGGGTTTTGGGATGTAACGGGACCGGCTCCAAAAGGCGGAACCGCGGAACTGAAATACGAACATTTGCGAAAAGGATGGGTAGGTTCGATGTTAACTGTTCGTGGAGTGAAGGAAGTTCGCGCGGTGCAGAAAATTGCGGTGGAAGAAACCCGATTGGGAATTCCGCTAATAATTGGTTTTGATGTAATTCATGGTTATAAAACGTTAAGCCCTATCCCGTTGGCAGAAGCTGCGAGTTGGGATTTAGAAGCGATTAAAAAATCGGCGGCAATTGCTGCGGATGAAGCTTCGGCATCTGGAATTAACTGGACCTTTGGTCCAAATGTCGATGTAGCAAATGATGCGCGTTGGGGTCGTGTGATGGAAGGCGCAGGAGAAGATCCATATTTAGGAAGTAAAATTGCGATTGCCAGAGTTCACGGTTTTCAGGGTGAAACGATTGATGATTTGGCTAAAATAAATACGATCGCAGCTTGCGCAAAACACTTTGCGGCGTATGGGTATGTTGAGGCGGGATTGGAATATAATATTGTGGATATTAGTAATTCTAAATTGTATAATTCGGTTTTACCTCCTTTTGAAGCTACGGTTCAGGCGGGTGTTCGTACGTTTATGAATTCCTTTAATACCTTGAATGGAGTGCCGGCAACGGGAAATGTTTTTCTGCAAAGAGATATCCTGAAAGGAAAATGGAAGTTTGATGGATTTGTAATTTCAGATTATGCTTCGATTCGCGAAATGATTGCGCACGGATATGCTAAGGACGAAAATGATGCAACTTTAAAAGGCGTAATTGCAGGTTCGGACATGGATATGGAATCGTATTTGTATGTGGCAAAATTAGCCACTTTGGTAAAAGAAGGAAAAGTAAAAGAAGCTTTGATTGATGATGCCGTTCGCAGAATTTTGCGCGTGAAATTTGAATTGGGATTATTTGATGATCCTTACAGATATTGCGATGAGAAACGTGAAAAAGCTGTGGTGGGAAGTAAAACCAATAACGATGGCGTTCTGGATATGGCGAAAAAGTCTATTGTATTATTAAAGAATGATAAGAATTTGCTTCCGCTGAAAAAATCAGGACAAAAAATCGCTTTGATTGGCGCTTTGGCAAACGATAAAAACAGTCCTCTTGGAAGTTGGAGAATTGCGGCAGATGACAATACAGCTGTTTCGGTTTTAGAAGGGATGCAGCAATATAAAGACAATCAACTGGTTTTTGAAAAAGGAGTTGATTTACTTTCGCAAAAAGCGACATTTTTAACGGAAACAGTTTTTAATACAACAGATAAAAGTGGATTTGAAGCGGCAAAAACAGCCGCAAAAAATGCCGATGTTGTTGTAATGGTTTTAGGTGAATACGGCTTTCAAAGCGGCGAGGGCAGAAGCAGAACCGATTTGAATTTACCGGGATTGCAACAAGAATTGTTGGAAGAAGTTTATAAAGTGAATCCGAATATTGTTTTGGTTTTAAATAACGGTCGTCCGTTGAGTATTCCTTGGGCAGCAGAAAATGTTCCGGCAATTGTAGAAGCCTGGCAATTAGGAACTCAAACCGGAAATGCCGTGGCACAGGTTTTATACGGAGATTATAACCCAAGTGCAAAACTGCCTATGTCGTTCCCGAGAAATGTGGGTCAGGTTCCTATTTATTACAATAAATATAGTACGGGAAGACCTATTGATAGTGATAAAAACGTTTTTTGGTCACATTATATGGATGTAGAGAAAACGCCTCAATATCCGTTTGGTTTTGGATTGAGTTATACGAAGTTTGATTATAAAAACCTCAAAGTAAGCAAAACTGCTTTTGCAAAAGGTGAAAGTGTACAGGTTACAGTTGAGGTTACCAACTCCGGAAATTATGATGGAAAAGAAGTGGTACAATTGTATATTCATGATGAATTCGCAAGCATTGTGCGACCAATTAAAGAATTAAAAGGTTTTGAATTGGTGAATTTGAAAAAAGGAGAAATTAAAACCGTGACTTTTACTTTGACGGAAAAGGAACTTGGCTTTTATGATAATGATGGAAATTATTTAGTTGAACCGGGAACTTTTAAAATTATGGTGGGCGGAAGTTCTGATACAGGTTTGGAGAGTGGTTTTGAAATAAAAGAATAAAAGTTTAATCGCGCAAAGTCAGTGGCGCAAAGTTTTTTGAATAGCCCCTGGCTTTAGCTTGGGAATTTATATTAAAAAAAAGCAAAGGCTTTAGCCCAAACTATAACGTTTTGGCTAAAGCCTTTTGTTTGAGCTATTTTTACGTCCAGCTAAAGCTGGACGCTATTCAATCTTAAAACTTAAAAAAAACTTTGCGCCTCTGCAACTTTGCCGATTATAAAAACTTTATTAATATATTTCTAAATCATTAACTCTTTGAAAAATCATTTCCAATTATCTTAATTAATCTCCATGAGATGTTTGCATCAAGAAGTAATTTCATTATGCTGCAATTATTTTTGTAATATTCTCTCGATTAGCAGCAAAAGCCAAAGCAGCAAGAATATCTTCTCTTTTTAATTCTGGAAAATCTTCGATAATTTCATCAAAAGACATTCCTGTAGAAAGCCAAGAAAGAATATCTGATACACAAATTCGGGTTCCGGTAATAACAGGTTTGCCAAATCTGATATCTGGATTTATCGAAATTAAATTTTGCCAGTTATTTTCCATAATTTTATTATTTAAACAAATTTAAAAAATTAAAGACAAATTAGATTTTTAATTATTGAAGTTAGTTTTCTACCTTTAAAATCTATTAAAAATACCAACCAATTAATCTAAAATAATGAAATATAACAGATGTGGAAAAAGTGGGTTATTGCTGCCTGAGATTTCTTTAGGATTATGGCACAACTTCGGGTCAGTAGATAATTTTGATAATGCCGAAAGTATCGCGGTCGAAGCCTTTGATAAAGGAATTACGCATTTTGATTTAGCCAATAATTACGGACCGGTTCCGGGTTCTGCTGAAACTAACTTCGGTAAAATATTATGGCATAATTTTCAGGGAAACTTACGCGATGAAATTATTATTTCGACAAAAGCGGGTTACACCATGTGGGATGGACCTTACGGCGATTGGGGATCTAGAAAATATCTATTATCAAGTTTAGACCAAAGTTTAAAAAGAATGAAAGTCGATTATGTCGATATTTTTTATTCGCATCGTCCGGATCCAGAAACGCCAATTGAAGAAACTATGATGGCATTAGATTACGCCGTAAGAAGTGGAAAAGCATTGTATGTGGGAATCAGTAATTATTCGGCAGAAGAAACACGTGTTGCAGTTGATGTTTTAAAGAAATTGGGAACGCCATGTTTGATTCATCAGGCAAAATATTCGATGTTAGAGCGTTGGGTAGAAAACGGTTTACTTGATGTTCTGGAAGAAAAAGGGGTGGGTTGTATTGCTTTTTCGCCTTTGGCACAAGGTCTTTTAACGGACAAATATCTAAAAGGAATTCCGGAAAATTCGAGAGCGCATAATCCAAACGGACATTTAAAAGAAGATGAGGTTACTGGTGAAAGAATCCAGAAATTAGTTCAACTGAATGAAATTGCGCAGAATAGAAACCAATCTTTGGCGCAAATGGCATTGGCCTGGCTGCAAAAAGACAAACGAATTACTTCGGTTTTAATTGGGGCGAGTTCTGTGAGACAGTTAAATAATAATATTGATTGTTTGCAAAGTCTGGAATTTTCTCAAGATGAATTAAATGCGATTGAGAAGATATTATCTTGATTTTTAATAAATAATATCACGTTTACAATATAAACCTGACAGGTTTAAAAAAACCTGTCGGGTTTGCAAACGTATAGAATGACATAATGAATTGAATGATTTTATTGAATAATCATTGCCAAACCTCCGCCTGATGCCAATCGATATTTTAATTTCGTATTAGAATCTACGGTAATAATTTCCCTTTTATAATCAACAGCCGCTTTATCAGCGTTTAAACCGTCAGAGAAAATTTCTGCTTCGAATTTTTTGTCTTTTTCAAGGAAAGAAAAATCAATTGTAATTTCTCTGGAATCCCAATTGGCTATCGAACCTAAGTACCATGTGTTTGATTTTTTTCTGGCGATTGTCACAAATTTTCCCACTTCTCCGTTTAAGGAAACGGTTTCATCAAAAGTCGTTGGAATTTTAGCAATAAAATCAGTGCTTTCCTGTTCCTTTATGTAAGCTGTCGGACTATCTGCCATCATTTGCAAAGGCGCTTCAAAAATGGTGTAAAGTGCCAGTTGATGGCATCTTGTACCCTGACTCATTGGGTTGGAATGACTTGGTTTGAATTCACTTTTTGTAGCATTTCGCATCGCTCCGGGCGTGTAATCCATTGGTCCCGCCATCATTCTGATAAAGGGAATCGTACAATCATATAGCGGAACATCGTCGTTTGGTGTCCATTTATTATTTTCTAAACCTTTTACGCCTTCAAAATTGAGGATATTAGGAAAAGTTCTCTGAATTCCCGTTGGTTTGTACATTCCGTGAAAATCCAAAATCAATTTATGATCTGCTGCTTTTTGAGCAATATCATAAACTGAATTTACCATTTTAGCATCGTCCCGATCTAAGAAATCAACCTTGAAACCTTTGATTCCCAAATCAGCATAATTCTTTAAAATTCCTGCTGTGTTTTTGGTTAAAGCCATCCAGGAACTCCACAAAATAATACCGACATTTCGTTCTTTTCCGTATGCAATCAAAGCTTCGAGATCGACATTCGGATTGTGTTTCATAATATCATCTTCTAAACTCCAGCCTTCGTCCAGAACTACATATTCGACTTTATTTTTAGAAGCAAAATCAATATAATATTTATAGGTTTGCGTGTTGATTCCGGCTTTAAAATCGATGTTGTAAATATTCCAGTCGTTCCACCAATCCCAAGCTACTTTTCCAGGTTTTATCCATGAAATGTCTTTTATTCTTGAAGGTTCAGATAATTTTTGAACCATATCATTATTCGCTAAAGCCGCATCATTATTTGAAATAACAATCGCTCTCCACGGAAAATTTCTTGTTCCTTTTGTTTGAACCAAATAATCTGCCCTTTCTGTAATTAAACGATTTATATTGTTGAATCCTCCGTTTTTTTCCTGTAATGGATATTTCGAAAATCGAGATTCAAAACCAGATTTCGAAGTGTTGTTGGTTACAAACAATCCCGGATAATCTTCGAGATTTGCTTCTAAGAAAACCGCTTTTTTATGGTTTTTATAATCAATTAAAAAAGGTAAAAATGCCAAAGTATCTTTAGAAAATTCACTTATTTTTTTATTCTCGTAATGCGCTTCAAACGAGGAAATAAAAGGATCTTTCGGATTTCGCAGATCACGAACGTAAGGTATTAAAGTGTTATAATCCTGATCAAAATTCAAAGTAACCTCTTCCCATTTTACGGTGATATCTTTTTTCTTTTTGGTAATAAAACGATACGCAACGCCATCATCAAAAGCGCAATATTCAATACTGAAATCATTTTTAAAGTTTATAGTAAGCTGATTGTATTTGTTTTGAACCGATTTCTTTTTATAAAACGGAGATTCAAATGACGCATCTACACTTTCTTTTTTTGAATTTAAAACAACAGCATTTTTTCCTAAAACAACATTTCCATCCAAAGTCATAGACATTGCCGAAGGTGACAAAATCACATCCTTTTCATGAGAAATTGTCCAGCTTATTTTATCATTCACCAAAATTTTGATTTCAATTTTCCCATCCGGAGAGTTCAAAACAAAATCCTGCTTCTTCTGCGAAAATGCAAGATTAATAAATACGAAACAAAAAAGAATAAAGACTTTTTTCATGTTTGAGTGTTTTTAAACCATATAAGTTATATAAGTTTATATAATATTGCACAAAGGTTTGCTTATAATTTCTTATATCACTTATATGGTTTAAATTTTTCCACAATATAAGTGCTATTAAGTTCATTTAATAATAGCACAAAGTTTAGCTTATAATCTCTTACATGAACTTATATGGTTTAAATAATTTAATTTTTTGTAAGCTGTTTGTTGTATTTTTTTACAATATCGAGAGTTGATTTATCACTCGAAAAAACAGAGTTTAAACCTTGTGGTTCTTGTGGAGGATCTGTTGTTAAAGGATCGCCGGGATTCCATTTTCCGTCTTTGGTAACCGCTTTTCCTTCACCGCCAAAACCCCAGAAATTCGCCGCCTGCAACGGACCGTTATTTTTGACACTTTCGGCAACACGGCTAAAAATATAATTGTAAAAAATATCTCTGTTTGCAACAGAAGTTCCTGCGGTTAAATTTTCATTTTCTCTTGGTAAACCAAATTCCTCAATGATAATGGGGCGTTTTAAATTGTTGGCCACTTTAATATGATCATCAATATATTTTCCGGCATTTTCAAGTGTTGTTGGCATCGTTTTTTCGGCGCTATCAGCCTTAAACCAATTCCAGTTTTTCGGCCAGATGTGCATGGTCAGATAATCAATATTGGGATTTTGATGTGTTCTTTCGAAAATTTCCATGCTGTCGTTCGAGCTGTTTTTTCCTTCAGAACCTGTCGAAACCAAATGATTTTTATCTAAACTATCAATTAAATCTACAATAGTATTGAGCCAAACGGTAAATTTTTTTTCGTTTTCTACCGTAAAAAGTCTCGGCTCATTTCCAACCTGCCACGCCATAATGGTATTATCTTCGTTGTATTTCTTTTTTGAATATTTATTTGTTCTTCCAATAATAAACTTCACATGATTTTCTAAAGCTTTCATACAAGGTTCACAGCTATGAAATTGCTCTGTATAACTCATAAATTGCGGCCACGTATTGGGTGGAATTGCGGGAACCGGAATCGCGCCTTTGCCATTCCATTCTAAATATTGTGACATTCCGCCAGACCATTCCCAGTTATTTGTCAAATACAAAACCACATACATTTTACGTTTGCTCATTTCATTGATCAGGAAATCCAATCCGTCAAGCAAATCTTCATCGTATTTTCCCTGCTCGTATTGCAACGCCGGACGTACGGTGAAATCATATTTTCCGCCATCGCCGCCAACAAGAATTCGGAGGTTATCGATTCCGTTTTTTTGCATTAAATCCAGTTCCCGAATCAATCTTTTTCTGTCGCCTACTTTTTTTGACGCCAGTAAACTTCCGTACCAATAATTCGTTCCAATATACGCGTACGGTTTATCGCCTTTGTAAAATTGCGTTCCTTTTACCGTAATTCGTTCCTGCGCCTGACAAGCCATTGTCGAGAAAATTAAAGCTAATCCGAGGGTTTTTAGAAATATATTTTTCATTATTTATTTTTTTAGGAGCTAATCCTGCTATCCGTTTCAATCTTTTATTTTTTCTAAAGAAAAAAAATAAAAGGATTTCCACTTCTATCAGGGCTAGGAATCTCCATTTGATGAGATGTTTATTCTCCTAACAGGTTTTCAAAAACTGTTAGGTCTTATCTTCATAAAGCTTATTGTTGGAAATCACATAAGCTGAGCGCACACTGTTGTCGAATACTAGATGTGATTTCTCCTCCGTCGCAATGACAAAAAAAATGTAAACCTGCGAAAATCCGTTTAATCCGTAAAATCAGCGGGCAATTTATTCCATTTTTATTCTATAAATAAGTTCTAAACAAGCACGACTGTTATGATAAGGACATTTCCAGAATCCGGCTTTGTCTTTTTCAATAAGCGAATTGTCTTTGTTAATTCCCCAATACCATTCGCCGTTTTGTTTGTCTAAAATATGGTTTTTAATAAATTCCCAGTTCTTTACAACAATTTGTAAATAGTCTTCATTTCCGGTTAATTGATAGGCATTATAAAAACCAATTAAAGCTTCTGCCTGAACCCACCAGTGTTTTTCGGCAACTAATTCGTTTTTTTCGGGATCAAATTCATACCATAAACCTCCGTCAGAATCCAGACCTTCTTTGGTCACTTCTGCCATTTGAATCGCATATTTTTTGTAATTCGCAATTAGATTTTCATCTTCATTAATTTCGGCACATTGCAATAAAAGCCAGGCAGCTTCAATGTCGTGTCCGTACGAAATAACATCTGGTTTTTCGAGCCAGTTTTCATCAAAAAACAAGCGTAAATGACCTGTGTGTGTATTGATAAAATGAGTTTCTATGGTTTGTAATAATTCAATAATATTACTTTGAAGCTCTTTATCTTTCCACACCTTAAACAAATTTGCATATGCTTCAACAATATGCAAATGAGTGTTCATGGTTTTCTTTTCGTTGGCATCTTTATCACTCAAACGTAAATCATCAATAGGCTGCCAATCGCGGGTTAAAGCTTCAAAATAGCCTTTGTTTACGGGATCGTAGCTGTGTTTTTGTATTTTTAAATATAAATTTATTGCAATTGCCAGGGCTTTATCATCATTAGAAATTGTATAATATTCAGATAAACCGTAGATCGCAAAAGCTAAAGCATAAATTTGATTTTTAGTGTCCTTTGGTGTTTTGTCAGCGTTAATACTCCAAAATAAGCCTCCACACTCAGCATCATAAAAATTGTTTGACAAGAATTCAAAAGCACGTTCGGCAATTTTTTTATGACTTTCGTTTTTAGTTACTTTATAACCTGACGAAAAACTCCATAAAATCCTTGCGTTTAAAACAGCCCCTTTTTCGGTATTGGCAATAATGTGATCGTGAAAATCAATCTGACCTATAAAACCGCCATTTTCATTGTCTACAGTATGTGTCGACCAATAGTTTAAAATGGATTCAAGTTCTGTTGATAATTCAGATTTTAGTTGCTTTAGTTGTACTGACACGGTAATTATATTGCGTTATTTTTTTCGATTTGATTGATAATTGTTTTTACAGAACCTGCTGATATAAACGTATCTGACGGTGCATTTGTGACATAATCAACCAGTTTTTCTACAGATGAAACTGCAACATGCATTCTCGTATCTGATGAGGCATAATACACATAAACGGTTCCGTCATTGTCTTCAATCCATCCGTTTGAGAATAACACATTCGATACATCACCAACTCTCTCAATTCCTTCAGGTCCCATAAAATGTCCGGCCGGAACGTGGGTTACTTTTGTAATATCATGCAAATCTGTCATGAACATATATAGCGTATAACGTAATCCCGCAGCAGTATTACGAACTCCGTGTGCAAGATGTAGCCATCCTTTTTCAGTTCTGATAGGAGCGGGACCAAGACCATTTTTCAATTCATAAATAGTATGATATTGTTTCCCGAAAATAATTTTTTCGTCTTTTACAACCGGTTTTGTCATGTCTTCAACATAGCCTAAACCAATTCCGCCGCCAGCACCAACATCAATAAAACCATCTTGCGGACGTGTGTATAAAGCATATTTTCCGCTTACAAATTCGGGATGCAAGACTACATTACGTTGTTGTCCCGTATTCGAAATTAAATCCGGCAGTCTTTCCCAGTGTATTAAATCTTTTGTACGTACAATTCCGGCATTGGCTACAGCCGAACTTGTATCGCCTTTTGGTGCTTTTGGATCTTTTCTTTCGGTACAAAAAATACCGTAAACCCAACCGTCTTCATGATGAATCAAACGCATATCATAAACATTTGTATCCGGTTCTTCGGTTTGTGGAATCACGCATGGTTTGTCCCAAAACTTAAAATTATCTATTCCGTTTGGGCTTTCTGCTATAGCAAAAAAAGATTTCCTGTCGATTCCTTCTACACGAACAGCAAGCAAATATTTTCCGTTCCATTTCATGGCTCCGGCATTAAAAGCGGCATTCATTCCAATTCGTTCCTGTAAAAACGGATTCGTTTTTTCGTTTAAGTCAAAACGCCAGTTCAATGGTATGTGAGCTGCCGTAACAACCGGGTTTTTATAGCGTTCGTAGATGCCGTTTCCAGCAGTATCCTGAGGAGTATTTTTTTGCCCGATTAGTGTATTGTGTTCTTTTTCTAATGCTACTTTTCTATCCTGAAATGTAGTTGAAGTGGCTATTGCTGTCATATAAATAGATTTCTGTATCTGTATTATTTTAATTTATTTGATCTCTTTTTTCGTTTAAATCCTGTTCAATTATCTGAAGTTTTTCTTCGGATAATGGATAGAATGCGATAAAAACGACTGATATTATTGCTGCTATGGCGGGGAGAATACTTAACATTAGCTGAATTCCGTTTTGAGCTGTGGCAGTTTGTTCAACATTTGCCTGAAAACCGTAATAACCCAAAAGCCATCCTGCTCCGGCGCCGCCAATTGTCCACCCAAATTTTTGTGACATTGACGATGCTGAAAATACCAATCCTGTGGCTCTGCGTCCTTGTTTCCACTCAGAATAATCAGCGCTGTCTGCATACATTGACCAAATTAACGGGAAGATGCATCCGGCACAAATACTGATTAATACCTGGAAACTCATGATTAGGAAAACATCATTTTTTCCGAATAAGTAGAATATCAAACTCAATATTGCGGCTAATGCCATTGCGCCAAGGAAGGTTTTCTTTTTACCAATTTTATTGGCAATTGGCGTAGCAGCAATAACTCCGATGATGTTTGCTGCTTGTCCCAGAACTAAATAAATTGAAGTTGGCGTCATGTGAAAATCCGTTCCAAAAAGTGAAAAATCAAAGTTGACGCTGCTGCTGACATAATATTTGAAATAATAAACGGCTGCTCCATCACGAATAGAATTAAAAACCAACATAAAAATTCCGGCACCCAGTAAAATCCACCACGGTTTGTTTTTTAGTAAATCCTGTAAATCTTCTTTTAAGTTGTTTTTCTCGTCTGAAATTGGTTTTACCCTTTCTTTTGTGAAGAAGAAGCATCCCCAGAAAAAAGCGGTTGTAATAAATCCGAAAACGGAAATTGTTGCCAGCCAACCCGATTTAGAATTCAGGCTTCCGCCGAAATAATTTACTAAAGGTTCAATTAACCAAAGTGCTAATAAACTTCCTCCAAAGGCAAATACCATTCTATAAGATGATAGTGTCGTTCTTTCTTTTCGATCAGATGACATAACACCTAAAAGCGATGCATACGGAACGTTGATTAAGGAATAAATCATCATCATTGCCGAATATGTTACGTAGGCATAAATTATTTTTCCTTTTTCGTCAAAATCAGGTGTGTAAAAAGTTAAAACGCCAATTACGGCAAAAGGCACGGCAACCCATAATAAATAGGGTCTGAATTTCCCCCATTTGCTTTTTGTTCGGTCTGCTATGATGCCTACGATTGGGTCAAAACATGAATCCCAAATTCTGGTAATCAAAAACATGGTTCCAACAACGGCAGGTGCCAGTCCGAAAACATCTGTGTAGAAAAAGAGAAGGTACATACTGAAAATTTTCCAGAACATGGATGATGCGGCATCTCCAAGACCGTAACCTACTTTTTCTTTTAAACTAATTTTGTCGTGCATTTAGGTTTTGTTTTATGGTTGTGGTTTAGATTTGGTTAGTTATTTTAATGTTTTTGCACGCAGATCATGCAGATTTTTTTTTGGAACGCAATTTTAAACACATAGAAACATAGCTTTTTGGAATCTATAAAGGCATTTCACTTTTAATAAAACACAATAGTCACCTATGTGAGTAAGCTTGCTTTCTTTTGTATTCTTTTTTTTTAACTATAGAATCTATGTTTCTATGTGTTGAATTTTTTTTGCACGCAGATCACGCAGATTTTTTTTTGGAACGCAATTTTAAACACGTAGAAACATAGCTTTTTGGAATCTATAAAGGCATTTCACTTTTAATAAAACACAATAGTCACCTATGTGAGTAAGCTTGCTTTCTTTTGTATTCTTTTTTTTAAACTATAAAATCTATGTTTCTATGTGTTGAATTTTTTTTGCACGCAGATCACGCAGATTTAAGCAGATTTTTAATTTTTAATTCTCAATTTTTAATTTTTATCGATGTCCTTCTCAAATAAGGTTTTATCAAGCTTATAATATTCAACAAAATCCTTTTCGCTTACTTGTCCTGAAAATGGCGCGTAATAATGCATTTTTTGCTCTTTTTCCTGCCAGCCGTGATTTCTCCATAATAAAACATAAGATATTTTATAATCGCCAATCGCTTTTGATAATGTTCCTGTCCACCATTTTGGGTCTGGAATTGCTTCATAACCTGCTTCGGCTATCGCAATTAATTTATGCTGTTTTATACCAATTTCGTTGATGATTTTAAGCTGTTTTTGTACTTCGTCAATAAACTTTTTTCCTTCCTTGTCATCATTGTTCTGGTAGGAATCAAAACTTAGAATATCAGCATAATTATCTCCGGCATAATTGGTTAAAAATTCTTCTGCTGAGTTGAAACCGCCGGTGTTATAAATATAAATCAAATTATGAACTCCTTTTTTTTGTAAATAATCAGCGGTGAATTTCCACAATGCTTTAAATTCTTCCGGGGTACAATTTCCTTTACCCCACCAAAACCAACCTCCGGTAAGTTCATGATAAGGTCTGAACAGGATTGGAATGTTTTTTCCTTTTTTGTCTTTTAGAGATAAAAGATATTTTGCTGCTTTATCTAACCAAATGGTAAATTTTTGATGATTTTCTCCACCCGGCAAAACGGTTTTAAGTGAATTTGGCGTATTATCCCAAGCGCTTTTTCCGGTTGCAGGATTATCAAAATGCCAGCTTATGGTTGTGATGCCGCCTCTTGCATTACTTTCTTCTATATATTGTTTCATTTTTTCAAACGGAATACCGTCTATATTGTTCGGACTGTCTTTTTCAAGACCTGCAAGGTCCCAACCGTAAACTGCGGGATAATCACCAACAACATCTTTTATGTCGCTTCGACCGTCTTCATATTTCCAGTTTACACCGTATGCAAGATCGTCCTGATGACCAAACATATATCCTTTTTGCACTAATTGATTCAGTTTTTTATACAGAGAAACTGTCTCAGGTGTTGCTTTTTTATCTGCAAGTGACAAATTAGTATTACTGTCAGCACGCTGTCCAGAACATGAAATTCCTGTAACTACTGCAAAGATTAAGGTCATAATGTTTTTTTTCATTACAAGTATGCTTGTTATTCAGTTTAATAACTGTGATTTATAAATTGGCAATGAATTAAAAAGTAACCAATTTCTTATTTTGAAATTTGATACTGATTTTGGATTAAAATTATCAAAACTATAAAAAGATATTGCATTAAAAATGATTAATGTTTATTATCAATATAGTTTTTATAAAAATGATAATTCTATTTTTCAAAGATAATCGGATGTTTATTGTCTAATTAATATTATTTTATCAATTATATATCATATTATTGCAAACAAAAAAATCAATATTACTTTCTAAAATAGTTTTTAAAGATGAGTAGCACTAAAAATTTTTACAGAGAAATTGCTCCGCTTTCGGCTGGAGATAGTTTTTTAGTTTTCGACAGAGTGAAAGATAACTTTGATTTTCCGGTGCATTATCATCCGGAATTTGAGATCAATTTCATCTTAAACGGAAAAGGAGTGAAGCGTGTTGTGGGCGATAATATTGAAGAAATTGACAATGTCGAATTAGTTTTGATTGGTCCAAATTTATATCATGGCTGGGAATTAAATAAGTGCACAAGTAAAAAAATTCATGAAATTACGATTCAGTTTCATAATGATTTATTTCACGAATCTTTTCTTGCGAGGCGTATTATGAATCCAATTCGGGATATGTTCAATAGATCGATTCACGGGATTTTATTTTCTAAAAAAGTTGCTGAAGAATTAACGCCAAGACTAGTAAAACTCTCCAAACTAGATGGTATGGACTATTTTCTTGAAATCACATCATTATTATATGATTTGGCAAATTCCAGAAATCAACGTTTACTTTCGACTTATACGGTCGATTATGATACGTTTGATGATTATGATAAAATGAAACTGGTTTATGAATATGTACAGAAACATTTTGCAGAAAAAATTACTTTAGAGGATGTTGCTAATATTGCGAGTATGTCGATTATTTCTTTTAATCGGTTTATAAAAAAACGTACCGGAAAAACTTTTGTGAATTATATTAATGATATCCGTATTGGTTATGCTGCGCGCTGGCTTGTAGAAAAGGATATGAGTGTGTCTGAAGTTGCGTTTAAATCCGGCTTTAATAATATTGCGAACTTCAATCGTAGTTTTAAAGCTATTAAAAATTGTACGCCGAGCCAATATAGAGAAGATTTTTCTGGATTAAAGCGTATTCTGTAGTGATACTTTTTTTGCACAAACAAATATTATTTTTAACGAAATCGTTTGCATTTTGACGGTTTTGTTAATTTTTATTTATAGTTTATAGTGGTTTAACTGGCTGTGTTTGCGAATAATGTAATTTTTATTGTATTTTATTTTCATATGTGTTTTTTTAAAGTGGTATAGTAAAAATATTATCATTAAATGATATAATACTATCGATTTAATGTTTTCTACTGTTATAGATTTGTTAAATAATTTAAGATTTAAAACACCAACCTTTTACAACTTGAATTATGGATAACAAATTTAAACTAACCAAACTTTATTATGAAAAAACTAATGACTAACTTCATTCATTGGAACGCTAACCACAGAGCAGTTCCTTTGATTTTATTTTTGTTACTTACCAGTAATTTTATTTCGGCTCAGGTAAAAGTATCAGGAATTGTTGCAGATGAAAAGGGACTTTCTATTCCGGGAGCAAATATTTCTGTTGTGGGACAAAAAATTACTGTTTCTACTGACTTCGACGGAAAATATACAATTGATGTTCCTGCAAATTCAACTTTAGTATTCTCATTTATCGGGTTTAATACTCAAAAAATAGCTGTTGGAACCAATAAAACAATCAACGTAGTTTTAAAAACGAATGCTGAAGACTTAAAAGATGTAGTCGTGATAGGTTACGGAACTCAAAAGAGAAAAGACATCAACAGTGCTATTTCCAGTATTAGTTCAAAAGATATTGAGAATTTAAAGGTCGTTTCATTTGACCAGATGATGCAGGGTAAGGCTGCCGGTGTTGTTGTAAGCAGCAATTCAGGGGAACCTGGAAGTAATGTTTCGGTAAAAATCAGGGGTGTTTCATCTTTAACAGGAACAAATGAGCCTTTATATGTAATTGATGGTGTGCCAATTTCAGGTGATGCCCGTAACTCCTCTACTTCTGGTAGAAATGCTTCGGGAAATTCCAACTTTTCTAATTCAGGTAATATTACCTTAAGTCCTTTGGCGCTTATCAATCCTAATGATATTGAATCTATTGATATTTTAAAAGATGCTTCTGCAACTGCAATTTATGGTTCTCGTGGAGCAAACGGAGTTGTAATTGTAACTACAAAATCCGGTAAAAAAGGAACTGGAAAATTATCTTTCGAGAATTCTTATTCTATTAGTAATCTGCCTAAGAAATTACATTCTATGAATTTGCAGCAATATGCGGTTCATCAAAATGCTTTGGCTGAGGTTTATGATCCTACGTCTAAACGTCCTGAATTTGCTCACCCTGAAGTTTTAGGACAGGGAACAGATTGGCAGGATGCAATTTATGAAACCGGAATTATGACTTCAAATCAGTTGTCTTTTTCTGGTGGAAAAGAAGGAGTTAATTACTACATATCCGGTGGAGTTTTAAATCAGGAAGGTATTGTAATCGAATCTGGTTTTAAACGATATAACTTTAGAACTAATGTTGATGCAAAAGTTAATAAATTTATTAAGGTTGGTATTAACGTAAGCGGTGCCATTACTGATGAAAAATTAACGTTAAACGGTCAGTTTAATGGTGTAGTGGCAACTTCTTTATTAGCAACTCCGGATGTGGCAGTTAGAGAATTATCGGGAGCCTTTGCAGGTCCGCCTGCAGGAGGAGCTACATCGTTTGTTAATCCTGTAGCAACATCTTTATTAGGATCTAATACATTGGTAAGAAAAAATTATTCAGGAAACTTTTATACTCAGGTTGATTTGTTTAAAGGGTTAGAATATCGTTTTGAAGCCGGTGGTTATTTATATGACAATTTAGGCGAGCGTTTTGATCCTATGTACTCATTAGGAAATGCGGTAAAAAGTTTTGCTAATTTATATTACAATCCTTCAAGCGGAAATTCATGGAACTTAAAAAACATGCTTACTTATAGAAATACTATTGGTAAACACAACTTTACAGTTCTGGCAGTGCAGGAATCTAACAGAGCGCATTGGGAAGGATATACGATTACGGGTGAAGGCTATAAAGATAATAATGATAAATCGCTTGCAGCTTCAGATTTGCCTAAAGCGGTTACTAGCGGTGTATATTCAGGAACTCAAACTTTAGCTTCATATTTAGGAAGGGTTGTTTATGATTATGGAGATAAATACGGAATTTCAGCAGCGGTTAGAACTGATGGTTCTTCAAAGTTTTTCGTGGGTAATAAATGGGGCGTTTTTAGTTCTGTAGGTGGTTCATGGAAACTTTCTAATGAATCTTTTATGGAAGGAACTAAAAAATATGTTGACGGTATAAAAATTAGATTTGGTTGGGGACAAACCGGAAATAACCAAATTGGAAATAATTTATATGACGCAAATTTACACTTGATTAATAGTTCCATGGGAACATCTTACTTGCCATCAAATACACCAAATAAAGATTTGAAATGGGAAACTCAGGATCAGACTAACTTGGGATTAGATTTTGCTTTGTTCAAATCAAAACTAACGGCTTCGGTTGATTTATATAAAAAAGTATCTAAAAATTTCTTGTATCAGGTGCCTTTGCCTAACTATCTTTCTGGTGGTGGAGATTATGAAGGTGGTGTAAATCCTCCGTATTTTAATCTTGGAAGCATGGAAAATAAAGGTATTGAGATTACACTTGGTTATACCAATCAATTCACAAAAGATTTTTCCTGGAATGCTAACTTAAACTTTACTAAATATGTAAATGAAGTTACGAATATGGCGGGATTAAATATTGTGAAAACAATGGGAACGCTTGCTTATAATACCGTAACTGTTTCAAGAACTCAGGAAGGTTTGCCAATAGGTTCTTTTATTGGTTACGAGGCTTTAGGAATTTACAGAACAGATGACGATTTGACAACTTACGGTCATGCAGATGCAACGGGTAATAAAGTGGTCCTTAAAAACGGAACAAATTCATTATTGCCAAGTTTTCAAAAAGGAGATGTGATTTACAAAGATCAAAATAACGATGGTGTTATTGACTTAAAAGATATGGTGAATATTGGAAATCCAAATCCTAAATTCACTTATGGTTTTACCAATAACTTTAAATATAGAAATGTCGATTTATCTGTTTTTGTGCAGGGAACGGCAGGGAATAAGTTAATGAATTTAACGCGTGCTTCAGGTACAATGAACAGTAATTTAGGGACAAACTATTTAACCGAAGCTGCTGATTTTTATTCTGCTTCAAATCTGGATGCTTCTTTACCAGCGCCATCAACTTACGATCATATCAATAATGCAGTTTCGACGCGCTTTATTGAAAATGGATCTTATTTAAGAATTCAGAATGTGACTCTAGGGTATTCTTTGCCTTCGGATGTTATTTCAAAACTAAAATTATCAAGATTGAGGCTGTACGCTTCAGGACAAAATTTGTTCACATTTACTAAATATAAAGGATATGATCCTGAAGTGGGTTCTTATAACCAGGACGCATTATTATCAGGTGTTGATAACGGACGTTACCCAACGCCGAGACAAATAACTTTTGGTTTTAATGTTGAATTTTAATACGAATTAATATGAAAAATATACTAAAAATAAACGGTGCCATTGCTATGGCGTTGCTATTACTAATCTCATCGTCATGTTCTCAGGATTTTCTTGATGTGCCTGCAGAAGGAACTCCTACAATTGGTAATTATTACGACTCAGATTCTAAACTGGATAATGCCAGTAACGGCTTATACGGTCTTGTGTGGTTTAATATGAACAAATCGGCATTTTATGGTATTACTGATGTAATTTCCGGTAATATGTATGCAAGTCAATATAATGATTTTGGAAAATTCACAGATTTGAGTTTTACTAATTCACAAGCTTTTATATCAGATGCATGGAGATCATGTTTTGGTGCTATTGCAAATTCTAATGCTTACATCAGCAATTTGCCTCAAAGTGTTGGACCTAATGTAAGTAAAGAAGCGTTGAATAATGCATTAGGAGAATCCCATTTTATCAGAGCTTTTTCTTATTTCTTTCTGGTAAGATTATGGGGAAACGTGCCAATTATCGAAAACAATGCTGATTATTCTAAAAACTTTGTGATCCCAAGTAATCCTACCGAAGATGTTTACAAGTTTATCGAAAATGATTTAAAATTTGCTATTGCGAATTTAAGAACTAAAAACAGAGGTTCTGACTATGCGTCAAATGCTCACGTATCAAGCGGATCTGCAAAAGCTTTTTTGGCAAAAGTATATTTGTACCAAAAGAAATATGACTTGGCGAGACAAATGGCTCAGGAAGTTATTAATAGCGGAGAGTTTAAATTGTTAGGTGGCGAAGAATTGCCTACAAAATCTTTTGCCGATTTATTTTTACAGAAAAATAATAATAACGAAGAATCTATCTTTTCATGGCAATGGACTGGAGCGGGAACCTATTTTGAAGGTAATTTCTCCAATACTCTTTTTGCTCCTGAAAACAGATTAGTTGAAACGACTTATTCAGGTCAGATTGCACCATCTCAGGATTTAATTCATAATGTTTTTGAAGATGGGGACAAAAGAAGAAAAGAAACATTTATGCTTCCGGGAGATTTTTATCCAAATTTGACTTATGCTCAAACACTTGCTGTTGATTCTCCACTAATTTTAGGATATACATTTGCAATCGAAAATGAAGCTCAAAGTTCAGGTGGCGGATTGAAAAAATATGTAATCGGAAAAGAGAATTTGCCAATCACAGGACCATTCAATCCTCCGTTTAACGGAGAAAGCAGTATGAACAGCTATATGATGCGTTACGCAGAACTTTTATTGATTCATGCCGAAGCAATTTTAGGCGGACAGTCAGGAAGTACGACAGATGCTATGGCTTTAAAATCGTTTAATGCAGTTCGTTTAAGAGCGGGACTTCCTATAAAAGCTTCTATTTCATTTGATGATATTTTTAAAGAAAGACGTGCTGAATTAGCTTGCGAAGGTGATTACTATTTTGACTTGGGACGTTTGCCTTTCGCTAAAGCAAAAGCAATATTAGAAGCACAAAACAGAGGAGATAAACTGGTTGAAAAACACATTTCGATTTCTGCAAGCAACCTTTTATTGCCTTATCCGGCAGATGATTTGATTAAAAATCCAAAATTGACAGAAGTAGCACCGTATACTTTTAAATAATTTTTTAAAAATAAAAATATGAAAAATATAAAAATTGTTTCGTTAACAGCATGTATGGCATGGATGTTATCCTTAATGTTTTTAAGTTCATGCTCAAATGATGATAGTGCTTCGGTTTATACAGGTGCGCCGGTTATAGAATCAATATCACGTTCCGGTTATGATTTAGCAGGAAATCTTTTGCCATCAACTCCCGTAACTTTAGTTGATCCAAAAAATTATTATATCATTCACGGAAAAGGATTGCTTTCAACAACGAAAGTCTATTTCAATGATTTTGATACTTATTTCAGACCTACTTTTGTAACAGATACAGATATAGTAATATTAATTGATGAAAAAACACCTTATTCAAATACTTCAAATGAACTAAAAGTGGTTACAGGCAGAGGAACTGCAGTTTTTAATTTAACGGTTGCGCCTCCGGTTCCTACTTTTAACTGGTTCAATTCCATCAATGCTTCCGAAGGAGATATAGTAACGATTAACGGTGATTATTTTTTGAATCCAGTGGTAAAAGTTGGTACAGAAAATGTACCGGTTGTTTCTTCTACTTTAACTGAGGTGAAATTTAAAATGCCAGCCAATGCAACTGATAAGTATGTAACAGTTAGTAATATTTCTGGTGCTGCGGTTTCTGCTGAAGCGATTGGTTCAGCACTTTATGATGATGTATTGCAAGGAGATATAGGTCATAATGCGTGGCAAACTGCAGATACTTTTAATACTTCATTTAAAGATGATAAAGTACAAGGAGAGTCCTCTATTAAGTTTGTTTTTGGTGGATGGAATGGTGCAGACATGAAATTTAATTCAAGAGATGTTTCAAAATATAAAGCTTTTAGGGTTAAGGTTAAAAGTATCTCACAAAACACCAATGCAAGTATCACTTTTGTATTTGGCGGATGGGCTTATCAAATCAAAAAATCATTAACATCAACATGGACAACTATTGAGATTCCTTTTTCGGATATTGGAAATCCAACAACATTTGATCAGTTGACTTTACAGGAATCCGGAAATTTTGGCGGCAATACAATCCTTATGGATGACATGGGATTTGTATTGAAATAAAATATTTATTTTGAGTTTTGTTTTAAATATTCCCTAATCAACTCCATTAGGGAATATTTTTTTTAATATAATTAATTTGAATTTTTAATAATGAAAAAAATCATTTTAGTATTTGCTTTGTGTTTGTCAAATTTTGGCTTTAGCCAAGGGAATACTCATACGCAGGCTGCAGGAAAATTTGAAGGTTTAGCGATGACACCGCCAATGGGTTGGAATTCCTGGAATACCTTCGGAACAAGTATCGATGAAAAATTAGTAAAAGAAACGGCAGATATTATGGTTTCGTCCGGAATGGCTGCGGCAGGCTACAATTATATTGTACTTGATGATGGCTGGATGACCAGAGAACGCGATGCTAACGGGGATTTAATCCCGGATCCGGTCAAATTCCCTAACGGAATGAAAGCAGTAATAGATTATGTACATAGCAAGGGTTTAAAATTTGGTTTGTACAATTGTGCCGGAACGCAAACTTGTGCGGGTTATCCCGGAACTCGTGGTTATGAATATCAGGACGCCAGATTTTATGCGAAATTAGGAATCGATTTTTTAAAATATGATTGGTGTAATACACAAGGAATTACCGCTAAAGAAGCCTATACAACAATGAGCAATGCGCTTAAAACCGCAGGAAGACCTATTGTATTTAGTCTTTGTGAATGGGGTGATAACCAACCTTGGGAGTGGGGAAAACCAGTTGGGAATTTGTGGAGGATTTCCGGAGATATTTATCCTTGTTTTGATTGCGAGTTCAAACACGAAGAAGGAAATTGGTCGTCTTGGGGATTTATGAAAATCATAGAAATGCGAAAAGACATTCGTAAATATTCTGGTCCCGATCACTGGAATGATTTTGATATGATGGAAGTAGGGAACGAAATGAATGATACCGAAGATAAATCGCATTTCTCAATGTGGTGTATGATGGCGTCTCCGCTTGTTGCCGGAAATGATTTCAGAAAAATGTCAAAAGAAACTTTAGCAATATTAACCAATAAGGAACTAATTGCTGTTGATCAGGATAAACTGGGAATTCAGGGTTTTAAATATGCTGCCGAAGATGGTTTAGAAATCTGGGTCAAGCCTTTATCCGATGGAAATTGGGCTGTAACTTTTTTAAATAGGAGTGAAGTTCTTAAAAAAGTAAACTTCGATTGGAAAAAACAGACCATCAAAGATGCTGATTTTGGTTACGAAGCTAATTTTAATACAACAGTTTATAAATTAAAAGATCTCTGGAAGAATAAGGAAATTGGAACTACAAAAAAGAATCTCATTGCTGATATTGCTCCTCATGACGTAATTACTTTGCGACTAATTCCTTAAATCATATTGATTATGAAAATGAAAACAATATTTTTTACACTTACCTTATTAATGATCGTTTCGGTTTCAAATGCACAATTTGTAAAACATCATGGTCAGTTAAGCGTTCAAGGAACTCAATTAGTAGATAAAAATAATAACCCAATTGTTTTACGCGGAATGAGTTTTGGCTGGCATAGTATGTGGCCGAGATTTTATAATGAAAAAGCGGTTAATTGGTTAAAAAAAGATTTCAATTGCAATATTGTTCGTGCAGCAATGGGAATTGAGTTAGGGGAGATGTCCTATATTAAGGAACAACAATTTTCTAAACAAAAAATAGAAGCTGTTGTAAACGGAGCTATAAAATCTGATATATATGTAATAATAGATTGGCACAGCCATAATATTAATCTCAAAGAAGCCAAAGAATTTTTTGCTGAGGTTTCTAAAAAGTATGCAAAATATCCTAATATAATATATGAGATTTTTAATGAACCTGATTATGAATCCTGGCCTGAAATTAAGGCTTACGCCGAAGAAGTAATTAAGGTAATCAGAGAGAATGATCCTCACAATATTATTTTAGTGGGATCACCACATTGGGATCAGGATGTAAATCTTCCGGCTGCAGACCCAATTAAAGGATTTGATAATATAATGTACACCATGCATTTTTATGCTGCAACACATGGTAAAGATTTAAGGGATAGAACGGATGCAGCTATAAAAAATGGTCTTCCAATTTTTGTTTCAGAATCTGCGGGTATGGAAGCTACGGGTGATGGACCTTTAAATAGTAAAGCCTGGCAGGAATATATAGATTGGATGGAAGCTAAAAAACTAAGCTGGATAACATGGTCTGTTTCGGATAAAGATGAAACATGCTCAATTTTAAAAAAATCTGCAAAATCAGAAGGAAAATGGAAAGATCAGGACTTAAAAGAATCGGGAATTAAAGTTCGTGAGTTTTTAAGAAAATACAATACGCAAGATTAGATTTAGTTTTCTAAATTTTTTAAAGCCTGTTCATTTTGAACAGGCTTTTTTATTTCTATAGAAGTAATTTCAAATTTCATTCAGAATAATGGAATTTAAAAACCCAAATATAAATCATGGAATATTTGTAAGAATTTTAACTGTTGGATTTTTTGACTGTGATTTGATTTTTTTTGAAGTTTAAAATTGATGTATTTTAATTTTTTTTATAAAAGCCCCTATTTTTTATAGGGGTGTTTTGATTTCAAAGATGATTTTTATGTTTTGCTATTGTTTTTTATGGAGTATATTCAATTTTTTATCCATTTTTAGATTAAAAACGGGTAAAATTGTTTGTTGAATTTTCAAAAATAATTAAGTATAAATATCAAATCACGATTATTGTTAATTTAATTTTTGTAATCCATAATTCTGCTATTAAATCGTCAAAAAAATAAGGTTCAGGCCTTTTCCTCATACAAAAGTTAATAAATTCGCTAATGAAAATGAGGATGTTTTGGCGGCGAATAAGAGGTTTTAGAAATGACTTATACTATTACATAGATATATAAAAGATTAACTAACCAGAATCAATTAATAACTAAAAACCAATTACACATGAAAAAAGTATTTCACATTTTAGCCGCGATGTTAACAAGTTCTTTTGCTTTTGCCCAAGATGATACTGAAGCTTCAGTTTCACCGGCAACAACTTGGGGAGGATCGGCAGACGCTTACTATAAATATGATTTTTCAAAACAAATGAATGGATTAACGAGCTTTACCAACTCACAAGATTCATTCGAATTAGGAATGGCTTCAGTAGAAGCATCACATACGTTCGGAAAAGCTTCTGTTTTTGTAGATTTAGGTTTCGGAAAAAGAGCAGGGGAATTTTCATATAATGAAACAACAGATAAAGATATAAATGCAAAATTTTTAATTAAACAATTATTTTTCACGTATCAGATAACAGACAAATTTAAAGTAGTGGCAGGAAGTTTTGGAACACATATAGGATATGAAGTATTAGATGCAGTAGATAATAAAAACTACAGTATGTCTTATGCGTTTTCTTATGGACCGTTCTTTAATACAGGAGTAAAAGCTCAGTATACGTCAGGAAAATTTACAGCGATGCTAGGTATCACAAATCCTACCGATTTTAAATCTGCAATGGATGCAGGTTCAAGTCAAAAAACATACATAGGACAAATAGGATATATTGGTGATACAGGAAGTGCATATTTAAACTTTACAACTGGAAGTACTAATCCTACTCCCGGAACTTTAGTGGTGCCATCTGATGAAAATAAAACTCAGTTTGATTTAACTGCTTCAAAAACAATAAGTGATAGTTTCGGACTTGGATTTAATGCAACTTATGCTAAAAGCAAAAATGATTTTGACAGTACGCTAGACGGAGAATGGTTTTCGATAGTAGGATATGCAAATTATGCTTTTAAACCATCTTTGAGTTTGGCTTACAGAATTGAATATTTTGATGCTAAAGATGCTGCTCCAAGTTTAGGAACATTAACAGGATCAAGTGTTTTTGCTAATACAGTTTCTTTAAATTATAAAGTTGGAAAACTAACAATAATTCCTGAGTTAAGATACGATGCTGCCTCAGAAGATATCTTTTTAGATAAAGATACTTTGCCAACAGGAGGATCTTTCTACGGATTAATTGCTACAACATACTCTTTCTAGAGATAAAGATTGATATTTTTTTTTTTTTTTGGAGCTGTCGAAACATACTAATGTTTTGGCAGCTTTTTTATTTAAATGGGATTTTGCTTGAATTTTTTTTTTTTGCCACGAATTGCACTAATTTCCACTAATCTTTTTTCGCTTATCTCTTGCTGAAGAAATTGAATTTTCTCTTCGTATAAATTGTTGGGTTTTATTGAAATTAAATAATCATCATTTTAATGATAGCTAAACTCAGTATTTAATTCGCGTTAATTCGTGCAATTTGTGGCGAGCAAAACTCAATTATTTATTCGATAGGCTATCGTGAGTGGCAAAATTTTAAGCAAAAAAAACGCGTTTCTAAATATTTAGAAACGCGTTTTGTATTTTGAATTATATATTTTTTACTGAAGTTGCTTTTTGTAAATAGAGTAAATAGTATCTATTGTTTTTCTGTCTAAAGTTGAAGTAGCATCAGTTTGTATGTAATGTAATTTAAAAGCTTGAATTGCTGCCGAAAGATTTTTGGTATTATAGCCAATAATTCTCAACGCTTGTTCTATTTTAAAATCAAAAGGTGCTTCTTCCAAGACTTCATCAGGCCAGATTCCAAATCCTTTTTCTGCCAAAGTTTTCCATGGAAACAGAGCGCTTGGATCTTGTTTTCTTCCTGGAGCAATATCGGCATGACCTAAAATGTTTTGCGTCGGAATGTTATAGTCTTTCTTTAATTTTGTTAAAAGCGCAACTAAACTGCTAATTTGAGCTTCAGTAAAAGGTTTAGAACCGTTATTGTCAAGTTCAATTCCAATTGAAGAAGAGTTTAAATCTGTATTTTTCCCCCAGGTTGATGCTCCTGCGTGCCATGCTCTTAAATAATCATTCAGCATTTGAACTACTTTACCGTTTTCAGAAATGATATAGTGAGCACTCACTTGCGTTCTGGTAATGGTAAATGTTTTAATTGTTTGCTGAATCGAATCCTGTGCAGTATGATGAATAACAATAAAACTTGGCTTTCTTAAATTAAAGTTCACAGTTCCTATCCATTCTGTATTTACTCCATTTAGTAAATAAGTAGATCCGGTTTTTGATAAAGTGTCTTTTACAATGCCTAATTGTGCTGCATAGGTAGTATCAATAACGACAGGACTAACTGCAGGTATAGGCTGAGCTTCTTTATTTGTAATTTGATTTTCTAATGTTTTTAACTGTTTGTCGTAAACCTTTTCTGTGGTTTTATAAGGGTTTGTTGAACAAGCAGTAATAATAAGTGCTAATATGAGATAACAAAAATGTTTTTTTGCCATAATGCTTAAATTTTAAGATGAGGTATGAAACAATTATTCTTTAATTTTTGTTGCTTCTGTATCTTCCTTAATTTCTTTTGTGTCTTTGTTTTCTTTAGAATCTTTTTTCTTTTTTGATTTCGAAGGTTTTTTTAACTCTTTGAATTCAGCCATGAAAGTGGTGTATTTTTCAATCTGATCAGGATTTAAAAAAGCAGTTATTTTTTTAGTAGTGCTTTCTCTCAGTGCTTTAATTTGCTCCAGTTTTTCGTCCTGACTGCTGCTTTCGTTTTTCAAAAGAATTCCTTGCTCTTTCATGCTGTCTGTAAAAACATTTGCAATAGCAATAGCCTGAAGTTCATCAAGATTTACTACCGGTTTCATTTGTTCTACAATTCTGGCTGCGTTTTCTTCGGGTGGTGTTTCTTTAGGTTTGCTGGTGTTGCCTTGCGGTCCTCCCATCATACTTCTGTCCATACCCATTCCGCCACCTCTTCCATAACCATTATTGCCATAGCCATTGCCGCCTCCATAACCATTGTTATATCCGTTTCCGTATTGAGCCGAAACAGAATTGAAGCAGAATAAGGTAAAAACCAAAAGAAATAAAGATTGTATAGCTTTCATAAAAGTGTTTTTATCTAAAATTGATAATTGTATAGGGTAAATTTAAGCAGGTTCTCCGTATAAATCAAATTCTGTTGCTTCTATTATTCTTATATTAACAAATTCCCCAGTTTTTACATAATGTTTAGAGGCGTCAATCAAAACTTCGTTGTCAACATCCGGACTATCAAATTCAGATCTTCCCACAAAATGAGCACCTTCTTTTCTATCGATGATACATTTATAAACCTGACCAACTTTCTCCTGATTCAAATCCCATGAAATTTGCGATTGCAATTCCATTATTTCGTTTGCTCTGGCTTGTTTTACATCAGCAGGAACATCATCTTCTAATAAATAAGCATGAGTATTTTCTTCATGAGAATACGCAAAACATCCCATTCTGTCAAATTTCATTTCCTGAACAAAATCTTTCAAAATTTCAAAATCTTCCTGAGTCTCACCAGGATATCCAACAATTAAAGTAGTTCTGATTGCCATTCCAGGAACAGCGGCTCTGAAATCTTTTAATAATTGAGTCGTTTTTGCCTGAGTTGTACCACGACGCATAGATTTCAAAATAGAATCTGAAATATGCTGCAACGGAATATCAATGTAATTACAAATTTTAGGTTCGCGTTTCATTAATTCTAAAACGTCCATCGGGAAACCGGTAGGATACGCATAATGCAAACGAATCCATTCGATGCCTTCTACTTTAGCTAATTCTTCAAGAAGTTCAGCAAGATTTCTCTTTTTATAAATATCAAGACCATAATAAGTTAAGTCCTGTGCAATTAAAATTAATTCTTTAACGCCGTTTTTAGCTAATCCCTGAGCTTCTTTTACTAATTTTTCAATTGGTTGAGAAACGTGCGTACCTCTCATTAACGGAATTGCACAAAAGCTACAAGGTCTGTCACAACCTTCGGCGATTTTTAGGTAAGCGTAGTTTTTTGGAGTTGTTGTTAAACGTTCTCCTAGTAATTCATGTTTATAATCAGCTCCTAAAGCTTTCAATAATTGAGGTAATTCTGTTGTGCCAAAATATTGGTCTACATTCGGGATTTCTTTTTCTAAATCAGGTCTGTAACGCTCAGACAAACATCCTGTTACGAAAACCTTATCAACTAATCCTCTTTCTTTCTTGTCTGCGTATTCTAAAATCATGTTTACTGATTCTGCTTTGGCATTATCAATAAAACCACAAGTGTTGATTACGATAATGTTTCCTTCTTCAGCTGCTGGTGCCTCGTGTTGTACTTCTTTTCCATTCGCACGAAGCTGACCCATAAGCACTTCGCTATCATATACATTCTTCGAACACCCAAGAGTGATTACGTTAATTTTGTTCTTTTTTAAAGACTTGGTTCTCATACTTTTATAAATTGGAGTGCAAAATTACACTTTTTTTATCCAAACACCACTTGTTTCGGTTCTTTTAGTTGTTTTTTATGAAGCAAATCCTGCTGTCCGCTATATCTTTTATGGCGAACCCCGCCATAAAAGGATGCCGCTTCCATCAGGGCTAAAAAAAATCCGTCAAGTAAACCTGACGGAAATTTCAATTCATCTATTTATTCTTAATTACAATTCAAATAATAAAGTCAAAGAAACATTGTTTAGTTTCGATGTAATGTTGGCGCCATCAGTAAATCCTGTAGCGAAAAATCCCTGATTGGATTTTCTTTCTAAATAGGAGTACGCTAAATCTACTTTAGTTCCTCCAAAATTGTAACCTAAACCTCCGGAATAGCTGTTTAGATCTCCAATTGTGGTTCCGTTTTTATATGGACTTCCTTCAAAACGATAGCCGCCGCGCAAGCTCAGTTGCTTTATTTTGTATTCGGCACCAACTCTTAATTCGCCATTGCTGGTTAATTGATTGCTGATATCACTGTTTACACCTCTAAATCCAGCATCGTTTGTTGGTTTGTATTTGGCATTTCCATAATCTTTAATAGCGTAATCAACACTAATTAATCCGGATTTTCCAAATACATACGCGGCACTAAAAGTTGTTTTTCCGGGAGTTTGTAAGGTATATGATTCATATACATTTACAATATTTGGATTAACATTATTATTTATTGGTTGTCCTCCAGTAGCTTGTGTTGTTGTGTATAAACTTTGAGAAACTTCGTCATAAAGTTCGTACCACGTATTGGATTCGTATGCTAAGCCAAATCTGAATGACTCTGTAACTTTAGCTATTGCACCAAGTTGAAAGGAGAATCCGTTACCGTATGTGTAAAGCTCGTTATTGAAACGTAAATTTGATATGGTTTCTGTGGCTTGCAATGGATTATCATTGTCTTCGTAGAATGTACTAGATCTTCTGAAATCAGTAATGTGTACATTTAAGTTTGCTCCTAAATAAAGTCTGTCCTTAAATGATGTGGCAATATTAAAGCTTAATTTACCATTGTAGCCGCTGGTGTGAGTTTCATTTTCCTGATAATAATTACCTCCTGCAGGAACATTAGAAGTGTATTGAGTATTGTTGTCTGTATTTGCAACTGGATTTATTACATATCCTTTATATCCAAAATACGCTTGTTGTTCATTATAAAATTGATCTCTGTAAGGGATTTGGGTTATATCGCCTAATGAAATTCCGTTAGCATACGCTAAAAAATAATTTGCAACAGAATTTGTTGGGTTCGTTCCTACGGATACACTGTTGTTATTGAAATTATTTGTGTTTTCGTAAGTTGCGCCAATAGCAATTTTTTTCCAGCTGTTA
Organism: Flavobacterium sp. FlaQc-47; assembly: GCF_044006475.1. Lineage (NCBI taxonomy): Bacteria > Pseudomonadati > Bacteroidota > Flavobacteriia > Flavobacteriales > Flavobacteriaceae > Flavobacterium > Flavobacterium sp. FlaQc-47. The sequence goes on along the minus strand of NZ_JBIPCQ010000004.1, from coordinate 545,557 downwards.
CTTGGATTATGATCATGAAAAACAAATACAGCTCCGGCTTGATTCAGTAAAAATGAATTTTCTTTATCACTTGTCTGATTTCCAAAATAGTCTGATTTATTTTTAATATCCTGATTGCTTAAAGTTACTCCCATTTGGTTATTAGAGAAAATCGCAGATCCGGCAGGATTGACACTCATAGAAGATAAATCTCCACCAACTGCTCCAAACGCACCGCTCATTGCTCTAAATCTTGCAGTTCCTGTTAAGTTGTCTTGTGAGTAACGAACAGCATCTGATATTTCTTGTGAATGTGAGACGCTGACAGCTAGTCCTGTAATAAGTAGGAATAATATTTTTTTCATTTGGATAAGTTTTATTGTGATTTTTTAGGAAGAGTAAATTATCTTCTTCCGCCTCCGCCTCCGCCGTATGATCTTCCGCCACCGCCTCCACCGCCGCCAGATGATCTCATGCTTCCTCCACCGCCGCTATTATTCATAGAGCGAGATGGGCTAGGAGAGTAGCTTCTTGATGGTGCGCTGTTTGTGTTATTGTTGTAGCTTCTGTTTGTTGTTGTGTTACTGCTTGATCTTCTGTTAGAATAGTCGTAACTATTACTTTGACCTTGAGTTGTTGTACCTCTTCTATTTGTGAAATTTGGACTTGATGAATTATATGTTCTTGTGCTTGCGGACGAACTTCTTCTAAAGTCAGAGTAGCCATTTTGTCTGTTTGATGTGTAGCTGTTTCTGTTTGTATTATAATTTCTTCCTGAAGTATAGTTTCTATTAGTGTTATAACCTCTGTTTGTCATGTAGCTTCTGTTGGAAGCGTAGTTTCTTCCTCCGTAATAAGCGGCAGATCCTCTTCTTCCATAGCTGTAAGAGTAATTGTTATAACCGTATCCATAACCACCGCCCCAATATCCTGGGTATCCCCATCCCGGATAACCCCATCCAGGTCCCCAGTAACTTGGGTAACCCCAATAACCACCGCCTCCGTAACCCCATCCATAATATGGATATCCGAAACCAATTCCGAATCCCATTGACCATGTAGGGTCAGAATATACGTTTACAGCAACTTCTGAATTTGCACTTCCCCAAGCAGGATAAGCGGTTGCACTAGCAGTTTGTGTACTGTCGTTATCTGAGTAATTACCATAAGAATCAACGTCTGTGAAAATCTCAGTTGGTTGATTATCATCTTGCAATGATTTAAAGTAGTCCTTATATTGATTGTTGGTGTTTGTGGTATTTGTAGCATACGTTCTTGTTGAGCCACCATATACTCCGTCATTGTCATTGTATGAAGTATTTTGGTAAGAACCACATGAAGCTAATAGAAAACTCAGAAATCCAATTATATAAAAATGACTTGAGTTTTGGCGGAGAGATGTAGAAGTTTTCATATCTGTGGTGTTTTTTATTGTTGCACATTACAAAAATAGTTAGTTTTGTCAAACTATTTAGTTAAAATTATTAAAACAAAATTTGTGCCAAACTATTCAATATGAGTAAGAACCTCACTACAAGATCAGAAGATTATTCGAAATGGTATAACGAGCTGGTTGTTAAAGCAGATCTAGCCGAAAATTCAGGAGTTAGAGGATGTATGGTTATTAAGCCGTACGGATATGCTATTTGGGAAAAAATGCAGGCTGAGTTAGATCGAATGTTTAAGGAAACCGGACATCAAAACGCATATTTTCCTTTATTCGTGCCTAAAAGCATGTTTGAGGCTGAAGAAAAAAATGCAGAAGGATTTGCAAAAGAATGTGCTATTGTAACACATTACAGATTGAAAAATGATCCGGACAAACCCGGAAAACTAATGGTGGATCCGGATGCTAAATTAGAGGAAGAGCTTATTGTTCGTCCTACCAGTGAAGCAATTATTTGGTCTACTTATAAAGGATGGGTGCAATCTTACAGAGATTTGCCTTTGTTGATTAATCAATGGGCCAATGTTGTTCGTTGGGAAATGCGTACTCGTTTGTTTTTAAGAACTGCTGAGTTTTTATGGCAGGAAGGCCATACGGCTCATGCAACAAAGGCTGAAGCTTTAGAGGAATCTGAAAAGATGATGAATGTTTATGCTGATTTTGCTCAGGACTTTATGGCGATTCCAGTGGTTAAAGGTATTAAAACAGAAACAGAACGTTTTGCAGGTGCTGATGAAACGTATTGCATTGAAGCTTTAATGCAGGATGGAAAAGCATTGCAGGCTGGAACATCGCACTTTTTAGGGCAAAATTTCGCAAAGGCTTTTGAGGTGAAATTCACAAACGCCGAAGGAAAGCAGGAATATGTTTGGGGAACTTCATGGGGAGTTTCTACTCGTTTGATGGGAGCTTTGGTAATGACGCATTCTGATGATCAGGGATTAGTGTTGCCTCCAAATTTGGCTCCTATACAAGTGGTTATTGTTCCTATTTATAAAACAGATGAGCAATTTGCTGAAATTAGCGCAGCGGTCAATGAATTAACTGCTAAGTTTAAGAAATTAAAAATTTCGGTTAAGTATGATGACAGAACGACCCAAAAACCAGGATTCAAGTTTGCGGAATGGGAATTGAAAGGTGTGCCTGTTAGAATTGCCGTTGGACCAAAAGATTTAGAAAACGGAACTTTTGAGGTTGCCAGACGTGATACATTGACAAAAGAGACAGTTTCTGGTGAAGGAATCGTTACTTATATAAATGACCTTCTGGAACAGATACAAACTGATTTATTTAATAAAGCATTAAATTATCGCGATACTCATATTACGGAAGTAAATAGTTTTGAGGAATTTAAAGAAATTTTAGACGGGAAAGGTGGTTTTGTATCGGCACATTGGGACGGTACTGCTGAGACAGAAGAGAAAATAAAAGACCTGACAAAAGCTACGATTCGATGTATTCCTTTAGACGCTGTAGAAGAGGCGGGAACCTGTGTGTTTACTGGGAATCCTTCATCAAAAAGAGTGTTGTTTGCTAAGGCATATTAATTTTTTTTAATTTTTTTTGCATCAGGTATTGTACATCTTAAAAATAGTTGTATTTTTGCATCCGCATTAGAGAAGCAGGCCCGTTCGTCTATCGGTTAGGACGCATGGTTTTCATCCATGTAAGAGCGGTTCGATTCCGCTACGGGCTACTACTTTTTTTGCGAATTTTCTTGAAATACTGAAAATTAAAATGGCCCGTTCGTCTATCGGTTAGGACGCATGGTTTTCATCCATGTAAGAGCGGTTCGATTCCGCTACGGGCTACAAAATTTCAATTTATTAAAATTGGAGAAAACTTAGAGGATACTGGTCTGTTCGTCTAGGGGTTAGGACTCCAGGCTTTCGTCCTGGTAACAGGGGTTCGATTCCCTTACAGACTACTAAAATTAGTTGTGAATAAGTTTTGTAAAATAAAAACTGGTGTCTCGGTCTTTATTTTATTAGTTAAAACCAAAGTGATTGTTTTGCAATTGTGGGAGGTTTTTCTTTTTTAACTAGTATATATAATAATTATTACATCTAAAATTAAAGAAAATGGCAAATCATAAGTCAGCATTAAAAAGAATCAGAAGTAACGAAAAAAGAAGAGTTCTTAACAGATATCAACATAAAACTACTCGTAATGCAATTAAAGCATTAAGAATAGCTACTGATAAAGCTGATGCTACTTCAAAATTATCAACTGTTATTTCTATGATTGATAAATTAGCTAAAAAGAACATCATTCATGATAATAAAGCTTCTAACCTGAAGTCTAAATTAACTAAGCATGTTGCTAAATTGTAATTAATTACAATTTCCTAATATATAAAAAGTCCTCTTTTAGAGGACTTTTTTATTTGAAATTAACGCGGAGAAATTCCAAATTAAAAAAATCCAAATTCCAACTTGTATGCGGTAAATACTGCGATCTATATTGGGATTTGGATTTTTTTATTGGGTTTTATGGATCAACATGAAAAATTTTGGAGCCGGAATTTTAAATGCTCAACTTATACACTGTCAATACTGTGATAGATATGGAATTTGGAATTTTTATTTGGTTTTTATTATAGCTATATCTATTAAAATTCGGGAATTTATTTGTTTTGAATTTTGTTGATAGTTACGGATCAACACGAAAACCTGTGGAGAGAAAAAAAAAAATACCAGAGCACTCAAAGATTTTTTACTAAGCAAGATGGATATAAACACAAAGTTCACAAAGCTAGTTCAGCACAAAGCTTTGTGAACTTTGTGTTTGTCAACACACTCTACGATAAAAAACTTTGCTTGCTTTGCGGTAAAAATCATCCAGTATATAAATGTAATCTCTTCGGGATATTTTTTTTACTTCGTTAGGAGTTTAATATTGGTAGGATAAAAATCAACCAGAAAAATATCCCGTAGGAATTAAACTTTTTAAAGCCAATTTATTTATTGAATTATTAAACGAGCAACTTCAATTAACTACTAATCTCTTTTATGTTTTTCCACAACATTTAGTCTTGATCCATAGTTATATATTGCGTTAGGGATGGGAACGATATCCTTTTGTGACAAGATAAAATTTCTGGTTCGTTCCTAAATAAACTGGAGCAAAAGATTTAGTGTACAGCCCGACCCGGAGGGTAACGCCATTATTAATATAAATGCTTGAGAAATATAGTATTACTGAAGATTCATTTTCTTTTTTAAATATTCCAGCATTTGTTGTGTAATTGGCTTTGAAAGAAAATCGATAATAATAGGGTATTTTTTTGCTTTAGCCAGGTCTTCGGGATCAATTGTAGAGGATAACACAATTACTTTTGCAGAATTAAATTCATTATAATCCATAGAGGTAAAATGATCTAAAAACTCCCAACCGCCCATAACTGGCATATTTAAGTCTAAAAAAATCAATTGAGGTTTATTGGCTTTGTTTTTATTGTATTTTAAAGTATTGAAATGATGCAGTGCTTCTTCACCATTTGGAGCGGTAATTATTTCCTTTGAAAATGATGATTTCAAAATTACTTTCTTGCATAACATTAGCGTGATTGGATCGTCATCAATGCATAAAATTTGCTCCAGCATATTTATTAATTTTTGAATGTTATTGTAAATGTTGTTCCCTTATTGACTTCGCTTTCAATACTAATTGTTCCTCCCATTGTTTCAACTTGTGATTTTACAAGATATAGGCCTAATCCTTTGCTGTCAGGATAATTGTGAAATCTTTGATATAGACCAAAGACTTTGTCGCCATTTCTTTCCAGATCGATTCCAATTCCGTTGTCTTTAAAGGTTAGAATAGTGCGATTGTCTATTTGTTCAGCAATGATGGCAATTTTTAGTTTCCTGTTTTCTGATTTATATTTTATTGAATTTGTAAGTAAATTAAGTAAGATACTTTCAATGTATGCCTTATTTGTGTTTAAAAAGGGAACTCTGTCAAATTTAAGTTTAATAATTGGTTTGTGTAATTCGATTTGAAAAGATAATTGACTAAAAACATTTTCAAAAACTTCTTTTAATGAGACTTCTTCTTTTTGCATAGAAGGATTGTCTTTGATAATGATAACTTTTACTAAATCGTTTATGGTTTCGTTTAATAAATGTGTTGATTTTGTAAATCCTGTAAGGATTTCTTCCAGTTCAGGGTTTTCAATCTGAATATCTTCAATAAGGTTTAAAAGTCCAATTAAGTTAGATAACGGTGCTCTTAAATTGTGCGATGTTATATAGGAGAATTGTTTTAGATCCTTGTTATTTTGTGTTAGTTCCCTGATGAGATGTTCTTTTTCTGTTTCTAATTTTTTTTCATCAGTAATGTCTCTTTGAATAGAGATCCAGTGTGAAATTACACCCTCATTGCTAAAAATAGGAATCATTGAAAAGCGAACCCAAAATTCTTCCTTATTTTTTGTGTAACTAATGGTTTCTATTAGGCATTCTTCTTCATTTTTGATAGCTCTCAGTAGCTTTTTTAGTTCTTCGGAATCTGATTTTGGACCTTTGAAAATATTGGGTGACTTTCCTATTATTTCATGTGATAAATATCCTGACATGTGTGAAAATGCAGGATTTACGTATACTATTTTTGGAATTTTTCGATCTGCTGAATTTGCTTCGGTAATTAAAATGGAATCTTTAGATTGTGTAATTACGGTTTCTAATAGTTTTAACCTTTGTTCTTCTTCTTTTTGTTTGGTAATATCCTGAATGGCTCCAATCATTCTAATGGCTCTTCCGTTTTCGTCTTTTAGTAAAAAACCTCTGTCCAGAACATATTTATAAGTTCCATCGGCACATTTAAAGCGATATTGATCTTGCCATTTTTCGGTTTTTTGTTCGATAAAGGAATATAATTTGATTGACATTCTGATGCTGTCTTCAGGATGTATTTTATCAAACCACCATTTTGACGTTTTTCCTACTTCTGACTGATTATAGCCAAAAACAGCTTCAATACCTTTGTTCCAGTTAATGCTGTCTTCCTGAATTTTCCAATCCCAAATTGTGTCGCTGGTAGCTTTTGCTACAATGTCATATTTTTCGTTTGATTCTTTTATTTCCTCATTTGTGCTTTTTAATTTTTCGAAAATAGAAATATTTTTGTTTTCGTTTTTCGCGAGTATATACTTGAAGATAAATCCTGTAGTTAATATGAAAAAGACATCTTTTATAAAGAATAAATAAAAATATTCTGTTTTAGAAAAGTAGGTAGTGAGTAGTTTATGACATAGAATTGCCATAATTAGCGATATGATAACGTAAATTAGAGTAATTTGGAGAGTTTTACTTTTCATTACTCAAATATAGTTAAATTAACTATAACTAAACAACAAGCAAAGTTCAATTTAGGGTTAAAATTTACGTTGTTTTAACGAACTAATTACTTGTATATACGCAAACTATCGCAGAAACGTTTTTTATATCAAAATAAAGTGTACCTTTGCACCCATTAAAAATCTCAGATGGAATCTATTAGAAACATTGCAATTATTGCCCACGTCGATCACGGTAAAACCACTTTGGTTGATAAAATTATGTATCACTGTCAATTATTTCGTGACAACGAAAACACAGGTGATTTAATTCTTGATAATAACGATTTAGAGCGTGAGAGAGGTATTACTATTACTTCAAAAAACGTATCAGTTCAATATAAAGGAACAAAAATCAATATTATCGATACTCCTGGTCACGCCGATTTTGGAGGAGAAGTAGAACGTGTATTAAACATGGCCGATGGTGTATGTTTGCTAGTCGATGCTTTTGAAGGTCCAATGCCTCAAACGCGTTTTGTATTGCAAAAAGCGATTGACCTTGGTTTAAAACCTTGTGTAGTTATCAACAAAGTTGATAAAGAAAACTGTACTCCTGAAGAAGTTCATGAGAAAGTTTTTGACTTAATGTTTGAATTAGGTGCTTCTGAAGAACAATTGGATTTTCCAACTGTTTACGGTTCTGCTAAAAACAACTGGATGTCTGATCATTGGGAAAACGTAACTGATAATGTTGAAGCATTATTGGATATGGTAATCAAAAATGTACCAGCTCCTAAAGTATCTGAAGGAACGCCACAAATGTTAATTACATCTTTGGATTTCTCTGCTTTTACAGGTCGTATCGCTATCGGTCGTCTTGAAAGAGGTGTGTTGAATGAAGGAATGCCAATTTCTTTGGTAAAAAGAGATGGTAAAGTAATAAAATCACGTATCAAAGAATTACATACTTTTGAAGGTTTAGGCCGTAAAAAAGTACAACAAGTAATTGCCGGAGATATTTGTGCAATTATTGGAGTTGAAGGTTTTGAAATTGGAGATACAATCGCTGATTCTGAAAATCCTGAAGCTTTGCAAACAATTGCTATTGATGAGCCTACAATGAGTATGTTGTTTACAATTAACGATTCACCTTTCTTTGGTAAAGAAGGTAAATTTGTAACATCTCGTCATATTAGAGAAAGATTGACAAAAGAATTAGAGAAAAACTTAGCTATGAAGTTAGGTGAAACTGATTCTGCTGATAAATTCATGGTTTTTGGTCGTGGTGTACTTCACTTATCTGTTCTTATTGAAACAATGAGAAGAGAAGGTTATGAGTTACAAATTGGTCAGCCACAAGTTATCATCAAAGAAATTGATGGTAAAAAATGTGAGCCAATTGAGGAATTAACAATCGATTTACCAGAAAATCTTTCAGGAAGAGCAGTTGAATTCGTTACATTACGTAAAGGAGAAATGCTTTCTATGGAAACTAAAGGAGAACGTATGATTGTGAAATTTAATATTCCATCACGTGGAATTATTGGATTGCGTAATCAATTACTTACTGCAACAGCAGGTGAAGCTATTATGGCACACCGTTTTATAGGATATGAGCCATACAAAGGAGAAATTTCCGGACGTAATAAAGGTTCATTGATTTCTATGGAAAAAGGAAAAGCTATTCCTTATTCTATCGATAAATTACAAGATCGTGGTAAGTTTTTTGTTGAACCAAATGCTGAAATTTACGAAGGACAGGTTATTGGAGAAAACTCTCGTGCTGATGATATGTGTGTAAACGTAACTAAAGAGAAAAAACAATCTAACGTTCGTTCTTCTGGAAATGATGAAAAAGCAAGGATTATTCCTCCAATTATTTTCTCTCTTGAAGAAGCTTTAGAGTATATTCAAAAAGATGAATATGTAGAGGTTACACCAAAATCTATTCGTTTGAGAAAAATCTATTTGACAGAAACTGATAGAAAAAGATTTAAATTCTAAGAATTTAAATTTCAATATAGAAATCCCAAATTCCAATCAAGGAGTTTGGGATTTTTTTTTGACTTAAAATTATTGAGATTTGAAATTTAAAAATTGTAATTTCTTAGTGTTTTTTAGACTAAATGACTTTTTTGAAATTACAATCAAAGAGTTTGGGATTTGTAATTTAAAATTGGAATTTCTTTAGTTTATCTTTTTAGACTAAAATGACCTTTAATCGTTCTGCCATCTGTAAATTCTAAAGTAAACCAATAATCATCTGCAGGTAATTGTTGATTATTAAAAAGACCATTCCATCCATCGCTATTCTGGTTCATTTGTTTGAGTAGTTTACCATAACGATCAAAAATAAAGATTCGGTAATCCGGAAGCTGATCTATGTTTGTAATGACCCATAAATCATTATATCCATCTCCGTTTGGAGTAAAAAACCTTGGATAATCTAAAACATACAGAAGATAGGAATTAGACAATCCACAACCATTTTTATCTCTTGCAATAGCATTATAAATTCCTGGTTTTACATTATTAAATAAAGGATCTTCCTGAAAGATAGTTCCGTCTAATGAAAATTCATAATTTCCAACTCCTGTATATTTGATCAAAACCGAATTATCAACTCCGGAAAAATCTTTAATAGTTGTATCTGTTATTGATGCTGGTTCAGATAAATTTACTTTAAACTTCTTGGTTTTTTCACAACCGTTTGTATCTGTTACAACTACTGAATAGTCACCTGATGTATTTATTATTATAGAATTATCAGTACTTCCTGTATTCCATAAATAACTCGCAAAACCTGTCTCAACGCTCACTGTTATTTCTTCTCCTTTGCATAAATATTTTGTTTCCTCCTGAAAATTAGGTGGATCAAAAGTATTTACAATAAGTGTAACCGGAGTTATATCAAAACAATCTGCTCCGTTTGTAGCTTTCGCATAAATAACTTGGCTGAATGCAGTTATGTTTTTAAAAATATTTGGTATTGGATTTGAGTCAGTCAAAGCATCATTAGGGTTTAAATAATAGTTGAATACTAATCCGGTTGGTAAGCCTGCTGAAATTTGCGGAGTTACTTCTGAACTTAGATTAAACTGATATAAACCATCTTGTTTTTCATCTGCATCACAAGTCGCAATTGGATTTTGATCAGGAATTGTTGAATTTGAAACTTTTAATGTTACTTCAACTATTGTAAAACAGCCATATTGGTTTTCCAGCCTGGCATAAACAATTTGATCGGGAACTTTATTATTATATTTTTCAGGATTTACAATAGGATTTGCTTTTGTCTGGGCATCCGTAAGGGACTCATAATAACCTTTATTTAAAATAGACGAAACATTGTTTTTGATGATATTATCAACTTTGGTTAAGTTAAAAATCGTAATTCCGTCTGTATCATCATCACACTGCAATAAACTGGTTTTGGTTGACATTATTTCCGGTGCATATTCAATCTTTATTTGACCTGTAGATACGCAAGTTGTGCCGGTTAAAGTAGCTTCTACTTTATAATTACCTGTTGCAGTAACATTTAAAATGGAGCCAGTTTCTGATGTAATTGCTGAAAAATTATTAGATGCATCTGCTTTGAACCATTTAAAAGTATATTTGGTATTGTCTAATTGAGTGTCTAAAGGTGTGGCTACGCCAAAACATGCAGGATTGTTATTTGCAATGGTTTTATCTGTTCCAAAATTTATTGTCGAAGCAAAACTTCCTGCTTCGATAAATACAGCAGAATTGTATTGTCCCGTTGCATCATCTGCAATGACCAATTTTAAATGGTATGTTTTATTAGGAACAACTGTAGTCTGAGCATTCATAACTACAGTTTGTCCGGCATAATTTATTGGACTATTTGTCGTATTATAACCATTAAAAAATTCTTCATTTATTTCAGGACAACCTTCAAAAGTTTGCCCTTGTGAAGTTACAGTGCTTATTATTGAATGAACTGTTGTAGAAGAAACCGGAGTTGTGGTATTAGGTAAAACAGCCAGATTCTTATATTCTTCTGATGTTCCTGCTTCCTTTATTAAAAAAGCAAATCCATCAGAATATTTGCAGGGAAAGTAAGTCTGATATTCATTAGACGCAAAAATATAGTTGAAACTAATGGAGTTAGTCAAGGCAATAAAATCGAATTCTAAAACTGTTGACTGTGTACTTCCCGGTGTGTTTAAAGCTTTTTCTAAATCAGAATCACCTTTCCAGTTTTTATTCGTCTGTCCTTCAGAATTTGATTGATCAAAAGGTCCGGCAGCGTTTCGACTGGGAGAAGTGCTTAATATAATTCCTCCAGGAAATGGAAAACTGCTGGTCGCTGAGCTAAAATAAGCATAACTGTTTCCGCTGCTTGTGGGATTTCCGGATGCATTAACAGTCCCAATATCTATACAAGAACTGTTTATCAATATATTCTTTACTAATTCCTCAGGCGTTTTCGAGGCATCTACAGTAATGTTTTGCGCATTAATCTTCACAGATAAACAGCACATAAACAAGAAAAATAAAAAACTTTTAAAATAATTCATAGCCTGACAAATATACTATAAATCTCGATTTTTTAATAGTTTGTAAGAAAAGTATATGAATAAAAATGTCCATACCAAAACGATAAGAATCGAAACATAATGCACGCTATAATCTTTAATGTTTTCTACGCCCATTGATGATCCAATACTTTTTATAACTGATAATCGTGTAATAGGTTCAACTATTAAATTTGACATTGCTTCCAGAGGAAAAAATTGTGTAATATAGTTACCAATATTGCTGTTTGGAAAAATTTGAAAGACTAATAGTCCTTTTAAAATGCCTTCAAAAATGCTCCAGACCAAAAGAAATCCTAATGCAAATGCAGAACGTTTGACTAAAATTCCTAAAAACAAACAGAACGAAAAGAAAGCCGTAAGTTTCACAAAAAATGCCAGAAGATAATCTAAATCCATAAATACAACATCCAATTCTGTATAGGACGAAAAGCTAAATCCGAGAATTAAACTCATTACAAAAACAAAAATGGTGGAGATTAAAGCAAATAATACGACCGTTAGAAATTTAGACAATATAAATTCCTGTTTGCTTAAACCATCAATTAAATTTTGTTTTAATGTACCATAGCTATATTCGTTTGCCATCATGGAAACAATAACAATAGCGAGGAAAAATTTCAGTAAAGCCGCAACATAAGTGTTAAAATGCCATATATACGGAAAATTAAAAATTCCCATTTCGGCAAAATGAAATTTAAAAGGACCAATATCAAATTTTATGGAGGCAATTAATGCAATAAAGGAAAGTAAAATGAAATAAGTTAAAGTAAGGACACGACTGGCTTTGTTTTTCCAGATTTTTTGTAATTCTATAGAGATAAGTCTGTTCATGGTTTAGTTGTTTTGGATAGTGGCGTTTTTTGTTAATTCTAAAAATTGAGCTTCTAAACTGTTTTTGCGTTTTACCAGATGGCTCAGAGCAATATTTTTAGAAAATAAAAACTGATTTAATTCTGAAGCTGATAAATCTGATTTTAAGTAAACTAAAATTTTTCCATCTTCATCGGTGATTTTGTCAATTGCTGAATGTGTTGCTAAAACACTTTTTAGTGCAACATTATCATCTGACATAACTTCAAAAAAACCTTCATTTGCTGACATTGTATCTACTGCTCCTGAATAAAGAATTTCTCCTTTTCGTAAAACAATTACATGTGAACAAACTTTTTCAACTTCGTCTAATAAATGCGATGCCAGTAAAATTGTAGTTCCCTGAGAGGCAATTTTTTTGATAATATCACGAATCTGGTGAATTCCCTGCGGATCTAAACCATTTGTAGGTTCATCTAAAATCAATATTTCAGGATCGTTTAAAAGTGCTGATGCAATGGCTAAACGCTGTTTCATTCCTAACGAAAAAGTGCTGAATTTGCTGTCTTTTCTTTCCGTTAAACCCACTAAATCAAGTTTTTCGTTGATTTTAGAGTAATCGATGCTTTTTATTTTACAGACTAATTTCAAGTTTTCTTCGGCAGTCATGTAAGGATAAAAGTTAGGTCTTTCGATAATGGCGCCTACTTTTTTCAAAGCTTCGTGAGTTTGAACTTTACCTCCAAACCAGCTGTAATTTCCTGATGTACGGTTTACAACATTCAGTACAATCCCTAAAGTGGTTGATTTTCCGCTTCCGTTTGGGCCTAAAATCCCGTAAACGCGGCCTTTTTGTATTTCAAAAGAAACATTTTTCAAGGCTTGAATTCGCCCGTATCTTTTGTGAAGATTCTCAATAGTTAGTATGGTTTCCAAATTATTTAGGTTTTAGTTTTAAGTATGACGATTCAACTTCGATATTGTTACGCTAAATTTTATTTAATGTAAATTTGTAATAAAGATATTCAAAATGAGCGAACCTTTAATGGTTTTAAAAAAACCGTCATACCCTTTAACGCAATCTCTTTTAAATTATTTAGAACGATACGAACGTATTTCGAAAGTATCTGTATTCTACGATGATTTATTACGGTTTTCAGGTTCTGTAAATGTGTATGATAAAAACGAAACCGATACTTTATGGATTCGGGTTTATTATAGTGAATTTGAAAGAAATGAAATTGATTTAAATCTGAAAAAAATATATTCACTTTTGCATTCTGATGGAAACAGCGAGATTATTCAGTTCTTAAATGTCGATGCAATCGATTATTGTACTTTTGGAAACTCAAAACCTTTCAGAATAAAAGTCCGAAATATTCTCAATGATAATTATGTCCATTTTTACATCAAAAAAGCAGATGCTTCCAGAATTTACGGACTGGAATTAGAAGATATTCTATCGCCGGATAAAATCAATTTTCTGGTTTATAAAGACACTTTAATCGAAGAACATATTATTGGGATTCCGGGCGATGTTTTTATGGATACATTACTGGATAAATGTACCGAAATGGAAAAATCGCAAATCGCAAAAGAGTTTGTAAAGTTTAATGAACGTTGTATGATCAGGCTTTTAGGCGATATGAGAGCTTACAATTATGTGATAGTTCCCATTCATGATTTTGATCAGGTGGTTTATAAAATTCGCCCAATTGATTTTGACCAGCAATGTTACGAGGGGAATTTTAAAGTATATCGTCCACAGTTTTTTAAAGAGAATTATCCAATGATTAAATTGATTAAGGATAAACTGGAAGACCGATCAATAATTCAGTATAAAGATGAAGAAAGAGCAATTTTGGCAAAACGCATTCACTCTGCAGAAAACAGAGTCAAAAAATTATTGAATATCATGTGTCACGATACTATTTCGACCGATGAACATTTGAATCAGCTAAAAATGGAATTGTACCGTTATACCAATGATATGAAATTTAAAAACGCCATATCAATGGGACATATTATGTTTGCTGCGTTTGAATTTATCACACGCAATTTTAAAAATACTAATTTGATTTAAAATCGTTTACCATATAAGTTATATAAGTTCATTTAAAAGCAATTTCTTAAATTATCTTAATTATAACTTATATGGTTTAAAAAATATATACTTATGAAAAAGTTTTTTTTACTTGGAGTTTCCATTGCTTTATTAGCTTGTCAACAGCAATCAGATAATGATTTGAAAACACTTTATTCACTGCCGAAAAAATTAAAAGAAGTTTCGGGAATTACTTATTTCCCTGAAAACAATTTGATTTATACATTAGAAGACAGTGGGAATAAAAATGCCATTTACGCCATAAATTCAAATGGTAAAATAGCCAAAACAATTACAATTTCAAATGCAACAAATGTTGACTGGGAAGATATTACAAAAGATAAAAGCGGTAATCTGTATATTGGAGATTTTGGGAATAATGATAACGAACGTAAAGATTTGTGTATTTACAAAGTCAATAAAAATCAACTGAATAAGGATTTGGCTGTAGCCGAATATAAAGTTTCATTTTCCTATCCGGAACAAACAGAATTTCCTCCTAAGAAAAAAGAATTATTTTATGATGTTGAAGGTTTTTTTGAACACGGAAATTATTTTTATCTTTTTACAAAAAACCGAAGCAAAGGATTTGACGGAACAGCTTTTATCTACAAGATATTAAATGCTCCGGGAACTCAGAAAGCTACTAAAATAGGTGAATTTAAAACCTGTGATAATTACAATCATTGCGTTTTAACAAGTGCTACAATTAGTCCTGACGGAAAAAAAGTAGTTTTATTAAGTCACGATAAAATTGTTTTATTTAAAGGCTATAAAGGTGATTTATTTCATAAAGGAACTCAAACCGAAATAAAACTAAACCACTTTTCACAAAAAGAAGCGATAGTTTTCAAAGACAATAACACGTTATTAATTGCCGATGAAAAGACAAATAAAGTAGGAGGGAACGTTTATGAGTTTAAGCTTTGATATAAGTTGCTGAGATTCTGAGTTGCTAAGTTTCTAGGCTTAAAAGTAAAAATTGAACTCAAAAACGAATCAGGAATAAAAAAGTTTGCCACGAATTTCACCAATTTTCCACGAATATATATTCGTGGAAAATTGGTGAAATTCGTGGCAAAAAACCTTGTTATTTTGATCCTTTGTAACTTTGAGCCTAATACTAAAAACTTAGAACCTTAGCAACTCAGAACCTCAGAACCTTTCCTTAAAAACTATATGCCGCTCCAAAAATAACTCTTCCTTCTTCGTCAGGAGATTTGAAATAAGAGATTCTTGCTGTTAAAACATTAATCGCATTCAGCCAAAGTCCGCCCCCATAATCCTGATGCCATTTTTTTGAACTTTCGCCATCAAGCCATATTCTTCCGTAATCAAAACCACCCAAAACTCCGTAAGTCAAAGGCGCAATAGTTTTTCTGATTTTACCAAGGCTCAATCGCAAATCACTACTTTGAGAGAAATACGAACTTCCTAAAAAGCGTTCGTTTCTATAACCGCGTAAATCAGTATCTCCGCCTAAAGTGGCACCTTGATAAAACTCATAATTATTATTTAAAATAGCTTTTCCTTTAAAAAGAGTAGCCAAAACTAGTTTGCCATTGTGATCAATTTTATGAGTAAAGCCTAATAAACTTTCAATAGTTGGAAAGTTTTTCTTCGTATCATCCAAATTTGTCATCCACGCAGCCGAAACCATAAAAGCAATTCCTAAAGTAGGTTTTGCAGCAAAATCAGCATTTTTGAATGCATATTTAATTTTTGCTCCTCCATAAACCTGACTGTCAAAAACGTTTGGATTTATAATATTTGGAGTGTCAATAAATCTGTTTTCAGTTTCTTCAACCCTCATTTGCTGTAACATTGGCTGAATAGTAAATTCGCTTCCGTATCGTCCGACGTGCCTGATCGCTCCGGAAAGATTAAATTTCTGAATTCGAACGCGATTAAAATCCATTCCTAAATCATCAGAATTATTTACAGATTCATTTCCGTATCCAAAATAATTTATGGCAAAATTAGGCGTCGTATATTGTGATTCAACATCAATAACCCATTTACCCAGTAATCCCGGAAAATGTGCCACATAATTAAACTCTAAACCACCGGTTGCAAAGTAATAAAAAGCGTTTAGAACGTGTCTTTGCGTGTAAGGATTCTGCTTGAAATTGTTAACCGTATAATTTAAATTAATACCCACTTTTACACCATCGTCAGGATTAAATCCAATGTTAGGCAATCCTGAAACAACATTATATTTAGGTTTTTCATAATTGTATAAATTCACATCATAATCATCCGTTAATTGCGTCTGAGTTTTAGAATCCAAATTATAAGTGTTTTCTTTTGATTTAAAGTCATAGACAATAACTCGTTTTCCGTTTTCAATATTATACGTATCATTGTTTTGACCACCAATCAAACGAATTTTTATTTTTGATTTTGCATTTCCCGTTACCTGAAAAATATCATTATCATCCAGTCCATAAATCCATAGATTACTGGTTTTGGCATCTGTTACATTTTTAGTGTAAACTAATTCATCACCTTCTTTTTTAACTCGGTAAACCTGAATTTCGATGCTTTTTTTAGCATTATGATTAATAACAAATTTGTCTTTTTTATCAGTTCCGGCAAGCATAACCGTATGGCTCAAAACATCAAAATAGTCCGAAGCATATTTTTGAAGATCTTTCTTTCTGTTTTTTAATTTTTGTCTGATATCAGCAATCGTTGCATCCTGAACTTCTTTTGGTAAATTTTTAAAAGCATTGTCAATATCATTATCAGATAAGTTTTCCTGTATATATTTTGCCTGAGCAAGCCAGTCTTTTTCATCAGCGGTTCTTAAAAAAGCAAGATCCATTGGATAAGGTTCTCTGTTAAGCCATTTTACATTGTCAATTTTATTTTTGAAAGTTCGCATATGACGCAACGCAGGAATATTCATTAAAATAGAAAGTAAAGTTCCGTCGTATTTAGCAAAAGCCTGATCACGGTCACGAGGAATAGGCTTGTAAGTAACTTTACCATCTTTTTTATATTCTGCCCAACGCCATTGATCGCTGTGTCTGTCCCAATCGCCAATAAGCATATCAAACAAACGCGCTTTTATATATTCATTTTCATCCACAGAATACTTTTCATCCTTATGAAGATTCGACATCATATCTTCGGTACTGATAATATTAGACGGATTTCCAAAATTTTTACCGTCTAAATGATTGTCTGCCGGTCTTTCTTCCACCATATATAATTCATCTCCAAAATTCGAATTAAATTCTCTCAAACCATTTTGTTTTGGGATGTAATATAAAATCGGATTTGTATGTGCTAATCCTATTTTGTCTGCCATAGTACCAATTGCAAAGGGAGTATAAGGATGCGAAGTTGTGTAAAAATCTAATAAGAAATTCTCTGCATACGTATCTTCAAAATCATTTACAACATATTGATCCTTAAAAGCAACTGACTGTAAAAATACTGTAGCACTTTTTTTCAAGGCGCGCAATACATATTCACGACCTTTAGGATCAGACATTCTCAAAGAAACCGATTGATGTCCTCCACCTTCGCGAATAGGTTTTAAACCGCCCATTAAAGTGTCTAAAGTTGCTGTGCGGGCTTCAATGGGTAAACTATAATATTTTCTATAGTGATTACCAAATAAAAATTTATGAAACAAACTTTTTTGGGTCATTTTTGCAGAATAGATCGAAGTCGTAACTGTTTTAGGAAACTTATTATCAACTCCTTCAGCCCAGTTAATTTCTTTGGCTTTTATGATCTCATGCTCAAAAAGAAGTTTCTCTTTGTTGTTTTCATTCCCAAAGAAGGCAACCTTTGCATCCCCGCTTTTAAATAAAGTCAGGGTTGCATAACCATTTCCTCCATAGGAGAATTCAGTTGGATTGATTGCCCTTGCAGCTTCAGATTTTGATCCCGCACCACTAATAATTTGCTTAATATTTTCCTTATTAACGTATTGTAAATTGTGATCGTGTCCGGAAACTACAATTACATTTTTTTGTTTTTGTAAAAGTGTCTTAATTCTTTTTGCATAAATAGTGTATTGCTTGTTCTGGACATCTTGCGGACTTGCGCCGGATGTTTTTCGCAATAAATTAATAAACGAACCAATTATTGGTAACGGTATTTTTTTCTCTAAAGGAAATAATTGTTTCTCTAACGAAAATTGTCCGCCATGCGTGCCGTTACTCATCAAAGGATGATGAATAGCGATCACAACTGTTTTTTCCTGATTTTTATTTAAAAGATTTTCCAGTTCATCAAAAAAATCTTCTCTTGTTTTAATGTCGCAATTATCATTGATTGTGGGGTGATTGTCCCAATCTTCCAGGAACCATTCGCTATCAATTGTAATTAAAGTGGCGGTACTGTCAATTTTTACATCTTCGATTGCACAACTTTTTCTTGGTAAAAATGATTTTTTATCATTCAGATATTTCGTAACAAAATCTGCCTGGCGTTCCAGACCTTTAATCCCATTATACCAATCATGATTTCCGGGAATCATAATTGTTTTTCCCTTAAAACCTTTAGTAAGTTTTAATTGATTAGTAAGTTTTGTTTCGGCTAAAGCCTTTTCTGAAGCATTGTCATCACTAGGAAAACCCTTAGGATAAATATTATCGCCTAAAAATAATAATGTGGCTTTTTTATTCGATTTCTTCAGCTTTTGGTGTAATAGTTCCAGCGTTTGCTGCGCTTGTTCTTCATCAGCATTTCCTGCATCACCAACTAAGTAAATAGTGTGTGCAATTTTTATAGTATCAGTTGCGTTTTCCGTTTCGTTAGCACTAACATTTTTCCCATATTGCGCTTTATGCGTCGCACAGGAATAGAGCAGTGACAGAACAACTATTACTAAAGAATAGTTTTTAATTTTAGTAATAAAATGATTATCCAAAAACAATTTCATAATTTAGTGGTATAAAATAAATCTCCATGAATTTAATAGAGCAATCCGAAGATTTCGTCAGTAATTTACTCAAAGATAAACTTTCTAATTTATATTCTTATCATAATTTTAACCATACTTTAACGGTAGTAAATGCGGTAAAAGAGCTCTGTAAAAAAGAAGATGTTAAAGGCGATGATAAAGAAATTTTGTTAGTCGCGGCGTGGTTTCACGATACGGGTTATATAGTAGGATATGAAAATCATGAAGCAGAAAGTGTGAAAATCGCTACTGCTTTTTTGAAAGAAAAAGAACAGTCTGATAAATTTATCTCAATTGTTTCCAGTTTGATAATGGCGACCATAAAAGAGTATATTCCGAAAACACATTTAGAGAAAATAATCAAAGATGCTGATTTTGCACACCTTGTGGGAACTGAATATGAAACTACTTGTGAATTATTGCGAATTGAATTGAAAAATACATGGAATTTAGATTTTTCTAATGCAGAATGGGCAAAAGAAAATCTGAATTTTTTAATGAATAAACATCGCTTTTATACCAATCACGCACTGAAAAAATGGCAGCCCTTAAAAGAGAAAAACCTGCTGATGGTGCAAAAGAAAATTGAGAAGCAGAAAAAAAAGGAAGCTGATAAGCTTGAAGCTGAAATTAAAAAGAAAGAAAAAATCGAAAAACCGGATCGTGGTGTTGACACTCTATTTCGTGTAACTTTAGGAAATCATACTCGCTTAAGCGGAATTGCTGATAGTAAAGCGAATATTTTATTATCTGTAAATGCGATTATTATCTCCATTGCACTTTCATCAATTATCCCGAAATTAGACAGTCCGAAAAATGCGCATTTAGTAATTCCAACCTTTATAATGTTGATATCTAGCGTTATCACTATAATTTTCGCCATTCTTTCAACAAGACCCAAAGTAACTACGGGAGTTTTTACCAGAGAAGATATTGAGAATAAAAAGATTAACTTATTATTTTTTGGAAATTTCTATAAAATGCCACTGGAAGAATACGATTGGGCGATGAATGAAATGATGAAAGATCGCGATTATTTATATTCTACAATGATCAAAGATTTATATTATCTGGGATTGGTTCTACAGCGCAAATACAACTTATTGCGAATTGCATATAACTTTTTTATGATAGGAATCATTATTACAGTAATCGCGTTTGTAATTGCTTTTAAATCAATATAATTCTAATTTTTAACACATAGAGAAAAGTTTTGATGTAAAAGAATTGTACAAAGAGAAGTTTCTTAAAAATAGCTATGTGCGGTTAGATAAGTGAAACACCTTTTTTAAGTTTAAAAAGCTATGGTTCTATTTTTTAAATTATTTTATAAGATATGATTCCTATAAATAAGCTCAACTAAAATTAGTTGAGCTCATCTAATAAATCCTGATAAGTAATTTTTTGCGCTACAGAAATGGCGTTATTATTAATGACTTTTACGCGAATTGCTCTCAAACCGGAAACTCCCTGAAGATCTTCAACCTCAAATTGTTCAATTGAAGGTTCGAGGATTTTTTTGTGCTGTAAATACTTGATGTATTTTAAATATTCAGCTTCTTCACTGTTTTGAGAATATACAATCGTGATTTTCTCTTTCTCTGTAATTCTGTCTTTTGTGCCTTTTATATTCGATTTATCGATACGTTTTTTTACCACTTCATATCTTGCATTGTATGTTCCGTCAACGTCAAAACGTTTCTCATCCATTCTAAAACGGATTGAAAGCGGAGCACTGAAAACTAAAATAAGCGAAGTGACATCTAACTCATAAGGCAATGATTCCTTTAGCTGATGATGTTCCAGTTCCATTTCGCACAACGTTTGCAATTGCCACAAACGCAAATTATGCAAATACATAATATCAAAAGGTTTTGTTGGCGAAATAGAAGCTCCAATATACAAATTGTGTTCAACGCCATCTGTTTTAAAACGCTCATAATAATGAGGATAGATTTGTTGCGCTTCAATTTGTTTTTTGTCTAAAACAGTTGCTAACCTTTTATTGATAATGGACATTGCGTTATCAAATTTCTTTCGTTCCTGATAAAATAAACCGCTTTTTTCATCGAGACTTTCAAAATACAAACGCTCCAGTTTTTGACTTTTTGCCGTTTCTTTCGTGTTCTTCAATAAAGGGTGAATTTCTTCCTCAATATAACGCTGAATGTGTTGTTCTGTATCTGCTTTTAGAGGAAAATCTAATTCATTGCGAAACGATTCCAATTCAAATTTTCGTTGTTCCAGCAATACAAGATTCGTATTAGGATCCTGAGATTCAAATATTTGTAAAATAGCCGTTAATTGATTTTTAAGATCTTTTTTAACCGTTTCATTTCTGTGTTCAGAGGAACCTTTGATATCGATTTGTCCGTATAACGGATATACATTTTTAAACACAATTTCCTTAAAAATATAATCCTTAGTATGATTGATATTCTGGAAGTAATTTTGGGATTCTTTTTTAAATTTCCAGTAAACACTTGGATGAATCGTCGTATATTCACGCTGAATGATCGCCTCAATTTGATGCTGCATATCTGTATTATAACGATCTACAGTGTCTGTTAAATAGGGGAGAACCAATTCAAGTTTAGTCGCATTCACAGTATTTAAATCCCTTGCTTTTGAAGAAACTAATTCAACAACGCCCAATAAATGACCGTCTTTTATAACCGGTGCAAAAATACAGCTGTGAATATTTTGTTTCAGTAAATGCTGACCAAGCCTTTTGTTGGTTGAATGTTCAGTGAATTTTTCAACATTTGAAATAACAAAAGGTTCTTTATTATCCAGTAAATTTTCAAAAGAACATCCAAAAAAAGCATTCTTACATTCCACTTCCTGATCTGTTGAAAGTAAAAAGCTTTGTATTTTATTATCAAATTTAATGGGTCTTATAAATTTTTCCTCTTCCTGATTATAAATAATGAAACCAACTTTTAAATCCTGTATCATGAATATAGATCTAAAAATATTCGTTAACGCTTCATCAGATGTTGCCGTTTGCGCATCAGGTTTTAGCAAATTACTTTTCAAATTAGAAATAGCACTTTCTGTCGTTGCATCAAATAAAGAAACAATTCCAAAACCTTTTAACGACCAGCTTCCCGGAGGAAATTTAGATTTCCATAAAGCAAGATCATTGTAATTATCCATCAATACATCAATATCATCCTGTGTAAGCTGTACAGAATTTTCTGTTGGAGTAATTTCCATAAAATCAGCATTGTACATAATGCGATAATGTTTTTCAACACCCTCTTCATCAGGAATATCATAAAAGAATGGTTTACTGAAAGCAAACTTTTGCTTGTAGTAACTGCTTAAAATTAAGCAGCAATTATTGACATAGAATTGATGATCATCAAAATTTCTAATTTCCATGTAAAATTCATCCCCGGCATTTTTAAGAATTTTCTTAAAACGTTCGGTATAATTGAATGATATATTCTGAAAAGGAATTGTAACCGCTTTTACTTCATTATTAGTCAAAGCAGTAGGGAATAAGTCTGCCAGTATATTCTTGATTAATCCTTCATTTTTTTTAATGATACTGTAATCCGTAATTCCCGTCCTTAATTGTGGTATGGATTCTATTTCTTTTAAAATAGCTTTAGCATAATTGGAACGGTAATCTACATTTGATAAAGCAATTTCTTCAAATGATTCGATTAGTTTATGAAACGAGATTATTGTAGTGAAGGGACTTTCGTAGTCTACAAGATTATCCATCTTAGTTTATTTTAGAATGCAAAATTAAGCAAATATTAAGAATGTTGGTCATTTTATTATTTCTTTCGTTTATGGTTCGATAGATTTTATCCTCTGGATATCAATGTTTTTAGCGTTGCTTTTTATTTTAACGAAATATTAACTTTAATTATAACGGAACGATCGTTCCGTTATAATATCTTTGTGCTGTAATAATTGAATAATCAATAATTTAAAACAAATAAAAATGAAAAATTTAGAAAACAAAGTAGCTATTATAACGGGTGGAAATAGCGGAATAGGGTATGCGACTGCTGCTGAATTTGTAGCAAAGGGCGCAAAAGTAATTATAACAGGAAGAAACAAAGAATCTTTGGCTAAAGCCGAAGCAGAATTGAATGTTACCGGAATCGTATCAGATCAATCTGATTTAAAATCTATTGATAGTTTAGTAGAACAAGTAAAATCTCAATTTGGCAAAGTAGATATCTTGTTTTTGAATGCAGGAATTGCAGCTTTTGCTCCGGTAGATTCAGCTTCAGAGGAACATTATGACAGCATTATGAATGTAAATGTAAAAGGCGTGTATTTTACTGTTCAAAAAGTATTGCCCATTTTAAATGATGGCGGATCTATTATTTTCAATACTTCAATCAATGCTCACGTTGGTATGCCAAACTCTAGTGTTTATGCATCAAGCAAAGCTGCTGTATTATCTTTAAATAAAGTTTTTGCTACAGAATTAGCTCCAAGAAAAATCAGAGTAAATGCAGTTTCTCCTGGTCCTGTTGAAACTCCGTTGTATGGAAAGTTAGGTTTAGAGAAAGAAGAAGTTGAAGGTTTTGGAACTATTTTAGGTGAGAAAATTTTATTGAAACGTTTCGGACAAGCTTCAGAAATTGCAAAAACAGTTAGTTTCCTTGCTTCAGATGACGCTTCATTTATTACAGGTTCTGAAATCGTTGTGGATGGCGGACTTATTGTTAATGCAGTAGTTTAATTTTTTTTTTACTTTAATTCGGGAACGATTGTTCCGTATTTTTGTATCTTTGTAAAGTAATTTAATCTATCGGGTATAATAATAAAACTAAATTGAACACATAGAAACATAGATTTTATAATTAAAAGGGAATCCAAAAAAGAAACATATTTCTTTTCACATAGTTACCTTTGTGTATTTTAAATAAGTGAATTTTTTAGATACAAAACCTATGTTTCTATGTGTTAAAAATTACTCCCAAACGGATTAATTTAATTTCATATATCATGGCAAGAACAAAAGAATTTAATGAAGATAAGGCTTTAGATAAAGCCATCGAAATTTTTTGGCACAAAGGTTACAACGGAACTTCGGCTCAGGATTTAGTGACGCATTTAGGTTTAAGCCGTTCCAGTTTGTATGATACTTTTGGTGACAAACAAAAATTGTTTTCGCAATCTTTACAGCGTTATCAAAAAAATGCACAAAATCAGATTGTTGAACTTTTCGATCAATCGGATAATATAAAAGAAACGCTGCGGGATATTTTTAAACAAGCAGTTATTGAGAGTTTAGAAGACAGCATTACCAAAGGCTGTTTTATGGTCAATTCTTCTGTTGAACTTGCTATGCATGATGAAGAAATTGCAAAAATTGTAAAAGATAACAGCCGTATAATGGAAGAAGTTTTTACAAAAGCCGTTCAAAAAGGGCAGGATTCAGGTCAGATCTCTAAGAATTTAGATGCGAGAACTTTGGCGAGATTTATTTTTAATAATTATTCCGGAATCCGCGTACTGGCTCGTGCGGGTGAAAGAGACAAACAAGTTTACGATGATATTGTAAAAGCTCTATTCTCAATATTATAAAAGTTAAAGGGCTTTAATAAAAACGGCAATTACAGATAAATGTAGTTGTCGTTTTTTGTTTACAGTTTTCTATTTTATCTGTTGCCGTCCAGTAGTTTCATTTCATCTATGATGGATAAAATTGCTAACTGTTCTTCTTCAATTAATTCTTCGGTATATAATAGCGTAATTAAAATAGTATAGGATTCATCTAAATTTGCATTTTCCTCAAGAGTGAGATCATTCGGATATTGATATTTTTCAAGTAATGCTTTTGCAGTTTCAAAAGCCCGCTCTTCTAATGTAAGTCCTGTTTTTTTTAAATCTGCCATTAAATTTTTAGTGTTAGTAAAATATTTTCTAAATCTAATATTATGTTTTTGTCATTGCTCTGAATATCAAATCTACTACAATTTAAAATTATTTTTTTTAAATGGCGTTAAAAAATATTTTAGAAATTATCTTAATACGTATTTTTTACTTTTTTGAATAAAAACAAGTCAATAAAAAAACGGCAATCACAAATGCAATTGCCGTTTTTTGTTTTAAGTAAGTAATAGAAAATGAAAGACTACTAGCTTTTTTCTTCTTTGTTGAAGTAAACTAAATAGTAATACATTTGTTTTTCTTCATCCCAGCCTTTTTCAACAAATTTCTCTGCACTTTCAGGATTGATAAAATCCATTTTAATCTGAATATGTGTATCCAGGTTAATAACGTTTTTAATCGATTTTCTCGCGTCAGAAACTGCTGCGTTCGCAATAGGGAATGAGGTTACATCTTCGATGCTGTATTTTTCTCCTTTATCAACTTTGTAGTTTTTGAATTCAGGAATTAAGTCGGGATTGTCTAATACTTCATTTAAGAAATTTTGTTCTTCAAACTGATCATTTTTAGCGAAATAATTCACAGATCTGTTCATAAACATTACTTCTTCTTTTTTGTCTTCAGCAGGAAAAACAACGTCTTTTGCAAATCCCTGACAAAATTTCAAGTATTTTTTTGTGATGAAGTTTTCATCTTCAAAAGCATCAACAGATAAAAAATGCTCTAACCAATAACGCGCATCATAACGGTTACTGTCAACAGTCAGAATTTTATATCCTTCCTCTTTTTTATAATTAAAAATCAAACAACCTTTATCTAACTTGCTCAGGTTGATGCCTTGTTGCAGAATCATTTCAAGATTGCTGTTTTTTTCTTCAAACTGTAAAAAGTCAGCCTGAATTTCACTTTTAAAAATTCCGATAGCGTCAACAACATTATTATCGATACTTAAATTCGTTAAATAAGTTACATAAACTTCTCCGTTTTTAATGTGCGGATGATTCGATTGTTCAAATAAATGCGTTGTTATTTTTTTTGAAATCTCCTGTAGATTATTCGGATTATCAAAAATCTCAGTAGCATATTTAAACATGTCGTTGTAATCCAAATCGACTTCGTGCGCAAACTGATAATAGTTTTCTTCTTTCTCTCTAAAAGGCTTAAAAAAGTACTCTTTTATCAAAGGCACAATTTCATCATTTAAGTTAAAAGGCTGTTCCGATAAAAAAATCGCTTCGTTTCTGCTTTTGTTTCCTACGCGGTGTATCGCAAGCGTCTCGATGTGGGTGTTGAAAAGGTTTATCATCTATTTATTTAGGTTCAGAGTGGCAAAGGTTCAGAGTGGCAAAGGTTTATTTGCGATCTTTTATCTTTCGAATAAAAGAACTTAACATTCTTTCTATTTCTCTGCTTTCTCCATTTATTTTATTAAATTGATTCTCGTTTAAATATTTTAAATTGAATGAGATTTCAAGTTGGGTTTGCATTTCGAAGAGTGATGAAATTGAAATGTTTAAAAATCTCAAATAATCGTTATTTCCATCTCTGCCATAACCTTCCGCAATATTACTGGGTATTGATACTGAACTTCTTCTAATTTGTGAAGATAGTCCATAAATTTCTTCTTTTGGAAATGAATTTGTTATTTGATAAATTGAAGTTACCAGGCTCATTGATTTCTGCCAGATTAAAAGGTCTCGAAAAGTATTCATAGTTTATATTTAAAAAATTAAATACAAAAATAAGAATAATATTACATTGTAAAAATCATAGTTTTTAAACAACCTCTGAACCTTTGCAACTCTAAGCCTTTGAACCTTTCCTCTAATTCCAATTCTCCTCAAATCCAAAATCTTCAAAGCTGTCGTCACCTTCAAACATATCAAGATCATCTTCGTCAAGGTCATCTTCAAATTCTCCGTAGATATCGTCGTGCATATCTGCTTCAAAGCTTTTTTCACCGGCTTCGTCTGGCATTTCTCCGTGAGAGAATAGAGTTTCGGGATAAGGAGCTCCGGCAATCTGATCTTCGATAGCGGCTAATTCAACTAAAAAAGTCCACATATTAATGAAATCATATACGTATATGATTTTAGTATTTTGTTCATCTAAGAGATCCGATAATTTATAATCGCTCATGGTTCTTTGTTCTCCGGGAACATCGCCAGTATCAAAAAGTGCAATTTCATCTTCCTGATTCCAAGTTTCATCGCAGGTATAAAACGAAGCTACTTCCATTCCGTCAAAACCAAAAGCGTTGAAGATCGCATTATGGAAATCTTCAAGAGTATCATCTTCAAGAATTGCAATGTCTCTAAAAATATCTTCTTCGGCGTCTAGAATTACTCTAAATTTATAAACCATAATCTTTGTTTTTATTGAAAGGTCAAAGGTAAAATATAAAAAACGAAATACGAATTGTGAATTACGATTTGTTGAAAAGATTTTTTTGTGAGGCTGAGCCAAATGTATTTGTCAGGCTTAGCGAAGTGTATTTGTCAGGCTGAGCACAATATATTTGTCAGGCTGAGCGGAGTCGAAGCCCCGTTCCAATTAACAAGCCTTCGACTTCGCTCAGGGTGACAATGAGTTACAGAGAATATTACTTCCCAACCAATCTTTTCCTCATCTTGTGATAATGTTTATGATAGGTGCTATGACTGGGATATGATCTGGTTGAAGTCATATTATTGAAAATTAATGCTGTTACGAACAGAATCAAAACACCATCTAAAACCGGAGAAAGCACATACATATATCCCAAATCTTTTATTTGCGCAGAACCTGTAACTGCAATAAGTGCCGTTGCACCTCCGGGCGGATGAAGCGTTTTAGTAATTTGCATAAAAATAATCGAAAGAGAAACTGCCAACGGCGCAGACAACCAAATAATGTCAGGTACTAATTTGTTTATCGTAACCCCAATAACTGCTGAAATTACATGACTGCCAATTAAATTTCGGGGTTGTGAAAACGGGCTTTGAATAATTCCGTAAACTAACACGCTCGATGCTCCAAAAGAACCAATCAGGAAAACAATGTCGCTGCCTGAAAAACGAATAGATTCCAGATAGGATAAAATTCCAATTCCGACAAATGATCCGATAAAGGACCAAAAATGTTCCTTAGAATCGATTAAAGTTTCCTTATAAAGAATGTAGCGCGTTTTACGATAGCCTCTTTTAATTTTTGGAGTTGGCATTATGTGGTATTTTTTGGGTAAACTTTGATATTTTTTACCCGCAGATTTAATGATTTAAAAGATAAAATGGGAGGGAATCTGTGGGGAAATATATATATCTATTTTATTAAACTCGGAGAATAAGAATAAACGGTATACGGATAAATCATTTTTGCTGTGTATTTTGAAATTAAGCAAACGACTAAAATCGGTAAAAATAAAGTATAGTCATTTGTTAATCCGCAAACTAAGAAGATTGCTGTAAAAGGCGCATGAATACTGGCACTTAAAACAGCAGCCATTCCTATAATCATAAAATTAACGGGAATTACATGTACATGAAAAAAGGTATTTAAAACCGAAGCCAGTAATAATCCTAAAAAAGCACCAATAAATAAACTGGGTGCAAAAACTCCTCCGTCACCTCCGGAAGCTAATGTTATAGAAGTTACAATAGGTTTTAAAAGCAAAATTCCAACAAACGTGAAAGCTAAAGTCAGCGTTAACGGAATTTCGGCCGAGTTACCAAATATTCCTTTTATAGCGTGATATCCTTCTCCGTACAATTGTGGAAAAATAAATAATGAAACGCTTAAAACTACTGAACCTATTAAGATCTTATAATAATGAGTATCGATTTTTCCGAATTGTGATTTAAAGAACAGTACACAACGTGTTAAATAAACCGAGTTTATTCCGGCTAAAATGCCTAAAAGAATAAAATACGGAATCGCTTTTAAATGCCAGGTTGTAATTGAAACAGCAAATAAAGGTTCTTCTTTTAAGATGGAAAGCAATCCAAAAGCAACAGCAACGGCAATGATATTTGAAATTATAAAAGCGCGGGTTACTTTTCTCGAAATTACTTCAAGCGCAAATAAAATTCCGGCAATCGGGCTGCTGAATAAAGCCGTAACTCCGGCTGCAACACCTGCACAAATAAGTTCGGTTTTATATTTACGAAATACATTTTCTTTTTGTTGGGCAACAGATCCAATTGTAGCGGTTGCCACAACGGTAGAAACTTCGATTCCGGTTGAGCCTCCAAAAACAACAGTTAATAATCCGTTTATAAAGTGAGAAGGAATTTTATAGGAAGGTAAGTTTTTGGTACTTGATTTTGTACTTTCAAATACTTCTTTAATTCCTTTGTTTTCTTTTTTCTTAAAAAGATATTGCCTTAGGAAATAAATTACAGATAATCCGAAAACCGGGAAAATGATATAAAAAACAGGATTTATTGTTACTTCATGAAAGAAGATTTCCTCGTAATATTCGGTAATTTTTTTTAGTGAAATTCCTAAAAAGGCAGAAAGAAAGCCAATTAAAATAGAAACGATAACTAATTTTTGAAGGACAATGAATTGATGATTTTTTTTGATTTTCGCCGTTTTGTTCATCAGATTTGGATTTGAAATCGCAGGATTTTTATTTGCGATTTCACAAAATTAGAGAATCATTTTCGTTTTTTAATAAAAATGGCTCAGTATATTATGTTAAAACTTTGGAAGAAGGAAAATCTTCTATTGCTATGAAGGCACTAAGGCACAAAGTCTTTTTTAGTGAACACTGGTAAAAATCTCGCGGCAAAGTCGCGAAGCCGCAAAGACTTTTAGCTACAGATTAAAGGAACTTAGCTGCTTTGCGCGAATATTCTATCTTTCATAAAACTCAATGGGCAATTCATCCGGATCAGCGATAAAAGTAAATCGCTTTTGGGTTGTTTCATCAATTCTGATTGGCTCCGATTCTATATTTTTTGTATTCAAAAAAGCAATTGTTTCTTCTAAATTTATCACTTCAAAAGCTAAATGACGCAAACCTACCGCTTCAGGGCGTGAAGGACGTTGTGGCGGATTTGGAAATGAAAACAATTCAATCGCATAAGAACCATTTAAAGCTAAATCCAGTTTATACGATTGGCGTTCTTCGCGATATATTTCTCTAATGATGGTTAAACCCAAAACTTCGGTATAAAAAGTTTTTGATTTCTGATAATCAGAACATAAAATAGCGATATGGTGAACTTTATTTAAGGTAAGCATTGTTTATTTATTGGGGTTTCTGATTTAATTTTCGAATTACTTTTGCCGGATTTCCAACCGCGAGTGAATTGTCCGGAATGTCTTTTGTGACTACAGATCCTGCGCCAATAACACACCCTTTTCCTATGGTTACGCCAGGACAAATTACAGAGTTTCCACCAATCCAGCAATCGTCTCCAATTGAAATGGGTAATGCATTTTCGAGCGATTTTCTTAATTCGGCGTCAAGCGGATGAGTCGCGGTGTAAATTTGAACATTTGGGGCAAAAAATACATTTGACCCAATATTTACCGGCGCACAATCTAAAACGACACAATTCACATTAAAATAAACATTTTCACCACAAGTAATATTGTAGCCATAATCACAATGAAAGGGAGGTTCAATGTAAAAACCTTTTCCTGTATTGGGAATTAATTCGGCTAAAATTTCCTTTGCTTTTTTAGTCAAACGATATTCTGTTACATTCAAACGATGCAATAAGTTTTTAGCTTTTCGGCGTTCTTTTATTAAAACAGGATCCGTAGCGATATAATATTCCCCGGCAATCATTTTTTCTTTTTCTGTCATAAATATTGAGTTTAAAGCATCTTCTTTAAAATAACAATCTGCCCCAAATGATAAACATCGTGCTGAATAATTCCGTGAATATGCTCATAATAAGTATGTTCATTATTTACGTATACTTTCTCTAAATCGGCATCATTAAAATCTTCAAAAAACACATTCCATGATTCTTGTGATTTAGCAAGATTTTGAAGAGACTGTTCCCATGCAGCTTCTGAAGGATCTAAAACCGGAACAAAATAATTATGATCAGGCGGAGTCACTACTTCTCCTTCAACGCGTCTTAATATATTTCTTCGCCATTGAATCAGGTGATTGACAATTTCCCAAATTGTGTTTAAATTTGGATTGATTTTTCTATAAGCCTGTTCTGCGGTTACATTTTCTAATGTATTCGTCAAGTTAACTTCCAACCACGGATTTCCATTGTAAATGGATTGATATAAATTCGAAATTCTTTTACTTTCTGACATAATGAATGGTTTTAAAACTCGAAAGCTAAGATACAAATAAGTAATTTACAACTCATCCTTGAAATTCTACAATTGGGTTATTTAATATTTTTTAACTAAAACTGTTAAAATACATTTGTCTCACCAAAACAAAATAATATTTAAACCAACAGGTATGAAAACCAAAATTTTTACAATTGCCTTTTTACTTTTTACCGCTTTCATTTTTGCTCAAAACACGATTTCGGGTAAAGTATTAGATCAAAAAGGAAAACCAGTTCCCGGAGCTAACATTTATATTGATGGAACTTATGACGGAGCAACAAGTTCTGAAACCGGAGATTTCTCTTTTGAAACTACTGCAACAGGAAACCAGACTTTAGTGATTAGTTTTTTACTTTTTGAAACTTTCAAAAAAGAAATTGATGTTACAAATTTCAAAGACCAAAGCGTAAAACTGAGAGAGAATGTCAATTCCCTTGATGCCGTTGTAATCACTGCGGGAACATTAGAATCTGGTGATAAAGCAAGAGTTTCGGTATTAAAACCTTTAGATATTGTAACTACGGCAGGTTCTGCAGGGAATATAATCGCCGCTTTACAAACTTTACCGGGAACACAAACTGTGGGCGAAGACGGGCGTTTATTTGTTCGTGGGGGAGAAGCAAGCGAAACACAAACTTTTGTAGACGGACTTCGTGTGGCGCAACCTTATGGCGCATCAACTAATAATTTGCCAACCAGAAGCAGGTTTTCGCCTTTCTTGTTTAGCGGAATTGCATTTTCAACAGGAGGTTATTCTGCAGAATATGGTGAAGCTTTATCAAGTGTTTTGTTATTGAATACACAAGATGAACCCGACCAGAATAAAACTGATATTGCTTTAATGACGGTAGGTTTAGGGGTTGGAAATACACAAAAATGGAAAAAAAGTTCGTTTAGTATCAATACCAACTATATTAATCTGGCACCATATCAGGCTGTAATTCCTCAAAATGTTGACTGGAATAGTCCGTACCAATCCATAGGTGGAGAAGCAGTTTACAGATATCATTTTGAAAGAGGAATTTTTAAATTTTATGCTGCTTTTGATGCTGAAAAATTCGATTTAAATCAGAAGAATGTAAATTTTACAGATCCGGTAAGAACTGATTTAAATAATAATAATTTTTATTTGAATGCGTCATATAAAGGAGATTTTGGTACCGGCTGGCAACTTACATCAGGAATTAGTTATGGTTATAGCAAAAACAAAGTCAAATATGATATTAATGATGTTGACAGCAACGAAAATGCAGCGCAACTGAAATTGAAATTAAGAAAAAACATTTCAAATTATTTTAAATTGTCTTTTGGGGCCGATTATTTTATGACCAAATTCAATGAGAATTTCAATGACAATATTTCAATACAATCATCAAATGGTTACGACTCAAATATTGCTGCTTTTTATACTGAAGGAGATATTTTGTTCTCAAAAAAGCTGGCTATGAAAGTAGGAGTAAGACTTTCTAATAATAGTTTATTAGACGAAACTAATTTTGCACCAAGAGCTTCTATGGCTTATAAAGTATCTAAAAGCAGTCAATTTTCATTTGCTTACGGAGATTTTTCTCAAACTCCTGTTGTTGATTATATTAAATATTCTAAATACCATCAATTTGAAAGTGAAAAAGCAAGCCATTATATCTTAAATTATCAATTTACAAAACCAGGTCAGACTTTTAGAGCCGAAGCTTATTATAAAGATTACAGCAATTTAGTGCAATATAATACCAGAGATATTCAGTACAATTCGGTTTTCAATAATAACGGTTCAGGATATGCAAAAGGACTGGATTTGTTTTGGAGAGACAGTAATTTATATAAAAACTTAGAATATTGGATTTCGTATTCTTACATTGATTCAGAAAGACAATACAAGAATTTTCCAAACATGGCAACTCCAAACTTTGTGGCCAATCACAGTTTGTCAATCGTAACTAAATATTTTATTACAGATTGGAAATCGCAAATAGGTTTCACGAACAGTTATAGTTCTGGACGTCCTTATAATGATCCAAACCAAACGCAATTCATGAACGGAAAAACAAAATCATATAATAGTTTGAGTTTTAACTGGGCATATTTATTAACGACACAAAAAATTCTTTATTTCTCAGTTTCGAATGTATTAGGAACTCAAAATGTTTTTGGATATGATTATGCAAAACTTCCGGACGCAAACGGAGTCTACAACAGACAACCCGTTTTACCAACTGCAGATCGATTTTTCTTCGTAGGTTTCTTCTGGACGATTAGCGATAATAAAAATGAGAATCAATTGAAAAATCTTTAAAGAGGTACAAAGCGGCAAAGGTTCAAAGGAACAAAGTTTTGTATAGAAAATTCAAAGAAAACCTTTGTCCCTTTGTTACTCTGAACCTTTGCCCCTCAAAAAAACAATTCAGTCATCAAATTCAACAACTCAGTATCAATTAATTTTAAAACAATAAAAACAAACATACTTTTGAAGTATAAATAATAAGCGACTAAGTTGCTAAGGTTCTGAGTTACTAAGTAAAAAAAACTTAGAAACTTAATTCCGTAAAAACTTAGAAAATCAAATAACAAACAGAGTTTTAATCATCAACAAAAAAACTGAGACACTTAGTAACTTAAAAAAACAAAATCATGACAAAAATTATTACCATAATCACATTATTTATCTGCAGTTTTATCTCTGCTCAAAATGTAAACCTTACAGTTTCGGTTTCAGGTTTAAAAAACAATACAGGAATGGTTAGGGTTGGCTTGTACAATTCAGATGGAACATTTCTTAAAACCATTTATAAAAGTGTAGCTTCAAAAATTAAAAATAACGAAGCTACCGTAACATTCGAAAGTATTCCTGCCGGAGAATATGCAATTTCAACGTATCACGATGAAAACAATAACGGAAAACTGGATAAAAATATGATGGGAATACCTTCTGAAGATTATGCCGCTTCAAATAATGCAAAAGGATTTATGGGACCTCCTGCATATAAAGATGCTAAATTTGTTGTCAATAAAGATTCAAAAATTGAAATTACACTCTAAATAATAACTAACCACCTAAAAATAACCAATTAAATTATTTATTAAAATGAAAAAAATTATCACTTTCGTATCATTACTTGTAGTAGTAATAAGCTCTGCACAAACACAATTTGAACAAGGAATGGGAAAAGCTTTCGGACTTTGGAAAGAAGGAAAAAACACAGAAGCTTCGGCATTGTTTGAAAGAATTGCAACAGCAGAAAAAACAAGTTATTTGCCCAATTACTATGTCGCTTTAATCAATACTACATCTTCATTTACTGAAAAAGACAAAACAAAAGTTGATTTGTTATTGACAAAAGCACAAGACGCACTTGATGTTGAATTGATAAAAGATCAAAATAATGCAGAGTTATACGCGCTTCAGGCGTTGATATATACAGGTTATGTTATTGCAGATCCTATGACAAACGGCATGAAATATTCGGCTAAAATAATGGAAACGTATGCAAAAGGAAAAGCGATCGACCCAAACAATCCAAGAATCGTTTTTGGCGAAGCAGATTATCAATTGGGTGGCGCAAAATGGACAGGAGTCGACACAAAACCATTATGTGCACAAGTGGATAAAGCTGTAGAACTTTTTGCTACTTTTAAACCGGAAACTTCTTTTTCTCCAAAATGGGGATTAGACAGAGCTTTGGAAATTCAAAAAAATTGTAAAAAATAAATTAAAAAATTAATACTGTAATGAAAGATCATGGAAATACCTTTGCTGATTTAAAAAGTGGAACAATTATTTGTTTCAAGATTTCTATGGTCTTTACGGTAATATTCTCTGCTTTTTTAGGCGCAGATTTAAATGTACAAAATGTTGTTCTTACATTCCTATTGAGTTGTCTTTACTCTTTTGGACTTGGTTTTGGAAACGGTTTTATTAGTGTTCTTTTAGATCGAAAATGGGACTGGCTGGAAAATACCAATTTGAGAGTTTATTACGGAATTTTGTTTACTGTTTTATATACAGTTCCTGCTGTGTTAGGAATCAATTATATCATTTTTGTAGTCGTTCAAAATATTCCTTTAGATAATTTTTTTAGCGACAGAATGATTTGGAAACATTTTTTTTATATCATTTTATCGCTTGGAGTTTCGATTTTCCTGCAAGCCAGAAGTTTTATGGTAAAATGGAAACAGGCATCAAAATTTGAAATAACTCAACAAAAGATTATCGCAGGAACGGCAAATGCTAAATTTGAAAGTTTAAAAAATCAAATAGATCCTCATTTTCTTTTTAACAGCCTGAATGTTTTAAGTTCTTTGATTGAAGAAAATCCGGATAATGCGCAACGTTTTACTACTTCATTATCTAAAATTTATCGATACGTTTTAGAGCAAAAGGATAAAGAATTGGTTTCGGTTGAAGATGAATTGGCTTTTGCCAAAACCTATATGAACCTGTTGAAAATGCGTTTCGAGAATAGTTTGTTTTATGAATTACCTACGACAAACATAAATCCGGATGCAAAAGTGGTTCCGTTATCATTACAGCTTTTGCTCGAAAATACGGTTAAACATAATGTAGTAAGCGAACAAAAACCATTGCACATCAGAATTTTTGTTGATGGAGATTATTTAGCGATTCAAAATGATTTTCAGAAAAAAGAAGTTTTACAGGACAGGCAGGGAGTGGGATTGCAAAATATCGTGAATCGATACGGAATCATTACAGACAGAAAGGTCGTTATTGAACAAAACGAGAAAAATTTCACAGTTAAAATTCCAATTTTAACCAAACAAATATCAGTTATGGAAACAAATGCAGCATATAGCGATGAGAATAAAGCCTATTTCAGAGCTAAAAAAAGAGTAGAAGAGTTAAAAGGATTTTATGCTAATATAATATCATATTGTTGTATAATTCCGTTTTTAATATTTATTAATCTGAGGTTTTCTCCAGGATTTCAATGGTTTTGGTTTTCGGCTTTAGGTTGGGGATTTGGCGTTGTAATGCATGCTTTTAAAGTATATGGTTACAGCTCAAATTGGGAAGAACGAAAAATTAGAGAGATTTTGCAAAAAGAAAATAATAAACAAAACTGGAAATAATGGAAGTGAATTTAAATGAAGAAGACAGATATCAACTTGCAAAAAAGAAAGTTGAGGATCTTAAAGGATTTTATGCCAATCTCACATCATATATAGGTGTAAATATTGTTTTGATCTTTGTAAATCTATATACATCTCCAGATCATTTGTGGTTTTACTGGCCCTTATTGTGGTGGGGAATAGGAGTTGTTTTTCACGGATTAAAGGTTTTTGAAATATTTCCGGTTCTTGGAAAAGACTGGGAAGAACGAAAAATCAGAGAACTGATAGAAAAAGAAAAAGAAGGCAAAAATAAATGGCAATAATTAAATCAAAATAAAATGGGACGATTTAGAGAACAGATGTATGATGAACATGCACACAAATTTAGTACAGAAGAAAGTTATGAGATTGCATTCAAAAAAGTGAAAAGAATCAAAGGATTTTATTCGCATTTAAGAATTTTTATTATTGTAAACGCTATAATTCTTATCTCCAATTTCAGCAGAAATTTTGCCTGGAATCATATTGAAGTGAGGGGTTTTGAAAACTGGCAAAGTTATTCGACCTTATTTTACTGGGGAATTGCCTTATTGATTCATGCATTCACAGTATTTGGACCTGATGTTTTTTTCAACAGAGATTGGGAGCAAAAGAAAATTCAAAAATATATGGACAAAGATGCTCAGAATAAAAATAAATGGGAGTAATTTTAACTAAATTTTCAATTTTTGGATCCTGCTAAATGACCACATTAATTATAGAAGACGAAAAACCGGCTGCAAGGTTATTGCAGCGAAAACTAGAAAAGTTAGATATCACTGTAGAAACCATGTTGCATTCTGTAGAAGAATCAATTCACTGGTTTTCAAATAATCAACATCCGGATTTAATTTTTCTCGATATTCAGTTATCAGATGGTTTATCGTTTGAAATTTTCGAAAAAATAGACATTCAAAGCGCCATTATTTTTACAACCGCTTATGATGAATATGCCCTAAAAGCTTTCAAACTTAATAGCATCGATTATCTTTTGAAACCCATTGACGAAGATGATCTGGAAGTGGCTGTTACTAAGTTTAAAGCAAGACTTCCCAAAGCAGATTCAGTAAATCAGAATCTTCAGCTGGATTTTGAACAAATACGTCAAATGTTATCAAATCCTTTTGAAAAGAGTTATAAAAAACGATTTACAGTAAAAATAGGGCAACATTTAAAGGTGATTGCTACAGAAGAAATTGAGTGTTTTTTTAGTGAAAACAAAGGAACTTATATTCATACTTTTGATAATAGAAACTATTTAATCGATTCGACTCTTGAGATTCTGGAGCAAGAATTAGACAAAAAAGATTTCTTTCGCGTAAGCCGAAAATTCATTGTTCCGCTTACAGCGATTAAAGAAATTCAGGTATATACAAATTCCAGACTTAAGGTAATTTTACCATCATATAAAGAAGATGAGGTAATTGTAAGCCGCGAAAAAGTTCAGGATTTTAAAAATTGGCTGGGATAAAAAATAATATTTTCACTATATGTAAACTGGATTAGAATCCAGCCCTACATTATAAACCATTCCCACGGAATTCAATCCAATATTAAAGAGCCATCGGCTCGATTCATTTTGTAGGGCCGGATTTTAATCCGGTTTAGGTTCAATACGATTTAGGTTCGTAATAAAAACAAGAAAATCCTTCAGCGAAGGATTTTTTTGTTCTTATAAGTTTGGTATTATTTGCTTAATCTATGCAAAGTAAATGTCATGGCACTTAAAAGGAAGAAAGCCATAATTTGGTGAATTAATCCTAAAGCTAGTGGAACACTATATAAGAGCGTAAAAACTCCTAATGCAAATTGGATAAATACAAA
The DNA here is from genome assembly GCF_044006475.1 of Flavobacterium sp. FlaQc-47. Taxonomy (NCBI): domain Bacteria; kingdom Pseudomonadati; phylum Bacteroidota; class Flavobacteriia; order Flavobacteriales; family Flavobacteriaceae; genus Flavobacterium; species Flavobacterium sp. FlaQc-47. The sequence continues at coordinate 507,358 of NZ_JBIPCQ010000004.1, read as the reverse complement.
AACAACTAAAGTTTTGATTCCGTTACTTTGCGTTCTTGTAAGCGAAAATTTAGTGCTTTTGTAATATAAAAACAGAATAAAAGCGACAACAACATAAGCAAAAGTTCTATGAACAAACTGAACGCCACTTTTTCCTTCGATTAAGTTTTTAACCAAAGTTGGCTGTTCGATAAAAACCGAATCATGGATAAATTGTCCGTCGCTCATTAAGGGCCAGTGATTATGAATTAATCCTGCATTTAATCCTGCTACAAAACCACCATAAATAATTTGTATTAATAATGCCACCAATGCAAATCTCGCGATATTTCGAAGCGGAATTACTTTAGTAATTGTTCTTTCAGGATAAATTAAATCCAATGCTACCCATAAAGTATAAGCAAAAGTGATAAAGGCGAAAGTAAGGTGTAATGAAAGTCTAAAATGGCTTACATCAGGATTGTCAATTAACCCGCTGCGAACCATAAACCAGCCTAAAAACCCCTGAAAACCTCCCATTGCCAATAAAACAATACATTTTTTGATTGTTGGACGATCCAGTTTTTTTCTCATTAAGAAATAAACAAACGGCACAAAGAAAACCAATCCAATGATGCGACCAATAAAACGGTGAAACCATTCCCAGAAATAAATAAATTTATAATCTGAAAGTTGAAAATCGTTGTGAATATTGATTTTTTGATATTCGGGAAATTTCTTGTATTGCTCAAAAGCTTCATTCCATTTTGCATCCGTCAAAGGCGGGAAAGTATCGGTTACCAAATGCCAGTCGGTCATTGATAAACCTGAATTGGTTAAGCGGGTAATTCCCCCAACTACAACCATTAAAAACAATAAAACACAGCCTGATAGTAACCAAATGATTACTGATTTATTCTCTTTTTTCATTATGTAAAAACTTATTCTTAAACTTTTTTTAAACCTAATTTCTCCGCTCTTTTAATAATAAAATCATAAGCAGCCTGATATTCATTGAGGATATCACCTTCTAAAATAGCTTCTTTTACCGCTTCTTTCAAAACTCCAATTTCACGACCCGGTTGCAAATCAAACATTTCCATAATTTGTTCACCTGAAATAGGCGGTTGAAAATTACGAACATGATCGCGTTCTTCAACTTCTACAATTTTCTTGCGTACGATTTCAAAATTTTTATGGTATTTCTTAAACTTCGACGGATTTTTAGTTGTGATATCAGCTTCACATAAAATCATTAAATCTTCAACATCTTCTCCGGCATCAAAAACCAAACGACGAACCGCGCTGTCAGTCACAATGTCCTGTGCCAATACAATTGGGCGCGAACTCATGATGACCATTTTTTGCACAAATTTCATTTTGTGATTCAAAGGCATATGCAAACGTTCGAATATTTTTTTGGCCATTTTACCACCTAAAAATTCATGTCCGTGAAACGTCCAGCCTTGTTTTTTATTGAAACGTTTTGTTGGCGCTTTTCCAATATCATGTAACAATGCCGACCAACGCAACCAGACATCATCTGTATTTGGACAAATATTGTCCACTACTTCAAGTGTGTGATAAAAATTATTTTTATGGGTATGACCTTCAATTTCTTCGACCTGATTCAAAGCAGTTAATTCAGGAAGAATAATATCTAAAAGTCCGGTTTGGTATAAAAGTAAAAAACCAATTGAAGGTTTGTCTGTCGAAAGAATTTTGTTTAATTCATCAACAATCCTTTCGCCTGAAATAATATTAATTCTCTCCGCATTTTTAGTAATCGCGTCAAGAGAGTTTTTCTCGATTTCAAATCCCAATTGATTCGCAAAGCGAATGGCACGAAGCATTCTCAATGGATCGTCAGAATAGGTTATACTTGGATCTAAAGGTGTTTTGATTGTTTTATTTCCTAAATCGGATAATCCGTTAAACGGATCAGAAAGATCACCAAATGTTTTTTCGTTTAGTGATAAAGCTAATGCATTGATGGTAAAATCACGGCGGTTTTGATCATCTTCAAGAGTTCCGTTTTCAACAATAGGATTTCTGCTGTCGAAATTATAAGATTCTTTTCGTGCGCCAACAAATTCGATATCAGTATCTTCAAAGCGCAACATTGCAGTTCCGTAAGTTTTGAAAACCTGAACTTTTGGTTTTTTTGGAAGCAATTCTGAGACTTTCAAAGCTAATTCGATACCACTGCCAACTGCAACAACATCAATATCTTTTTTAGATCCCCTGTTTAAAAGTAAATCCCTGACAAATCCCCCAATTACATAACTGTCGACGTTAAGTTCCTGAGATGCCTTCGAAATTACTTCGAAGATTTTATGTTCTAATGCTGTTTTATAGTTTGTTTGTATAGCCACGAATTCACCAATTTTAAGTAATACATTTCTATTCTTTACGAAGAATGAAACGTGTGCAAATTTACAACATAGAAAATGCCTATTATAATCTATTGTTGACTTTTTTGAACAAATTCATAGTTTGAGGTGGAGAATTTTATTAAAAGAATAAAGGTTGCCACGAATTTCACGAATTAGTACTAATTTTTTTTAAATTTTACCACGAATGATTTGTGAAAATTTGTGCAATTTGTAGTAAAAAAAACATTGATACCGCTATTGAACAAATCAATCCATATCTCTTATTTTTAAAATTTCAATTTGTATTTTTGAATCCTATAAAAACGCACAAATGAAAATTGTTATATCTCCGGCGAAGTCATTAAATTTCGAAAAAGAATTACCAACTAAAGACTATACAGAACCGTCTTTTTTAAAAGAAGCACGTCAGGTTCATAAAATTTTAAAAGAGAAAAAGCCAGCTGAATTATCTGAATTAATGTCAATTTCGGATAAATTATCAGACTTAAACTGGAAAAGAAACCAGGACTGGAAAACACCGTTTACACCGGAAAATGCACGTCCGGCAATTTATACTTTTGATGGAGATGTTTATACAGGTTTAGATGCGTATACAATTCCGCTTGAAAAAGTAGAGGTTCTGCAAAGCAAGCTTAGAATTTTATCAGGACTTTACGGAGTTTTAAAACCGCTCGATTTAATGCAGGCATATCGTCTGGAAATGGGAACTAAATTGCCTGTTGGTGAATATAAAAACCTTCATGAATTCTGGAAGCCAACTGTAACCAAATCCTTAAATAAGGAACTTGAAAAAGGAGAGTTGTTTGTGAATTTAGCCAGTAACGAATATTTCTCAGCAGTTGATGTTAAGGCTTTAAAAGTTCCCGTAATTACTCCTGATTTTAAAGATTACAAAGATGGTAAATTAAAAATAATCAGTTTCTTCGCTAAAAAAGCAAGGGGAATGATGGTTCGTTATATCATTGATACAAATGCAGCAACTATTGATGACTTAAAAGGTTTCAATTATGATGGATATGCTTTTGATGCGAATCTTTCAGAAGGAGATCATTTGGTGTTTACGAGATAGGTTTTTTGAAGGAACAAAGGTTCAAAGGTGCAGAGGTTCAAAGGTTCAAAGGTTTTAAAAAAAATGCTAAGAATCTAATTTACTGAATTTCTGAGTTTTTTTTATCACAGAGAGTCGGAGACTCGCTTCATATTGTATGTAGGGATTTCAATCCCTTCGGATTTGTAAAATAGTATAGGAGCGGATTTTAATTCCTTCAAAATTAAAATATATTTTGGCTAGGGATTTCAATCCCTGTATAACATATTCAATAAATAAAATTTCAAATTCGCAAATAAAAAAAGCCGGGCTAAATAAATAGTTCGGCTTTTTCGTATTATAAATCAATTATTATTAATGCATTGCATCAGCAGGATTAATCTTGTTTTTTCCTTTTTTAATGAAAAGAATAATTGGTATACAGCATAAAAACATAATTCCCAAATACATAAAAATATCTATGTACGACATTACAGTACTTTGTTTCATTATAGAATATTCTAAAGCCTGATAAGCTTTTTTAAGAGCAACATCCGGACTATAACCTTTAGCTTCAAAAGCCCTTTGCATTCCTGCAATTCTTTGCTGAACATCGAATTTTGCAGGATCTAAATTAGTCAATAAATCAACTCTGTGTTCCTGACTGAAACGAGTGATAAAAGTGGTAATAATTGCAATACCAAATGAACCACCTAATTGTCTCATCATTCCTGTAAAAGCAGCACCTTCGCCAATATGTTTTCCTTTTAATGTAGAAAGTGAAAGTGTTGTAATAGGTACAAAAAGTAATCCTAATCCAATTCCTCTTAAAATCAAAGGCCAATACATATGTTCAACACCAGTGTCAGGTGTCATGCGGGTTTGCATCATAAAGGTAAAGAAGAAGAATACTAAAAATCCAACTCCAACCATATAGCCTTGCGGAACTCCTTTTTGTATCATATTACCCACAAATGGCATCATGATCGCTGTTGTAATTGAACCCGGAATCAATAATAATCCGGCATCTGTTGCGGTCCATCCTAAAACAGATTGCGTGTAAATTGGGATAATCAATGTTGATCCGTATAAACCGAAACCAAGAATAAAACACATTACGGTTCCAATTCTTAAATTTCCATCTTTTAAAACACTTAGGTTTACAATAGGATATTTATAGGTCAGCTCTCTCCAGATAAATAATATTAATCCCAGAACAGTAACAACGCTTAAAGTTACAATTAGCGAATCATTGAACCAGTCATCTTGCTGACCGTGCTCTAAAACGAATTGTAATGATCCGATAAAAGAAGCTAATAATATAATTCCCCACCAGTCAACCTGATTTGCTTTTAACTTTTCTCCATATTTAGGACTTCTTACAAAAGTAAGTGCCAAAATAGTAGCAATAATTCCTAGCGGAATATTAATATAAAAAATATAAGGCCACGAATAATTATCTACTAAATAACCTCCTAAAGGCGGCCCTAAAGTGGGACCAACAATTACCCCCATTCCGTAAATAGCCTGCGCCATACCACGTTTTGCGATGGGATAACTTTCGGTAATAATAGTCTGGGCTGTTACTAATAAAGCTCCCCCACCCATACCTTGTACAAACCTAAAAGCAACTAATTCCCAAATATTACTGGCATTTCCACATAAAAAGGAACAGACTGTAAATAGAATGATTGAAGCCACAAAATAATTACGTCTTCCAAATTGTTGTGAAAGCCAACTTGTCATCGGAATTACAATAACATTCGCAATTGCGTATGCTGTAATTACCCAAGCCACATCAGTCAAAGTAGCACCAAGGCTACCTCGCATGTCTGTTAGTGCTACGTTTACAATTGTGGTATCTACAATTTCCAGCAGCGCACAAAGTACTGCGGTAATCGTAATAATCACACGTCTATAACCGTATTCTACTAAATCGTCATCTCCTTGTACTGCTGTCATTATTTTATTTTAAATGTACATCTACATCAACATTCATTCCTGGTCTTAGTAATTTTACTTTTTCAGGATCGTTTGATTCGTCTAAACTAATTTTTACCGGTAATCTCTGAATTGTTTTTACGAAGTTACCTGTTGCGTTATCAGGAGGTAATAATGAAAAACGAGATCCTGTTGCAGGAGAGAAAGAAGTTAAAGTTCCTTTGAATTCATAGTTAGGATAAGCATCAACTTTTAAGCTTACTTTTTGTCCCACAATCATTTTGTTTAATTGTGTTTCTTTAAAGTTAGCTACAACCCAGGCTTCAGTATTATTGATAATGTAAAATAAAGATTGTCCTGGCTGAACTAATTGTCCCGGCTGAATATCAACTTTAGAAACTTGCCCGTCAATTGCAGCAGTTACAACAGTATATGTAAGATTTAAATGTGCTACATCAAGCATTGTTTTAGCCCTTTTGATGTTAGCAGCAGCAACTTCAGTTTGTTTATCAGAAACTTTCGATTTAGATTGAATTACTGATTTTTGGTAAGAACTTGCTCTTTGTTGTTGTTCTAATACTCTAACTTGATTTTCAGCCTCATCTTTTGCACTCTGAGCCTGCTCAAATTGTTGTTTTGTGATTGTATGTGTTTTATACAAATTATTGTAACGGTTGAAATCATTCGTAAGCTGTCTTAATCTGATTTTTGCACTTTCGATAGAACCACCTGCAGATCTCATATTCGCATCAGAAACCGATATACTTGCGTATGCGCTCCCAATATCAGCTTTAGCAGCTTCGTATTGACCTTCAGCACCTAGTAAAGCAGCATTAGCTTCATCAATTTTCAATTGGTAATCTCTTTTGTCGATAGTAAATAAAGTATCTCCTTTTTTTACAAAATCATTATCTTTTACATACACTTTGCTAATATATCCTGATACTCTGGGGATAATTGGATTCATTTTTTTCTCGATCTGAGCATCATCCGTTTCTTCGTGAGCCTGTCCGTGTAAATATTTTGTTATTCCGTAAGTTCCCCCCAATAAAACCAAAACGGTTAGTATAATGATGAATTTAGTATTTGTTTTTTTCTTTTCCATGAGAGCTATCGATTATATTTTAGAAAGATTGAATGATTGTGATAATTGTCCTGATACGGATAATAATTCGTAATATTTTTGAATAATAGTTGCTTTAGACAAAGCTGTGTTGATTTTAGCATTTAAGTGTTCTACATCAGCCTCAACTAAATCGTTAGTGTCTGATAAGCCATTGTCAAATTTATCTTTAACAAGTCTGTAGTTTTCTGCAGCCTGTAAAAGAGCTTCATCATAAACCACACTTTGATTGATCGCTAAGTTATAATCTTCAATAGATTTTTGAACTTCAACTTTAATACGATCCGTCATTACGGCTTCTGTATTTTTAACTTCTAAAGCTTTGCTTTCTGCAGCTTTTACATTTGCGCTGTTTTTTAAAATTCCTGATAAATCATAAGATAAACCAACTCCAAAATTCATTGCATATTTTACTGTAATAAAATCTTTAAGATCTAAAGCAGTATAACCACCCAGTAATGAAAGAGCTGGGTAATAACCTGATTTCGCTATTTTAATATTTGCTTCACTCGCTTTTTGTTGAAAACGAATCGCTTCTAAATCTTTTCTGTTTTCTAAAGCCAATACATCAGATGTAGGCGCATTACTTGTTTTTAGATTAAAGAAATCAGTTTCGTTAATCTCAAGTTTTACACTTGGATCTAATTTTAATAAAGTCGTAAGATAGAAGTTGATATTGTTGATGTTGTTATTTGCTTCATCAATAGATAATTGCGTTTTTGAAACTAACAATTGTGCTTTCAATAAATCATTTCTTGGGATGATTCCGTTTTTCTCTAATTCCGTAAAATCAGTAACACGCTGTTTCGCTTGTTTTTGATTTTCGTTTAAAAGATCTAACGTTTTTTGTGCTTTGTATAAAGCGCTGTAATACGTAATTACACGTAAAGTCACATCCTCTTTAGTTTTTGCAGCATAAGCACTTTCAGCTTCATATAAATTATCAGATGCTTTAATGCTGTTCTGAATTTTAAATCCTGCAAATATTGGCAAACTAAGATTTGCCATTCCTAACATTGCCTGATCCGGAGAAGGCATTGGATCAGAACTTGCCGTATCACCGTTATTGTGCAAGTCAATTGAAGCTTTTGTCAATCGCTGATATTGACCGGAAATTTTTAAATCCGGATACTGATTGTTTCTTACCTCTTGTGATTCGTATTTTTTTGTGTTTACCTTAGTATTGGCAAGCGTAACTTCGTTACTTTTTTCCCAGGCCATTTTCACGGCTTCGTCTAAGGTTAAACTTGTTTTTTCTTGCGCTTCTATTGATGATATTCCAATAAAGAAAATCCCAAAGAGCATTAATTGATTAATTTTCATAAACAAGTAGAGCTTTTATAGTTTGTTGAATGTGCTTTGTAAGACTGTTTTTAATATAATCGTTGTATAACGTTTCGGTGTTTAAATTGAGAAGTTCCTCAAAAAAAGGTTTGTTCATATGAAAGTGAAAAAATGTTCCCATTATAGTTGGCGTTATAAGCGGAATAATTACATCTTTTCTAAAAACTCCTTTAGATTGTCCTTCTTTCACTATTGTTTCCAGGGATTTTAAGTTGCCCTTTTTCAATTCAGTAAAAGCAGCTAAGTTTTGTTCCCTTTTTTTTGAAGTAAGTTCAAAATGTAAAATTCTGTAAATCCCTCTGTTACAATTGATTCTGTTAATGTAAATTTCGATTAATTTATTGACTTTATCAAGAGGTTCGAGATTTTCAAGTAATAAATTGTCTAATTGAAGTTTAATATCAGAAGTTTTGTAAAAAATAAGAGCCTCAAGTAATCTTTCTTTTGAACCGAAATAATACGAAATCATGGCAATATTAATTTTTGCCACCTTTGAGATGTCTCGTATTGATGTACCTTCAAAACCTTTTTCTGAAAATAGCTTTTCAGCAACTTCCAGAATCTGAATTTTTTTATCGTTTAATTCGATGTTTGACATGGTATTGTTTCTAATCGGGTACAAAATTAAACAAGCGTTTAATTTAAACAGCTGTTTAATTTTATTTTAACACAATATTAACAGAAAACCTTGTAGTTGATTTAAGTAAATTTTAATTGAAAATCATTAGTCAAAAAAGGAATTTATTTTCCCAAACTAAGCTTTTGCGGATTTTGTCTGGTATCGAAAATATTCGAAACATATACAATTTGTATATGTTCCTCTATCCAGTATATGATTTTCTAATTTTTGAAAATTGAATATCTAAAATCTTCATTTTTATTTGAAAGAAGTTCTTCTTTTTGCCCGCCATAAGCATTAAACTCTAAACTTAACGAAACATCAATTATTCCATTTAATAAGTTTTGGGCAACTGCAATTCCTCCTTTAAATTTGTAGTATTCAAAAATGTCATTAATTTTATCCTCAGCAAATTGTGTCCAATAAACTGTTAATACCATTTTTGAATTTTCGATTGTAAGTCTTTAGCAGATATAATTCGACCATTTTTAGCATCATCAAGAGATTGATCAATTTCTTTGTTAAATTGATCAATACTCATTGATTGCATTTTCTGGTCTAATAATTCAACCTTTTGTTTGTGAAGTATGGTTTCAAGATGAGTGACTATTTCTTCACTTTCAAGTCTTAGAAATTCCTGAACGAAAGATATTTTGCGAGCTTCTAAATCCATGATAATTGATTTATTCAAATGTACAAAATAATTGTAAAAGTTGTATTTTCTATCGAATCGCTCCAACAAATTCAGAAATTTTCCCGCTTCCACTTTCACTCAAATGTTTAATAAAAGCACTACCAATAATAGCTCCTTTTGCAAATTTCGTAGCCTGATTAAACGTTTCTTTATTCGAAATTCCGAAACCAATAATCTGTGGATTTTTAAGATTCATATTCGAAATCCTTTCGAAATAATCTTCCTGCACATTTCCAAAACCAGATTGAGAACCTGTAACACTCGCAGAACTTACCATATAGATAAATCCGTTTGAGACACTGTCGATAAAACGAATGCGCTCATCAGAAGTTTGAGGCGTAATAAGGAACACATTAATTAAGCCGTATTTTTCGAAAATTGCTTTGTATTCATCTGCATAAACATCAACCGGTAAATCAGGAATGATTAATCCGTCGATACCAATTTCGGCACATTTTTTACAAAATTCTTCAATTCCGTATTGTAACATTGGGTTGAAATATCCCATAATAATCAACGGTATTTTTACGCTTTCGCGGATGTTCTTCAGCTGATCAAAAAGAATTTGAGTTGTCATTCCGTTTTTAAGTGCCTGCGTAGAACTCGCCTGAATTGTTGGTCCATCCGCCAAAGGATCACTAAATGGTAAACCAATTTCGATTAAGTCCACGCCATTTTTTTCTAAATCCTGAATGATCTGAACGGTATCAGTTAAGTTAGGATATCCCGCCGAAAAATAAATAGAAAGTATCTTTTTATCTTCTTGTAATTTTTGAGTTATTCTGTTCATGTTTGTATTTTTTCTCCTAACAGTCCCAATTCCGAAGTTTCAGAATCAGATAAAAGCTGTCAGGTATGTTATTATTATTTGGCCACAGATAAATAAGATTTTTCAGATTCTTTGTTTCACGAAGATTCATCAGATTTTAATTACATATATTTTAATCGGCTTTAAATCAATTTAAATCTGTGTGAAATAAATCTGCAGAATAATTATTGAAAATTTTTTTAATCTGCGTCATTATATTTTAAAACAGTGTAAGCTGGGTTTTTATCCGAAAATTAATTTTCTATATAAACCCACGCCACTGTTCCGGACTTCAACGTGACCTCAACTCTTTTATAAGCATTCGATTCGAAAATATCCACTTTAGCCAAGTCAGAAGTAGAAATGTCAAAAGCCATACCGTGTATAGGATCTGATGACTCTGCGGTTGGGACAGCTACAACATAGTCTGCCATTCCAAATTCTTCTTCTATTTGAAGACTTTTTAGTTTGTGACCCAAAAGTTGATCCGGAGTTCCAATTAATATTTTATTAAAAATTTGCCTCTGAATTTCTTTTGATCTTATTGTTCCGTAGGAGAATAATTTTTCCATAATATGATTTTTCTCGTTGTTTATTTTTTTGCGTTAGGGATTACTTCACTTGATTCTGTTTTTTAGTAGATTTCAGTGAACTTCGTTGGAGCGGCATCTCCCGATTTAGAAAAACAAGGCTTTTTAGCCGTAGTTTTTGTTAATCGAGAATATAGCGGATAGCCCGACCGAAGGGAACGCGCAAATTACGATTTTTATTACAATTTAAAATAATCGATATAATTGTCTAAATCTTTATCGCCACGACCAGAAAGACTGATTACCACAATATCTGTTGGTTTAAATTTCTTTTGATCCAAAACTGCAAAGGCATGCGCGCTCTCGATTGCGGGAATAATTCCTTCTAATTTAGTCAATTGCAAACCTGCAAGCATCGCATCATCATCAGTTACCGAGAAGAATTCTCCACGACCTGTTTTTGCTAAATGCGCGTGCATGGGACCAACTCCCGGATAATCCAGACCAGCCGAAATAGAATACGGTTCCGTAATTTGTCCGTCTGGCGTTTGCATTAAAAGGGTTTTGCAACCGTGAATAACGCCTACTTTTCCTAACTTACTTGTAGCAGCGCTATGACCGCTATCAACACCTTTTCCGGCTGCTTCAACGGCAATAATTCCAACTTCCGGCTCGTGCAAAAAGTGGTAATACGTTCCGGCAGCGTTACTTCCGCCACCAATACAAGCAACTACGTAATCAGGATTTTCACGCCCTTCTTTTTCTTTTAACTGCCATTTTATTTCTTCGGAAATTACACTCTGAAAACGTGTCACCATATCCGGATAAGGATGTGGTCCAATCGCAGATCCAATGATATAATGTGTATCAACCGGATTGTTGATCCAGTCACGTATGGCTTCGTTTGTTGCATCTTTCAATGTTCTTGAACCTGAAAGTGCGGGACGAACCTCAGCGCCTAACATTTTCATACGTGCCACGTTTGGTGCCTGACGTGCAATGTCGATTTCACCCATATAAACGATACATTCCAATCCCATAAGAGCGCAAACTGTTGCCGTTGCAACGCCATGCTGACCAGCTCCGGTTTCGGCAATAATACGTTTTTTACCCAAACGTTTCGCAACCAGTATTTGCCCAATTGTATTGTTTACTTTATGTGCTCCGGTATGGTTTAAGTCTTCTCTTTTTAAATATACTTTTGTATTGTATTTTTCAGACAAACGCTTTGCAAAATAAAGCGGACTTGGGCGTCCAACATAATCTTTTAGCAATTGGTCAAACTCTGCTTTAAAGTCTGGTTCGCTTGTTATTTTTAAATAATTCTGGCGTAATTCTTCTACATTTGGATACAACATTTCAGGAATGTAAGCTCCTCCAAATTCTCCGTAATATCCTTTTTCGTTGACGTTAAAATTCATTTTGTCGAAATTTTAAAGGTTGACAATCTCAAGCTTTCGTTTGAAATTGGTTAATAAATTTTTGTTTTTTAATCCAGGTTCGATTTCAAATCTACTGTTTACATCAATGGCATAAACGGGTAATTTGAGATTTTTAATCGCTGCTATTTCTTCAAGTCCAATTCCGCCACTTAGGAAAAATGGTTTGTCAGATGTGTAATTTTTCAATATTTTCCAGTCGAAAGTTGTTCCGTTTCCTCCGGGTAATTTTCCTTTTGTATCGAATAAAAAATAATCGCAAACATCTTCAAAAGGTTTTAAAAGGTCAAAATTAAAATCATCTCCAACTGAAAATACTTTTATGATTTCGATTTTATTATCAATCTTATTTTTTAATTCCTCACAGAATACTACAGATTCTTCTCCATGTAACTGGACAGCTTGTAAATTATGTTTATTGATTTTTCCGATAATATTTTCAACTGATTCATTTACAAAAACGCCCACCTTTTTGATTGTTTTGATAAGCTCGGGAATCGTTCCGTTAAAATATCGAGCGGATTTTTCATAGAAAATAAATCCCATATAATCGGGTAGAAGTGCGCCTACTTCGATTATGTTTTCGGGATATTTCATGCCGCATATTTTGAGTTTCATTTTTTTAATGCTTTAAGCTTTAAGCTGTACGCTTTAGGCTAATTAGTATTGAGAATAGGCTTAAAGCTTACTGCCTATAGCGATTTAATAAAATCTTTTGCGGCTTTTCCGGCATTATCCGTTTTCATGAAGTTTTCTCCAATTAAAAATCCTTTGTAGCCGTAAGGTTTAAGTTCAGAAATGGCTTCGATGGATGAAATACCACTTTCAGATACTTTTACAAAATCATCCGGAATTTGCGATGCTAATTGTTTACTGAAATCAAGGCTTACTTCAAAAGTTTTTAGGTTTCGGTTATTCACGCCAATCATATCTAAAGTTGGCATAATCGATTTTTCTAATTCTTCCTGATTGTGAACTTCAAGTAAAACTTCTAAGTCTAATTTCTTAGCAAATTGTGATAATGATTTGATTTCTTCACGAGTTAAAACTGCTGCAATCAATAAAATCAAATCAGCTCCAAAAGCTTTTGCTTCCAGAATTTGATATTCATCAACAATAAATTCTTTTCGCAAAAGCGGAATATTTACGCTCGCTCTTGCCAAAAGTAAATCGTCTAATGATCCACCAAAATATTTGCCATCCGTTAAAACTGAAATTCCGCAAGCGCCTGCATTTTCATATCCTTTTACCACTTCTTCAACCGTAAAATTATGATTAATTACTGATTTTGAAGGAGAACGACGTTTGTGTTCGGCAATAATTCCAGTTGAACTTGTTTTTAATTTTTGACTTAAAGAAATGGTTTCTCTCTCAAAAAACACAGAACTTTCTAATTGCGAAACCGGAATGATCGACTTTTTAAGAACGACTTCCCGTTGTTTATCAAATATTATTTTATCTAAAATATTCATGTTTTATTTTGTTTTAAAGTTTCAGGTTTCAGGTTTCAGGTTGTTGGAACGTTCCGCTAACTTGAAACCTGAAACAAAATAAACTTGAAACTATTTTTTTACTTACTTAATTCTTGTAATGTTGTAAATGCTTTTAATCCTTTTCCTGAGAAAAGACTTTCTTTTGCTAATTCAAAACCTTCCAGCGGAGAACATTTTGTAACCGTTGCAATGGCCATTGCAGCATTTGCTAAAACTACATTGTTTTGAGCTTCAGTTCCTTTTCCAGATAGGATATTGATAAACATATCAGCCGATTCTTCGATGGTTTTTCCACCTTCGATTTCGCGTTGTGATAACAGGCGAACTCCAAAATCTGAAGGATTCAACATACCTTCCATGTTTGATGTAATCGTTTTGGTTGGACCAGTTAAAGAGATTTCGTCATAGCCGTCAAGCGAATGTAAAATGGTGAAATTGATATCGGTATTTTGATATAAATACGCATACATTCGGGCTAATTCTAAATTGAAAACACCCACTAATTGATTCTGTGGAAACGATGGATTTACCATTGGTCCCAACATATTAAAGAACGTTTTCACCGCTAATTCTTTACGAATTGGGCCAACATTTTTCATTGCCGGGTGAAATAGGGGAGCGTGTAAAACGCAAATTCCCGCTTTGTCAATACAGTTTTCTAAAAAGTCTGCGTCATTGCTGAATTTGATTCCCATTTTTTCCATTACGTTGCTCGATCCTGAAATCGATGAAACACCGTAATTTCCGTGCTTGGCAACTTTAATTCCGGCTCCGGCGGATATAAAAGAGGCCAAAGTCGAGATGTTAAAAGTATCTTTTCCGTCACCGCCAGTTCCGCATAAATCGATTGTGTTATAAGCTGATAAGTCAACGCGAACGCACAATTCTAACAAAGCTTCACGAAATCCAGAAAGCTCATCAATTGTAATACTTCGCATCATAAAAACAGTCAAAAATGCCGAAATTTGACTTGGATTATATTGACCGCTCGAAATATTAATCAATACGTTTTTTGCTTCTTCTTTAGTAAGAACTTCGTGGTTGATTAATTTATTTAATATATTTTTCATTCTTTTTAAGGTGCTAAATTGCTGAGATACTAAGTTTCTGAGTTTTTAAACTGTGACTGAGACTGAAAACCGTTAATGTTCATTTCCCTGATAAATCCACATCGGTTCTGTTTTTCCGGCGCGTTCAAATCCGTTTTTTTTATAGAAATCAACTGATCGTCCGTCTGCAGTAAGCATTTGCATGTGAAAGTGACTGTATTTCTCCTGCATTTTGTCCATAATCAATTTTCCAATTCCTTTTCCCTGATACTCTGGAAGAACCAATAAATGCGGATAATAAACGGTTAGAAATCCATCAGAAATTGCATTTCCTAATCCAATTAACTTTTTTCCTTCCCAAGCTGTAATCAAACTTTCTGAATTTAATAAAGCATTATATAATTCATTTGGCTTATTTGCTGAACTCCATTCGTTTGCTTTGTATAAAACCAATATATCTTCAATATTGATTTCTCTTGTTTCTGAAATTGTGATCATTTTTTTAAAGTTGCTAAGGTTCTGAGAGGCTAAGTTTCTAAAGTCTTTCTGTAAAATGTAACTGAGACTGAGACTGAATACTGAGACTGAATACTGAGACTGAATACTGAGACTGAATACTGAGACTGAATACTGAGACTGAATACTGAGACTGTAAACTAAATACTAACTCTTAATCCAGTTTTCCAAGATCCTTTTCCCGTTTGGTGTTAAAACACTTTCAGGATGAAACTGAACGCCTCTTACATCAAATGTTTTGTGTCTTAGTGACATAATTTGTCCATTTTCGTCGATTGAAGTTGCTTCAAGAACATCTGGTAAATTGGCATCCACAACCCACGAATGGTATCGTCCCACTTCGAATTCATTACCTAAACCTTCAAACAAAATCTCATCTGAAACTACGGTTTTTACATTTGTAGCAACTCCGTGATATACTTTGTCAAGATTCGAAAGTGTACCGCCAAAAACTTCTCCAATGGCTTGCTGACCTAAACAAACGCCTAAAATGCTTTTTGTTGGCGCATATTTTGCAATTACCGCTTTTAATAAACCAGCTTCATCCGGAATTCCGGGACCTGGCGAAAGTAATATTTTATCGAAAGATGCGATTTCGTCAATATCAAATTCATCGTTTCTGTAAACGGTAACTTCGCAGTTTAAATCTTCTAAATAGTGCACTAAATTATAAGTGAAACTATCGTAATTGTCTATAACTAATATTTTTTTCATTTCTTAATTTTGTTTCAGGTTTTCTTTGTTTCAGGTTTCAAGTTCTGTGACTGAAAACTGCGACTGAAAACTGATTGTTTTTTTATTTTTCCCGAATGTATTTTTCAATAATAATTCGGTCGACGCCTAATTTTTCTATTTTTTCGAATCCTCTTTGTATCAGAGTATCATTTTTGATTTTTACCACAAATTCAAACTTATTATTCTCCCATTGTCTGTTATTGAAAAACTCTAAATGTTCTGTATAAACACTATCTTTTAAAGTATATTTCCCTGCTCCTCCAAAAAACACGGCTAAACTATCTTTGCCATGATTGAGGTCATGATTAAAAAAAGCAAAATGAGTGTCATTTATAATTTTAATCATTTTTGTTTTTGGATTGAAAGTTGAAAATGTAGAATCATTCTCAGTGGTTTCTGCTGCTATCAAGCGCCAGGTTCCCACTAACGGAAGAATCTCTGAATCTTTCTTTTCGCATGACGCGAAAAATAAAATTGCAATAACAACAGGGATAAAATTTTTCATAGGTTTTTTGATTAGTTAATTTGTTTCAAGTTTCAGGTTTCAAGTTTTCTTAGTTCACGCTCCAACCAACTTGAAACCTGAAACAAATAAAACTTGAAACAATATCTATATTTTCTCTGCCATTTCCAGCGCTGTATTCAATGCTCTTAATTTATTATACACTTCCTGCATTTCGCTTTCTTCATCAGAGCTGGCAACAATTCCGGCTCCCGCCTGACAATGCAACTGATGATTTTTGCTCAGGAAAGTTCGAATCATAATAGCGTGATTAAAATTACCTTCAAAATCCATGAAACCAATTGCGCCTCCGTAAAAATTACGATTTGTTTTTTCGTAATCTTCAATCAATTGCATCGCTCTGTGTTTTGGTGCGCCGCTTAAAGTTCCTGCCGGAAAAGTATCTGCAACAACTTGCATAGTGGTCGCTTTTTCATGTAAGTGTCCGGTAACTTTAGAAACTAAGTGAATTACGTGAGAGAAAAACTGAACTTCTCTGTATTTTTCTACATTTACATCATGTCCGTTTCTGCTTAAATCATTTCGGGCTAAATCAACTAACATAACGTGTTCGCTGTTTTCTTTTTTATCTTCAGAAAGTTGTTTTGCTAAAACCGCGTCTCGTTCGTCATTTCCGGTTCTTTTAAACGTTCCTGCGATTGGGTGAATTTCTGCTTTTCTGTTTTTTACGATAATTTGTGCCTCTGGCGAAGACCCAAATATTTTGAAATCTCCATAATCAAAAAAGAATAAATAGGGAGATGGATTGATGCTGCGTAAAGCGCGATAAACATTAAACTCGTCACCTTTAAAGCCTTGTGTAAAACGACGCGACAGGACCAATTGAAAAACATCTCCACGGAAACAATGTTTTTTGGCTAAAGCCACATTGTGTTTGAATTCTTCATCGGTTAAATTAGAGAAACCTTCACCTTCTTTGGTAAATTTATATGAGGCAATATTTCTGGATTGTAGTAATTGCTCGATTTCCGAAATATTATTTCTTCCATCTAAACTATGGCAAAAAATATAAGCTTCGTTTTTAAAGTGATTAATAGCAATGATGTTTTGGTAAACTGCATAAAATACATCCGGAATTGAAGTTGCATTGTCTTTTTTAGCGATTGAAACTTTCTCAAAATAGCGAACAGCATCATAAGAAATATATCCAAAAAGTCCGTTGTTGATAAATTTAAAATCGTTTTTCTCTGATTTAAACTGACTTGAAAATTCCTGAATTACTTCCGGAATATTAGTTGAAGCATCGATTGTGATTTGCTCCGTTGTTCCGTCAGGAAATGTTTTAGAGATAATTTCGTTTTCGATTTTAATCGTTGCAATCGGGTTACAGCAAATGTAGGAGAAGCTATTGTCATTTCCGTGATAATCACTGCTTTCCAATAATAAACTGTTTGGGAATTTATCTCTGATTTTAAAATAAATACTTACCGGCGTAATTGTATCTGCCAGAATTTGTTTGTAATGTGTGTTGAGTATAAATGGTTTCAAAGTATGTTGTTTTTATTTTTAATAGATTTCACTTGAGTTTTGACCAAAAAAAAAGGCTTGTCGTGATGACAAGCCTTTTATATTTATAGTTTGATAATACCATAGGAAGCTTAGTTCACGACGTTTGACGTAATTTCTTCCACCACCAAGTATTGTTTGTTATTGTTTTCATATCTTATTTTGATATCACAAATATATAAATGTAATTTGGATTACAATACATAAAAGTTAAAAAAAAACTTACCTAAATACTGAAATTTGTTAAATTTTGAAAAAATCAATCGGTTTGATTATTTAATTCCCAATCGCAATTGTATTGTTTTGGTTCATCCTAAAGTCAGGGTTTCCTTTGATATTAGGCATTGTGAACAATTCACTGTTTTTTATTTTTGTAAAATTAATTTCAAAATTAGGATTGCTGTAAAATTTTTCAATTGTAGGATTAGCTCCGCCGGCTTCGCTTGTAATTCCGCCATTACAATTATTAACGATTAAGTTTTTGAATGTAATTTTGGCTAAGTTAACTTCTCCATTTCCAATATTTCCCTCTAATAATGCAAAAGGAGTAAAGCCTGAAATAATACTGTTTGTTAAATTAAATAAAGTGTTTTCCCGTACATAAACAGATTCTCTCACAAGTCCCTGATTGTTTTCTTCTAAATTTACCAGAGTAATATTGTTCGCGTTTATTTTAGTCAGTTTTTTGCTCATATCTGTATTTCCAATTTTGTCATATGAATCGACTTCAAAACATCTTGAACCCGAAATATCAGATGAAAACGGGTGACGTATCGCAATGCTATTATTAATATTGATTTGCGCTCCCTGAGTAAAATCAAAATCATCATCGGTTGTTCTGTATGAAACAAGATTAGTCATATTTAAATCTCCTCCGTAACACTCGAAAGAATCATCGTTTGAAAAACTAATCTGAATGCTGTTTAAAATCGTTTTTCTGCCAACACCGGCTAATGAAAGTCCGTTAAGTTCCTTTGCAGCACTTAATTTTCTTCCGGAATATTCAATTCTGACAAATTTTAAAATTCCCGAATTATCTTCTGCATCCTGACCTCCATAGTGATTTAGCAATGGTTCTAAATCAAATGGTAGTGTATGAATGCCGCCAATGGTGTTTATTGGAGCTTTTCCTAAAATGATAATTCCGCCCCAATCGCCGGGTTTTCTTTCTGAAATTTCTTTATTTGAAGTAAAAACAATTGGATCAGTTTCTAATCCTTCTGCCATAATTTTTGAACCATTCGTTATAACAAGAGTTCCGCAGGATTTATCATCTCCGCGAATAACTGTTCCGGGTTCAATGGTTAAAACGGCATTATTAGTCACGTATACTACACCAACTAGCTGGTATGTATTGCGTTTAGTTAATTTAGTGTCTTTATCGATAGTTCCTGCAATGATATTTGTAGCTTCATTATATTCTGTATTTGCAGGTTTAAAATTAGTCCAGTTATTCATCCAGTTATTGTTGCCAATAATTCCTTTTGGTGGTTGAGCCTGTAGTAATAAAGTACCTAAAAGTGCAATAACTGTAATATGTATTTGTGTTTTCATAACTATAATTTTGATTTCTAGTTTTTGATTTTTTAATAATCCCAAAATTAGAAGCCGAATGTTAATCAAACCATTGTATGATATTACGAAAGTGTTAGGTGAATATTAAGGATGTTATCTTTTTGGAAATAAAATATATAAAGAAACCCCAATAGTTACTCAACTATTGGGGTTTGTCTTATAAGAATTAATATGTTTTAAAATATTAGAATTTTAAAGCTACAGCTAATTCGAAATCATCATTGATAGTTTTGTCTCCTAAGTTTTCAAAGAAGTTACCAGAGTTGTATTTAATATCATATTTAGTTCTGTCAACTTTAAAAGCTGTTGTAGCACTGTTTGGGTTTACAGTAAGATCAAAAGTTACAGGTTTAGTGATTCCTTTGATAGTTAAATCAGCAGTTACAGCATAAACATTAGCAGTTTTAGTAGTTCCAATTTTTTTGAAAACTAATTTTGCAGTTGGGAATTTTTCAGTTCCAAAAAAGTCATCAGCTTTTAAGTGACCGTTTAATTTTCCTTGGTATTCTCCAGTTAAATCTGTAGATGTTAATGAAGTCATATCAACTACAAAGCTTCCGCCAGTTAATTTTTTTCCTTTAAAAATAATAGATCCATCTTTAAAGTTTACAGTTCCAGAGTGTTCTCCAGTTACTTTTTTACCTACCCATTTGATAGTACTTGACGCTACGTCGATTTTTTTAGTTTGAGCATTTACTGAAATACTAGCTACTGCTACGAATAATGCTATTGCAATTGTTTTAAAATTTTTCATGTTGTGAAAATTGATTTTGGATTAATAATAATTATATAGTGATAAATAATTCTTCGTGAGATTTTCTAACTTTTTTGTGATGTTGAGATTCGTCCTCATCATGTCTGTAACCAACGGTTGCAATAACCGAAGCATTTAAACCTAGTTTGTCAAAACCTAAGATTTCATTGAAAGCAGCAGGATTAAAACCCTCCATTGGAGTTGCATCGATTTTTAATTCGGCAGCGGCAGCTAATAAAGTTCCTAATGCAATATAAGTTTGTTTAGCTGTCCAGATATTTTTTGCATCTTGAGATAGGTTTGAAATTACACCATTCATCATGTCTGCAAATCCTCCTAAAGCTTCAGTAGGAACACCTCTTGTTTCGCTAATGTTTTTAATGTAAGCAGCTACAGATTCCGGTCCTGCATTTAAGTCATTTGCAAAAATAAAAAGTTGAGAAGCATCTGTAATTTGAGTTTGTCCGTAAGCAGCAGCTTTTAATTGCTCTCTAATTTCAGGATTTTCTACAATTACAACTTTATAAGGTTGTAATCCGTAAGACGAAGCAGCCAATCTAACGGCTTCTTTCAAAGTATTTAAATCTTCTGAAGATATTTTTTTTGTTCCATCAAATTTCTTTGTGGCATATCTCCAGTTTAAATTTTCTAATAATGTACTCATAAAATTAATTTTGTTGGGTTCTGTATTTTTCTAATAATTGGTTTAATAATTCTAATTCTTCCTGACTTATATTCTCAGCAAATGCTCTCTCGTGTTCATCGACCTTCGGGTCTAATTCTTTTAAAACATCTAAACCTTTTTGGGTGATCGATACTTCGATTTTCCGTCTATTGCCGGGGCATACATTTCGGGTAACAAAATCCTTAAGCAATAATTTGTCTACTAATCGGGTAGTATTACTTGTTTTTGCCAGCATACGTTCCTGTATTACACACATATTAGCAGGATTTCCTTTTTGTCCTCTTAATATTCGTAACACATTATATTGTTCTCCAGATAAATCATACGGTTTTATCAACTCGTTGAAATGATCCTGAATCACATTTTGCGTGTACATGATATTCAGAATAACTTTTTTCGCATTATCCATCTTAACTGTACTTTTTATAACCTCTTCAATTGTCATAGTCGTAAGTGTATAATTTGTATATACAAATGTATGTCAATTAATAGTTGTATATACAAATGTCATGTTAATTTTTTGTTAATTGAAATAATGCATGATTTTAGTGAGATAACGCTTCAAAAATTAGTATAAAAATACTATAAATTTATTAACATAATACATTGATATTTTGATATTTAACGATTGTTTAAAGTGAGTGCATCTTATTAAGGTTTTACATCTTTTGAATTTGAACTTTAAAATAAATACTCAAATTTAATAGTTGGGCGTGCCACCATCCATGCAAAAGGGCAAAGCTACTCTACGCATATTCGCCCTTTTGCATGGATGCTGTCGGGCTATCCACACTGCTTCGGCAGTTAGTTTCTATCCCTCACGCGAGCCCAGAATGCAAGAAACCCGACAGGTTTTAAAACCTGTCGGGTTTGGTACAGAATAATTTTTATAAGTTTAGAATAATGAAACACCAACTTGTATACGAGTATATTTTTCAGCTGGATTCCACATGATACCTGCAAAAACAGGAAGTTTATATTGTAATATCGAAATGTTTTTAGAAGCTTTAAGTCCTGTATTTACGATGCCAAAATTACTATTAGGATCTGTAAGATATAGATTTGATCTTCCATCAAGCGAAAATCCTGCTCCCACATAAGCATCCAATGTTATTTCTTCATTTTTTATCAATGGATATCCTAATTCAAAGTAAGTTGAATATCTGCTTTTATAATCAGAATCAGATTTTAACTCTTTATCATTTCCATAAAGAATAATGTCAGCTTCAATTCGCAAAGGGAATTCCTGAGAAAAACGGTAGGAAGTTCTCAAATCAATAAGATGTGTTGTCGTGTTTTTATCGTAATTAAAAACTTCAGGACGCTCCACATTTGTAGTGTTAAATAAATCCCACAAACCAATGGTGAGTCCTTTATGTTTGTATTGAACATAATAATCGACCTCAGTATATTTACCATCAAATCCGTTACCTCCCCAGACGCCCACTGAAAAGTTTTGTTTTTTATCGAAAGTATAATGAATATCTCCCATAACAGTCATGCTTGGATTAATGATTAATCCTCTCCAGAGATGGCTGGTTGCAAGGGTAACATTAAAATTTAAACGACTAGGTTCTTTGTCGGGAATATTTTGTGAGGCTGTTTGTTGGGCATATCCGGTTAACCCTATGATAGCAATCATAGAGGAAAGAAGTAAATTTTTCATAAAAATTTTTGTTTTAGATAACCGTGATTAGTTAAGAGTTAGGTATAAGGCAGCTGCTAAGCCAGCACCAATTATTGGTCCTACAATAGGTATCCAGGCATATCCCCAATTGCTGCTTCCTTTTATAGGTAAGATCGAGTGCATGATTCTGGGACCTAGATCTCTTGCTGGATTTATGGCATATCCGGTTGTACCTCCTAATGATAAACCTATTGCCCAAACCACTATTGCGACAGGAAGTGCGCCTACGGTTCCTAAACCAATTGCAGCGTTTGTGTCTGACGCTATCGAGAGACTTGGACCTGCAATATAAAAGACAGAGAATATCAATACAAATGATGCAATTGCTTCACTTATAATATTTGAAACGTTATTTTTAATTGCGGGACCTGTAGAAAAACACGCAAGTTTTGCTCCTTCATCTTCTGTTATGGCAAAATGGTCTTTGTGCGATAGCCATACTAAAAATGCGCCTAACATTGCTCCAATCATTTCACCAAGTATATAGGTAGGAACTAAGCTCCAGCTAAATTTGCCAATAAGCGCTAAACCCAGTGTAACAATTGGGTTTAAATGTGCTCCACTAATGGGGCCTGCAATCGTTACGCCTACAAAAACGGCAAATGCCCAAGCTGTTGCGATCACAATCCAACCTGAATTGTTGCCATTTGTGCCTTTAAGATTGACGTTAGCAACAACACCATTCCCCAATAAAATCATCACCATTGTGCCTAAAATTTCTGCTATAAAAGGAGTCATATCTTTATGTTTTTAAATTTCTATTCTTCAATCCAGTTTGATGCGCGTCCAACAGCTTTATCCCAGTTTTTTACCAGTAGATTTACATCTTCTTTTGGCATTTGAGGTGAAAACACCCTGTCTATAGACCATTGTTTTTTTAATTCATCTATGTTTTTCCAATACCCAACCGCAAGTCCGGCTAAATAGGCAGCTCCTAAAGCTGTTGTCTCGAGTGTTTTAGGACGTGTAACAGTGGTCCCAAAAATATCTGATTGAAATTGCATTAACAAGTTGTTGTTTGCCGCACCGCCATCAACTCGTAGTTCTTTTCCTTTATCTCCAAAATCTGCCTCCATTGCCTTAACAAGGTCATTTACCTGATAAGCAATTCCTTCTAAAGTCGCTCTGGCAATATGGGCATTTGTTGTTCCTCTTGTTATTCCTACTATTGCACCTCTTGCATATTGATCCCAATGCGGAGCTCCTAAACCTGTCAATGCAGGTACAAAATAAACGCCTCCATTATCAGGAACTTTAGCGGCCAGAGTCTCGATTTCTTCTGATGAGCTGATCATTTTTGCTCCGTCGCGTAACCATTGTACAGCGGCACCTCCAACAAAAACACTGCCTTCTAAAGCATAAGTTGTTTTTCCGTTGATTTTCCAGGCAATAGTAGTTAGCAGGTTGTGAGTAGAAAGAATAGGTTTGTCACCCGTATTCATTAACATAAAACAACCTGTTCCGTAGGTGTTTTTTACCATTCCCGGAGTGATACATAACTGACCAAAAAGGGCCGCTTGCTGATCTCCCGCAACTCCTGCAATAGGAATTTTTGTTGCAAACAGAGTAGTAGATGTTTCTCCGTAAATAGCACTGCTTTCTTTTACTTCCGGCAGCATAGCTCTCGGAATGTCAAATAATTCTAATAATTCATTATCCCATTCCAGTGTATGAATATTGAATAATAAGGTTCTGCTGGCGTTAGAAACGTCCGTCATAAACAATTTACTTCGGGTTAATTTCCAGATCAGCCAGGTATCTACAGTTCCAAAACAAAGTTTTCCCTGTTCTGCTTTTTCACGTGCTCCGGGAACATTATCCAGAATCCATTTTACTTTTGTTCCTGAAAAGTAAGCATCCAGAATTAAGCCTGTTTTTTTCTGAATCATCTCTGCATGTCCCTGTGCTTTCAATTCATCACAATATTTTGCAGTTCTGCGATCTTGCCACACAATAGCATTATATACAGGTTCGCTGGTTTCGCGATCCCAGACAATGGTAGTTTCTCTTTGATTCGTGATTCCTATTGCGGCAACTTCTTTGCCGGAGATTCCAACTTTTGCAATTACTTCGGCAGCAACGCTTATTTGTGAAGACCATATTTCGTTCGGGTCATGTTCTACCCATCCCGGTTTTGGAAAAATTTGTTCAAATGGTTTTTGGGAGACGCTTACAATCTCACCTTCATGATTAAAGACAATGGCTCTGGATGAAGTTGTTCCTTGATCCAGCGCCAGAATTAATTTGTTTTGCATGGTTGTATTATAAAGTGTTAATAAAGTTTTATCTAAATTCTGATAAGAGAAATCCTTTCGAAATTTCTTTGAAATGGTCAATTTCCTTGTGAATCCAAGCCTCATCATGTCCAAGTTCTTTCGCAAGTATTCTTGCTACTTTTTCAGAAGACTGAATTGCTGCTCTTGCATCTAAGAATAATAAACGAACGCGTCTTGCTAAAATATCATCTACTGTTCTTGCCATTTCATATCGAATAGCCCAAACAACTTCTGCCATTGTAAACTCGTGATCAGGATGCAGTTTTTCTTTTAATTCAGGTTCGTTTTCTTTCAATTTGATTATTTCAGGAATATCTGTCCCATAAATGTACAAGTGATTTTCTCTGTCTAAAGTTGTAGTGGCCTGATTTCCGTGAATAGCAAGATGTTCTGTATTACACGCTTTTTTAGGTAATTTGCCTGTGCTTATCGCTTTGTCTATAATGTCTTCAGAAATTTTTCTGTACGTTGTCCATTTTCCTCCTGTAATGGTAATTAATCCGGTTTCTGAAACAATAATTTTATGGCTTCTGGAAACCTCTTTAGTACTTTTTCCTTCGTCTTCCGGAGCGGCTAAAGGGCGCAAACCTGCATAAACAGATAAAACATCTGCTCTGGTGGGCTTTTTGGCTAAAAAGCGTTGCGCAGTTTCCAGTACAAATGCAATTTCACTTTCTAAAGCAATAGGTTCCAGACTATGTTTTTTAATCAATGTATCTGTAGTTCCTACTACAATACGATTATGCCATGGCACGGCAAATAAAACTCTCCCATCACTTGTTTTGGGAACCATTAAAGCATGGTCGCCGGGTAAAAAGGACTTATCAAATACAAGGTGAATTCCCTGACTTGGAACAATATATTTTTTATAAACAGTATCGTTTAGTTTCATTATGGCATTTGTAAAAACTCCTGTTGCATTTATTATCGCAGATCCTTTTATATCATATTTGTCGCCTGTTTCGTGGTCTATTGCCTGAACACCAACAATCTGGTTGTTATCGTCTTTCAATAAGTTGATTACTTTTGCATAATTTAATAAACAAGCTCCTTTTTCTACTGCTGTCTGAGCAATATTGATAGCCAAACGCGAATCGTCAAATTGTCCGTCATGATAAATAACACCGCTCACCAAACCTTTTTGCTCTACGGCAGGAAGCATTTCGATTGTTTTTTTCTTTGAAATATATTTTGAGCTTCCTAAACTTAATCGCCCTGATAAAAGATCATAGATTTTTAATCCAATGGTATAAAACGAACCGCCCCACCAATTGTAATTAGGAATTACAAAAGATTGATTTTTAACTAAATGTCCCGCATTTTTTGCCATTAAGCCTCTTTCTTTTAATGCTTCTCTCACTAAATGCACATCGCCCTGTTCTAAATAGCGTACACCGCCATGAACTAATTTGGTACTTCTGCTTGAGGTTCCTTTTGCAAAATCTATCGCTTCAACTAAGATTGTTTTGTAACCTCTGCTTGCAGCATCAAGAGCAGTTCCAAGTCCGCTTGCTCCGCCACCTATTACAATTACATCCCACTTTTCAGTGCTTTTTAATTTCGATAACTGTTCTGAACGTTTCATATCGTGTTTCTTTTGTTTCTTTTTATTGTTTTTGTTTTCGTAAAAGCAAAATTAACGAAACTAAATGAAACTAAAGTAATAGAATAAGGTTTTTTTTTTGATTATTTTTTTGTCGTATATTTATACTTTCCAAAATCTAAATAGGATGGGTTATTATGGTGATGATAAATAAAAGACAAGAAGAAATATTGAAAGAACTGGATAAAAACGGGCATGTAAACGTGGCTGATTTATGCGAGATTTTAAATGTTTCAACTGTAACAATACGAAAGGATCTGAATTTTTTAGAAAACGAAAATTTATTGCACCGAACACATGGGGGCGCAAGTAAACAGCCCATTTATGCTTTTGAAAGAGATGTAAATGATAAGGAAGGTTTGCAGGTTGAGCAAAAAAAACAAATAGCAAAAGAAGCTTTAAAATATATCCATAATTCAGATTATATCATTTTAGGATCAGGATCTAATATTCAATATTTAGCTCAGATTATTTCAGGATTTCAAAAACTAACCGTAATCACACCTTCTTTAAAAGTGTCTTTAGAGTTAAGTAAAGAAGCAAATGTAGATACGATACAACTTGGCGGAGATATTCGTAAAAGTTCAAACTCAGCTGTTGGTCCAATTTCTGAAGCGATTTTGAGTCAGTTTTCTTGTAATAAATTGTTTCTGGGAGCAGATGGACTTCATCTTGATTTTGGTTTGAGTACTTCAAATGCTTTAGAAGCGCATCTTAATCAAGCCATGATTTCGGTAGCAGAAAAGGTTATTATTCTGGTAGATTCTACGAAAATGAATGTCAGGGGTTTTGGTAAAATCTGTAATTTAGATAAAATAGATGTATTGATTACTGATGACGGAATGGATATCGAAACCAAAACGAAACTAGAAGAAATAGGAGTAGAGGTGGTAATTGCTTCGAAATAAATTTTAATATTTATACATACGAGAAACGCGACAGTTTTAAAAATCTGTCGCGTTTCTCGTATAATGGTTTCGCGTGAGATATAGAATCAAATTTCATTAAGTTAAGCTTTTTTGATAATTATAATTAATGAGAACCAATAGTTGAAATGTGCCGCCAGGCACTAAACATTGGTAGTTAATATAGATTAGAGATACTTTGGCGTGCCGTAGGTACGCAACAAAATTATAACTGTTGCGTACCTACGGCACGCTGGATTTACTTCTATTTTTATTAACTACCGATATTTAGTGCCTAACGGCACAAATTATAAGTAAACCGGACAGGTTTTAAAAACCTGTCCGGTTTCTCGTATAATAGTTTCGCGTGAGACATAGGAGCAAATGTCATTAAGTTAAGCTTTTTTGATAATTATGATTAATGTCAACCAATAGTTGAAATGTGCCTTTGCGCACTAAATATTGGTAGTTAATATAGATTAGAGATACGTTGGCGTGCCGTAGGTACGCAACAAAATTATAACTGTTGCGTACCTACGGCACGCTGGATTTAATTCTATTCCTATTAACTACCGATATTTAGTGCCTAACGGCACAAATTCTAAGTAAACCGTACCGGTTTTTAAAACCTGTACGGTTTCTCGTATAATGGTTTGCGTGAGAGATAGGAGCAAATGTCATTAAGTTAAGTTTTTTTGATAATTATGATTAATTTGAACCAAGAGTTGAAATGTGCCGTTAGGCACTACAAATTGGTAGTTAATATAGATTAGCAATACGTTGGCGTGCCGTAGGTACGCAACAAAATTATAACTGTTGGATACTTACGGCACGCTGGATTACTTCTATTCCTATTAACTACCGATTTGTAGTGCCTAACGGCACAAATTGTAAGTAAACTGGACAGGTTTTAAAAACCTGCCCGGTTTCTGGTATGTTGGTTTGCGTGAGGGATAGGAGGAAACTGCCGAAGCAGTGCGGATAGCCCGACAGTATTTAATAAAAGGCCTAATGAGCGCAAACTGCATTAGGCCTTTTATTAAATGGTGGCACGCCCAAATAATTAAATTTTAAATCAACTTTTTTTCGAATGCTTTTCTAGCCGCACCTCTAAAAAAAACCTCACCACAATAGGTATAACTTAATCGGTCCAAAATTTTAAGCATTGGAACATTGTCAAAATTCGTATCTACTTTAATGCTGTAGATATTCTGTGTGAGGCATAAATCCTCTATATTTTCAAAAAGTTTTGTGGCAATACCTTTTCCTTTAGCTAATTTTGATACCGCTACACGATGTACAACAGCATAATCACCATTGGTGAGCCATTTGCCTTGTATGTCTTCGTAAGCAGGTTCTTTGTCGAATATGATGGCAGCGTAACATAAAATCAAGTCATTCTCTGTGAGTACATATGCGTAACCATTTTGTATATCGTTCTGGATTGTAAGTTCATTAGGATATCCGTCTTGCCATTGCGTGCTTCCGTCTTGTCGTCTTTGTTCGATTGCATCTTGCAGGATAGTCCAGATTAAAGGGACTTCAGAAAGATCTGCTTTCCTTAAAATTAGCTGTTCTGTTGTTTTGTTCATTTTTTAAGTATTAAGCGTAGATCAAATTTTAATGAGGTAATTTATCTTTAATCAAACCGTAAAACCAGGTTCCTAAAATAGCACTTAGTAAAGTAACCACAATTACAGTAACTCCGGTACCAATTTGAGCAAACAAAGGTCCGGGACAAGCTCCGGTAATCGCCCAGCCAAAGCCAAATAATAATCCGCCGTAGATTTGTCCTTTGCTGAAAGTCTTAGGCTGAATTTCTATTTTTTCTCCCTGAAGGGTTTTAATATTGAATCTTTTGATGATTTGAACTGAGATAATTCCAACAATAACTGCGCTTCCAATTACGCCATACATAAAGAAGGATTGCAACTGAAACATTTCCTGAATACGAAACCAACTAATGATTTCGGCTTTTACAAATACAATTCCGAAAAGAATTCCAACCAACATATATTTTAAGTTTGAGAATCCTGAATCTTTCAATTGGCTTCCGTTGATTCCTTCTGTATCTGTATTTTTATTTTCTAAATTATTCATTTTTAAAATTTTAAAGTGAAGGAATATCTTAAAGAGCAAGAATATAAGGAAGAATCAAATTCGCCATAATAAAACCGCCAATCATAAAACAAATTGTCGCTACTAATGAAGGCCATTGTAAATTTGAAATTCCCATAATGGCGTGTCCGCTTGTACATCCGCCGGCATAACGAGTTCCAAAACCTACCAAAAATCCTCCAACCACAATCATAATAAATCCGCGAATTGTGAAAAGACTTTCCCAAGAAAAAAGTTCTTTCGGCAATAAACCGGAACGATCCGTGATTCCGTAAGAGTTCAATTGTTCTGAAAGTTTGGCAGTAATTTCAACCGGATTTGGATTAGATAAAAAGTAAGTTGCGATTATTCCGCCAAGGAAAATTCCGAAAACGAAGAATAAATTCCAGCTTTCTTTTTTCCAGTCGTATTTAAAAAACGAAATATTCGCCGGAATACAAGCCGCGCAAATATGACGAAGCGAAGAACTTATCCCAAAAGATTTATTCCCTATAATCAATAAAATAGGAACGGTCAATCCAATCAACGGACCTGAAACGTACCAAGGCCAAGGTTCTCTCAAAATTTCTAGTAGGTTCATTTTTTTTTAAATTAGATTTTTTTTTTACCATATAAGTGATATAAGCAATTATAAGCTGCCGTTTAAATCGCGCTGAACTTGTTAAGCTCATATAATCTGTATATTTTTTTTTACCTTATAAAGTCATATAAGTTATTATAAGTTGGAGTTTAATCGCGCTGAACTTATATGAGATCATATAATTTTAGCCACTTTAGAATTAAAACGCACCGTAATTAAATGAACTTAAATAACTTATATGGTGAAAAATTTATATTCAACTTTTATGCTTTCAGCACCTTGCTCTGGCAAACGAAATCTGATTTTGGGATATTTGTTTTTGCAATTGCTCCAAAACCACCGTCAATTTCGGTAAAATTTCTGAAACCGCGAGCTTGTAATATAGAAGCTGCGATCATACTGCGATATCCTCCGGCACAATGCAAATAAAAATGCTCGTTTGGGTCAATGTCTTTTACCCAGTCATTTATAAAAGCCAAAGGTTTATTGTATGCATCATCGATATGTTCAGCACTGTATTCGGTTTCTTTACGAATGTCGATTACTTTATCTTCTTCAATTTTAAATTGACTTGCAAATTGATCTGCCGAAATTCTATTTACGGTATCAGTTTCAAAACCCGCTTTTTCCCAGGCTTCAAAACCTCCGTCAAGATGCCCGATAATCGAATCGAAACCTACACGGCTTAAACGCGTTACGGTTTCTTCTTCGAGACCAGCTTCGGTTATTAATATAATAGGTTGTTTTACATCGGCAACCAAAGTTCCAACCCACGGCGCAAAATCACCGTTAATTCCTATATTGATCGATTGCGGAATATATCCTTTGTAAAAATCAGCGCTTTTTCTGGTATCTAAAATCAATGCTCCGGTTTCTTCGGCAACAGCCTCAAAATCTTTTACATCAATCGCTTTCATTCCGTTATGTAAAACACTTTCAAAACTTTCATAACCACCTTTGTTCATGGCAACATTCATGCTGAAATAGGCTGGAGGAGGCAATAAACCGTCTGTAACTTCCGTGATAAATTCGGCTTCAGTCATATTGGCGCGCAAAGCATAATTATTTGCTTTTTGATTCCCAATTGTTGAAACGGTTTCTTTGCTCATGTTTTTTCCGCAGGCACTTCCGGCTCCGTGCGCGGGATAAACAATAACATCATCTGCAAGAGTCATTATTTTATCTCTTAAGGAATGAAATAAAATTCCGGCTAATTGATCCTGAGTCATTCCGGCTGCTTTTTGTGCCAAATCAGGACGACCAACATCACCAATAAATAAAGTATCTCCGGAGAAAATCGCGTGATCTTTTCCGTTTTCGTCAATCAGTAAATACGTTGTGCTTTCCATAGTGTGACCAGGAGTATGCAAGGCTTTAATGGTAATTTTCCCAACCTTAAATTCTTGTCCGTCTTTGGCAGAAATACAATCAAATTCGCAAGCTGCATTAGGACCGTAAACAATTGGCGCCTGAGTTTCTTTGCTTAAATCAATATGTCCTGAAACAAAATCAGCGTGGAAATGCGTTTCGAAAATGTATTTCAATTTTACATTATCGCGTTCTAAACGATCTAAATAAGGCTGAATTTCTCTAAGCGGATCAATAATCGCAGCTTCGCCATTTGAAGTTATATAGTAAGCACCTTGCGCAAGGCATCCGGTGTAAATTTGTTCTATTTTCATGATAAATATTCTAAAAATATGGGAATACAAAGGTAACCTACTTTTTTATTAAATAGGGTGACTAATGTTACACAAATTTGATTTTTATGTAAAAAATGGAATTTTCACCATATAAGTTATATAAGTAAATTTAAGCCTTCGCGCAATCACTTTATGCTAAATTAATTTTTAACATATAGGTAATATAAGTAAATTTAAGGCTTTACGTAATTTGCCTTATGCTAAAATGAACTTATATAACTTATATGGTGAGAAAAAAAAATCTACGTAATTTTGCAACTCTACAAAAATCATTTCTATGAACACAGAAGATTTATTAAATCAGATTGCTTTTATAAAAGAGATTGATAAAGTAAAATATATTCAGCGTAAAACGAAGCTGTTCAATAGCGATCGAAACGAAAATGACGCAGAACACAGTTGGCATCTTGCGTTAATGGCAATTGTTTTGGCAGGACATTCAAATGAGCCAATTGATATTTTGAAAGTGGTAAAAATGGTATTGATACATGATATTGTAGAAATAGACGCAGGAGATGTTTTTATATACGATACTCAAAAAAATCATGATAATACCGATGAAGAAAGATTGGCGGCAAATCGTATTTTTGGTTTGCTTCCGCAGAAACAAGCCGAAGAAATGATTGCCATTTGGGAAGAATTTGAAGCAGGGGAAACCAACGAAGCCAAATTTGCAAAATCAATGGACAGATTAGAGCCTTTACTTCAAAATACATCTAATGATGGTGGAACATGGAAAGAATTCGACGTAAATTATACCAAAGTCTATGAAAAAAAGAGTGTTATAAAAGATGGTTCAAAAACGATATGGAATTATGCCGAAGGATTAATAAATGAAAGTGTAGCAAAAGGAATTTTGAAAGACGAGTAGTTTTTTTACACAATCTTGTCATTTCGACGAAGGAGAAATCTTCGCAAAGTAGCTCCTCACTGAGAATCAAATCTTTGTCGAGTTTCTCGCGGAGATTTCTCCTTCGTCGAAATGACAAACTTTGGCAAAATTGTTGAAAAGTTTAACAAATACTAGCGGATAAACTTTTTTTAAAGGCAGGAATTTCGGGTTTTAATGGGTAAATTTGTGGGACTTCATAAATAAAATACCACTATGGAAGAAATGCTTTTTTATGACCGAATGCAATTCGCCTTCACCATTACTTTTCACTATCTTTTTCCGCAACTTACAATGGGTCTTTCGCTGATCATTGTTTATTTTAAATGGAAATACCTTAAAACCAAAAACGAACAATACAATCACGCCACACATTTCTGGATGAAAATTTTCGCCCTGAATTTTGCAATGGGGGTTGTTACCGGAATCCCAATGGAGTTTCAGTTTGGAACCAATTGGGCAAAATTCTCTGAATTAACCGGTGGAATTATCGGTCAGACTTTAGCGATGGAAGGAATGTTTTCCTTTTTCTTAGAATCGTCTTTCCTCGGAATCTTTTTATTTGGAGAAAAAATAATTGGACATAAATGGCATTTTGTCACCGGAGTATTAATTATGATTGGCTCCTGGGCAAGCGGATATCTTATTATAGCGACACATTCGTGGATGCAAAATCCTGTGGGTTATGAAATTCTCGAAAACGGAAGATTTGTTCTGACAAATTTCAAAGCTTTATTTCTGAATCCGTGGTTATGGCCTTCGTATTTGCATAATCAGGCAGCGTCATTGGTTACAAGTTCATTTGTTGTGGCGGGAATTGGAGCATTTTATATTTTAAGCCAGAAGAATGTTTCTTTTGGGAAATTATTCCTGAAAACAGGCGTAATCTTCGGATTGATTTCGAGTATTATTGTTGCCGTTCCTACGGGAGATTTACTGGCTAAAAATGTTGTAAAATATCAACCGGTAACTTTTGCCGCAATGGAAGGGATTTTTCATACCGAGAAAAAAGGTTCTGAAATTGTTTTAATAGGTCAGCCCGATGTAAAAGATAAAAAACTGGACAATAAAATCGCGGTTCCTAATATCCTGAGTTTCCTTACTTACGGTAGTTGGCATCAGGAAATAAAAGGATTGGACCAGTTTGAAGAAGATCTTCACCCAACCAATATTTCCGGATTGTATTATGCGTATCATATTATGGTGGGACTGGGAACTATATTTATAGGTTTGATGGCTTTGGCGCTTTTTCAATTGATCAGAAAAAAATTATTCGAGACCAAATGGATTTTATGGTCGTTGATGTTTATGATGCCGTTTCCGTACATCGCCAATACAACAGGTTGGTACACCGCCGAATTAGGAAGACAACCCTGGCTTGTTTATAATTTATTACGAACTTCTGCGGGAGCTTCACCAACGGTTTCATCCGGAAATACCTTGTTTACTTTACTGGGTTTTATAGGATTGTATCTTTTACTTGGAATGTTGTTTTTACTGTTGATTGGAAAAATAATCAATAAAGGACCTCATAATGTTGAACTGAATTCAGAAAAAATATAATTATGGAATTTTTTTGGTATGTTGTTTTAATGGGAATTCTCGCCGTTTATATTGTATTAGACGGTTATGATTTTGGAGCAGGAATTATTCATTTATTTTTAGCTAAAAACGAAAAAGATAAAAAAGCAATTACAAGCGCTATTGGTCCGTTTTGGGATGCTAATGAAGTTTGGATAATTGCAGCGGGAGGCGTTTTGTTTTTTGCTTTTCCTACCTTATACGCTTCATCATTCAGCGGATTTTATTTGCCGTTGATCATGATTTTATGGCTTTTGATTTTCCGTGCGATTGGTCTGGAAATGCGCGGACAAGTACATCACCCCATGTGGGAAGCCATTTGGGATAAAGCTTTCGGGATCGCAAGTTTGCTTTTAGCATTGTTCTTCGGGATTGCTTTGGGGAATATTGTTCGCGGGGTAAATCTGGGAATGGTAACAAACGGAGTTTCAACTCAGGAAGCACATTTTTTCTTTTTGCCTTTATGGAATCCAACTTTTAGTCCGCAAGCGAATGAATTAGGAATCATCGACTGGTTTACGCTTTTCCTGGGAATTGTAAGCGTTGTGGCCTTGTCAATTCACGGTGCCAACTGGATTATTTATAAAACCAATTCGTCGTTGAATCCGCAACTGAAAAATGTGGTTTTTAAACTCAATATCGTTTTACTGGTTTTGGTTTGTATTTCATTACAAATCTGGCATTTTATTGAACCAAGACCTTTTCATAATTTTGTCGAAAATCCAATTCTTTGGTTTTTCCCGATAATGGCTTTTGTTGGGATTTTAGGCTTATTCAAAGTTCGTTCCTGGCAAAAAGACGGAATGGGATTTTTGTTTTCGACTTTATTTCTGGTTGGAGGTTTTGCTTCAACAGCCGTTTCGATTTTCCCGAATGTTTTGCCTTCGACAAATAAAGTAAATCCTTCATTAACCATTTATAATACTGCCGCCGAAGAATATGGATTGAATGCCGGAATGAGTTGGTTTTTTATCGCTTTGTTTTTGGTAATTATTTATTTTATTGTTCAGTATAGAGTTTTTAGTGGTAAAATGGATGAAGTTGGGTACGGAGAACATTGATTTTTTTTTGCCACGAATTTCACAAATTTTCACGAATTAATTATATGAATAGCCGTTGGTTTTAACCAACGGTTTTTTAGTTTTAGTAAGAATGGCTTTAGCCGAATGTTGCGTATATTTGGCTAAAGCCGAAGTGAAATCTTTACTAAACTCAGTTGTTTAAAACCAACGGCTGTCAAATCAAAATAAAAATATGAAAGCTTTAGAATTATCAGATAAACATTGGAAAAATATTTTAAATATTGTAACTATTGTTTTTGCAATTTTTCTTTTTATCAAGGCTTTTTTTATAGATACTGATAAAAAAAGATTTGAAGAATCAATAAAAAATATTGAAGAAGAAAATTTCCAAGGCTATGTTATCGGTAAAGGATTTGAAAGGTTTAATCATAATGCATTAATGATATATCTGAGTAATAATACCAAGTTTGCTGTTTTTGGACAATTTTGGGCAGAAATCAAGATTGGGGATTCAGTTGTAAAGAAAAAAGGAGAAACAATTATTACAGTTTATAGAAATAAAGAAAAATTTGTATTAGATAATAAAGAAATAATTTATTCTTGGGAAAAATAAATCTGCACTATCTTTACGAATTAAACTTTGACAAAGATCAATTAAAGGATGTAAAACGTATCTTACAAAAAAGAATCTGTATTTTACCATATCTATATTTTTCTAAAGAATTTTAAATATCTTTGAACTATGAGCACAGCAACAAAACCAAAACATATTGGACGAAATATAAGCCGAATCAGAGAGCTTAAAGGAATGAAACAAGAGATTCTCGCGGAAGCTATTGGTATAAGCCAACAAACTATTTCCAGCATTGAAGGAAGTGAGGAAGTTGAGAATAAAAGACTTGTAGAAATTGCAAAAGTTCTTGGAGTTACGGTGGAAGCGATTGAAAACTTTTCTGAAGAATCAGTTTTTAATTTTTTTAATAATTTTTATGATAACAGTGCAAGTAATGGACAAGGAGCATCTGGACCTATTTTTACTTTCAATCCGTTAGATAAAATGGTTGAGCTTTACGAACGTTTGGTTCTGGCTGAAAAAGAGTTAGTTAATGCCGAAAAAGAAAAAGTTCAATATCTTGAAAAACTTTTGAATAAATAGAAATCTCAACTTTTGAACTATGAGCACAGTAACAAAACAAAAACATATTGGACGAAATATAAGCCGAATCAGAGAGCTTAAAGGAATGAAACAAGAAATTCTTGCGGAAGCTATTGGCTTAAGCCAACAAACTGTTTCTAATATTGAAGGAAGCGAAGAAGTTGATAGTAACAAACTTGAACAAATTGCAAAAGCGCTTGGAGTTACGGTGGAAGCGATTGAAAACTTTTCGGAAGAAAGTATTATCAATTATTTTAACACATTTAATGAATCTGTTTCAGGTAGTTTTATAACCAATAATTCTTGTACTTTCAATCCGTTAGATAAAGTGGTTGAACTTTACGAACGTTTAGTTATTGCCGAAAAAGAATTAGTTAATGCCGAAAAAGAAAAAGTTCAATATCTTGAAAAACTTTTGAATAAATAGAAATCTCAACTTTTGAACTATGAGCACAGCAACAAAACCAAAACATATTGGACGAAATATAAGCCGAATAAGAGAGCTTAAAGGAATGAAACAAGAAATTCTCGCGGAAGCTATTGGCTTAAGCCAACAAACTGTTTCTAATATTGAAGGAAGCGAAGAAGTTGATAGTAACAAACTTGTACAAATTGCAAAAGTTCTTGGAGTTACGGTAGAAGCAATTGAAAACTTTTCGGAAGAATCAGTTTTTAATTTTTTTAATAATTTCTATGATAATAGTTCAAGTCAGGGAAATAGCTTTAATCAAGGTATGTTTGCTACTTTCAATCCTTTAGAGAAAATAGTTGAACTTTACGAACGTTTGGTTCTGGCCGAAAAAGAATTAGTTAATGCTGAAAAAGAAAAAGTGCAATATCTTGAAAAACTTTTGAATAAATAGAAATACTTGGATTTGCGTTAGGGATAGGAACGATATCTCCCGATTTAGAAAAACAAGGCTTTTTAGCCGTAGTTTTTGTTAACCGGGAATTTAGTGGATAGCCCGACCGAAGGGAACGCCCAAAAAAATACAAATCCGTTTACTCTCAGGAATAAACGGATTTTTTAGTTCTCATCTTTGTTAATCACATTTGCAACGATTGTGGGCTTTTCTGAGCGAAATTACTTGATGAGATTCCTCTTTCCTCGGAATGACAATGATTGAAAAATCTGCGAGAGAAAGATCTAAAACAAAACCTCTTTCGTAATAATATAAAATCCCATTACGAGAACAAACCAGCCAAAAATAGGTTTTAGTTTGGATCCATCGATTTTTTTAGAAAGCTGACTTCCTATAATCATTCCAATAAGTGCCATTCCAGAAACGCTTAGTAAAAAAGGATAATTTATGGGAGTGCCAATGTATAAATCACCTCCAAAACCTATTGTTGAATTTATTGAGATTATCAATAATGATGTTCCTACGGCTTGTTTCATAGGTAAATTAGCGAAAAAGAGCAAAGCAGGAATGATGAGAAATCCTCCGCCGGCACCAAGAAATCCTGTTATGATCCCGACTACGAAACCTATTATACTAAGTTGAATATAATTGGTTTCGTTTGTTTTTATTTCGGGTTTATTTTTACGGATCATCGAGATTGCTGCCGTTATCATCAATATCGAAAAGATTATCATAATCAGGAAATCTTTTGAAACAGAATATGATGCAATTGAAAATAGTGTGGAAGCAATTTGAGGAAAAATAACTTCGCGAATTATCAAAATCGAAATCACGGAAGGAATCGCAAAATACAAAGCCGATTTCAATTTTAGATTTCCCATTTTATAATGGCTGAAACTCCCAAACATGGCAGTTAATCCCACAATAAATAGTGAATATGATGTGGCTTGCTCGGGATTTATCTTGAATAAATACACTAATATAGGAATGGTCAATATCGATCCGCCTCCGCCAATTAAGCCCAGCGAAATCCCGATAATGATCGAAGCAAAATAACCTAAATATTCCATTGCATTTGTTTTATACAAAGGTGCTTTGATAAATAGAAATGTACAGTAACATTTATCACATAAGGATAATTTTGAATTATTGCCCACAGGTTTTACGGGTCAAACTGGTTTTCGCGGGTTTATTTTTTTATTTTATTACATTTATGGTAGTCGAAATGCTTTGTGGGTTCGCGACTTCGCTCGAACTGACAAAACAGAGCTTTCACTATCACGAAAAAAAGAAAAATCTGTAAAAATCCGTTCGATCCATAAAACCCGTGGGCTAAACATTTTTATTTCAAAAGTTCTATTTGGTTTCTATTGAGTTTGACTAAACCTCGTTGTTCCATTTTTTTTAGTAATCTTGAAACGACTTCGCGTGAGGTGTTTAATTCGGTTGCGATTTCCTGATGCGAAAGGTTAACTTGAGAACAACCACAAGCTTCTGAATGACGTTTTAGATAAAACTCCAAACGCTCATCCATAGAACGGAAAGCAATATTATCAACAACTTCAAGAACTTCTTCAAAGCGGCTTCTATACGTTTCGATTACAAATTCATACCAGGTTCTGTGTTCCATCATCCATTTATCCATCATTTGCAACGGAATCATCATAACCGAAACATCTTCGACAACTTTTGCCATGATTTGGCTTTTTTCACTTTTAGCAGTGCAAATCATCGAAATCGCGCAGGCTTGTCCGGGTTGCAAATAGTACATTAAAAATTCGCCGCCATCTTCGCCTTCGCGGTAGATTTTGATTTTTCCTTTGGTGATTAAAACGGTGTTTTTAATATATTGTCCGGTTCGCATTAAAATGGTTCCAGCTTCAAAATTCTGCGGACTTCCATTTTCTTCTATAGTCGAAATAAGTTCAGTAGAGAAATTAGGAAATATATTTTTAAGGGAGTTTTGCATTTTTTATTGTTGGAGATTATTGACCCACGGATTTTACGGATTGAACGGGTTTTTACAAGTTTTTCTTTTGCCACGAATTTCTCGAATTAATGTGTGGCGATTTTTTTAAACACATAGAGACATAGCTTTTAGAAATCATGAAAGGCATTTCACTTTTTAATACATACACATAGCTATGTGACAATAATGTGTTATTTTATTTTGCTCTATTCTCAAAATAATAAATCTATGTTTCTATGTGTTGAAATTTTATTTTTCGACATGAATATGAATTGCACGAAGTTGTACTAATTAATTCGTGAAATTCGTGGCTAAACTTTTTTATGAAATAGAAATTAAAATATATAATTTATTACAAAGATAGAAGATTGATAGCTTATTAATTATCAGAAAACTATATTTTGATGCATTTTATGAAAATGAAAAAATCCTATTTTCTATCGATTTTATAGACTGTATTTTTAAAAATAGTGAGTAAATTTGTATTTCACTGATTATAATACTTTCTCTAAAACGTTTTCTGAGAATAATAATCGAAATCGCATTTGGCACGTTTTTAATTAATAGAAACGTCGTAATTTTACAAAAAACAGATACTATGAATTTATCACAAGAAGATTGGGTTAATCAGCTTGCTGCTGACGAGAATGCAGTTATACTGGACGTTAGAACTCAGGACGAATTTAATGACGGCTATATCGAGAATGCCGTAAACATTGACATTAATAAAGGTCAGGGTTTTATTTATGAAATTGAAGAGTTAGATAAAAATAAAAATTATTACGTGTATTGCCGTTCAGGAGCCAGAAGTGCAAAAGCATGTCAGGTTATGAATGAGTTAGGTATAAATAATGCCTATAACCTGCTTGGCGGAATCCTGGATTGGGAAGGCGAAACCATAAATCCATAAAACAAATTAAGAGGCACTATAAGCCTCTTTTTTCTTTTAAGCGCTATTAATAACCAAACATAAATTACCAGATTATGAGTTTAATACCCGAAGAATATCAAATAAAAACCATTATAAATCAGGATACTTATCTTGTAAACGGAGAGTTGAAAAAATGGTCAGGACAAACCACGCCTGTTTTTTCGACCATTTCTTCTACAGAAAAATATACGCCAACATTATTGGGATCAATTCCCTTTATGGGAGAAAAAGAAGCCGCTGAAGTTGTTGAAGCTGCTAATGGAGCTTATAATAAAGGCCAAGGATTATGGCCAACAATGAAAGTTGCTGACCGTATTAAATGTATGGAAAATTTCGTGCGACAAATGAAGGAAACCCGTGAGGAAGTAGTGAAACTTTTGATGTGGGAAATAGGCAAAAACCTGGGCGATTCGCAAAAAGAATTTGACAGAACGGTAGAATATATTCAGGATACAATTGATAGTTATAAGGAATTAAACGGTCGTAGTTCGCATTTTGAAAAAGTTCAGGGCGTGAATGCCATGATTCGCCGCGGACCTCTTGGGGTTGTATTGTGTCTTGGACCATACAATTATCCGCTAAACGAAACTTTTTCATTGTTGATTCCCGCAATAATTATGGGTAATACGGTTATTTTTAAACCTGCAAAACATGGTGTTTTATGTATTTCACCATTATTACACGCTTTTAGAAGCAGTTTTCCTAAAGGTGTAATTAATATTGTTTACGGTCGTGGTCGCGAAGTGGCTTCCCCGATAATGAAATCAGGAAAAATTGATGTTTTGGCATTAATCGGGAACAGTAAATCTGCGATTGCGTTACAGGATCAACATCCAAATAAAAACAGATTGCGTTTGATTCTTGGTTTAGAAGCTAAAAATCCAGCGATTATTTTACCGGACGCTGATTTAGATCTGGCAATTCAGGAATGTATTGCAGGAAGTTTGTCTTTTAACGGTCAGCGTTGTACGGCTTTAAAAGTACTTTATGTGCATGAATCAATTGCCGAAGAATTTAATAAACGTTTCTCTGAAAAAGTTGATGGTTTGGTATTTGGGAATCCTTGGGAAAAAGGAGTTTCGTTAACACCACTTCCTGAAGCCGAAAAACCAGCTTATATTCAGGGTTTAATTGACGATGCAACTTCTAAAGGTGCAAAAATACTCAACGAAAAAGGAGGTAAACATACTGAGAATTATATTTTTCCAGCCGTTTTGTATCCTGTAGATAAAAATATGCGTGTGTATCACGAAGAACAATTTGGTCCTGTTGTGCCTATTATTTCGTTTAAACATATTGATGAACCACTGGATGATATGGCCGAATCAAATTATGGTCAACAAGTAAGTTTGTTCGGGAAGGATATTAAAACTCTGGCTCCGCTTATTGATTCGTTAGTGAATTTAGTTTGCAGGGTAAACCTGAACAGTTCTTGCCAGAGAGGTCCGGATGCGTTTCCGTTTACAGGTCGTAAAGATTCGGCTGTTGGAACTTTAAGTATTCCTGATGCATTGCGTTCATTCTCCATTCGTACGTTTGTGGCTTCAAAAGATATCGCTTATAATAATGAAATTTTGCAGGAATTGCTAAACAGCAAGGAATCGAATTTTATTAATACCGATTATATTTTGTAGCTATCGAGGTTATATATTAATTGTAGATACCGTCTTCTTCTTTTTGAACAAGGCGGTTTTTATTTAAATAAAATCTTACATTTTTATTGTTTGGTAAACTAATCGCACTATTTTTACCAAATAAAAATTTAAGAAAAATATTACATTAAATGAAAAAAACTACAATAATATTGCTTCTCTTTTGTTCAGTGTATTCATGGTCACAAAACGATAAAAAATTATTTCTTCAAAAAAACAAATACAGTCTCGCAGTTTCATGTCTGCAGAACAAACAATTGGATAAAGCTATTGATTCCTTTTTATTCGCTTATAAAATTAATCCGGAATCAGAAACAGGAAAAATCTCAAAAGTTAAAATAGATTCATTAATACCAATAGTTAGAAAAAATCTGGTGAATCAACTCACAGGGACATGGAAGCTAATAGGAAACCAACCTATTTGGATCCTTAAAAAGCAAGTGAATAATAAAGTTAGTGATACGATGATGATGATTACAAGCGATCAAATTTCGTATTACGTAAAAAATATTAAATCAAGTGAGCAAAAGTTTCTTAAAGCCGATAAAATAGAGTTTTATAATGGTTTTGAAGCGAATAACCAAGTTACAGAAATGGTAGATTCAGTCAATGAACTATGGCTTTTTGTTATTGATGCATCTTCAAAGAATCTTCGCATAATTAATACCGGTAATAAAACGATCTCAGGCAGAAATAGCATTTATTTAGATAATAAGGAACTCTATTATACCAGAGTTAAATAAAAAATAATTTTGTTGATTGTTCTATTTTAAACCGTCTATTACTTTTAGAATTAGGCGGTTTTTATATTTTAAAAAATAATTTTACTGATAATTGTAACTTTAAGTTAAAAAAATCTTCTAATATTATAAACAATATTAAATCATCAAAATCCAAAAACCACTTATGATAAAAAAATCACTTCAATTACTGTTTATAGCTTTTTTATTTTTGGCACAAAATAGTTTCGCCCAGGATCTTTATATGCCAAGAAATATAAAAGATGCTTACGCGAAAGGAACGCGCTCGATGGACGGAAAACCCGGAAAAAACTATTGGCAGAATCACGGGAAATATACTATGGAAATTAGTGTAGATCCAAAAACAAAAATCGTTAGCGGAACTGAAACTATTGTTTATGAAAATAATAGTACAGATACATTAAAGAATTTGCCAATTCGTTTTGTAAATAATCTGCACAAGCCATCTTCGCCAAGAAGCGGAAGTGTAAGTGATGATTTTTTAAGCGATGGTTTGACAATTACTTCATTGAAAATTGAGGGAGAAGTTTATAAAGAAGATGGAAGAAAATGGGGAACAGTGGGGAATATCAAAATGAAAAAACCAGTTGCGCCACATACTAAAGTTACTATCAATATCGATTGGAATTATCCTTTATCAAAAGAAAGCGGAAGAGAAGGACAAATAGACGAAACAACATTTTTTGTTGCCTATAGTTATCCTCGTGTAAGTGTTTTTGATGATTATAATAAATGGGACAGATTGCCTCACACAGATCGTCAGGAGTTTTATAATGATTTTAATGACTATACATTTACAGTAAAAGCGCCTAAAAATTATGTGGTTTATGCAACGGGAGATTTGTTAAATCCTGATGATGTTTTACAACCGGAATTTTCGGCACGCTTAAAAAAATCATATACAACAGATGAAATTCTGCATATTGCAAACGAGCAAGAATTGCAAACGGGAATAGTGACAAAACAAAATGACTGGAATGTCTGGAAATTTGAAGCTAAAAATATCTCAGATGTTTGTTTTGGTTTAAGCGATCATTATTTATGGGATGCGAGCAGCGTAATTGTCGATAAAAAAACAAATCGTCGTGCAAGTGTTCAGGCAGCTTATGATAGTAAAGGAACTGATTTTGTGAATTCGGTAAAAAATAACCAATATGCTTTAGATTATTTTTCACACAGTTGGCCCGGAGTTCCGTATCCGTTTTCTAAAATGACGGCTTTTCAGGGTTTCGCAGATATGGAATATCCTATGATGTGTAACGATTCACAAATGGGTGATCCTGTTTTTG
Source organism: Flavobacterium sp. FlaQc-47 (assembly GCF_044006475.1). Lineage (NCBI taxonomy): Bacteria > Pseudomonadati > Bacteroidota > Flavobacteriia > Flavobacteriales > Flavobacteriaceae > Flavobacterium > Flavobacterium sp. FlaQc-47. The sequence continues at coordinate 463,658 of NZ_JBIPCQ010000004.1, read as the reverse complement.
CACAATTGGTTCAGGATCATGAAGTAGCGCATACGTATTTTCCGTTTTATATGGGAATCAACGAAACACGTTATGCCTTTATGGATGAAGGCTGGGCAACAACTTTTGAATATTTAATAGGAATAGCAGAACATGGAAAAGAAGCTGCGGATAAATTTTACAAACAATTTAGAGTACAAGGATATATCAAAGATAAATCAGCCGAAGAAGATCAGCCCATCATCTCCATGTCATCTCAGGTGTCTGATGCAGGTTATGGAAATAATTCTTACGGAAAAGCTTCTCTTTCCTACCTTGCTTTAAAAGATTTATTGGGTGATGATTTGTTTAAAAAATCGCTTCACGCTTATATGGATAATTGGAATGGCAAACACCCAATTCCTTGGGATTATTTTAATTCCTTCAATACAGCTTCAGGAAAAAACCTGAACTGGTTTTTTAACAACTGGTTTTTCACGAATAATTATATCGATATCTCGGTAAAAAATGTGGCTAAAAATGTAGTTACTGTCGAAAATGTGGGCGGTTTTGCAATTCCGTTTGATGTAATGGTTACCTATTCAGATAATACAACAGAAACTTTACATCAAACTCCTGCAGTCTGGCAGGCAAATTCTAAAGCTGTTACTATTGCTTTAAAAAGTAACAAGCAAGTGAAACAAATTACTGTTGACGGTGGTATTTTTATGGATGCAACACCAGAGAATAATACTTTTGCTGTTAAATAATTGATTGAATAAAACCAAAATATGTCCGGAGAAAAAGATTTACAGGAATTACTTAAAAGCATGAAGCCGGAATATAATTCAGGCGATTATGTTTTTTGTAAAATCGATAATTTAGAAAATGTGAATCTTGATAAAATTGAAATGTTTTTTAAAGAAAAAGAAGCGATCACTTTAATTCTAAAAAAAGAAATTGCTGATACATTAAAACTGGATTACTCGGTTGTCATGTCCTGGATAACGCTTACAGTTCATTCGTCATTAGAAGCTGTGGGTTTAACAGCGGCATTTTCAAAAGCACTTTCAGAGCATGAAATTAGCTGTAATGTTGTAGCCGCTTTTTATCACGATCATATTTTTGTGAATAAAAAAGATACCGATAAAGCCATGCAAATCCTGCATTCTTTCTCTAAATAATTTGATTTTTAAATTTCGTCAGAAAACGAATATCGTAAAAAAAGGAAGTCTAAAGCAGAGACTTCCTTTTTTTTATTACCAAAACCTTGCTTTTTTTATAAATAAAACAAATGTGGGAAACCGTAAACGTAATCCAAATTAAAAAACTACGTTTGCAAAAAATAAAAACCAACATTGTTAATGAAAAGAAAATTACTATTTATCGTTTTATTAATTGCTTTTAAAACAGTAGCTCAAAACAATTCAAAAATTGCATTTCAAAAGAGCAGATACGAATTAGCTGTTGCATCATACAAAAAGGCAGATTTTGAAAAAGCAATTGATTTATTTTATGTTGCTTCTAAAATTAAACCTGATAGTGAAATAGGTATAGAATCTATAAAAAAAGTAGATACTCTAAAAACGATTTTAAGACAAGATATAATGACCCATGCTTTGGGTACCTGGAAAATGATTGGTGATAAACCAGTCTGGGCAGCCAAACAAACGAGTGATTATACAAATAAAGATTTTGATGAAATTGTGGTAATAACACAAAATGAGATTTTATTTTATCAGAAGAATACCAAAACGCAGGAAAAGAAATTGATCAAAACAGAGAAATTAGCGTACTATAATAAAGAACAATCAGATGCTTTGTTTTCTGATGTTATTTTATCAGATGGTACAATCTGGAATTGCAATATAAATGACGATGGAAATGAATTACATGTTATTAATGTAGGTAAAACAGGAGAGAACGGTGTCGAAAAAATAACCAGCAATAACATAGAACGATTTTATGTTAAAGTAAAATAGCCAAAAGGGAATCAATTTGATTCCCTTTTTTTATGCATAATAAGTAAATTTGTATTCTTGAATAAATACTGTTTATGGAAATAAAAGAAATTGAAGCTTCACAAACCTGGCAAATCAGGCATGAGGTAATGTGGCCGGATCAGCCTTTTGAATTTGTACAATTAGAAGAAGATGATTCAGGATTGCATTTTGGCGTTTTTGATCAGGAAAAATTAGTTTCAATTGTTTCTTGTTTTATTACTGATCAGGAAATGCAGTTTAGAAAATTAGCAACTTTAGAAGAATTTCAGCAAAAAGGAATCGCTTCTGAGCTTTTAAAATATATTTTGAAACTCGCAAAACAGAAAAAAATGAAAAAAGTCTGGTGCAATGCCAGAAAAAACAAGAAAACTTTTTACGAAAAATTTAAGATGATTGATACTCGTAAAACTTTTAATAAAGAGGGACAGGAATTTACTATAATGGAAATTTTACTGTAGAAGTAACAACGAAATTACCGAATAATATATAGAGCATCAATTATTTACGATTTTGATGGGTTTTACGTCATCTCAGCCTGATTCTTAATAGTATTGTAATTTGTGGTCTTTTTTTTATGATTTTTTCGCATAAAAAAATAAGAATTTAATATTATTTGTACTTAATAAAACAATGAAAACGTTTTCGCTTTTATTAAATGTTAAAGCTTATAAAAAAATCTTTTTTTGTTTCGATACTTTGCTTACTTTCGCACCCAAATGAGAAAGTTAATAGTATTTTTAGTATTCATGAATTTGCTTCTGCTTGGCGGAGGTCAATATCTTAATGCTGGTACTCCACAAAACTTTCATAAGCATACTCTTGAGAAAAAACACCGCGTGAAATTCACGAATCAGGATCAGGGATCTTCCATTATTGAAGATGCAGATATTGATGCTGAAGAGGAATATCTGGGAAGTGATGATCTTACTAATAAGTTTTTTGCAACAAACTACAGTTTACTTGATAATTGGTACCTTTCCTTTTCAAGCCAGACTATTGTAAATGATTACAATCGTTTTAAAATCTTCGTGCCATTTTGTGGCAACTCAAATCCTATCTACATTACTCAACGAGTTTTAAGAATTTGATTCAACAGTATACATCGGTTACCTAAGTTGTGATCCTGCATATCTTGTTGATGTATTTTTTTTCTACCTCATCTTATATGAAAGTTAAGTTCTAACTAAGGCTGCCTGATGCATTTTTTCATCTAAAGGAATCTCTGTATTCCAAGCATTCAATCGCTTAATTTCCAATAAAATCATGAAAAGAATTATCTTGTTCACAGGCTTAATTGCCTTTGTGTGCCTTACTAGTTGTACTACTAAAAAAGAAGAAAAAGAAGAAGTGGAAAAGTTTACTGTAACCAATCCGGTAAAAATCGATACTTCATTTACAAAACAATATGTTTCGCAGATTAAATCTGTTAGAAATATTGAGCTTCGTGCCCAGGAAAAAGGGTTTTTACAAAATATTTATGTTGATGAAGGGCAGTTTGTAAAAAAAGGACAGCTGTTGTTTAAAATTATGCCAAATATGTATCAGGCTGAGTTACTTAAAGCACAGGCTGAACAGAAATCTGTTGAAATTGAATTGCAAAATTCAAAATTATTGGCAGATAAAAATATCGTTTCTAAAAACGAACTAAGTGTAGCACAGGCAAAATTGCAATCTGCAAAAGCTGAGGTTTCATTAGCAAAACTACATTTATCATTTACTGAAATCAGAGCTCCGTTTGACGGAACAATTGACCGTATTCCTTTAAAATTAGGAAGTCTTATTGACGAAGGTGAATTGTTAACAAGCCTTTCAGACAATAGTGAAATGTTTGCTTACTTCAATGTATCTGAGCCTGAATATTTACAATACCAAACGGATATAAAGGACCGTGCTGAAAACAAAGTTTCATTGCTTTTAGCTAACGGAGAAGTTTTTAAATACAAAGGAAATGTAGAAGTTATCGAAAGTGAATTTAACAACGAAACAGGAAATATCGCTTTTAGAGCAAGATTCCCAAATACAGGTAAATTACTTAGAAACGGAGAAACAGGTCAGGTTCAAATGCTTGTTCCTCTTAAAAATGCGATCGTGATTCCGCAAAAAGCGACTTACGAAATTCAGGATAAAAAATATGTTTTCATCGTTGATAGAAACAATAAAGTAAGCTCTAAAGAAATTACAATTACAGGCGAAATCCCTGATTTATACGTAGTAAGCAGCGGAATTACTGAAAATGATAAAATTTTACTTGAAGGGGTTCAGAAAGTAAAAGAGAATGACAAGATCAACTTTACATACATAGCTCCTCAAAAGGTGGTTAATAATTTACGATTAAAAGCGGAATAAGTAATTCAGTGTCAGTATTCAGTAACAGTTTACAGAATACATTTCACATTACAATGCTATTCCAATTTGGTTTAATCATTAAAAAAATATAAAAATGTTTAATAAATTTATTCAAAGACCTGTATTGTCGATAGTAATATCGTTAGTCATTGTCTTTTTAGGGATCTTGTCGGTATTGAATTTGCCTATTACACAGTTCCCTTCGATTTCTCCTCCAATGGTAAATGTTACGGCAGATTATCCTGGATCAAATGGAGAATTGATGATTAAATCAGTTGTTATTCCGCTGGAAAGAGCTCTGAATGGAGTTCCCGGAATGAAATATATGACTTCTGATGCAGGAAATGATGGTGAAGCGAGTATTCAGGTTGTTTTTAACTTAGGTACAGATCCTAATCAGGCTGCAATTAACGTACAGAATCGTGTGGCTTCGGTTACTAATAAATTACCGCCTTTGGTAGTTAGAGAAGGTGTGAAGATTACGCGTGAAGTTCCGAGTATGCTGATGTATGTGAATCTTTACAGTACGGATAAAAATACCGACATGAAGTTCTTGTACAATTATGCGGATATCAACGTATTGTCTGAATTAAAAAGGGTAAATGGTGTAGGATCAGGAGATATCTTAGGAACACGTGAATATGCGATGCGCATCTGGTTAAAACCTGATCGTATGTTAGCCTATAAAATATCTGCTGATGAAGTAATGGAGGCATTATCAAGTCAGAGTTTAGAAGCTTCGCCTGGTAAAACCGGGGAAAGCTCCGGTAAACGTTCTCAGGCTTTTGAATATGTATTAAAATATTCAGGACGTTTTACAACTAAAGAACAATATGAGAATATTGTTGTAAGATCTACCAGTAACGGAGAATTGTTACGTTTAAAAGATATTGCCAAAGTTGAATTTGGAAGTTCGATGTATGATATTTATTCGAACTTAAATGGTCGTCCATCAGCGGCAATTGTATTAAAACAATCTTTTGGAAGTAATGCCAATCAGGTTATTGAAGATGTGAAAGCAAAATTAGAAACGATCAAGAAGAAATTCCCAAAAGGAATGGATTATGAAATTTCTTATGACGTTTCTAAATTCTTAGATGCATCTATCGAAAAAGTAATTCACACGTTGATCGAAGCTTTTATTTTGGTTGGATTAGTAGTTTTCCTTTTCTTAGGTGACTGGCGTTCAACGATTATTCCAGCAATTGCTGTACCTGTTTCCCTAATTGGAACGTTTGTTTTCATGACATTCTTCGATATTTCGTTGAACTTAATCACATTATTTGCTTTGGTTTTAGCAATTGGAGTTGTGGTCGATGATGCGATTGTTGTAATTGAAGCCGTTCACGCCAAGATGGAGGAAGAACATCTTTCGCCACTTAAAGCGACTAAAAAAGCCATGCACGAAATTGCAGGAGCTATTGTTGCGATTACATTCTTAATGGCTGCAGTATTTATTCCTGTTGCCTTCATGTCTGGTCCGGTTGGAGTATTCTATCGACAATTCTCGATCACGATGGCAACGGCTATTATCCTTTCGGGTATTGTGGCTTTGACTTTAACACCGGCACTTTGTGCAATGATGCTTGTCAACAATCACGGTAAACCTAAAAAACGTACTCCGGTAAATGTATTTATTGATGGTTTCAATAACAAGTTTAACCTTGCTCAGGGCAAGTATCAAAATGTATTGGGGAAAATCGTAAACAGAAGAGCCGTTACTATTATTGCACTTCTGGGTTTTTGTGCCGGAACATGGTTAATTAGCAGCACGGTTCCTTCAGGGTTTATCCCGAATGAGGATCAGGGAATGTTTTATGCCATTATTCAGACACCTCCGGGTTCATCATTAGAAAGAACCAATGATATTGCCGTTAAATTGCAAAAAATAGCAGAAGATGTTGAAGGAGTAAAATCAGTTTCGTCATTAGCAGGTTATGAGATTTTGACCGAAGGGACGGGATCAAATGCAGGAACTTGTTTGATCAACTTAAAAGACTGGAACGATCGTAAACAATCTGTTCAGGAAATTATGGACGAACTGGAAGAAAAATCAAAAGATATTCCAGGTGCCAATATCGAATTTTTCCAGCCACCGGCAGTTCCCGGATATGGAGCAGCAGGAGGATTTGAACTTCGTTTACTGGACAAAACAGGATCTAGTGATTTCAAAAAATTAGAAGCTGTAAATAAAGAATTTGTTGAAGAACTAAACAAACGTCCGGAGTTATCTAACGTATTTAGTTTCTTTAGTGCGAGTTTCCCTCAATATATGATGAAAGTCGACAATGATCTGGCACAACAAAAAGGGGTTTCTATTGAAAACGCCATGAATACTTTGTCAACTCTTGTGGGAAGTAACTACGAAATCAGTTTTATTAAATACGGAATCAACTATAAAGTAATCGTTCAGGCTGCACCGGAATATCGTGCACAACCGGATGATATCCTGAAACTGTATGTAAAAAATAATCACGATGAAATGGTTCCTTTTTCAGCTTTTATGAAATTAGAAAAAGTATACGGTCTTTCTGAAATTACAAGACATAATATGTACACCTCAACTGAAATTAGTGGTGGCGCAGCTCCGGGATATAGCTCTGGAACGGCAATTAAAGTAATTCAGGATGTTGCGGCAAAAAAATTACCAAGAGGTTATGATATTGACTGGGCAGGTATTTCTGCTGATGAGGTGGCTCAGGGTAATCAGGCAATTTGGGTATTCCTGATTTGTTTAGGATTTGTTTACCTGGTATTAGCAGCACAATACGAAAGTTTTATTCTGCCATTATCTGTAATTCTTTCATTACCGGCGGGTATTTTTGGAGCTTTCCTTTTATTGAAATTAACAGGATTAGAAAACAATATTTATGCTCAGGTTGCCATGGTAATGCTTATTGGTTTACTGGGTAAAAATGCCGTACTGATTGTAGAGTTCGCCATACAGCGACATGCAGCAGGCAAAACTGTTCTTGAAGCAGCAATGGAAGGAGCTAAAGCGAGGTTCCGTCCTATTTTGATGACTTCATTTGCATTTATTGCAGGTTTATTACCTCTTGCTTTCGCCAGTGGTCCGGGTAAAATTGGAAACAGAACTATTGGTACAGCCGCTGCCGGAGGTATGCTGATAGGAACTATTTGTGGTGTATTCGTGATTCCGGGATTGTATTACATTTTTGGAAAAATAGCAGAGAAACACAAACTAGTGAAACATGAAGAAGAGAATCCATTAACAGAAGAAATTGATAACAATCATGTATAAATTCAAATCATATCAATATGGTATTGCATTAGGTATTTGTCTTACGGTTGCAGGGTGTAAAGCCCCTGCGCCTGAGGCAGCACCTACTACAAGTACGCCGGTTCCTGAATCATTTGGCGCAACTGCACAAACTCAGGATTCAAACAACACCTCAGCTTTACAATGGAAAGATTATTTTAAAGATCAAAACCTTGTAGATTTGATTGATGTTGCCTTAAAAAACAATCAGGAATTAAACATTACTTTACAGGAAATTGAAATTGCAAAAAATGATATTCGTGTAAGAAAAGGGCTTTTATTACCAACACTTGGTGTTCGCGCCGGAGCAGGAGTTGAAAAAGTTGGTCGATACACAAGCCAGGGAGCGGGTGATGCTACAACGGAAATTAAACCGGGAGTAGAAACTCCGGATCCGCTTGGGGATTTTACCATTTCGGCTTACGCCAATTGGGAAGTGGATATCTGGAAGAAACTGCGTAATTCTAAAAAAGCAGCGTTAAACAGATATTTAGCCACTGTAGAAGGTAAAAACTTTGTAATAACCAATCTCATTGCTGAAGTGGCTGATTCTTATTACGAATTATTGGCATTGGATACTCAGTTAGATATTGTAAAACAAACGATCACATTGCAGAGTAATGCTTTGGAGATTGTGAAAATTCAGAAGCAGGCATCAAGAGCAACAGAATTGGGTGTTAAGAAATTTGAGGCTGAAGTTTTAACTTCAAAAAGTCTTGAATTTGGCATTTTACAACAAATAAAAGAAGCAGAAAATAAAATCAACTTCTTGCTGGCAAGATATCCGCAGGAAATCAAAAGAACAACCAGCACGAATTTCTTAAGTTTATTACCCGCTGCTGTAAGTTCAGGAATTCCGTCACAATTATTAGCCAATCGTCCTGATGTTAAACAAGCAGAACTGGAATTAGTAGCTTCAAAACTAGATGTGAAAGTGGCTCGTGCTGAGTTTTATCCTTCATTGGATATTTCGGCTGCAGTTGGTGTAAATGCTTTTAAACCATCGTATTTGTTTACATTTCCGGAATCAATATTATATTCACTGGCAGGAGATCTTGCTGCGCCATTGATTAACAGAAATGCAATCAAAGCCGAATTTGCAAGTGCCAATGCAAAACAACTTCAGGCGTTATATAACTACGATCGTACAGTTTTAAATGCTTATTTAGAAGTTTCGAATCAGCTTTCTAAAATTGAAAACCTTCAAAAAGGATACGATCTTAAATCGCAACAAGTGGATGCATTGAATACTTCGATCGACGTTTCTAACGATTTGTTTAAATCGGCAAGAGTAGATTATTTCGAAGTGTTAATGACGCAACGTGATGCATTAGAAGCAAAATTAGAACTAGTTGATACTAAAAAAGAACAATTGAATGCTGCTGTCCATGTTTATAGAGACTTAGGAGGCGGATGGAAATAATATTGCCTGTTAATTTGTAGATAAAAAGCCTTTCAAGAGTAAATTTTGAAAGGCTTTTTTATGTTTAAAATATTGGTAAAATTAAATTTTAGAGTTTACGTCTTCCCGTAAAGTTTGTAAGATTATAATAATCATATTTGTTTTTTGAATTTTCAAAAATTAATTACAATTATAATATTTGAAAAATTTGTCAAATTAAAATAGCAATAATTTTTCAGTAATATTAAGTGATAATTATCAACTGCAAAATAAATACGAATTAAAATTTTTGACAGAGAAATTTTATTAGTTTTGCTTTTTTTTAACAAAAAATTAAACATTGAAATCCTATAAATAATTTGCCTTTTTGTTCTCCTATATAAGCTAATATGAAAAAAACAACTACTCTTATTTTTTTGGTGCTCGGCGTTTTCTCTTACGCACAGCAAAAAATTACTTTTAATTATGATGCCGCAGGAAATCAAATTCTTCGTGAATTATGTTTGTCAGGTTGCTCCCAATCTGCAAAACAAGCAAATGAAGTTAAAGAAATTGCCGCATTAACAGAGGATGATTTATTAAAGTTTTCATCTGAAGATGTGATTTCTTATTATCCAAACCCCGTTAAGGAAGAATTATATATTAAATGGGAGCTTAAAGAAAATAATTACGTTAACTCCATTCAGATTTTTTCTTTAACAGGACAATTGCTGAGATCTTATCAGCCAGGTTTACATAACAATAACCAAAATATTCCTTTTCAGGAATATCCAAGGGGAGTTTATGCTGTGATATTACATTATAATGATGGAGATCAAAAAACTATAAAAATCATTAAGCAATAAAAAGATATATGAAGCAATTTTACTTTTTCATTTTAGTTTTAATAACACAATTTACTTTTTCTCAAAATTTTACAGATACAAAAGGAGAATTACAAATTTCAGCATCAGGAACTGCAAATTATAATTTGCCTATTGCAACTCCGCCAAGTATAAAAGGTGTGGCGCCAATAATTAATCTTACTTACAGCAGTGGAGTTAGGGGAGGGATTGCAGGACAAGGATGGAGTATTAATAGTATCTCCGCTATAAGTCGTATTTCAACAAGACGGGATATTGATGGCTTTGTTGATGGAGTCGATTTTGATGATAACGATAAATTAGCATTAGATGGTCAACGACTTTTAATAAAAACCGGAACGTATTGGGCAGGTGGTTCTACTTATGAGACGGAATATAAAAGTAATACCAGAATTGAATTAAAAACTGAAGGTACAACGACTTACTTTATTGTTACAGCTCCGGATGGATCAAGAAGTTGGTACGGTTCAAAAGGTGCCGGAAGTTTGCAGAATTCAGTTTCATTAAATTCTTGGTACATTGTTCATTACGAAGATGTAAATGGTAATTTTATTGATTATAATTACAAAACAGTCGCTTATAATAATACAGGTCAATTATATATTGATAATATTACGTTTAGTGGAAACAGTATTGCAGGAATCGCAACTCAAAATAAAATAAGTTTTAATTATAGAAGTGCTAAACGTGTAGAACGAGATTTTATGAAAGGATCTCCAGTTTATGCTACTCAAATATTAGAAAATATTCAGGTATTTGCAAATAATAATATTTTTAGGACCTATAAGCTTACACATCTGGAAGATACCAGTTTGGGGTATGAAAGAATAGCAAACATTCAGGAAATAAATGCTCAAAATGAAGTGTCAAATCCTGTAGAGTTCAAATATGCTTCAAGTCCTGTTACTCCGGAAAGAACAGAAAAAGAATATTCAAATAATCTGGCTTTTGACAAAACAGATTTAGCGGGTGATTTTGATGGTGATGGAAGGTTAGATTTTGTAGCAAATAATCAAGTTTTTACTAATTTATTTAATGGTAATTCAGGAAATGCACCAATAAATTTGCCAAATCTAGGAAGAGTACCTTTTTCAGCGACTACTGTATTAAACAATAAGTTAAACCAATTTCAGTCTTTTGTTTATGTAAAGGAAACTTTAGGCACAATTGAATTTAAAATTTACAATTTAAGAGCTGGAGCCATTATCTTAGATCAAACAAAAACTATAAATTTTAATAATTTACTAAATCACGATACTACTTTAGATCATCCAAATTGTACGGGTTTTTATATTGATCCTCTTAAAATAAATACATATTCTGAGGGTGATTTTAATGGTGATGGAATAAGTGAAGTACTAGTTGTTAGTATCAAAAACGCAAAAGCTTTTAACAGCGGAATGGAAGTATATGATCCAGATGGTATTCCTAGTACTGATTGCTATACAGAATATACAAATGAAGGAGAAGAATTTCATATTGTAAATCTAGACCAAAATGCATCTACAATATTAGGAGAAAATGGATTTTTAAAGATAGGAAATAGTAGTTTATTAGAAGGAGACCGGAGGATAATAGCTGATTTTAATGGAGACAGTAAATCCGATATATTAGTGATAAATTACGACAAATCGTATCGAATTGTAAGTTTCAAACAACTTCCAGCAGCTCCGTGGTTAGAACTTGAGGTGATAGGTTATGGCAGTATTGATAAATATTCCCAAACTAAACAAATGCTTCTCGGAGATTATAATGGAGATGGTAAGACAGATATTATGCTTCCTGACGCTGAAGGAGGTCAGGGACAAATAAAATGGCATATTTATTTTAATAATGCTAATCCGGCAGGAGGAGAATTTTTTACTAAAGAATCTCATGATATTGTTGAATACTGGCCTAGTACTGGTAGTCATTTTGATACGCAAGTAGATTTTAGTAATTATTATGCCTTGGATATTAATGGTGATGGTAAATCGGATTTAGTTCGTATTTGGAGAAAATATTATAAGCCAATGTGGACGATTAACGATCATAATACTCAATGGCAGGTAACCGCTTTTACAAATAATATAGGTAAAGTAGGATCCTCAGGTTTTATACAAACTTATAATTCCGGTGTGTTTGATTCTGGTTCACCTGACATTCCTATTCCTGTTACATCAAATTATAGATATAATGGAGCTAATACTGACATAATTGTTGTTAGAGGTCACAAGAATATAGTTGAATACTATCAATTCAATAAAAATGTAGAAACAGAAAATAGGCTGATAACCGTAACAGAATCTAGCAGTAATATAAAACAGACTATTGAATATAAAACAATGGAGTCTACTGATAGTGGATTAGGTAACAGTACATTAGATTTTTACTCTTCGGGTAATAGTGTCAATTATCCTAATATTGAAATTATAAGAAATCCTATGAATTACTTAGTTTCAAAACTTATCGCTACCATAAATGGAATTTCTAAATACCAAGATTTTAGATATAGAGGTTTTGTATCTAATTTTAATTACGGAACAGTTGGCTTTATAAAAACAACGAGAAGTAGTTGGTACTTAAGTGAATCTGATCCTAAAATATGGACTACACAATTTAATGATGTTGCTCTTAAAGGTGCCAATACAATAACTTGGAGCAGTACTGACGGCACAACGGTATTTAATAGTGTTCCGTCGAATTTATTAAGCACCAAGACAAATGTATTCGCTGTTTATACAGAAGGCGGTGGTGACGCTATTTCATCACGAACTATTCAGGATAATATCATTATACAAGATCCTGTTACTGTAGGACAAACATATAAAGCAAATAGTTCTATTACTGCCTCATCAAAAATAAATGATGATGTTGCGGTAAATTATCAGGCACCACAAATAATTTTAAAGCCCGGGTTTATTGCCAGCGCAACTAATAACAGTAAGTTTACAGCTTCACCCACCACAAATTCTCAGAGTGCGGGTGCATCGAATTCAAATAGTGGAGTTTACAATGTTTTACTAACGAAACAAACTTCTATAGATCATTTAACAGGTGTAAAAAACGAAACCAATTTCACTTATGACGGAACAGTCGATAGTACTAATTATTTTGGTTTGCAGGTACGCAGTGTTTCAAAGCAATATAGCGGAGCAACTTTACAAGGGACTACAACTATAGATACAGATTATGATAATAATCCTGATGGTGCAGGGAGCGCCTTTTATGTAGGAAGACCTAAAAAAGTTAGTGCTTCAAGTACTATTTATACAGGAGATACACGTTCATCAGAAGAAAAATATACGTATACAGGATCAAATTTAACCAGAACAGAAAAAAAAGGACATAATACATATCCAATAATAGAGGATATGACGTATGATTCGTTAGGTAATTTATTGACTAAAACCGTAAGTGCTCCTGGTGCATCGACTCCTGCAATACCAAGAACCATTTCAGATGAGTATGATGGTACAAAACGATTTGTAATTAAAAAAACAGACCATCAGGGGTTTGTTACGAATTTTATATATAATACTTTAGGACAAGTTACTAAGTCCACAGATTATTTAGGAGTTGTAAATGATTATGTGTATGATAATTGGGGTAAATTGATCAATACAACCACTCAAAATGTATCTTCAACACCTCTGGTAACTACAATCGTTTATACTAAATTGTCAGATGGAGGTTATACAACTACTACCACTAATAATACCGATGCCAAAACCTCAACCAGATATGATGTTTTAGGAAGAGCCATAATCACTAGTACAAAAGGTTTTACATCAGGTTCTTTAGTGTATAAACAGGTTGTTTATGATGCGTTAGGAAGAAAAACCAAAGAAAGTGAACCTTATTTTTCATCTCCTAACCAATGGACTATTTATGAGTATGATTATTTAATGCGACCTACTACAGTGACAGCGCATACAGGTAAAATTCAGACTTTATCCTATTCCGGATTAACTACAACCAGTAATGATGATGGAAAAATAACCACTGTTACAGTTGATGCTTTAGGAAATAAAACCCAGACTACTGATCCGGGAGGAGCAGTCAATTTTATATATTATGCTGACGGGCAATTAAAGGAATCTGATTATCAAGGTAACAAAGTATCGATTTCTATAGATGGCTGGGGTAATAAAGTTGCAATGACTGACCCTAGTGCCGGAACTTATACCTATTCATATGATGCTTTTGGACAAATTAAAACGGAGACTACACCAAATGGTACTACTGCTTATATTTATGATGCCACAGGAAAAACAACCGAAAAAACAATAGTGGGTACCAATACCAACAGCAAAACCAACTATGTTTATAATCCAAGTACTAATTTACTAACCAGTAGTTCATTTGTTAATATCATAGAAGGCAATTCGATTACGAATTCATTTGAATATGATAGTTATAACAGAATAAGTAAAACCATAGAGAATACACCTTATGCCACTTTTACTAAAGAGCTTACGTATGATACGTTTGGCCGTGCCGATAAAGAAACATCGACAGCAGCTATCTCAGGTAAATCAAGTTCAAAGACTTTGAAGCATATGTATCAAAATGGTTTTGCATGGCAACTTGTAGACGATGCTACTCAACAAGTATTATGGCAAACCAATTCGCTGAACGAAAGAGGACAGTTAACAAGTGCCAGTTTAGGAAACGGTATGGGTATTACTAATACCTATGATCAATATGGTTATGCTTCTCAGTTTAAATTTGACAGAATGGTTACAAATCCTGGAAATGTAATGACATTGACCACAGTTTTTGAACCAAAAAGAGGAAATTTAACTACTCGAACAAATAATTTATTCAATTGGAATGAAAACTTTACTTATGATGAATTAGATCGATTATTAACTTACAATGATGTACGGTCAATACCACAAACGCAGAATTATGATGCAAAAGGTAAAATTACCCAGAATAGTGTAGGTACTTATAATTATACAGTAACAGGCAAAACATACCAAAATAATTCAATTACGTTAACGCCACAGGCATTGAGTTATTACCAAAACAGATTAGCAAATTTAAAAAATACATCATTTACAAACAACCAAGCATCATCCCAGTTAGCGGTACCAACACCTCCGGCTTCTACAATTGGGCTTGAAGTTACTTATAATACGTTTAAGAGCCCTGTAACGATAAGAGAAAGAGGAGGTGATGAAAATTATATCGATTACTTAAGTTTTACGTATAATGATGGTAATGATCGTAGTACAATGTTTTATGGAGGGGTACAAGGAGATAAATTATTACGTCCGCTTCGCAAGCATTATTCGGGTGACGGTACTATGGAGATCAAAGAAAACAGAACTACAGGAAAAATCGAGTTTGTAACTTACATTGGGGGAGATGGCTATAGTGCCCCAATAGTAGTAAAAAGTGATGGTATAACACAAAATTATTTATATTTACATAGAGATTACCAAGGCACTATATTAGCTGTAACGGATAACGCTGGTGGAATAGTCGAAAAAAGATTGTTTGATGCCTGGGGAGCTGTATTACAAGTACAAAATGGTGCGGGCACAGTCTTAGCAATTCTAACAGTATTAGATCGTGGATATACTGGTCATGAGCATTTGCAAAGCGTAGAAATTATAAATATGAACGGTCGTTTATATGATCCAAAATTGCACCGTTTCCTGCAACCCGACAATTTTATTCAGGATCCTGCAAACACACAAAATTACAACCGCTACGGTTATGTGTTGAATAATCCGTTAAAGTATACAGACCCTAGCGGTGAAGAAGCAATCACGCTTGGTGCCGTAGTGATTATTGGTGCAATCATAGCTGCCACAACTTATACTTTAACTGCCTTACTAGCTGATGTTCCTTTTAGTGTTGGAGGTTTGCTTAAAGCAACTTTTATTGGGGCAGCGAGTTCTGCGGTAACTTTTGGTATTGGTAGCGCTTCTTCAGCATTGTTTACTAATTTTTATTCACAGGCAGCTTTCAGTGCGGCAGCACATGGTACTTTTCAAGGTAGTATGACTGCTATTTCCGGAGGTAAATTCTGGAGTGGTTTTGCAGCAGGTGCTTTGAGTAGTATTGCAGCAAGTGCTTGGAGTGGCGGTTCAAGTATGGATGGCTTGGGGGAAAATGCTCATGCTATTCCAGGTACAGGTATGCAAGGTATAGGGACAGGAACAGGAGGTTTAGGTATGATTGCTTTCGGGACTGTATCAGGAGGAGCAGGAGCTGTACTTACTGGAGGTAATTTTTGGCAAGGGGCAGTAACTGGACTTGTGGTTTCCGGATTGAATCATTATATGCACAGATTACAAGGTGATGATGAAATAACAAAAGATGCAAAAGAAATTGCTAAAAAGTACGGGCACGATTGGAGAAAAGTAAAAGAATTTTTAGAGAAGCATCCATTTAAACCTACTCATAAAGGTATAGAATTAGAGGGTACTGGAGAAGAAGTATATTCTTCGAAAAAAATAGATGATGATCCAACTGTGTCGCAATATATTCAAGATTCGGGAGAGTCTAAAATAATGGATCATCTTAAAGAATACTTTTTACATAATAGTATAGTAAAACTCTTAAATGCACCTGGTAATTTATTAGATACAGTTGATCTAAATGCAAAAGATACTCAAGCATCGAGAGACGACAGAACTCAACAGGCTAAGCAACGTTTAATTAATCGTGTTTTTCAAAAACAACCAATTTATCAAACACCTACAATGAGAAATTCTCAGCAAAGCTGGATTTATGGTCCCAGCAGATTTGAATTAATTACTAAAGGATACTAATGCCATGATCAAATATTTAATATATATATTTTTATGTATAATCTTGGGTTTTTTGGATTTTCATTTTAACCTGAGAGGTGTTTTATCAATAACATTTGATGTAGTTCTATCAATATATATTATAGTATGTAATAGGGAAAATATCAAAACTAATTTTATTCTTAGTTTTGATTATCGTCTTTTATGTGGTGTTTTGCTTATATTTTCTATGCTTTTTTTTAAAGAAGGCTTAATATGTTTTTTTTATAATAATTCTATTGACTATTATGATAAAGTTGATTTTTATTTTATTGTTGCATTAGTGATAAAATCCTTTACAGAAGAATTAATATTTAGAGGATATTGGTTAAAGAACTTTCTAGTTAGGTATAATATATTAATATCAATATTAATTGTTTCTCTAGGTTTTGCATTTTTACATTTTTTTGGGAGAAACAATGCGATTTTTGCTTTTATTAGTAGTCTAGCATTATCATATATTTTTTATAAAAGTAAATCAATAATGAATAATTTTCTTATACATGTGAGTAGTAATTTATTTGTCATTTTTTTATTCCCCAGTATTTTATCTTATTATTCTAGTATTGATGAACGGCTTAAAATTATATCTATTTGTAGTGTTTTTATATTTATAATTTTTATTTTGAAGATATTACGTGATAGTTATCGGGAATGACCCGATCGCTCGAATGTATGTAACGATAGCGCGGAATTCTTTCCTTGCCCATTCCAATAAGACAAAAGGAAGATTGAAAGTATTATTAAACCTCGTAGATTTCTAACGTTGCGAAACATGGATTGCAAAGTTCTCCCGATTTGTTAGGATTGAACAAAAAAAGATAAACAATCTTTTAAAACCATTTTTAAAAGATTATCTAAAGATTGAAAGAAAAATTAAAATAACAAACTCATGAAAAAAATATTACTTTTTTTAATAATACTATTTTACTCATTTTCCTATAGCCAAACGTTTAATGGTAATTTAGGATCGAAGAGTTTAAGTTGGTCACTAGAACAAAAAGATTTTACAAGTCTTCCGCGAGTTGGTATTGATCCCATGTCTATAAAACTTTGGGATAATTATAATGCTGCAAATTCACCTTCTCAATATGGTTCATTATTGGAAATAAATGGAAGAGTTAATCATTTAGTTTCTCAGTTATATTTTGTTGGGACAGGAGCTGACAACGACAGAATTAGATACAGAACTGCATTTTATGGTCAAAGTGGTTGGACCGATTGGCGTAACATATTAGATTCTAAAAATGATGTTGAATCTTCAGCTAATCTAAAAATTGGCGGAAGTGGCGGTATAGGAACTTCAGAGTTAACCTCTCCTTTGTCGATAGGAAATAATCATGGAGTTAAGTTATCTGTAGGGAATTCTGCATGGTCAAGTACTCCAATAATTGAAACGGGTTATACTAGTGCTACAGATGATTTTACAGATATAAAAGTGGCTAGTTTTCGTGCTAGTTATGGTTTTATTCGGATTTTAAAAAATGGGAATGTTGGTATTGGTGCAACTAATCCAGAATCAAAACTGACAGTTGCAGGAAATATTCATGCTCAGGAAGTAAAAGTTACACTTAATGCTGGAGTAGTAGTTCCTGATTACGTTTTTGCAAATGACTATAAGTTAAAATCATTGCAAGAAGTCGAACAGTATATCAAACAAAACAATCATTTGCCAGAAATACCGTCTGCTCAGGAAATAGAAAAGAATGGTTTAATGCTGGCAGAAATGAACATGAATTTGCTTAAAAAGATTGAGGAAATGACGCTTTATATGATTGAACAAAACAATAAAATTGAAAAACAAATTGAGCAAATTGAACAGATAAAGAAAGAAAATAAATCTTTTAGAACTGTTTTCGAAGATTATCTAAAATTGAACAAAAATTAAAATAACAGATGTATAAAAAAAATGAAACTAGTAAGATAATTATAATACTGACAATTGTATTATTTAATGTGACAAACTTAGTAGCGCAAACTTTAAACCCGACTAATAGTATAAGAGTTCCTGGTACTGCAGATACTTTTAAGGGAGGATATACTTTTTCTTATGCAACAGCAGGGACACCCTGGAACGGTGCATTAATAAGTTTTGGAGGGTTAGATAATAGATACGATTGTCAGATTAGTGCTGATTACGGTCCACACGGGGGCAATCGAATTTCTTTTAGAACTAAAAGTTCGGATTTAAATCCTGAAGGTATTTGGAATTCATGGAACGAATTAGCTACTCGCGGAGAAAATAATTTTGAAGGGATTCAAACATTCTATGGTGGTTTATCGGTCAGAAATTTATCAAATAGTAATAACAGTTCTGCTATAATGATTTCACATTCTATTGCAAATGGCAATCTTGTAACTTTTGGTACTTCTATTAGGTCAATCACAGAAAGCGAAGGGTCTAATATTTACGGAATGCAGTTCTTCACACAGGATTCGCATGGGACTGGTCAAACAGAAAAGGTCAGAATTCAGGGAAATGGTAATGTAGGTATCGGTACAACAGCCCCGGACTCAAAACTTACAGTTGCAGGAAATATTCATGCTCAGGAAGTAAAAGTTACACTTAATGCTGGAGTAGTAGTTCCGGATTATGTTTTTGCAAATGATTATAAATTAAAGCCATTACAAGAAGTTGAAGAATATATAAAGGCAAATAATCATTTACCTGAAATTCCTTCAGCTAAGGAAATTGAAAAAAATGGATTAATGCTGGCTGAGATGAATTTGAATTTATTAAAAAAGATTGAAGAACTAACTTTGCACGCAATACAACAACAAAAAAATATTACCGATTTGACTAAGATTGTTGAAGAACAAAATAGAAGATTAAATTCCGTAGAAAGTAAATAATCTTATTAATTTAAATATAATAAGCCTTTCAAGAGTAAATTTTGAAAGGCTTTTTTATTGGTGGGAGAAATGAGTTTTTTTCTTTGAAATTAATTACACTCACTCACTTATTAAATTTATTATTTTTATAAACAAAATTTAAGTTTAATACTAAAAGAAAAATTTGACAGCAAACCATGACATAATACGTAAAGTAATAAAACCTCAACCGGAACTTTCTGATTTTGTAGAAAATATATGGATGCTTGAAAATACATCAGATTCACCACATGAAATTGTTGTTTTGCCTAACGGAAGGTTTGATATTATGTTTTTTTATTCACCGGAACAATCCTTTCATATTATGCGAATGGGTTTGGAAACTGAACCTGCGCAAACTGCGATTTCGCCCAAAGCGTTGTTGTTTGCCATAAGTTTCAAACTTCTTGCGATTGAATATTTGTTAGATGTAAAAGCAGCTTCCATAATAAATACTGCTGATGCTTTACCAAAAGATTTTTGGGGAATTACAAAGGACGACCTAAATGATTTTGACCTATTTTGCGATAAAGTTTCCACTAAAATGATTTCGCTTATCAAGCTGGATATCGATCCAAGAAAGCAAAAATTATTTGAATTGATTTATGCTTCAAATGGTTCTATGTCGGTAAAAGAATTATCCGAAAAAGTATTTTGGAACAGCCGTCAGATCAATCGTTATTTTAATGATCATTTCGGAATTTCATTAAAAGCGTATTGTAATATTGTCCGATTCAAGGAATCACTGGAACATATTAAAGAAGGAAGACTTTTTCCTGAACTCAATTACACCGATCAAAATCATTTTATAAAGGAAATCAAAAGACTTTCCGGAGTGGTTCCCAAAGAATTATTCAAAGATAAAAACGACCGATTTCTACTATTCCATAAGTTACCAAAGAAATAGTTTTGCAGTAATAAAACTAATTTTAAAAGTATGTTACTACAAAATAAAAAAATTGCTATCATAGGAGGTGGTCCCGGCGGATTAACTCTTGCCCGTCTTTTACAACTTAAAGGTGCTGATGTAAAAGTATATGAAAGAGATGAAAACAGACATGTCAGACTACAAGGCGCAACGCTGGATTTGCATTATGAATCAGGTTTAAAGGCAATTGAAGCTGCGGGATTAATGGATGCTTTTAAAGCAAATTACAGACCTGATAATGATCGATACCGTGTTATGGATGAAAACGGAAATGTGTTTCATGATGACCACGCAAAAGAATCAACAGGAGCTTTTGGTGATGAATTTTTCAGGCCTCAAATTGATCGCGGACCTTTAAGAGATATCTTATTAGATGCTCTTGAACCTGAAACTATGGTTTGGGACAGTCATATAGTTTCGGTTGAAAACAAAAATAATGTTTGGGAAATTAATTTCAAAAATGGTAACGTTGCAACTGCCGATATTGTAATAGGAGCTGATGGTGCGAATTCAAAAATCCGTCCGTTTGTTACGCCAATTAAACCCATTTATTCTGGTGTTACTTATTTAGTCTGCAATATTCCTAAATCGGGAAAGAATGCTCGAAAATTGCATGAGTTGGTAAAAGGTGGAAAGATTTCTGCCATGGCCCATTCCCAAACTTTATTTTTAAGTGCCAAAGGTGATGGCAGTCTGGATTTTTATATTGGATGGAAAGCAGCTGAAAACTGGGCTGTGGAAAGCGGAATCGATTTTAAAGATAATAAACAGGTTTTAGAATGGTTTAAAAAGGAATTTGCGAGTTGGGATTCGATGTGGTTGGAATTGTTTAATTATGATGAAACCGAGTTTGTTGTAAGGCCTTTATACGGTATGCCACTCGATCAATATTGGGAAACCAATCCTAATATAACGTTAATTGGTGATGCGGCACATTTATTACCGCCAAATGGAGAAGGAGTAAACTCGGCG
Source organism: Flavobacterium sp. FlaQc-47 (assembly GCF_044006475.1). Lineage (NCBI taxonomy): Bacteria > Pseudomonadati > Bacteroidota > Flavobacteriia > Flavobacteriales > Flavobacteriaceae > Flavobacterium > Flavobacterium sp. FlaQc-47. Next base: position 442,247 of record NZ_JBIPCQ010000004.1, on the reverse strand, counting down.
ATGCTGGACGCTTTGTATTTAAGCGAGAATTTAAATAACGAAAAGTTTACGGATATAAAAGAGGCAATAAGTGATTATGAAAAACAGATGTTTGAAAGATTTGCAGATGAAGGAAAAGAAACTGCAGAAATGATGGAGTGGATGTATTCTCCGGATGGATTAAAAATAATGGTAGAATTGTTTCATCAAATGCCCAATTAAATCTTTTAATCATTTCATCTGTGGGTAAAAATTAACTGCGGATAACACAAAGTTCTGCAAAGCTGGAAATCAATACAAAGCTTTGCGGACTTTGTGTTTTCATAAAACTATAAGTGTAAAGAAATTGCGCTCTTTGCGGTAAAAAAAGGCTTTATAGTTTTGAATTGAGTTTGTATTTATTTAGGTACAGATATTTTAACTTTAAACCCTTTCTCAGGTTCGGTATCAAAATCAATAGTTCCTTTAACAGCCTGAATACGGCTTTCCATGTTTTGAAGACCATTTTTTACCATCTTGGTTTTTTCGCTTCCTTTACCGTTATCAGTATAGTTTATTAAGATTGATTTTTGATCACTTTCAAATTTTATAATTACCAGATTCGCGCCGCTGTGTTTTTTCATATTGACCATTAATTCCTGTAAAACACGACTAATGGTGATCTTTTTTATATCGTCAATAATTTCCCAGTCGATACTTTCTAAATTAGTGGTCATTATATTTCTTTCGCTGGTATTAAAAGCCGAAAGCATTTCTTTTACGCTGTTTGTAAAATCTATACCAGTCTCAATTTTGTTATTTTCTCTTGAAATTCCCCTCACACGTCCGTAAATATCATCTAGTTTCTGGAGTAGATTCTCTTTAGTGCTTTCCATAGATAATGGCTGAGATTCGGCAAAAGCAATCACATGATACACATCGTTTGCCAGTTCATCGTGGATTTTTTTAGCGATTCGGGTTTCGGTGTTGTACGAAGTCCTGAATTCTATAGCTCTGTTTTTATTGCGATAATAGCGTATTAAAATTGCGATTAAAATAACCAGAAAAATAAAAGCAATTGCAAATACAATTCGCAGGTATTTGTCTTTTTGAAGAGATAATTGATTTTCTGCTTTTTCTAAACGAAGTTTTGCGTTTTCATCTTTTTCTTTTTTAGAATCGTATTTAATTTTAGCAAACTTATTTTTAAAGTTATTTCTAACCTTAATAATGCTGTCATTTAGTGTGAAATATTTTTGAACATGTTTACTGGTTTGGGAACTATGATTATTTGAAATTAAAATTTGCAGGGCTTCTAATCTTTCGTCAACACTATTTAGTTTTGTCGCTGCATTGTAAGCTGCATGAGCATTTTCGTCTGATTTTTTAATGTCTTTTTTAGAATAATAATCAGCAAGGTGTAAATAACTTTCAATACTTCCATAAGTATCTTTAAATTCATTTCTGGTCTTGAGTGCTTTATTCATTAAAAATAATCCTTTTTCATCCATTCCATTCTTAAAATAAGCATAACCGAGATTATCTATAAGTACGACGTCGTCGTTTCGTTGACCTTTCTTCCTTAATAATTTTTTGCTCAAAAGAGATTCTAAAAGAACGATTGCTTTGTCGTATTTTTTTTGTTGGATATAAACTGGTGCAATATTACTTAAAGGCATTCGCTTAAAAACAGGATCTATATATTCTTTTGCAGCTTCTTTATAATAAACAATTGCATCATCATACTGAGAAAGTTCTTTGTCAGCAATGCCTAATCTATTATTTATTTCAGCTGTATAGACATTCTTTTTTTTAAAATAAGATGATGCTTCAGTTGCGGTTTCCTTACTGCCGTAGTAGTCTCCATTGACTTGCTGAATTGTTGCTATTTGAATAAGTATATACCCTATATTAGTACTGTCTTTTATAGTTTCATATAGTGCTTTTGATTTGTTAAACTCACGAAAAGCATTATTAAAGTTTTGTTTGTTAAAGTTTTCAATAGCTTTATTTCTTATACTAAGTGCCTCTTTTCGTATAGATTCTGTGTCAATATTAATGGTCTTTTTTTCTTTGCAGGAAAAAAGTAAGAGAAGGATAATAAAACAAAAAAACGGGGACCGTAACATATAAATTTACTTTCCCCGAAAATAGTAATTAATTAGATACTAAAAATATATTTTTAGTGATCAGTTTCTGGTGTTGGTGGAGGCGGTCCTCCAGCATCACCAGGACCATCAGCGTAAGTCGCTTTTAATGGTTGAACAGTTTTTTGTATATCCTGTTTGGTTTGTGTCTCGTACTCATCAGGAGTACAAGAAAATATAGTAAACAATAGCGCAAAAGCGATAAATAGGATTAGATTTTTCATTTTTATTTAATTTAGAAATTAGACATAGGTATTGCTGTCCGGCTTTATCCAGAGCTTGTTAATGGCAATACCAATTGATTTTTGAGAAGTAAAGCTTGTAGAACTGTAAGACGTTGTTTTATACTTCTCGGATAAACTCAGTCTTACCGTTTTCTACATTGCTATTGAACTAGTTTTAAGTTTTTTGTTTAATCTGCAGATATAAACTTGAACTAATTTCTATTGCAAAGTAAAGGCGCTTTGAGGCCTTTGTTGATAAGGGATTCCCAGAATTCCCGCGTTTTCCCGGGATTCCCAAAAATTCCTTAAAACAAAATACATTGCATGGGAATTTAGGATTGTTTGAACGTGTTATTTACGCGTAAAACCAATTTTGACCTTTATAGTATAGAGGCAAAAAATCCTAAAAAGGTTGCCCAGGACTATTAAAAAAAGTGAAAAATGTAGTGTTGAAAAAATCAATCATAGAATTACATGTAGTTTGTGATAAATAAAAATGAAGAGTCGAAAGAACATCCTAAAAAAGGAAATCTTTTCTTTAATTTTGGAGATATATTTCTGAAAAAACAGATCAGAAAATATATTCAGGAAAAATAATTATGGTTGGGATTGGGTCTGTCGCTTTGGTACCTTTTGCGCTTTTATACTTTGTGCACAAAAAAGAGGAGACAGAATAGTTTCTGAATGAAACTTAGAAGCATTTTGAGAATCAAAATGCAGGAAGAAATAAAAAGAATAATTTTTTGAGGAGTAATTGAAACCTTTAAAAAGTTTGTTTTTTATCATATATTAGCTGTTGGTTTATACCTTAAAGATAAGAAAAAAATCTCGATAAACCTAGTGAAATCAAGGAAATAAGTACTTTTTTTGCTTTTAAATATGGATTTTTTTTTCAGGAATTTCACTCCTGCTAATTACTAAATTTTAAATTATTAAAGCTTGATTTTTAATGATAGCAGGATTTTTGGAATAAAATTATTTATATTTATAAAACATTACAATAATGTTCCTTGTAGAACTATCAGTTTAAAAATATCCTTATGAAAAAGCTTCTAATAGTATTAATTGTTTTATCCGCTTTTGGTTGTAAAAAATATGTTGTCTCGTTTGAGCAACCTACAAACATGAAATTGGACAACTTAAAACTGGAAGTACTTCTGGATAAAAAGAAAGTCCAGGATATTAACTTAAAAGCAACAAATGCAATGCCTGAATATGAAACAGCAGAACTGCCAATATCAGATGATGGAAAACATTTGCTTCAGTTTAAAGTAAGAGATACCACTTTTAGTTATGAAATAAAGTATCCCGAAGAAAGATATATTATTGTGTCAGCATTTTTAAAAAATAATGGCAAGGTTCATATCGGGATCTTAAAACAACAATATAGTTTTAGAGTTCAGCGATAAACGATTTTATTTCAAATGCAAAAAGCCTTTCACATTAATTGCGAAAGGCTTTTTGTATTTGAAATATCAGTTTTAAGATAAAAAATCCTTAAACCACAATCCTGAATGTTTAATAGTTCTTTGTTGCGTGTCAAAATCAACATGAATTAATCCGAATCTCGCATTATAACCTTCAGCCCATTCAAAGTTATCGGTCAGACTCCAGACAAAGTATCCTTCAACGTTTAAACCGTCTTTTTTTGCTTTTAGAATTTGTTCTAAATGATCCTGAATATAATGCGTGCGTTTGATATCATACACTTTTCCGTTGGTAAGAATATCGGGAAAAGCGGCACCGTTTTCCGTAATGATGATTTTTTTTATGTTTTTGTATTCGTTGAATTTTTTAAGGACTTCATAAAGTGCGGGCGGATAAACTTCCCATCCCATATCAGTTGAGATCACGTTTCTTTTTTCGGCACTGATTAATTCGGCACCAATGTACGGAATCAGGATCGATGATTTTACGACTTCGCGCGTGTAACATTGCAGGCCTATAAAGTCAAAATCGAAAGCAAGATTATCCAGATCATCCCCTAAAATATAATTGTTGAGTTTTTTTAGTACAGGTAAATCCTTTTGCGGATAACCCAATCTTAAAATTGGCTCAATAAAAGTTCTGTTCAGTAAAGTATCAACACGTTTTGCGGCATCAACATCTTTTTGGCTTTGCGTTGCAGGTTCAATATGTGTACAGGAAAATGTGGTTCCTATATTAGCATCCTGAACTTTATCACGAAGTATTTTTGCGCCCGCAGCCGTTGCTAATGTCACGTGATGCATGGCTTTAAGATAATTGGTAATACCTTTTTTCCCCGGAGCATGAATACCCAGAAAATAACCGGCACCCGTAAAAACCGAAGGTTCATTAATAACCATCCAGTTCTTGACACGATCTCCAAAATGTTGCGCACAAATAGCCACATAATCGGAGAACCATGTGACAGATTCCCGATTGGTCCAGCCGCCTTTGGTTTCTAAAACATGAGGCAAATCCCAATGGTAAAGCGTAATCCAGGGTTCTATCCCGGAAGCTAATAAAGAGTTGATGATTTTATTGTAATAATCAATTCCGGCTTGGTTTACAGGATGAATTCCTGTAGGCATAATTCTGGTCCAACTGATCGAAAACCTAAAATTCGGAATGTTTAGTTCGCGTATTAAGTCAATATCATTTTGGTATGAATTATAGAAATCGCAAGCGGTTAGAGCATGATGTCCGTTTTTTACTTTTCCTTTTTGAGCTGTAAAAACATCCCAGATTGAGGAACCTTTTCCATCGGCATCATTAGCCCCTTCAATTTGGAAAGCGGCGGTTGAAACACCCCACAAGAAATCATCTCCAAATTGGTTTTTGTTTAAAAATGAGTTCTCAATTTTATTCATTCAAATAAGTTTTCCTTTATTTTTATTGTAATCTATTAATGAAGGAAAGAGGATTGCATGGCTCTTAAAAAAAGCCATTCTTTGAATGAAACCAGAAAATTTAGGTTGAAAAATTTCATAACGTTTAGTTTTATTCAAATTAATAAAACTAATGTGAATTAAACGTAAACTGATTATTATCAAATGATTAATTCTAATATTTGAATAAGAAAATCAATCTTCCCAACCGCAAAGTGTGAGTCCTAAACCTTGTGCCTGTTTTAGCGACGTTTTTACCGTTTCATGGCTACAAGATGATAAACCACGACAAGTTTCTTTATAGTGATATTTTTTAGCACCGGTTGAACCACAGATATAAACTGAAGTTTCCGGCAAATCAAAAGAAGTAAATACAATAAAGAGTAGGATTAAAATGTATTTCATTATAGTTTTTATTTGACAATTAATTGGTATTCATTTCCTTTCAGGTCAGTAGCTTTTAGTTTTCCGTATGAAATCCATTCGGTATTGATTTCGATATCGTCAATAGAATCACAAAGTAAAATTCCTGCGCCATATTTGCCCTGAACATTGATATTCCCGCAAACCGAATCGCCTTTTATATTGATTCCTTTTACATCATAATTGTATTCATATTGTCCAGGATTTCCCGTTCTGTATTCGTAATGATACGTGTTGTTGATATGATACGTTTTAGCTTCTTCGGGTGTAATTGTTTTTCGGTCATCCGGAGTAATTCGGGCGACCTGTTTGTAAAATGAATTAATTTGCAGCGAAGGTGGAGCAGCAGCTTTTTTGCAGGAAAAAATTAAGAGTAATAAAAATAAGGTTAGGTAGTTTTTTGACATAGGCGCTGGATGAAATTTTAATTATACAACAGATCTATTTTATGATTTAAATCTAATAATCCGGATCGATTATTAGTTGCTAATCTAATTAGAAATGCGTTCTTTAAAATGCGTATTTATACTGGATTTTAATATTTTGTATCTGAAAAATCGATTAGTCTTTCAGCGATTTCTTCCCTGTCAATAATTATTTGCGAGGGAAGAATCATTTGTACGTGATGGTTTATTGGATTTTTAAAAATTTGAAAGTTTCCCCGACAATTTTTGTATCTAAATTGAAACGCTTGTAATCCCTTAATGAATCCCTCTTTTTGAGTGGTTTCAAATACGTGATTGGAGCAGGATTTTTTAAAAATGCATCTTTTTCGTTTAGATGCAGGAATAAATTTCCAATACAATTGAATACTAAATAATATTAGATATTTCATTTTTTTTGAAAAACGACCATTTGTCTCGTTGTTGTATAGCCAGGTTTGGCACCTAAACCAAAACATCCATTATCCGGATGAACAAATGTTGATACGCTTTCAAGACGAACATATTCCAAACCCTGAACATTTTGGCGTTTGATCAAACTTTCAAGTTGTTCAGCAACATGATCTGAAGTTCCTTTTTTTGGGTCGATTGAAGCTGCGAATGGTACTACTTTATATTCCATAATTTTTAGTTTTAATTATTATTTGAGTTTTTTAGTTCTTCAAATGTAAAACCAATAAAAATCAGTATTTTATGGAAATCCGTAAATAAGAAATAATTTCTGAAAGTATATAAATAGAAAAAAAGAGGACAAATAAATTGCCTCTTTAAATAGATTGATGATGTAAAGTAGCATTTACTTTTTTAGAATAAAATCTTTAATAATGGTTTCCATATTCGATGGTAAATCAGCATTTTTAATCTCAAAATGATTTATTTTCATTTCCGTAAACCATTTTGTCCAATAAGCTTTTATTACTTTTTCTTCATACGGATTATTATGATTTGGATTTATCCCAATTACTAAAACTTCCAGATTTGATATATCATCATTTGTTTTAATAAACCCGAAATCCTGTTCATGCATTTTTTTGTCCCAATTCTGGGTGTTTAATTTGTTTTTTCTAATCAGTTCAGGAGTAATATAAGTCGTTCGGTTTCCTTCTTTTATTACGGTTCCTTCATAGAACATATATCCGTCTGTTAATACAACAAGTATATTTCTATAATTGTTTTCAATACATTGATCTTTTACTTTAGTATCAAAAAAGTTCCAGATATCTGATCCAACATATTTATTATCTTTTATTGCCGAATCGTAAATTTTTGACGTTTGCGAAGCATAATTTGAGTTAATTGAATTCAATAAATCCTTCGAAGCATTGTTTTTATTAATTTCAATTCTCAAATTTTTAGCAATTGAATTTATTGTTGGATCAAGAGGTTCCGGATTAAAAAACAATTGCATTTTATCATCCATTTGTCGTATTCTTTTAGATTTTAAATGTTGGGTAAAAGCCTCAGAAATTGATTTGATATATCCCAAATCCCTTTGGTAATATTCCATTGTGGGATTCGGATTTTTTTGAAGGCTAATTCTATCCGATAAATCAAGTAGAATACTAATGTTGTAATTTTCTTCAGCAGGACTTTTTGCTGCAATTTTTTTATCTTCTTTATCAGAATCGTTCTTGCACGAGATTGTTAAAACCAGCAATAAAGACACTGCAGTTACTGTCAAAATGTTTTTCATAGCTATTAGTTTTTAGAATATACTAAATGTTGAAAATCAGGATCTACTAAGTTTAATTTACTTAAATGCTCTTCTGAAAAAAGATCGCAGCTTTCTAATAATTCTGTTTTTTCTGTATAGGGCAGAGCTATTTCGGTATTAATTGCCTGAAACCATCCTTCTTTATATTGGTGATGATAATGCAGATATTCTTTTACAGGAAATACAAAACCATCAATCTTAGATTGCAGTTCAGCTACTTTTCCGGTTATGGTTACAATTTGCTGTTTAAAATCATTGACTTTATTAAGATAATCAGCTTTTAGTTTTTCCAGGTCAATTAATTTTTCCTTTTTACCTCTTATAAAAGCTCTGATTTTATCGATGTTTTCAAATTCTTTCATTACAAAATCAAAAACAAGTCCCCAAATAATATAAACTACGAAACCTGCAAATATGATCATCCAAAACTCAGCTTCTCCTAATGCAATATTTAAATTATAAGGAGCAGAATCGGTTGTTTTATTAAACTCATATATTTTCTTTTCTATTTGATAGGCCAGTAAAGCATCAAATAAAAATGTGGTAACAAAAAGTGCTATCATTCTAAAAACATTCTTGATTCCTTTTCCTTTTTGAACCATATGAATTACGTAACCCAAACCCATAAATACAAACGGAATTGTGGTTACTAAAACACCTTCAAGCCAACTTGCCTGAAAAGAATTCGTTAAAGCATTGGCATCAAAAATTGCAGCTGTTAAGCTATCATTTGCAAATTCCTTGAAAAATGCAGAATAGGAAGCTGAAATATAAAACACCAATACATAAAGTGTTATTGGCAGTAATAAAAATAAACCGATATAAAATTGGGCTTTTAATCCCTTGCCATCTTCGATTCCGTATTTATCAGGATTGCGTTTTACCTCGATAATTTCGTTTTTTATCTGATCAATTTCAGTATTTACATCCTGTTCTTTCTTTTCGTAGATTCCAATTGCAGCTTCAGATTTTTTAAGCTCGGTTCTGTTTTTTTCCTGCTCTTCCTTATAAGGCTGCTTTAATCTGTCTTGTTCTACTTTTTGTTTTCGGCACTGATCTTCAAAACTCATATATAAATTTTGCAAACAAGCTTTTAAAACAATAGGTTTTCCGGTTGCTTTTATTGATGCAGCAAATCCACTTTGATAATAAGTAATTCTAATTTGCTCGCGATCATTTTCATTTTCTTCAAAAGCATTTGCCAGCGCATCTTCTGCTTTTTTTAAACTAAATAATTGTGTAAGTGACTTCATTATTTATGAATTTAGCTGATTAATAATTTCTTCTTTTCCAATATTTTTCTGAACACAATCAATAAGATAACTCGATAAGTCGTTAATGTTTTCGTCCAGGAAATTAAATTTTCTACAATACTTTTTTAGCATATTTTCTTCGTCATCGGTAATTTTTCCGTCGGCCCAAATGATTCTTGTAAAATCGTATAAATATTCAATTTTTGTAGTCAGGGTTTCAGGTACAAGTAATTGCGTGTTAATGGGATTTAGGAAAAGTTTATCCAGTTCTTCTTTTGAAATTCCGCGTTCATCAGCAAAGTGATATAACATCTGAAGTTCTAAAACATTAAATTGATCGTCTGATAATGCCATTTGATATAATCTTAAAAAATGGCTTTGCAATTCTAGTGTTATCATGTTTTTTAAATTTATTTTTTAGGCAAGCTTTCGCATGCGCGTCCATTTCCGTCACCATCTAAGTTTTTGTAACAGCTTTTGTTACTTTCAAAAGTTGCTTGCGCCTGAGGCTGAGTTGCAAAATCACCACAAGTTTTTGTTGGGCAATTTGAGTTTGTTGCATCTGAATCTGAACATGAAATCCCTAATCCCAATGTCATTGTTAATAATAGCAACAACATGCATCCTTTATTTTTGTTTGAATATGATTTTGATCTTGTGTTGGTGAAATGTCCTTGAACATACGTTCCGTCTTTTCTGAAATATCCTTTTCTGTATCCCATGATTATTAGTGTTATATGATATAAATTAAAAATGTAATAAATCCTGTAAATGCAAATAATACCATGCATCCGCTATTTTTATAATGTAGTCCGGATATACCGGTTTTTGTAGAATATCCGCTTTTGCTGAATGTTCCCATTTTTGTTCTTAAACTTGGAGAAATACCGGATTTACTTATGTTTAATCCAAATCCTCCTCCAAGTTTTACTCTTTTTTGAAATCGAAAGCCCATGATTTTTAGGTTTAGTTATTAAAGTTTTTCTAAGTTCAGAAACTTCTTTTGACGAACCCTTTTTCATGTCAATCGAAGCTGTAAATTTTTATTTCCTTTTTTTGTAGTGATTATTTGTACTGGAATTTTTATATTTTCCTCCTTTATGAGAACTACCTTTTCCACTTTTGTAATGACCACTTTGGGCTTCAATACTGCCTCCTAAAACAAGGAAGAATAAACTAAATAAAACGACTAATTTTTTCATAATTTTAAATTTAAATGATTTGATAATTCAAACTTAGAGCTATTCTAAACCAGTATTTTACGGAAATCCATAATCGCAAAAACTTTATATTTTAACAATAAAAAAAAGCCCCAGAAGGAGCTTGAATGTTAGTAATGAAGTAGATAGGGACTTTAAATAATCCCCATATCCTTTGCAATAAAAACCAATTGTATGGTGTTATTTGCTTTAAAAAAGTCCTTTAGTTTTGAAAGTCTTTTTTCCATTGCGCTTTTGCTGTTTGGCTTTTTTCCTGACTCTTTGAAAATTTGAATAATATCATCTTGTGAAATTCCGGCTGATAAATGTTTCAGGATTTGAATGTCTAAATCGTCAATTTCGAAGTTGTTTTTTTCCTGAAGTGCAGATGCAACTTCATGCGAAATAAATTTTTGATCTGAAGTTGAAATTAGATGAATTGCTTTTTTGAGATCTTCAATACTGTTTCGTCCCTTTAATACAAAACCATCAATATCTGCGTTATCAAAAAGTGATTTTATCCTAAAACTTTTGTCTTCGATAGAGTAGGCTATGATTTTAATATTGGGCTGAAGTTCACGAACCTTTTCAACAAGTTCGTCGCCCGAAGTAATTTTTACGTCACGATGATCTTTTTTAAACGAAAGATCGCTAATCAATAAATCATACGGTTCATTGTCCATAATGGCTTTTCGTATTTTTAAAAAGGCATCATCACAATATTTTGCATGTTGAAAATTTACAATATCTAAACTTCTTAAGGTTTGCTCGATTCCTAAATTTATATCTTCGAGATCCTCGGCAATTATTACTTTTTTAAACATAGAGCTTTTATTTAGGCAGCGTTATTTTTACTTTAAATCCTTTATCAGGTTCAGTGTCAAAAATAAGCGATCCTTTTATTGCCAGAATACGGTTTTCCATATTTTGTAAGCCATTTTTGATAATTTTATCTTTTTGACTGCCTTTTCCGTTATCGGTGTAATCTATAGAAACTGTTTTTCCGTTACTTTCAAATTTTACAACCACTAAAGATGCGTGACTGTGTTTTTTCATATTTACCATTAATTCCTGTAAAACCCTATATATCGCGACTTTTTTTACCTCATCAATTAATTCCCAGTTTACTTTTTCGATACTATTAATAATGACGTTTGTATTGTCACTATTATAAGTAGAAAGCATTTCTTTTAAGTTTGCCGAATAATTTTCTTTAGTATCAATATCATTGTTTTCTCTTGAAATTCCGCGAACGCGATTGTAGATATGATCTAGTTTTTGAATAAGGTTTTCCTTTATACTTTCGTTCGATAATAATTGTGTTTGCGAAAAAATGATCGTATTAAAAACATCATTTGCTAATTCGTCGTGAATGTCTTTTGCAATTCGGGTTTCAGTATCGTAGGCAGTTTTTATTTTTTCAATTCGATTTCGATTTTTATAATATCGAACAACAAGTACAATTATAATTACCAGAAAAATAAATCCAGCTATAAAAAATATTCGTTGATATTTTGCTTCCTGTATTGCATATAGATTTTCAATTTTTTCTAAACGCAGTTTTTGGTTTTCGTCTTTTTCTTTTTTAGAATCGTATTTAATTTTGGCAAACTTATTTTTAAAATTATTTCTAATCTTAATAATACTGTCATTCAGGAAAACATATTTTTGTGCATATTCTGTATTATGAATGCTCGATGTGTTTGAAATTAAAAATGATAATGATTCCAGACGTTCATCAATACTATGCAATTTTGTAGCAATTTGGTAGGCTGTTTTCGCAAATTGGTGGGATTTTTCAGGGTTTGTTTTCGAGTAATATTCGGCAAGATGTAAATTGCTTTCGATTTTACCGTAAGTATCATCGACTTTATTTCTTAGTTGAAGACCTTCATTCAATAATAAAAGACCTTTTTCAGGCTGACCTTTTTTAAAATAAGCAAAACCCAGATTATCTATAACACGTGCTTTATTAAACAGAAATGATTTATCATCAAGTGTTTTATTGCTTAAAATTGATTCAAGGGCTTTAATTGCGTCATCATATTTTTGTTGTTGAATATATAAAACAGCAATATTATTTAATGGAGATTGTTTACATATTTCATCAGTACAATCTTTTAAGGCTTCTTTGTAATAAAAAACGGCATCACTATATAAAGACAGTTCTTTATCTGCAATGCCAAAGAAATTATTAATTGCAGCACTATAAATATCTTTCTTTTTAATATAGGGTAAAGCCTCGGTCAGAGTTTCTTTACTTCCATAATAATCTCCGTTGATTTGCTGTATCGTGGCCATTTGTATAAGAGTATATACAACATTTGCACTGTCTTTTTTGATTTCATAAACTATTTTAGATTTATTGAAATAGTAAAAAGCACTATTAAAATTTTTGTTCTGAAAGTTAGATATGCCTTTATTTCTTAAAATAGAAGCTTCTTTTGGGGTTGATTTAACCTTAATAGATGGCGTCGTTGTTTCTTGGCAGGAAATAACAATGAAGAATATAATAAACAAAAAAAACGGGGACCGTAACATAAAAGATACTTTCCCCGAATTTACACATTTTATTATAAATGTTTATTTACAAATTAATTATTAATATTTAATCTTTTGTTGGAGGTGGTGGAACAATTATAGGAGCATCGCCAGGACCATCAGCATAGGATGGTTTTGCGGGAATGACTTCCTTTTTTACCTCAGTTTTAGCGTTGTTATCTGATGAATCTTCATCAGCAGTGCAAGAAAATAATGTTGTACTCAATAGCGCAAACGCTCCCAATATAAATAGCTTTTTCATGTTTTTATAATTTTAAAGTAAGCATGAGTATTGCCGTCCGGAGGTTTTCCAGAGCTTGTTAAAGCAATAATCATTTCGTGTTTGGGAAGTGAAGTGCGTAGAACAGTAAGATTGATTTATACTTCCCAGATAAATTTCGTCTTACGGTTTTCCGTACTTTTAATTGAACTAGTTTTGTATTTTTGTTTTAATACGATATCGAAACAAGAACTAATTTCTTAGGCAAAGGAACAACGCTTATGAGCCTTTGTTTATGGGGCATTCCGGGAATTCCGTTGTATTTTTTCAAGTCCTGACAATTCCGTAAAAATCCTTAAAAATCCAAGTGAGAAATCCTTGAAATTCCTAAAGCTTATGCAAAAAAATACTTTTGAAGATTATAAATTAGCTGTTAAAAAGAAGTATGAGATAGAAAAAAACGGCTCGCATCATGTTTATTTGGAAAATCCTACGAGGGCAAAACTTCGTAATTTATGTTGGGAATTATTTCAGCAGCAAAACAGAAATCAAGATGATTTAAATGTTTTTAGTTCTTTATTAGGATTACCTTTTGATGTAAATAGAAAGAATAAGTTTGATGAACAAATTGATAAGTTCAGACCAATAGATTCTTTTTTTAAAGGAGAAACTGATCCAACCAATGTGGATGCGGTAAATATGGCGGCAATTCTGGTAGATTTTAGCGGAAGACCTTTTAATAAATTTAGAATTCTAAGTTTATACCAAGATGAGATTTTAGTTGATAATGGTTCAGAATTATCAAATTCACCAAAGGAAGAAATTGATAGTTCTGGAGATTTGGAAACATTTATTAAGGAAAAAGAAAATGAGCAAGGAAAGGAAAAAGGTGTTGTTGAAGTAATACATTCAACACCACAAGGAATAAGTTCGTTTGTAGATGTAGGGAAGAAGCCAGGGAAAATAGAGGAACCAATAGAACCAACGAAACCAGGAATATCACAAATAAGTAAAAAATACGCTATTATGGTAGCTTCAATATTTTTATTTGTTGGATTTGTAGTTGTCTTTTTTGCTTTTCCAAATAAAGACTGCATGCAATGGTCTGGCGATCATTATGAAATTGTAGATTGTGAATTGAAAATAGAAGGTATTGGTAAATCTAATAATATTGAGATTTTAGATCCAACGCTTGTTAATCTTAAAAAATTGAAAGTTTGTGATACTACGACTTATTTTGATAAAAACGGAGTTGCTATTATATGGTATGCAAAAACAGCAAACGGAGTAGATTTTTTTAATGTACACGGAAGACATCCTGAAAATAATAGTCCGTTGAGACCTGTGACGCATTATATCCTGAATAAATATGTAAAGAAGTAAAAGGATTGCAGTAAACTCAATCTTGTCATCCTGACGGAGGAAGGATCGCACTAGGATTTCCGTAACGAAAATCGTTGATCTTTGTCGAATTACGTGTGCGATTCTTCGTTCCTCAGAATGACAAAACTGGGTGCTAATCTTTGTGGAGTTTCTTGCGCTATTTTTAGTTCCTCAGAATGACAAAGTAAACGCAATCTTGTCATCCTGAAACCACACAAAAAAAGGACGAAGCTTCATATGAAACCTCGTCCTTTTTATACTATATATGTTACGACTTATTATTTAGCGTTTAATAATTTCTCTACATAATCGAATTTATCTTTTTCAGCCTGCAGTAAACGCTCATAAAGTTTTTTGTTTTCCTCAACAAGTTCCATCATTTTATCTAAAGGATTGAAGTTGCAATTATTTACGTTTGCATTAAAAATGTTGCCGTTAATATCGTTGTCATATACGCTGTTAAAATAATTAATTGCTCCTTCGTCCGAAAAGTTTTTAATGGCTTCAACACTTACACCAAGAGCTTTTGCAACTTCAATAAGTCTTTGCTCATCTATAGTTTCACTATTTTCTATTGCAGATATTGTTTGCTGGCTTATGCCCATTTCATACGCCAAAGCTTCCTGCTTCATATCCCGAAGTTCACGAATACGGCTGATTTTTCGCCCTATGTGATTTTGTTTTGTAAGTGTGCTCATAATTCAAAGATACTAATTAAGTGTAATCAGGCAATAGGTAAAAAACATATTAGGTGCCGTATTATACGGTTAAAATGATTCGGTACAATTAAATCGCTAATTTGTTTGCTTAATGAAGTAAAAATACAATTTTTCAGAGATCTGACTCAATACTAAACCAATTTGTGAGAAAAATAAATCAGATGCTTATTTGTTATAAAATGCTGATATTAAGAGGTTAATATTGCTTTATTGTTAGTAATAGCAGGGTTTAGCAAGTAATTATTTAGTAATTCAATGAAATTATGTAAATCTTTCCGAAAATTATAGAACAATTCTGATAGACTTTAAAAGTAATTTAGCATAAATAATTTTAAACAAATCAAACATGAAAACTAAAAGAATATTATTCGCAGTATTATTAAGCATCGGTTTATTCGCAACATCTTGTAGTAACGATGACAACGACGGGGAAACAATTGTACCAATCCAAGGTAAATACAACCTAAGCCAAACAGGTACAATTATTAATGGACAAGAGGTTTTAATCGACGCTCCACAAAACGCAGCTGGATGTAACAGAGATTATTTAGACCTAAGATTAAGTAATGCAGCAGTAATAGGTGATTATAACGGTTCAAACTGTGCATTAGTAGAAACTACTGGAACTTACGTAAGATCTCACAATGATTTAACTCTTACTATTGGTACTACAAATACAACTAGCGATATCATGAACCTTACTAATAAGGAGTTGAAAATTAAAGATAAAACTACTGGAGTTATCACTGTTTATACAAGATAATTAATTGAAGTAATCTTAATTCACTAGAATTAAAAAACAAAAACGGAAATGACTTTAAAAGTTATTTCCGTTTTTTTTTGTTTAGTTTTAATGGTGAATCACCGGGATATAAATATCAAAAGTGGCGCCTTTGTTTTGTTCGCCCTTTGCGGTAATGAATCCGTTATGGTTTTCAACGATTTTTTTCACAATGGCAAGACCAATTCCGGTTCCTGTATATTCCATTTTTCCGTGTAAACGCTGAAAAACTTCGAATATCTTTTTACTGTACTGAGGTTCAAAACCTATCCCGTTATCTGAAATGCTAATATGGCAATATTCAACATCTTTTGATAAAGGGTCATGATCTAAAACTGATCCTTTAGCAAATCGACTTGTTATTTTTATTACAGGACGAGTATCCGGTTTCGAAAATTTTAATGAATTGCTGGCAAGATTGTATAATAATTGTCTGAACTGAAACGGAATAATACTGACAACACAGCTTTCAGTATTTTCTATTATGGCATCTTTTTGTTCCAGTTCTTCTTTTAAATCTTCTTTTACCTCATCAATAATTTGGGAAAGATTGACTTTTTCAAATTTTCTTTCCTGAATATTTGTTCTCGAATACGAGAGTAAATCATTGATAAGTGTCTGCATTCTTTGAGCCGCATTTTGCATGCGTTGGAATTTATCTTTTCCGGAATCAGATAAATTCTGAGATTCTTTCTCGATAATCTGTGTTGCAAACGTTTGTATTTTTCGCAACGGTTCCTGTAAATCATGGCTTGAAATATAGGCAAACGACTGAAGTTCCTTATTCATTTGCTCCAGTTCTACATTTTTATGTTCCAGTTCTTTTGTACGTTCTGTTACTTGTTTTTCTAATTCCTGAGTAAAGGCTTTTTCAGTTTGAATATCTGTAAACGCGCCTACCCATTTTATAATTTTATTGTCTTTATTTAAAACAGGTTCGCCTATTACGGAGTGCCATCTGTAATTGCCATCTTTTCTTAAAACCCTTACATCTGTTTTATACGGTTCGCCTGTTTCCCGGCTACGTGTCCAGACTCTCACATTTTCTTCAAAATCATCAGGATGAATCATTGCTTTCCATTCGGCCAGACCGGCAGGATGAATTCCGGTGTATTCTAACCATTTACCTGATGCAAATAATGCGTTTCCTTTTTCATCGGTTTCCCAGATAAGCTGCGGAATACTTTCGGTTAATGATCTGAATCGTTTTTCACTTTCCTGTATTTTTTTTCGGGCTTCGACTTTTTCCGTTACATCAATTATGGTGATTCTTACACCTGAAATTGCGTTATCGGCTTCACGCATTGGCGCGTATTCAAAATCGATGTAAAACTTTTGTTCGCCATCATTTTCGTTAATTAATAATAAGGATTCAGATTCTGAGTGTATTTTTCCGGTTGTATAAACTTCATGTAAAAGTTTGCCATATTTTTGAGCGCGGAGTTCCGGGAATATGTCAAATATTTTTTTGCCTTGAACCTCGTCTTCTTTTTTTCGCCAGATATTTTTTAAAAGTGCTTCATTGACAATTTCAATCACCATATCTTTCCCTTTCAAAATCGCTTTTGGGACAGGAGATTCCATGACCAGTTTTCGAAATCTTTTTTCACTGACTTCGAGCTCATGCTGATGATTTTTTTCATCGGTAATATCTCGTATGGTTCCCAGAAGTTTTTCAGGATTATTATTAGCATCATAAAAAAGTTTTCCTTTGGCTTCAACCCAATGAATCGATTGATCTTCCCAGATTACACGTGCTTCATAATGTATATATCCTGAGGTAATTGCCTCTTTAAAAGCGCGTTCGCGTATGTGTAAATCATCCGGATGAACGTGACTCAATAATTGCTGATGGCTTAGGTATGCGTCATTTTGATGTCCTGTAACAATTTCAAGATATCTTTTTGAATATTGAAGATTTTTTGTTTTAACATACAACTCCCAGGTTCCCAGTTCACTGGCTTCAACAATAATATTTAGTCTTTCTTCATTGAGTTCGACTTTCTTGCGGGCTTCTACTTTTTCAGTTACATCTGTAACAGTTACTATTATACCTGAAATTTCTCCATTTTCCTCTTTTAAAGGATGATACAGAAAATCAAAATAAAATATTTCCGGTATTCCGTGTCGGTTTATAGGTACAGGCGCTTCATTGCCGTGATACGGAATGCCGGTAGTAATTACACCCTTTAAAAGCGGAGTTACAATTTCTACTGTTTCCGGTAAGGATTCAAATAAAGGTTTGCCTATAAAAGTACTTTCCTCTTTGCCCACTAACTTAAGATAAGCTTCGTTTGCCATTTCGACCATATAATTTGGACCGCGTAAAATAGTGATTCCTACCGGAGCTTGTTTCACGGTGTCTCTAAAACGCTTATCGGCTTCCTCTATTTTTTGTCTGGCGATCACTTGTTGTGTATTGTCAAGTACCCAAATGGCTACTTTTGATACTTTGCCTTCAATATTTTTTAGCGGAGCATAGACAAAAGTTACATAGATTTTTTCCTCTTTTCTATGTCTGATGAGGTGCATTTCTACTTCATTAGCATAAAAAGGTATTCCATCACTTATTACTTTTTTTAATTCATCTTCATAATAAGTTTTTACCTCAGCAAATGTGTCCCAATAGTTTTTTCCTGCAATTTGGTCATATGATTTTCCGGCAACTTCAACAAAACTCTCATTTACAATTTCGCTTATCAGCGTTTCTGCATCTATTACACAGATACCAATGGGCGATTGCGCGACCATACTGCGTAAATTCTCCTCGCTTTCCTCAATTTTTTTCTTGGCAATATTCAGGTCAGTTAAGTCAACTCCGGTATTCATTACGCCATATATATTGCCGTTTGCATCATATATTGGTGTCAAACTATAATTGAAATAGTAGGTTCCTAATTTTCCGTCAACAGTTAAATCAAGTGGTGTGTTTTTTGTGTGAAAGGATTTTCCGGTATTTAAAACTTCATTAATTTGTTCAAATACCAATTGATTATCAAGTTCCGGCACAACATCTTTAAAAGATTTACCAATAACATCATTGCCTTTTCCCCATACTTTAATAATGGAGTCATTGGCTAATTCAACTGTCATTTCTTTTCCTACGTACAAAGCAATAGGGAAAGGCGCATTTTCGACCAACTCCCTGACTTTTTGTTCACTCTCTATAATTTTTGAGCGTGACACTACTTGTGATGTTACTTCAAGCGCAATCCCCATAACGCCGGAAATTGTTCCATCAGATTCTTTGAGCGCTTCGTAAACAAAATTGATATAAGTATCTTCTATTTTGCCATTGCGTGAGAACTTAACGAGTTGATCATTGGCAACAAATTTTTCGCCGGTTTTGTAAACATTATCTAATACATCTTCAAGATATTGATTTCTTGTATCCGGTAATGCTTCAAAAATGGGTTTATTGAGTACATCTTTTTCTTCTGTTCTCCATAATGAAATCATTTTTTCATTGGCAATTTCCACCACATGTTTCTTCCCTCTAAAAACACACATCGCCACAGGAGCCTGCATGATGTTGTTTTTAAATCTGGTATTGCTTATTTTAAGTGCTTCTGTTGCTCTTACTTTTTCGGTAATTTCAATAACGGTGACTAAAACACCGCCTACTTTGCCATCTTCAGTTTTAATGGGCGTGTATGAAAAATTAAAATAACACTCCTCATCAATTCCATTTCTCTTTAATATTAATTTTATATCAGGATTGATAATCGAATTTCCCTTTCTTACATCATCAAACATGGGACCTATAGTATCCCAGATTTCTGCAAATGTAATGCGTGAAGTAATTCCTAAAGCTTCAGGATGTTTGCCAGGACCAAGAATCCGGCTATAAGTATCGTTGTATAATTGTGTAAAATCCTCACCCCATACAATGTACATCGCAAAAGGATTGTTGAGCATTACAGATGTCATGATGCGAAGGCTCTGCGGCCAGGTTTCAGGATTGCCCAAAGGTGTTTTACTCCAGTCTTTAGCCCGCATCAATTTACCCATTTCGCCACCATCGGCAAGAAAATAATGTTCTTTATTTGTAAAGCTCATTCTAAAAACAATTAGGGTTGAAGAATAAATTCTGCTCTGGCGGGTTGCTTAAAATTATTTTTGGAAGCTGTAATCAGAGCATTTTCGATTACTTTTTTTAATTTCGAAAAATCTCCCGGTTTGCGAATGTAATACGTAGCTCCTTTTTCATACATCTTATCAACAATTTCAATGTCCAGAGAAGTAGAGAAAATAATTACGGGCAAATCTTTAAGTTCCTCTTTTTGTTTTATTTCGGTCAGACATTCGTGCCCATTTTTGCGGGGCATATTAAGATCCAGAAAAAGAATATCCGGTAAAGTATTTACAGCTAAAAACTTCATTAACTCTACACCATCATTAACAGTTACAAGATCTGCAGGTACTACTATTTCATCAAGTGCTTCTTTAAAAAAAGCGCAGTCATCTTCATCATCATCGGCTAGTAAGAGATTGTAATTCTGTCTGTTCATTTTGAATAAGTAAAATTAGTTAGGTTTTTTTGTTTGGAATAATTCCGTTTTTATTCAAAATAAAGATGATTTTACGCATCATTTAAAATTGAAGTGGATATATTTCTGCTAAGGTAAGATTAATTCTATTACTTTTAATCAAGTATAATCTAATAAGTTTAACGTTTTCAGGTCGAAATTCGCAATTTGTAGTCTTCTTTTAAAATATAAAATTTTATTTGTTGAAGGTTGAGATTAATGAAGTTAAACAAAATTGAAAGTAAACAGAATTCCGGCGGGATCGAATAAGAAAGTCCTTTGCTTAAAAGTTTGTATTTGAGCAAATAAATTCAAAAAAAATCCGTCACGATTGTGCGTAACGGATTTTTTAAGATATAATCTAATATGTTATTTTACGTAGCTAACGTTAAGCCGTTAGCTTTAAAATTACTGAATAATACCTGACGTGCGCTGCTTATTGTTTCTTCGGTACGGTAAATGCTGCACCAGAATTTTATTTGCAAATTGAACTTTCCGTCGGCAATAGCAGTATAATAAATTTGTGGTGGTTTAGCATTATTGACTAAAACCATGCTTTCAAGAGATTCTAATATTAAGGTATTAATTTCTTCCGGCATAATATCACCGCTTACTTCTGCCGCAATTTCTACCAGTTTAAAATTGTCAGTATACGTCCAGTTTGTAATATTTTGGGATAATAAATTACCATTTGGGATAATGATTTCGGCACCGTTTGCCGAGTTGATTTTGGTGGTACGCAATCCCATCGATTTTACACGGCCGGATTCTGAACTAATATTGATTACGTCTCCAATTTGTATGGGTTTATCAAAAATTAAAATAATACCCGAAACAAAATTATTAACCACACTCTGAAGTCCCAGTCCAACACCCACACCCAAAGCTCCCAATAAAATACTTAGTTTGTCTAATGGCATTCCTGATGCGGCAACCGCCAGAAGATATCCCACAATTAAGACTACAAGTCTTGTAATGAGTAATTTAGAATGTTGTCTTTTGTTGATGTTTTCTTCATTTTCATCATCAACTTCTCCAAAAAAGTACGCTACATAATTTTGTAATAAATGCGCAACCCAGATAATTATGAAAAACAAAACAATGTTTCCTAAAGTAAAAGTGATGCTTCCTATAGTATTAGGATGCGTTAATAATGAAGTTAAGTTGGCACGCAGCGATTCCCAAATATTCAAATTAGAAGCAATGACAACAAGCCACATATAACTAATTAAAATTATGAAAGGTTTTTTTAGTGTATCTGATAAAGACTCAAAATCAAAAATCTTTTCAATACCACGTTTAACACGGGTTGTATAAATTTGTAAAAGAATAATCTCTAAAACTATTTTTAAAAGTACACTTAAGGCAACAATCTGCGTAAGCGAAATAAAAGCCGTAATACTTAACATGTTTGCCAGAGAAACACGTCCGAAAAGATTATTTAATAATGCCAGAACATTTAAGCCGATAAATATAATAGTGGCCCATTTAAAGAAACCTTTGATGTAAAGTTGGTCTTTAAGCGTTTTTATCTGAACAAATCCATAACGAATTGCAAAAATATTGATCACAATAAATGCACAACGCTGAATAAATCCTACCGAAATAAATAGGTCAAGGAAACAAAGTACAAAAAATAAGGCTAACAGCAACAACCAATTTTCCATGGAGGTTTTTTTCCAGTTGTTTTTAAACAGTACAGTCAATAGTCCCAAAAGCACCAGCTGAATTAGCTCTATAAACATTGCCGGCGCATAAATATTACTCACAACTGCAATATTTAAACCTACAACTGCAACCGGAATTATAATACCCCGATTTAAATATTTGAAGTTAAATTGAGAGAGGTTCTCGGCGTATCCGTTATTTTTCAGGTATTTTAAGTTGCGTGCAATATACCAGCCTAATAAACTCATTAATACTACCAGAAAAATTAATCCGCCTATTCTGTAACTTAAATAGTAGGCAGCGACATTTTCCTCAATGATGATTTTATCCTTAATGTTTTGTCCTACGATTTTTTTTGAGGTAGAATCGCTCGTACTCCACAATACGGGATATTCCTTTTTGAGCATACTTATTCCGGACTGTTCGAGTTTGCTGTCAACAGTGATTAAAGCATTCGAAACGGCAATTTTTCTTTCTACGGTAAGTCTTTTATTTTTATTTAAAATACCCTGATTTTTGGTCATTAAACTGTCTGTACTCAGGTATCTGTTTTTAAGATTAGCCAATTCACTTTTAAATCGCTTGCGGATAATCGTATCTTTTATAAGCAACATAAGGGTTTTGTCCTTGCGCAAATCAGTTACACGGCTTTTTATTTTTTCAAGCGTTTCATTGCGTAAGTTGATCGCCGTATTTTGCTCGTTAAGTTCCTGTTCGATTTCTTTCAGTACAATGCGATACATTTGCTGATTACGAACATTAGGATTTGCACCTTTTAAACTCGATAAAATAAGGTCAAGTTTACTTTGCGTTCTTTTAATATCTCCAAATAAATGATGACTGTTTCCGTCAAACTCCGTGTCATTATGAGCAGATTCTAAAACTTCTCCGGCTTTTTCAATAGAAATTAAATAATCACTGTCTGTAGTAGTATCGTCAAATAATTTTGGACGGTTTTCTGTTTTGGGCGGTGCAGTTTGAGAGTAGGCGAGTGGTGCATAAAAAAAGACTGCAAATAAGGACAATAAACCAATAAAATATCTTTTATGAATCATAATTGAGGGCAATAAATTTAAGGACCAAATGTAATTTTTTTTGCGATATTTATGATGGAAAGTATGATAAAATTTGGTTAAATGAGATTTTGAAGGCTTTGGAGTTTTGTAGGTTGCGTATAATTGTTTTGCAATGGATTAAAATGATTGCTTATTCGTTGCGTATAATTTTTAACACATATATACATAGTTTTTGATGTGTAGAAAAAAGGCGTTTCACTTTGCATGAATACACATAGACTAAAGTCTATAAGGAATAATCTTTTCAATTCATTTAATCATTGGATAAAGCAAACACAAACCAGAAAAAATCTGCTTAATCTGCAAAATCTGCGAGCAAAAAAACAGAAGCAAAATCTTTTTCATCATCTTAATCTGTGACAAAAAAGGAAACTTTAAAAATATTATATTCGTACTCTCACCAGAAATACCAAAACACCACAAAATGGAAAATATTACCGTAATCATCATGTTACTATTTGGAGTCGCTTTTTTGAGCCTTATCAGTAAAAAGTATAATTTTCCCATTCCTATCGTGCTCGTACTTTGCGGAGTTATTATAAGTATTATTCCCGGACTTCCGGTTATTGCGCTAAGCCCCGAAGTTGTTTTTATCGTATTCCTGCCGCCGCTTTTATACCATGCGGCGTGGTACACCAGTTGGTCAGATTTTAAACAAACCATTCGCCCCATAACACTTGCCGCTGTAGGTTTGGTGCTTTTTACAACCGTTGCCGTGGCTTTTGCAGCACATATGCTGATAGATGATATCTCCTGGCCGTTAGCTTTTTTATTAGGAGCGATAGTTTCACCTCCTGATGCAGTTTCTGCAACTTCAATTACAAAAGGTTTGGGTTTACACCCGAGGTTAATTGCGATTCTTGAAGGCGAAAGTCTGGTAAATGATGCCAGTGGTCTGGTGGCTTACAAATATGCCCTGACCGCTATTACAGCAGGGAATTTTGTGCTTTGGCAAGCCGGATTGAATTTTGTCGTGATGTCCGTTTTGGGAATTGGGATTGGTTTAGGTGTTGGCTATATTATGAGTTTTATTCATAAAAAGTTTGTGTGCGATGAGGTTATCGAAGCTACTTTAACATTGCTGACACCTTTTGCGTCCTATTTAATTGCAGAACATTTTGAAGCTTCGGGAGTTTTGGCGGTTGTTGCGACAGGACTTTTCCTTTCGGCAAGATCAGGAACTATTTTTACCCACGAAAGCCGAATGATGACAGGAACAATCTGGAGCGTTCTAACGAATATCCTTAACGGATTGATTTTTATATTAATTGGATTGCAGTTACGCCAGATTATATTAGGAATAGGCGATTATTCCGGTTGGTTGTTGTTTGTTTGGGGCGCATCTGTAAGTTTAGTTGTGATTGTAGTGCGTTTTTTATGGGTGATTCCGGCGACTTTGCTTCCCCGATTTATCAGTAAAAAAATCCGACTGCAGGAAGAATTCGATTTCAGGAACATGATCGTTTTCGGATGGTCCGGAATGCGCGGAGTCGTATCAATGGCGGCGGCTTTGGCATTACCCTTAATGATGAATGAAACAGAAGTTTTCCCGTTGCGAAACCTCATTATTTACCTGGTGTTTTGTGTGATTCTTTCTACTCTGGTTATTCAGGGATTGACGTTACCATGGTTAATTAAGAAACTAAAAATCGAAAAATATTCCATCCTTGCCGAAGAATACGAAATAAGAAACATCATCGTTTCGCAAACGATTACTCATATAGAAGATAATTTCTCGTTACTCAACGACGACTTACTCCATAACATAAAAAGCAAATATGAAGTAAAATTCAACCGCCTTCAAAAAACCGAACTCCCGGCCAATTTCTTCGGAAAAGGAAAACTGATGGGTGGCGAGATTTTCAACGATTTTACTAAAATTCAAATTGATCTTTTGAATGTGGAACGCAATAAATTAGAATCGATGCATAAATCCGGTTCTGTCAATGAGGAGATTTTCAGGAAGATCGAGAAGGAGCTGGATCTGGAAGAGACGAGGTTGTGGATGGAAATGTATGAGGAGTAGGGATATTTTGATATTTGAATAAGTAATTCGGAAATACCGAATTAGTGGAAATAAAGTATTATGTAAAAATTAGAAAATGAATTTTTAATTACTTAAAGATATTGATTAATTGGTAATTCTACTTCTTGTAAAAATATTTCACGATATGTAGAGGACTTTCTTAAGTTAGATTTGAGTATTTTTTTTGAAGTTGTATTGATTTCTAATATATCAGTCTCTATTTTTGTTGTTGCGTTTATAATATTTTCATAAAGATTGGCAGGATAGATAAAGTATGCTGGAATCAATGTATCATCATTTATTCCTAGTTCTCTATAAACACTATTAAGTCTTGTATATCCTGATAGTTGCCTTGCGTCGTCCATAGATGGATTTCCATTAACATATCTTGGTTTATACTTAGCATCTACAACTGCTTTGAGATTTGGTGTGTTTATAATATAATCTAATTCCTGACGATTATGTTTTTCATGATATTTTACCTGACCCTCTTCTGGAAATTCTTGTTTAAGTTGTTTAAAGACATATAATTCAAATAATTTACTCATATCTATCCAAAAAGGAGGATGCATAGCTGTTACTTGCTGATTCTTAGAAGATATATTATAATCTTGTAGTGCTAAAATCTGATTTCCAAGTTTAATAGCTTGATTATAATTTAAATAGAAAGGATTATTTTCAGTATGATTTAGATTTTTAAATTTTTTGTTTATTACTTGATAAAAACCACCATTGCAATAATGTAATAATTCTTGCAATTGGTCGAATTGTTTTTCCTGACTGAAATCTGATAGTAAATTTGGAATTACCGAAAGAACGTACTTTAAAAATTGATTAATTTCTGTGTCAAAACCAAATTCCTGATATTGACAGATTGTTTTAGTTAATTTATTTTTTAACAGATTTTGTTTAATTTGCTGACTTATTAATATTTTTCCTTTTATTTTAGAATTTAAATTTTCTTGAACGGTGTAATAAGATTTTTTCAATCCTTTTCTCACCAAATCTTGAACTAAAGAAAGAAATTGCGCTATTAAAAAAGGAGTTAATATAGGTTTAAGATCGCTTTTAATCTCAATCCATTTATCTTTTAGTTTAGTTTCAATTAACCTCTCTAAATGATCAAAATTTTCGGGTTCTTTCAAAGCCTCCAGAAGCATTGTTATATAATCTAATTGCAGATTGCTGTTATTTATTTTGGGCTCAATATATACGTTACATTCCAAAGATTTAAAGCGATCTAAACCAATGTAATAAGATGATGTGATATCACAAGAATGTCCTACAAAACCTTCTTTATGCAGTTTTATACTAACGCATTTTTTACTCTTATCATTTGCAAAGTGTATTTGATCTTCAAGAATAGGTTTGTCAAAATAAGTCATCCAGCTATCAAGTTTCTGAAAAGCGGAAATGTGATTGGATTGATAGTATTCAAAATGTTCAGTTAAGAAGAGCATAATCTAAATGGTAGTGGATAGTTGTTCAATTTTTTCTCTTACAATTTCTTTTAAGATTCCGTCTTTTATATATTCCCTTAAAATAGGTTTTATTTCATATTCAAGTCTAATATTCATAGAACCTCCATCTTCTTTTTTGTCAATGAAATAAGAGTGACCCAATGCAACATCTTTTGGTTCAAAATCGGTTGATAAATAGTTAGAACGTGTTTTGTAATCGTCAGAGGTAAAAAACTCTTTAACTGAATGAAATAATGGAGAATCGAAAATGATTTCTTCTTCCTCTGATAAATCTTTAGGTAAAATGTCCATAAAAGCAAAACGTCTTCTTATTGCGTAATCTAGGTGGCCAACACTTCTGTCTGCAGTATTCATAGTTCCAATAATAAATAGATTAGAAGGCAAGATTATTTCTCTTTTACCTTCATACTCATAAATACTGTCTACTAATTCATCTCTATATTCTAGCGCATAAATCAACTCTCCTAAAACAGAAGGGAGATTAGCTCTGTTAATTTCGTCAATTATTAAAACGTAATTTATTAATTCTTCTTTATCACTATTATCCGCTATAAAATTTAAATTGTTATCATTCAAGAATTTTCTAAACATATCAAGTACCCTAATATAATAGCTTGCATGCCACTTAGCTAATCCTGATAAGTTGTCATTATGGATTAAATCTTGTCTATCTGAATTTTCATCTAAATAAGCTTGTTTAATGTCATTGAAAAGCATTCTATTACCTCTTTTAGTCCATCCTTCCAGTCCTTTGTATCTAAAAGCGTCGTCATCTAATTCAACTATATAAACAGACTCAGTTAGTTCAATTTTTTCTTTTTTCTCTATATCTTCAGATATATCATATATAAACTGTTCAAATTGTTCATGTACCCATTTTTCCTTTGATAATTCAGCAGCCCCTTTTTTACTGTTAAGTTTGTTTTTTAATGCTTTTTCTGCAAATTCAGCTATTATTTTATTTTCTGTTTTAAATATAATTCCTTCTCCATTTTCATTTGGCTTAGAAACAATGCCTCTGACAAAATCTTCATAGGTGTAAGAAGGATGAAATTGAATTAGCTTGAATTGATTCGATTCAGTAAAATCAATTTTATTTTCGATATCTTCAATATTATCATGAATATATTTCGCTAATGCAGCATTATAAGGATCTAACTGATTTGTTTGTTCTCCTTTTATGTCCCATTTTTTATTAGTATACCATTTTTTAATATCTAAAAAGTTAGGAGAATAAGTTTTTCCTCCTGCTAATGTTAATCGAACATTATTTGGAGTAATTTCAGTTATTGTATATATTGCTTTTTCTTTAACGCTTGAAATTTCCAATCCTACTTTTAAATACCTTTCAATATCAGTATTGTTAATTTTAGACGGTTTCTCCTTTATTATTTGCTCTCCTATTAAAACTTTAGCTAGTTCTTTTGCCAACCTTGTTTTTCCAGTTCCTGGAGGACCTTGGAGTATAATTTGTTTTTTATATTTAAGTAAATCTATATTTTTATTTAAATTTTCATTTGACATATACTTTGAAATGAGGGATTTTGTAATTTGATGAATTTCTTGTTTATGAATTCTGCAGATTCCATCTTGAGTTTTGAATAAAAAATAGTCTTGTGGTTTTAATTCAATCCATTTAGATCTAGCATAAAGAGTTTCTATGTTATAACTAATATTATATTCATCAAATGAATTTTTTAATTCAGGATTGTTTGTTACCGGTTGACAATCTTCTAAAAGAATAGTAATTGCTTTAACAGTATGTCCTTTAGTTATTAATATAATTGAATCTTTTTTAGGATTACAATCACCAATATGACTCAAAGAAATATTTTTATTTTTGATCATTTCATAAAAATCAGGTGCTCCCGTTCCCCATATGCTTCCAAGTTTGTATAATATCATATTTTATCTTGTTTTTTGATAATCTTTATTTCTGATAGTTCTTAAATAAATAAAGTATCCATCTTCTTCCAGTATGTTTTTATCAAGTATTTTAAGCAAACATACTGAAAGGATTTAAAATTAAAGTATGGAAAACCGTAATGAATTAAATGTTTTTTATAATTCCTCCAATTATGGTTTTCCATAATTAAAAATTGTTTTTAATAATTTTATTTGTTATTAAGATAAGTGATAGTCACCAATCTTAATAACAATTAAAATAAAATAATATGCAGACAGTTGAAGCTATTAAGCCAGGTCCAAAACCAAAAAAAGAAGATGGAACATTAGATGAAAGAAGACGTGTTACACCAGAAAAAAAGCAAGATTATCCGCCTTTAAAAGAGCATGATCACAAGAAAAATGAATAAAGGTTTTCGTTGAAAAAAGAGAGGCAGTTTTAAACTGTCTCTTACAATTCTAATGTATATTAAAAAAGAGAATATAAGTTAAAAAATAGTTATGGAGTATTTTTTAATAAGTTAAGGGTTAAAGGCATTTATGAAATACTGCTTCCTAATAATTTCCCGATGAGCATTACCTCAAATAAATCATGGGAAACTAATGTATTAATAATAAGTTTGTACTTTTAAAAATCCAAAATTTATAATTTGGGATGTATAATTTTTTACTAAAGTTCTTTTATTCTTCTTCACTGTTTTTTTATGCTGGTTAATCTCTTTGCGGAAAACGATATTTGTCTCATTTAATATAAGATCTACATTTTTTATTGAGATTAATACCCCTGTTTTAGTGTTTCTCATAAACAGTATATTTAGGTTTATAATTAATTTTTTCGGGTATTGGTTCGTTATTAAAACTAAATATACGCAGTTCTAATTTATCAGCTCCTCTACTTTTAAGTCTTTCTTCAATATCATGCATAAGTACCCTAGCTATCCCTTTTCTTTGGAAGTTAACATCAACTGCGAAATATAGAATTTCACCCACAATTTGATCTTTTAAAAGTAAATTGTTTTGAATTTTTATTATTTTACCTAAAGCAAATGCAACTATTTTTTCTTCAATTTCTACAACTATTAATATTAAGTTGCTATTACTTTTAAAAACATCTTGAAAAATATTTCTGTAACGTTCTTTAGGAATAACAGTCCTCAAGTCTGTATTGTTATTGCTATGCTTAACATCTAATTCTATAAAAAGGGGTAAGATTTGTTTAATATCTTTCGTTTCGGCGAGTCTAATTTTCATTATTTATAATTCTGTTAAAGTTATTTTATTGAATCATAGCGTATTGCTTTTGTTGTAAAAAAGATAGATTTATAAATACATTTATATTTCTACATCAATTCTTTTAGTAATAGATTATTTCCATTTTGAATTCTCTATATATTTACAAGTTACACCAGCGTCATATATGTAATATTTGGTTTTAGTAAAACCTGCTTTTACTAGTGTGATTGAATCTGGTTGTAATTCTTCATTTAAAATAATAGCATGCCCTTTTTCGGGACTATTTAGATCATATTTTACTCTATAAAACTTATTTACAAGATCAGGATTAGCTAAGGAAGCTCTGCCTAAAATCCTCTTTTCATCAACATAAAAATAATATCTTAAAGTACTGGGTCTACCTTGTTTAATTCTGGTTGCAAGCCCAATTGTTTCTCCATTTAATGGCTTTTTATATTCGCCTTTGTAATATAAATAAAATATAATTGAAATTATCAAAGCAGAAAAAAGACCTATTATGACATTTATTAAGATATTATTATCTTCTTCTCTCATTTTCTATTCATTTTTTATAATTTCTACTAAAGTTATTTCTTCTATCTCAATCATTTTACTGTAAATGTTCTGAGTGATATTTATTCTTGCGTTAAGAGATTCAAATAGTAAATTTTCTGTTTCAGAATAATCCTGGAATAGAATTTTTTGAGCATACAGTAATGATCCCATTCTGTTTAATTTAATTTTCAAAAGATCAGTTCTCGATTTTTCAATTCCCAGATTATCTAGCAAATCATTTATTTCTTCATGCAAAAATGAAATACGCTCTATGTTAAAAATCTTTTCTTGCTCTAAATTTAAGATCTCGACATCATATTGAGTTCTAACAATTTCTAATTCTATACGTTTTTTTGAAAAATCTAACAAGGGTACATTTAATGAAATAGAAAAATTTTGACTTTCATTAGGATTTTTGAAAATACCAGTATATTCTTGAGCTGAATTATTAAATCCTGCTCCCACAGATAAACTTGCTGCATAAAACTTATTTTTCTCAAGTTGTTTTATATTTTTTTGAAAACTTAATGAATTATTTTTTTCAACTATATAGTAAACATCCATGTATCTATTGATATAATAATCTCTTTCCTGAAGATTTATCTTGACACTCGGGATCGACATCGAGTCTGATTTTTTGAAAATCTTGTTTTTGAAAAAAGTATTAATACTCTCTATTTTTAAATTTTCTGATTTATCCAGAAATCTTAAATTCTTTTGTTCATTTAGTAATTTTAGTTCCACATCTATGGAGTCATATGCCATAGCTTTTCCTGCATTAATAAGGTTTATAATATATCTTTTGTACTTCTGTGTTACTTCTAATCTTTTGTTTATTAAATCCTTTTCAGTTTTTATTTTAAGTAACTCAAAATAATTTTTTACAGCTTTTTTCTTAATCCCAAAACCATTTTTGATGTTCATGATATTATTATAATCAAACTTTGAATCTTGAATTTTTTTATCCCATTTCATTGCATTAAAAAAATTCAATGGTTGTGATAAATTTATCCCCATCCATGAAGCTGAATAAGAAGTTGAGTTTTGGGTATCTCCAAATAAATCTAAGCGATTCAGCGAGTTAGAAATGGTTAGTTTTCCTCCGGTAAAAGGAATTTTTTGTGATAATGAAAGACTAACTCTTGAATTAGCAGAGTTTGATTCTTTAAAAGCAAAAGTCCCATCAGGCTGAGTAACTTCTGATATCGATCGATTATAAGCAGGAAATGTAAAATTTAAACCAATATCCGGTAAAAAACTTTTATAAAATAAGTCATCCTCATTTTTATTAATTTTGATGTACTTGTTTTTTTTTGAATTCTCTATTGAGTTTTCTGAATTATTTATAAAGTCATCGACTTTAAATATTTTTTGAGAAAAAACAGTTAAACTCAAAGAACACAAAAAACCTGTAAAAAATATTTTCAACATAATTATATGCTATAAAAAAACAGGATGATAATATTCTGTTTACATTACTTATTCTTTTATTAAATTCAATCCTTTGCTATAAATAATTACAACGGATTGAATTCTAATTTTGTAGATTATTTACATAAATAAAAATTTAACAATCTTGCAATGACAAACATTCCTCCGCAAAACAAACTGAAAAAAACAGACTGAAAATAAAAAAAAATAATTTTTAGGCGGTTTTTCCTTTTTCAATTTTATTGTTCCAAACATTGGTTTTAATTTTTTTTTTTAGTAAACTCAATATAAGAGAATATTAAAATTGCCATAAACAGATAAGCAAGAGGTCTGTTTCTCTTTATATCTACATTTATTTTAAAAACACATGTAATAACTATAAAAAACACTACACATAACATAAATACAATACCTCCTATAACGTTTCTTACCGCTATATACGAATATTTTTTAGCTGTCTCTTCATCATAATTTTGATTATAAAAATAGTCGTTAAGTAATTTTTCATAAAACAAAAGCAATTTTGATTTTATCATTTATCTTTTTAATATTAAAGTCAACCCGTTGCTATTAATAAATATTGCAACGGATTGAAATTTTTTAGATTATCCACACAAGTAAATAGTTAACACCCTGCCTAGAACATACATTCCTCCCCCAAATAAGCCTGCTAAAGCTAATGTAACTACAAAAAAATAATTTTTTGGAGGCTTCTCTTTTTTAAGTTCTACGTTATTAAATAAAGGTTTAAAGAATTTTTTGGTAAGTAAAATATACATGTACAAAAAGACTCCAGTAATTACAAAGAACATTGGTCCTGCTAATAGGCTAATTTCAAACTTGAAAAGACATGTAACAATTGCGAGAATTACCATTGATGGCATGAAAACTACAAGGCCTATAAGATTTCTTACCGCAGAATAAGCATATTCCTTAGATGTTTCTTCATCCTTATTCTGATTATAATAATATGTATTAAGTAACATTTCATAAAATAAAAGCAATTTTGATTTTATCATGTTTTTTTAATTTTGAGAGTATGCTGTACCTACTAGTCCTATTGCTATCGATAGTCCACCACATATTATAGAATGTGGACCAGGAATTAAAGCAATACCTCCCAACAAGGTAGAAACCGCATTTAATGTATCAGCTTCATCCCAAGGATCTACTCCTGATATTGCTTCTTGAGCTGCAATATAAACTTCACGTCCACCAATAACAACACTAACTGCTCCTATTCCAGTAGCAACCTTACCAAATGTTTTTACGGTAAAACCAATTTCTTTAGTAATAGCTTCCAATCCATCCATTGCTGTTCCTATAAATCCTGTTGCAAGTCCCGTTGCATTAACAGCATTTCTTATTTGATTTTCAACATAATTAGCCTCTCCGGCATTAGCAACACCTTGAGCAAAATTTAGCATACTATTAGCGACAATAAAATTTTCACCAAAATCATTGTCAGCTTCTGGAACACCGCCACCGCCATAATCACCCCAATAACCGCCGTTATCATATGATCCGTTGTCACCATAATCCCAACTGCCGCTAGAGCCATTTCCTCCACCGGAACCGCCGCCGCCAATAACTACTTCGTCAAGCCAGCCTCCGTCGTATAAAGGTTCGTTTGAATTAGATCCTCCCCATGCTCCATATACACTTTGTTGTACTTTTTTTTCAATTTCCGGGAATTTTAAATTTCTCATAATTACTGGTTTTTAAATTAGTATTATTTTTTATTCTTATAAAATGCTGTATTGAACATTCCAGCTCTTAGTTCTGCATCAGGAAATATTTTCAGTCGATTTCATTGTTTTTTAACTTAAAAAAAACACATCAAAATATTATTTGTTGTTTTTAATGTAGAAAATTGTTTTCTAAGATTAAATTTTTACATTTGCTAATGTAGGAAAAATATTTAATTATTTAATGTTTAAAATAAAAAAAAACTTATAAAAAATAAATTAGAATGAAATTAAATAAGGATATTCTTAAAGAAATAACAATTTTTGTAAATAAATATTATTCTAACCAATATGCCTGTCTAATATCCGGGAGCTATGTTGATGGAACAAATAGTGAATACTCTGATATTGATGTTGTTGTATTTGTTCAGAATAGAAATACGGTATTTAATGAAATGGTTTCCTATAAAAAATTGAAGATACAGGCAATGATTATTCCCGTTCAAAATATTCAGGAAACTTTATGGATGGATTATATAACTGCCAAAGGTGCTTTTATAGGTATGCTTGCTAAAGGTGTTATTGTTTTTGACCATTCAAATTTTTTAAAACACTTAATTCCTCACGCAAAGCAATTAAGGCAAATGGGTTGTATGCCTCTAACTGACCATGAAGTTTATATGATGCGGGTAAAAATAACTTCGTTATTGTATGATATTATGGACGGAAAGAGTCTGGATGAACTATTATTTACAATAACCCAAATAATTGATTTGACTACTGAGTTTAAGCTGAGAATGAATAGAATATGGTGTGGGAAATATAAAATAAAAAGTCTGGGGGAATTGGATAAAACATTTCAAACTTTATTATTAAGTGCTGTAGAGGAGATTTTTGGCAATAAAAACAAAATTCCGTTAATTGATTTAGCTACAAGCCTTTTAAATCAGCATGGTGGATTATTGCCCTATTATTCAAAAGCAAATTCACTTACAAAAGTTTACGACGATTATTTGGTTATTGAAATAGACAATAACTCAAATTTAGAGATAGTAAAAAAAACTATAGCGGTTTTAAATGATTTTGGAAAACAAATTGTTGTGCCTAAATTGAAGTACTACTTTTTTTTATCAAAACCCATAAATGTAAATAAAGTTGAGCAAAATATTTATATGATTATTGAAGCTGATAAAGATTTTATAAATGACTATTTAATTGATCGGTTGGAGTTTTTAGTTAAAAATAAGCGAGAAATAGCTAAGCTAATATTTCCTTTTCAATTTGATCCTGTATATAAATTTTCAACAAAAAATATTTATGCGTCTCTGACTCCAATGTTCAGGCAGGTGTCTAAATTAATAATAGAAAAACCTAATAGAATATTTGACACATCTTTTCAAATTGAATGGTCAGTTTCATTAATGAAAGAAATAAAGAAAATCTGGTTTAAAGATGATTCAAACGTATTTGTTGCCTTTAATGAATATTTATTGAATTGTTTTTTGCCAATTACATGTGATAATGGGATGAATTTTAAAACCACAGATTTATTGAAAGATAAAGAAAACACTTTGAAAAAATTTGAGGCTATGTACAACAGCCAAAAAAGAGAATTCACAGAGATTTATAATTCTTCGGGAGTATTAGAAAAATCAATCACAAAATTTTTGATAAATAGTGCGGAAACTCTGAATATTGAAGGTATTCCATTATATAAAACATACTTCATCAACGATAATTTAAAAGATATCAATGTAAAACAGTGGAGTCTGTATAGAGAAATTTTATTTACGCTATTCTCAGTTGTATTTATTGATAATAGATTCGTTTCCTTCATCCCATTTGTTATAAAAAAAATAGAATTAAATGATTAGATCTTTCCCTCATTATCCTCAGCAAAATAAGTTGACTTGTGGTCTTACATGTATAAAAATCATTGCGAAATATCACAAAAAAATTATTGATGTTTCCCCATATTACAAAAGTTTAAGCCCAAAGGGGCTTTCTATTCATGATTTATGCGAGATTGCAGAGAACATAGGTTTTAGAACCCGCGCTTATAATATTATGTTGAGTGATCTGGAATCTATTAAAAAACCAATAATAATTCATTGGAACGAGAATCATTATGTTGTGCTTTATAAAATAAAAAAAGGAGTTTTTTATGTTTCTGATCCCGCAAAAGGACTTTTAAAATACAATCAAAAAGAGTTTGCAAAAAGTTGGGTTAGTTCGGAAAATATTGGAAAAGTCGTAGTTCTTGAAGTTTCAGAAAAATTTTCAGAACAAAAAAACAGCAAAGGAAACTATCTATCTGCACTTGAATTTTTATCCAGACATTTGTCTCCCTATAAAAGAAAGTTAGTACAGTTATTAATGGTTATGATAATCATTTCTTTTGTTTATGCGTGTCTTCCATTTATAACCAGATCGATAATTGATGTAGGAATTGAAGGCAATGATTTTAACTTTATTACAATTGTTCTAGCAGCTAATATTTGCCTTCTGTTATTTAAAAGTATCGGAGAATGGATTAGAGCATCTATATCATTACAGATTGCAAGCAGAATAAAAATATCAATAGTTACTGATTATCTTATTAAAGTTTTTTCATTACCTGTCAGTTTTATTGATAGTATGTTAATGGGGGATATAATGCAAAGGTCAAAAGACCAGGAACGAATTCAGCAATTTGTATCTACTTCAGCTGTTTCTGTTATAATGTCTATTTTTATTATTACAATCTACAGTGTAATCCTTTTTGTATTTAATAAATTTTTGTTTTTAATTTTTATTATTTCAACAATACTTTATGTTTTGTGGGTTATGTTTTTCTATGAAATTAGGAAAAAGATGGACATCAAATATTTTCAGCTTATGGGTGAAAATCAAAGTTCTTGGATTGAAATCCTGAAGAACTTTGAAGACACTAAACTAAATAACTATTCTTTGAACAGAAGGTGGAAATGGGAAAAAATTCAAGGACTATTGTATAAAATAGAAATTAAGTTGTTAAATGTTGATAGAACACAGCAACTCGGAGCTGATTTTATTAATGGTATTAAAGATATATGTTTAACTTTTTATGGAGCTTATTTAGTAGTTCAGGGAGATTTAACTTTAGGAACTTTTATTTCTATTCAATTTATTATTAGTCAACTAGGCATGCCTGTTTCGGAATTAATAGCATTTATAAGAATGGCGCAATCTGCCTTTATAAGTTTTTTAAGGGTTAATGATATTAATAATATGCAGGAAGAACAGCTGAAGTCTAAATCGTTAATTACTGAATTTGATAATGATAATAATGATATTATTTTTAGAAGTGTATCTTTTCGATATAAGGGAGCAAGCAAGACTACATTAAATAATGTAACTTTTAGTATTCCGGATAAAAAGATCACAGCGATTGTTGGAGTAAGTGGTTGTGGTAAAAGTACCTTACTTAAGTTAATCACAAAAGTATATGATGAGTATCAGGGAGAGATTTATATTGGTCAGAATAATTTAAGAAATATCGATAATGATTTTTTAAGAAAACAAACTGGTGTGGTTTTTCAGGAAAGTACATTATACAAAGACACAATTTTAAATAATATAATTTTATCAGACGAACAGGATTATGATTCTAAGCTAATTGATAAAATATTGCCATCAGTAAATTTAAAAAATGAAATTTATGCATTGCCAGATGCGCTAAATACACAATTAAGCGAAGGAGGTAAAGGGCTAAGTCAGGGACAAAAACAAAGATTGTTATTAGCACGAGCTTTATATAAAAAACCAAAACTATTAATTTTAGATGAAGCAACAAATGCGCTGGATTCAATTAGTGAAAATAAATTTTTAGAGACACTTACAGGATTGAAAGATCAAACAACTATTGTGGTTTCGCACAAACTTTCAACAATTAGATGTGCTGATTTAATAATTATGATCGATAAAGGATACATTGTCGATGGGGGAACTTATGAACAATTAATAGAAAAAAAATCATTTTTTTACAATCTTTTTAAAGACCAAATACCTAACGAAAATGGATAAATATACAGATAAATATCAATCAGAAGAACTAAAAGAAATATCTTTAGCAGGCAATATTCAAGGTTATAAAAATACTATTATTTTTATTTTCTCTTTTATTATTCTTGCAATTTTATTGGGAACTTTTATAAAATATCCTGAAAAAATTATAGGTAAAGTTTTTATCGTTTCCGAAAATCAAATTAATAATATTTATTCGCCTAATAGTGGAGAAATAATTCTAATAATAAAAGAAAATACTAATGTTGAAAAGGGTGATCTTTTAGCTTTAATTAATAGTCCTACAAATTATCAGGATTTAATTAAATTAAAAAGTCAATTGAGTATTGTAAATATTAATAGTATTGAAAATTCATTATATGAATTCAAATTTGATAAAACACTAAAGCTTGGAGAAGTAGAAAAATACTATTATAATTTTTTACTCTCATTGATAGAATGTGATAATATATTTAGAATTGACTTAGCAAAACAAAAAATTGCTAATATAAAGAAGAAGACAAAACGTAATAATGAAAAATTAAAAATAGTTATTGAAGGAAAAACGCTATTCGATCAAAAGTCTGAGATTTTGGTAAAATCTTTTATGACAGATTCAACTTTATTTGCTTTTAATGCAATTATAAAAGATAAAATGGATGATTCTAAATTAAACATACTAAATTCTAAAGAAAAAAAATTAACAATAGATAAAAGTAGTCAGGATTTAGTTCATTATAATCAAGAATTGAAGGATGAAACTTTTATTTTAGAAAAGGAAAAGGAGAAAAATATAGCTTCAACCTTATTTAATTTAAAAAAAGCTTTTTTTGAACTTAAAACAGCTATCGATTTTTGGGAACATAATTATACTATTAAAGCTCCGGTTTCTGGTAAAGTTGAATTTTATCAACCATTCTTTAATTCTACTCAGTTTGTAAAAAAAGATAGTCCTTTATTCATTTTATTACCAAAGGCAACTAATTTATACGCCAGAGGAATAATGTCAGCAAATGGTTATGGAAAAATTAAAACTAAAGATACTGTATTTATCAAACTCAAAGATTATCCTTATAAAGAATATGGAGAGTTGAAGGGAGTTATTTATAATAAGTCAAAGGTTTATCATGACACTATTTATTATGTTGATATTAAACTTCCAAGAGGATTAATGACCAATCATGACAAAGTTATTGATTTCTCCTATAATATGCCTGGTCAAGTTGAATACTATACTAATAAAAGAAGTATTCTACAAAGAATATTCAGTGAAGTACAAAATTCAATTGAAAAATAATTTTTTTTATATTTAATTAAAGTTAGAGTATTTAAAATTTCCTCTCGTACTGTTTACTAAATTTTTCAGTAATTCTTAAACACTTTTTAACAAGGCTTTCAACTAAAATTATTTGACAGTTCTACTTACTCTAGTTGTTCGGAATTTCCGAACAACTGTGTTTTTAAGCGTTTCAAGTCGCTTAGGGCATTTTTTTGTTTTAATAAAAATCTTTTGAAAACAAGCGTATAGAATGAAGGTGTAGAAAAATTTTTTTTACACGGGTTTCGGCGTAAAGGATTGGAAGAAAAAGCAGGAAATAGCTCCTTAAATAAAAATTCCAAATCCCAATTGTAAAATTGGAATTTGGAATTTTTTATATTAGAATTTTTATTGTTTATTCAGCTATTGCCACAGCATTTTTACGTTCTAATAATGCCATATAAAAACCGTCAAAACCAGATTCTGAGGCTAATATTTTACGATCTTTTACGAAAGTAAATTGCTTCCCAATTTCAGTTTTTAAGAATTTTTCTACTTGCTCCTGATTTTCTGATGGTAATACTGAACACGTTGCGTAAACTAATTTTCCGCCTGGTTTTACAATTTTAGAATAGCTTTCTAAAACCTCTGCCTGAACTTTACGAATGTTATCAATAAACTCAGGTTTTAATTTCCATTTAGCATCCGGATTTCTTTTAAGAACTCCTAAACCACTACAAGGTGCATCAATTAAAACACGATCTGCTTTTTCGTGTAACTTTTTAATCACTTTTGTGGTGTCAATGATTCTGTATTCAATATTAAAAGCGCCATTTCTTTTCGCTCTTAATTTTAATTGTTTTAGTTTGCTTTCGTACAAATCCATTGCAATCAATTGTCCTTTATTTTCCATTAAAGAAGCAATATGCAGTGTTTTTCCTCCGGCTCCGGCGCAAGTATCTACAATACGCATTCCTGGTTTTACATCGAGAAAACCGGCAACTAATTGTGAGTTGGCATCCTGAACTTCAAAAAGTCCTTGTTTAAAAGCATCTGTCAAAAACACATTGGCTCTTTCTTTTAAAACTAAAGCTTCCGGCTGATCTTTTAAATATTCTGTTTCAATATTCAAATCCATCAACGTGTTTCTCAGGCTTTCTTTAGTTCCTTTAAGCGTATTGGTTCTTAATATAACTTTGGCAGGCTGGTTTTGAGCAGCAATTTCTGTAGCCCAGACTTTTTCACCTAATTCTTTCACACCTAATTCGTCCATCCAGTCCGGAATAGATTCTTTTAATGCTCTGATTTTAGAAAGTTCGTCAAAACGTCCTTTAATTTTTCTTTCAGGAGTTCCTTCTAATTGTTTCCAATCCGGAATTGGATATCCTCTTAAAACTGCCCAGACAGCAAACATTCTCCATAAATTCTCTCTGTCAAAAGGTTCTTTTACTTCGGCAATTTCTGCGTATAATCGTTTCCAACGAACAATTTCGTATATCGTTTCAGCAACAAACTTCCTGTCAGAACTTCCCCAACGTTTGTCTTTTTTTAATGCTCTTGCTACCACTTTGTCTGCATATTCTCCTTCATTGAAAATTGCATTTAAAGAATCGATGGTAGTATAAACTAAATTTCTGTGTAATCTCATTTTAAATATTTGAGTTGCAAAGGTACTATTAATTGATTGAAAGTTAAATTTTTAATTCTGATTGTTATTTTAACTTTTTTAAAAAGAAAAAAACACTCTGATAAAAGTTTAAAAGAGTGTTTTTTAATTGTATTTTAGAATGATTTATTTTATAATTCTGGTTAATCCAATGTTTTCCGGAGCGTGAAGCACCATTGGGAATTTCTCGATTTTAACTGAACTGCTATCTAAACCAAAGGCTCTTTCTTCAGACAAACTCAGTTTCTTAATAAAGAAGTAAGAGTTCATGATAATATTTTCGTGCCATCTTAAGTCGTTGTCATTCGATAAAAATTTCTCAGACAATACAAATTTAAAGTCTCCAATAATATTGTTTTTGTTCAATGATTCGTAACGGCTCGTAATATCTACTTCGCCACGTTTTACCATATCACGAATTACTTCCCTGAACATCAAATTGATTTTTGTAGGTTCTCTAAATCCTAAATTAAAATCGATTCTGTAAATGTCATCTTTCGCAATCTCAGTAACTTTGTATTGTGTTTTATAAGGTTCAGTAAGAATGTTTACATGAACAAACCAATAAATATCGGCTCTTTTTGGACGTTTTTGTAAAATTGAATAAATTACCTTTTCCTCTAATTCATCTACACGATTGGCATTTGTCATATAAACTAAATGCGTTGCGTATTTTGGGATTGACAAGTCTTCGCTCAACTCCATTAATACTTTTTTATAATCGTCAATTTTGATGATTTTAGTGTAGCTTTTGTTGATTCTCTTAGCCAGATACCAGATTGTCATAATCGAAATCAGCATCATGGCAATGATTAGCGTTACATATCCGCCTTCGGCAAATTTGGTAATGTTGGCAATTAAGAAACTAAATTCTATCAGAAGGTAAATGGTAATAAGCGGCACCATCAAATACAAT
Organism: Flavobacterium sp. FlaQc-47; assembly: GCF_044006475.1. Classification (NCBI taxonomy): domain Bacteria; kingdom Pseudomonadati; phylum Bacteroidota; class Flavobacteriia; order Flavobacteriales; family Flavobacteriaceae; genus Flavobacterium; species Flavobacterium sp. FlaQc-47. The sequence goes on along the minus strand of NZ_JBIPCQ010000004.1, from coordinate 400,935 downwards.
TTTACTCTTTTCATTATCAAATAATAATTAAGTAAAATAGTGGTCATGATCATACATAAAATGATGGCAAGACCATACGCATGCTCCATATTTCCTGATTTCTCGAAGTGTAAAACGATTCCGACACAACCAAAAAACAATAACCAGTTAATTGACGGAATATATAATTGTCCTTTAACTTCAGTAGGATATTTGATTTTAACTTTAGGCCAGAAATTCAATCTCATTGCTTCGTTAATCAAGGTAAACGAACCGCTAATAAGTGCCTGAGAAGCGATAACGGCAGCTAGAGTTGCAACAACAATCCCAAATGGTAAAAACCAGTGTGGCATGATGAGGTAAAAAGGATTTCCGTTTTCGCCGCCTAACTGTTGTAATGTGCTTCCTTCGTGATGAATTAAATAAGCAGCCTGACCAAAGTAGTTTAATACCAAAGTAGTTTTTACAAAGATCCAGCTGATTCTGATGTTTTTTCTTCCACAGTGTCCCATATCTGAGTACAATGCTTCGGCACCGGTTGTACATAAAAATACAAATCCAAGTACAAAGAAACCATCAGGATGAATGGATAATAAATGATAAGCGTAATAAGGATTTACGGCTTTTATTACTTCAGGATGACTTATAATTTGAATTGTTCCCAATGTTCCCAACATGGCAAACCAAATTAACATCATTGGAGCAAAGAATTTTCCAACGAGCTTGGTTCCAAATTGTTGTATGGTAAACAGGATAAATAAAATCCCAATAACAATATATACAATTGTCTGGGTTTCCATTGTAGGATAAAACGCTCTAATTCCTTCTACGGCAGATGATATTGAGATGGGCGGCGTAATAATTCCATCGGCAAGTAAGGCACTACCACCAATTATGGCGGGCACAATGAGCCATTGAATTTTAGTCTTTTTGACTAATGCATAAAGTGCAAAAATACCACCTTCTCCGTGATTATCAGCGCTTAAAGTAATAAGAACATACTTTATAGTGGTTTGTAAAGTCAAGGTCCAGAAGACACATGAAATTCCACCTAAAACAATATCAGAATTAATGGCGTAATCGCCCAGTATGGCTTTCATTACATACAATGGAGATGTACCAATATCTCCATAAATAATTCCTAATGTGATCAATAAACCCCCTATAGACAACTTACTGTGTAAGTTTTTATGCGATGCGCTCATGTATGTTTTTATAAAAGACGGTTGCAAATTTACTGTTTTAAAACAAATTAGAATCAATTATAAGAAAAAAGATAAAAAAAAGCACAATCGTCAAATTGTGCTTTAGTTTTTTATTTAGAAATGCGAATTTAATATTAACCTCTTCTGCCGCCGGCGCTTCTTGAACCAGAACCGCTTTCTCTTTGTGGCTGGCTGCTTCTTGACTCCTGACTTACTCTTGGAGCTTCAGAACGTTGCGTGTTTGGAGTGCTTTGTTGTCTTGTAGCGTTTCCTCTGTTTTCTGAATAACTTCTCGGTGCTTCTGTTCTTTGAGTTGGAGCCGTTCTATTCGTATTCATACTGTTTTGAGAATTTACTCTTGGAGTATTGGTGTTGTTTTGGCTATAATCTCTTCTGTTTTCTGTTCTTGGAGCATTTTCCACTCTTGCAGGATTATTAGAATTATTTACAGTCGCTGACGGTGTTCTGTTTGTCGTTGTCCCACGGTTTGTGTTATAATTTCTGTCAGTACCAGGAGTTCTATTTTCAGCATAATTTCTATTAGGAGTTCTGTTTTCGCTAGTTGAAACTCTTGAAGAATTTGTTCTGTTAGTATTATAAGTATTCTGGCTTCTTCCGGATTCTCTGCTTGCAATACGTCTTTGATCTAAATCATATCTGTTTGTTACATTAGAATGTCTTTGAGCAAAACTATAGTCAGGACGTCTTGTTTCGTAACCATAAGTACGTCTTGATGCATAAAGGACAGGAGCTCTGTAACTTCTTCTTGTATTTACATAATTATAATGATTGTTTACGTTGATGCAAACATTTATGTTGCTTCTGTATCTGTAAATTGGGTAAGGTCTCCAGGCAGCATAATAGGTTGGATAAACATTCCATGTCCAGCTGGAATAATAAGGTCTGTAATTTGTAACCCAAAACGAAGAATAAATTACTGGCGCAACGCTATACACCGGCTCATAAATATAGTTGTCTCCGTATAAGTAGGTGTTACCTACAACCTGAACGTTCACTTTATTGTAATTATCTCTTTCTACATCAATTGTGGCAATATCCTGATAAACATCACGATCTAAAACCGACTGGATAATTACAACGTGAGTTCTGTCTTCTACAGATTCAATTACACGTAAATAATCAACCTGATCATCTCCATTTAAATCAAGATTAGATATTTGATATTTTGGATCATTCAAACGTCTTTCAAAATCCTGAAGATTCGCTGATTCACCAAAAATAGAAGCTACCGCTCTTAAATCTAAGTTATCGCTTATATCTGAATTTTTTGCATAAACAGTAGTCTGGCTTTGCACTGCACAAGAACCTAAACCTATTGCTAACATGGCTATTAAAAGTATTTTCGTTTTCATTTTTAAATCATATTAAGATTAATATTCTGGGATATCCAATTACTGTGCCAGAAAAAAACACCTAACTTATTTTATATTTTGTAAATAATTGTATTTTAGCACCCATTAAACAATTATTTATATGAAAAAAGTACTTTTATTTTGTTGCGCATTTGTTTTATTTATGTCTTTCAAGACACTGCATTACAGTGATAAAGTAGCGTTAAATGGATACTTTTCCAGTATTGAAGTTGATACTTTATTTAAGGATAAAATTAGTATTCGTGCGATATCAATAGACAAAAATAAAATTTGGTACGGTGGAGATAATTCTCGTTTTGGTTACTATGATTTAGATAAAAAGGAGAAGTACGAAGAGCATATTTATCGTGATACTTTAAAGTTAGAATTTAGAAGCATTGCTCAGACTCCAAATGATGTTTTTTTACTAAGTGTAGGAAATCCTGCGTTACTTTATCAGGTTTCTAAAAAAACAAAAAAAATAAAATTAGTTTACAAAGAAGTTAATGATAAAGTGTTTTATGACAGTATGCAATTCTGGAATGACAAAGAAGGAATTGCTGTTGGAGATCCTACAGAAGATACTTTTTCTGTAATTATTACTCGTGATGGAGGAGAAACATGGACAAAACTATTATCTGATAAATTGCCGACGAATGCTGCTGGTGAAGCTGCTTTTTCTGCAAGTAATACTAATATTGTAATAAAAGGAAATGATACATGGCTGGTTTCGGGCGGAAAAAAAGCAAGAACTTTTTATTCTCCGGACAAAGGGAAAACATGGAAAGTGGTGGATACACCTATAACTCAGGGAAAAGAAATGGCAGGAATTTTTACTGCTGATTTTTATGATGCCAAATTAGGTTTTATTGCTGGTGGTGATTTTGATTCTCCCGATAAAAATAAAGACAACAAAGCTTTTACTAAAGACGGAGGAAAAACATGGGAACTGATTGGTCAAAATGAAGGTTTTGGATATGCTTCATGCGTGCAATATGTTCCTGGAAGTAATGGTATGCAATTAGTTTGCGTTGGATCCGGAGGATTGCAATATTCAACTGATAATGGAGCTTCATGGGTTCAGTTATCAAATGATACCAAGCTTTTTACAATTCGGTTTTTAAATAAAAATACTGCAATTGCAGCTGGTTATAATAAATTGGTGAGAATCAATTTTAAATAAAAATAACAAGAACCCTAAATAATAAAGTAAGTATTATTATATAGGGTTCCTGTCGCTGTTGTTACGGTAAAAATAATTTTAATCTTTTGCAGCTTTATCCCGGTATTGCTGCAATAATTTTCGATTAAAATCGTCTTCTGATTTTTTAAGTTTTAATATTTTTTTTGCTGATAAAACCTTTTTTAAATTAGTATTGTATTTATCACGCAAAAGATATAATTCTTTATCTGTACTTTCCATCTGGGATAAAAGTGTTACAGCGTCTTTTTCAGACATTGAATTGATGTTGTCATCATCTAATTTACGCATATACGTTTTCATTTTTTGATGTCTTAATTCAAATTGTTTATCGTCGTATGCATTGTATATTGGCCAGAATTTTTCTGCTTCTGTAGAAGTCAGCTCAAGTTCTGTTGTTAAAAAAGAAACTTTATAAGCTTTGATTTTTTCACGTTTTTCATCTGTTTTTCCGCTTTGAGCGTAAAATGAAAAACTAATCAGAAATAGCATTATTGGAAATATATTTTTGATTTTCATCTTTTAAGTTGTTTTATTCGGAAATTAAATGCTCAATATTTGGGTTTGTTGCCAGAATATCCTCAAGGGTTTCATCTTCAATTGCAACATTTTTACTTAGTTTTTTGATGTCTTTCGTGTCTAGATTTTGAATCAGATCGTATTGATTTAAATTAGACTGATAGGCTAAATACGTTTCTAAAGTATCTTCGTCAAGTTCTTTAGAGGTATTATTGTAATTGTTTATTATAGGTATCATCATTGCAATTACAACTACTGCTGCAGCAAGTAATGAAAGTGCCTTTTTACGTTTGTAAATCGGAATTACTTTTACTTCTTTTTCTTCGCTTATCTGTTGTAAAACTTTTGCCGAAAAATCATCAAAATAATTTTCCGGAGTTTTAAATCCAGTGGCTATTTTCGGTTCGTTTTCTAATTTAAATGCTTTCATAATATTTATAAGATATGTTTTATAACAAAAGGTTTAATTTGATGTAACATATATTTCAATTTTTTTTACTGCATGATGGTAAGATGCCTTCAAAGCTCCCACTGAAGTTCCCAGAATTTCAGCAATTTCTTCGTATTTTAATTCCTGAAAATATTTCATTTTAAAAACCAATTGTTGCTTTTCCGGCAATGTTACAATGGCTTTTTGAAGTTTTATCTGGATTTCGTCACCGTCAAAATAAACATCAGCTTTTAAATTGTCGATAGTTTTATTTTGCAATGCTTCAGATGATAATCCGTTTAATTTTGCTTTTTGATTCAAAAAAGTCAATGCTTCGTTAGTTGCAATTCGATACATCCAGGAAAAAAGTTTACTTTCTCCCTTGAAATTTTTTAGATATTGAAAAACTTTTACGAAAGTATTCTGCAAAACATCATCAGTATCATCATGATTCAAAACGATGTTCCGAATATGAGAATATAACGGTTTTTGGTAATCAGATACGAGTTTTTGAAACGCTGTATTTTGCGTTTTAGGATTTAATAATTGAGCTATAAATTCCTTCTCGTCGGTCAAATTTTTTGATTTACTTTATTAGAATGAATTTTAAACAAAAGGTTTAACGCCAATTATTTTAGAATTCTGATTGTTCCTCTTCAGTAGTTGGTTTTGGTGTCGGTTTTGGCGCTTCTGCTGCTGGTTTTGGAGTAGTTGATGTTGTTGCTGCAGGATTGTATGCAGGAACTTCTTTAACAACAGGAACCACTTTTGGTTTTATCGGATAATAAATTTCCGTGATTAACTTAGACGGACTTTTTACATCTAATTTACTAACAGCCAAAATTTCAAGATGAGACCAGCTTAATTCCGGAGTTATTTTTTCTCTGTTGATAAAAGCTGTGGTTTTTGCCATTGCTTCATTAAGATGCGTGTAATCACCGGTTAAGGTTGTTTTTACAGCTTCAAATCCGTTTAATTTCCCGCCTAAAATATCACTTCCGGATGTTGTCATGATTTCTTTATTTGTAGGCAAACAAATAGAGACTTTAGCTAATCCTGTTGCAGTGTTGTAAGTATGATAAATAATAAAAGGTTTGCCGTTAGTCGATAAACCATTGTTCTGGCTAAACTCAATAAGTTTAGGAATTACAATTCTGGCGTTTTTATTAATTTTTGCAATTTCACTTGTAAACGTCTGTTTGATATAGGCAGTTTCCGTTTTCTTTACAATTCCGTTTACTTTTACAGCAAAGGTTTTAGTTTCAAAATCTAGGTTTTTATCAATGTTAGCAAGGCTTTTTTCATAAATAGTTCCAATAACTTTATCAGAACCACCGTTTAGAGCTGCGTATACTTTGAATAAAAAACTCATTGTTCCGCTTGATTTCCAGGTAACTTTTGTTTTTCCTGCCAGCGTATCCTTTAGCGTCCAGTTTACATCGGCTTCTGTGCCGTCATATTTCATTTTTTGCTGAATACTTTCTCCTTCAATGGCTTTTAATGTAATTGCATTTCCTTTTCCTTCGGTTCCGTCCCAATAAAAAGAAGCACCGTTTCCGGTAGTTTTGTTTGGGAAAGTCATTTTTATAGTAGGATCTTCAATAGCCCATGATTCAAAATCCTCATAGTTTCTAAAATCATTTATATAATTATAAACGGTTGCTCTTGGTGAATTGATCACTTTGCTTCTTTCAACAGCAAAATTCCCTTTTTGGGTAGCGACAAAAACAGTTAAGGCAACTAAGCTTAATAATAATAGTAGAAATAAATATTTTAGAATCTTCATTGTATTCAGTTATTTTGAGTCGTAAAGTTATAAATTTTATTACTAGTCGCGTTAATAGTGCTGGAATAAAAGTAAACTTTATGAAATTATATTGATCAAAAAAAGCTTTAAAATAAAACGTTTCGGACGAAGTTTAATTGCAAATTTTTCCGAAATTATTTTATTCTAAATGTAGTAATAATTTTTTGAAGTTATCTTTTAAAGAAAAATTTGATCACAAACAAAAGGGCGATAAAAATCAAAAATGCTATAAGTACTTTGTAGTTTCCTTTGTAGAAAATTTTGTGTAATGCAAGATCTTTTCGATAAGCAAATATCATTACGATTACAAATGCAATAAAAAAACAGAGCGCGAATATTAATTGTCCTTGACTAAACATAGTAAAAATTATTTTTGACAAATTTAGAGAATTGTATATGAATAGTTGCTAATTTGGCATTTCATTTAACCAAATAAAATCATGAGGAAACAACTTGATGCAGTTACTGAATTTCATACTGCTTTTAAAATAGGTCACAGTCAAACGCCAATTGCAGATTTAGGCGAAATTAAAAAAACGCTTCGTTATAATTTAATGAAAGAGGAGAATGAGGAATATCTTGAAGCAGTTCAAAACAATGATCTTGTTGAAATTGCTGATGCTCTTGGAGATATGATGTATATTTTATGCGGAACAATTATCGAACACGGTTTGCAGGATAAAATTGAAGCTGTTTTTGACGAAATTCAGCGTAGTAATATGAGTAAATTAGGCGAAGACGGTCAGCCAATTTACAGAGAAGACGGGAAAGTATTAAAAGGTCCGAATTATTTTAAACCTGATTTTTCTAAACTTTTATAGAGAAACTGGCTGGAAAAATTTTGACATATAGAAATGTGAAAAAAATTTAACGCAAAGAACGCTAAGATTTTATATAAGCTGGATTTTGTAAAAACACAAAGTTCGCAAAGCTTTGTGTAATTTTTGTCATTTCGACGAAGGAGAAATCACACTCAAGATTCGACAAAGATTGGCGATTTTGATTGCGGAGTTTCTAGTGTGATTTCTCCTTCGTCGAAATGACAAGATTGTGTTTGACATTCCTGTTGTCTTCGTTAAGTTAGTTTGCATTATAGTTATAATATAAAATAAGAAACCCGACAGGTTTTAATACCTGTCGGGTTTATATATCAATACTAAATACGATTATTGAACTTTAACCGTCCATCCAAAAGTATCTTCAGTTAATTTATTTTGAAGACTTGTTAGTTTTTCTTTTAAAAGAGAAGCATATGAATCCTCTACGGGAGTCATTTCATAATAAACATCCTGATAAGAGAAGCCTTTAATAACGCTGATAACTGCAGCAGTTCCGGCTCCGAAGATTTCTTTTAGTGATCCGTTTTTAGCCGCTTCAACTAATTCTGAAACAATAACTGGACGAACTTCTACTTTAAGACCTTCTTTTTCTGCCATGGCAAGTAAACTTTTTCTGGTGATACCATCTAAGATTCTTTCGCTTGTTGGAGCAGTTAATAAAGTGTCATTGATTCTAAAGAAAACGTTCATTGTTCCCGCTTCTTCTAATTTAGTATGGGTTGCATCATCTGTCCAGATCACTTGTTGAAAGCCATCTTTGTTGGCTAAATTAGTGGGGTAAAATTGTGCACCATAGTTTCCGGCAGCTTTTGCAGCGCCAATTCCACCATTTGCAGCTCTGCTGTAATGTTCAGCAATGATTACTTTTACTTCGCCGGCATAATACGATTGTGCAGGAGATAGTAAAATCATGAATTTATATTCGTCAGAAGGATTAGCAACAACACCAGCGCCGGTTGCAATCATAAAAGGACGGATATACATACTGCTTCCGTTTCCTTTTTGAACCCATTCCTGATCAATTTTCAAAAGCTCATTCAAACCATCCATAAAAATAGATTCCGGAACTTCAGGCATTGCCATACGAATTGCCGAATTATTAAAACGTTTAAAGTTTTCGTCAGGACGAAACAACCAAACATCGTTATTGTCATCCTTATAAGCTTTCATTCCTTCAAAAATAGCTTGTCCGTAATGGAAGACTTTTGAAGAAGGATCCATTAAAATTGGAGCATAAGGTTTAATGACAGGATTTTGCCACTCTCCATTTTTAAAATCACATTCGAATAAATGGTCTGTAAAAACAGCACCAAAGCTTAAGTTTTGAAAGTCTACTCCGCTTATTTTTGACGAAGTCGCTTTTCTGATTTCAATTTTGCTTGTTTGAGTTGTACTCATAATTATATAAAGGTTTTTATGTAATTACATTCCAATAGAAGATTCTAAAGTAATGATTTGGTGTAAAATAGAATTTATTAAATGCAAAATTAAGTAAAAATATATAATTTACTTAGTAAAACTGCATTATTTATGCCGTTTAACTGAGATTTATTTATCTTATAATAAAGTCAAAAAATTAGGACATTTTTATAAAGAATTTATGAAAAAACAGCCGTTTTTTAAGGCTTTACGCATTTGTTTTGATTAAATTTGACTCGTAAAATACGCTGAATACCAATAAAATCAGATTATAAATTCCGAAAATAGTGAAAAGAGAAATAATTAAAACGTTAGATGGTTCTACAACAATTCATTTAGAAGAGTGGGACGAATGTTATCATTCAAAAAATGGTGCCATTCAGGAAGCGAAACATGTATTTATAAAAAACGGACTTTCATTATTTGATAATAATCCGGTAAGTATTCTTGAAATTGGTTTTGGGACAGGTTTAAATGCTTTTGTCACTTTTTTAGAAAGTAATCAAAAAAATCAGACGATTGATTATGTTGGAGTAGAAGCGTATCCGGTTGATGCAGCAGAAGTTTTGGCAATGAATTATGTGACTGAACTGGAGGCATTGGAATTTGAGAACATTTTTCAAAAAATGCATAAATGTGAATGGAATGAAAAAGTTGAAATTTGCAAAGCTTTTTCGTTAACCAAAAGGAAACAATTTTTTCATGAAATCAACGACTTTGAAATTTTTGATTTGATTTACTTTGATGCCTTCGGATATAGAGTGCAACCGGAGCTTTGGAGTACTGAAATTTTCAGGAAAATGTACAATAGTTTAAAGCCAAATGGAGTCTTAGTAACATACGCAGCTCGCGGAGTTGTTAAAAGAAGTATGATTGAAGTTGGATTTACAGTTGAAAAATTAGAGGGACCTCCAGGAAAACGAGAAATGTTTAGAGCCTTTAAAAAGGTTTAAATGAGTTGTTTAGAATTGTTCTATATTGATTTATATTTATTAAGAAAACGTATTCGTAATTATAGTTTTTAAAAAAATAAGTTAAAATAAGCGCTTATGAATCATATTTGATTAAATTTGTGCGAGTTTAGAAATATAGATAACCCCCAAAAATCTTATTTTATTATGTCAAAAATGATGTTTGATTACACGAAATCAATACTTGAGAGAGTTAGTTTCGACCCGATACTTTTCTGCAAAGAATTAGAGAAAGCTATCAAAACACTGTTACCATACGAAATGGAACAATTACAAGAATGGTTAATGAATTTTATTATTGAAAAACCAGAATTAGAACAAAGTTTACTACTGATCAAAGTATAAAAAAAGGAGCCAATTGGCTCCTTTTTTATTTTCTATTTTTTTGGTAACGGACTTATAATTTGAACATTCTGAAAAACAATTGCTCCTTTTACAACTCCTGCAATTGTAGATCTGAGCGCGTCAATGATTTGCATTTTCAATTCGCTTTTAGGGTAAATCAAACTTACCTCACGAGCAGGTTTTGGTTCTTTAAAATTTCGTAGTTTCAGTTTATCGGACTCCTTTAAATCTAAAGTGTGCAAGTACGGAAGTAATGTTGTGCCCAAACCTTCGTCGGCTAATTTGATCAGCGTTTCAAAACTTCCGCTTTGAATCTGAAAATTATTCTGGTCGGTATCGGAACCGTTTTTACATAAATTTAAAATTCCGTCCCTAAAGCAATGTCCATCCTGCAGCAGCAAAATTTCATTTAGATTTAAATCAGATACTTCAATTTCTTCTTTTTGAAAACTCGAATGGCTTTCCGGTATATAAGCCACAAACGGCTCAAAATACAAAACAATCTCTTTTATTTTTTCATCTTCAAGCGGAGTTGCAGCAATCGCAGCATCAAGATGACCGTTTTTTAATTTCAGAATAATTTCATCTGTATTTAATTCTTCGATTAAAAGCTTCACTTTAGGATATTTCTTAATGAAGTTGTTTAAAAACATTGGTAAAAGTGTTGGCATAATAGTAGGGATAATTCCCAAACGAAATTCTCCTCCTATAAAACCCTTTTGCTGTTCTACAATATCTTTAATTCTATCGGCTTCATTTACAATGTTTTTCGCCTGATTGACAATTTTTTGACCAATATCAGTCAATTGGATTGGTTTTTTGCTTCTGTCGAAGATCAGAATATTAAGTTCGTCCTCGATTTTCTGGATTTGCATACTTAAAGTAGGCTGGGTAACAAAACATTTTTCGGCTGCAAGAGTAAAATTTTTATGTTCTGCAACTGCTAACACATATTGTAATTGAGTAATCGTCATTTTGATAGTATTTTGTGATGCAAAAATAAGAAAATATAATTTTTTTTTATACTATTTTTAAAGAAGTTATTTTAAATTTGTAGTAATCATATTATAAAAAGAAGAAAGATGAAAACAAATATTTTAGGATTGCCTGTCAAAGAATCAGAATTGTTAGTGAAAGAATTAAATATTCTGTTGTCAAATTTTCAGGTGTATTATCAAAATTTAAGAGGGATACACTGGAATATTCGTGGTAAACGTTTTTTTGATTTACACGTAAAATTTGAAGAATTATATACAGACTCTCAATTGAAAATCGACATGATTGCAGAAAGAGTTTTAACAATAGGAGGGACTCCGTTGCATACTTTTGAAGATTATATTGCCAACAATAAATTAACTGTTGGAAAAAATATCTCAAACGATGAAAAAGCGGTTCATTTAATCGTGCACTCTCTATCTGATTTACTGAAAATAGAAAGAGGAATTTTAAAACAATCAGATGATATTAATGATGAAGGAACAAATTCTATGATGAGTGACTTTATTGCAGAGCAGGAAAAAACCATCTGGATGATGAATGCCTGGTTAGAAGAAGAGTTGTAACTAATTGTTTTTAAATGTTATACATACAGAATGTTGGTCCGCCGGCATTCTGTTTTTTTATGTTTGTTAAATTTGTAAAAAATTTTTGCTCTCACGCTTTGATTTTATTTCTTTAACACTATTTTTGCTGCAATGAAATTAATCGCTCGCATATTATTATTCATATTTATTGCCTTCTTATCAACCCCAACTCTTGTTACGGTGATGAAGAAAAGCAATGATAGATGTATGTTTTTCAGTTTTTCTGAAGAGGAGCATTCTCATAAAGAACTTAAGGCTGCCGTTTATCCGGTAATACTTCAACATGAAGTTGTAATGCCCGTTTATATTCAAAAAAAGACCATAGTGTCTGAAAATATTGTAAAACTAGACAATATTTCTCCGAGCATTTTTGCTCCACCTCCCAACTTGGCATAATACTTCCGATTATTTTGAACTCAACTGTATTTATATAAATACAGGAAATCTTTAATGAATAATTTTTTTAGTATTGTATTATGACAAAAAAAATCAATCTTTTTGCCAACCTCAAATCTGATTTTGCGTCAGGTTTAGTGGTCTTTTTGGTGGCTCTTCCATTGTGTTTAGGTATCGCAATGGCTTCTGGAGCGCCATTATTTTCTGGTATTATTGCAGGTGTTATTGGTGGTATTGTGGTAGGTTATTTAAGCCAATCGCACATTAGTGTATCTGGTCCGGCAGCTGGATTAACAGCTATTATTTTAACCGCCATTACTGATTTTGGCGCCTTTGATGTGTTTTTAATGTCTGTTTTTATTGCTGGACTAATTCAATTAGCATTAGGATTTTTAAAAGCAGGAAGTATTTCCAATTATTTCCCAACCAATGTTATTGAAGGAATGTTAGCGGGTATTGGAATTATAATCATCTTAAAGCAATTGCCACACGCTTTTGGTTACGATGCTGATTTTGAAGGAGATCAGGCTTTTATTCAAAATGATGGAAGTAATTCCTTTTCGTTTTTATTTGATGTCTTAAATCATATTCAATTAGGAGCAGTAGTAATTTCGCTTGCTTCACTTGTCATATTGATTTCATGGGAAAAAGTTCCATTTTTAAAGAAATTAAAATTAGTTCCGGGTGCGCTTATCGCCGTTATTGCAGGAGTAGTATTAAACCAATTATTTGTTTCGTCAGGAAGTTCATTGGCGATTGCAAAAGAACATTTGGTTTCATTGCCAGTTCCAAAATCTTTCAGTGAATTTAAATCTATTCTGATTACACCAAATTTTGGTGCGGTTACCAATCCACAAGTTTGGGTAGTTGCTGTTACAATTGCGATTGTAGCTTCTATTGAAACATTACTTTGTATTGAAGCTGCGGACAGGATGGATGTTCAAAAACGTTATACAAATACTAATGTCGAGCTTAGAGCACAAGGTATTGGTAATATTTTAAGTTCACTTTTAGGTGGTTTGCCTATGACATCTGTTGTAGTGAGATCATCTGCAAACAATAATGCAGGGGCAAAATCTAAAATGTCTGCTATTATTCACGGTATACTTTTACTGATAAGCGTGTTGTCAATTCCATCAATTTTAAATAAAATTCCCTTAGCAACTTTAGCAACCGTTTTAATTTTGGTAGGATATAAATTAGCGAAACCGGCCACTTTCAAACATTTTTGGGAGAAAGGAAAATACCAGTTCATACCGTTTGTAGCAACTTTAGTATTTGTTGTAGCTACAGATTTACTTAAAGGTGTTGCCTTAGGAATTGTAATTAGTATCATTTTTGTATTGAGAGGAAACCTGAAAAGAGCGTACAGTTTCAAAAAAGAAGAATACGAAGATGGAGATGTGATTCATATTGATTTAGCCCAGGAAGTTTCATTTTTAAACAAAGCGGCTATCAAATTAACATTGAGCGAAATTCCTCAAAATTCTAAATTAATTATCAATGCGCACGATACAGAGTATATTGCCCATGATGTTTTAGACTTAATTCGTGAGTTTAAGGAAACCCGCGCTATTGATGAAAATATCAAAGTAAAACTAAAAGGATTTAAAGAAGCTTATGAGCTTGAAAATTCTCCGGAGGTTAACAATCATGTTACTATAGAGCATTATTATGATGTTGCAAAAAGAGCCTTGATTAAAAAAGAAACGGTAAAAGAAGATTTTTAAATAATTAAATTAATTTTAGGTATTTCTTCATTGTGAGAAGTATGAAAATTAGATAACTTTACAGTAAAGTTATTTTAATATGTTTAAACATGTAGAAGTACCATTCAAAAAACAAAAAAATGAAAGAGTTTTATAAACAAATACTAGAAAACAACAAGCAGTGGGTAGAAAAATCATTAGCATTAGATCCTAATTATTTTGCAGATTTAGCTAAAGGACAAACTCCGCCATTATTATGGATTGGATGCTCTGACAGCCGTGTTCCTGCAAATGAAATTATTGGAGCTAAACCGGGAGAGGTTTTTGTACACCGTAATATTGCTAATATGGTCGTACACTCTGATATGAATATGTTAAGTGTATTAGATTATGCAGTAAACGTTTTAAAAGTAAAACACGTTATTGTTTGCGGGCATTACGGCTGTGGTGGTGTAAAAGCTGCTATGGGAAATTTATCCGTAGGGATTATCGACAACTGGATTCGTCATATTAAAGATGAATACCGTTTACATGATAAATATTTAAATTCGATTGAAGACGAAACAGAACGTTTTAATGCTTTTGTAGAAATCAATGCTAAAGAGCAGGTTTACAATTTAGCAAAAACTTCTATCGTTCAGGGAGCGTGGAAAAACGGTCAGGAGTTAATGCTTCACGGTTGGGTTTACGGATTAAATTCTGGTTTTGTAACAGATTTAAACGTAAACATTGCTTCTAATGATGAATTAGACGATGTTTACCAACTAAGTAATCTATAATAATAAATAAAAAATCGCCTCACAAGGGCGATTTTTTTTATTCGTTTTCGTCTAGATTTTCATTAAATGCCGATGGCAGCATAGTGGGAATAAACTTGATTAAAATAGGCAATAACAAACTTCCGCCGGGAAGTAAAAATATAGTCAGTGACGGAATCGTTTTGCAAATATCTAAAAGTTGTTTTTTTACTTTCTTTTTTTCCTTCGCATCCAAATCTCTGGTTGTAGAATAAGCCAATAAAACCATTAATTCCTTACTTTGAATAATTTCCTTGACTAATCGGTTTTTATTTCTTATAATTAGTTTTACAACGCTGTGCGTCATTTGATCATAAAAATGCTTTACCGGATTAGAATAATTAAAATACGGAATCTTCTTTTTATGAGTAGTAATAAAATCGTGTGTAGTATCGATGCTTTTGGTTACAAAATCATCAGAAACGCCCATCATTGATCCTAACGAATATAAAAAGTAAGCTTCTTCATTTTCTACAACACCATCGCTCCATAAAGCCATTCCCGCCATATCTATTAAATAATAATATTCTAATTTATTATTAAAGTAATTCAGTTGTAAGGTTTCTAAAGTGTCAACCGTAACTTTTGAAAATTTAGAATATCTAATAGAAGCTTCAAAAAGCTTAATTAATAAATCGTCGTGTTGTGATTTTACAGTTTTAGTTTTTAAAGCCAATCCCACAATACCCAAAACGGTTTCTTCAATTCGTTTTAAATATTTTTCAGGAATTGCACCTTTTTCCAAATATTGTCTGAACGCCAAAACATCAATAAACAAAAGTGCATTCGTTACTAAATGCGAAAAGTTTTTACTGATAATGCTGTCATTTGTCTGAACACGTTGATCTATTATATTTTCTAAAGAGTGGGAAGGCGTATCTTTTGGAAGTAAAATTTTGAATAAATTAAACCCTTCAGGATTCATTTCATTATAAAACTTTAAAACTTCTGCAATAAAATTATCAGGTTCAGAGCTTCTTTGTTCTAAACAATAAACGCCATATAAGGTATTTAATAAAGCGATTTTAGAAATTTCGGTTTTAAACCAGCCCTTTATATGTACAGGCTTTTGAGAATCAATAGCTATAATATGTCCATAGATAAAACCAGTTTCTCTGACTTTATAGTAAAACGATTCCGTAGTTTCAAAAGGAATAGCCTCTAAAAACTTTTGTTCACTAAAAAACTTGTCTATCCAACCTGATGCCGATGGGTTAATCATTCACTTTAATTTATAGCTGCAAAGCTATATCTTTTTCTCTTGTTAGGATAAGTTTTAAATGAAATAACCACCAGATTTTGTGAAATCCGGTGGTTATTTATGTTTTTATTTGATGATTCCGGCGCAAGCAGCTCTTCCGCCAGCATTTCCGGTAGGCTGAGTTGTAAAATCATCAGTTCCCTGATGTACAATTAAACCTTTTCCTAAAATATCTTTGTTTGTGTCTCCACAACCTATACACCATTCGTCAGTAGTTAATGAGATAGATCCGTTACCTTTTGCGTCAGCGGTAAAGTTCCCAATATCACCTTTATGATATTCTGCAACGCCCCATTTTCCATGTTTTTTAAACGTTGGATTCCAGTGTCCGCCAGCAGAACTTCCGTCGGCAGCAGTACAATCTGCTTTCTCGTGAATGTGGATTGCGTGAACTCCGGGAGTTAATCCGGTCATTTTTGCTACAAAAGTTACTTTTCCGTTTTTCTCTGTAAAAGTAGCAGTTCCGGTAACAGTACTATTACTTTTTGGCTCTAAAGCAACAGTTAACGTTTTGGCATCATTTGATTTTGTATTGGTCTTACAGCCAATAATTAAGGCTGTAATTATAGCGAAGGAAACGATTATTTTTTTCATAAAAAAGGCTTTTAAATTAAACATTAAGTAAATTTAACATAAAATTCCGACATTCATTCCCGCTAAAAGTTAAATATATCTAAAACTATCATTAGTAATTTTAGTCTGACATCAAGAAGGCATCAGGAATTTATTACGTAATTTAGTGTGTTTTAAATTTCAAGATACATTGGCACAATCTATTTACTAAAAAATAGAAAGGAAGATGAAACTTCTAAATACATGTTTTATGAAAACTAAATTATCCCTTTTATTACTGTTGCTAAGCTTTTTAATTTCTCCCGTTTTTGCACAGGAAAAAACTAAAAAAGAACTAAAAGCAGAAAGAGATTCACAAAAGCAAAAAGAAACTGAAGCATTAATAAATGCTAGGAAATTCGATTTTGAAGCACAAAAAGTAACTCCGCAAGGAGGCAGGATGATCATTTTAGATTACAATACCTATTTTTTAAAATTTGATACTGAAAAAACAACTGGAGATTTACCGTTCTTCGGCAGGGCTTTTAATGTTGCTTACGGAGGTGATGGCGGAATAAAATTTGAAGGTGTTCCTGAGAATATAAAGATCGAAAAAAAGAAGAAAAGTTATATTGTGAAAGCAACAGTCAAAGGTAAAAATGATGTTTATGACCTGATGTTTACTATTTTTCCTGACGGAGGTGCAACGGTTTCTATTAATAGTAATAACAGAGCATCAATTTCATACGATGGAGAAATCAAAGCTCCAAAAAGCACTGAAAGTAAAAAATAGAACGTTTTAACTTGTTAAAAAAAATCAGTATATTTGATAACCCGTTGATTTTTAGAAACAAATTAAAAATGTAATACTATGAAAAAAATTAGTCTTATTCTTATTATGATTGTTACTTGCTTATCATCTTATGCTCAATCTTCGTTCAAGGAAGATGTCGATGTTTTGCAAAGTGTGTACGGTAAATCAAAAAGTGATCTTGTAAAACAGTATATGAACTTATCTGATACACAATCTGTTGCTTTTACAAAAGTGTACGATGATTATGAAACAGCACGTAAAGCTCTCGGTCAATCAAAATTTCAGCTAATCAATGATTACGCATCTAATTACGCGACGCTTACAGATGAAAAAGCTGATGAGCTGGCAAAAGGTACTTTGAAAAATCACTTAGCCTATGAAAAATTATATTGTAAAACGTATTCTAAAGCAAAAAAGGCAGTTGGAGCAATAAACGCTGCAAAATTTATTCAGTTAGAAATATACCTGCAAACGATAATCAGAGCAGAAATTTTAGAATCGATTCCTTTTATTGGAGAATTAGATAAATCGAAAATTCAGTAGCTTTCTAAAGTAATAAAATAGAAAAAACGGCAGTTATAAATTTTATAACTGCCGTTTTTTTATTTGTTGTAAAACTTATTTATTTAGCCGTTTTAGCTTCATAAATAGCATTTACCATTCCGTCACGCGGACTGTCTAATGTAAGTTCCCAAAACATGATTCCGCCTAATTTTTTAGCTTTCACATATTCTGTTTTAGCTTTGATAGATCTAAGATCGTCTGATGTCGCAAAGGTTTTAGTTTTTTCATTGTACCAATAAGGCGCTTTTGCTTTTTCATCCCAAAAATATTTCCAGCCATTTGCTTCCGTATAAGTTGTAGCAAAATTTTTGAAATTTACACCCTCAATATGTTCTCCGGCCTGGTAAAGACCATTGTTTATATTTTCTACATTTCTCCATGTTCTGGAATAAAATGCGCCGCCAATAATCAACTTTTCGGCAGGAACTCCTTGTTTCAATAAATAGGTAACCGCTTTATCTGTAGATTCTTCCTTAGCGTTTGTACTGTATAATGGTGTGTGATGTCCCGTAACTTTAGAATATCCGTTTACTAAATCATAACTCATAATGTTGATTCGGTTTACTAATGGAGCGACAGTTTTCCAGTCAATAGATTCATCCAGATATTTCTGAAATCCTCCGGCAGCAAAACTCAATTCGTATTTTTTACCTAAAGTCGAACGTAAAATTTTAATTAGTTCAGTAAAATTAGGTTTGTCAGCAGCTTGAAATAAATGTCCTGGCAGTCCCTCAATTGCAGGATATTCCCAGTCTAAATCTAAACCATCAACTTTAAAATAGTTGCTGACTTCTTTTACGGATTTAGCAAAAGTTAATCTTCCTTCGGCAGTAGAAAAAGCAGCAGAACAAGGCTCGCAACCTCCCCAGCCACCAAGCGATAGTACAATTTTTAGTTGCGGATTTGAAGCTTTTAGAGAAACCAAATGTTTAATTGTAATAGAATCTTTAGCAGAATCAACGCTTAATTTTCCGTCTTTTAAATGACAGAAACTAAATATAATCTGATCCAGTTTTTTTACTTCGTATTCGTTAATTACTTTGTCATCGCCTGTGTAATAAGCAATAATGTCCAGTTTTTTACTTTTTTGTGCAAAGATTGTTGACGTAAAGCTGCACAGTAAAAGCAAGGCAATCAGGTTAATTTGTTTCATTGTATGTTTTTTAGCGTTTTTTAGAATGCTAAATATAAAACATTACATTAGAAAATTCATCACCAATGATGTAACAGAAATGTAATTTTAATAAAGATTTGTGAAATGGCATTTTTAAACCATATAAGTGATGTAAGAAAAATATAAGCTGCATCTTTAGAATGCGCTATAGAAATATAAGAATTAAAATTAGTAAGTAATATCGGCAAAGTATATTTAAATGAACTTATATAACTTATATGGTAAAAAAAAATAGGAAAAAAAACAAAAAATAAACCCGCACTGTTTCGGAGGAGTGCGGGTTTAAACAAAATTAAAAGCTAAAAACTATTTTTATATTAGAAGCAGTATTCGTTTTCTGCCACTAATTTATTGGTAATCGTTTCTCTTAAAGCCACAACATTTGGCATGTTTGTGTATTTTGTAAAACGACGTAATCCCATTAACATCATACGTTGTTCGTCACCTTCAGCAAACGAAACAATTCCTTCTTTTCCTTTTTGTGTTACAATATCCACAGCTTTGTACAAGTATAATTTTGCCATAGCAATTTGCTCCTGAACTTTATCTTCACCTTTGTTTTTGGCTAATTTTTCAGTTCTAAGGATGGTACTTTCAGCCATATAAATTTCGATTAAGATATCAGAAGCCGCCATTAATAACTGTTGGTGAGCATCTAAATCCGGACCATATTTTTGAACTGCACTTCCTGCAACCATTAAGAAAACTTTTTTAAGGTTAGCAACGATTCCTTTTTCTTCTGCAAATAATTCAGAGAAATCAGGCGTGTCAAAAGAGGGGATTCCCATTAATTCCTCAGAAACTTTCATAGCGGGTCCTAATAAATCAATATGACCTTTCATAGCCTTTTTGATCAGCATACCTACAGAAAGCATTCTGTTAATTTCGTTGGTTCCTTCATAAATTCTGGCGATACGAGCATCTCTCCACGCACTTTCCATTGGAGTATCTTCAGAAAATCCCATTCCGCCAAAAACCTGAATTCCTTCATCAGCACAGTTTTGAACATCTTCAGAAACAGCTACTTTAAGGATTGAACATTCGATAGCATATTCTTCAACACCTTTCAATTCAGCTTCCTGATGACTGGTTCCTTCAGCTTCACGAGCGATAATTCTATCTTCGATATCTTTTGCAGCTCTGTACGAAGCACTTTCACCTGCATAAGCATTAGTAGCCATTTCAGCTAATTTAGAACGGATTGCTCCAAAGCTTGAAATTGGCGTGTTAAATTGGATTCTTTCGTTAGCATATTTTACAGCTCCGGAAGTTACTCTTCTTTGAGCATCAAGACATGCAGCCGCCAGTTTAATACGACCCACGTTCAAAGCATTCATTGCAATCTTGAAACCGTTTCCTCTTTCAGACAACATGTTTTCAACAGGTACTTTTGTATCGTTGAAGAAAACCTGACGTGTAGAAGAAGCACGGATTCCTAATTTATGCTCTTCTTCATTCATAGAAATTCCGTTATCAGCAGTATTTTCTACAATGAAACCAGTAATATTTTTATCATCACCAATACGGGCAAAAACGATGAAAACGCTGCAGAAACCTGCATTCGAAATCCACATTTTTTGACCAGTAATTTTATAATGAGTTCCATCTTCAGATAAAACAGCTTTAGTTTTTCCTGAATTAGCATCAGATCCTGCGCCTGGCTCAGTCAAACAATAAGCTCCAAACCATTCACCTGTAGCTAATTTAGGAACGTATTTTTTCTTTTGTTCTTCAGTACCGTAAAGAGTAATTGGCATAGTTCCAATTCCTGTGTGAGCACCAAAAGCAGTAGAGAAAGATCCTGTAGCACCAGAAATGTAATCGCAAACTAACATTGTAGATACAAATCCCATTCCTAATCCGCCGTATTCTTCAGGAACCGCAACTCCTAAAAGTCCCAGTTCACCAGCTTTACGCATGCTTTCCTCAGTAAATGCGTAATCTTTTTTCTCAAAACGATTTTTGTTAGGCCAAATTTCTTTGTCTACAAACTCTTTCACAGAGTCACGCATCATTAATTGCTCTTCCGAAAAATCTTCTGGTGTAAAGATATCTTCGCATTTTGTTTCTTTAACTAAAAACTGACCACCACGGGTTACGTTTTTTTCGATTGTATCTGCCATTTTTTATTTTTTTTAGGTAAAAGATGAAAGAATCAAGAAGCAAGATTTTAATCTAACTTGCTTATGAAGCCTGTGGTCATCCTTTGAAATTCAATTATTTTGTTTTCTATTTCTTCTGTTTTTTCTTTTGATAAATAGTCGTTCTGACATGCTATCAATAATTGTGTTTGCAATTCAAATGAAGATCCTAAACTGATATTCAGATAATGTTGAAAATGTTTATTTCCTCTGTTTGAACCTTCTGCAATATTTGATGGCATCGAAACGGAGCATCTGTCATTTGACTAGTCAAGCTGTAGATCTCGAATTTTGGAAAAGTTAATGTTAGTTTATAAATGTCATTTGTAATATTCATAGCTAAAATCCAAATTTTCAAATTCTTAAAATTATGTCTCATGTTTTGAGCGAAGATAATAAACACGAACTAAAAAGTAAGTTTTTTATTACTTTTAAAGCATTTGTCACTCTTCTTACTTCTCAAAAAAATATATTAGTCTTGACTCTTTGCTCTATTCTCTTTGCTCTAACTTCTTTCCTCTTAAAAACATTCTACAATACTTCGTAAATCCCCGCACTTCCTTGTCCAGTTCCCACACACATAGAAACAATTCCGTATTTACTACCTCTGCGTTTCATTTCGTCGAATAACTGAACAGAGAGTTTCGCACCGGTACATCCCAGAGGGTGACCTAAAGCAATTGCTCCACCGTTTACGTTTACGATATCAGGATTTAAACCTAGTTCGCGAATTACAGCCAAAGACTGAGAAGCAAAAGCCTCGTTTAATTCTACCAAGTCAATATCTTTCAATTCTAAACCAGCTTGTTTCAACGCTTTCGGAATTGCTTTTACAGGACCAATACCCATGATTCTTGGCTCAACACCAGAAGAAGCAAAGTTTACTAATCTTGCAATTGGCTCAAGATTTAATTCTTTTACCATATCCTCGCTCATAATCAAAACAAAAGCAGCACCGTCACTCATTTGAGAAGAGTTTCCGGCAGTTACACTTCCATCAGCAGCAAAAACCGGTCTTAAGCCTGCTAAAGCGGCAACAGAAGTTCCGGCACGTGGACCTTCGTCTTGTTTTACAACATATGATTTCGTTTCTTTTTTTCCATTTTCATTAATGAAAGTCTGTTCAACAGTAATTGGAACGATTTGTTTGTCGAATTTACCTTCAGCCTGAGCTTTCAAAGCTTTCATATGAGAGTTGTAAGCAAACTCATCCTGATCTTCTCTGGAGATTTTGTATTGGTTAGCCACCGCTTCAGCAGTTAAACCCATTCCCCAGTAGTAATCTTCGTGACCTGCAGCTGCAACTTTATAATCCGGAGTTGGTTTGTAACCTCCCATCGGAATAAAACTCATACTTTCGGCTCCACCAGCAATGATACAATCTGCCATTCCTGATTGGATTTTGGCAGTTGCCATCCCAATAGTTTCTAATCCGGATGCGCAATAGCGGTTAACCGTAACACCAGGAACATCTTCTACTTTTAATCCCATAAGAGAGATCAAACGTCCAACGTTAAGTCCTTGTTCTGCTTCCGGCATGGCATTTCCTACCATAACGTCATCAATACGTTTTTTGTCAAAATCAGGCAGTTCATCCATCATAAACTGAATCGTTTCTGCTGCTAATTCATCAGGTCTTTTAAATCTAAAAACCCCTTTTGGTGCTTTTCCTACCGCAGTACGGTAAGCTTTTACTATATATGCTGTTTTCATTTGTTTTGTTTTTTAAGATTCTAGGAAGAAGCAAGAGGCAAGAAACAAGATGTAAGAGAAAAGACAAAACTCTGTTCTGAAGTCTTGTTTCTTGCATCTTTCTTCTTTTCACTCTTTCATTCTATTTTCTAATTACGAAGTGGTTTTCCTTTAGTTAACATATATTGAATTCTCTCTAAAGTCTTTCTCTCAGTACATAGACTCAGGAAAGCTTCACGTTCGATATCTAATAAATATTGTTCAGATACTAAAGTCGCTTCAGATAAATCACCACCAGCCATTACATAAGCCAGTTTGTTAGCGATTTTTTTATCGTGTTCAGAAATGTATTTTCCAGCTTCCATTTGGTCAGTTCCAACTAAGAACATTCCAAGAGCTTGTTTACCAAGAACCTTAACATCAGTTCTTCTGATAGGTTGTGTATAACCCGCTTCGGCCATTAGCAAAGCATGTTTTTTAGCTTCAGCAATCTGACGATCTTTGTTTACTACGATAACATCTTTTCCATGTTGAAGAAGTCCCGTATCAAAAGCTTCATAACCAGAAGTCGAAACTTTTGCCATAGCAATAGTTAAGAAATACTCTTGAAGGACGTTCAATTCCACATCGTTTTTACGGAAAAGGTCAGAAGCTCTCAAAGCCATTTCTTTAGATCCACCACCACCAGGAAGTACACCAACACCAAACTCAACTAATCCCATATACGTTTCTGCCGCAGCAACCACTTTATCAGCGTGTAAACTCATTTCGCATCCACCACCAAAAGTCATTCCGTGAGGCGCAACCACAACTGGAATAGAAGAATAACGAACGCGCATCATAGTGTCCTGGAACATTTTGATAGCCATGTTCAATTCGTCATATTCCTGCTCAACAGCCATCATGAAAATCATTCCGATATTAGCTCCAACAGAGAAATTCGCCGCCTGGTTACCAATAACCAAACCTTGATATTCTTTTTCAGATAAGTCGATTGCTTTATTGATAGCAGCAAGTACGTCGCCACCAATAGTATTCATTTTAGATTGGAATTCTAAGTTTAAAATTCCATCACCTAAATCCTGAATGATTGCACCGCTATTGCTCCAAACTTTTTTGCTTTCGCGAATGTTGTTCAGGATAATGAATGAATCTTGTCCAGGAACTTTTACTTGTGATTTTGTTGGAATGTTATAGAAATAAGTTGCTCCTTCTTTTACAGAGTAGAAACTTTCGCTTCCGGAAGCCAACATTTCTGTAACCCATGCAGCTGGTTCAAGACCTTCTGCTTTCATGATTTCGATACCGTTTGCAACACCAATCGCATCCCAAATTTCAAATGGACCATTTTCCCATCCAAAACCGGCTTTCATCGCATCATCAATTTTATATAATTCGTCTGAGATTTCAGGAATTCTGTTTGATACATAAGCAAACATTCCGGCGAAACTCTTGCGGTAGAATTCTCCCGCTTTGTCTTTTCCTTTTACCAAAACTTTAAAACGATCAATTGGTTTATCAATAGTTTTTGTTAGTTCAAGTGTAGCAAAACTTGCTTTTTTAGCAGCGCGGTATTCTAATGTATCTAGGTCTAAAGAAAGAATATCTTTATCTACTTTTTTATAAAAACCTTGACCAGTTTTACTTCCCAACCATTTATTTTCCATCATTTTGTTGACGAAATCAGGAAGTTTAAACAATTCGTGTTGTTCGTCAGTTGGGCAGTTTTCATAAATACCGTTGGCAACGTGTACCAAAGTATCCAAACCAACAACGTCAACGGTACGAAAAGTAGCCGATTTTGGACGACCAATTACCGGACCAGTCAATTTATCCACTTCTTCAATCGTTAATCCCATTTCTTTTACCAAGTGGAACAAACTCTGAATACCGTAAATACCAATTCTGTTTCCAATAAACGCCGGAGTATCTTTAGCAACAACCGAAGTTTTTCCTAAAAATTTAGAACCGTATTCGTTTAAGAAATCCAGTACTTCAGTTGAAGTTTTTGGACCAGGAATAATTTCAAATAACTTTAAGTAACGCGCAGGGTTAAAAAAGTGAGTTCCGCAGAAGTGCTGTTGAAAATCTTCGCTTCTACCTTCGCTCATAAAATGAATTGGAATACCAGAAGTGTTTGAAGTAACCAAAGTTCCCGGTTTACGGAATTTTTCGATTTGTTCGAATACCAGTTTCTTGATATCCAGACGCTCTACTACAACCTCAATAATCCAGTCAACATTGGCAATTTTTGCCATATCATCAGTCGTATTTCCTGTCGTTATTCGGCTTGCGAATTTCTGACTGTAAATAGGAGACGGTTTCGATTTTAATGAATTCGCCAAATGCTCGTTTACCACTCGGTTGCGAACAGCTTTACTTTCAAGTGTTAATCCTTTTTTAGTTTCAGCTTCTGTCAACTCGCGTGGTACGATGTCAAGTAATAAAACTTCAACACCAATATTGGCAAAATGGCAAGCTATTCCTGAACCCATAATTCCGGATCCAATTACAGCAACTTTTTTAATTGTGCGTTTCATATTTGTAAATTTTATTTTCTATTGGTCAAATATGTTATCGCCTTTTTATTATTTGTGAAAATCAATGTAGGCGATTTCATAGAGTTAATATTTTGTTTTTTATTTGAATGTGAGATAAACCTATAGTATAGGTTATTCGTTTTCTAATTTTTCTGTTTGATTAAATATATTTTTGTCCTGAATTAATTCATTTATGATTTCAGAAACTTCGATAAAATGTTTCAGTTTTTCATCAGAAACATGCTTCCTAATGGTCTCATTAAATTTCAGAACCGTATTTTTTGATAAATCTCTTTTTTCTTTTCCAAATTCAGTCAGGTAAATTAAAACACCGCGACCGTCAGTTGGGTTTTTTTTGCGAACAATTAAACCTTTGTCTTCCATCGATTTTAAAGTTCTTGTTAGGCTTGTGGCTTCCATTCCCATTCTTGGGCCCAAAGCTGTCGACGGAGTTCCATCTTCTTTATCAATACTCAAAAGAGCAAATCCCGTAGCCATTGTAGCATCGTATTTAGCAGCTTCTTCGTTGTACATTCTTGATACAGCTTGCCACGTAGCTCGCAAAATATAATCTATTGTTTTCTCTTTCATATGTAACTATATCGATTTCAAATATAATCAAAAAATACTATGCATGCATATAATTTTATGATTAATTTTAGGTTATTAAAAAAATATCTCTGATTTAGAGTGGTTTATGGTTTAATTTTAATTGAAATATACTATTCTTTTTTGAGATTTTAACAAAATAAATGCCGTAAAAA
Source organism: Flavobacterium sp. FlaQc-47 (assembly GCF_044006475.1). Taxonomy (NCBI): domain Bacteria; kingdom Pseudomonadati; phylum Bacteroidota; class Flavobacteriia; order Flavobacteriales; family Flavobacteriaceae; genus Flavobacterium; species Flavobacterium sp. FlaQc-47. The sequence goes on along the minus strand of NZ_JBIPCQ010000004.1, from coordinate 374,860 downwards.
TCATTTTATGGATTTAAATTAAGATTTAATTCTACATTTTGTAAAAAATCATGATTTTAATTCAGTAATTTCTTGAGGTTCATATCTGGAAATTGCCTGTTTAAGGATTTTTTTCATACGATTTCGTAAGTTTTCAGGTTTTAAAACCTCAATTCCATCACCAAAACCCAGTAAAATACGTTCCATTTCATAATTAGGAGAAATAAACAAATGCACGATAATACTTTTATCCTCATTTTCTGTAATCAGCCGTTGTGTATGATGCAAAGGTTTTGTCAAAACATATGGCGCATTGGTGGCATCAATCCAAAGTTCAATTTTTCGTGGTGCCAAACCTGAATTCACCGTAACACCAATCACATTTTTATAAAACAAATCGGCGTCAAAATCTTCCTCTAAATAAGGCATATTAAAATCATAATCAATCCCAATAATTCTATCCAAAGCTAGATTTGTAATAGGAGCAGAACCTTTTTTTTTCCCCACCAAAAACCATCTGTTATTAAATTCCTTCAGGATAAAAGGATGAAAATGAAATTTAGTTTCGTCGATCGATTTAAAAGATTTATAGCTTATCACCAGAACAATTTTCTTGATAATCGCCTGATAAACTTCATCTAAATAATGCAAACCCTTCAGTTCTTCATTTTTTTCCAGGTAAATAACCGGCTTGGTATGCGACTTTTCGGCATAGATTTTATCCTCCAGACGCTGTAAAATATCCGATACATCATTAAACAAAGAGAAATCCTTAAACTGTTTCAGCATCGAAACTGTCTCTGTCAAAACATTCATATCCGTTTCCGTCAACGGAATATCGGTTATCGTAAACTCGTCGTCTTCATATTTATAATATTTTTTATCATAAACTACAATTGGCGCATTATAGCCCAGTTTTTCACTTCGCATTAACTGAATATCCATCTGAATCGTTCGTTTGCTAATAGAATTTTCCCGACCTTCATATTCAAATAAAGCTTCAGAACAGCATTCAATCAAATCTTCGAGAGTCCATTGGCGATACTTATTCTGTAGACATTTGTCTATTGTTTTGTACCGAATTAAGGCATTTTTATTTTGAGACATAGTGTGTATATTTTTGCTCGCAAAGTCGCGAAGACGCAAAGTTTTTTTTGCCACAGATTAAAAGATTAAAATGATAAAAAAAATCTGCTTTATCTGCTAAATCTGTGTGAAACAAAAACTGTGCGTCTTTAACGTCTTTGCGAGATTAATTTGACTTATTATATTTTGGGCGTGTCCCTCCGGGCCGGGCTTTCGGCTTTATCTTTTGTTCCGTTCCACTTCACAAAAGGATATCGCCTCTATCCCTCACGCATTTACGGTAACAAGAAAATTTTTGGTTATATTTTATCTATTTCTATTTTTCGTACAGCAAACCCGACAGGTTTTAAAAACCTGTCGGGTTTAATAACGGTAACGATTCTACGTCAACAATAAAATCTCCTTTTCAATATTTGTCCTCGCTTTTTCTTCATACAATTTTCTAAATTCATCAGTCTGAAAAATAAATTCATTCTCCAGAAAATGTTTCAAAGCTTTTGCGCGTCCGGGTTTATATAGAAAATCAGGATAAATGCGATATTCTTTCCGAATCTGTTCAAAATAGGCTTTATAATCTTCCCAATCGCGGGCGAGAATCTTCAAATCAAAATCAATTAACCAGTTAATATCTTCATTTGAATTATATTGATGAAGTTGTGTCGCACAAATAGCATCAAAAACCAATGTTTTATCAAGCTGAATATTTTCAGGCAAAATTGACAATGCAAATTCGGCACTTTTAAGTTCATTGTCTTTTTTACTACTCTTATAAATGTAGTCGTGATAGAAAATCGAAAATAATATTTCGTTTGGCGATTTTATTTGGTCAGAATACATTTCAAAACATTCAATCATATCCTTTATATGCGTGAGATTATGATAATGTCTTGATTTATGAGAATAGGCTTTTTGTAAACCCAGCCAGTTTTTCTGAATGTCATTTCCTGAAAAGCCAATATTCGAAAGTAATTCAGTATAATTTTCTTTTAAATTCATGTTGTTTTTTTAATCTGATAAAGCTCCGGAGGAGTTTAATATTTATAGACATTTATACGGTATAGTAGTTTAGTTCCATCGGAGCGTAATATTTATAGCCAATTTATGCATTTTAGAAAAACTCCAGCGGAGCGATATTTTCGGTTTTTATCTTTATCAATAAAAATATGTCACCCGATGGGGCTTTTTTGCAATGCGTTTAAAAAACTGTGAATATGCCGTCTCTAAAGGGACTTAAATGATTATTGATAACCATAATTTACCCAAATATAGAATTCTTTTTTTACTGCGCAAAATAACTGCGCACTAGTTGTGAAATCTTTGTTCAGAAATAAAAACATACGTTCATAGAAATAAAAAATTGAGTTAGCAAGGTCAAGTATAAGTTACTTCGAAAACACTTTCCAACGTACAAACTTTTACCATTACCGGTTAACACAATTTAAATTGAAGCAGTAGCTCAGCGGTAGAGCAGGTAGTTTTGAAATTATCCTAACAGGTCAATCAAAACTTACTTCGTACACTTCTAATGTCCGGGTCGTGGGTTCGAATCCCATCTGCTTCACTATTAATGGTCAATTAAAACTTACTTCAGAACACGGCTAATTTCGGTTCGAATCCGAGCATAGTTTTAAAATCATCATTAATAAAAAAGGAGGGTCAAGATTAACTTACTTCTCGGGGAAACCCGTCTGATAAAAAGTTCATCAATTAAACTCCAATTTCAGGTCAAGTGTTTCTTACTTCAAATCTTTTAGGTAGAAATCAGAAACACCATTATCTAAATTTTAAAAATGAAAAAAAATGAAAACGTCAGCATTATTAAAAATCAGTTTGCGTCAAAACGCTATTTTCATTCCATCAGCAATGATTGCGAATGATATTAAAAAATTTATCAGGAACAACATCGGTTTTATTAGCCAATGTTTCAAAACTTGGATTTACATTTTCTGAGTCGTTATTACACGCTTTAAATAATGTAAACCCAAATTATAAAGTGGAAGTTTTAGAAGTACTAAGAGAAGTTTTAGGAACAGATAAAAACTGGACGCCTTTAGTGAAAGAATGGAATATCCCAACGGGAGAATCTGTTTTAGATCATATTGTGACCTATTTCTGGAATGTTCTGAACATAAAAAAAGGAACAACTTTACAATGCGGACATATTATCCCAAACAATACTTTTCCTTTAGAACGATATAATGGTTGTCCGTTTTGCGGAACTCCCTTTGAATTTGGTAAAATCGAAAATTTCGGTCAGGGAAGCAAATTAAAAGTATTGGATTTATGGTCAGAAAAGGAATTGGAAGATTTCTATAAATCATTATTGCAATCAAAAACTGCATTGGACGCTACGCAGGCAGATAGTTTAAAAATGGCTTTGAAATATTTGCCTTTACCAAAAACAGATATCGCAATTAAAGAAACTTTGATGTTGGTGATTGATGTTTTAATCGAAGAAGGTCAGGCCGAAAATGCGTCTCAGTATTTTAAATCGCCAACAGATATCTTAAGATATTTGTGGTTCAAGAATACAGGATTATTGCAAATTATAGAACCGAAAACAATCATTAAAAGAACGTCAAAAAATGCACAGCACTTTTTCAATGTTTTGGATACAAGCGCTCAGGCGAAAATTGCTTCTCAAAAAGATTTGAAACTTAAATATTCAAGAAAAGAATGCTTAATGGTGGCTTCCTGGTTGAATAATCTGGATATGGAGGTGGAAACAATGTGCGAAATCATGCACCCAAAAAGAGGAATGTGGGTTCGTTTTATAAGAGCGTTGCGTTTGGCAGAATACAGCAAAAGAAAAGGCTTTGAAAAATTAGCTTTTTTAATGGATGTGTTTTACAATCAGGTGTATGACGTTTGGCAAAGCAAAGTAAACACATCAAGATTAAAGTTTGATGCCGATAAAACATTTGCTTTATTAAAACAACGTCCGGGATTATTTGCACGTTCGTTATTCTCGAATATGCTTTGGTTTGGTGCAGACGAAACTATCGCACATTTTGAAGAAATTATCGATAAAGTTCCTGCAAGATTGGTGTTTACTTTAAACATGTACGCTCAAAATTATTTTGATAAAAACATGCAAAGAAGCGTGAAGCCTTTGGGTGGAACCAACAAACGTATTGCACCAAATGCATTATTGAATTTGTACGACGAAGCACAATTAGAAGCGATGAAAAATCAAATCGAAGCGTTGTGTTTATTAGCTATGAAAAAACGATTTGCGGCAATTGCAAACCCAAACAAAACCATGTACATCGATCCGCAATTGTTTAATATGCCGGTTTCTATAGGAGATCGAAGCGAGACCGTTCAGGATTTACCGGTGGCTTTAATGGGAACACGTTTCCCGATTGAAGGTAACGAAGTGCGTTTGTTCATGCAATGGGGTGCGGGTTTACCGGCGCAACATCTGGATATGGATTTAAGCTGCCATATTGCCTACGAAGATAAAGCCGATATATGTTCTTTCAGCCGATTGGAAACTGTTGGTTGTAAACACAGCGGTGATATCAGAAGTATTCCGAGTAAAATTGGAACGGCTGAATATATCAACATTAACATTGACGATTTGGCGAAAGCCAATGCCAAATTTGTAACTTTTACCTGCAACGCTTATAGCAACGGAAGTATTACGCCAAATCTTATTGTAGGTTGGATGAACAGCAAACACCCGATGAAAATCTCCGAAAAAACCGGAGTAGCTTATGATCCGTCATGTGTAGATCATCAGGTTCGTGTGACGCAAAATGTTGCCAAAGGTTTGGTTTTTGGAGTGTTGGATATAGCCAAAAGAGAAATCATTTGGTTAGAGATGACCTTTGGAGGACAAGTTGTTCAAGGTTTGGATTTTAAAGGAGTTCAGGCATTATTGGCAAAACTAAGCAGCAAATTGAATATTGGTAGTTTGTTACAACTCAAAGCGGAAGCCCAGGGTTTAACCATCACCGAAGATCAAAATGCCGATGAGGTTTACGATGCAAAATGGGCGATAAATGCTGCGGCAGTTACGCAATTATTAATTGATTAAAGGAAAAAAGGGGCAAAGGCACAAAGGTTCAGAGGGACAGAGGTTTTGTAGAGGTGGATTACTGCGCGTCTTCGCAAAGTGTGGTAAATTTAATCTCGCAAAGGCCTACAGTTTGTCATTTCGACGGAGGAGAAATCACACGAGGGATTCGACAAAGATTGGCGACATTCTGTGAGGAGTTTCCAGTGTGATTTCTTCTTCGTCGAAAATGACATAAAATGAGAAATGACAAAAAATAAGAAAAAAATCGGCTCAAATCTGCAAAATCTGCGTGAAAAAAACTTACGCATAAAAGCACATTACAAATAAAAAAATAATCTACGCAAAATAGCTGCGTACTTGTATAAAACCTTTGCACCTAAGAAAACCTCTGCAACTTTGTCCCTTAAAAACAAAAACCATGAAAACACAAATAAACGGTACAGATATAATAGAATTAGGATTCCCTGAAGGAAAAATAATCGGGATTGCCTTAAAAATAAACAGTAAAAGACACGGATTGAAACGCGATGAAATGATAACCAATTTCAAAAACGTTCTAGCAACTCCTGAAAATTATATAGACGATGCTATTTTCAGCAAACTGGCAATCGCCTTGATCGAAAAAGCAAATGAAAAACCTGAAGATTTTATTGCTTTAAACCAAAACCCAAATGCATATTCGGCTTACGGATTAGAAGGTATCGAAGACGGTGCCAGAAAACAAATGGAAGTAGCGATGCAATTGCCTGTTACGGTTGCCGGAGCTTTAATGCCAGACGCGCATCAAGGTTACGGATTACCAATTGGCGGAGTTTTAGCGACCAAAAATGCCATTATTCCGTATGGAGTTGGGGTTGATATTGGTTGTCGAATGGCGTTGTCGGTTTATGATATTGCGGAGGATTTTTACTTTGAAAACGAAGCCAAATTCAAAAAAGAATTAATTGCCAACTCTATTTTTGGAGCGGGTCACGGATTTCACGGACAATACAAAGCAGATCACGCAGTTTTAGAAAACGATACTTTTAATATGACTCCGTTTGTGAAAAATTTAAAAGATAAAGCCTGGTCGCAATTAGGATCTTCGGGTGGTGGAAATCACTTTGTTGAATTCGGAATCATGGAATTTGCAAAAGACGATGCGGTTTTGAATATCCCAAAAGGTAAATATGTCGCTTTGTTAACACATTCAGGTTCACGCGGAATGGGCGCCACAATTGCCGGACATTATACTAAAATGGCAAAAGACGTTTGTAAACTTCCTGATGTGGCGAAGAATTTAGCGTATCTGGATATGAACTCCCAATTGGGTCAGGAATACTGGATGGCGATGAATTTGGCGGGAGATTATGCTTCGGCTTGTCATGAAATTATCCATAACAAAATGGAACGCGCTCTAGGCGCTACGATTTTAGCCAAAGTCGAAAATCACCATAATTTTGCGTGGAAAGAAATCTGGAACGGCGAAGAAGTGATCGTGCATAGAAAAGGCGCGACTCCGGCAGGAAAAGGCGTGATGGGAATTATTCCGGGAAGTATGACCGCACCGGGATTTTTAGTGAGAGGAAAAGGCGAGGAGAACGCCATAAACTCGGCTTCACACGGAGCAGGAAGACAAATGAGCCGAACTCAAGCCATAAAAACAATCACAAAAAACGAGATGAAATCAATCTTGCAACATCACGGCGTTACGCTTATTGGCGCAGGTCTTGACGAAGCCCCAATGGCGTATAAAGATATCAATCAGGTTATGGAAGCGCAACAGGAATTAGTTGATGTCGTTGCTAAGTTCACACCAAAATTAGTAAGAATGGCGGATGACGGGAGTCGTGAAGATTAGTTTTTTTGAAGGTTCAAAGGGGCAGAGGCTCAAAGTGACAAAGGTTTAGCCTCATTTTATGTCATTTCGACGTAAGGAGAAATCTTCGCAAGAAGCTCGACAAAGATTGAACCCAATATTGTCATTTCGACGGAGGAGAAATCACATCCAGAGAGCGACGAACTGTATGGTTACGTCATGTGATTTCTCCTCCGTCGAAATGACAAACTTTGTGTAAAAAAACTTTGTGCCCTACCGCCTTAGTGGCAAAAAATAAATAATAATAAAGACTCAAAGAGAAAAACCTCTGAACCTTTGAGCCTTAGCAACTTTAAAAAAAATGAATACATACATAGACATAGGAATTAATTTAACCAATAAACAATTCCACAACGACATAGACGATGTTGTACAAAACGCTTTAGATGCTGATGTATCGCAAATGATACTCACCGGAACAAGCGTAAAAAACAGCGAAGAATCATCGCGAATAGCCAAAGAATATCCTGGAATATTATATGCCACAGCCGGAATTCATCCGCATGATGCGAAAAGTTTTGATGGGCAGAGTATTTCCAGGCTGCGGAATTTATTAAAACAAAAACACGTGGTTTCGGTAGGGGAGTGCGGACTCGATTTTGATCGTGACTTTTCGCCCAGAAATATTCAGGAAACCTGTTACAGAGCGCAATTAGAACTGGCAATTGAAGTCAGGAAACCTTTGTTTTTGCACGAAAGAGCGGCTTTTACAAAGTTTATGGAAATTACAAAAGACTATTTGATACAATTGCCAAAAGCTGTCGTGCATTGTTTTACAGGAAGTTTGCCCGAAGCCAAAACCTATCTTGATAACGGATTTTATCTCGGTTTTACGGGAGCGATTTCCGACAGTAAACGTTTTAATCATTTAAAAGAAGTGATTCAATACGTACCGCTGGACCGAATGATGATCGAAACCGATGCGCCATTTATGCTCCCGAAAAACGTACCAAACAATCTCCTGAAAAAATACCACGAACGCCGTTGCGAACCCGCTTTTCTGCCTTTTGTTGTTGCAACTGTGGCGCAGTTTAAAGGAGTTTCGTTAGATAAAGTTGCGGAGGAAACTACGAGGAATGCTAATGGTTTTTTTGGGATTTAGCGTTTCCTAACAGGCTTTAGAAACCTGTTAGGTATTTTATTTGTTGGCTTTTAAATCAGGTGTTTTTACTGGGTTTAAAGGCTTTTTGTTTGTTTATATTTTTTTAAAAGAATTTGAAATTGCGGTTTATATTTGTATTTTTCCTTTATATCTGGAAAAAGTAAATCTGATTTTGCTCCTTTAGCAAGAGCATCTTCTAAATACATGTAAAAATTGGTATCGTCACCCATTGATGCATATATTGTAGCCTTGGTTCCTATATGTCTAGCATCTTTTTCTATATCGATTGCCTTTTGGATATATTCTAAAGCTTGAATAAAATCATTCTGAAGTCTAAAATAATTACTTAAATAATTAAAAATAAAATCTTTTCTGCATCCCAGAGACTCAGCTTTTTTAATATCTATAAGAGCTTCATCGAACATTTTTAAGTGTAAATAGTTTGTTGATCTACTGAGTAGAAAATTTGTATCTTTATTATTAATTTTAATTGAAATATTTAAGTCATTATTTGCTTTTTCATATTCCTTTATTAAAGAAAATACTGCAGCTCTACCATAAAGGTATACAGAGTTTTTTTTCAAATCTAGATTAATTGCAGTATTATAATCTAAAATAGATTTCTGGTATTCTTCAAGTTTAGAATATAGGTTAGCTCTATTAAAAAAGAATGAAGCTTTTTGTGAATTAAGATCGATTGCTTTATTATAGTTTATTAAAGATTTATCTAATTCATCTAATTCATCATATGCTGCAGCTGTTAAATTCCAATAATCAGCATTTTTTTTATCAATTGAAAGTAATTGATTCGCTATAATTAGTGAAGTTTTAAAGTCTTTTTTTATATTATAATAAATTTCAAATAATTGATTAAGATTACTTTCATTCTCTGGTTTGTCATTTTGTATTTTAATTCGTATATTTAATTCTTCATCGAATTCTTTAATATTATGGTAACAACTGGCTAGGTTCAATAAATCTGAGATATCACTTTGATCTAGTTTTAATGCTTGTTTATAATTTACAATCGCTTGTGACCAATTTTCGTCTTGCATAAAGTGTATACCTAATGCTGTATGTTTTTCTTTTTCGTTTAACAAATAGTCTTTTAAAGGTGTTTCTGTTAATTTAAGTTGCGATTTTAATTTTTCTTCATGTTTAAACACTGGAAAATATTTATAAAAGCTAATTACTTCTTGAACAAAAACGGAATAAGGATAAAAATAAGAATTGTAATTTAAAATGTGATTTAAACTTTCTCTTTTATCTTCTCCTTCTTCATTTTCTTGCACACTTTTTTTTGTCTCTTTACTACATAACAAGTATTTTAATTGATCTGGAAGGGGAACTTCATCTAGGAATCGAATATAGTTTTCAATATCATTACCTTCGTATGTTTCGTATACCAAATTAAACTGTGGATTTTCCTCTTGGTAATAAGGGAGAAAATAATTGAAAGGACTGTTGCTAAAATAGGGATTATCAAATATCTCTTCATTTACCATTGAAATGTTATTTAGACCTACACTAAACAATCTAATTATTGTTGCGCAAGAATCTTGTATTCTTAAGTTTTGATTTAAAGATTTTATTTTAGTCTTAAGTGAATCAAATCTTAACCATTTATTTCCTAAATGATTTAATATCATAAATAATGATGTTATAGCCTTTTGCCAAACTTTCTCTTCATTATCATTAATAAAATCTATTAGAAGAGTTATTTTTTGCTCATCCGCTTTATTAAAGTGTATCAAACTGCATGTAATAGCACTTACAATCACACTTCTATCATACCATTTGTAAATATCAGTACTATTTCTTACTTTTCTAATTTGTTCTAAAGTATAAGTGTTCAATTTTTCAGAAGAATAAATAGCATCAAATAAAATTTGTAAATCATTATTTCTAAATGGTTTATCTATTTCTTGCAAATAATCTATTTTTTCATATAGTAGTTTGTCTAGTTTTACTCTAAGGTCTTTAACTTCTGTTGCAAGTTCTTTGTTTCCTGGATTGTTTAATAGTTCATTTGTCTTTTTAGTTATAATCTCAAAAATATTATTGACATCATCTTTTGTTAGTTCATCTTCTTTTTTTATTTCTTGTTCATTGACAATTATTAATTTCTTAATTGTTGATTCATTCTGTACTTTTATTTTTTTTAACTCTTCCAAATATTCAATTAAGCTTTCATTCCAATTATCAATTTTTATCGGATTAACGTCATACTTAATAAAATCTTCATTTTTAGTAGTAAAAATAAAATGTTCATTGACAGTATAACCTTTGTATATTTTTTTAATTTTTATAAATAAATCATTCACGAAAGGGTCTGTCAAACTAAAACCAATAAATAAAAAAGTTTTTTCTTTGAAATGAGTTGTTAATGTGTCATTATTATAGTTTTCATTTTTGTAAATATCATTGTAATCGCTTTCAAATAGAATTATTGTTTCTGGGTCTTCATAATCACCATGAATTTTATATAAAAACTGAGAATTATCAGATTGGCTTTTTAAACCTTGAAAAGCATTTGTATTATAGAAAATTTTTGGATCTAAATGTTTTGGAATGTATTTCTCTAATATTTTATCATAATTCGTAGTGATTATTTTGCTTGAAATTTCCCACAACAAACTGTGTACTTTAGATTCTTCGGGTAAAGTTTTGGAGATTTCTTCTACAAGAGAATTAATAAACTCTTTTGACTTTATTTTAAAAGCACTTCCATTATCTGAGTCATTTTCAATTTTACTTAACGCATCAAATAATGATTTGCTATTTGTTTTAACACCATTAAGTATATTTTTAAAATTTGTATCAGATGTTTCTCCGTATTTACTATCCAAATCTTGAAGTATATCTTCAATTAATTTTTTCCAAGAAGGGAAGCCTAAAGGCATTGAACAACCTGCGCCAACAAAAATCACTAGATTGTTTTTCTGTATTGCATCTTCTAATTTTGGTGGAATATTTAAAATTTTGGTCATAGTTTATAGTAAAACTCAAAAATACATTTTTACATTTAATTTGCAGTTTATTTTTGTTAAATTAAAAAGTGTAATTTCGACTATTTATAGTTAAATCTCAAATCATTATCAAACATCAACTCTTCCGAGAAAACCACATTAGAAAAGTTACATTCAAACTTTGAGAAGAATTATACTTTAAAAAGATAAAAAATAAAAAATCCTTTTATCAAGAATATTATTTCCCGTTCATCAATTTTTCCATGAATTCGACCTTTTCTATTTCCACCTGAACAAAACGTCAAACTCAACAACTTATTCAAAAGAATATTATCAAAGCAAAACTTCTTCTATTAATTTTCCTTTTTCGTCCCATTTTGTAAATGTGTTTTTTACCTGATCGCGAATAAAATCAACTTTTCCATTTTCGTAGTAAGCTTTATAAAAAATCTCTTCCTGATTTTTTACTTCTCTTTCATATTTTAGATTTTCATTGCCATAATAAGCAAAGGATTTCCCATTCGGAATTCCATTTATAAGATTCTCGAAGTGTGAAATTTTCCCATTGTTGAAATAACAAATGATTTTCCCGTTGTATCTTGCATTGTCTTTAAAAAGAATCTTTTTTTTATAAAGTCCGGAAAAAACCAAATCGCTATTTTCATTAAAATATTCTACGTAATATTCATCTTTTATTTTTTGTGTGTATTTTTCCATGAAGTTGCCATTAAAGTAATGATAGCTTTGGGATACGTTTTCTATGTATTTAAATTTTGGTTTTCCATTTAGCCAGTAATCTGTTGATTCTTTTGTGTCATTATCATACTCGTGTTCAATACTTCCGTTTTCTCTAAAACTGATGTTTTTTTCTATTTGCGTTCCATTACGATCATATTTACGAATCCATTTAGGTTTTCCATTTTCGTACCAATCAATAGCTTTATCATAAAATTGAGTACTATTTTTAATATTAGCAATAGATTTCTTTTTTCCAGATTCGTAAAAGCCAACCATGATATAATCTGATTTTGCTTTGTGAAAACGCAGGGTTTTTATTTTTTTTCTTTCATAAAGAATAGTGTCGACTACATTATAATTCTCTTTATTAATTTCTATTGCACTTAATTCATTTTCAATCATTGTTTTTTTTGCACAAAAAGAAAATAGAAATAGTAGTACTAAAAAAAGTTGGTGATTTTTCATTATTAATAGTGAAGTAATTATTTCTTTACTTGTGTTCTCGGTTAAAATAAAAATGGTAAAAATACTACAAAATGATTATATAAACAATAAATCTTTCTGATAAATAAGAAATAATCTAAAAAATAATAAAATATAAACGAAACCATCATCGGGTTAAAACCAAAAAAAAATGCGCAATTCTCATTGCGCATTTTATATAAAAATTCTCTATGAAGAATATTATTTCCCGTTCATTAATTTTTCCATGAATTCTACCTTTTCTCTTTCTACCTGAACCAAACGTTCATAAAGCTCAATAACTTTATCAAGAGGATTGAAAGTACATTGATTTGGATGATTAAATACTCCACTTCCAGCAGTACTATTATCATAAAAGTTATTGAAAAAACTAAAAACTGATTCTTCCGAAAAGTTTTCAATTGCTTCTACGGTAACTCCCAGAATTTTGGCAATTTCTAAAAGTCTTTTAAATTCAACTTCCTCGCTTCCTTCAATACTTGAAATAGTTTGTTGACTTATGCCAATAGCTTCTGCAAGTACTTCTTGTTTCATTCCGCGAAGCTCTCTGATTCGGCTAATATTTCTGCCAATATGTTTTGGTTTTGTTGCTGTGCTCATAATTCAAAGATATTTAAAATTCTTTTAAAAAATACTCATTGGTAAAAAACAGATTGATTTAGTAAAATATCATTTTTAATGTTTTTCGCTTGTGGTAAATATATGCTTTTTCTTACTTTAATTGCCAGGTTTCGTTTTTTGTCGACTTCTTGTAAAATGCTGCGATTTATTACAGCTTCAATTACGATTTTTACTACAAAATCAGGTATTTATACGCTATTTTTTAGCTGCAAATAATTCTAATTTTGAATCTTCAAACAATTGATATTCAATATTTATTTGCGTTTAGAAATGAAACGATGGAATAAAATTTTACCCCCAGCTGGCGCGAGCGTCTCGCTCGTGAACGCAATCAAATCAAGAATAGATTAATCCCTTATCTATTTATTAGATTATTGTTAGCTTTTATTTTTTTATTTGTATTGTGGAATTCTTTGTGTTCACGAGCGAGACGCTCGCGCTAGCTGGGTCTATCGATTTGTTTATTTTTTTTTCTTGCTTAATAGATTTATGATTATCCATTTTACAACTGATAAAGCCAATTAATAAAAGGATTAAAAATTTATATTTCATTTTTATAGTTTATGATTCATCATTGCTTTCCAATAATATCCTTTATTGTTCGGGTGTTCTTTATATGGTTTCCAAAATATATGTCTTCCTACAACTGTAGTTGCTTTATTAAGAGTTCTTCCTTTATTGTACTGGCCGGTGCCAACTGTTTCGTAATAATCTACATTTTTTAATCCTTTTGAATCAACTGAAATATCCCAAACACTGTTTTTCTTTTGTTCAAAATCAAAAATATTATATGAATCATTTGTCAAGGTATTTTTCTTTTCTTCAAACGGTATGGTCGCTAAAGCTTCTGCTTTTGATTTATCTTTATCATGACCTTTTCCATCTTTTCCTTCTAAATGTCTGTAAAGTCTTTGAATTGCTTTTTTCATGGATTAATTATCAAAATGTTTTCTTATTGAATCAATATATGTCCTATTGTATTTTGATAATTCAAAAGTTCTACTTTTAAATTTTATTGTTTTTTTATATTGATGTTCTCCCCAAGATTCTACACTTATACTATCTACATAAAAATCATTTTGCTTAAATGAAACATACGTTTTGGTATAAAAACCATTATTACCGTTATAATCTTTCGAAATGATAAAACCATCTTTTTTAACACTTATTTCTTCGTAATAGTTAGCCTCATTATTTTTTAATATGTTTCTGTAAATTTTATTTTTTTTACCTTTATTATCTATATCTGATACTATGAGAATTGGAAAATCATATTCAGCATTTTTAGGGTAACAATCATCTATATTTTTTTGATAAAATGGTTTTAAAACAGCAATCGTATCAATTATCTTGTCATTGCCAAAATTTAGGTTATAATGTTCATCTGTATAATAATTTGAAAAAATTATTCCATATTTATTTTTATAGCCTTTTACCTGATCTTGACATGTTTTAGTTATCGCCATATTTTTTGGCAGATAAATAGTATCTTTTGGTTGATCTTTTATAATTAAAATATTCTCTTTTTTAGTTTTATAATTACAAGAAATTAAAAATATAAGTAAAATTAATGTGAGTAAATAATGCTTCATTTTATTAAAAGTTTTCTGGTTTATGATCAGATATAAATATTGAAATTAATTTACTATCATAAAATGTGAAGCTAATATATCCTATACTTTTTTTGTTTATTATATAAGCAGATATAAAAGCAGCTCTTTCCAGCGCAATAACTGGTAATCCTGAAGCGTTTTCATATGAGTTTTTAAAGACTTTTTTAAATTGAGACAATTGCATGTTTTTAGATAATATAATTTTCTTGTTTTTATAATAAATTATTCCAGTGTTTTTAGATAATTCAAAGTTAAAATAATCTATAAAAGCCCTGTCGCTAGTTATTAATAATGAAACCTCATCATTAGAAAATGAATTGATGAGTTTTGAATGATAATGTAAAGGAATCTTTTCAGCAGTATTCGTTTTATTTGAATTTTTATTTAACTTTCCATAAATAGATTCTAAATCTTTGATTTTTTTATAATGAAAATACAATTCATGATTATCAATTTTAATATTTTTAAATAATATTGTATCGTATTTTTTATTTTGAGAAAATAGATTACTAACAATTAAAATCCCCCATATTATATAAATTTTTTTCATAATCATTTTAGTTCTTTATAGAAAATACTTGCTGCATGTGTTGCTAGTACTTCAAAACAAGGTGTATATTTAAGTTTGTCCTGTTTATTTACAACTTCATATTCCTCTTTATAAATTATTAGATTTTTTAAATTATCAAGTTTGTTTTGATAATCTTTTTGTAATGCTTCACTTGTTTTTGGATTGCTGATTTTATTTTCTAATCCTTTTTTCACACTATTATAAAACGTTGAAGCCAAATTTTCGGGATCAGTTATTCCTTTTCTTTTGCCATGCACTCTTTGTCTAAAATGATTTTCTTGCTTCCATTTTGCATCAGATCTTCCTGTCAATACATCCACGCCATCCCATGAATCTGCACCATTGCTATAATCCTTTCCGCCTATAAGTACATTAATAACGGCAGCAATTGCAGTTTGCATTACTGTACTATTTCTTTTTTCATTTTCTTTTTTTCTAAAAGATATTGCTCCGGCACTATCTTTTCCATAAGCTACATTCTTAGGATGTTTATAGTTGACATATGCTATTGCAAACAATTCTAATTTGACATCTATATTATACTCTAACGAACACTCTCCATATGCTATAGACGCCAAATTTATAAACTTTTCATGCGTTATATTTACCTCATTCTCTTTCAATAATTTGGTATTATTATAGGTCAAAGTTTCATTTCCGTTTTTATCTGTTTGTGTCGATTTCCCATCACAAACGTAAACGTCATTTACACTTCCTTCATAATCAGGCTCGTTTATTTTACCTTCAAATGTACCATCTTTATTATAAAAATGTCCGTTTACATTTATGATGCGATCAAAAAACTTTGGTAATGGAGCATCTTCGGGATCTCCGTAAACAAAACCATTTTCAGCATATTCATCAATAAAACCACCAGCATTGTAGATAATATCTCCATTAGAATAAATATTATGATTTCCACCGGTGGTTTTTGTTATTGTTCCTTTTACAATTCTTATCCTCATGATTTAATTTTGTCTGGTTCCTTCTCCGCTGTTATGTTGAATTATATTTTTTGAATGATTTTTTAAATCATTTTCACTGGATGTTACAACTCCATTTTGACCAATTTCATTTCTATCTTTCTCAGTATGCGAATGAAAGTTTCCATCTATTTGCTCATAAAAATCACCATCAACTTTTAAGCTATTACTCCCTGTAACACTTGTATTTAAACCTCCGCCAATGGTTGTAGTTTTATTTAGAATTGCCGTTTCAGCAATATGAGTTCCTGCATTATATGTAATCCCTTCTGAGGCGTTTACTATAAAATTTTTACAATTGAATGTGATGGTTTCAGTAGAAGTCATATTCATATTTTTATTCTCTTCATCAAGATGTAATTCATTTCCGCTTGGATCAGAAAGCCAGATACCTGTTTTTTCGACAAATTTTAATAATTGACCAAATCTAAATTTGAATCCCTTTATCATATTTTTAGGATCGAAGAATTCAGGTTTTGCTTTTCCGTTATAATGTGATCCTGAAACATAAGGACATTCGATATTTCCTCCTTCAAAATCAACCAGAACTTCATCACCAATTTCGGGTGTGTAATACGATCCTCTTGTTTCTCCTGCATATTGTTGTTTTACACGAATCCATTCACTTTCGGTATTTCCGCCTGCCCAATAAAATGCTACTTTTACACGTCCCAGTTTTTCCGAATCGTTATTGTCTTTTACTATCGCAGACTGAGTTTCTGCTTTTCTAAAGGTTTCTACATCTGTATAATGCGGAGCGGTAACATCGGCAGGAATCGCCTTAAACTCACAGGTATAATTACCGTGTACTTCTGAGTGATGAATAACTTCAATGGCAATAAGGTGATGTTCTACCGTTTGGTTTTCGATGCTAAAAACTTGTCCAACTCCAATGGGTAAATAAGAAGTTCCGCTATAATAAACACTATTGGCATCTTTTCCTGCGGTTTTCAATTTGACCATTTCTGAAATTTCATCGGCATTTTTTGCCTGATTGGTATAGGATGCAATATTTAAATTAGGCTGTGAAACAGATGCCTGCCTGTCCAGAACAACTCTTGAAAAACTATCGGCACTACCGGTATTGGTTGCAAGAGCAGATTTTCGCATTCCTGTTGCACTCGTATAATCATAACCGGCAAATGATGCTTTATGCGATACCAAATTGGTTTCTATGCAAAAATTATGTAATGATGATTTGTTGATTAATTTTACTTTACTGGTTTTGGTTTGTCCCAACTGAATACGCATTCCGTCAAAATAAAACCATTGCCCGTGTCTTGCCGAAAGGCGTTTTAAAAACTCAAAACTGGTTTCGTTATATTGTGTTTTATGTTCAAATATTTTAGTAAAAGTGGGTTCAATCGAGTCTCTTTGATAAAACTCACCCGCGGTTTCTTCAGCAAAAATATTTATCGCTATTTCCTTAAGACTGCGGTCTGAAAAAAATCTTGACTTTTTCAAATCATCTAATAAAATAGTGTGGCTTATTCCTGTAACATGCAATCCAAGAGGACTTCCGTCAACATCAACTGATTTTAACTTAGTGATTATACCTTTAGACATTAGTCGAATCCCTGACTGACTTTTAAAAGTAAAAATTACTTCTCTTCCTTCATATTTTCTAAGCGCAGCTGCCTGATCTGCGGGTTTAATCACGGGCGAGGCTGTATATTGCCATGTAAAAGAAAAATGATGATGATCCATCATTGACTGTGTTAATTTTAAATCATAGTACACAATATTTTGTGTAAACTCATCTATTGTAATATGTACCTGCTCTGCGAAATGTGACATAATTTTTATTTTAATAGTGGCTTATAATTTTAATCTAATGAAATCCAGTTGTTTGAGAATTTAGCATTGCCAAAGGTGAGTTCCTTTGCCACAATTTCCAGTGTAATTCTCATAGGTACAGCATTTGTACTTGTAAATTGTTCGCGGTAGTTGATACAAAAACCTTTTACAAATTTGAGTTCCTTCATTTTGCTCATGGCATCTCTTCTATAAAATACAATTTTGCCATCCTTAGTTAACGTGCTGTTCAGCATCCATGATAAAAAATCAGTACTTTGGGTTGCTTCAATTACGATATTAATAGTTCCTCCTTTTGGTTCGCCCATTGGTTTACCGGTAGAATCTTTTCCCTGAGTAAACTGAGTGTCGAAATCCAGGACATTAAATTCTTGTCCGTCAATATGTAATTTGGATAAAAAACTCATTTTATTTTCTTAATTGGTTAATTAGTAGATGTCTAGAATTTAGATTTCAAAAGATTAAATAGTTGTATGCAGAAACATACCTGAAACTAAATCGTTGTAGTAAATGTATTGAGAGGATATTTCCTAAATAGCTACTAAAAGTTTTAATAGTATTATAATAAGGTTTAATTTACGATCAGAATATGTATCAATTTGGGATTGTTTCTGGAAGAAGCTAATCTTTGTTTTTCTCAACTTCTAGTAAAATGCTTCTATATATCATAAAGTGAATTGAGATTTTTACTACAAAATCAGGTATTTATACGCTATTTTTTAGCTGCAAATAATTCTAATTTTGAATCTTCAAACAATTGATATTCAATATTTATTTGAGTTTAGAAATGAAACGATGGAATAAAATTTTACTGGTATTTTCTTTTTTATTCATTATCACATCTTCGTTTTCTCAAAACGAAAAATTAATTATTGGCAGAACAACCGGAAAGTTATTGATCAGGAAAAATCTGGAAATCAGAACATTTGGTTTTACTAATTCGCTTTCGGCACAAGTTACTTTTCCGGGATCAGATATTCAGGTTCAGCAAGGTGACAGCGTGAATATTGACTTCTGGAATATTTCGCAGGGAAATCCTGTTTCCTTGTTTTGCAAGGAAATTGAATTTGTACAGCGCAATAAGCAAAACGAAATAATGAAAACCAAAGAAGCCATTCATCATATGGAACATGGTTTTTATTCGTTTCAGGCAAAAAAAG
Source organism: Flavobacterium sp. FlaQc-47 (assembly GCF_044006475.1). Classification (NCBI taxonomy): domain Bacteria; kingdom Pseudomonadati; phylum Bacteroidota; class Flavobacteriia; order Flavobacteriales; family Flavobacteriaceae; genus Flavobacterium; species Flavobacterium sp. FlaQc-47. The sequence continues at coordinate 355,858 of NZ_JBIPCQ010000004.1, read as the reverse complement.
CAGGAACCTATCTTTATTATAGTCCTGAAAATTATCCTTTTAATCTTCAGGCAGGAATGTTTGGCGTGATTATTATTCGCTCAAAACAAATTGATAGTGCGCCTCAATCTGTGGCTGAGGTATTATGGTGCAGCAACGAAATTGACACTAAATGGCACACAAACGCCATTATGGGAACAGAATATGATGTTGACAATAAACCGTTGATGCTGCCTGACTACACGCCCAATTACTTTTTGATTAATGGCAAAACAACAAACAATATCAAAGGGTTACAATCGCGGGATCACAAAAAAGAAGCCGTATTGCTCCGTTTGGTAAATTCAGGACTATACGTTCATGAAATACAGTTTCCAATGCCAATTAAACTGGAATTGATTTCAGGAAATGAAACTTCGGTACAAGCATTATCGCAGGGAAAAGTTAGGCTAAAATCCGGCGAATGTCTGGAATTAATGGCTTTTTTAGAAAACACAGCCGATAAGGAATTTATTGTTTATCATTTTATAAATCCTCTTTCAAACAAAATTAGTTACGAAGCCATTCTTCCGGTTTTCTATTAAATTAAAAACAAAAAACTATGAAAAAAAATCTACTCTCTTTCATTCTTCTTATTTCGTTTTCGTATGCATTTGCGCAAAGCAAACCCACATTTTCGGTGGTGGGAAACGCGATAAATAAGGAAAGTTTATTGAAAAATAAACGCCTTGATATTTCTAAAATCAAGGTCGAAAACATTTCGAACAAACCCATTTATCTGGTTTGGGAAACCGTATCAAATACGTTCCCAAAAGAGTGGGATTGTTCTATGTGCCAGCATGGAGCGTGCCAGATTGGAATTCCAAAGGGTTCGGCTTTTAATAAATTAAATGCAGATCAGCAGGGATTTATTGCCATTCATGTAATTCCGGCAAACAAACCGGGCAACGGCATTGTAAAGTTTAAAATCTATGATAAGGCAAATCCTGATTATGCTAAAATTTTAACCTTTGAAGTCGATGTGCTTTAAGGGAAATAAACAATAAATATTCACCCAAAAACAAACAAAATGAAAAAAATTACTAATCTGTTTATTATTTTGATTTCGCTCTATTCCTTTGGTCAGGATAACCCAAATGCGAAATATACGCGATATAATGTGACTACACCGCAGGGACATGCTAATCTTGACGCGATGAATGTTGCCTTTAAAAAAATGCGCGATATGGGTTGCGAGAACGGTCTTGGCTGGTATTATCAGGGCGCAATACATAATATTCCGGCAGAAATTAACGGTAAAAACGAGCTTTGTGCCAAGTATCAAACCACTAAAGATAAACTCTGGGCGTGGGAAGATTGTACGCACAAGAAAAATTCTGATGCTGCGTCACTAAATTTCCTTTTATGGCACAGAATGTACATTTGGTATCTGGAAAAAATCGTGAGGGAATTATCCGGAAAACAGGATTTTGCAATCCCATACTGGAATTACGGAAGCACAGACGAAGCGGATAATATTATGCCAAAAGAAGCACGTGATAAATCAGGTTCTCTATATGTTGCAGCGCGTTACAGTATTTTAAACGACGGAAAACCTATCCTTAAAGATCAGGTGAACCAGCTTCAATTATCATTAAACGAGTTAAAAACAAATCCTTCGTTTGCGGGATCTGCAGGTTTTAGTAAAAATCTGGAAATTGCGCCTCATGGTTTTATGCACGATTTAATAGGCGGAGAATATGCATCTCCGGCAGAAACGTATTATAATGAAATTTATCAGTTAAAGAATTTTTCAGGCTTGATGGCAAATGTTCCTTCGGCTGGATTTGATCCAATATTTTGGCTGCACCACAGTATGATTGACCGTATTTGGGAATCATGGGATGTTTCGGCTTACGGGCAACGTCCTACATTAGAGGAACTAAAAGCGAACCCGTGGACGTATGAGTTTATAACGCCAACCGGTGAACGCAAAACGTACACTATGGAGGAAGTCTATAAAATTGTTTTTAATTTAGATTATAAATATGATAATTTGCTTTACGGATCTAAAGCTCCGGTTTTGGCTGCTAACGAAGCAAAAGCAAAAAACGAAATCTCGTTTCAGGATTCAAAAGAAAAAATTATCTGGGAACAAAAAGTAGGCAAACCTTTAAGCGCAACGCCTTTTACTCACAAAGTGACAAGTACTTTGGCAAAAAACACGAACAAGGTTTTTACTGCTGAATTGAATTCTAAAATTGTCCTGAATCTGGATGTTGTGGTGTACAAAGAGCCAAAAGATTTTTATACGGTTTACCTTCGTTATCCCGGAAAACCAGATCAGTATGTGGGTGCAATGACGTTCTTTGGCGTGGCTCACGATCACGGAATCGACGTAAAACATGATACTGCCGAAGACGGAATTAAACTTAATTTTTCTTATTATATTTCTGATGATTTAGTAAACTCTGATAAGGATTTTGAAATCATCATCAAAAAAACCGGAAGCGGAGATGCTAAAGTTACACTGGAAAAAATTAGTGTTGCCAAAATCAACTAAGCAAATAAAAATATTTTTTAGAATAATCGCCCTGGATTTTCAGGGCGATTTTTATTTTACTCAAACCTGTTTGCTGACATTTTGCAGAATGATTTTGTGAAGTAAATCTTAATTTTTAAAACGTTATATTTGCATTATAAATCATGAAGAATGAGCTACAAAATATCATTTCAGGAAAGAGCCAGGTTAGGCATGGAAATTCTATCCAAACAATCTCCCGTTACCTTAGAAAAAGCAAGAGCCCAAGCGGAACGTTTGAGTCAGGCAAGCAAATCAAAAGAGAAGAAGCAACGTTAATAAAACAGTTTTGCGATAAGAATGGCTTTTGGATTACTCAGATTAATATCAATGCTTTTATTTCTTCTGGAGCTGAGCAAAAAGTTTATCTTCAAAATACACATAAAGTAATAAAGCTGAATGACAGTATTTATTACGAAAGTTGGGAAGACTATCTCAATAATTTATTACTAAACAACTACTATTTCCCTGATACTGCATATCAATTGATTGGTTTTTTTGAACAAAATGAAACAATCTATGCGGTAGTAGAACAAATGTTTGTAAAATCTGATAGTGATACAGAGTTAGAAAACGTAAAAGTTTTTTTAACCTCAAACGGTTTTGTGAACACTAGAAATAATGATTATTTTAATCCGGAATTAGGGATTATACTTGAAGATTTGCACGATGAAAATGTTTTGACTGTTCAGGGAGCTTTATTTTTTATCGATACCGTTTTCTATCTTACAGAAGACTTTTATAAACTTTAAATCATTCCATACTTTAATTCAATTATTATGTGAATTAAATGAAAAGCAATAACCTAAAAAAATCAGTATAAATCCGCGTTTTCGCAAAGCGAATCCATATAATCCGCGTCTAAATAAACACATTGATATTTTTTATATAATAATAAAATCGCCCCAATATCAAGGCGATTTTTATATTTTATAGAAACAAAATTCGATTAAGAAACAGTCATTTTTACTGCCAGAATATGTTTGCAGATTCCTCTTTTTCCCTGATAAGCCGTAAACCAGTCACAAGTACATCTTTGTGAATTATTGTCGATAATCACTTTGTGTAAAACGCCCGAACCTTTTACTTTGGCCTCAATATAATTAGCTCTTTTTTCAACGATTTCGATATCTTCATTATCGATTAGTTTTTTGGCATTTTTAAGTCTTGGATTTAGTGATAAAATACGTTCTGTTTTAAAAGGAAGACGACGATAAAAATGCGATTTTTCACTTAAATCATAACCCAGTAATCCCATTGAAGATAAATTCGAAGTCAGATTATCCATGGTACCAAAATCAATATCATTTTCGATAGACAGCATTGTTGGGTCAAAAGTTTCATTCGATTTCAATAAACTGTTTAAGCCGTAAACCCATTCTATTGGTAAGTTTTCGGTCATGGTTTCCAGTACATTTCCTTCGCCGGAAAATCCGCGGTACGAATCAGGAGAAAACGCCATTAAAAGCTGCATTTTTCCAAATTCGGCAACAATAGCACACGTTTGTTTGTCTGACGATTCGTAGATGAAAATTTTATCTACAATGGCAAGAATTCCTTCTAACAATCGTAAACGCTGAACGCCGCCAATTCTGACACTATCGGCTGTAGCCAAAGTAGAAAACATAAATTTTCCGGCTCTTTTAGTAATGAAAAAATCACCTTTTACAGTTCCTTTTGGTAAACTCTGAAACAACTGGATCGTCTGAATTTTATTCAGTTCAAATTTTATATCCATATCCGCCAGATACAATTGAACGCTCGTTAAACCTTTGATCCATCGCATGGGCAAAGTCACTTTTTTCTCGGTCACTTTTGCTTTGCTGGTGATTACCTGAACATCCTGCTGACCCACTGCAAGCGTTACTTTTTCGTTTTTCTGAATCGCATTTAAAGCATTCAGCATTGGATCATTAAAGTCGACATTTGTAGTTCCGTTCGCAATAAATTCACCGTCAATTGCTTCCGGTTTCATATCTAATCGCACATAAACGCCATTGCAGGACGAAAAACCTTCAAAACGCAACTTCTCAGATCCCGCCGAAACGATAGGATCGCGCAAACTTGGCGGAACGGGTCCAAAACTGGAGCGAACGACTTTTGCAATCGTGCTCCAGCATTTTGCGGTAACATACGGATCTGTTAAGCTTCCCCAGAAAAAACACGGAATATTGTTGACTTCCTCAATTTCTGTCTGATGCGCTAAAACCAGATTATTGATGCCTTTTGATTTACTGTAAGTCGAAATTCCTTTATAATTATATTCGAGATCTGTCATTTTTTTTATTTTAAAATTTGCTTAATCAATGATTTAAGCGATGCATTATCTTTCCATTGCTCAAAGAAAACGGCTGCTTTGTCTGATGGTTTGCCATTTGTTTTGGTTAAAATATCAAGATAGTTTTCTACTATTTTCTTGAAGCTTGTGGGCAGTTTTTCTTTTAAATCCAGATTTTCAAAAAACGAATTTAGCAATTGTAATAAAGCACTATTGTGCAAAGGCGAAACATCTTTAATAGCAATTAATGCATCTGCCATTCTTAAAAATACGCCATATTTTTCTGAAGTTAAAAAACTTAATTTCTCGGCAAATAAAACCAAATCAATAGATTGTTTCTCTATTAAATGCATTAAAACTTCTGATGCCATTAATCGTAAATCTTTCTTTTCCTGAAAAAAGCAACACGCATATAAAAGCAAACTAATATCAGATAATTGAAATTCAGGTCGGTTTATGACTTCCAGAAACGCTTTCAAATCCGGTTTTGCTCCATCTCCGGTGGCGCAATTTTGCAATAATGTCAACGCCAGCGCATCTGAATTTTGTGGTGTAAGGCTGTGCCAGAAATACGTATTTCCTGCTGAGTTAATCAGATAATCCCAACTATTAGGCCGCTGATAAATATCAAGACTATATAATAAGTAATTGGGAATTTTAGAATAATTAGGCAAATCAAATCTCATTTCATACCAGGACGGAGTTCGTTCTTTTTCTTTGGTTTGATAATTGGTCCACTCGTTCCATTTTTCTTTAAATTTCACATCGGGTTTAAAAGGAGTAACCACAAACGGAATCTCTTTTAAATACGTGTTTTCAAATTCAGTAAAAGTATCATTTGGGTAAAAAGTTCTTGCCGCAACCGCCCAAAGAGATAAGTTTCCGGTTTCTTTAGTTGTTTTTCCCATTGTTGCCAATAGTTTCGAAAACAGAGAAGTATCATCTAATGCAACCTTATCGTTTACGCCCAGACAAAAAGATAATAATTGTTTTAATTCTCCTTCGATTTTATCCAATAACGGAATAGCTTCTGCTACATTTTCTCTTGGCATACGCGCGATTGCAATAGCCAAATCAACCGAATCGATTTCTTCATTGGTAGTTTGATACGCAATAACTCTTTCTAATAAAACCTTTGGTGCAACCCAATACGGCTTATGACTGGGAAAAGAAAGTAATGGCAAAACAGAATTAGTTTCCATCTTTTGCTGTACTTTTTCCAGCAAAGGCTGCATTAATTGTACGGTATTAATTTTTGAATAATGACCCGCCTTATTCGTGAATTTATTATCGTAATTAGTGATTTTATTTTGTAAAAATGCTTTCACGAAACTTTTGTGAACACTTTCAAAATAATGTTTCTGCAATTGTTTTTCATAAGGCTGTAATTGCACGCCATAATCTGACGGAAATAAATCCTTTTGAGCAATATAAATATTCAATAAAATTTCAGCATCTAATGTTTCATCTGAATTGATGAAATTACCAAACTGAAATACAACATCATTCCAGTCCTTTGGCAACTGAACTTCGTCTGTAAGCAATAATTCTTTTTGAGGTTCGAATGTATATTCTTCATGAGCATCATCATCGACAGTCAGAGCATCTTCGTCTAAAAACTGCGTTAATCCTGATTTGATATTTCCCTGCATTAAAGTTACGTACGACGATAATTTTTCCTTTAAAACTTTATCTTTTACGTTGGCAATTTTCAGGATAATTTTGGTAGCGCGTTCCTGCAAAGCAAGATCAGCAATTACATAAACATCAGCAATTATAGCTGCAATTGTTGCGCTTAATTTAGGGTTTGATTTGGTCAGCTTTTCTAAAACCGGCAATACATTTTTAATTCCTGCTTTACAATCGCTGCGCATCATTAAAGGTTCCAGCCATTCCAGAAATGATTTGGTTTTGAATTTGGGATGCTCGTAAATTTTCTTGATCAGTTCAATTCCGTAAGTCGTTATTGGCGGATACGGATGGTGTAAATACGAGAATATAGTTTCCTGGTGAACAACAAGTTCATCTGCCGTGACATTAAATTCTTCGATTCTTTTTCTAAAAAACGATTTTAGGTTGTTGTTCCATTCTTTGGTTTGAATCAGGAGTGCATTTTCGATAAAAAACGCGCGTTCCATCTTTTTTTCTTCTAATAATGATTTATAAACAACCGCCCAAGTCTGGAATTCGTCGTGTTGTTGCGAATCATTATCCCTAAAAAAACTATTATGAAGAATCGTTTCATAATTAAACAATTCCGGAATATCCCTTTGCCAGGTTAGTTTATCGCTTAATGCATTATTAATAAATTTTCTGGTCTTTATTTTGGCACGCCACTCATTAGTTGCGGCGAGCGACAAAGCGTATAATTCAGGATTAAAAGGTAACAATTCGTGTTCTTCGAGTTTGCGCAGCGTGTGATAATTAAATCCTACCCAATCTTGTCTTTTTACTTTGTCTAAAATAAAAGTGTCTAGCCAGTTGGGTTTTGCCCACAATAAAACATCCAGAACCTGAGATTTTTCGTCTATTTCGTTCAATAAAGTTAGAGCTTCATCCCAAGAATTTATTTCGGTTTTATCAAATAATGCGATAGCACTTAATGTAATAATATCGCTTTGCTTTTTATCGCCGCGGGTTCCCCAGCCGTAATCGTGTTTGTCTTTTTTTACATAACCCGGATCTTTTGTAAGATCAGTATAGGTCATAAAGTAACGTTTACTTTTCTTGATCAGCTTTTTTAAAGTCTCAATATTTCCTTTTGATTTTTCTTTAAGAAAAGGCAATAGTAAATTGATATTTTTAGATTTTACGATAGCGTCATATTCTTCCAGAACTTCATCAGATTTAGTGCTTTTGGCTGTTTTTGGTTTTGAATCTACAGTAACATCACCGGTTTCTGAATATCCTTTTTTTACTTTATCGGCAAGTATTTTTTCGGCTGTTTTGAGGCATTCTTCAGGTGTTAAAAATGATTTGGTCTGAGTGGTTCCAGAAGTTCCGTTTTTTCCGTAAGTCACAGTATATTCTAGTCCTGTAACTTCAATTTGCCAAAACTTATCTGAATTTCCATCTATGTATTTGAGGTATTTTTTCATGCTGTTGTAGGAAGTGTTGATCAAAAATGAAAGGTTTGTATATTCTCAAAAATATAAAATTTATAAGGGATAGCAGGTTTTTTTAAGTGAAAATTTTGGTTAAAATTGTTCGCTGTATTATAAATATTTAAGAATTAATTATTTGCAAATGTTAAAATATATTAAAAAACTATTATATTTGTTCTATAATATGGAAACGAAAAACATACATATCAACCTGTCCGCAATGCAATATAGCGATCGTTTAGAGGTATTTATACCTGCTAAAGGATATGGATGTGATATGTATTTAAAAAATTGAAATGTAAATTGTAATTACAAACTCAACATAAATATATAAAGCGTCCTCAACAGGGCGCTTTTTTTGTTTCATACCTTTTTGCAAGTACTTTTTTAGAATATTCAGAATTGGAAATGTGAGAAAAAAGATTAAAAAATAAACCATGACTAAAAATAATTAACAAAATAAATAACCAAATGTTTAATGATTAAACTCAATAGCGAAATATAATCTTGAAAAGTAATCTGGTCAATAACAGTTATTTGATACAATCAAGAATCTGCATGATAATGCGGACAGGAATTTCTATGATTTGTTTTTAATTTCAACTATTTGATTATCAATAAAATATGTTAAAAAATGATTTGGATAATTGATTTTTTTGACTTTATATTTGCATAAGAAAACCTGTTAAAACGGATTTGTCAACAACAAAGATTTCACTATATAATACAATACAAAAGATGATTTTTAATAAATATATATATAACGTACAACTGTTAAGCTCGGGTTTTAAACTGGGATGTTTAACAATGCAGGTGCATGAATGGCAGTAGGATAGTTATATCGTATTGAATCTCATGAAGCACCTTTAATCGGGTGCTTTTTTTATGCCCTTAAAAAAAGGGGCAGAGGCTTAAAGTTGCAAAGGTGCAAAGGTTTTTTCTAATAAGAAAATTAAAAACATGGCGGTTTTGCGTTTTTACCTGAGATTAAAAAGACAAAGTGAATAGACAAAATAAATAAGCTTACTGCATTTGCAGCAAATTTAAAAAAGACATAAAATGAAAAAGATAAGCACATTATTTGCTAAAAACCCAAACAATTTAGCAAGAGTAATAAACAAGATAAATGCTGAAAATGCATGGGTAATCACGGGTGAAGCAATTGCGACCAGAAAGTTTGACGGTACGGCTGTTGCCATTATTGATGGCGAATTGTTTAAGAGATTTGATGCTAAAAAAGGCAGGTCAATTCCGGAAAATGCCATCCCATGTCAGGAAGCTGATGCAATAACGGGACATCACCCGCACTGGGTAAAATGTGATCGTTCAAAATCATCGGATACATTTTTCTTTGAAGGTTTTGAAGGTTTAAAAGCAAAAACAGACGGAACATACGAATTATGCGGACCTAAAGTACAGGGGAATCCTGAGAAATTAGAAAGGCATTTTTTAATTAGGCACGGTAGCGAAGTACTGGATTTTGTAAGCTTTGAATTTGACGATCTGGAAAAGTTTTTATCTGAAAATGACATTGAAGGAATTGTATTTCACCATATCTCTGATACCAGAATGTGTAAATTAAGGAAGTCAGATTTTGGAATTAAACGACTGGAATTAGAAGTGGTATAAAAAAGATAAAACAATTTTGTATCGCGCAAAATAACTGCGCAATGGCGTTTGAACATTTGAATGTAGTACTTTATCAATTAAAGGAACATTCGTGAAGTAAAAAAGAGAAATCAAAAGCAATAACTGCTAACGATTTAATTAAGAAAATAAAATTTAAGAATGAATCAAAAAATATTTTTTATGTCAGACCAATGTTTTGGTCTTATAAATATAATTAGGTTTAGTGAGTGTTTGTTTGGAGTAGTACAAAAAACAGATGCGGAGCTCATTAAACGATGGAATGAAAAGGTAAATTCAAGGGATATTGTATGTAAACGATTCCCGGAAATACTTCTCTTTCCTGAGATTCCCAAGAATTTCTAAAAAAGAAATATCATGCGTAATAATACACTAAAAGAATATAAAAAAGCGATCCAGAATAAATATGAGATAGAGAAAGAACAACAATACTTTGATTATTTATATAGTCCGTCTCGTGGAAAACTACGTGATTTCTGTTGGTTAATTTTCGAAAATAACCCAACTCAGGATGACCTGAATGTTTTTAGAAATTTATTCTCTATAGATTTTGATCATACAAAAAAGAATAAGTTTAAGGAGCAAAAAGATAAGTTCAGACCTATCGAAACCTTCTTTAAGGGCGAAACAGATCCATCGAATATCGATGCAATCAATATGGCAGCGATTATGGTAGATTTTCAACCGCGTCCTTTTAAAAAGTTTAATGAAAAGTACAGAATTGATGAGGCTAAACAGTTTGATGTTACTGATAAGCCTAAAACAGTTGCTGCAATAGAAAAAGAGACCACTGCAAAACAGAGTTTTGTGGACAATAAAAATGGAGCGTCAATAAGACCTCCTAAAAAAGAAAATCTTTTCCTGAAATTTTGCAGCTACCTTTTCTAGGGAAACAGGTCAAAAAACAGGGTCAATTGAAACAGTATTCCTGAACTGAAACCTCTATTAAAATAGAGAAATTTAAAATTAATATAAAACACGGGAAGTTTTATCTAACAAACACAGATGTCTGTAAAGCAAGTTAACAAGCTATAATTCTATGTGTTGATATAACAAACCAATAATAAAAACAAAAATGAAAACCACAGATAAAATTATTATTATCGATTTAGAAGCCACATGTTGGCAAAGTACAATTCCTGAAGGTCAGGAAAATGAAATTATTGAAATTGGTATAGCCGTTTTAGATTCAAAAACCGGAGAAATTACTCAAAATCAAGGGATATTAATAAAGGCCCAGCGATCGGTTGTAAGTCCGTTTTGTACAGAATTAACCACGATTACACAGGATTTACTGGATAAAAACAGAATTTCTTTTGAGGAAGCTATTGAAAAATTGGTCAGCGAATATCAGCCTGATTTACATACGTGGGTAAGTTACGGTCAATACGATATCAATATGATCAAAATACAATGTAAATCATTTGGAATTGCCTACCCAATGGGCGATCAGCATATCAATGTTAAAACGCTTGTTGCGGAGAAATTGAATTTGCAAAAACCAACCGGAATGAACGGTGCTTTGCATTTATTGGATATTCCGCTGGAAGGAACGCATCACCGTGGTATTGACGATGCAAAAAACATCGCCAAAATCCTGAATTGGTGTTTGCAGAATTAAAAACGGCTGTCTTAAAAAAGGCAGCCGTTTTCGTGGGTTATATTATTTTGATTTAATTGTGATCGTATATTTTAAGATAAAGATCTTTATAAATTTCTTTAATAATTTTACGTTTCAGTTTCAAAGTAGGAGTAAGCTGTCCGCCATTAATAGACCAGACATCCGGAGTTAACTCAAAACGTTTGATTTTTTCCCAGTGACCAAATTTCTCATTGATTCCTTCTACTTCTTCGTCAATACGTTTGATAACATCAGGGTTTTCGCTGATTTCTTTGTCAGTGCTTCCTAAAGTTATTTTGTGAATTTTTGCCCATTCTTTTACAAATTCAAAATTAGGCTGGATAAAAGCTGCCGGCATTTTTTCGCCTTCACCAATTACCATGATCTGCTCAATAAAACGAGATTGTTTCATTGCATTTTCAATCAATTGAGGTGCAATATATTTCCCTCCGGAAGTCTTAAACATTTCCTTTTTACGGTCTGTAATTTTAAGGAAGCCTTCACTGTCAATTTCACCAATATCTCCCGTATGAAAATATCCGTCCTGTAAAGCTTCGGCAGTTTTTTCAGGATCCTTAAAATAACCCATCATTACATTAGGTCCTTTGCAAAGAATTTCGCCGTCTTGTGCAATTTTAACTTCTACATTTTGAATCACTTTTCCAACAGTTCCAATCTTGAAACCTTTGTTTCTTTGATCGTTAACCGCAATTACCGGAGATGTCTCGGATAATCCGTAACCTTCCATAACAGGAAGTTCGGCAGCAGCAAAAACTCTTGTTAAGCGAGGTTGTAAAGCGGCACTACCGGAAACCAGTAATTCTAAATTTCCTCCTAAACCTTCTTTCCATTTACTGAAAATAAGTTTTCTTGCAATCTTTAATTGAAACTCATACCAGAAACCATTTGCTCCGTATGGTTCATATTTTAAACCTAAATCAATAGCCCAGAAAAATAGTTTTTTCTTAATGCCGGTTAATTCAGCTCCTTTTGCGTAAATTTTATCGTAAACTTTTTCTAAAAGTCTTGGTACAGCCGTAATAACCGTTGGTCGGACTTCTTTTAAATTATCACTGATTTTCTCAATTGATTCTCCAAAATAAACCGACACACCATAATATTGATAAATGTATAAAATCATTCTTTCAAAAATATGGCAAATAGGCAAGAAGCTCAAAGCAGTACTTTTTCCTGCATCAAACGGAATTCTTGGCGCGCTGTCTAAAACATTCGACACGATATTTTTGTGCGATAACATAACACCTTTAGGTTTTCCTGTAGTTCCTGACGTGTATATTATAGTAGCTAAATCATCTTCGTTAATGCTGTCTTTTTTAGCTTCAACTTCGGACTGATTACTTTCATCAGATCCTAAAGTCAATAATTCTGACCAATGTTTAGCACCTGAAATCTCATCAAAAGTATACACTTCTTTCAAGCTTGGTACATTTGCTTTAATCGCATTTACCTTTTGAAGTACTTCATCATCAGAAACAAAACAGTAAATACTACCGCTGTGGTTTAATATATATTCGTAATCTTCTTCTGAAATTGTTGGATAAATAGGCACGTTCTGTGCACCGGTTTGCAAAATACCAATATCCATGATATTCCATTCTGTACGATTGCTTGAAGTGATTAAAGCGATTTTATCATCTTTCTGAACGCCCATTCGTAATAATGCCCTTGAAACAGCATTAGCTTTTTCAATATATTCCTGGCTAGAAGTTTTTTCCCAGACTCCATTTTTTTTAGTTGCTAAGGCAACCTGAAGGTTATAAGTTTCTTGTTGATAATAAGGAAAATCAAAAAGGCGTGTGATTGAAACCATGTTTAATATATTGAATTTTACTGCAAATTAAATAAAAATAAGGTATAATTCTTAATTTTATTAAAATTTATGGGAAAAATTATAGGTACTATTGAAATTTTACGAAAACGTTTTCTTATTTGTAGCAAATGCTCTAAAAAACCAAGAAAAATTTATTTTGATTTAGGTCTCTTTAAGATTATTGCACATTGTAATCAACATATTCTCTTACTCTTTCGCCCATTAAAAACATTTTTTTCTTGGCAAAATGTATTGAAAATTGAGAATAATTCCACTTATCGCTATCGTTTGTTCTGTACCAGAATGTATAAGTAGCACTATTGAATCCTTCCTTGAAAATTGGAATTCCTTCATCCGTACATTCAATTCCCCAGTTGATCTTTGTTTTAGTTAAATCATCAGCCTGAATCACTCCTGTTCCATCAGGATTAAGTATTGTACTTGGGACTTTTTGTCCCGTTGGGATATAAGTCCCGGAAGCAGGATAACCAATAGTTGTAGTAATAAAATGATCGCGGCCATTGTAGGCAATTTGGTCCACCTGAACTTGTGAATGAGATTGTGTCGCAACTAAAAATAACGTGATAAGTAATACATGTAAAGATTTCATTCTATAGTAGGATTTAGTGTTTTTTTGAATTACAAAAAAAAATCCAGTGGCAAGATTTTTTTGCGAATATAGTTCAAATTTCATTAGAAAAATGAATCCCAATTACAAGAATGAATTTTTTTATTATATAAAAATATTACTCCGTAGAAAACTGATTTTCTAATAATTTTTCTTTAAAATCAGATTTAAAAGTATACGCAAAAGTAACCATCAATGCACGCGTATCAGATTTTGAAGTTCGGTTATTACTAAAAAGCAACGTATTGTTTTTATAACCGCTTTCCAGCGTGTTGAACATATCAGTAATAACCAATCCCAGACGCGCATTTCCTTTGCCTATTTTTTGCTGAAAACCCATATCAACATTATAAACAGGAATTCTTTTTCCTTGCGAAGTTGCCAACGCCGAATTATAATTACCAATGATTTGTAATTTTGAGCCTTTCCAGGGAATAAAATTATTAATGATTTTTCCGTACCAGCTTAAAGCTTTATTCACCACATCCTGCGCTAAATTAGAAGCATTTATATTTTGCTGAAAAGTAGTGACACTGATATTTGCATCGTAAAAGGCAACTGGTTTTAAACTAAAAATAGTTTCTAAACCATAAGTAATTGTGGTAGCAATATTTCGGGGTTGCAGGAAAATAACACCATTGTCTTGTAATTCGCCATATTGTTTAATAGTATTGGTCGCATTTCTATAAAAAGCATTGGTTGAAAACGAGTATTTTGACCACTCCTTATTATAACTTATTTCGCCAATATGAATAATTTCTGGTTTCAAATATGGGTTTCCACCATGCGGATTCAGCGCATCAGTAATATCTACAAATGGGTTCAACTCGTCTAAATCCGGACGATTAATACGTTTGTTATACCCAATTTTAACAAATTCATCAGATCCTAAATTTAATTGTAAAGATGCTGCTGGAAAAAGTTTATAATAATCATTACTAAAGCGGTCACTATTATTTTTTGTTGCTCCATTGTTCGAAACATTTTCTGCACGTAAACCCAGATTATATTTCCACTTTGGGTTTTCGTTATCGCCAACAAAAGAATTCAGCATACCGTAAACAGCATTTATTTGTTCATTAAAGCGAAATGAATTACTGGATAAGGAATTAATTACATATTCTCCGTTATTCCTTTCGGCACTTTCAAAATCTGAATTAAAAAAGCGAAATGTTCCTTTGTAACCCGTTTCCAGAATAGATTTTTGCGAAACCGGAATCGCATAATTTACAAGAGTATTTGATATATTTTCGTGTTCGTAATTGTGCGTTCTTTGTAAAAAAGCATCACCAATTTGCGCATTATACTGATCGTAGTTATAAGTATCAATATTGGTGTTTTCCCTGTGTTTATTAAAAGAAGAAGTAATACTCGCGGTCAGGCTTTTTCGATCATCAGCAAATTTCCTGTCATAAGTAAAAGCCAGTTCACCAACTTTTGATCGTTCTAATTCAAGAGAATGCCGGATATTATCAGAAAAAAACTGATTCATATGTGTGTTCACCTGCGTATGCAAAGTCTCGTCATTATCCTGATTTTCCAGATTTCCTAAAGCTTCAAATGAAAAGCTGTTGCTCTCGTTTGGCGAAAAATCAATATTAAATTTTAGATTCTGTAAACCTTCCGTTCTTTCGTCATTTCTATTTTGATTGATAAAATGTTCATCATCAATGAAATTATTAATTCTTTCGCCTTTTATTTTTTTAGTCCTTCCCGCAAAACGATTGTCATATCCCAAACCAAAATTCCACTTTTCTGATTTTTGATTTATAAGCACAGAACTGTTCCATCTGCCTTTTGCACCAAAACCACTTCCTAAAACTACAGCACCATTTATACCGCTTTGGTTATTTTTTTTAAGCTTAATATTGATAATTCCGCTTTCGGCGTTTGCATCATACTTGGCAGTAGGATTGCTAATAACCTCAATACTTTCAATACTGCTTGCGGCAATCTGATCCATATTAGTTATCGCAGAATTTTTTCCGTTAATCAAAATCATAGGCGATTTTCCGCGTAATGTTATTCCTCCGTCAGCATCAACAGTAACTGTTGGAATACTTTTTAGCATATCTGTAGCAGTTCCACCGGATTGTGAAATATTCGAAACGGCATTAAAAACAAAACCTTCGGCTGTTTTTTGTATTTGTTTCTTTTGAGAATTCACCACAACAGCATTCAGTAAATTAGTGTCGTTTTGTAAAGTAATGTTTCGAATAAATATTGGAGAATCAGCAACTTTGATTTTTTGAGTAAAAGTTTTGAAACCTATTAACTTGAATTGTAACTCATAATCTCCCGAAAGTACATTATCAAGAGAAAAATTTCCCAACGCATCTGTCACGGCATAATTGGCCACTTTTGTAGAGTCGTTTGTGTTTTTTAAAATAACGTCAACAAATTCCAAAGGAAGTTTCCCGTCAGAAATTGTGCCTTGTACGGATGAGGATTTTTGACCAAAAGAAAATTGACTTATAGTAAATAAGAAAATCAATAGAGATAAGTTTTGTTTCCATTTTTTCATAAAACAAAGATATTTATCCCAATAAATACCCTTGCTTAAACTGCCTTAAGATAGTATTAAATTATTCTTAGATAGTATTAAAGAATACGATGTAAGATGCTTTTTGACCTATTTAGAGCTGTGCATTTTAATAACTGAAATGTCTTTTTTGAAGTATTTATCTATGTTTCTATTTGTTAGAAATTTACTATTTTGAGCTTCACTAAAAAAGGGTATTTTTCCCCTGATAAAAACAGGCAAAAGCAGAAGTAATTCCATTTAAGGACAAAGTAGTTTTGTAATGAATTAATTGCGTAAGCCGAAAAGCAAATGAGTAGGCATTATTTTAAAATTTATATTATGGAAACTGCTTTTTTTGTAATGATGGGATTATGTGGCACAAAATATCCGGGTTGGAGACCCTGGAAAAATCCACATCCGCATCCAGATCCTGAGCCTTGGTGGGTTTATACTGTTTTAGGCTTGTCAATAATTGCCGGAATTGCCGGAGGAACATTGTTTAGAAATGCAATAATGGAGAATCAATTTTTTGCAGGTCAAAATGCCATTGCTTCCGGATTAGCAGCATTTGCTTCTTCAGGAATTGTTACGGGACTTGCTTCCTTAGCTAAAAGGTAGAAGAAATATTTTTCGCCACGAATCGCACGAATTAATTTAGCTTTTTTGAAATCGCAAAAAATTAACACAAAGCAATTAGTGGGAATTTGTGCAATTTGTGGCAAAAAAAACAGAACATATAGTTTACACTCATTTTTTTTCAGCCGCGAATTTCACGAATTAACACGAATTAATTAAGCTTTTTTTGAAATCGCAAAAAATTAACACAAAGCAATTAGTGGGAATTTGTGCAATTCGTGGCAAAAAAACAGAACACACAGTTTACACTCATTTTTTTTCAGCCGCGAATTTCACGAATTAGCGCGAATTAATTAAGCTTTTTTTGAAATCGCAAAAAATTAACACAAAGCAATTAGTGGGAATTTGTGCAATTCTTGGCAAAAAAAACAAAACATACATTTTACACTCATTTTTTTCGCCACGAATTGCACGAATTAGCGCAAATTAATTTAGCTTTTTTGAAATTGTAAAAATTAACACAAAGCAATTAGTGGAAATTAGTGCAATTCGTGGCAAAAAAACAAAAAAAAACGCCCGATAAAATTCGGGCGTTTTTAAAATATATTTTTAGATTTTCTCAATCCATTTTCTTGCATTCACAAAAGCTTCATGCCAAGGCGAAACTTCATCATTTCTGTCTTTTGGATAATTCGCCCAGTTCCATTGGAAAGTTGAACGCTCAATATGAGGCATCATCACTAAATGTCTTCCTGTTTTATCACACATCATTGCTGTGTTATAATCAGATCCGTTAGGGTTTGCAGGATAACCTTCGTAAGCATATTTAGAAACGATATTGTAGTTTTCTTCGGCAAGAGGCAAATTGAACTTTCCTTCTCCGTGAGAAACCCAAACTCCTAAAGTACTTCCGGCTAAAGTCGACAACATAACCGAATTATTCTCCTGAACTTTTACAGATGTAAAGATACTTTCGTGTTTCTGGCTTTCGTTATGAAGCATTTTTCCATGAACTTCATGCTCAGGATTAATCACTTCCAATTCCATAAACAATTGGCAACCGTTACAGATACCAACAGACAACGTATCTTTTCTTTTAAAGAAATTATCTAAAGCTGTTTTTGCTTTTTCGTTGTATAAGAAAGCTCCCGCCCAACCTTTGGCAGAACCTAAAACGTCTGAATTAGAGAATCCTCCAACAGCACCAATAAACTGAATATCTTCAAGAGTTTCACGTCCGGAAATTAAATCGGTCATGTGAACGTCTTTTACATCAAAACCTGCTAAGTACATTGCATTTGCCATTTCGCGCTCAGAATTACTTCCTTTTTCACGAATAATAGCAGCCTTAGGTTTTGGCTTCGAAGCATCGATTACTGGCTTTTTACCTGTAAAGTGAGCTGGGAAAGTATATTGTAGAACCTGATTTTTATAGTTATCAAAGCGTGCCAGAGCTCTTCCGTTTTTAGATTGTTTTTGATCTAATAAATAAGAAGTTTCAAACCAAATGTCTCTGTACTTTTTAATGTCTAAAGTCCAAAGTCCAAGGTCTAAAGTCTCAGTAGTTGTCGCTTTTCCTAATTTGAAGAATTCGATATTATTCGCATTTAATTTAGCTTCAACAGCAGCATCAGATTTAGCTTGAAAAACAATTCCGATGTTTTCAGCGAAAAGGATTTTCAATAAGTCTTTTTCCGCGAAAGCACTAAAATCAATTTTTGCTCCCAGATTTACATCAGCAAAACACAATTCTAATAAAGTAGTAATCAAACCACCGCTTCCAATATCGTGACCTGCAAGAATTTGGTTCTCACCGATTAATTCCTGAATCGTATTAAAAGCATTTTTAAAGAAAGATGCATCTTTTATAGTAGAAGTTTCTTTCCCAATTGTGTTTCTGATTTGTGCAAAAGAAGACCCTCCTAATTTGAAATCATCCTGAGACAAATTGATATAATAGATAGAATCTCCGTTTTTCTGTAAAACCGGTTCAACTACTTTTCTAATATCGGTACAGTTTCCTCCAGCCGAAATAATAACCGTTCCCGGTGCGATTACTTCGTCGTTTGGATATTTTTGTTTCATCGAAAGTGAATCTTTTCCTGTCGGAATATTGATTCCCAATTCGATTGCAAATTCAGAACAACCTTCAACAGCAGCGTATAAACGAGCGTCTTCACCTTCGTTTTTACAAGCCCACATCCAGTTAGCCGATAATGAAATTCCTTTTAAACCATCTTTTATTGGTGCCCAAACAATGTTTGATAACGATTCTGCGATAGCATTTCTGCTTCCTGCAACCGGATCAATCAAAGCGGCAATAGGAGCGTGGCCAATAGAAGTGGCGATTCCTTCCTTACCTAAATAATCCAGAGCCATAACTCCAACATTATTCAAAGGCAATTGTAGAGGACCTGCATTTTGTTGTTTTGCTACTTTTCCACCCACACAACGGTCTACTTTATTCGTCAACCAGTCTTTTGAGGCAACAGCTTCAAGACGTAAAACATCTTGTAAATATTTTTCGAAATCTGCTTTGTCATAAGAAACATCAGCATATTTTCTATCGATAGTTTTGTCATTCATAACCGTTTTAGGAGAGCTTCCGAAGAAATCTTCTAAAGCATAATCCATCGGTTTTGAACCATTTGATTTTGATTGAAAGGTAAAACGGTGATCTCCCGTAACATCTCCAACCTGATACATTGGCGAACGCTCTCTGTCGGCGATTCGTTGCAAAATATCAATATCTTTTTGACCAATAACCAATCCCATTCTTTCCTGAGATTCGTTACCAATAATTTCTTTTGCAGAAAGTGTAGGATCTCCAACAGGCAATTTATCCAAATCGATTAATCCGCCCGTTTCTTCCACCAATTCAGAAAGACAGTTTAAGTGTCCTCCAGCTCCGTGATCGTGAATAGAAACAATTGGGTTGTGATCGCTTTCTACCAAACCACGAATGGCGTTTGCAGCACGTTTTTGCATTTCCGGGTTCGAACGTTGGATTGCATTTAATTCAATTCCTGAACCAAAAGCTCCAGTATCTGCAGAGGAAACCGCAGCTCCACCCATTCCGATTCTATAATTTTCTCCACCTAAGATTACGATTTTATCGCCTTCTTGTGGTTTCTTTTTAATAGCCTGATCTAATTTTCCGTAACCAATTCCGCCCGCTTGCATGATTACTTTATCATAACCAATTTTACGGTCATTTTCTGAATGTTCGAAAGTCAAAACCGAACCTGTAATAAGCGGTTGGCCGAATTTATTTCCAAAATCAGAAGCTCCGTTTGAAGCTTTGATCAAAATATCCATTGGGGTTTGGTACAGCCATTTTCTTTCTTCCATTGCATTTTCCCAAGTCCTGTCATCCTGAGCGGAGTCGAAGGATTTCAAACGAGAATATGAAGTCATATAAACTGCAGTTCCTGCTAATGGCAAAGAACCTTGTCCTCCAGCTAAACGGTCACGAATTTCTCCTCCTGAACCTGTTGCAGCTCCGTTGAAAGGTTCTACAGTTGTTGGGAAATTGTGTGTTTCTGCTTTTAAAGATAAAACCGAATCAAATTCTTTGATCTCGTAATAATCTGGTTTGTCTGCTGTTTTTGGTGCAAATTGCTGCACTTTTGGTCCTTTTACAAAAGCAACGTTGTCTTTGTAAGCAGACACTATATCATTAGGATTTTCCTGTGATGTTTTTTTGATTAATTTAAAAAGAGAAGTTTCTTTTTCTTCACCATCGATTACAAAAGTTCCGTTGAAAATTTTGTGACGACAGTGTTCTGAATTTGCCTGAGAGAAAGCAAAAATTTCAGAATCAGTTAATTTTCTTCCTAGTTTTACAGCAAGATTGTCTAAATAATCTACTTCTTCCTGGCTTAAAGCCAAACCTTCAACTTTATTATAAGTTGCAATATCATCGATTTCCAAAATTGGTTCAGGCTGAACATTGATCGTGAAAATCTCCTGATCTAATTGATTGAATTTTTGTGAAAGCATTGGGTCAAAATCAGTGAAATCTTCCGTTGCCGGATGAAATTCTTCAATTCTGATAATGCCGGGAATACCCATATTTTGAGTGATTTCTACAGCATTTGTACTCCAGGGTGTGATCATAGTGGCACGTGGACCAACAAAAAAATCCGACAGCGCGGATTTTTCGATCTTATTAGAGTTGGCAAAAAGCCAGTTTAATTTTGAAATGTCTTGAGCCGAAATTTCGTTTTGCGTTTGTACGGCAAAAACAGTTTTGCTTTGGTTTTCAAAGAAATGGATCATTGTTTTGTGTAGTTTGTTGTATTGAGGTGCAAATTTAGTGTAAATAAATAGCAAGCGCAAATTTGAAAACAAAGTCTTTTGAAAAAATAAACAGATGCTTTTTTAAACCATATAAGTAATATAAGTTCATTTAACTAACGTGTGAATTTTGCTCGCAAATACCTAAGGTTTTTTGTTTTTCACATATAAGTTATATGGGATAATTTAAGTTTCTTAGAATTAGTGAATAAAAACTTTGCGACTTTGTGCGAAAAAAGTAAAACTTAAAATAAACTTATATCACTTATATGGTGGGAAAAAAGCCAGGAATGGTAAAACAAAAAAAGCGGCAATATTGCCGCTTTTAAATGTAGTAAGCACTCGTTTTAATTAGTTGATAATGATTTTTTTACTAAAAGTTTCATCATCTGTAGTAACACGAACAATGTAGATGCCTTTTGGCAAATTATTTATCGTCGATAATGAATCAGTACGATTTGATTGCTCAAATACCTTCTGACCTGCTATTGAAATTATCTCGATAGAATAAGGTGAATTAATAGTATTAAAGTAAATGTTGAAATTTCCGTTAGATGGATTTGGATATAAAATCGGACCTTGTAATTCCGTATAAGTTTCTTCCGGTATTGCAAGATTTGTATCATTTGCTGGTTTAGCACCTAAATTTGAACAAGTATCAACGCTATACGAATCCCATTGAGAGCTTAGGTTGAATGTTGTAGACGGAGCAGTTACTGTAGATTTTCTTCTTAAAGTTACATCAGCGGCAAAATTTGCAGTTCCGCCACTAAAAGTTCCAATGATGTCAATTAAAACTCCGTTTTTAAATAAACCAACAGCGTCATTTCCGTTAAAAGTTAACTCTGTTGCCGTTGTTGAAATATTAGCGGCACTTGTAGCAAAACAGCTTGAAGACATTGAACTGTTGACAATCGTAAATTTACTTCCGGCAGTTAATGTTCCGCTTAAAACCAAACCTGTGCTCCATGAACCGGCGCCATTTGTTTGTTTTTTTACGGTATAGGCTGATAAACTTACTGAACTTCCTGTATTATTAGCGATTTCTAAGGCTTTATTATTTCCTGATCCTTCAATATATTCAGAGAATAATAATTCCGTTGCTGTTCCTCCGGTTCCTCCGCCTGCGTTGGTTATAACGGTGATTGTATTGCTTGATGCTGAGGTATTTCCTGCTGCATCTTTGGCTTTTACATAAATTGAATAACTTGTTGAAGCAGTTAAACCAGTGATTGTTGCAGATGTTCCGGATATAGTAGTTTTTAAAACGCTATTGGCATAAACATCATAACCTGTTACGCCAACATTATCAGTCGATGCGTTCCATGCAAGTGTAATAGAAGTCGCGGTTTTTGCTGTAGAAGCTAAACTTGTTGCAGCAGTTGGCGCCTGAGTATCTCCGGAAGGAGCAGTACCGCCCCAAATTTGATTTACATATTCAGGATGATCTATATAGGGATTTCTGTTATTTTGACGACCATAAATAGCATTGTTTCTTGCAATTTCTCTTGCGCTCACAGGATCCTGAGCATTCCATGCCAATAACATATTTAAAAATGCAGTAGTAAAAACTTTGTTGGCTGAGCCGTCAAACATTGGGTAAGAATATCCGGAAACAGTATTTTCGTATCGTGTTGCAAAGTAGAAATACATTCGGGCAATGTCACCTTTAAAAGCATTGATAGGTTCAAAAACAGTTCCTGAATATCCGGAAACAGCACTTGACCCCAGTTTGCTTCCGTTTTGAGAAGTATAAGTTGCTGAACTTACGGTTCCATGCGGATAATTAGAACGCATTCCGTTTACCTTTCCGTCAGTTGGCGTGATAAAATGTGCATCGGCAACCATTGGTGATGCTTCATTAAAAATCGATTGTGGAATGATGTGTTCTCTGTTATAACAATCGCCTTCTGCGGAATAATTGCCGCATCTTTGTGTTGTTCCTGTACTGTAATTATAAGGATCTGTTCCTGACGGATTTTCAGAGTACATGTCTAAAACACTTCCGTCATTTTCATAGAAATTATCAACATCTGAAGTTTGGTAAGTCGTGTACAAGCCGGCATATCCATTATTAGTATGTCCTTTAATAATGTTGTACAATTGAGTTTTTAATGTGTAACCTGTTCCTGTTGCAGTGCTGTAATAACCGGACGGAATTTGCGCAAAACCAACCGTGACAAGCAGTAAAAAAAATAAAGAGTAGTTTTTTTTCATAAAAATAGTTTAAGATTTGGGTTGTTAATAAATTGAACTTTAGGTTTTTAATTTATTATTGTATCAAAAATACTACTTTTAGGAATACGCTGAGTTAAGGAATGATTATTTTTAGATAAATTTTCTTACGGGTAATTTTTGAACCATATAAGTGATGCAAGTTCATTTTAGAAGTATGTTTAAAAATGATTTCGTACAGACGCAATGGCGCAAAGTTTTTTTTATTGTTAAAGACGTTCACTTTTGTCATTTCGACGAAGGAGAAATCACACAAGAAACTCCGCGGTAAAAAATAAAAAACTTAAATTATCTTATATCACTTATATGGTTTAAATAAACTATTTAGGAAATGCCGCACTTTGATAAGCACCTAAATCAGGCGGAGAAGTTCTTGTTTTTCCAATAATATCTATCGGAATTATATAAGCCTGATTTCCTTTCGCGAAAGCGGAGGAAGTATTATCGATATTCAGTTTGTTTTGGGAAATATTGAAGAACTTCGGGTTTTCGTTTAAAATAATCTGATTGTAATGAGCAGCGTCAGTTTTAAATTGATAATCGGGATTTGTGCTTGAACTGCTAAATTTCAACAGACAATTATTTAGTTGATACACAAATGGAGTAGTAGCATTTTTATTCAAATTGAATTCATTACTGCCCGATCCGTAAATAATGCAATTATTGAAAGTCGCTTGTGTTAACGGATTTGTTTCAGGAGTGGCACCTGCTAAACTGTTACTTAAATTAACGGCAAATTGTGCACTATTTTGCCAATTATTATTAAAAGTACAATGCGTAAAGATATAATCTCCGCCATATATGCAGGATAAACTCGCTAAACCGGCAGAATTAATTACAATATTTTCTCCTTTAATATGTGCATTTTGAGCCAAAATTCCATATTCGGCACAATTGTAAATCTGGGTGTTTTTTATTTGAATGGTAGTACTGTTATCCGGATTTTTCAGGTTTAAACCTGTGATTGCATTTTTTAAAGTAAGATGATTTATCGCATGATTTTTACTTCCGTTAGCAAAAATAACCGAATTCCATTGTCCGGGAATATTATCGTACAGGGATTCTAATCGATCGCCTTCAAAAATAACTTCGTTTTCTAATTTGTCAGTTGTTGAGGCAGTTCCGTTAATTTGAAGCGATGCTTTATTAGCTATATAAAGTCCTGAATTAGCATGAAAAAATACCCGTGCTCCGGCCTCAAAAGTGACCGTTTTATTTTCGGGAATTCCTGCGAATCCATAAATCACGTAAGGTTTCTGATTGGTAAAAAGTAATTCATTTCCGTTTGCGGGATCATTTTCATCTAAATAAAAGCCATCCACATCTTTATCATCTATTTTAATTTTTTCTTTAGTTCCGTCTGGATTTTGTTTTGGATAAAGAAAAACAGCATCCTGAATTAAAGTGACCAGCGCCACTTCCTGAAGATTAGCGCCGCTATCAAACTGAATTTGATCTGTATATAAAAAGTCAGTCGGATTTGCGTCTGTAATATCTGCTGTAGTTTCTATAAAAATATACAAACTGTCTTTGGCCAAAAGCGTAATATCTTTAAAGATTTTTCCGTTGTTTCCGCTCGTTCCGTCAACCGTCATTCTGTATTTTGAATTCAGGCCATTTTTAAGCTGAATCGTCGGAATCGAAATATCATCTTTACTTTTATTATACACTTTAAGCTGGTACGTACTTGATCCGATATTTTTGAAAACAGTATCTAAATATACAGTGTCTTTTGAAAATTTTAAATTTCCGGAATTGGCAACGGTATCAAAATCAGTTCGGCAAGAACTAAAAGTTAGAATTATTCCGAAAATAAAAAGTATAAAGAATTGACGCATTTGAATGAGTTTTTTTTTGCACAGATTAAAGGATTAAAAAGATTTTTCTATTTCAGTCTTTAATAAATTTTATTTTTAATCTGTGAGAATCTGTGAAATCTGTGGCAAATATTTTTATTGATTGTAAAAATAACAAAAAACTTACATGTTCGCAGATGATTTTTAATTTAGAATTGTATTTTCTAATTTGTATCTCTTCTTTTCTTTAATTTTACGATTTTAAATTCCATTTTAATGAATTATACAAAAGAGCAAATTTTAGCGCGTTGTAACGAGTTCTCTAAAAACACGCTAATGGAAACGCTAAAAATAGAATATATAGATGCTGGCGAAGACTTTTTGACAGCAAAAATGCCTGTTAATCCGTCTGTTCACCAACCCATGGGATTATTGCACGGCGGAGCTTCTGTAGCATTAGCAGAAAGTGTGGGAAGTGCGGCATCCTTTTTTTTTATTAACCCAAAGGAGCAGGAAGTACGCGGAATTGAAATTTCGGCAAATCATTTGAAAAGTATTCGTGAAGGCTGGGTTTTCGGGACAGCAAAAATCATTCATAAAGGCAGAAGTGTTCATTTGTGGGAAATTAAAATCACAGATGAAGCCGGAAATCTGATTTCGCTTTGTAAACTGACGAATATGGTTTTAGACAAAAAGAAAACTGAATAAAACATGAGTGACTTTTTTTCTAAAATAAAAAACCATTACAATAAGCAATTGCCTTTTGTGATGTATTCCAAGCCAAATTCAAGCAATATTTTTGGGCTTTTACAACAAAATAATACTTTACATAAAATCTCCGATTATAAAGAAAAAGGGTTTGTTTTTGCTTCTTTTGATGAAAAACAACTGATTTTAATTCCGGAGAATGAATCGGAAATTATAACGACGGAACAAGAGGAAATTACTTTTGATACTATCGAAATTGAAGATTTAAATTTTGATGCAGCCGCTAAAATTCAATACGAAGAATTGGTCTCAAAAGGAATTGCGGCAATTAAAAACGAAGAATTCAAAAAAGTGGTTTTGTCCAGAAGTGAGAAAGTTGACTTGGCTGAATTTGACTTTATTGAAACCTTTCAGCATTTGATTGAATTGTATCCCACGACTTTTTCGTATGCCTTTTTTCATCCTGAAATTGGGTTTTGGATGGGAGCAACGCCGGAACAATTATTAAAAGCAAACGGAAATGTTTTTGAAACGACGGCTTTGGCAGGAACTCAAAAAGCTAATTTAGAAGCTGAAATTGTCTGGCAGCAAAAAGAAAAAGACGAACAGCAATATGTAACTGATTTTATCGTAAAAAGATTGCGTGAAGTAGCTTCGGCAGTTGATATAACCGAACCTTATAGTGTAAAAGCAGGATCAATATGGCACATTAAAACAGATATTTCGGGAGTATTGAACGCTAACTCGACTTTAGAAGAAGTGATTGATACGCTTCATCCAACTCCGGCAGTTTGTGGTTTGCCAAAGAAAAAAGCAAAGGCATTTATCATTGAAAACGAAAATTATCACAGGACTTTTTATACCGGTTTCCTGGGGGAATTAAACAGCAGTTTTGCTAACAATGATATTAGCTCTGATTTATTTGTAAATTTACGAAGCATGCAAATTCAGGATAATAAAGCCATTTTATACATGGGCTGCGGAATCACAAAAGAAAGTATTCCCGAAAAAGAATGGGAGGAAAGCGTGAATAAATCAATGACGATGAAAAGGGTTTTGAGGAGAAGATAGAGGAAAGAGTAAAGAGTAAAGAGTAAAGAGTAAAGAGTAAAGATAATAGATAACAAAAAGTCAGTTAGTTTATTGCAATTGATTTTTGACATTGACATTGAAAAATATGAAATTAGATATATTAGCCTTTGGCGCACATCCTGATGATGTGGAATTAGGTTGTGCAGGAACAATTTTGAAAGAAGTATCCCTTGGTAAGAAAGTAGGGATTGTGGATTTAACGCGTGGGGAATTAGGAACGCGCGGTACGGCAGAAACGAGAGATCAGGAAGCAAAAGATGCGGCAGAAATCCTAGGGGTTTTGGTTCGCGAAAATTTAGAAATGCGTGATGGTTTTTTTACCAATGACGAAAAGCATCAGTTGGAAGTCATTAAAATGATTCGTAAATATAAGCCTGAAATTGTATTGTGCAACGCAATTGACGATCGCCATATTGATCACGGTAAAGGAAGCAAATTAGTTTCGGACGCTTGCTTTTTATCAGGATTAATGAAAATCGAAACTTCGATTGATGGAGTGAATCAGGAAGCGTGGCGACCAAAAGTGGTGTACCATTATATACAGTGGAAAAATATTAAACCTGATTTTGTAGTAGACATTACAGGTTTTGAAAATAAAAAAGTAGAAGCAATTACGGCTTATAAAACGCAATTTTATGATCCGAATTCTAAAGAACCTGCAACTCCAATTACGAGTAAAAACTTCTTGGAAAGTTTAAATTACCGTGCGCAGGACTTGGGAAGGTTAGTTGGTAAAGAATTTGCCGAAGGTTTTACTGTTGAAAGGTGTTTGGCAATCAATAGCTTAGATAATTTGATATAAATTTTTCAATTTTTTGATGTAATTTTTTCAAATTTTTCTTTGTAGAAGTAAACCTTTGTTGTATATTTGCAACCGCAAAGAAAAATGGTGGTTGTAGCTCAGCTGGTTAGAGTATTGGTTTGTGGTGCCGAGGGTCGCCGGTTCGAACCCGGTCAGCCACCCAGAATTTGGAAAGCCTTGAAGAAATTCAAGGCTTTTTTTGTGCGCTTAATTTTCACACAATATTGTCATTCTGAGGAACGAAGAATCGCACGAGTGATTCGACAAAGATTGGATCAATACTAAAAAGGATCAATACGAAAAGCTTTGGAGAGAGAAAAAAATTACCACAGGGCGCTCAAAGATTTCTTACCAAGAAGAATGGATATAAACACAAAGTTCACAAAGCTATGTCAACACAAAGCTTTGTGAACTTTGTTGTTTGTCAACACACTCTATGATAAAAAACTTTGAGTGCTTTGCGGTAAAAATCATCCAGTATATAAATGTAATCTCTTCGGGATATTTTTTTTACTCCGTTAGGAGTTTAATATTGGTAGAATAAGAATCAACAAGAAAAATATCCCGTAGGGATTAAACTTTTTAAATCCAATTTATTTGTTGAATTATTAAACGAGCAACTTCAATTAGCTACTAATATCTTTTATGCTTTTCCACAACATTTAGTCTTGATCCCATATAAGTGATATAAGTTCATTTAAAAATTAAGATTAGATTTTAGATGATTCCTCCTTCGTCGTAAAAAAAAAACACGATTTGAAAATAATTTTTAAATGAACTTTTAAGAAACATTGCTGTGTAACTCTACAATTAGATCATAATATTAAATGAACTTATATCACTTATATGGTTTAAAATAAGACGCACTGCTGTTCGCCTCTACGAATAGAACATAATATTAAATGAACTTATATCACTTATATGGTTTAAAATAAGACGCACTACTGTGCGCCACTACAAATAAATCATAATATTAATTGTTAAAAAACAAAAAAGCATGACGTTTAAGTCATGCTCATTTAGTTTATTATAGTGGCTTTATAATTTATCGTATTTCGGCAAAAGTATCACCTTGCTTGATATCGCCTGTTTTGAATCCCTTTTTAAACCAGTACATTCTTTGTTCTGATGTACCATGTGTAAAGGAATCCGGAACAACCTGACCAGACATTTTACTTTGAATAGCGTCATCGCCCACGGCATTTGCTGCACTTAAAGCTTCTTCAATATCTCCAGACTCTAAATATTGTTCGTTGTCATGAGCCCAAACTCCGGCATAAAAATCAGCTTGCAATTCTAATGCTACAGATAATTTATTGGCTTCGGCTTCGCTTTTTCCTTCTTGCTCCTCATGCATTTTCGCTGAGGTTCCCATTAAAGTTTGTACGTGATGCCCAATTTCATGCGCTATAACATACGCAATAGCAAAATCACCACCCTTAGCGCCAAATTTACTTTTTAGCTCTTCAAAGAAGGCTAAATCCATATATACTTTTTGATCGCCCGGACAATAAAATGGTCCCGATGCAGATGATGCTCCACCACAAGCGGTATTTACAGAGCCTCTAAAAAGTACTAATTTTGGATTCTTATAGGTCATACCGTGTTCGGTAAATATTTTGCCCCAGGTATCTTCAGTTTTAGCCAGCACAGTTCTTACAAAATTCCCCATTTCTTCATCTGCCTTACTTAATGGCGCCGCGGCTTCAGTTTGCGTTTGACCGCCTTGCATTTGCTCCAATACATTTCCAACAGTTTGACCGGTTTCACCACCAAAAACGTTTAACAACAAAATAATGATACCAATAACTCCACCTCCAACGGCTACTTTTCCGCCAGACATACCTCTTCTGTCTTCTACGTTATCACTTTGTCTTGATCCTAACCACTTCATATTATATTGTATTTTAGTTTATTGAATTTTATTTGTACGAATTTATATATTTTTTAGTAAATATACATTACAGTTATACTTTAGTTTTTACTATTTTAACCATTTCACCAATGCTTCTTCGACAGTACCTTTAATGATTGGCTTTGAGATATAATCATCCATTCCGGCTGATATGCATTTGTTTCTTTCGTCTTTTTCAGCGCCGGCTGTTACAGCAATTATCGGAATATCTTTGCCGGTAATTGTATTTCTAATCGCTTTTGTTGTTTCGTAACCATTCATAATAGGCATTTGAATGTCCATAAAAACAAGATCAGGATTAATGCTTTCAAATTGATTTACAGCTTCATATCCATTTTCGCATTCATAAATGTAAGCAGTGCTGTACAAGTTTTTAATGATAGTTTTTAGCAGTAACATGTTTACCTTATTATCTTCTACAATCAAAAAGGTAATATTTTTATGATTGGAAATAATATTATTAGCGCTTAATTCCAGGCTGATTTTTTTAAGTTCGGCATTATATTTTTCGTTGATGCTATGATTGCTTGTTTTTAAATTTAAATCAAAATAAAAATTACTTCCTGAATCAATTTTGCTTTCAAGCTGCAAATGGCTTTCCATCAGCCCTAATAACTGATTTGAAATGGTTAAACCTAAACCTGTTCCTCCAAATTTTCGGGTTGTAGAACTATCTTCCTGCGAAAATGCTTTAAAAATCTTCTTTTGATTTTTTTCAAGAATCCCAATTCCGGTATCTACAACAGAGAATCGAATCACGCAATTATTACCTTTATTTTTTTCTAAAACCGAAACATTCAGTTTAATAGAGCCTTCATTTGTGAATTTTACTGCGTTTGAAAGTAAGTTGATTAAAATTTGTTTGATTCGTACAATATCAGTCCAGATGTATTTAGGAACATCAGGATCTACATTTAATTCCAGTTTCAGGTTTTTTTGATTTGACTCGTAAACAATTAAATCAAATACTTGTCCCAGTACTTTTTTAATATCATATAAATCAATAAAAAGTTCCAGTTTTCCGGCTTCAATTTTAGAAAAATCAAGAATATCGTTTATAATTTCCAACAGCGAATGTGCTGACTGGTTAATTGTAGTCATGTATTTTTCCTGAATTTCTTCAAGTTCTGTTTTCATCAATAAATGAGTAAAACCAATAATTCCGTTTAACGGAGTTCTAATTTCATGCGACATATTGGCTAAAAAGTCAGATTTCGATTTATTTGCAGCTTCGGCAAGTTGTTTGGCTTTTATTGCATCTTCGGTTTCTTTTTTGTTGGTGATATCAAAGTAAATTCCACCCACAAATTCAATTTCTCCTGCTTTTTTGATCACATCTCCAAATTCTTCTACCCAAATGTATTCGCCACTTTTTCGCTGAATTCTATAAACATTATGCAAAGGCATTCCGGTTTGTAAATTGTTAATCTGACTGTTAATTACGTCTTCTTTATCTTCAGGATGAATGAGAGATAAAAAAGAAAGATTGTTCTCGACAAATTCTGATTTAGAATAACCTGTTAAGTTTGAAATTTCATCATTCAGGAATATTTTGGTCGAAAATGCATCAAATTTAGATAAATAAACGGTGCCCGGAATATTGTTGGCAATCAATTTGAATTTTTCTTCACTTTCAAGAATTTTA
Source organism: Flavobacterium sp. FlaQc-47 (assembly GCF_044006475.1). NCBI lineage: Bacteria > Pseudomonadati > Bacteroidota > Flavobacteriia > Flavobacteriales > Flavobacteriaceae > Flavobacterium > Flavobacterium sp. FlaQc-47. The sequence continues at coordinate 324,618 of NZ_JBIPCQ010000004.1, read as the reverse complement.
GTTTCATTTCGATTTCTCTCTAATGCCGATGAAATATTGTTGGCAAGAACCTGAAAAATGTAAATTTCTTCGTCAGACCATTTTCGCTCATTTGTACAATCGTCAAAACCTATAAAACCTGTAAAAATATCATTGATATACAAAGGCAAAATCAAGATTGATTTGATTTCGTTATCACTCAGCAATTTCTTAAAAAAAGTATCATCGAGTTTACGGGTTAATGTATTAAAGATTTTTTTGCTTTGTGCAGCTTCATGAATTTCTTTTAAATTATCTTCTGTAAAATGGCGTAGTTCCGTTATTTGATGTTCAATTCCTTTTCTGGACCATTTGTATTTTTGGCACACAGTATCACTTGTAAAATCTTTTTCATAGTAATACATATGATCGACTTTGGCCGCTTTTCCTATAAGATCATACGTTTCCTGAAACATTTCGTGAGTCGTTTTGCTCAATAAAAATTTCTCTGTACATAAAGCAAGTGCAGAAAGCAACTGACTTTTAAATTCTAATCTTCGTTCTGCTTCAAGACGCATTTGAGACGAAATCGCTAAAGAAATAACATCAGAAATCGTTCGGGCATAATTGATGTCTTCATTATCCCAGTCTCTTTTTTCATCGGTACTTTCAAAACAAACCACACCCGCAAGTTGTCCGCTTAAAAATATCGGGACATCAAGCATTGATTTTATCTGATTTTTAGTAAAATAAAGTCTCTGAAATTCAGATGTTTCCAGTTTGTTAAAAACATCCGGAGCATTTATAATTGCCTTGCTTTTTAAGGTTTCAAAATAAATAGGATACGATTCCTTATCCAGGATATTTTTATCGCTTAAATTTTGATTATCAAGGCTGAATAAGTTTTTGCAGGTAATTAAATCATCAGAATATTTCCAGAAACTTACCCGATTCGTTTTTGATACTGTCGAAGCTTCTTTAATGATATAATCAATTACCGAATTTAAAGTGTCGTATTTGCTGAAATCTGAAGTTGATAATTTTTTTGTGGAATTGTTATAGGACTCAATTTTTTTAAGACGTTTCTTTTTCTCGTTTTCTATGTTTTTAATATCGGTAATATCACGCGCAATTCCGGCAAAACCAATAATTTGACCAAAGTCATTTTTACGAATTATAATTTTTTGGGAAATCCATAATGGTTTTCCATTTTTCTTTAATATCGGAATTTCAATTACGGGAAAGTTGTTTTCATTACTATCCAGGTTTTCATAAAAATCAACCGCATTTCGCTGATAATTTTCATGAATGAAATTAGAATAATGTTGTGCAATAACTTCTTTTTCAGAATATCCTAAAATTGAAAATCCAAAATCATTTACAAAAGTAAAATAACCGTCAGTATCAATTTCAAAAATAATATCTGTTGCAGTCTGAATCAGATTTTTATATTGATCCCTGACATTGATTTGTTCCGTAACATCCTGTCCAATACTTATAATTAAATCTTCGGAGAATTTTTTATCTTTCCATTGAATGTATTTGAATTCGCCATTTTTGCTTTTTAATTTTCTAATATAAAGCGTATTTTCTTCGTGATTGAAATTTTTTATATTCTCCATCACATCAGTTTCCTTTGTTAATTTCCAAAACCTCAAACCCATTACTTCATCCGGTAAATAACCTAAAATAGAAGTGATGGTTTCACTGCAAAACAAAACTTCGTTTTTTTTATTGGTGGCAATTGTCAGTGAATTTCCTTTGTGAACAATTTCATTTGTAAACCTGAAATTATCTCTGTTGTTTAGTAAAACGGCATATTTTACCTGATTAATTATAAAAACAATAATGCAGTAATTGATGAGTAAAATAGATGATTTTACCGGAATTAAATGAAAAACAACCGTGATGATAAGATAGATAAATACTACTCCCACAAATGCCCAATATACTTTTATGGGCTTTAAAATGCTGTAAGAGAAGTAAAAGCAAATCAGAAAAGCAATTATAGGAACTAAATCATGAGTGAGATAAATGATATTATAGCCTACATGTATTAGAAATAGTAAGAATAATATAATAAATATTTGCTGGACCCTGTCAAGAAGAAATTTGACTTTAACCGTTATGAGATAAATTACGAGAATTACAGAACCAATGGTAACGTTTAAAATCAGCATACTTTTGGGTCTGACTTTAAAAATTTCGTTGATGATTTCGATAACAATAATAGAGATACCAAAAAATAAAAGATAAAGCTGATATTCGCGATTTGCAGTTTCTGTTTCTAGCTTTTTTTCGATAAAATAACCAATTCGGGCTTTTATTTTAATGAATTGGTAAACCAGAATCCCAACGAAACCAATTAAGGCTAAACCTAAAAGAATGATTTTAGGATTGTTATAAAAAATAATGTCCGAAGTAAAAACGTACCAGTTTGCAATAATTGATTTTAGGGCATTCCCAATAATGGCAATTCCTGAAATCAACGAATTGAAAAAACTATAGTTTTCTACCATAGATTTTGGGGTATGTTTTGGTTTAGTAAATAAGCCTTTTTGAAAATTTCAGAAAGAGTAGGTTAAGCTCTGTTATGATCTGAAATTTTCTGTTTTTATTCTAAATCCGATTTTCCAATTGAATCAATCGGATCTTCTTTATTAACATTGAAAATGGTACAATATATGGCGTAAGTCATCGAATAACTAAATGGAATTGTAAAGAGTATTCCGATACAAAATGCCATAAAGCCAACAATCATTGCGCCAATGATAGTAATTATTAAGGCGAGTAATATGGCAGGCTGCTTTGAAATAATAATAAAACTTGATTTTATAGCATCGAATGCTTTTAAATTTCCGAATATAATTAGCGGAATGATCAGGAATGTGAAAAAGGATAAAAACAGAGATACTGCCAGCCCTAAAACGTTGAGGTGCTGGAACTCTAAAAATGTGCCTATTGCAACATTTAATAAAGCAACTGTAAATGTGGCAAGAAATATTTGTAAAAAGTAATGGTTTTTGTAATAAGTAAAAACTGTAGCAACTTTAAATTCCTGGTCTTTTTGAGCAGAGTCTGCCATTTTTAAAAATCCGGCAGTAAACGGACTAAATATTGCGGAAAGAATTGCAGTTCCAAAAATGTAATACACTAATTGAATCTGTGTTAAATGTTGTGGCTCAATAGTAAGAAATTTTGCGTTTTCTACTTTATCGATACCAAAAAAAACGATCAGAATCACGGCAGCGATCACACCAAAAAATACCGAAAAGACTAATAAGATTAATCCGGCGTAAACTGCTATTTTTTTATAATTCTCAAAAGCAAGGTTAAAAACATTTGAAAAATCTAAAGTATAACCATGATTTTTAATGTCTTTGATTTGATCAGATATGGATTTCATTTTTGGGTAAGTAGAATTATTTTATATTTCCGCGATTTAGGATGTTATTCAAGCGTAAATATAATATTTTTAATCAATTCCCTATGAAAAACTCGAAAACATTACGAAATTGTTTTTTGAGGTTACATCCAGTCCAATATTCTTTTAATTGAGGATAATTTATCTTTGTAAGGTGCATATCTCATGGGCAAATCCAGCCAGTTTGCTTTTTTCACAACCGCTTTGTGATGAGAGAAAATATCAAAGCTCAATTTTCCGTGGTAAGCGCCAATTCCGCTGTGCCCGACACCCCCAAAAGGCAGTCTTTTATTAGAAAAATGAACCACTGTATCATTGATACAACCCCCGCCAAAGGAATGCGTTTTGATTAATTTTCTGGCAAATGATTTATTTTCGCTAAAAACATAAAATGCAAGGGGTTTCTCATAACGGCTAATTATGTTTTGTATATCGGCTTCCGTCTCATAAATCAGGATGGGTAAAATAGGTCCAAATATTTCTTCGTTCATTACCGGACTTTCTAATGCCGGTTCTTCAATAAGAGTAGGCGAAATATATAGGGTAGTGGCATCAGTTTCTCCTCCAAAAATAACTTTTTCGCGCTCAATCATACTATCCAGCCGAACCCAGTTTTTGGTATTAATTATTCGGGCAAAGTCAGGAGATTTATCGATTTTTTTGCCGTACGCTTTTATGATTTCTTCGATTACAAAGGAAATGAAATTGACTTTCATGTTTTTCTGAATCAAAATATAATCCGGCGCAATACAAGTTTGACCTGCATTAATAAATTTTCCCCAGACAATACGTTTTGCAGCTAGTCTTAAATTAGCAGTTTCATCTATAATGCAAGGATTTTTACCACCTAATTCTAAAGTTATCGGAGTTAGATTTTCGGCCGCTGCTTTGGCTACTATTTTTCCAACAGCGACACTTCCTGTAAAGAAAATATAATCCCAGCGTTGTGCCAGTAATTTATTCGAAACTTCGACACCGCCTTCAACAACTTCAACATGACTAACGTGAAATGCTTTTTCAATAATTTTTGTAATTATGGATGAAGTATTGGGAGTAAGTTCTGATGGTTTTAAAACGACTCTGTTTCCGGCTGCAACGGCAGAAATCAAGGGACATAAAGCCAATTGAAACGGATAATTCCAGGGCGCAATTACCAAAACGTCTCCGTAAGGTTCTTTATAAATATAATCTGTAGAAGGGAAATTAAGAATCGAAGGAAAAACACGTTTGCGTTTTGCCCATTTACTAAGGTTTTTGATTGTGTCTTTTAATTCCGAAATCACATAATTGGTTTCGGTTAGAACAGCTTCAAATTCAGGCTTTTTAAAATCATCGTATAAAGCTTTTACAATTAAGTCTTCGCTTTTCTGAATGTTATACAACAACTTTTTTAGCGTTTCTTTTCTGTATCCGATGTCGTTTTTATAATCCATTTTTTGATCAGCTTGATTTATGTCTCTGCAAGTTAATCGATAAAAATTAAAAAATTATAAATTAAAACATAAAAATCAAAGAGCATTCCAAATAGTTTCGTCCGGAGTTGGCGCAACAATTGTAACGTTTTCTTTAGAAACCGGGTGAATAAAAACCAGCTTTCTGGCATGAAGGTGAATTCCTCCGTCAGGATTACTTCGGTCAAAACCGTATTTTAAATCTCCTTTAATTGGCGATCCAATTGCAGCTAATTGCGCGCGAATCTGGTGATGACGACCGGTATGCAAATTAATTTCCAGCGCCACATAATTTTGAAGTTCTTTAAAAACAGTATAATCTAAACTTGCCAGTTTACTGTCCGGAACCTCTTTTAAATGTGCTTTTGACGTATTATTTTTTTCATTTCGCTTGAGATAATGAACCAATTTCGCAGTTTTTTCCTGAGGTTTATTCTTGACAACTGCCCAATAGGTTTTTTGCGTTTCACGATTGCTGAACATTTCGTTCATTCTCGTTAAAGCTTTACTTGTTCTGGCAAAAACAACAATTCCGGTTGTAGGACGATCCAAACGATGAATCACACCCAGAAAAACGTCACCAGGTTTGTTGTATTTGTCTTTAATGTATTCTTTTACAACATCAGATAATGGCTTATCACCCGTTTTATCACCTTGTACAATATCGCCTACGCGCTTATTAACCACAATAATATGGTTGTCTTCGTGTAGAACCTGGAGATTATTTTTATCTGAAACGATTTTCATACTAGACTTGTGTGTAATTTTAGATTTTAGATTTCGGATATTAGATTTTAGATAAAAAGAATTTGGCTAAAGCCTTTTGGTAAATTTAAAATATTCCTCCAGCTAAAGCTGGAGGCTATTTAATTTAAAAAAACTTAGTCCCGAACTACAATGTTATTAAGTTAAGCTTTTTTAAACACAATCCCTTTGCGATCTTAAAGCAAAGCGTAGTTCATAAAACTTTGCGAACTTTGCGTAATCCTTTGCGGACTTTGCGGTAAAATTTTCTTTGCCGAGTTACTTTCGTGGGCTTCGACTCCGCTCAGCCTGACAAGATTGTGTTTAAAATTCTTAATTTAAAGAAAAACTTAGAACCTTACTTCCTTAGCATCTCAGAACCTTAAAAAAAATTAATACTGTTCACTCGAATTAGGAAAATCACTTGACTTAACATCAGCAGCATATTGACCAATTGCTTTTGTCATTTCGTCGTATAAGTTTAGGTAACGACGCAAGAAACGCGGGCTAAATTCATTGTTCATTCCTAACATATCATGAATAACCAATACTTGTCCGTCGACGCCGCCTCCGGCACCAATACCAATAACGGGAATTGAAATACTTTTAGCAACTTGTTCTGCCAGGTGAGCAGGGATTTTTTCAAGAACAATACCAAAACAGCCAATTTTTTCTAATAATTTAGCATCTTCAATTAGTTTTTCGGCTTCCTGATCTTCTTTGGCACGAACGCTATAAGTTCCAAATTTGTAGATTGATTGAGGTGTTAAACCCAAATGTCCCATAACCGGGATTCCTGCGTTTAATATTTTTTTAATCGATTCTTTGATTTCTTTTCCACCTTCAAGTTTCACAGCGTGACCGCCGCTTTCTTTCATGATTCTGATAGCAGAACGCAATGCTTCTTTAGGATCAGACTGGTAACTTCCAAAAGGTAAATCGACCACAACTAACGCTCTTTCTACAGCACGAACTACAGATGAAGCGTGATAAATCATTTGATCTAAAGTAATAGGCAAAGTCGTTTCGTGACCCGCCATAACGTTTGATGCTGAATCGCCCACTAAAATCACATCGACTCCTGCGGTATCAACAATTTTTGCCATTGTAAAATCGTAAGCGGTAAGCATAGAGATTTTTTCTCCGTTGCTTTTCATTTCGATCAATGACTTTGTTGTGATTCTTTTATAATCTTTTTTTGCTACTGACATTTTATTTTTTTTTGAAGATGTAAAAGTATTGATTAATTATAGATTGAAATCAGCAATAGAAGAATATTTCGATGGTAAATATTTTTCCATCCTTAAATTCTATCTGAAATTCGCTGTCTTCTAATTGTATAGAGTAATTGTGTGGCGCTTTTATAGAGGCAACAATATAAGATCCGTATTTTTCGATAAATGCTTTTTCAGTTACTGAACTGTCTAATGTTGCATTTGGGTTTAGAACAAGTTTGTTGTTCTCGTTAATGAAAACTTTTGTGATTTCTGCCTGATTTTTTTGTTCATCTACAGAAGCTTCCAAGTCTTGATAATAGTAAAAAGTCTCACTTAAATAAACACCGCATTCATCACTTACAGTTGCCTTTTTAACAGGTTTCCCAAAAGTTTTTACCAGATCTTTTTGAGTCAGGTACCATGATTTAGTTTTTAAACCTTTCAGGACAAATTCTGATTTTTTAACGAAAGCAAGAATCTCTTCCGGTTTTTTATGTTTCGCTAATCCTTTGGCTACAGCCATATTCAGTTCAGTATCAGCAAGAAGTTTGGTGTCGTTTAATTGTTTGACAACTTCATAATATCTTTGGTAAGCCGGAGCTAAAGTTGCAACATCACTATTCCACGCTAATTCTACAATTCGCTCACCAACAGTTTTGCGTTCTGTAATATTATTACTATCCAGTTTATCGAAATCTTTTAATAGAGTATTGAAATCGGGTCTTTTGCCAATGAATTTTCTTAAAGTAAATTTTGCATATTCATCACTAAAATTACCACTTATATTGACCCATTCTTCCTGATTTTTGGGTAGATAATTTACAGCAACCGGATCACCAACATTTAGGATTTCCTTAATTTTAGACGTTTTATCAGGCTGGGTTCTTGCTTTTAAACCGGCAACTAAAACAAAAAGATGATTACTTCCGTAGTAATTATCGGTTCCTTCAATAATTGGGTTTTCGTTGTCACGCACTTTAATGTCGGCTGAATTTAATCTTGTGGCAACAAATTTTTCAGGAATAAAACCTTCCGTTAAATTATCTGCTTTTACTTTATACCAGCCATTTTTACTTTCGGATAATAATTGTACTTCGGCACCATATTTAAAATAGCCTGAAAATTCAGACGAAGCACTTGCCGAAGTGTACAAACGTGTATCTGAATTAAGGAAATAACGTTCTTGGGAATGCAATAAAACTGAGCAAAATAATAGTGCAATAATAAAGTGGTATTTTTTCATGTAGTATATTTTTGGAGAAATTTTTTTTCGCCACAAATTTCACGAATTTTCACTAATTAGTATTGAACTTTATACTTTGCGAATATAAATATTAGTGCAAATTAGTGCAAATTAGTGAAATTCGTGGCGAACTTTTTGACGTTTTAACAATCCGCCATATTTACGGCAATTGCAAGTCCTCCTTCAGAAGTTTCTTTGTATTTAGAATTCATATCTTTTGCAGTTTGCCACATTGTATTGATGACTTTGTCAAGTGGTACTTTTGCGTTTTTAGAATCCGTTTCAAGCGCAAGTTCTGCAGCGTTTATGGCTTTTATGGCGCCCATTGTATTTCTTTCGATACATGGAATCTGAACCAAGCCGCCAATTGGGTCGCAGGTTAAGCCAAGGTGATGTTCCATTGCGATTTCGGCAGCCATTAAAACCTGAGCAGGAGATCCGCCCATTAATTCGCAAAGTGCCGCCGCAGCCATAGATGACGAAACGCCAATTTCGGCCTGACAACCGCCCATTGCAGCAGATATTGTGGAACCTTTTTTGAAGATACTTCCAATTTCTCCGGCAACCATCAAAAATTGTTTGATTTCTTTTTCGCCTGCATCATGGTTTTCAATGACCAGATAATACATTAAAACTGCCGGAATTACACCGGCACTTCCGTTTGTAGGTGCAGTAACAACGCGCCCTAAAGAAGCATTTACTTCATTTACGGCAAGTGCAAAACAACTTACCCATTTCAGGATCTGACGAAATTTCACTTCGGTTTTTCTAATTTCTTCCAGCCACGTTTGCGGGTTCGAATAATTTGATAGACCTATTAAGTTTTGGTGCATATCAAAAGCCCTTCTGCGAACGTTTAATCCGCCCGGGAGAATTCCTCCGGTATGACAGCCAATATACATACATTCTAACATCGTGTTCCAGATTCGCATTAATTCTGAGTGAATTTCTGCTTCCGGACGCATCGATTTTTCGTTTTCATACACAATTTCCGAGATCAATTTATTCTCTGAAACCGTATAATTTAAAAGTTCAACCGCATTTTGAATCGGGAAGGGGAACGCGCATTTTATAACTTCTTTTATTTTGGCATTTATGCGTTCTTCTTTGACCACAAAACCTCCTCCAATAGAATAAAAAGTAGATTCGTATTCAGCATCATCTTCTTTATAAGCGGTGAATTTTAATCCATTTGCATGGAAGGGAAGAAACTCTTTATTGAACACAATATCCTGTAGAAAGTAAAACGGAATTTTATGTTCATTTGCCAGAATAATTTCGCTTGTATCTTCGATGTTTTTAATAATTCCGGCAATATCATCTATCGGGATATACTCAGGATCTTGTCCGCTTAGACCCAACATTACAGATAAATCAGTAGCGTGGCCTTTTCCAGTTAAAGAAAGAGATCCGTATAAATCGACTTTTACTCGTTTAATTTGGTCTAAAATTGATTCGTTTTTTAACTCTTCTAAAAAACGTTCTGCGGCTCTCCACGGTCCTAAAGTATGGGAACTTGAAGGGCCAACGCCAATTTTAAGCATATCAAAAACAGAGATACATTCTTCCATTGTGCAATATTTATTAAGACAAAGATAATTGAATAATGCAACGAACATTTATTTTCATTTGTTAATGTTGCAGTTTTGTTAAAAAAAATATTAAATTCTAATAATTTGGCAATGAAACAAATTTTATTACTTAATATGCGGTTTTGGTAAAGAGTGCGCGTTTTTTTTAGGTATTTTTGTAGTGAAGCAATCACTAAAGAATCCAATTTTATTACGTTTTTAAAATAAAGTTGGAAAATAATAACTTCTGCGATTTCATTTTAATTTAGAAAACTCTTTTTGCGGAAATTAAAAGACTACAAAGAAGATAAAATTACATTATGATAGAATTTTTCAAGCATTTTTTACAAGAATTCGAATTACCACTAAGCAACCCAGTATTAATTTTTTCGTTGATACTTTTCATTATTCTCTTGTCACCTATTTTACTCAAAAAAATAAATATTCCGGGGATAATCGGTCTTATTATTTCGGGTGTAATCATTGGACCACACGGACTTAATATTCTTGCCAAAAACTCAGCCGTTGATTTATTTTCAACAATCGGGCTTTTATACATTATGTTTATCGCCGGTTTAGAACTTGATATGAACGAGTTTAAGGCGAACCGAAATAAAAGTTTGCTCTTTGGATTTTTCACCTTTATATTTCCATTATCAATTGGGTTTCCGGTTTGTTATTATTTACTGAATTATGATTTTAATGCAAGTTTTTTAACGGCAAGTATGTTTGCGACACACACTTTAGTTGCTTATCCTATTGTAAGTAAAATGGGAATTGCTAAAAATCAGGCTGTTGCTATAACCGTAGGAGGAACTATTTTAACCGATACCGCAGTTTTAATTATTCTTGCCATTATTATGGGAAGCAGTCAGGGAAATCTTAATCAGGCTTTCTGGATAAAACTGGGCGTTTCACTGGCGATTTTTTCTGCCATTATGTTTTTGGTTATTCCAAGGATTGCAAAATGGTTCTTTAAGAAGTTAGAAAGTGAAAAACACGCACATTATATCTTTGTACTTTCGGTTGTTTTCTTCGCAGCGTTTTTAGCCGAAGTTGCAGGGGTTGAGCCTATTATTGGTGCGTTCGTTGCCGGATTGGCACTGAATCCCTTAATTCCGCATTCATCTGCTTTAATGAACAGAATTGAGTTTATCGGGAATTCATTATTTATTCCGTTTTTCCTGATTTCTGTGGGAATGCTGGTTGATATCAGCGTTATTTTAAGCGGACCAACGGCATTAATTGTAGCAGGAACTTTGAGCGTCGTGGCTATTTTCGGGAAATGGATTGCAGCGTTTTTTACCCAGATTACTTTTAAATATACCAAGACAGAACGTCAACTTATTTTTGGATTAAGCAGCGCGCACGCGGCGGCAACTTTAGCCGTAATTTTAGTGGGTTTTAAAGCCAAAATCCTTGACGAAAACATCTTAAACGGAACTATTATCTTAATATTAATTACGTGTATTGTAGCCTCTTTCGCAACTGAAAAAGCAGCCAAAAAAATTGCTATTTGCGAGGAAGAAGTTTCTCATGAAGATGCACACAGCGACCAGATTTTAGATGAGCACATTTTAATTCCGTTGGCCAAAACTTCGGCGACAGCCACATTATTGGATTTTGCGCTTTTGATAAAAGATAAAAAATCAGCTAATCCGGTGACGTTGTTAACCATTGTTCCTAATAATGATCAGGCAGAAAAGAATATTTTAAAATATAGAAAAGCAGTTGATAAATTTGTAATTCAGGGATCAGCATCTGAAGTTAAAATCAATACGATTGCCAGAATCGACCATCATCCTGCAAGCGGAATTGCCAGAACTTCAAAGGAAATAATGTCGGATATTGTGATTATTGGATGGCCGAGAAAAACAGGTTTCCTGGATAAAATTTTTGGAGAAAACGTAGATTCGATTATCAATAACGTAGATAAAAGTTTATTTATTTGTAGATTTCAAAAAACATTTATTGAGGAAAAGAGATTGGTTTTCATCTGTCCGCCATTTTCAGAAAGAGGCGTTGGATTTCATCTTTTACTACAGAAAATCTGCCGATTATCGCAGGAATTAAGTGTTCCGATTATCATTTATGCGGAATATAAAACGCATCAGACGATTCAGCAAATTGCGCTTAATTTAAAATTAAATGCAAAATTAGGTTTCAAAAGCATCATGGATTGGGAAGATTTTGAATCGATTTCAGATGAAATTAAACCAACCGATTTGATTGTTTTTAATTTATCCCGAAAAGGATCTGTTTCATACAAATCGATCTTTGATAAATTGCCACAGAAATTCGAAAAATCATTTGATGATAATAATCTGATTTTAGTGTATGCACAAGACGACCGCAAAGGCACAGCGATGGATGCATACGAGGATTTTAACGCAACGCCATTAACTAAAGGTCTTGAAGCGATTGAACAAATAGGTCGCGGTTTGGGGAATATTTTGAAGAAAAGCTAGATATAAATATTTACAGGATAATAATGACAAGAAGGTTTATTTTAATTGCATTGATATTGGTAACTTTTGCAGCAACTGCACAAAATAAAATGAAAAAAGCGGAAGAACTTATTGACAAAAAGGATCCGGGCTGGACAATTGTTCAGGATTGGATAAAAACAGCCAAAAATAAAGTAGAGATTTTGCCGGTTGATGCTGCAAAAGCAAAAGATGCCTTATATAAAACACAGGTTACAACGCGTTCGCCAATGGGTGCAATTGTTTTTATGACAGGCGGACTTTTAATTGATGATGGATGGATCAGGATTTTAGGTTCTGGAAATTCAAGGTTTAATCGTTCACTTCCGGACTGGAACAAAGGAAAATCATTTAAGGAATTTGGTGAAACGCCTTCATTTTTATTAATTGCCGATGATGCAATTGGTGGTTTTTATCTTTTAAATGGTGGCGGATTAGGAAGCGATGTAGGCAAGATTTATTATTTTTCTCCTGATAATCTGGAATATGAAGCGCTGGATATTACGTATTCTGAATTTTTGGAATTTTGTTTTAATAACAATTTAGATAAGTTTTATGAAGGAAACAGGTGGAATGGATGGCGAGAAGAAGTTTCGAAATTAAAAGGCGATGAGGTTTTTAATTTTTATCCGTTTCTATGGTCAGCCGAAGGAAGTGATATCAATAAAAGTTCCCGAAAAATAATTCCTGTTGAAGAACAATACAGTTTGAATCTGGATTTGCGAAAACAAATGAGTTCGAGTAAATAAAATCGGTCTTAAAATGGAGTAACTCATTCTAGGTTTAATGAAGATTTTGAAGAAAGAATAGTTTTTATGAAGAACGTTACCGGGATAAAAGGAAAGCCTGCATCAAAAAAAGAATGGAAATGGAAATTTTTCTATTCCTCAATTTTTATGATAGGTATTGTTTTGTTATTTTTTGAAATAGCAATTTTCAGAAAAACACTAATTAATTTATATATACCGATCTCAATTTTATTGGTCACTGGTCTTATAGGTTTTTTGATTAGTAAGAAACATCTAAAAAAAATATATTCAAATTCTGGTAATTTCATTATAATAATTCAGAATTTAGTCTCTTGGGGTTTTATTTCATGTTATCTATTTATGGCTTTAAATTATTATTTGGCAAGTCCAATTATTAAAAATTGTCAAGCAAAAATTATAGAGAAAAGTTCAATGCCAAAACCAAAAGGAAGTCGAAGTGAAAGAGCGCCATTGGTTAAATTTAACTACTTTGGTTTTGAGAAAGAACTTGTTTTTAAGTTTGAAGATACTGAACAGGTTAATTCAGCCAATAACGTGAAAGTCCGCGTAAGAAGTGGTGGACTCGGTTTCGATATTTTACAAAGCTATGATGTATTTTGAATTAAGTCTAATTTTTTAATCTATAATAATTATGAATCACAAAGCTAAATCCATCCGACCTTTTATTGGTGCCAAAGATTTTGAAATTTCAAGAAGTTTTTACCGTGATTTAGGATTTGAAGAAACTGTTTTAGAAGCTAATTTTTCTGTTTTTAAAACCGGAGAACTCGCTTTTTATCTTCAGGATTATTATGAGAAAAGCTGGAATGAAAACACCATGATTTTTCTTGAAGTCGACGACGTTGATTACTATTACAATCAGTTATTAGCTTTAAATCTAACGGAGAAATACGGCGTAAAATTAACTCCAACGCGTCATTTTGATTGGGGAAGCGAATGTTTTTTACACGATCCATCTGGTGTGTTATGGCATTTTGGGAAGTTTAAAGAATAAAGTTTTTTTCCCACGAATTGTAATAATTAGCACAAATTCTATTATGCGTATTTCAATTAGCGAAAATTCGTGAAATTCTTGGCAAAAAAAATCTGTTAAAAAAATTAAATCATAAATTTTGCTAATTGAATGGTGTTTTTTTCTCTTTGATACCAATCATTATATACTAATTCTAAATTTTCTACTGTAAATTCTCCAAAATCAAAATCTCTGAACTGCTTGACAATGTGCATCAGTTTCTCCGGTTTTTGAAGTTTTTCCTTAAATCTTAAAACCGTAGAATGCGCCGTTGCTATGGAATACCTGCTATCAATACTTTGTTGTAAAGTTGATTTTTTGAAATTCTCCCGTAGTTTTTCGCGGAAATCATTCAAAGATTCATCTGTTGGAAAACCCTGAATCATTATTGCTGAAGGCGAAGCTGTTATACCTCGAAACTCAATTTTGATTTTATCTAAATGTACCAGGCTTTGCTGAATTATGTCTATATAATCCTGAATTTTGATTTTATCCAGAGTAAAACCTTCATAACACGAAATAATCGACAATACAGTAATATGAATATCTGAATCAGGATAATAATATTGTTCCGGTTCAATCGCTTTTAATTCATCTAAAAAGGAGTGAATTTTATTTTTTAGGGTTTCGTTTGGGCGTATTAATAACGTAACTCCAAATCGTGAATCTGAAGCATCGCTAATTTGTGTGTCAAGTTTATAATTTCCCTGTAAAATAGCTTCAGACGATGTTTTATAAAGTTGATTGTAATGCTGTTTTAAATCCATTGGGAATTATTTTATGGCCTTTTTTTTAAATCTCGCAAAGATGCGAAGGCGCAAAGTTTTTTAAGTTTTGCGGTTTTACTTTTTGTTTCATTTCTTAATAGGCAATAAGTTGCAAGAAAATAAAACTTTGCGCCTCTGCGACTTTGCGTGCAAAAAAACTCAGCGCTCTTGCGAAAATCATTAAACTTTGCATTTAATTCAAATTAAGCAAGTCCTTTCGGGAATCGGTCCAGAACCAGATTCAGTTCTATATTATGTTCTAAATAGGCTTTTGCACCGGCAAGAACTAATGTAAATCCTTCGGTTGAATTTCTGACCTGATCAATTATTTTATCCGAATCTCCTTTTAAACCGGAATTGGTAATGCTTACAAAAGTTTCATTTTCATCAAGCGGACTAAAAATCCATTCGACTAAAGTCGTGTCGCCGGGATTTCCCCATTCAATCACAATTTTATGATTTTCCTGCAAAACATGAGTTGTAACGGTTAGTGAGAAACCGAACATTTCCCAAGTCCACTCGGTTATAGTGTCCTGTTCTAATTTTCCAGAACCTTTTGTAAACCAAAATTTACTGGTAATTTCCGGATCTGTAAAAGCCTGAAAAACTTCTGAAACAGGTTTTCTAATCAGCATTTCGGCTTTTGCGAAGTGGTTATTTTCTGGTTTCATGTCTTTTTATATTAGAAGTTATACGTTATAAGTTAAATGTCCAGAAGAGCAGAAGTAAATATAATTCTTATTTTTCATAATTTTTTAACTCTTAACACTTAACTCAAAACTCATAACTCAAAATTCATAGCTCTTTTTTTTTAATCCATTTTCCAACAGTTGGAGGAACGTAATTTTTCATTTGGTTTAATAAATCATCAATGTTATCGCTAACCAAAAGCATTTGTTGGTTTACATCTTTCAGTAAACCTTTTTCGACCATAACTTTAGTTAATTCTATAAGTGAATCATAGAAACCATTGATGTTTAAAATAGCAATTGGCTTTTTATGTAAACCTAATTGCGCCCATGTCAGCATTTCGAAAAGTTCTTCAAGCGTTCCAAAACCACCAGGAAGTGCAATTACACCATCGCATAATTCATCCATTTTGGTTTTTCTTTCATGCATACTTTCGACCAAAATTAATTCGGTTAAACCTAAATGCGCAATCTCTTTCGATCTTAAAAAATTCGGTAAAACTCCAATTGCTTTTCCGCCTTCGTTTAAAACTCCATCAGCAACCGCGCCCATTAAACCTACGTTTGCGCCGCCATAAACCAATTCGATATTTTGTTGAGCCAACGTTTTGCCTAATAGTGTAGCTTGTTCTTTGTAAATTTCTTCGGTTCCAAAACTTGATCCGCAAAAAACTGTTATTCTTTTCATTGTATATTGTTATATGTTATTTGTAAAGGTGAAAGGTTATTTGTCAAAGGTGAAAGGTTATCAGTTATTTGTTGAAGGTTATGAGTTATTTGATTTCTATTAAAGACATATTCTGTGCCGTTAGGCACTAAATATTGGTAGAAAAAATGAATCAGAAATAGATTAGCGTGCCGTAGGTACGCAATATGATTCCTGTGTCACACCAATGAATTTTGAATCAAAAAATCACTACCAATATTTACTACATAACGACACGTTTCAAAGCTAATTTTCAAAAATCCCAATTAATAGCATAACTCATAATTTATAATTAACCCTCTTTAATTCATATTCAAAATGAGGAATATCAATTCCGTTATTGGTAACATTCATTTCGTTTATTTTTATCGCTCCCAGTTTTTCTACTGCTTTTTGCGAACGTATATTATCTGCGCCAATATGAAAAATCACCGAATCTAAATGTTGAAAAGCGTAATCTATCAAAAGTTTTTTATTTGATTTATTGTACAAACCGCCCCAAAATTTTCTGCCAATAAAAGTAAAGCCAATAGCAACGCTTGATTTTTCAGGATTGTAATCATAGAATCTGGTGTTGCCTATAATTTCATTTGTCTTTTTATCTACAATTAAAAAGGAACTTTTTGAATCGATTGCTGCATCAAAAAAAGAGCTGAAAACTTCTATTTTATATCGGTTTTTTATTGGGTGTTGTTCCCAAATCAAGGGATCTGAAGCTACTTTATAAAGTTCGTCAAAATCACTTTCCTGCAAAGGAATTAATTTTGTGATTTCGTCTTCAAGAATTTCAGGCTGTAAATTGAATTTTGAATTTGTCATTTTTATTTTTTTGCCACTGATTAAAGTGATTAAAAAGATTTTTTCGCCACGAATTATTTCGAATTTACCATACTCTTGTCAGTTTCGACGAAGGAGAAATTACATCTAATATTGCATTATGTATTTTAAGTTAAAGGAGAACAAACCAGCGAAAAGTCGTTTAAACCCGAAAACCCGTGAGATAAGTTCGCCATTAAAATTAAATATTTTTAATTTGAACGCAAGTAACATTTTCCATTTTCACCTCATTTCCTACTTTTGTAAGCAATCCTGTTTTTGGGTTTCTTGCAAATACAACTACATTTCCTGAATTAACATTAGTTGCAATTAAAAATTTTCCGCTTTCGTCCAGGGCAAAAACTCTTGGATGATTGCCTAATGTCGATTGATACCCGATATTTTTCAGTAATCCTTTTTTGTTAATAGAAAAAATGGCAATATTATTTTCTTTCCCGCGATTGCTCGCATATAAAAACTTTCCGTCTGGCGAAACATGAATATCTGAGCTTTCGAAACCGGATGTTATAGTGTCCGGATGTGTGTTGATGCGCTGAATTTGTTTTAAAGTTCCACTATCATATTTATAAACACTTATGGATCCCGACATTTCTTCTATACAATAACCAAATTTCTGATTGGGATGAAACGTAAAATGTCTTGGTCCGGCTTCTAAATCTGTTTTTGTAAAAGGAACTTTTGTTTCCTTTAAAGGCTGTTTTTGAGTTTCATCAAAGCGATAACAGCGTATTTTATCTGCACCTAAATCGGGCATGAATAAATAATCGTTTTGAGGAGAAAATACGGTCGAATGAACATGCGCTTTAGTTTGACGTTCTTTATTGACACTTCCGTCAGAATATTGAAAATGCTGCGCCAGCGAATCAATTTTTCCGTTTTCTAATAACGGATGCACTGAAACACTTCCTTCATTATAATTGCCATTTACGAGCCATTTACCGTTTTTATGAACCGAAAGATAAACCGGATTTTCACCGCCGCTTGATTGTTTGTTTAAGAATGTCAGCGTTTTATTTTCAGGATTAAACTCAAAACTGCTCACACTTCCGCCATTTGGAACTCTTGTATCTGTGCAGGCATAAAGATATTTTCCGTTGGGTGATAATGTCAAATACGATGGATTAATCATGTCTTTTGCAGAGGTAACTTTTGTCAAATTTCCGTTTGTATCCAATTGATATACCTGAATAGATTCTGCTGCTTTATCGCGGTTATAACTTCCTAAAAAGACATAAGTATTTTGGGAAAAGATGTTGAAGCTTATCAGGAATATAAAGGCGAAAAGGGTTGTTTTTAGTTTCAAGGTTTTTTTTGTTTTATTTGTTTCGGGTTTTATTTGTTTCATGTTTATTTTGTTTCATGTTTCAAGTTTTCAGTCACAGTTTCCGGTCGCAGTTTATAGTCATAGTTTACAGTCGCAGTTTACGGTCGCAGTTTTAAATCTAAAATCTAAAATCTAAAATCTCCAATCTCCAATCTCCAATCTAAAATCTCCAATCTCCAATCTAAAATCAATTAACTCCTTTCCACCATTGTTTGAACTCTTGGTTTTCGTTTCTTAATTGAACTAATTCGCCAATCATTGGTGTTATTAACGGAATCGGATTTTCGGAAATGGCATTGAGTTCAGTTATTTTTATCAACGGTTGGTCCCAGGCGTGAAGTGCCAGTGCAAATTTTGACGAATGCACGGGAAAAACTCGTTTTGCTTTTAAATCTTTCATGGCTTTTATTACATCTTCGGGTAAATTATGAATGTATTTCCAGGCAGGATTGTATTGACCGTTATCGATAAGCGCAATGTCAAAAGGACCAAATTTATTGCCAATTTCAGCAAAATGAGTGTCGTAACCGCTGTCACCGCCTAAATACATTTTAAAGTCTTTTGTTTCCAGTACAAAAGATGTCCAGAGCGTATTACAGCGTTTGGTACTTCTGCCGGAAAAATGTCTCGACGGCGTTGTATAAAGCGTCAGGTTTTGATCTAGTTCTATTTTTTCATGCCAGTCTTTTTCTGTGATAATTGCTGTTGGGAATTCCCAAAATTCAAAATGGGAGCCTACACCAAGCGCACAAATTATTTGTTTGATTTTTGGTTTTAATTCCATTATCGTTTTATAATCTAAATGGTCATAATGATCGTGTGTGATTAATAAATAATCAATTTCCGGAATATCATCGACTGTGTAAATATCAGTTCCTTTGAATGCTTTTGTAGTTCCGTAAATAGGCGAGGCGTTACCACTAAAAACGGGATCAATTAAAAAACGTTTTCCGCTAAGCTGGATATAATAAGAAGAATGCCCAAACCAAACCAAAACATCCTGATCTAAAGTAAGTTCATGTAAATTAGTTTTGATCGAAGGAATAATGTCAGTGGGAATTTTGCGGTCTACTTTTTTAAAAAAGAATTCAGAAATAACATTAAAGTAGCTGTAACCTTCTGCAAGTTCAGGCGTAAAATGTTCATTTTCAAATCTTCCGTTTTTGTATTGAGGTGATTTTTGCAGTAATGCCAATCGTTCTCCCGAAGGTCTTTTTCCGTATCTGGGATGCGTAAAAACGTAGATAAGAAGAGCGATTATAAGAAGTAGGATGGTAATAATCATGTTGTTTTTAATTTTTAGGAATATAATTTTTTTGAATTTTCTAAAGAAATAGAAATGATATTTTGCAGCGCAACAAGATCAATATCAATAAGCTTTTTAATATAAACGCAAGCTTTTGCTGATTTATGTTTTCCTAATTGTAACAGTAATTCGTCTCTGCTTTCAGTTGGAATATTGAGATAAAGTGAAATTGATGCTTTTCTTGGAGAAAAGGCTATTAATGGCGCATCGCCTTCATGACCGCTTGCATATTTATAATGATAACTTCCGAAACCAATTATACCTGTTCCCCACATTTTGGGTTCGAAGCCTGAAATTTTCTTCATTATTTTAGCCAGTTCAAAAGCGTCATTTCTTTTTATTTCGTCATCAATAACATTTATAAAATCAGCAACACTGCTTTCGGTTTCGGTAGTTTTGTTTTTTGCCATTGTTTTTATTTTTTGTTGAGCAAATCACTTTTCAGTACGATGTTTTTGATTTTGAATTCAGAAATATAAAATAAATTAGCATCTTCATTCATTTGATTTTCTAAAATGATTAAACTGACATCGCTTTCAGGAAAATACAAATTTACAGAAGAAAACCCATCGCCTAAGCCGGTATGACCAATATATTTCACTGGTTCTTTTTCGATAACTCTAATCCCATAACCGTAACCGTCTTTTTCTTTCCCAAAGAAATTATGTTGTGATAAAGCACTTGGTTGTATCAGTAATTGATACGTTTCAGGTTTTAGAATTTTTCCTTTATGCAGATTATTATTCCAAATCGCCAAGTCCTTTACGGTAGAAATGACACCATCTCCGCCCAGAGTTTCCTCGTTAATCTGGCTTTTTTCGTCAGGTTCAAGTATGCCGTTTTTATTATTATATCCTGTCACTACATTTTGTTTTTTATCGTCAGAATAACAGAAAGTATTTTTCATATTTAATTTCCTGAAAAGCGCATCAGCTACTTCTGAATACCTTTTTTTGTTCGTAAATGCTACAATTTTTCCCAGTAAATTAAAACTGAGGTTTCCGTATTTAAAATCAGTTCCGGGTTTAAAAGCGAGCGGTTTTTGTACATCTATGATGCCGTGAGTATGATTTAAAAGTTGATGAACGGTAATGGAATCTGCCCAGGTTTGTTTAAGTTCCGGTAAGTATTTTTTAATAGGATCCTGTAAATTTATTTTCCCTTTTTCAACTTCTAGTAAAACTAAAACAGCCGCAATTAGTTTGCTGTTTGACATGATTTCAAACTGACTGTCAATTGTCAATGGTTTCTTAGATTCAAAGTTAGCAACTCCTTTTACTTTAGAATATATTGTTTTTCCGTTTTTTGAAATCAAAACAACGCCATTAAAAACAGGCAATGTATTGGTAACTAGACTATCAATTTGAGCAGAATAATTCTCTTTTTTTTGAGCAAATGAATTGCAATTCGAAAATAAAAAAAGGAAAGATAAAAGGAAGGTGATTCTGGTAGGGGAGTTCATTTAGAAGGTTTTGTTATTTTTTGTTTCAGGTTTCAGTCTCGGTTTTCAGTCTCAGTTTTCAGTCTCAGTCTCAGTCTCAGTTTTCAGTCTCGGTTTAAACTGCGACTGCGACTGAAAACTGCGACTGAAAACTAAAAAACTAAAACATCCCATTTTCATTAATAGGATCTTTTGGAATTGGCTGCCCTAAATCCCAAAGTTCGACGATTTTATCTGATTTGAATTTTAGAATATGTACTACTGCGAAACCGAGTTCTACGGGAGTTTGTTTTAAGTGAGAATGTACGGCTACTAAATTATCATCTTCAAGAATATGATGAATTTTAAAAATTTTATTTGGGTTCATTCTGGTGGATTCTTCCATGGCGAGCATTAAGGTATCTGCATCGCCTTTAAAATAGGCGTTATGATGTTTGAAATTTTCACCTACGTACAAACGAAATGCCTGGTGCGAATGCCCGTTTGCAGCGAGATTTAAAAACTCAGTAGCTATTTCTTTCCTGGTCATGATCTTACTATTTAAAAGCTAACTAAGTTATAAAATAAGTATGTAGGAAATTAAAAAAAGCATTTAATAATTTTAGATTTTTAAAGATCTAAAATCAGGGTAAGTGAAATCGTTTATTCCAGACGTTGAAACTCATAAGCACTATTATAGCTTTGTCCCGCCCAAAATAAAAACAATAGCGCTCCGGTATTGTCTAAGGCTTCATTTACAATCAAATTGTTAGTATTTGAAATTGCTATTCGGCGTTTATTGTTTTGGCATCCACCAAAAAGGTAAGGGATTCCGGTACATTTCAGGAATTTATTATCAAGATAAAACATTCCGTCTTTTTTAAGTTCGCCTTTAATTTGTTGCTTTTTTATGCTTTGATTATTTTTAAATAATTCAACGCTTATTTCTTTATCAGTAATAATTTTCAGTTCAATTTGATAGTTGACTCTTCCATTTAAAATAGAATCAATATCGTTGAATTTTACACTTTCATTTGTAATGAAGTTATACAAATTGATATGTTTTTTTAAATTATCTATATTGGAATGTTCGTTTTTTTTGTCGAATTTTTTTATCGGAGAAAAACTAAACTTTCCGTCAAACGAATGTAAATTGCCGGGATTAATTGAAGTGTAGTCGTTTTTGAAATTTTTAGTAGAAAATGAAGCACAATTTAATAATGAAATAGAAATCAATAAAATAAGAAATATTCTAAAGGTACTTTTCATAATAAGAGCTTTATTTGGTTCAAACAATTACAAATTTACGGACTGATTATTTTAAGCAACTATAAAATTGACTATCGCTTCAGAATGTATTTTAGCAGTATCAAAAACCGGAACCGAAAAATTAGATTGATCGATTAGCAACGGAATTTCGGTACAGCCTAAAATAATTCCTTCGGCGCCTTTTTCAATAAGTTCGTTGGCAATTTTAATATAATTCTGTTTCGATTCGGGATTTATAATTCCTCTTCCCAATTCTTCTTTCAATACATATTGTATATAATCTCTAGTTTCCTGTTTTTCGGGAATCAATACATTTAGTCCAAAACTTTTAAGGCGGTCTTTATAAAAATCCATTTCCATAGAAAACGAAGTTCCTAAAAGTCCAATTGTAGTAATTTTTTCTTTTATTATGGCTTTTGCGGTTTCTGTACCAATATGAATTAATGGTAATCCAATCGCTTTTTCAATTTCATCGGCATACATATGCGCAGTATTGGCGCATAAAACTATGGCATCGACGCCACTTTTCTTTAAACTCAAACATGCATTAAGTAGTAATTCATAGGAGTTCGTCCAGGTTTTTTCCTGGATATCACCAAAGTTTAAGGAGTAAATCAGGCATTCTGCAAATTGCAGTCCGCCTAGTTTTTTATTAACGCCTTCGTTAATTAATTTGTAATAATCAATTGTCGAAACCCAGCTGATTCCGCCTACAAGTCCAATTTTTTTCATGTTTTTATTCCGTTTAAAATGCTGTTATTCTTCTGATGTAACTATTTTTTTAGCGAAATAAGCCATTGGAAGATAAGCAAATACAAGATCAATAACATTGTACCAAATTGGCGAAGGCAGTGTGCAGACATTCACGATTCCACCCAATAGAAAGAAAGCACCAATTACGAGCGCTAATCTCATTTTGTTATTTGCCGCGATTAAAGCTGTTGTTGCTGCGCCGGCAAAAGTTCCCAGTGCATGTGCCACAAATGGGAAAATAAAATGTTTAGGTTCAAATAAATGCATGGTGGCTTTCAATCCTTCCATTGTAGTGACATCTGCACCGTGAGGAGCCGGAATAACAGAGCTGCTCATTAATAGGATAGACATATTAGCAATACTTCCTACGAAAAGACCAATGATTACGGCAAGTGTATTTTTGAAAACGGGATTCATAAACTTATTTTTTATTGAACGAATTTATGAAAATTAAAGATGTTATTTTGCCGAAAGCCTTTTTAATTAAAAGACTGCCTGAATTCCAGAGGAGAAATGTTGGTTTTGGTCTTGAATAATTTACTGAAGGATTGCTGATGTTCAAAGCCTAATTCAAAGGCAATTTCACTTATGGATAAGTTTGTTGTCGTTAGTTTTTCTTTGGCTTTTTCAATCAATTTATCATGAATATGCTGTTGTGTGCTTTGACCGGTTAATGATTTCAATAATCCGCTTAAATAATTAGGCGTAATATTTAAGTTTTCGGCAATATAATGCACCGTTGGTAAACCGTTTTTGGTCAGGGAATCATTTGCAAAATAATGGTCAAGTAATTGCTCTAATTTTGCGAGAATTTGATGGTTGCTTATTTTTCGGGTAATAAATTGTCTATTATAAAAACGTTCTGCATAAGTCAGTAATAATTCGATTTGGGCAATAATAACATCCTGACTGAATTTATCAATATTCGACTGATATTCCTGCTGAATGTTTTTCATGAGATTAATAATCATTTTTTCTTCTTTATCCGAAAGATGTAAAGCCTCATAAACCGAATAACCAAAATACTCGTATTGCTTGATTTTTTTAGCAAGCGGCGTATTCCATAAAAAATCAGGATGGACTAATAATGACCATCCTGTATGTTGAAGTTCTGAATTTCCTTCGATAGAAAAAACCTGACCCGGCGAAATAAACATCAAAACCCCTTCCTTAAAATCATATTCCTGCTGACCGTATTTCATTTTAGCGTTTGCATTTCGTTTCAATGCAATCGAGTAAAAATCAAGCATTAAGCTTTTAGGTTCATTTTCGTTCAGATACTTTAAATCTTCAAAGTTATAAACGCTCACTAAGGGATGTTCCGGCTTGGGCAAATTTCTAAATTCATGAAATTCGCTGATACTTTTTATTCGAACAGGTTGATTATTTGCCATAGTCTAAGGTACTTATTTCTGGTTGTAAATTGCAGCAAATTCTTTAGCATAATCGGCTAATTTTGTTTGTCCCATTACTGCAGGTTTGTTTTTGATATAATCCGCGGCAAGTAAACCATTATAAAGTCCGGCGTACATTTCGACCAAACCTTCGGCGATTTTTGGCTGCATTCCCACATTTACCAATCCGTTTAAGGTTTCTTCATCAGTAGTTAAAACCCATTTTAAATCCGGTTTTCCTATTGCATTTCCTAAAATTTGCGCTGTTTCATGACCTGTAAGTTCTTCGCTTGAAACATAACGAACTTTTTTCCCGTCAAGCGGAGTAACGATTTCATCTGCAATGGCAAGTGCAATATCATTGGGAGAAACCCACGGAATCATTCTGTCGGCACCATAATTTGCTGCAATAATTCCCTGTGATTTAATTAGCGGAATATAAGCCAGCAAATTATAAAAGAAAGAAGTTGGACGCATAAAGGTAATCGAAACATCGAGTAGATTCAAAACGGCTTCGATTTCATTATAACGCTGAATAATTCCTGAATTCTTTTCTAAATGCGCGCCAATACTGCTCAAAAACACCACACGTTTCACGCCTGATTTTGTGATAGCTTCGGCATAATTATTTCCAATTGTACGTGTAAAAGCATCTAAATCCAAATTAGGATCAAAATAATTCGCACGCGGAATCATGCAATAAACCGCATCTGCTCCCGTAAATGCCTGTGTCAAAAATGCCACATCTTCCACCGAACCAATCGTCGCCGAGGCTCCTAAAGTTTCAATTTCAGCTTGTTTGTCGTTGCTGCTGCTAATGACCGTAACTTCATGTCCGTTTTGTACTAAGTCCTGCGCTAACGGTTTGCTAATGTTCCCTAAAGAACCTGTAATTGTAATTTTCATTTGTATGTGTTTTTATTAATACAAAGTTGCGCAACATTCAAAGAACAGATTTAGCCAAAACTATTATTGTCGTAGCCAAAAGCAATAGATTATTAATCTTTAGATTTTTTTGGATTTATTTTTTGGAGCAGTAATTTTATTTTCAAATGACCTTTTGTCCCGCTGTTCGCTTTAATCTTTTGCTTTTTAAAGAAAAAAGCAAAAGGATTTCCGCTTCCATCGGGGCTGGATTAGAGGTTTAGTTTTTAAGATGTAAGGGGTTTGGGTTTACGTTGTGTTTTTAAACTCGACAGCTTTTTAAAACCTGTCGGGTTTGTCGTGCGGATGAAGCAAATCAAATTTTAGAATTTAAGATTTTGTAGTAATATTTTTTAGATTTATTTTATTAAATCCATTCTGCTAATTTTTTGATCTTTAATTTCAAAAATAACGACTTGTTCCGTTCTTTCGTTGCTTCCGTTTCGACCGTAAATGTATTCGTGAACGATTACTTTATTATCAAAATGTATAGTCTTTATAATCTCGGCGCGAAGATTTGGTGAATTTTCGAATAATGTAATAAACATTTTTTCACATTCTTTTATTCCATCAATTGCGATTGAGTTATCATTGAAATTAATAATCCTGATGTTGTCGCTAAATAAAGGCATCATATTATTTATGTTTCTATTGTCAAAAGCTGACATTTGAGCATCGATAATTTCTTCTATAGTCATTTATATTAGTTTTTTATTTTAAACCCGACAGGTTTTAAAACCTGTCGGGTTTGGCGTGCGTAAACGTTTAGTTTTTAAAATTATTCAATTCTTTTTATCACATTATCAAGATCTTCGACAACTAATTTAAAGATGAGTTTATTGTCAGGAAAATCCTTTTGCATATCATTTCTTAAAGCGACAAAATATTGGTAAGAGTTTAAATCGGTTTTAATAGATTCATTGCATGAAATAGCTATTTCGTAGTTGTTATCGATTTTTTCTAAGTAAACATATTTAGTTACTGCGTCGTCAAAAAAAGTTCCTTTTTCAAATGATTTTGCAATTTTATCCACTTCTTTTTCATTGATATTAGTTGTATAAGCGATCTCATGATTCATAACGCCATATGTTTTTGTTGATTCGGCGATTCTTCCGTTTGCGGCTTCATTGGCAAAACCAAGACCTACCAACACACCAACTGTAATAAAACAGCCAATAAGCGAAATTCCTATTGTGCGCCACCAATTAAACTCCAGACCGCCATTTTGTATGTGCTCATTTATTTTTTGCTCCTGAAAATGTTTTGTCAAATAACCGGCAATTATCATATAAATAACCGGAAATATCGCATTTGGAATATTTATATTTTCCGGAATCAGAAAGATCAAACCAAAAATAAAAATCGAAGCAAGTATCGTAATAATCCACGTTTTTTTAACTTTATCAAAATCATTAAAAGTTTTAAAATTTTCGGCAATAAAATAACCTGCAACTAATGGGCCTCCTAAAAAAGTTCCAACCCTAATTGCTTTTTCAGAATAAATTTTTCCTGTTGGTATTTCTTCAAAAACTGATTTTTCAAGTAATGCTTCTTCCATAATATAGTTTGATTTACTGAACGAAAATACAAATTAAAACCACAATAGTAACATGATTCTTTCATGTAAAAGGAATGTTCTAAACCCGACAGGTTTTGAAAACTTGTTGTACTTACTGAACATTAATAAGTATCTCCAAAAAAAATACTGCAATCTTGTCTTTCTGTATAAAGTTAATTGTTATTTTTAACGACCTATCCAAATTCAACTTACCAATGAACAAAACATTTATCGCGACAGTATTGCTGTTAACCGTTTCTTTTTCTGTTTTTGCGCAACTTAAAACGCCATCAGAATTTATTCCCAATTACGGTAAACAAATCAGTTATTACCATCAGGTCGAAGATTATTTCAATTATCTTACGGAGCAATCTCAATCGATCAAAAAGCAGAAATACGGCGCAACAAACGAGCAACGTGATTTAAATGTCTATTATATTTCGACTCCTGAAAATCTGGCAAATCTGGAACAAATTCGCAATAATAATTTGGCATCAATTGGATTATCAGATAAAAAAAATACAGCCGTTGAAGATAAAATTATAGTCTGGCTGAGTTTCAACGTTCACGGAAATGAATTTGCCGGAACCGAAAGTGCTTTGACAGTGGCGTACGAATTGTTGAATCCATCAAACGAAGTGACAAAACAATGGTTGAAAAACACCATCGTAATTCTCGATCCGTGTATTAATCCTGACGGATATTCACGATACGGAAACTGGCTAAGAGAAGTTACAGGCAAAAAAACACATCCGGGTTTGTATGACAGAGAACACATGGAAGTCTGGCCAGGCGGAAGATACAATCACTATTTGTTTGATTTGAACAGAGATTGGGCGTGGCAAACTCAAATAGAAACGCAGCAACGCATCAAATTGTACAATCAATGGATGCCTCAGGTTCATACTGATGTTCACGAAATGAGTTATAATTCGCCATATTTTTTCCCTCCGGCGGCAGAACCTTTGCATGAATTTATAGAGCAATATCAAAAGGATTTTTATAATGTACTGGGTAAAAATATCTCAGAGAAATTCGACAAGCAAAACTGGATGTACACCACCAGAGAACGATTTGATTTGTTTTATCCAAGTTACGGCGACACTTATCCTACCTATAATGGTGCAGTTGGCTTAACGCTGGAACAAGGCGGAATAGGAGCTGGGCGTGAAGTAACCATGGAAAATGGTGCAAATGTTACCATAAAAGACAGATTAACGCATCACGCAACAGCAGTTTTAACGGTGGTAGAAAGTGCCGCTTCGCAAAAAGAGGTTTTGTTAAAAGGTTTCAGGGATTTTCATACCAATGCCAGAATAAAAGCAAAAGGCGTTTACAATACCTATGTTTTGAAAAGCAATCCTAAACTGGAACAATTAACCGAAATGCTGAAGAAAAACGACATTGAATTTGCTTACGCAGATGCATCGGCAAACGGATCAGGTTTTCATTACCAAACAAAGAAAAATGAAAGTTTCAAGATTGAACCCAATGATTTAATTATAAAAGCCGATCAGCCGAGGTCAGTTTTGGCGCAGGTTTTATTTGAACCCAATCAAAAATTAAATGATAGTTTATCCTATGATATTACGGCTTGGGCTTTGCCATTAGCGTATGGAGTTGAAGGTTATGCGGTTAAAAATACGCTGC
Organism: Flavobacterium sp. FlaQc-47; assembly: GCF_044006475.1. Taxonomy (NCBI): domain Bacteria; kingdom Pseudomonadati; phylum Bacteroidota; class Flavobacteriia; order Flavobacteriales; family Flavobacteriaceae; genus Flavobacterium; species Flavobacterium sp. FlaQc-47. The sequence goes on along the minus strand of NZ_JBIPCQ010000004.1, from coordinate 296,145 downwards.
AAATAAAAACAAAAGCGAAGATCGAAATTCCGGAAAAAACGGTTCCTGCAAGTGTTTATGCTTTTTACGTTCCGTGGAATAGCAGAATCTCGGCTCAGGTAGTTTCATTATTGCATCAGGCGGGAATAAAAGTGCGTTCGGCAATGAAAAAAGCTGTTTTTGGAACGGTTGCGGTTGAACCGGGCGGATTAATTATAAGCCGTGGCGATAACCCAAAAATTGCCGATTTTGAAAAAACAGTCAGCGATATCGTCAAAATAAAAACCGATTACAGTTTTATAACTACAGGATTTTCGACCAATTCTAAAGATATTGGCGGAGAGAATTTCACATTGCTAAAAGCACCAAAAATTTTAATGCTTTCAGGAAAAGGAGTTGTTTCGACTGAGTTTGGCGCGACCTGGTATTATCTTGACGAAACGGTTAGTTATCCGGTAAGTATTGTGGAAACAGCGAATTTTAATCGCGTTAAATTATACAATTACAATACCTTAATACTTTCTGACGGAAGTTATGACTTATCTGAAGATCAAAAAAAGCAAATTGACGAATGGATCAAAAATGGCGGAAAAGTAATTGCAATGAGCAATGCTATTTCGTTATTTCAGGATCGCGCCGGTTATGCTTTGAGTTTGTTTGCAAGCAAGGAAGACAAAGAAAAGTCTGAAAAAGAAGATAGCGAAACCGAACTTAAAAAACGTTTTCTTGATTTTGAAGGTTCAGAACGTCGAGGAATTTCAGGTTCTATTCCGGGTGCGATTATCGAGAATAAACTGGACAAAACCTATCCAATGGCTTTTGGTTTAGGCAACACGTATTTTAGCCTTAAAAGCAACGAAAGATCATTTTCATTATTAAAAAATGCCATCAATGTAGCGTATATTCCAAAAGATTATGTGAGTTATGGCTTTATTGGAAACGACATCAAGAAAAAGCTAAATGAAACTGTGAGTTTTGCCGTAGATAAACGTGGCGATGGCGTCGTGATCTACATGATGGACAACCCGCTTTTTAGAGGTTTCTGGGAAAACGGAATCCTGTTATTCAGCAATTCTCTGTTTTTAGTGAATTAATAAAAATGCCAAATTCCATTCACAGAAAAATGGAATTTGGCATTTTAAATATTACATTTTTTATTTTCAGGAGCAGAAAAAATTAGGTTCACAAGACCTTTTGTCCCGCTGTACACTATATCTTTTCCTTGCTAAAGAAGCAAGAAAAAGGATGCCGTTTCCATCGGGGCTATTCTACAGCTTTATGATTTAAAAGATTTTAGAACGCAGCAGGATTTATTTTTTCATATTCTGCTGTATAGCAATCAAAACATTCATCGCGTAAATACAATTTTTCGCCTTTGATTTCATACGATTGAACTCTGTCAATATCATTGGCAACTGCACCTGTTGGAGTTACAATCATCTTTCTAATCCCGCCAAAAATTGATTTTTTTGTTTGAATAGAATACGTGTGAGTGCTCACTAAATTTGAATTGATATAGGTTTTCAATGTAGTGTCAGAAAATTCTAAAACTGTTTGCTGATCTGTGGTTATCGGAAACGTTGAACCCGTAATACCGCCGGAAGCGCCAATAAAGATCCAACTGCCTTTTAAATTATTTACAGATGATTCTTTGTCATCGTTATTACAAGAAACAAATAAAACAACGGCGATTAACACAAACAATTTTTTCATGGTTTAAATTTTTTTACATTGGTTTATTTAAAAGATGCAAGTTTTGTTAAATGGTTGCGTTGTAATTGATTAAAGTTTTAAAATTTGTTTTATATTTTATTGCATGTTAAAAATAATGACATCACTGAATCTTTCTATTTCTTCGATGATATATAAACTATCGTTGAAATATTCCATATCAAAATCATCGTCTCCCCAGACTTCAAATCGTTTGCTACAGGTTTCTAATTTTGCTTTATCAAATGAGTTCTCATTCCAGTCAAACTTATGTTCTGCGGCAATTTCAAGCGCTTCTTCGTTCACATACGCTTCTTCTGAAAATGCAATGTATAAACGATAATCATCTTCAAAGACAAGATTGATTTGGTTGCTTTCAAGTACAATTGCAGGTTTGTTTTCGGTTACGGGTTCATAAAAAGCGTCTAAATTATTTTTTAAAGCAATGAGATTCGCATCTGAATTTGGTGCTATAAATGCTAAGTATGAGTAATAAGTATTTGCCATTATTGAATTGATCTTTTAGGTATTTGGAATTTTTATATTGTAAAATTAATTGTGAAGATTTATAGGTTTACTTTATATTTTCTGATAACTCAAATAAGATATAATCTCCGTTTGTAGATGGTCCTCTTTCTTGATCTATAAAACCTTTTCGTCTGTAAAATGCAACGGCTTTTGTATTATTCTCTAAACATTTTAAAGTTATTGGGAATTTAGTTTTTTCAATTGCGGCTTTTAATAATTGAGTTCCAACGCCTTTGCCATGATGTTTTTTATCAACATATAAATGATGAATGAAATTATTTGGCATCCATATCGAAATAAAACCAATAACAACATTATCAATATTGGCAACTAAAACTTCTTCGCCATGAATTTCCTTATCAAAATCTTTTAATTGATAATTTGATGTGTCAAGCCACGAAAATGTTGATTTTCTTTCGTTTAAAAACAGGTTTCTTAAAGCGTCGTAATCGGTGTTTTTTATTGGTGAAATTTCCATTTTATTGATCGTGGTAAACAAGATTACTATTTGTATTGTCAGGATAAAAGTAGCTTATTTATTTATCAGTTTTCAATGTCGTTTCCATTATAATGGGAAAATTCCAATATCCTTTTTTTATTTTTATTTCGGCAAAATTATAGGTGTTTATTTTCTTGAAATCGCAGTTGTGAATGTTGATTTCTCTTTCGGTTCCTTCAATGTTTACGGTGATACTATTAGGAGATCTTTTATAGCTTTCGTGTTTTGCAATAATAGGCGAAACTATTTTATATTCTTTGGTGGTCGATAAATATTCGTTTGCAATCAAAAAAACGGTGCATGAAATAGAACCGTAGATTAAAAGAATCAATGAAAAATGTTCGAGTATTTTAAAGTTTTTACCTTCCTTTTTTTTCTCGTAATTATAAAATAAAAATCCAAAAGCAAGACCGGAAATGATGTAGAAATAAAGTACAAATTCAAATTTTATAATAATGAAGTTGTTGTATTGTCTGGTGAGGTAAATAAATGAAAGCAGGGAAAGTGGAATTGAAAGCACTTTGATAATAAAAACGATTAGTTCTTTTTTTGTGCTTAGGTTTATTTTGTTTTTTCGGTGTCGGCGACTCATAATGCTGGAATAATATTAAAATTAAATAGGAATAATTAAAGGTTTAATTTTATTAAAACTCCTTTTCGTTTGATCAGGTTTTTATAATCCCATTGTATTTCCTGCGCTTTTTTGAGCCATCGTTCTAAGTCTGTAGTATTGATTTGTGTGGGTGAAGTATAACGGAATTCGGCTGCTTTGAAGGAACCTTCGTTGATGAGGTTTTCTTCGTCAAAGGATTGTCCGCTCCAGAAAAGTAAACGAACGTTGTTTTTTAATTTGCTGTAACCTACAATTGGATTTCCGTCCAGAAACCAAACCGGATGTGCGTGCCAGATTTTATTTTCGGCATTTGGTACATTTTTATTGATTATTGTGGCTAACTGATCGCAGATTTCTTTATCTGCAGAGGTTTGTAAATTATTGTATTCTGATATTTCTGCATTCATAATAATAACATTTTTTTATTTGTAACTAATTGAATGTGTAGGTTTTGATTTTTAATGTTATGCTAAAATAATCTTTTTTTGTGAGAATATTTAAATAGCAAAATGATATTATTTTGAAAATCTGAGTTTGCGTAAGGGATTCAGTTGGACCTAACGGAGTAAAAAAAATATCCCGGAGAGATTACATTTATATACTGGTTGATTTTACCGCAAAGCCCGCAAAGTTTTTATAGTAGAGTCTGTTGAAAAACACAAAGTTCACAAAGCGTTGTGTTGACCTGGCTTTGTTTACTTTGTGTTTATCCAATCCTCTTTGGTCAAAAAATCTTCGCTTGCTTCGTGGTAATTTAAGTCTTAACAATATTTAATTCCTAACGGAGTAAAAAAAAATATCACGAAGAGATTATAAATATATACTGGGTGATTTTACCGCAAAGCCACAAAGTTTTTTATAGTAGCGTCTGTTGAAAAACACCAAGTTCACAAAGCTTTGTATTGACATAGCTTTGTGAACTTGGTGTTTATATCCATTCTCTTTGGTAAAAAATCTTCGCGTGCTTTGTGGTAATTTTTTTCTCTCTACAGGTTTTGAGATTAATACTTTTTTTTTGATAATTAAAGCAATTAAAGTAATTAGCGATAAGATTAAATGTGCCGTTAGGCACTAAATATTGGTAAATAATATAGATCATAAATACGTTAGCGTGCCGTAGGTACGCAACAAAATAATGATTACTGCGTACCTACGGAACGCTATATTTATTTGGATTCATGTTAACAACAATATTTAGTGATAAACTGCACAAATTATAGCCTTTCAAATCTTGATGGACATAATGTTCTATGTTTTTTTATACTAAAATGCAATTATTTTCTGGTTAGATCTGTAATTAATAAAGGATTATTTTCTTTTAGTTTATTTACTAAATCTTGTGCGGTTTCGGGGTTTTCTTTTAAATGATCGAATTCGGCAGTAGTGATTCCTACGATTTGTAAAAAAGTAACTTCGCCATGTGGAGTTTGTATTTTTTCTATTTCAGGATCTGCTACAATTATTAAAGCCGTAATATCAGTTTCTGTATCCAACCTGATTGGTCCGTTTGCGGGCATATAATGAAACTCTTCAAACCAGTTTCCGCTATCAAATACATACTTGGCAATGTTTTGCAAAAGTGCAATTACCCAACTTGGATTTCCGTTATCGGCCTCAAATGGTTTTAGTCGAAAAGTGAGTTCAAATCCCCATTTACTAAATTCGCTTTCCAGTTTTGTTTCGTCATAATACAACTCCGAAAATCCGTAGGTTATAAAATGATAATGATCTGTTTGCTTTTTGCTTTCGTAAATACTTACGCCATCAAGCGGATTTTCCCCGCCTAACATATAACTTATTGCGGGCGCAAAATGTTTGGGTTCCTGATTGGGATAAAGTGTATCGAATTCTTTATCGATTGATAACCAACCAACAGCGTCGTCTTCTGAAAATTGTTTTTTGTATTCGTCTAATGTCATGTTTTTAGGATTAAAGATGATATTATAAATTTAAAACTTTTTTTAAATTGACCTAAATAAAATCTGCTGCTCATTTTTAAAACAAAAAAAATCCGATACATTTTCATCTATCGGATTTTTGTTTTTAGATTTTATTCTAATTTATAACGGAATTACTTTTCCTGTATGTACATCGTATAACATGGGAACGACTTTTATTTTGTGCTCTTTTATAATAGGATTGTCCTGAATTAGTTTTAATGAATGTTTGATATTGGCATCAATAGCACCTAAATAATTTGTTGCTTTTGGTGTTGTTTTATCGGCTTCGATTTCTTCATTTTCTAAAGATATCGTTTCAACAATGTTATCAATATGATTAAAATGTTTTTTGTAAGCGCCGTCTTTATCATTGATATAAGCTTTAATCGCGCCACATTCTGTATGACCTAAAACGACGATTAATTTTGTGTCCAGATGTTCTACGGCATATTCGATGCTTCCCATATCAATATCTGAAATTAAATTTCCGGCATTGCGGATGACGAATAAATCGCCAATTCCCTGATCAAAAACAATTTCGGGAGAAACTCTGCTATCAGAACATGTTATGATTACGGCAAACGGTTTTTGGCTATCCTGATTGGCTAAAACAGATTTTTTGTTTTGATGTGGATGAATTGTTTTTTCGGATATAAAACGCTGATTACCAGAATTTAGTTTTTCTATTGGATTTGAACTTTTATTTACTTCTGCGTCTATCATTTTTTTCTCGTGATGTTTTTTACAACTAACAATAGAAAAAATTATAAGTATTAGGATTGCAATTTTTGTTTTCATTTTTCGAAATATTTAATTGGTATTTGTTTGACGTTCTGTTTTGATTTTAGAACTCTGCAAAATTATTTTGCTTTTGCTCTAAAATGTGCCACAAGAAGTCTTTTTTATATCAATTAATGGTATTTCTGAATGTGTTGAATGTTGAGGTTAAATTAGTTACGAAGTTTTTTGTGTATTCGCCGGTTGTGTCTAAATCCGGATCAAGAATTGTTATTTCAAGTCCGCTAAGTTTATTGCTTTGAAATAAAAAGGAGGTAAGTTTGTTGAATTCCTCATAAGTAAGACCGTCCGGAGTTCGACTGTCTACGCACGGCATTATGGAATCGTTGAGAACGTCAACATCAATATGAAGCCAAAAACCGTCATGATTTTTGGTTTCAACTTCCTGAAGAAAAGATTTTACACAGTTTAAAACACCTTTTTTCCTCAATTCATGAAGGCTTAAATAGGTGGCAGAAGAGTTTCTGATTTCATTTTCGTATTGATCATCGTATTCACGATTTCCTACACACCAAAGATTTTCCTCTTTAATATAAGGCGATAAATTAAGAATATTGGTCAGTTTTTCATGTCCGTTTCCTGTTACTATTGAAGCTGCCATTCCGCCAACGCCGCCGGTTTCAGATAATGAAATATCCATGAAATCTGTATGTCCGTCAAGATAAAATAATCCGTAATTGCCTTTTTGTTTTAATGCAATTGCTGTTCCTAAAAGTATGCTGCAATCTCCGCCAAGGATAAACGGAAATTTATTTTGAGTAAGTAAATTGTTGATTAAATACGCTTGTTCTCTGGCATATTCAACTAATGAATTTGCGTTGAGAATTTGCGTTTCAACATCTTTAATATTAGAGTATTTTGGTGGATCCAGCCTGATGATATTGTTTGAAATAGCTTTGTGCAAATTGTGTTTCCAGAACCAGTCAGGCAAGTTTTTTACGCCAGGTTCTTTGCCGGGTTGAGGTTCTTTTAAACCTAAATTTGACGGAAATTCAACAATGCATATTTCTTTCATAACTTTTAGATTTGGTTATAAAGTTATTAAATTTTAGTTGAAGATATCGTTTCTATTCTTTTTCGATTGTTATGGTCAGCTTATTTTGCTGTTGTTTTACGCTTATCATTTGCCCTTCGTTAAAGCCAAATTTTTTGAGCCATTTACCTTCCAGTTTTATTATCGGAATTTTTGTGCTGCCATATTCACCTTTAAATTTTGTATGGATTTTTAGTTTTCTTGAATCTTTCATTGTCTAAGTCTTTTAGCTTCTATCCCAATATCATTATGTTAAGCTTTGTTTGTAATTATAAGTAATTCAAAGCAAAAGTTGAAATGTGCCGTCAGGCACTAAATATTGGTAGTTAATATACATTAGAAGTATGTTGGCGTGCCGTAGGTACGCAACAAATGACAACTATTGCGTACCTACGGCACGCTATATTATTCCATTTCATATTAACTACCAATATTTAGTGCCTAACGGCACAAATAGTAAGTTTTCAAATCGTAATTGTCATGAAATAATATAATTGTCGATTCTATGCTGTTTCACATCTAAAATCTAAAATATTAAATCTTTTTTATCCTTTTTTTTTAATGACATTAGCTTCTATCCCTGATGAAGCAAATTTCAGACAAATAAATAAGAATGTTGTCATCTAATAATATGACAAGTGCATTTTTTAAAATTTAAAACAATTTATAGGTTGCTAATTGTTTGTTTTTAAAGTGTTTATATTTATGTGACAATTTATAAAAACTCATTTTTTCACTTCCTTAAATTAAACCCTATTTTATTACTTTAAAAACTTTTAAGGTATAAAAGATGATTTCTTAAGATATTTCTTTGTTAAAATTTTTAACATGAAGAAATATCTTATTTTTATGCTTGTTGGTCTTGCCTCTTGTAGTGAGGACAATAGTTCATCTGAAATTATTCAGCACAATGAGGCCAACTTTACTTTATCGAAAAGTACTGAACGTGCGGTTTGGAACAATATTCAAGTAGGAGAAGGGTTAAAATTTGACGTCAAAATCAAAGACTTCGATTCTTCTGCAGATGTAGTTTATGTTCTAAAACCAATTACTATAAATGCTACTGCGCATCAACAAAATAAAGTTGACTATAATTTTCAGGAAGAAATAAAAACACCTTCAATAAATATGTCTTCGTCTGTGAAAGACAGTATTCTTGTGAAAAAAACACGAGACAGCATTATTATTACAAAAGCCAATTCTTCGTTTTTTATTTCGGTTTTAAAACCGGGAAATTTCGTGCATCAATACGAGCTTCGCAAGATGCAATTGAACAAATATGTTGCAGGATCTTCACAGGAAATGCTATTTTCTGCAGTAAAAATTGATGTTTACACCCGTAATCAACAAACGGATAATGCTACTATGTTTTCGAACTCAAAGCACAGTCGTTATTATGAATTTACGATTGACCATGGAGATCAAACTAACGACACTTACTTAACAAACAACGATTCTAGCAAAAATACTTATACAGCATTTTATAATGGTGAAAAGTATGATGGAGATATTGCTGTAAATACTGTATTGACATTTAGTAAAAAAGTAAATACTGAAAAAGGTGCGCAAATAGTGCCTGACTGGATATTAGCTGAACTTAAAATTACGCAAAAAAGAAATAGTGGACCTGATAACATTATTTCATATAACAATTTGAATATTAAACAGAAATAATAATTTTTTAAAGTAACTATCATGAAAAACCAAATGAAAAAAAATCTAATTTTTGCTCTCGCCTTTAGTACCTTACTATTTACTGCTTGTAGTAGTGATGATAAAAATGATGATACCAGCGGGAGTTTAGAAAATTTACAGCCTGTAGTTTTTGCAACGAAACCGGATAATGTAATAAGCTCTAAAAAAACCGGATTACAGGAACTAAATCCTACAACGGGTAATAACGAATATGTTTATTTGACCGAAGTTGAAAAACAAACTACGCTTTCGCCTTTGTCAATTATAAACGAAGCTAATCTGGATGTAATTTATCCGGGAAGTATTTTGCGTGGCTCCAGTTTTATGAATGCGGTTTATGATCCGTTAGTTCTTAAAAACGCTTTTAAACCTGTTGTGCTATCCATGTCTTTAAGAGGGGATTTATCTGTTAGTGCACAAACTTTACCTATTCCTAGTGAAGTAAATACAGTTATAAATGGATTAGTAAGTAAAAATAAGGGACTAATTGATTACAATGCTGTGCCAACATATTACGAATATCAAAGTGATGAAATTACAACCGAAAATAGTTTTAAAAAAGCACTTGATGCGCATTTAAATGTAAACGTATTGGGCGGTATGGTGAAAGCAAATTTTGGTTATACGCAAAATAGCGGCGCAAGCACTACTAAAAATTATGTAATGGTAAAAGTGAGACAACGCTTGTATAGTATGACTATTGATCCAAAATATTATACAGACTGGATTGATGGAGATATCAATATGAATAATTTTGGAACTCATGAGCCTGTATATGTTAGCAATGTTGATTATGGCAGAGTTGCTTATATATTAATCGAAACTAATAAAGATGAATCTTATAACAATATGATGGTTAAGGCATCTGTAGGTGTGGCATTAAAAGTTGTTGACATTGGTGTTGATGTAAGTTATTCTGAAGAGTTTAAAAAATTATTTGCCCAAAATAAGGTAAAGATTATGATTGTAGGCGGACCTTTAGCTTTAGGAGGTAAAGTGACGGATTACAATAGTTTTGTAAGTTTTTTACAAGCTCCAAGTTCTTCGGATCTTGTTTCGTCATCTGCTCCAATATCATACAAAATACGCAGGTTAAAAGATAATACTGAGGTTGAAGTTAAAGATATGTACAGTGAACAATTTAAAGAGTTAAAAGCAAACTAATACGTTAATTCATTTTAAAAAAAGTCCGATTTGCGAAGGCAAACCGGACTTTTTTATTGTTATTCATTTTTTATTGGATTCAACTTATTTAACACATAGATTTCTTATTGTATTAAAAAAAAATAATATTATTCAAGTACTGGAATTACGTGATTCCATTTTAGTTCTTTGGCAAAATCCAAAGGCGTTTTATCGTTGTAGGTTTTGGCATTTTTATCTGCGCCGGATTCTAATAATACTTTTACAATTGTGCTGTTTCCTGCAATTGCTTCGCGGTGTAAAAATGTATATCCCAGTTCATCTTGTGCCGTAAGTTCGTTTGGGTTTGATTTTACAAATTCAAGAAGACTTTCCTTCATGTTGATGCTCATTGGGTGTTCGATTAAATTTTCGGGATTTTCTTTTTGCTCATAAGCAAGGAGAATGTCATTGTAATCTCCAAAATTTAATCCCCAGGCAGCGTCGTGTTCTTGTCTTTCGGTTTCGCTCATTTCAGATCGCATGGCCTGAATTGTAAAACCTCCGTAAGTTTTGTCCTGAGTTACAAATAACCAGTCGCTTATTTGGTTTGACGGAATCTCCACATAATCACCATTAGCTACATTTGTTAATTCGTCAGGATCATTTACTAATATTCCTTTTATTTTTTCGCCATCAAAATTAATGTCGTTAATCCACATATGTTCAACAATGGTATCATTATTTATTTCTTGTGTAAATGCTAGTTTTACGCAGGCAACATCAAGAGCAGGAACAATTCGGCGATATTCCCATGATAATTCTCTCCAGAAATATTTAAAAGTTTCCTGTGCTTTTTTAAATGCGTCAATCATTTTTGGACTTTCTCCGTCGGCAAAAAATATGGGTGTATTTTCCATGGCTTATATTTTTATAATAATTATTTTCATATAAGTAAATATAATTTTTTTACTACAAACAGAAAAGCAATTTTGACTGATTTATGAATGTTTTACGAAGATAACAGGTCAAAAAAAATCCGACTTGCTTTCACAAATCGGATTTTTTAAATTGAAAATTATATATAACCTGTAAAAATGCAGGAATCTGCGTTTCTACAAATATGTTTTACAAGTGAATTACTTCGCCGTAAGCATCGGCTACAGCTTCCATAACTGCCTCGCTCATTGTTGGGTGTGGGTGAATAGATTTTAGGATTTCATGACCTGTAGTTTCCAGTTTACGTGCTACAACTGCTTCAGCAATCATATCTGTAACACCTGCACCAATCATGTGACATCCTAACCATTCTCCGTATTTAGCATCAAAGATTACTTTTACGAATCCGTCAGACGCACCAGCTGCTTTTGCTTTTCCTGAAGCAGAAAATGGGAATTTACCAATTTTTAATTCGTATCCTTTTTCTTTAGCTTGTTTTTCTGTTAACCCTACAGATGCAATTTCCGGAGTTGCATAAGTACAACCAGGAACGTTTCCGTAATCGATTGGGTCTACATGTAAACCAGCAATTTTTTCAACACAATTAATTCCTTCTGCCGATGCTACGTGAGCTAAAGCTTGTCCGGGAGTAACGTCTCCAATTGCGTAATATCCGGGAATATTAGTTTGGTTGTAAGCGTTTACTAAGATTTTATCTCTGTCAACAGCAATTCCAACTTCTTCCAGACCTATGTTTTCAATGTTAGTTTTGATTCCAACTGCCGAAAGTACGATGTCAGCTTCAAGAATTTCTTCTCCTTTTGCTGTTTTTACAGTTGCTTTCACGCCAGTTCCTGTAGTATCAATTTTCTCTACAGATGAATTAGTCATGATTTTTACACCTGCTTTTTTCATTGAACGCTCCATTTGTTTCGAAATGTCTTCGTCTTCAACAGGTACAATGTTTGGCATAAATTCTACAATAGTAACTTCAGTTCCCATTGAGTTGTAAAAATGTGCAAATTCAACTCCTATTGCTCCTGAACCTACAATAATCATAGATTTTGGTTGTGTTGGTAATGTCATTGCCTGACGGTAACCTATTACTTTTACGCCATCTTGTGGTAAGTTTGGTAACTCACGAGAGCGAGCTCCGGTAGCAATAATAATATGGTCAGCGCTATATTCAGTTACTTTATTGTCTTTATCTGTAACGTCAAGTTTTTTTCCTGGTTTAAGTTTTCCAAAACCTTCGATAACGTCGATTTTATTTTTTTTCATCAGGAACTGAACTCCTTTGCTCATTCCGTCAGCAACATTACGGCTACGTTGAACTACTGCAGGGAAATCTTTATCAAATTCAGAAACTTTCAAACCGTAGTCAGAAGCGTGCTTTAAGTAATCAAAAACCTGAGCAGATTTTAGTAATGCTTTTGTTGGGATACATCCCCAGTTTAAACATACACCACCTAAATTTTCTTTTTCAACTATAGCTACTTTAAAGCCTAATTGTGAAGCTCTGATAGCTGTTACATATCCGCCGGGACCACTTCCTAAAACAATAACGTCGTATTTCATTTGTTTGGTTTTTAGTATTAAATACCGAAAATGAAGTTTATAATTCCGAAACTCATTTTCCGATTTTTTCTTTTGTTATTTGTGATTGCGAATTTAAGGATTTATTTTAAAAAAATAGTAAGATGTAAAAAAGTAAAAAGGTAAAATGTGAAAATGTGAGAAAAGTAAAAAGGTAAAATGTGAGATCTCTGATTGAATATCCTAAATCTAACATTCTGCTTTTAGTAATTCGTAGTAGTTATGATGTAAAAAAGTAAGATGTGAAAAAGTATGATGTGAAAATGTGAGATGTGAAAAGTAAGATGTGAAAAGTAAGATGTAAAAAGTAAGATGTGAAAGGTAAAAATGTAAAAGTAAAAAAGTAAAAAAGGCAAAATGTGAGATGTTGATTAAATATCGTACATCTCACATTTTACCTTTAACATTTCACAAATAAACAAATAAGCAATTACACCTTAACGTGTCCCCAGTTTTCACCGCTGGCAATACGTCTGATTTGCATTTCGCTTACGCCAAATTGTTTTGCGATCATTTTTAAGCGTGTTGTTTGTTCGGGTCTTGAAAGTATCTTTTTGATTAACATCACTTTTGTAGTGGTTAATTTTCGTCCGTCGGCTTTTAAGTTGTGTTCAATCAGGTTCTTTTTCGCCTGGATCACGCGCGGACTTTTACGACTGTGCGCCATCATTTCGGCTTTTGTAGCCCAGCGTAAATTGTTCACATCGTCATTGCTGCGATTGTAATCTAAATGAAGTACATAAGTCTGTTCTTCAGATGTTTTAGGAATAAAATATTGGGCAACTAATTTGTATAAAAAAAGATATTTATTGACAATTTTATCGTCATTTTTTACCTTAAATCTAAAAGTTGGATAGCCATCACTCAAACCGCCTTTTAGGATACGTCCGTTTTGAATTTCATCAGAAAAGCTTATTAATCGGCCTTTATTTGAAATTGCATATCTAAGTTGCAGTGATGCATTTATTTCTATTTCTTTAAACTGTTCGTTAGGATAAAATCTGTTTTGTGGCATTTTCTTTTACATTTGATTATATATTCTCAAATATAAAAAATTCAAAAACCTTAGATGTTACATAATTTCGCGTAGATCTTACATTTATGATTCCTATAACGCTAATTTAACTTTTTTAAGAAATATTTTAGCATTTGAAAATGGAGTTAGCTACTGAAAATTATGAATTGTAGAGATTTTTATAACATTAGTCGGCTTTGCTCTTATTCTTCCAATGGTTTTAAAAGATATTCGACTGTAGATGTTTAAAAACGAAATCGTATAAGAATCGGAATCCCTGATAAAAATAATGAGGTTCAACTTAATTAAAAGTCAACCCCATTTATTTAAATTACACACTTTACAGGACAGTGTCTTTTGGTTTTCTATATTGAATTTGAAACCGAAGTAATAAGTGTATCAAATCCATTTTACAATATATTAAAACACATTGTCATTTTCTTTAAGAAACAATTAGTTGCAAGGAAGCTCTCTAAAAACCATATGTATAGTACTTTCTTTTTGAATGTTATAATCACATAATGTTCTGCCATCTTCAAGTTGTTTTCCTGCAAATATTAATCTTTGGCAGTCGACTGGAATTCCTTCTTTATCAAATACTTTTTGCTTAATGTTATCAATAGTATCCCAACATTCAGCCTCAATGGTTATGATCTTTCCAGTCAAAGTTTTTATAAAAAGTTGCATGGAGAACGCATTAGCAGAAAAGGCTAAAAATAAAATAATTAGTAATTTTTTTTTCATGGTTTTTGTTTAAGTGATTATTTATTCTTCAAACGTACTTATTTATTTGTAAGAATACAAGTGAAATTATAGGGTTTCGTTAATTCACTTAACCTTAAATATAATGAATGATAGTAATTTTAGCATTTGAGCGTTTGTAAGATTTTGAGCCTAAAGAATATAGGGAATTTTCTTAAAGCTAATTCTACTGTCATATCAAAAAAAAGGGTTCAGCTTTAAAGTCAAACCCTTCTATTTTTAATCTTGCACACTTTTTAGAAGTGTCTTTTGGTTTTCATATTGAATTTGAAACCGAAATAATAAGTGTATCACATCCAGTTTAAAATGTATTTAATATTGTCATCTTTTTTTGAGAAACAATTAATTGCAAGGATTGCTAAGAACCAAAAATATTGTGCTTTCTTTTTGAATGTTATAGTCAGATAATGTTCTGCTGTCTTCAATTTGTATTCCTCCAAATATAAGCCTTTGGCAGTGGACAGGAATTCCTTCTTTGTCGAATATTTTAGACTTAATATTATCAATAGTATCAGAAGGTTCAGCCTCAATGGTTATGGTTTTTCCATTCCCCACAACTTTTATAAAAAGTTGCATGGAGAACGCATTAGCAGAAAAGGCTAAAAATAAAATAATTAGTAATTTTTTTTTCATGGTTTTTGTTTAAATGATTATTTATTCTTCAAACGTACTTATTTATTTGTAAGAATACAAGTGGAATTAAAGGGTTGTGCAAATTCACTTAACCTTAAATATAATGAATGAAAGTAATTTTAGCATTTGAGCGTTTGTAAGATTTTGAGCCTAAAGGATGTAGGGAATTTTCTTAAAGCTAATTCTACTGTCATATCAAAAAAAGGGTTCAAATTTAAAGTCAAACCCTTTTATTTTTAATCTTTACACTTTTTAAAATTGTCTTTTGTTTTCTATATAAAAAAAATATTAATCACATTGATTGCTAATAATCAGATATAGATAGGATTCTTTTTGAATGTTATAATCATTTAAGGTTCTGCCGTCTTCAAGTTGTCTACCTGCAAATATAATCCTTTGGCAATTAACATGAATTCCTTCTTTGTCAAATATTTTTTGCTTTACAGTATCAATAGTGTCAGAACTTTCAACTTCAAGAGTAATAGTTTGTAGAGAACCAACAACTCTCATCATGATTTGCATGGAGAAAGCATTAACCGAAAAGGCTAAAAATAAAACGATAAAAAATAATTTTTTTTTCATAGGTTTTTTTTAAAATGATTATTTGTTTTTCAAACTTACTTATTTATTTGTAAGAATACAAGTAAAATTACGGAGTTATATTGAATTTCATTTTTCCCTAAAAATAATAAAAGATCGTGTTTTTAGTATTTAAATGTTTGTAAGGTTCTAAGGATTAGTAATATAGGAAATTTCGTAAAACTAATTAGCTACTGAAAATTGTGAATCGTATAGGTTTTTGTAATAGCCATCAGTTTTGGTCAATAATTCCTGATGTGTTCCCTGTTCCACAATTAAGCCTTTGTCCATTACCACAATTTTATCAGCATTAACGATTGTTGCTAATCTGTGTGCAATGATTATTGAAGTTCTTCCTTTTGTAATCGTTTCTGTTGCGCGCTGAATCAATTCTTCAGAATAAGTATCAATTGACGACGTGGCTTCATCTAAAATCAAAATGCTAGGATTACTAACATATGATCGTAAAAAAGCGATTAACTGGCGTTGTCCTGACGAAAGCATTACGCCACGTTCTTTAACATCAAAATCATAATTATCAGGCAAGCTCATAATGAAATCGTGCACACCAATTTTTTTGGCGGCATCAAGGACTTTCTCACGCGTAATTTCAGGATTATGCAAAGTGATATTATTGTATATAGTATCGGCAAATAAAAACACATCCTGTAAAACTACTGCAATTTGTTTTCTTAAAGATGCCAAGGTATAATTTTCAATGTTTTGACCGTCAATAAAAATAGTTCCGCTATTGATTTCGTAAAAGCGATTCAGTAAATTAATAATCGTCGACTTTCCTGCGCCTGTAGAACCTACAATAGCGATTGTTTGTCCCGAAGCTACCGATAAATCAATTCCTTTTATCACTTCTTCCTCTGGAATATAACTAAAACGAACGTTAGCAAATTCAATACTTCCGTCGAAAACAGGAGCTTCAAGCGTTCCTGTATCCTGAATATGATCCTGCGTATCAATAATATCAAAAACACGATTAGCAGCAATCATTCCTAATTGCATCTCGTTGAACTTATCCGCAATCTGACGAAGCGGATTAAACAGCATCCCAATAAACATTGTATATGAAAATAAATCTCCAAAAGTCGTGAAGTGATCTCCGTTCAAAATTTTGAATCCGCCATACACCACAACCAATCCTAAAGTAATCGAAGAAATAATATCAGCAATTGGAAAAAATATTGAGTTGTACAAAATCGTTTTAATCCACGCAACTCTATGTTTATTATTGATTTCCTTAAAGTTTTCGGCTTCAATTTTCTCGCGGTTAAAAAGCTGCACAATCTTCATTCCCGTAACACGTTCCTGAACAAACGAGTTCATATTGGCAATTTGCGTACGAACTTCTTCAAAAGCAACCTGCATTTTACGTTGGAAAATTCTGGTAATAAAAACCAAAATTGGCATTGCAACAACTACAATCCAGGTTAATTTCCAATTCATGTAAAACATAAAAATAAGCACCACCAGCATTTTCATCAAGTCGCTTATAATCATAAACAAACCCTGACTGAAAATACGTGCAATAGATTCAATGTCTGATACTGATCTGGTTACCAATTGTCCCACCGGAACCAAATCAAAATATTTCATCCTGAAACTCAAAATATGCTTAAAAAGCTTGGTCCTGATATCCTTCACAATATCCTGACCCAGCCAGTTTGCCCAATACACAAAATAAAACTGAGAGAAAACTTCGCAGATAAGTACAATGCCCATTAAAACGATGTACATCAATAAACCTTCCTTGTCATGGGTCTTGATATAGCCGTCGACCGTTTGCTTTAATAAATAGGGGCGAAGTGCCGCAAAAATCGAAAGGGAAACAGCAAAAAGAATAACGCCGTAATAGCGCCATTTATAAGGTTTAGTATAAGTTAAAATTCGTTTGAATAATCCGGTATCAAATGCTTTTGCTTTCATTATATTTTTTCTATGCTTTAAGCTATAGGCTTTAGGCAATAGGCTTAATGCTTATAGCCTACAGCTTATTGCTATATGTAATCGTAATTAATTTCGGCTAAATATAATCCATGTGCCGGAACCGAAAACCCGGCTTTTTCTCTGCTTTTACTAGCAATGATATTTTCAAAATCACGAAGAGAAATTTTATGTAAACCTATGTTTACCAAAGTTCCCACAATAGAACGAACCATATTGCGTAAAAACCTGTTTGCCGATATGGTAAAAATAAGCTTGCTGTTTTCCTGTTTCCAAAAGGCCTCAAAAATAGTGCAGTCAAAAGTATTGACATCTGTATTTACTTTTGAGAAACACTGGAAATCCTTATGATTCAGTAAGATTCCGGCCGCTTGATTCATCAAATCTACGTCTAATTTTTGGTTAAAATACCAACTCAATTCCTTCAAAAACGGATTTTTAACAGTATTGATGTGGTATTCATACGTTCTTTTTGTCGCGTCAAATCTGCAATGTGCATCATCGTGAACCAAAATAATATCAAAAACAGCAATGTCCTTTGGTAAATACGAATTCAGCTTGTGCACTAAATTCGGAATATCAATAGTATTTTCAAAATCAAAATGACCGTACATTTCCTGCGCATGAACACCCGTATCTGTTCTTCCTGCACCCATTATATTAATAGGAGCATTTAATAAAACCGAAAAAGCTTTGTTTAAAGTTTCCTGAACAGAAGAGGCATTGGGCTGAAATTGCCAGCCATGATAATGTGTTCCGTTATAAGCGAATTGAATAAAATATCTCATTTTAAGGTGCAGAGGTTCTAAGGGCAAAGGTACAAAGGTTTTTTTGAAGTTGCTAAGGTTGTGAGGTGCTAAGATGCTGAGTTTTTCTTTATAGGTTTTTTAAGGTTCAAAGGCTTAGAGGTTCAAAGGAACAAAGGTTCAGAGATTCATAGGGACAATGAATTTTGATATGCCATATCGTAGAGGTGCACAGCAGTGCGTCTCACGTGAGGGAGAGAACCGCCAATTTTTACGCATAGTAAACCAGAGATGTTTTAAAACCTGTCGGGTTTGTCGAACGGATAAAAGGACATGATTTGCCAAACTACAGAACCCAAAAAGGAATAAAACAGCACGTCTCAACAAAAAAACTGAGCATCTTAGCAACTTAGCATCTTAGAACCTTAAAAAAAACCTTTGTACCTTTGAGCCTGCTGAAAAAATCTCAGCAACTTAGAATCTTAGAACTTTCAAAAAAGAATGAAAAAAATCCTCCTCCTTTCAGATACTCACAGTCATATTGATGATACTATCTTAAAATATGTAAATCAGGCCGATGAAGTTTGGCATGCCGGAGATATTGGAGATTTGAATGTTACTGATACAATTAAAAAGCTAAAACCTTTACGTTGTGTTTACGGAAATATCGATGATGCACAAGCACGCTTGGAATTTCCTTTGCACAATAGGTTTGTATGCGAAAATGTTTCTGTTTGGATTACTCATATTGGAGGTTATCCGGGGAAGTATAATCCGGCAATAAGAGAAGAAATGGCTTTGAATCCGCCTAAATTATTCATTTGCGGACATTCACATATCTTAAAAGTAATTTTTGATAAAAAGAAAAATCTATTGCATATGAATCCCGGTGCGGCTGGAAAAAGCGGATTTCATCAGGTACGAACCATGTTGCGATTTGTAATAGATGATGACAAAATAAAAGACCTGGAAATTGTTGAAATAGGAAAGAAATAATTTTATTTAATGCGGTAAAGGGATTTTAATTTTAATCAAAGTTCCTTTATCTGCATTTGATTTAATTTCCAGACTTCCTTTGTATTTTTTAATTCTTGCCCTAATTCGGTTTAAACCAAAACCTTCGGCTTCATTTAATGTTTCGGTTTTAAAACCTTTACCATTATCCTTAATGATCATAATAAGTTGATTCTCTTTTTCATGCAATGAAATTTCTGCTTTTTTTGCGCCACTGTGTTTGATGATATTGCTGAATAATTCTGAAATAATAAAATAAACTTTCATTTCAAATTTTTCACCGTACCGTTTATCAGTTAAAATTCTGCTTGAAAATTCAAATTTTGTATTAGAATTAGAATTTCTTTCGCATAAATCATCCAAGGCATAAATCAAACCAAAACGGACCAAAAGTGACGGTACTAAGTCGTGAGACATATCACGCAAAAGGTCGTGCGCCTCTTGTAAAATAGCTTTTGCTTTCTGGATTTCTTCAGATTTTATATCGTTTTGCGCTGTAAAAGTATTCAAATGCAAACCAACAGATGATAATAAAGAGTTGATGTTATCGTGTAAAAAAGAGGCGATTTTTTTACGTTCTATTTCCTGGGTATCAATTCCTGCGTTGATGATATCAAGGAATATTTTTTGTTTGGTATCTTTTCGCTTAATTTTTTGTTTGAGCTTATTATTCTCATGAAAGTAAAATAGTAAAAAAAATACCATTATAATAAGGACAATACACAAGCTGACAATTTCTCTGCTCTTTAATTGTTCAAAATTTCTAACTTCAGGAAGAGTATTTTTTTGACTTGAATTATTGGATTGTTGTGTGGATACAGCGAATTTTTGCTGACCTGATAAAGTGCTGCTGCTTAAAGAAGATAAAAAAAAGTACCATATGAAAACTTTAATTAAACGCATAAATCAATTTTAATTATTTGAAGGATTTTGAATTTAAAGTGAAACTAAGCATTTATTAAATCGTTTTTTAGCGCATATTTTACAAGTCCAATTGTGCTTGTAATGTTTAATTTTTTCATGATGTTTTTTCGGTGTGATTCAACAGTATGCATACTAATAAAAAGTTCTTCGCTTATTTGTTTACCACTATATTCTAGTGCGATCAATTTGATAATCTCGATTTCGCGGGTACTTAAAACGGGATTTTTAACATAATTGTTTTTATTCAATTTAGGATTATTATGCATAAAGCTGTTAAAGATTTTGTCTCTTACGGCATCACAAAAATATTCCTGCCCCTGATAAACAGCTTCTATAGCTTCAATTATGTTTTCGCCGGCGCATTTTTTTGTGAGATAACCTTTAGCCCCTAATTTCATTACTTCCTTTACGATTTTTAAATCATCATAACTTGATAATATAATTACTTTACAAGGGAATTGTTTTTTGCTAAAATCTTTTAATACATCAATGCCATCTTTTTTTGGCATGCTAATATCTAAAACTAAAATATCGGCATTGTTACTAATGACATCATCATAAACTGAAGTTCCATCTAATGAATTACCAACTACTTCAAAGTTATCTACAGTTTGCAGTAAATTGGTAAGACCATCGATAAGTACCTGATGGTCATCAGCAAGATGTATCCTTATTTTTTGTGTCATGATTGGTATGGAACTTAGGTTGTAAAATTATGAAAAATATCTTACAAAGTTCGTTTTAAATCCTTGTTTTAACGGTTCTGTAATAATCGGAAAAAAAATAAAGACACAAAAAAACCCGAATTATAAAATTCGGGTTCTCTTCGCACAAAAAACTTAAGTTTATAGGTTTACCTCAAACGATCTACAGATTTTACGAGATCTTCATCCTTCTTGATGGCCTTATTAGCTAATACTAATAATACGATAGCAACAATTGGCAGAAACATCCCAATACCTTTCTCTGAAACAGCAAGTGTCTCTCCAGATAAATTTAGAGAACGATATACAAACAATCCTAATAAAATTAAATTTAATATTATGTTCAGTCTGCCCATTACAAACTGATTTTGTCTTTTTTTGTATGAAATGATACTTATGATAGTTAACATAGTACTTAATCCGAACAAGATGGTGTAAAACTGATCTTGCATAAAATAAAAGTCCTTCCCGTTATTTAATGTCCAAAGCGGAATAAAAAACACCAGAACGCCTGTGATTAAAAAGGTAAGAATTAAATATATCGTCTGAATTCGTTGTATCATGGTATAAAATTGTTTTACAAAAATATATTTTCTTTTTTTAAAATACTATTGTATGATTAAAATTTATTCGTATTATTGCATCATAATACCGTAAGCACTTCATACTGCGGTCAATTGAAAAAAAATATCTACCTATTCTTTTTACAGTATTTCCGTTAAAATAATTAAATTCATAGAACATTCATGTTTGATATTTCTGCATTAAAAGAAATGAAGCTTTCTGAGCTTCAAGAAATAGCTAAGTTAGCTAAAACTATAAAGTTTAATGGTGTTAAAAAAGACGCTCTAATAAGCCAGATCTTAGCACATCAGGAAACAACTGTAGCACCACCAGCTAGTGCTGTAACCGAAACAGAAAACATTGATGATAAGCCTAAAAGAGCAAGAATTGTTCCTGTGAAAAAAGCGGCTATCAGTAAAAATGCTCCAGTATTAGAATTTGATTCAGTAGAAGAAACTCCGGAAAAAACGGAAACTCCGGTAGCAGCAAAAATCACTCCGGCAGCAAAAATAACTCCTAAAGGTAAAACTCCCGCAATTAAAGCAGTTGCAGAGACGAAGGAAGTTGCAGAAAATGAAGGAACTGAAACTACAGAAGTTCAGGTAACTCCAGAGAATCCGGCAGTAGAGAAAAAAGGACCAAAAATCGTAAAATTTAATAAATCAGCTTACGAGAAAAAAGTCGCTTTGCAAAAAGAAAAGGAAGCTGAAAAAGAACCAGTTCAGGATGGTGAAGCGGTAGCAGAAACTACAACGGCTGAAAAAACAGAAGCACCGGTTTTAATAAAAAAGGTAAATCCGAACCAAAATAAAAATCCAAACCAGAATCCCAACCAAAACGCAAATCCGAACCAAAATGGGAATGCGAATCCAAATCCAAATCAGAATCCAAACGGAAATGCAAATGGAAATGTGAGTAACGGGAATCAAAATCCAAACCATAAAAATAAAAAGAATAATTTCAGAGATTCCGATTTTGAATTTGACGGAATTATCGAAAGTGAAGGTGTTCTTGAAATGATGCCGGATGGTTATGGTTTCTTACGTTCGTCAGATTATAATTATTTAGCCTCTCCCGATGATATTTATTTATCAACGTCACAAATCAGATTATTTGGTCTTAAAACCGGAGATACTGTAAAAGGAGTGGTTCGTCCTCCTAAAGAAGGCGAAAAGTTTTTCCCATTAGTTCGTGTACTTAAAATCAATGGTCACGATCCGCAAGTGGTTCGTGACAGAGTTTCTTTTGAGCACCTGACGCCAGTTTTTCCTTCAGAAAAATTCAAATTAGCCGAAAAAGGAAGTTCGGTTTCCACTCGTATTATCGATTTGTTTTCTCCAATAGGGAAAGGACAACGTGGTATGATAGTCGCGCAACCAAAAACGGGTAAAACAATGTTGTTAAAAGACATTGCAAACGCAATTGCCGCAAATCATCCTGAAGTTTATCTTATCGTTCTTTTGATTGATGAGCGTCCGGAAGAGGTTACAGATATGCAAAGAAGCGTTCGTGGAGAAGTTATCGCTTCTACATTTGACAGAGAGCCACAAGAACACGTAAAAATTGCGAATATCGTTCTTGAAAAAGCAAAACGTTTAGTAGAATGCGGTCATGATGTTGTTATTTTATTAGATTCAATTACACGTTTAGCAAGAGCTTATAATACCGTTCAGCCTGCATCAGGAAAAGTTTTAAGTGGTGGTGTTGATGCAAATGCATTACAAAAACCAAAACGTTTCTTTGGAGCGGCAAGAAATGTAGAAAATGGCGGTTCACTAAGTATCATAGCAACTGCTTTGACTGAAACAGGTTCAAAAATGGATGAGGTTATCTTTGAGGAATTTAAAGGTACAGGTAACATGGAGTTACAATTAGATCGTAAAATTGCGAACAAACGTATTTTTCCTGCTATTGATCTTACTTCGTCAAGTACACGTCGTGACGATTTATTATTAGACGAAAAAACATTACAAAGAATGTGGATTATGCGTAAATATCTATCAGATATGAACCCGGTAGAATCTATGGATTTTGTAAACGAACGTTTCAAGAAAACAAGAAATAACGAAGAGTTTTTGATTTCTATGAATGACTAGGAGGAAGGTTCTAAGTTGCTAAGATGCTGAGGTTCTAAGTTTTTTTTCTTTGAGATTAAACTAAATTATATAAAAAAAGGGATGAGTTTTAAAAACTCATCCCTTTTTTGTTTTTTATTTGCTAATCTTCAAAGTTGTGTGATTTCGACGGGGGAGAAATCACATAAAGTGAAGACATATAATACGTCGCTCTCTGGATGTCATTTCTCCTCCGTCGAAATGACAATATTATGTAAACTTAAGTCTAAAAAAATCTTAGAATCTTAGTCTCTCAGAACCTTAGCAACT
Organism: Flavobacterium sp. FlaQc-47; assembly: GCF_044006475.1. Taxonomy (NCBI): domain Bacteria; kingdom Pseudomonadati; phylum Bacteroidota; class Flavobacteriia; order Flavobacteriales; family Flavobacteriaceae; genus Flavobacterium; species Flavobacterium sp. FlaQc-47. Next base: position 272,412 of record NZ_JBIPCQ010000004.1, on the reverse strand, counting down.
TTAAAAAAGCTTACTTTTTATCCACTACCGGTCTGTTTTCTCTGTTTGCTAAATCCCAGGCAACAGAAAAAGCTAATTGAGTTCTTTTAGTCAAAGCGTCGTATTCAATTTTTTGAGGTTCGTCACCTTTTTGGTGGTAATCTTCGTGAACTCCGTTGAAGAAGAAAACTGCAGGGATTCCAAATTTTGCAAAATTGTAATGATCAGAACGCTCATAAAAATGATTTGGATCTTTAGGATCATTAAATTTAAAATCTAAATCTATTTTTGCATATTTTTCATTTTGTGCAACCACAATATTATGTAAATCTGTAGATAATCTGTCAGCACCAATTACATACACATAATTGTTTGTTTGCGCATGTTCAACATCGCGACGACCAATCATATCTATATTAATATCGGCAATAGTGTTGGCGATAGGAAATAATGGATTTTCAGAATAATATCGTGAACCGTGTAAACCGTGTTCTTCGCCCGTTACGTGCAGGAAAAGAATAGAACGCTTTGGTCCGTGCCCGTCTTTTTTAGCTTTTGCAAAGGCTTTTGCCATTTCTATTACCGCTACAGTTCCGGACCCGTCATCATCAGCCCCGTTATAGACTTCACCTTTTTTAATTCCTACGTGATCGTAATGAGCAGAAATTACTAAAACTTCATCAGGTTTTTCAGAACCTTCAATATATGCCCAGATATTCTCAGAATCCGGTAAATTCTCATTGCGTTTTGCGTTTAGGAAAGCTGCAGGAATATGCTGGTAATAATCAGTGGCGCCTTTAGGAAACGAAACGCCGCTTTTTTTGTATTGTTCGATCATATAAAGACCCGCTTTTTTTTGACCTTTAGAACCAGTTTCGCGGCCTTCCATTTCGTCAGAAGCAACAACGTATAACATCGTTTTTAAGTCTTTTTCAGAAATTAATTTAATGTATTTGCTTGGATCTGAATTGTCTTTTGATACAACCGATTGTGTGTTTTTGCAAGAAAAAGCAGAACCGATTATTAATAGAATTAAAATTTTTTTCATTGTGTAATATAAGTTGATAAATAGGTAGAATATATAATTAGTAAAAATAGAATTAAATAGATTTTAAAATGTGTGCTAATATGTTTAATCCGTTAAATCTGTAAGCTATTTTTTTGCCACGAATTGCACGAATTACCTCGAATTTTAATTTAAATCTGCGCCAATACGTTTATTCCGTTGAATCTGTGGGCTATTTTTTTTGCCACGAATTGCACGAATTAGCCCGAATTTTAATTTAATATCTGTGTCAATTTGTTTAATCCGTCCAATCTGTGGGCTATTTTTTTTGCCACGAATTGCATGAATTAGCCCGAATTTTAAATTTAAAAACTGCGTCAATATCTTTAATCCGTCCAATCTGTGGGCTATTTTTTTTGCCACGAATTGCACGAATTAGCTCGAATTTTAAATTTAAAATCTGCGTCAATCTGTTTAATCCGCTAAATCTGTGGGCTATTTTTTTTGCCACGAATTGCACTAATTACCTCGAATTTTAATTTAAAATCTGCGTTAATCTGTTTAATCCGCTAAATCTGCGGGCTATTATTTTTTCAAAACCTCATTCAGGAAAAGCTGTAAATGATCAAATGATCTTTTTGCTGCAACTGCATTGTATGCTGCACCTTTTGAATTATCGTTTCCGGCTTCAGGATTTGTAAAAGAGTGTACTGAATTTGCATAATAAATCATTTGCCAATCAGCTTTTGAATCGCGCATTTCTTGTTGAAAGGCAGTAATTTCTTCTTTAGATTCAAATGGATCATCAGCACCATGACAAACTAAAACTTTAGCGGTAATAGGTTCAACCGGACGAGCAGCATCTTTGCCTAAACCGCCATGAAATGAAACAACACCTTTTACATTCAAGTGTCCGCGGGCTGCTTCAAGAACTCCGGTTCCTCCAAAACAATATCCAATAGCCACAATATTATCAGCATTTGCTCCGGATTTTACTAATTCCTGTAAAGCTGCGTTAATACGTTTTTGATAGATTTCGTGATTTTTTTTATAATATCCGGCTTGTTTTCCGGCTTCGGTAGTATTTGCAGGGTAATTTCCTTCGCCATAAATATCAGCGATGAAAACATTATAACCTAGTTTTGATAAATTTTCGGCAATGTCTTTTGAGGCTTTATCAATTCCAAGCCAGGCAGGTAAAAGTAAAATACCAGGATTTTGACTGCTTTTTTTAGCTGATTTTACAAATAAACCATTTAGTGCCTGAGAACCGTCTGTGTATTTTACCGTTTTTAATTGTGCGCTTATAGTGTTAGAAAACAGTATGGTAGCAAATAGAAGTAGAGCCGAATTTTTCATAGTAATACAATTTTAAACAAATATCAGAAATATTATGTTAGAAAAAAACCTCGAAAGACATTTCTTCCGAGGTTTTTGCGTTATTTACAAGCTAAAAATTATTCACCGGGATGATATGTTTTTTCAGCATTTTTAATTACATCTTCTTTATAAAATAAAACATCTTTAAATTGTCCTTTTTGGTACATTTCAGCCTGATCTGTAAAATGTTTTGAATTCGAATCACCGCTATTTCCGCCTGCCAATAATGATTTGGCTTTTATTTTTGGACCAAATTCAACTGCACAAACAAAACTGTTGCCATTATAACCGTAACGCTTTTTTGAGCCATTTTGATAATTGCTTTTAAAAGAAGGCAAACTTCCCCACGAACCCGGACCAAAAGCAATGGGTAAACTAGGTTGAGAATCGTCATATTTTAAATCGATATCTCCGCTGGAACGCTGAAAACGGTTGATTTCTCCCCAAGCCACTTTCCATGTTCCCCATTTTGAATTTAAATCTTTTATAACTTCTTGTAATTGAGGGATTAGTTGCTTTACTGTTGCGTTTTCAGCAAATTTTTTGGTGTTTTCAACCTGATCTAATTCTCCTTCATCAATATAGGCCTTTAAAATAATTGGATCTAATTTATACGCCCATTCAATGGCTAATGTGGTGGCTGTCGAATTTTCCCGGGCATAATAATCCCAATTTTTTAGTACAGAAATTGGTTCCATTAATTCAGCATATTCCGGATCTGTGGATTTTATATTTTTTTCGAAAACCTCAATTAAACTCGGAATCAAAATTTCAAAAATCGATAATTTAGTATCATAACCATCCGCGATTACTTTATCCAAAGTATATTTATTTCCTTTGCTGAAAATTCTAACAGCATTAATTCCCCTGAAGTTTTCACCGTCCGGCGCCATATACGGCAAGTAGTTTTCTCTTTTCGGACTATTTTCCCCAGCTACAGAATAGGGTGTGGAATTACAATTTTGCAACCAGCCATTTATTGGATTGTAGATATGAACGGTTTCGTTAACTTCATGCAAACCTTTCCATTGTGTTGATGAAATCGAGCCGTCAATTACTTTTGACCAATTTAGAGTTTTATCTCTAATCGGAATAAAATTACCGTGCCAATAGGCGATATTCCCTTTACTATCTGCGTAAACCGTATTGTTGGATGTATTTGCCTTTAAATCCATCGCTTTTTTATAGTCTTCAAAACTGGTAGATTTGGTTCTGACCCAACTCTGAATCAAACTTGTCATAGAACGATTATTGGATTTTAAACTGATCCATTTTCCGTCACGTTTTGCCATAATTGGACCGTTGTTGGTAAAATAAGTTTTGAATTTCTTCGCAATTAATTTCCCGTTTTCAGTATAATTTATCGTGATTTCTTTTTCGATAACAGGTAAAAGCTTTTTATCGAATTCATAAAATAACTTTCCGTTTTTGTTAGTGATTTTTTCTGCGTACATATCGGCAACATCAACGTTTGATGAGGTATGCATCCATCCGCAATTTTCATTAAAACCCTGATAGATAAAAAATTGTCCCCAGGTTACAGCTCCGTAAACATTCAAACCTTCTTCACTTGTAATTTGAACTTCAGGTCTGAAATAAAAAGTAGTATGCGGATTAATGTATAAAATGGCATTTCCATCGGCTGTTTTTGAAGGTGAAAAAGCGAAACCATTTGAGCCTGTCTGAACATTTTTTTCTCGTTCTACATAAGCGACTTTGTCAGTATTGCCGGAATAAAAAGCTTTTAATTCTCCGGTTGAAAGATCAGCGGTACTTATGGCGCCAATACTTCCGTCTGTCCAAAGCAACGGAAACCACGGTTCAAAATGCGTTAAAAGTGCCGGTTTCACTTCCGGATGTTTGTATAAATAAAAATTGATCGCATCAGCATAACTATTTAAAAGTTTTTGGAGCCAAAGCGGGGCTTTTTTATAATCTGATTTTGCTTCTTCAGTATCAATTAAAAGGCGAATTTCTAAATCATTATATAAAACCGATTGTCCTTTTATTTCTGAAAGGCGACCGAGTTTTTCGATATAATTCATTTCAATTCGTTTAAAATCATCTTCACATTGTGCATATAATAATCCGAAAACAGCATCGGCATCAGTTTTACCATAAACATGAGGAATTCCCCATTTATCCCGAATGATTGAAACTTGCTGCGCTAATTTCTCTAAACGACTGACTTCTTTTATGTTTATTTTTTGTGCAGATATCTGAAAATTAATGCAACAAATAAAAAGAGTTAATTTTAATATTTTGAGGGAATCGAACATGTTTATTTGATATTAAATTTTTGTCCAGCAGTATAAATGCTCATTTGAAGATTTTCGATGGAAATCAGATTATTCTTTTTGGATTTCAAAATCCCTTTGGGGTTTCTAACGACAATTACTTCGCTTTCTCCGGCAACTTCAATTTGATTGTTCCGTACAATTATCGCAGTACTTTCATCGATTCCAATTCCGGTTAAAGCAGGAAATTCAACTAAAGCAGAAAGCAAACGATTGTAACGATTTCTCTTTAAAAAATGCTGATCGATAATAGCGGTTTTTAAAAGTCCTAAACCTTCGGATGTTTCCAGATTATCATATCGGATATTATCAAAAGTTCCCGAATATTGTTTTTGTAATTTCTGATTTCCTGTGATCATTTTCTCTGACATTACAGCTGCTCCGGCGCTGGTTCCGGAAATGGTACTTCCGTTTTCGTATGCTTTTTGTATCGCTGTTTTTATAGGCGTATTTTGAACCACATTCATAAAGCGAACCTGGTCACCGCCAGTTATAAAAATGAGTTTTGCTTTTTGCACAGAATCTGCTAAAGTTTTATTTTGAGCAGTTTCACGATTAAAATTAAGCATCACAATTGGGTTCGCCGTTAATTTCAACATTTGAGTTTTAAAAAAGATAAACGAACTATCCGGTTGTTCGCTTGACATGGGTAAAACCGCGATATAATCTTTTTTAGATAATTCGGCTACGCTTAAAACCTGTTGCATCAATTCATCAGATCGATTGCCGCCGCCAATTATAAACAATTTCCCTTTTGGAGTTTGGGCATTTAAAAAACTACTAATCAGCAGAAATAAACTTATAGTAATTTTAGCAAAAGAAAACCCGGAATTTATGTTGTTCATATCGTAAGATTAAAATTAAAACTGAATGCTAAAAAAAATAAATATAAGATCTAATTTAAAAAGAGTTTAAAAAAAATCTTGATTTTATCACATAGCTATGTGTATCACTTTAAGTGTAATGCCTTTTTTAAGTGCTAAAAACTATGTTTCTATGTGTTCAAATTAAATTTATAACGTAATATTTCGCTTGAAGGCGCAACCTAATTCAATAATCGAATCGGTTTTTGCAATTCCTGGAATACTATCGATTTTTTCGTAAAGAATTCGTCGCATATGTTCATGATTTGTTGCAATAATTTTGATGTATAATGTAAACGAACCCGTTACAAAATAGCATTCCGTAATTTCGGGAATATTTTTTAAAGCTTCGATAATTCGGTCAGAATCAGAATCCTTATTTAAGGTGATTCCTGTAAATGAAGCCCAGTCATAACCAATTTTCTTTTCCTGAATGATAGGTTTAATTCCGCTAATGATACCTTGTTCAGTCATTCGGTTAATGCGCTGATGCACCATAGTGTTTGATATTTTCAAATTAGCAGCAATTGCAGAAAACGCCATTCTGCCATCTTTTTCTAATTCTTTTATGATGCTAATATCAAATTCGTCTAATATATCCATTCTTTTAATTGTGTTGTGATTTTACAGATGTTGTTGTTAAGCTTTTGACTAGCCTCCAGCTTTAGCTGGAGTTGTTTAATATGTACAATAATGTGGCTTTAGCCAAATCACACATTTTGGCTAAAGCCATTCAGATTGATTATTTAAACTCCAGCTAAAGCTGGAGGCAATTCAAACCTACACTTTACTTGAAAATATAGTTTGAAAAATTTTAACTTAATGACATTGCCCTAAGGGACATTTTTAAGGTTTCGATTATTTTTACAATATTTAATTTTCTATCAGGATTTAATTCCTAACGGAATATTTTTGGCAAATATATTTATTCATTTAATTGTGTTCTAATTTAATGTTTTTTTGTGGTGAAAATGTGTAGTTCCTACGGAACATTTTACAAGTTCGTCAATTTTATAATCTAATTCCTGGCGGAATATTTTTTTATTGATGCTTTCAATATTTACCCTACAATATTCGTCATGTTTTAATTCTAAAAATATTCCGTTAGGAATTAAATATTGGTAAAAAAAAGAGATACCCCACATGATTTTGTCCCGTAGGGACTACACCAATTCAATTCACTGAAAAAGATTTTTATAATTCATAAAAGTAATTATTTAAAATAAACATCAGAACATCTGTATTTCTCTAAAGTTGAATTTGTTATTTTTAATGAATTAAAAAATATATTTGACTTAAATAAATCATTTTAAAAGTCAAAATTATATAATTTGGTCGTATATATAATAATTTTTGATACTTTTGCTTTTTAAATAAACATATCATGATTCAAACTGAAAAATCCCTATCGTCAAAATCAGAAGTTTTGATTGAAAAAGAAAATAAATACGGTGCTCACAATTATCATCCACTTCCTGTTGTCTTAGAAAGAGGAGAAGGTGTATATGTTTGGGATGTTGACGGAAAAAAATATTATGATTTTTTATCGGCTTATTCTGCGGTAAATCAAGGACATTGCCACCCAAAAATTGTGAAAGCAATGATTGATCAGGCGCAAAAACTGACCTTGACTTCACGTGCTTTTTATAATGACAAATTAGGTGATTATGAAGAGTTTGTAACTAAATATTTTGGTTTTGATAAGGTTTTGCCAATGAATACCGGTGCTGAAGCCGTTGAAACTGCGCTTAAAGTATGTCGAAAATGGGCTTATGAAGTAAAAGGTATTCCGGAGAATCAGGCGCAGGTTATTGTTTGTGAGAATAATTTCCACGGAAGAACGACGACAATTATTTCATTTTCTAATGATGAAAGTGCCCGTAAAAACTTCGGACCTTTTACAGAAGGATTTATAAAAATTGAATACGATAATCTTGAAGCTCTTGAAAAGGTTTTAGAATCATCAAAAAATATAGCTGGATTTTTGGTTGAACCAATTCAGGGAGAAGCAGGAGTTTATGTGCCGTCTGAAGGATATTTGGCACAAGCAAAAGCATTGTGTGAGAAACATAATGTGTTGTTTATTGCTGATGAAGTTCAAACGGGAATTGCCCGTACCGGGAAATTATTAGCGGTTCATCATGAAAATGTTCAGCCTGATATTTTAATTTTAGGTAAAGCTATTTCCGGCGGAGTTTATCCTGTTTCGGCTGTTTTATGTAATGACGAAATTATGAATGTGATTAAACCGGGTCAACACGGATCGACTTTTGGTGGAAATCCTGTTGCTGCAGCTGTTGCCATTGCTGCACTTGAAGTAATAAAAGATGAAAATCTGGCTGAAAATGCAGAACGTTTGGGAATCATTTTAAGAAAAGGTCTAAACGAAATTGCTGAGAGAAATAATATAATTACACTAGTTCGCGGAAAAGGTTTACTGAATGCTATTGTTATTAATTGTGGAGAAGATTCAGATCTTGCATGGGAAATTTGCCTGAAATTCAGAGATAACGGATTATTAGCAAAACCAACTCACGGTAATAAAATCAGACTGGCGCCGCCATTAGTAATGACGGAAGCTCAAATTCACGAATGCCTGGAAATTATCGAGAAATCATTAAACGATTTCAGAGACTAATTTTTTTAAAATATTTAAACTAAAAAAAGCTGTTCAGGGATGAACAGCTTTTTTTTTAGTTTTCAGTCTCAGTCTCAGTCTCAGTCTCAGTCTCGGTGTCGGTGTCAGTCTCGGTCTCAGTCTCAGTTTTCAGTTTTCAGTCTCAGTCCCAGTCCCAGTCTCAGTATTCTGTCTCAGTCCCTGTTAAGAAACTGTAAACTGAGACTGAAAACTGAGACTGCAAATTCCCAAGTCCATGAATTATATAACAAACTGAATTAATTCTATAATTTTTTTTGCTGAGTTGGGAAGTAGTTTTGAATGTCTTTAAAAACGAAATAAAATTGATTCGAAAAAGGGATTATTTAATTTCAAATAGAGATAAAACACAACAAAAACACAGTTTTATTAATTTTTATAAATACAACTCTAATAATAATGGCTTACTCAAATAATGATATAACACGTTTTTTAGATGCGCAGAATAAACTTTATCTGACTGCTATTGCCGAAATTAAAAAAGGGAAAAAAGAAACACACTGGATGTGGTTTATTTTTCCACAAATAAAAGGATTGGGAACAAGTAATATTTCAAAATATTATGCAATTGCTGATCTTAATGAAGCTAAAGAATATCTTAATCATCCTATTTTAGCGAAACATTTAATTGAGATTTCACAACTTTTATTGACTTTTAAAAGAAAATCTGCCGAAGGTATTTTAGGAGATTTAGGAGCTCGTAAATTATGTTCGTCAATGACGTTGTTTTCTCAGGTTGAAGGAGCTAATCCTATATTTCAGGAAGTATTAGATACCTTTTTCTTAGGATATTCTGACCAACTTACTTTGTCTGTGATCGATTCACAAGTAATGTCGCCAGCTGTTGAAGCATTATCATAAATTTCAATTTCTAAAGAAAAAAAGCCATTCCGTTAAGATCGGAATGGCTTTTTACTTTTTAGGTTATTTCTTAATTACTATATCCGGGATTCTGAGTGATTTTTTTGTTCGCATCAGTTTCACTTAACGGAATAGGAAATACGAGATTATTGGCATCATATAAAAGTAAATCAGATCCGTCTCCATCTTCGCTAATATCAATAGAACGTTTTGTTCTTTTAATATCATGGATCAAAAATCCTTCCATTCCCAGTTCTAATTCTCGTTCCAATAAAATATCATCAATTGTGACTGCCGCCAAATTATCTGCCTTAGCTCTTGTTCTGATAATATTTATATCGTCAAGCGGAGTATTCCCAATAGCCGTTCCTTCCATAAAATTGGCTTCGGCTCTTATTAAATACATTTCGGCTAAACGAATAAGTCCAATATTAGCAAATTGATTGGTGAATTTAGAGGTTAATATTCTGCCGTTTGCATCATTTTCGTAGTTGAAGTTTGCTCTGTCATCCGGATCGCTAAATTTTTCTAAATAATGATCTCTTATAGAAAAATCTCCGCCACGACCTCCATTATTTTCAGATTCGTAAAAAGTATTGGCATCATTTAATCCGGTTTGTTTTGTAATTTGGATCGAAAATATATCTTCTGTCTGGTCAGTATCATGATTAAAAGCACCTGCATAAGTTGTTGATAATCCGTGTCCGCTATTTTCTATAACATCATTTGCGGCATCTCTCGCTTCAGAATAATTACCTTGTTGCAAATAAACTCTGGCTAATAATGCTTTTGCGGCATATTTATCAGCATAAAAACTATTTTCATCGGGCAAATTGGTGTAGGCTACATTTAAGCCATCAATAATCACTTTATAAACTTCGTCAACAGTACTTCTTTCTTTTGAAAGATCGACGTTAAAATTATAAATAGCATTAGGTCTGATTACAACTCCTAATTGCGTGTTTGGCTGACCGCTAACATAGGGTTTTGCAAAAAAGCGAACCAAATCAAAATAGGCTAATGATCTTAAAAAGCTGGCTTCACCAATCATAGTCGCTTGTTTCGTTGGATCTTTTACTTTATCTACGTTTTCAATTACAGTATTTGCGGCGTTAATGATCTCGTAACATCTTGAATATGTACCTTCAATAATCACATTGTCAGATTGCATATTCTTGATATACATTTGTCGTAATTCACCATAAGTTCCTCTCCATCTAAGATCTGTCGTAGTTAGTGCACCACTGACTCCTAATAAATCCGCGTAGACTAAAATTCTTCCGCCATACGCATTTCCATTTGCTGCCAGCGCATAAGTTCCTGTAAGTATATTAGTTATTCCGGCTTCTGTACTTAAAGTGACCGAAGCATCTTCGGTTTGTTTAGGATCAATGTCCAGTTCATTTTCGCAACTTGCAAAAAGCACGGCGAAAAATAGATATAAAATTATTTTATTTGCTTTCATCTTGTTCGTTTTAAAAATTAATATTTACTCCCATAGCAATTGTTCTCGCTGGCGGAGCTGAGTAGAAATCTTCTCCCGCTCTTGGGCTGGTTCTGCTGCTGTCATCTCTTCTTGCTTCGGGATCAGTTCCTTCATAATTGGTAAAAGTAAGTAAGTTTACAGCTGTAATATAAACTCTTAAACTACTCATTCCCATATCGCTTACCGTTTGTTTAGGCAAAGAATATCCTAATGTTATATTTCTTAAACGAACAAAATCTGATTTATCTAAATAACGAGTTGAATTTTGTGTTCCGTTTGAACCGCCAAATCTTGCCTGAGGAACATTTGTAATATCACCCGGTTTTTGCCAGCGATTTAACTGGTCTGCTGTTTGATTGTCAAAATAATCTGCTGCGGTTGATTGGTATAATCCTGCCGAATTATAAATACTGGCGCCCCATTCTCCCTGAAATGTAAAGGTAAAATCGATTCCTTTATAGATAATGGTATTGGTTAAACCGGACATTAAAGTAGGGAAAGGATTTCCGGTAATCACCCTTTTTGCCTCGCTGTAATCATTTGTTGTTCTTTTGTCAAGAGTTCCGTCAGCATTTACCGTGTTTTTTACAAAAAGTGCATCTCCGTTTTCTGAGTCAACTCCTGCATATTGAACTAAATAAAAGGAAGAAATATTTTGTCCCACTCTATTAATAGTAAAGTCAGATATAATATCTGTATTATTGTTAGGCAGTGATTTTACTTTAGATTCGTTCGTAGTTAAATTGAAACTTGTATTCCATTTAAAATCTTCTGTTTCAATGTTTTTTGTGTTTAAAGTAAACTCAAAACCACTGCTTCTGATTTGGCCAATATTCTTGCTGATTGTCCCGTCAGTTCCAGCGCCTGCACTTTTAGGAAGCGGTACATCAAAAAGTAATCCGTCAGTATCTTTTTGATAATAATCAACTTCAAGTGTAATTTTATTTAAGAAACCAACTTCAACACCAAAATCAGTCTGAGTTGATTTTTCCCATGTAAGATCGTCGTTTCCTGGTTGGGAAAACGTCAATCCCGATTTTAAGTTATACGGATTTGTCTGGTACAATTGGCGTGAAGCAAAGTTTCCAATTTCGGCATTTCCTAATTTACCCCAGCTTCCTTTTAATTTTAAATACGATAAAACAGGATTGTCTTTCAGGAAATTTTCCTGAGAAATAACCCAACCGGCAGAAAAAGCAGGGAAAACCCCGAATCTGTTATTTTTTCCAAAACGAGAAGATCCGTCACGACGAATGCTCGCTTTAAAAAGATATTTGCCATCATAACTATAATTTAATCTCCCAAATTGAGAAACAAATGCGTAATCAGTCTGACTTCCGTGTCCTTCATTTACTTCGGCTCCGCCATCGACAGTCTGGAAATTGTCGTTAGGGAAATAAATACTGTTAACATCCTGATATCTTCTGTTATATTTATTGAATTCCATACCTGCAACAGCATTAAAAGCATGTTTTTCGGCAAATGTTTTATCGAAAGTAAAGTAGTTACTAAAAACATAATTTTCAGTATTTACATTCGTTGCAAAAACAGCCCCGTCAGTTGCCATAAAAGGTGCATTTTTTCCTTGCCAGTAATCTTCTGTCTGGCTTAAAAGGTCGTATGAAAAATCAGAGTTGAATTTTAAAGACTTTAAAACCTTAAGCTCGCCAAATACTTTTCCGGTTATTCTTCTCATAATTGTTTTCCAGAAAGAATTGTCTTTTGCTAAAAGATAATTGGCATATTCTGTATTAGGATTTGCTGTTCCGTCTTCTAATCTTGCTTGCGAAATTGGAGCTTGTGCAACAGCTTGCAATGGCGTTGTAAAAGAGTTATCATCCTGAACCCTGTCAATTGCTGATCTTGAAAAACCAATATTCATTCCGGCAGTAAAACGTTCAGAGACTTTGTGTGACAAGTTGCTTCTCGCAGTTAACCTTTCTAAACTATTGCTGTCTACAATCCCGATTGTTTTATTGTAAGATCCTGAGAAAAAGTATTTCGTTTTATCATCTCCACCTGAAACCGAAAAATCAGCATCTGTTGTGTAACCAGTTTTTATGGCTTCTTTTTGCCAGTCCGTATTTACTGCACCATTTCTCCAATCTGTTCCCTGAGATAAAAATTCTAATTCGTCTTCTACAGATTCCAGATCGTCAACGTTAGTTCCGGCTTCCTGCAATAACGCAACATATTGTTTAGCATTCAGCCATTTTTTATTATGAGTAGCTTCGCTGACACCTTGCGATAAATTGATAGTGAAGGTTCCTTTTCCGTCTTTTCCTTTTTTAGTTGTGATAATTACCACTCCGTTTGCACCACGCGCACCATAAATAGCCGCCGAAGAGGCATCTTTTAATACATCTATAGATTCGATTTCGCTTGTGCTCAATGTCAATAACGGATTGGTTGGAGCTCCGTTACTTGATTCATTATCATTAATTAACGGGATTCCATCTAATACATATAAGGGCTGTGATCCTGCACTGATACTCGCAGCACCACGAACTCTGATATTGATTCCTCCTTCGACTTTACCATTTGTTTGTGTGATTTGTACACCGGCTAATTTACCTACTAAAGCATTTTGCAGGTTCGAAACGGGAATTTGCTGAATATCCTTTGCAGTTACACGGGCAATATTGTCTGTTGAGTTTTTCTTGATTTGCGTTCCGTAACCTACAACTAAAACCGCTTCAAGTTCGTTTTGGGTTTCAAATAATTGAATTGTCGTAGCGTTTGAAGCCGGAACCTGAATAGTTGCAAAGCTTACATAGCTTACGATAAAGGTATCTCCCTTATTTGCTTTTATTTTATAATTTCCGTCAAAGTCAGTTTGTGTACTTACTTTTGTTCCTTTTACCACAATATTCACTCCGGGAATAGGAACCCCTTTTGCATCAGTTACCTTACCAGAAATAGATCCTTCTTGTGCGTGGGCTATTTGCACTATTAATACCAATAAAAGCCACAAAAAAAGCTTTAGATTAATTTTCATTTTTAAATAAGTTTTGGATTAGTTTTCTCAAATGTCTTAAAAATATGTTAAAGAAACGTTTCTTTTTAACATTATATCTCACAATAGAAGATGCTTTTGTAATATTTGTAACATTTGAACCAAAAAATAGATGGATTTATAAAAATGAATATTATTTATTATCTATAATGTAATCGATTTTACCTTATTGATGGTTTTAAATTGATGATTTAACAGAATTATCAAGGGTTTGTCTAGTGTTTGTTTGATTTGTTTAAATATGATGTAATGTTTTTTTTATTTGAAAATCGAAAAGCGACTGTTTAAAAAACAATCGCTTTTCTGGTTTATAATTACTTAAAATATCAAAAAAGTAATTATCATCTTAAGAGATTTCTACAATAGATTTTCTCTTATTTTTTTAAAGCAGCTCCTCCGGGCATTGTTTCTGGTTTTAATTTGAATTTACTGTATTCGACAACTCCGGTTTGGTCTGCCCAATCAAAATAAGAAGCCGAAAGTTTATTGACAATTCCCGGATTTTGCTGTGCGACATTGGTTGTTTCGCCACGATCAGTGTCTATATTATAAAGTTCCCATTCATAAGAAGGATAAATTGAAACTAATTTCCATTTCCCATCCCTTACGGCTCTGTTTCCAGCTCTTTCCCAGAATAATGGTGCGCCTCTGTTGACTTCAGAAACATTATCGAATAAAACCGGTAATAAACTTTTCCCTGCTAACGGATTTGATTTTACACCATTATATTCCTTTGGATATTCAATGCCTGCAAGTTCATAAAAAGTAGGAGCAAGGTCAATAATATGTCCCGTTCCTTTATCGATTCTGCCTGCTTTTATTTTTGATGGAAACCAGGCAATAAATGGAGAACTGAAACCGCCTTCGTGCATATTATTTTTATATTGCAGGAGCGGAGTATTCGATAAATAAGCCCAGTTTTGTTCCTGATAATCAAATGATCCCGAAGTTCCAACAGGTCCGTCATTTCGAACCAAACCACGTCCTAGCGGATTATAAGTATTGAAACCGCCTTGCGCACCATTGTCTGAAATAAAAATAATCAGCGTGTTTTTATCCTTCTTTAAAGCTTTTAGTTTCTCCAGGACTTTACCTACATTCTGGTCCATATTATCCACCATTGCGGCATAAACTTCCATTTTAGCTTTCCAGAATTGTTTCTCGTCATAGGATAATTTGCTCCATTCCGGAACTTCAGGATCTCTGGCAGAAATAGTTTGAGTGGCAGTTAAAATTCCGTTTGCTTTTAATTTCTCAATTCTTCTTTCTCTTAAAATATCCCAGCCTTCATCAAATTTACCTCTGTATTTGGCAATATCAACCGGTTTTGCCTGCAACGGCCAGTGCGGAGCCGTAAACGCCAAATACAAAAAGAACGGTTTGTTTTCCTTATTTTGTTCGTCTAAAAAAGTCACAGCATTATTTCCAATTTCATCTGTAAAATAATACGAATCATCTTTTGGATGCAATTCTTCATTATTGCGAATCAATTTTACGGGATAAGGCGTTTTCCCAAAAGGCAAAGGTTTAGTATCAAAATAGTTTGACGCTCCTTTTAAGATTCCATAAAATTTATCAAAACCTCTCTGATTCGGCCATTGCGCCTGATCTTCAGAGCCTACGTGCCATTTTCCGGAAAGTAAAGTACTGTAACCGCCAGAACGGAAAACTTCCCCTAATGTCAAAGATTCCTTGTTTAAATATCCCTGATAAGCCGGTAAACCTAAATTGACATCAAAAAATCCCATTCCGGCTTTGTGCTGATATTGTCCGGTTAACAATGATCCTCGGGTTGGCGCGCAAATCGAATTATTGTAAAATTCGCGCAAACGCAAACCTTCACTCGCTAATTTATCCAGATTGGGTGTTTTAATTTCGGAACCGTAATTCCCTAAATCAGAATAGCCCATATCATCTACCATAATCAATATAATATTGGGTTTTGTTTGGTTTTGGGAATGAATTGAAAAGCTAAAAGCGAATAAAAGGTGGATTGTAATAAGTGTTTTTTTCATTTTAATTGATATTTTAATTTGTCGAAATTATGGGGTTTAACTTTGTCAAAGTTGTATGTGCATTTTTGTCATGACGAGGAACCAGAGATCGCACTAGAAACTCTACAAAGAAATGCTGACAATCGTTGTCGGGTTTCTATTGTCATTTCTCTCTTCGATCGAAATGACAAATCTTTGTCGAGTTACTTTTGTGTTTGACTTCGCTCAGGATGACAATGATTGTCAAAATAAAATCTGCTCAATCTGCAAAATCTGCGAGAAATAAATCAAATCCCTTATCAAAAAGATTTGTTTTTATTATACAAATCAGGATGACAATAATTATGGTTATTTTTTGCTGTTTGCTATGTATTTTAGTTTGAGTGAAACGACTTTTTTAAAAACTACTAAAAACTATGTCCCGATAGCTATCGGGACTATGTGTTAAAAAAAATTATGCGCTTAAGTTTAATTATTTCCCAAACAGAAAAAAAGCAATAATCAACGTGACAATCACATTGAATAATTGTGCGATTAAAAAAGCATATAAAGGTTTTCGGTTATTATTACCCAGTAAATCTTTAAAGTGGGTTTCCAGACCAATACTGGTAAAAGCAAGCGCAAACCAAATACCTTGTAAATTTTTCAAGCTGTCTTTTACGCCGTCTCTAACTTCGGGCGAAAGCACAAAAGAAAATAGCAATGAAGCAACAATAAAGCCAATAACGAATTTTGGGAAACGTTCCCAGATAATGCTCAATGTTGGTTTTGATTCCACAGCTTGCGCCGATTTATTGTGGGTATACGTCCAATAAACCGATATGGCAAAAGCAGCGATTCCGAGTAATACATTTTGAGAGAATTTTACAATAGTACTGATTTTTAAAGCGGTTTCACCAACCAAAGAACCCGAAGCGACAACAGCGCCGGATGTATCAATACTTCCGCCAAGCCATGCGCCGGTAACTTCTTCCGGAAAATTGAAATATTTCGCCATCATTGGCATGAAAATCATCATGGGAATTGCGGTTACCAAAACAATCGAAATCACATAGGATAATTTTTTAGAATCGCCTTTGATGGCTCCGGAAGTGGCAATTGCAGCAGAAACGCCACAAATAGAAACGGCACTGGAAATCATCATCGTCAATTCGTCGTCGACTTTTAGTTTTTTACACAGCCAGAAAGCAAAATACCAAACTGATAATACGACGACTAAAGCCTGAATTAATCCTAATGAACCTGCTTTTAAAATGTCTGAAAAAATGACGCTGGTTCCCAATAATACCAATCCAATTTTTACAAATACTTCTGTTGAAAGTGCTGATCGAAACCAATCCGGAAGCTGGAACAAATTCCCAATCGCTAAACCAATTATCAAACTGAAAATTACAGCTTCAAGATTTAGCCCTTTTATTTCAGTATTTCCTGCTATGATTAAAGCAATAACGGTTAGAATATAAACGATGGGAAACCCCAATAAAAAATACTTTACCGATTTACCAATTAAAAAAGCACCTAATGTTCCAATGGAAATGAGATATAAAAATTGTAATGCAATCATCTTTAAATTTCCGAAATCGAAGACATCTTGAAATAATTCGGTTCCGTTGGACCATTTGAAAACGGGAACTTCGGGAAGGAAAATAAAAAGGGAAATTCCGATGATTATAAAACCGAGAATTACGACGGTCCAGTCTTCATGAATGTTGAATTGGTTTGTTTGGGCTGACATTGTATGTTTATTATTTTATTTTCCTAATAGGTTTTTATCCTGAGGCTTCGGGACTGTTAGAATGATTTTATATTTACTAATGGAGAAAATTTATAAAGTTTTAGTCTTGAATTGCCTCCAGCTTTGGCTGGAAAAAAAAAATCATAAAATTAGCTTTAGCCAAATGACAATTTTGGCTAAAGCCAATTTCTAATTAACATTTATACCTCCAGCTAAAGCTGGAGGCAATTCATTTTTTCAAATATTCTTCTGAATTAAACCCGACAGGTTTTTAAAATCTGTCGGGTTTGTATTTTACGTTACAAATCCACAAAATATTTTTGTTTGCCAAAGTCAAATTCATAATGCGTTAAATTTGGCCATAAAGGTTTTATTAATCCTTTTTCCCAGTTTTGTAATGCAATATGTAATTCTTTTACTTTTGCCGGATTTTTTTGAGCCAGATCTGTAGTTTCAGATTTATCGGTTGCTAAGTTATAAAGCCATTCCTGATGCGTTTTTCCGCTGATGATCAATTTCCAATCACCGCTTCTAATCGCTTTTGCATCTCCGGAACGCCAGTACAAGATTTTGTGCGCTTCTCTATTTTGGTTAACTGTACTAACCAAATCTACACCGTCATAAACCCTGTCTTTGGGCAAATCAGAATGAATTGCAGCAGCAATTGTGCTAAAAATATCCAGCGTACTTACGGGAGTTTTATAAATCGTGTGCGGTTTAATTTTTCCTTTCCATGACAAAGCAAACGGAACATTTACGCCACCTTCAAAATGAGAAAATTTCCCGGCTTTTAGCGGTGCATTTGTAGTTGCAAAAGTATAATCTGCACCGCCGTTATCGCTTGCAAAAATGATTAACGTATTCTCTTCAAGACCTTCTTTTTTGATTTTAGCTCTGATTCTTCCCACGGCATCGTCTAACGCGCTGATCATAGCAAAATAAACGCGTTTGTTTTCGTCTTTTACATTCGGGAAACGGTCGTAATATTTTTTACGCACCTGAAAAGGCGTGTGTGGCGCATTAAAAGGAACATAAAGTAAAAAAGGTTTGGTTTTGTTTTTATCGATAAAAGCTTCTGCTTCGTCAGCAAATGTTTCGGTTAAATAGGCTTTATTATGTATGATAGTGGTGTCACGACGAATTTGTCCAATGCCAACGCGACCATTTCCCCAAATCATTTTATCAGTAAAATCTTTGTGATGATGGTTGATAATATCCGGATTATCGTCTTCCGGGGTGTAAAGCGAAAATGCCTGATAAAATCCGTAATGATAATCAAAACCACGATCCAAAGGAAAAAATCCTTTGTTATGTCCCAAATGCCATTTTCCTATAATTCCTGTGCTGTAACCTTCTCTTTTTGCAAGATCTGCAAATGTAATTTCAGATTGCGGTAAACCCTGTGTAGCGATAGAGGCTTCGTTAGGATAATTGATTTTTGGGTTCAGTCTCCAGCCATTTGTATTAATTAAATACTTGAAACCGTAATACTCCAAATTGTTTTTTGGATATCGGTCTCCCGGTTGAAATTCATGTCCGAAACGTTCCTGATAACGACCGGTTAATATTCCCGCACGAGATGGTGAACAAATCGAAGCCGATACATAACCATCCTGAAACGTTACGCCCGAAGCTGCAAGGGAATCTATTTGTGGCGTTGGTGTCGATTTTCCTCCGTATAACGAAATGTCATATTTCCCTAAATCATCGGCAAGAAGAATAATGATATTCGGTTTTTTGAAAACGGTGTCTGTTGGAACTTTTTCAGCGAGAAATACCGCCTTTCCGGCTAATAATTTGAAGTCAGGTTTTATTAAAGTACCATCTGTATTGATAGGCCAGAAAAAGAATACTGCCAGTAAAAAAAGTATCCCAACTATTGGTAAAATAATTTTTTTTGCTTTGGATAATGCCATAGTTTTTGTTTTTTGATGCTTTTTGGGACGTTTTTTTTAACACATAGAAACATAGATTTTTGTAGTCTTTAAAAAAAGACGTTTCACTTTAAATAAAACTCCTAGTTCTATGTGAATAAATCATGATTTTTATTTTGAAAACTTTGACAAAGATTTATGCTCATGTTTGTCATTTCGACGAAGGAGAAATCACACTCGCTGCTCGACAAAGTTCGTCGACATTCTTTATGGAATTTCTAGTGCGATTTCTCCTTGGTAAAATGAAAATGATTGTATTTATCTGGCAGCCAACACCACATCAACGTCATTTTTCAAATCACCTAAACCGTCTTTTTTGAAAACAATTTTCCCTTTTTGATATAAAATTAAAGTTGGGAAAACCTTTACTGTTTTTAAGTCAGCGATTACTTGCGGGCTTTCTTCTAATTCAATTTGAACAATTTTTAGTTTTTCGCCGTATTGAGTTCTAAGATCTTCTAAAATTGGTTTAACTGTTTTACAGGTCGCACAATATTTTGAGCCAATGTCAACCAACACATATTCATTATCAGCAATAATTTTTTTGTATTCAGCAATCGTTAATTTACTTTTGAGGTTGCTGTAAAAAGGTTTTCCTCCACCAATCCAGGCTGCGATTCCGCCTTCAAGAATATAAACTTCAGAGAATCCTTTTTTAAGTAAATCGTTTGCTAATAATCCGCTTCTGTAAGCGGCAATGGAATAAATAAATACGGGTTGCGACGTATTTAAAGCCGAAACAGCTTTTTCATAATTCTCTGATTTCAGATTAAAGTTTACTGCACCTTCAATATGATTTAAGGCAAATTCATCCGGACCCCTGGCATCAATTATCTGTGGATTTTTTTGGCTTTTAATTTTCGAATAAAAGGCATCCAGTAAAACATTTGCGCTTTTTTCCTGCGAAAAACCTAAAATAGTAAAGAGCAGCAGGAATGTTGTAATACTGTTTTTAAGTATTTTATTTTGCATTATTTATTTTTTTATAAAACAACAGTGTATTCAAGTTGTGTTTGAATACACTGCGTTACGTTATTTTTTACTTTTTATGATTGTGCCTGCTCGTAATAAACCGGGCTTGGAGATAGATTTTCTGCCTTTTGTTTTAACGGAACTGCTAATACACCTTCGGCTAATGCGCTTCCTTCTTTTTTAGATTTGAATATTGGCCATAAAAATTGAGCGTACCATTCTTCTTGTTTGTACGATTTCATTCCGTATGATTTTGGGAATTTACGGGTGATTAAACCCGTTCCGAAAATGATATCCCAGATAAAAAACATGTTTCCGAAGTTGCCTTTAAAATGTCCAACTCCATCACCGCTGGTATCTGCGTGATGTGCATGATGCGTAGCAGGAGTAGAGATTAATCTTTCTAAAACCCACGCAAAAGGATGTAAAACTTTGTATTTGTAAAATGGTTTGTCCCATGCAATACTGGAATGTGCTCCTAATGTGATGACACTTTTGATGACCAAAACAAACAAAGCCGGTAAACCTAAACCTAAATAAGTTAAAGTTGCAGTTAAGTATATTTGAGAAAATAAAACCGTATAGATAAAATTTTGTCTTGAAGCCATCGCCATTCCCATATACGGCGCCGAGTGATGTGTTCTGTGAAAACGCCATAAAAACGGAACCTGATGGTGCAAACGGTGATACCAATATTGGGTTAAATCATCGGCAATTGCAATAAGGAAAAATCCTCCCCAAAATGGAACCCATGAAAGTGAGTTTGCCAAATGAGGAATTAAGTAAGGTAAAGCCGTTAAACTGAAAAAAGCAATTACAGGCGGTAAAAGCAATTTTGGAGCCAGGAAACAAACAATATCTATTTTGCGTTCTTCGCCAGTCCATTCGTCATCGTATAAACCTGCAGCAAATTCAATCGCTCCTAAAACGAGCATAAAAACAATTAATCCCCAAGTGCGGATGTGTTGAAATGCAGGTTGTGCAAATGCTAAAAATGATGGTAATGAGATATGTGATTCCGTTATTAAACCATTGGTCAATTTAAAATAAAGAAAAATGGCCACTACCGGAAGTGAATATATTAATAAGCTGATGCTTAAATCTCGTGTTAGTTTACTTTTTGAATTGTGATCTGTTGCTGCCATGATTTTTATTTTAAAAAATTACTAATTAATGCTAAACCTCCCGCCAAAATAGCCAGAGGAATTAAAAAAACGATCGCTCCCACGACGATTTTTTTTCCTATGATTTCATAGTCTACTCTTTTCATGATTTCTAATTTTATGTTTATAACTGTATTGAAAATCAGTACGTTTTGAAAAATGTAAAAATAAATAAAATAAACTTCTAATTCTATGGATTTAGTAGAGTTTTATTTAATTAATTCTTCATAATTTGTTATAATTTGTACTGATTATTTTACTTTTTGAATTGTTGGAAGTGTTTCCACCGTTAAATTGTCACGAAGTTTCTGTGATGGTAAATACAAACGAATGATTAAAGTTACTTTTTTAACATCATTTACCGGTAACCAGTTTTCCTTTTTCTCAACTCCTGATAAGTTGATTTTATAAGAAGTACTATCGGCTTCATATTTTACATCTTCAAGATTATAGCTGTATTTGTTGATCGGATTTTTAATTAAAAAACCATTTTCGTCATAGGCTGTAATGCTCCAATATTTAGCGTCAAGCTTTTTTCCGTTAATTACATATGCTGATTTGGGATCTAATGCGTTGCCGTCGCTGTCTGTACTTGTGCTCAAATAGATTACTTCTTTTTTTGTTAAGGCATAAGGACCGTAAACTGCTACTTGTGCTATTGTCAGCAGATCAGCTGTACTAAGATCTTTGTCTTTATCAACCGTTGACCAATTGCCTATTATTCGTTGCGAACTGCTTTTTCCTGATTGAATGTTGTAAACCCCAACGGCACTTCCAAATATAGTAGCCAGGATGATCAATGCTACACCAAGTCCTATATTTTTTATTTTTTGATTTAAAGCCATTTTTATTTTATTTTAATGTTGAATGTTTTTGTTTTTTTCAGGAGCTAATCCCGCTATCCGTTACAATCTTTCGTGGCGAACCCCGCCACAAAAGGATTTACACTTCTATCGGGGCTAGGTCAATCTTTGTCGATTTATTCACGGATATCCCTCGTTGCTATCAATGACGTTTTTTGGAATTAAATAAAAAATCCGTCTAAATCCGCGTCTTTGCAAAGCAAATCCGTGTCATCTGCGTATCATGACAAAGCTTATACGTATTTTTGTCATCCTGACGCAGGAAGGATCACACTAGAAACTCCTTCCAGAATTGTATCAATCTTTGTCCAGGATTATTTGTTTAGTCCCTACGGGAAAATTCCTCTCCTACTTTTTTTATTTTCTACCAATATTTAACTCCTAACGGAGTATTACTTTGTATTTCTAACAATATTCTTAAAAATATCTTGTAGAGATTATGTGGGTAGAAATATGTGTTGAATTCATGACAAAGCTTATGCGTATTTTTTGTCATCCTGACGAAGTAAGATCACACTATAAACTCCGCATAGAATTTTACCAATCATTGTCGAGTTTCTTATGAGATTTCTCATTCTTCGAAATGACAAAAATTGTGGTCACGATCGCGAATGATGGATTAAAATCCATCCCTACAATATATTTTGTTCCTCCGGAACTTCTTAAAGAAAGATTCCGGCGTAATGATTTTACTTCCCTAACTTTTCTACCGTAACTCCATGTTGCAATTCTGCCAATGTTTTTACCGGATATGCTTTTGAAACCAGGTAACGAAACAAAATCAAACCTTTTGCCGTTGGGCTGTAAATGATTTTTTCTTTCGGAATATTTTTCAAAACTTCAGCTTTACTTCCTTCAGGAGCTAAATAATATTCGAATTTTGCTTTTACCTTTTCTTCATTTTCAACAAAAAAATTAGTCGTGTTTTCCTGATACGCAGATATTGACCAATAAGTCGAATCCGGAACAATTCCTTAGATTTTCAATACATTATCGTTCAAATCATAATTAATCGTTGAATATAAAAAGTCAGGATTTGGTAACGGAATCACCCTGCTGTTTTCAGCATTGGGCTGGTCTCCAAATCTTGGTGTATTGATCTCGCCCAAACTTTTTTCGGCAAACTTTTTTTGCACATAATACGGAGTAATCCATATGGTTAAGTAGTAAAAACTTACTGCAATTACTACAAGAATCAAGGCAAAGAATCCTCTTTTCAAAATGGGTTTTGTTGTCGCCATATGATATTGGTTTTAATCAGAGCTATTCATTTGCTTTCGCAGAAGATTAAATAGCCCTGAATAATTGTTATTTATTAATTAGTACTTCCTTTTGCATCTCCGGGTTTTGTTACCTGTTTAATTAATTCCTGAAGCGATTTACCTTTGTCTGCACCTGTATTGTGAATTCTTCTGTTGTAAACATCCTGCCAGTCAATTAGTGGATAAACGTTATTTTCTTTGGCTTGTTCATCAAACAGTTTTTGAAGTTCGGCTAATTTTTCAGGGTATTTTTTAGCCAGATTATTGCGTTCATTAAAATCTTCGTTCAGGTTGTATAATTCCCAAACATCAGTATCAAAGTTGCTTTCTACAGGTTTTTCATTTTTGCTTAACGATTTTTTTACGGCAAATGAATCCGGTAAATGCGCTGCTCCGGCTTTCCATCCGTCTTTATAAATCGCTCTGTTCCCAAAAATGTAATAGTATTGAACTTTGTGTAATGATTCGGCTTTAGCATCATTTAATGAAGCATATAATGAAGATCCCTGAATAATATCCTGTTTCACATTTTTGATATATTCCGGTGCTTTAATTCCTGCAATATCCAGTGTTGTAGGCAATAAATCTGTTACATGGCTGTACTGGTTTCTTATTCCGCCTTTTTCCTTGATTCCTTTTGGATAGTAAACAATCAACGGATTATGTGTTCCTCCTTCAGATTGTGCATCTTGTTTCCAGTTTTTAAAAGGCACATTTGTTGCCTGAGCCCATCCTAAAGGATAGTTGGTATTCAAACCTTTTGCAGTTCCAATCTGGTCAATGTTCGCTACATTCGTCTGAAGATTCTCTTCATCAGATTTTCCCTGAGAAAACAAACTCTGGTTGATTGTTCCTTCTGTAGTTCCTTCTTTACTGGCGCCATTATCACCAATGGCAACAAAAATTACGGTATTTTCTAATTGATTGGTTTCTTTAAGATAATTAACAACCCTTCCAATTTCATAATCAGTATACGTCAAAAATCCTGCATACACTTCCATGAATCTTGCGTACACTTTCTTTTGATCCGGAGTGAGTTTTTTCCAGTCGGTAATTAACGGATTTCGTTCCGGTAATACTGCATTTGCCGGAATTACACCCAATTTCTTTTGGTTGGCAATAACTTCTTCACGATAGGCGTCCCAACCTTTGTCGAATTTTCCTTTATAGGGATCGCTCCATTTTGTAGCAACCTGATGCGGTGCATGAGCAGCTCCCGGTGCGTAGTATAAAAAAAACGGTTTTCCCGGTGCGGCCTTTTGTTGTTTCGCAATAAAACTAATTGCTTTATCAGTAATAAGTTCACTTAAATGACGACCGTCTGGTGTAATATGAACCTGATCTTCGACTAAATCAGGATTGTACTGATCTGTTTGCGAACCTAAGAATCCGTAGAAATGGTCAAATCCTTTTCCGGTTGGCCATCTGTCAAACGGACCAGCATCTGTAGCGTCTTCATCCGGAGTTACTCCATATTTACCAACGGCAAAAGTGTTGTATCCATTATCACGCAAAATCTCGGCAATAGTTCCTTTATCTGATGGAATTTTACCATCCCAACCCGGAAAACCTGCTGATAAAATAGTATGTGAAAATCCGCTGACGTGCACTCTTCCTGAATTTCTTCCGGTTAAAATTGCCGCACGGGTAGGAGCACAAATTGCGGTTGTATGAAAGTTGGTATAACGTAAACCGTTATTGGCTAATTCGTCAAAAGTAGGTGTCTGGATCAATCCTCCAAAGGCACTTGAAGCTCCAAACCCGACATCATCCAATAAAATCCAGATTACATTGGGTGCACCTTTTGGTGCTTTTACAGGATCTGGCCAATATTCTTTAGAGTCGGCCAGGGTTTTGCCAATAACACCTTTAAAATCAGCATTTGGATTATTTTGTGCAAAACCCAATTGCGCGACAAGCAACGCAGTAATCAAAAGCCCTTTTTTAGGACTTTTGATTGTTATATTAAATGGATAATTTTTCATAATTCTAATTTTTTGGTTGTGGTTTTAGTTAATATTCTGGGTTTTGTGGTAAACCTACAGGATCAATATTTCTTTCGCTTTGCGGAATTGGATATAGATTATTTCTTTCAGAAACGGAGTTTTTTGCCGTTACTTTTTTCACTTCAGTAACCAGAGTTCCCCAACGTACCAAGTCAAACCAGCGCTGTCCTTCCTGAACAAATTCTTTTTTGCGTTCTTCCTGAATTGCCGTTCGAAAAGTGGTTTGCGTTAATCCTGCTAAATCTACCGTGGGATCCGGCGTTGTGATCGGTTTTCCAAATGCTCTTCTTCTCACCTGATTGATTAGTTCGTAAGCTTCAGGAGTTGGAACTCCCTGTTCATTTATGGCTTCTGCCAAAGACAATAAAATATCAGCATAACGAATAACAGGAAAATTAATTGCCACATTTCCCGGAGTTGCCAAATTGGTCAGATCAAGGTATTTTTTAAAGATAGGTTTCGGAAAAGTATAAATATTTGCTGTTCCCGGAATTGGTAATGTCTTGGCATAACTTACATCTCTGCGGGTATCACCAGGAGCATAAATATCATAAAATAAAGCTACATCTGAGATTATATCCGCTGGTTCCGTTGCTGTAAATCCAGTAAATGAAGTAGATTGAAAAGTACTTCCGCTTGATCCGTTTCCAGCCATATTAGGCTCAAATTGTACAGAAAAAATATGTTCTTTTCCGTTCTTTTTTGTTTTAGTAAAAATATCCTGAAAGCTTTCAAAAAGTCCGTATCCGTAACCGCCGTTAATCACTTCCCTTGCT
This sequence comes from Flavobacterium sp. FlaQc-47, assembly GCF_044006475.1. Classification (NCBI taxonomy): domain Bacteria; kingdom Pseudomonadati; phylum Bacteroidota; class Flavobacteriia; order Flavobacteriales; family Flavobacteriaceae; genus Flavobacterium; species Flavobacterium sp. FlaQc-47. The sequence goes on along the minus strand of NZ_JBIPCQ010000004.1, from coordinate 246,163 downwards.
TTTAAAATGGCATTTGGATAGTCTTTTCTGGTTAGATATACTTTTGCTAAAATTGCTTTTGCAGCTCCCGAAGTTGCACGTCCTGCATCGGTCGCAGGATAAGTTGCAGGTAAAGCTTCTGCAGCATTTAAATCTGAAATAATTTGAGCATAAACTTCCTCTACTGTCGCTCTTTTTGATTTTAAACTTTCTAATTGAATAGAAGTTGGTTCGTGCAAAATGATTGGAACTCCACCCCAAAGACGAACTGCCTGAAAGTATAATAATCCTCTAATGAATTTTGCTTCGTTGATCAATCTCGTTTTAACAGCTTCTGTTCCTGCTACTTTTGGGATATTGTCTATAGAAACATTCGCTCTGTTGATTCCGGCATAAATTTGGCGCCACGCAACCTGAACACGATCTGAAGTTGCATCATGAGTCAGACTGCTTAAAGCCCGAACTTGCGGATTTGTTGCCGAAACTCCTGCCGCAGCATAATCCGTAGCCATATCTGTTAAAAAATATAAATTTCGCCCAAATAAACTTTGTTCTCCCGGATCAAGTGCTAACGAAGCATAAACTGCTGATACACTTGCAATAGCATCATCCTGGGTTTTAAAATAATTGTCTTCGGTTACAAAAGAGGTGGGTGTTACCTCCAGATCCGTGCACGATGCAAATAGACCGGCACTTAATATGATTGTTAATAGTATATTTTTCATGTTGTATATTTTTTACTTAGAAAGTTAGATTCAGTCCGGAAATAAAGGTTTTAGAATTTGGGTAAGAACCAAAATCAATTCCCGGATACAAGTTGTTTTGTTCGTATGAACTTACCTCCGGATCATAACCCGTGTATTTTGTCCATGTAATTAAATTCTCGGCAGATAGGTAGAATTTAATGCTTTTTGTGCCTAATTTTTTAGAAACGCTTTTAGGTAAAGTATATCCTAAAGTGATTAGTTTTAATCTTACAAAAGAAGCATCTTCAACATAACGCTCAGAAACGATTCCAAGTGGAGAACTTGTTGCTCTTGGAATTTCATTACTTGGGTTGCTTGGCGTCCAGCGGTCTTCAAGCGTAACATTAGCATTTGTTCCAAGAGTTGAAATTTCTAATTGCTGATTCAAAGCATTGAATATTTTTGCGCCGTAAGATCCCTGAAAAGAAAAATTTAAATCAAAATCATGATAGGAAACCGTATTGCTGAAACTTCCAACAAATTTGGGCTGAGAACTTCCCAGATTTCCTTTATCAAGAGCCGAAATTACGCCGTCGCCATTCGTGTCAACATATCTTCGGTCTCCAACTTTTGTATTGGCTAAACTGTTAATTTTTGGCTGTGTATTTACTTCTTCCTGAGTCTGGAAAATGCCATTGGTTTTATATCCCCAGAAAGTTCCAAGAGGCAAACCTACTTTTACCGTAACAGGTTGTTGCTGCAATAATGATCCGTTTGGCACTACCGGAAAAAACTGATCAACTCCGTTTCCTATTGAAACGACTTTGTTTCTGTTTGCAGAGAAAACGATGTTAGAATTCCAGGAGAAAGTTTCCGTTTTGATGTTTTCAGTAATCAAGCCAACTTCTACACCTTTGTTTTCAACTCCGCCAATATTTTGAAGCACTGTAGCATATCCTGAAGCTAACGGAATGGGTACATTAATCAATAAATCGTTTGTTTTTTTGTAGTAAACATCAAAAACAAAGTTTATTTTTCTATCTAATAATGATAGGTCTAAACCCACATTATACTGATCTGTTTTTTCCCATTTCAAATCCGGATTTGCTAATCGGGTAGGAGCAAGACCAGTTTGCAAAGTACCTCCAAAAGCATAGTTTACAGAACCCATTTGCGCAAGCGAAAGGTAATTGCCTATTTCCTGATTTCCGGTTGTTCCCGCCGTGATTCTAAGTTTGGCTTCGGTTACACCTTTAATGTTTTGGGCAAAATTTTCATCGGTAATATTCCATGAAAATCCTGCCGATGGAAAATATCCCCAAAGTGATTCAGATCCAAATCTTGAAGAACCATCTGCACGTGCAGAAAGCGTAAAGTTGTATTTTCCTTTATAAGAATAATTGACTCTCGTTAACCATGATTTCAAAACACTTTCAAAAGCATCGCTATAAGGCTTTACAGGAACACCATCTTGCAAAGCATTATAAGTATTGGCATCATTTACAAATGTATTCGCACCGGCATTCACAACTTCTCCTTTTGTATATTGAAGCGTATAACCTCCTAAAGCAGAAAATTTATGATTTTCGCCAAAAGTAGTATTGTAATTCAGCGTATTTTCGTTTAAAACAGAACTCACTAATCGGTTTCCTACAGATGCTAATCCTTTAGTTCCCGCACCAATTGTTGTAGTTGACGGCGCATAATAATTTTGTTTTGTGTCCAGTACATCGCCACTAACCGCTACTTTTGCAGTCAGTTTTTTGGTAATTTTATATTCACCAAATAAACTCGTCAGGATTCGGTTAATTTTAGTTTCATTAGTGGTACTCACCAAATCATATATTGGGTTCCCAATGATTCCGTTAACTGCCGTTGAATAAGGATTATTAGTTAAATTATAACTTCCGTCAGCATTTTTAATGGGCACTACGGGCGGCTGATACAAAGCAACAACTAACGGGCTTGGAGATCTTCCTGCAGTAGCACCGCCATTTGTTCCTACACCGTTTGAAACCGAATTACTGTAATTGGCGTTTACACCAAATTTAAAATTCTGGGAATAGTTTCTTTCGTAATTCACACGAAGCGAAATTCTTTTAAAATCAGATGCAATCACAATTCCGTCCTGTTGAAAATATCCTGCAGAAATCGCATATCTGGAACGTTCATCACCTCCGGAAAATGACAATTGATGATTTTGAACAGGAGCCGCAGTTCTAAAAAGCGCGTCCTGCCAGTTATAACTTCCCGAAGTTTTGAAAGCTTCAATTTGTGCTGCCGAAAAAGCAGGTGCCTGACCTATACTTGCCTGAACATCATTACGTAAGCTTGCCCATTGACTGGCATTCATTAAATTCAGTTTTTTAGATACATTCTGAAATCCGAAATACCCCTGATACGAAATATTATCCTGTCCTTTGGTCCCTTTTTTAGTCGTAATAATTACAACACCATTTGCACCGCGAGATCCGTAAATTGCAGTTGCAGAGGCATCTTTTAATACTTCGATCGATTCAATATCACCCGGATTAATGGTAGACAATACGTTTACACTTGCACCGGCATTTGATACTCCGGCAGAACTATTATTATTGTCGTTGTAAATCAATATTCCGTCAACAACATACAGCGGTTCATTTCCTGCCGTAATCGAGTTTCCTCCACGAATACGAACGCTTGAAGAAGCTCCCGGACGACCGGAACTTTGTGTAACTACCACTCCCGCAATTGCGCCGCGTAATAAGTTATCTGCCGATGAGGTTACTTGTGACAAATTTGCTTTTGGTACAGAAGCTACAGAACCTGTAATATCTTTTCGTTTTTGAGATCCGTAACCTACAACCACTAATTCATCTAATTCCTGACGTTCTTCTTTTAAATTAATTGTAATTGGATTTTTATCTACGATTATCTCCGCTTTTTTATATCCAATGTAACTTACTATTAAGGTATAAGGAAATTTTTGTCCGGTTTGAAAATAAAATTTTCCTTCAGCGTCCGTTTGAACACCGTGAGTTGTCCCTTTGATCACAACCGAAGCTCCAATAATAGGTTGGTTTGTAACATCGTCTACAACCGTTCCATCAAGCTTAGATTGTATAAGCGGCGTTGTATTTTGTGCATGTATTCCTGCCGTGACAAGCAGGAGAAATAGTAATGAGTTTATTTTTAAAAAATTTTTCATTTCTTTGTACTGGTTTTAAGTAATTAACAAGGCGCCCTGAAAGTTGAATTTTCAACTCTCTAATAGGTAATCTTGGTTTAGTGATAAATGTTCTTTAAGCCTCGCCATTTCTGTTGCCGCAGAAATGGCTTTTTTTATTTACAGCAACAGCTTTGCATCTTTTTCATTTTAGTTTATTAGTTATGGGTTGTTTTTCTTTTTTGAATTGTAGATATAGTTTCAACAATCCTTTTGACACAAATGTGTATCAAACAGACTTTTGTAATTTTCAATAAATATTTTCGGTAGTTAGAAAGTTTCGTTTTTGAATCGATTTTGGTGTAAAAGGTGAATCAGATACAAACGGAAAAAATGCTGGGAATTAGCAACAGAAGCACATATAACAAAAAGTGTTATAAGTATATTTTTTAGGAAGAATGTAATACGATATGCTCTCGGTTGTTTTCAAAATATAATTCTTTATGGTTTTAAATATTTTTATACTCTACTAATCCTATAGACAAAGTTAATTTTAATATAATAAAATCCAAAAAATTCCTCAATTTTTTTTGAAAAAACTTGAAATCTATCATTTAAATATATTTTAAAATTATATAAACGTTTGTTTGTCAGTTGTTTATGTTATGTGTTTTAACTCAAACAAATGTTAAATTACTTATTTACAAAAGGGTAAAAATGTAGTATTTTATACTTAATTTTCTAATTTTTAAATCTTTAGCAACTTTAATTCCAATCAAAAAACGTCGTTTAGAGCAGTTTTTTTGTTTTCGGACACGATTTGTAAAACAATATAGATGGAGTTATAATTTTAAAAATTGTAAATAGTAATAAGTATTGAAACTATAAAAATTAACTAAATTATTATAGTTAAGATAATTCTTAGTTTTATTTTATAAATAATTAGTTATTAATGTTTTAGTGAGAATATTTTTACTTACTTTTAGAGTATAATTTATTATTAAAAGAAATAACCATTATTATTTATTACAAAGCTGTACAAATAATCTATCCTCAAATACCTGAAATTATTCTTACAATATAATTTCAATCTAAAAGCCTCACTTACAGGAAAATCATTAAATATATTTTTAAAAGTAGTTATTGTTGAAGTAGTTATTGCTGTTTGATATTAAAGACACTTATGTCTTTTTTATATGACATATATCATATTTTGTAAGAATCTAACGCTTTAATTTTGTGTTTTTAGGGAGGAATTCAGTACTCACTAATAATTTAAAAATTAGATATTTTAATATTTTTATATGAGTAATCTGTCTCAATCACACAAAATTTTATTTTTAAACACATTGGCATTTACAATTTGTTTTGCCTGCTGGACATTAAATGGTGTTTTAGTAACTTACCTTGTTGATAAAGGAATTTTCAACTGGACAGTGGTTGAAACGGGTTGGCTATTAGGGATTCCCATTTTGTCAGGTTCTATTTTCCGACTTCCTATTGGTATTTTATCAGACAAATACGGTGGAAAAATAGTATTTTCTGTTTTATTGCTTTTATGTTCAATTCCACTTTTTCTACTGCCTTTTGCGAACTCATTCTGGAGTTTTGCCGTATTAAGTTTTTTCTTCGGATTAGTAGGAACAAGCTTTGCAGTAGGAATAGGCTATACATCAATTTGGTATCCTAAAAACTGGCAGGGAAGGGCTTTAGGTATTTTCGGAATGGGAAATGCCGGTGCTGCAATTACGACTTTTATTGCGCCAACTTTACTAAATAATTTATCAGAAACGGATCCTCAAAACGGATGGAAAATATTGCCGGTAATTTATGGTGCAGTTCTGGTATTTATAGGAATACTTTTTATAGTTTTTGCTAAAAACAAGACAAATGAAGGAGTTTCAAAAACAATGAAAGAGTTACTGTCTCCGCTTAAAAATATCAGAGTCTGGAGGTTTGGGGCGTACTACTTTTTAGTTTTTGGCTTTTTTGTAGCCTATTCGCAATGGTTATTACCAAATTTCATGAACGTTTATCACACTTCACTTGTAATGGGCGGAATGTTTGCCACAATGTTTAGTTTGCCTTCCGGAATTATCAGGGCTTTTGGCGGATACTTATCAGATAAATTTGGCGCGAGAAAAGTTATGTACTGGGTTTTAGGATCATCAATAGTGATTAGTTTTTTGTTGATGTTCCCCAAAATGGAAATTTTTACCGCAGGACCCGGAGTTCTTGCAACTACTAACGGCGTCGTTACCGAAGTTGCTGCAAATTCTGTTATTGTTAATGGTAAGGTTCATAAAATCAATGTAAAAGAAGCTTCTGAAGATCATACAACAGCTGTTTTTCCTGTAAAAACGTCATGGCAGGAAATTGTTGTCAAACAAAATCAGGAAGTAAAAAAGAAAGAGCTTTTAGCAGAAGGCATCACACAAATCAAGTTTAGCGCAAATCTTTGGGTCTATGTAATATTAGTAATCCTGATTGGTATTTCATGGGGAATTGGGAAAGCTGCGGTCTATAAACATATTCCTGAATATTTCCCTAATGAAGTTGGTGTAGTAGGAGGAATGGTAGGTTTAATAGGCGGATTAGGTGGATTTGTTGGTCCTATTATCTTTGGATATCTTCTTAACTATACCGGACTCTGGACCAGTTCATGGATCTTTATTTTCATAGTTTCTGTACTGTGTTTATTGTGGATGCATCGAACGATTATAAATGCAATGCGATTAAAATCACCTGATTTTACAAGAGATATTGAAAACAATAATTAAAAAACAAAAAAAATGAAAACTTGGTTAGACAAATGGGAACCTGAAGATGAAGTATTTTGGAGTTCTGGCGGAAGTACAATTGCGTGGAAAACATTAACAATAACAACACTTACATTAATATTATCGTTTGCCTCATGGTTTATGATGAGCGTTATAGCGGTGAAATTACCGGGATTAGGATTTAATTTTTCTAAAGATCAACTTTTCTGGTTAACAGCAATTCCGGGATTGGCAGCAGGTTTTTTGCGAATAATTCACACTTTTATATTACCCATCTTTGGGACAAGACATGTAGTTTCGTTTGCAACAGCCATTAAATTAATTCCCGTAATCGGAATTGGCTTTGCAGTGATGGACATCAGCACACCATTTTGGGTATTTGCCGTTTTAGCTTTTACAACAGGTTTTGGCGGAGGAGATTTTTCCTCTTACATGCCAAGTACAAGTTTATTTTTTCCTAAAAGACTTAAAGGAACAGCACTTGGAATACAAGCCGGAATAGGAAATTTTGGAGTCTCCGTAGCACAATTTGTAACGCCGCTTATTATTAGCGTTGGGATTTATGGAGCAGCTTCGGTTTTTACCAGTATTGATCCTAAAGAAACCATAAAAGTTTTTGAGAATTCAAGTGTAGTAAAACAAAAAGAAGTTTTTGCAGCTCTGAATCCTGATGTACAAACTAAAATTTTAGCAAACGTCAAGAAAAATGTACTTGATTCTGTCTCAGCCTCAATACAATCTGACGATAAAGTAGTTTTATTTGCATCATTGCCTGTAAAAATAAAAGCCAAAGCAATTGCAAATGCAAATCCAAAACTGGCTGAAAAAATCTTAAATGATATTAGCCCTGCAAACGTAGCTGTTAAAAACACACCAATATATTTGCAATCAGCAGCATTCTGGTTCGCGCCCTTTCTAATTCTATTGTCCATACTTAGTTGGTTTTATTTAAGAAGTATTCCAATGAAAGCTTCCATAAAAGAACAAATGGATATTTTCTCCAATAAACATACTTGGTATTGCACGATTACATATGTAATGACTTTTGGGACATTTGCAGGTTTATCAGCCGCTTTTCCGTTAATGATTAAATTTTTATACGGAGATTTCCCCAATGCACCGGATCCTTTAGTATATGCTTTTTACGGTCCGCTTATTGGTTCAGCAAGTAGAATCGCTTTTGGTTTTATAGCCGATAAAGTTGGAGGCGCGATTCTTACTACAATCACAGGATTAGGAATTTTGGCAGGATCAATAGTATTAGTTACAGAAGGATTAGTAGCACCAACAAGCATGGATCAGTTTCCTCTTTTTGTAGCTGTAATTTTAGGAATGTTCTTTTTTACAGGAATTGGAAACGCAGGTACTTTTAGACAATACCCAATTATTTTTGCCGAAAATCAACGTCAGGCCGCCGGAGTTATTGGTTGGACAGCAGCAATTGCAGCATTTGGACCCTTTATCTTTTCTAAATTAATAGGGAATAATCTTTCTGCTAATGGCACTGTAAATCAGTTTTTTATTGGTGTAGCAGTATTCACTATATTGGCTACAGGTATCAATTGGTGGTTTTATAATCGTAAAGGTTGTGAAAAACCAAGTTAACAAGTAATCATTAAATAAAATTAAGGATGAAAAATAAAACATTTAATACCAAAGCTTTACTTGTTGCAACCTTTGTGTCGGCATTAACGATAGTATTGGTTTTTTACGGATCAAGACAATTGCAAAATTTCGATGCTGCGTTAGTCACCTATTTATTCGGAACGATATTCGCTTTCTTCGGAATTGTTTACAGATATTCAGTTTGGTTGCAGCGTCCGCCAACCTGGATGTATTTCAAACGAAGCATTAAATTTCTGTTTACGGGAAAAATTTTTTCTCATATGTGGTTTTTAGGCAAGGAATCTGTAGAAAATATCGTAGTTCAAAAATTTATCTATCCCAGAAGTAAATACCGCTGGGCAGCCCATTTTTGTATTGCTATAGGATGTTTGTCAGCATTTGCAATTACAATTCCGCTGACATTTGGATGGATCCATTTTACGCTGGCACCCAATTCCATATCAATTTATGAAGCTCATTTTTTTGGATTTAAAATGATGGATTTCCAAATAGGATCTGTATTGGCATTTTTAATTTTTCACGCTTTAAACTGGTCTTCATGGCTGGTAATATTCGGATCTGTTTATTATTTACGAAGACGATTGACAAATCCCGGTTTAATAGCAACCCAAACATTTGAAGGAGATCTACTGCCGCTGATCTTATTAATAGCAATATCAGTAACAGGATTGTGCCTTACTTATTCGTATCAGTTTATGAAAGGATTTGCGTATGATTTTCTTGCTGTAATTCATGCCGTAACAGTAATTATGTTTTTAATATGGATTCCGTTTGGGAAATTCTTCCACATCATACAGCGACCGGCACAAATTGGAGCACACATTTACAAAAAAGAAGGTAGTAAGGCCGGAATGGCAGTTTGTCCGCACACCGGAGAAGAATTTGCGACACAACTTCATATCAATGATTTAAAAATCGTAACCAAACAATTAGGTTTTGACTTTACCCATGAAGATGGAACGTCACACCTTGATTTAAGCCCCGAAGGGAAAAGATCCCGTTTGGCAAAAGCACATTTGAAAGCAAGACTTGAAAATGGCGGGAATTTATTTGGATAAAGAATATTGTTTCAGGTTTTTTTTGTTTCATGTTTCAGGTTCACACTTTGTGTAGACTTTAGTTTATACACAAGCATAATAACTTGAAACCTGAAACAAAGAAAACTGAAAACGAAATAAAACAAAAAAGAAACATGGCAAAATTACCCGTATCAACAGAAAAGATTATTGAAGATTTTGGACCGCATTTAAACTATGCCCCAAAAGATGGTTACGCAGGTAGAGATGAACCGGACGAAGTTGTAAAAACACATTGTTGTTTTTGCGGAATGCAATGTGGAATTCAATTGCTAGTCAAAGAAAATAAAGTAGTAGGTTTTGAACCCTGGATGGAATTTCCTTTTAATGAAGGACGTTTGTGTCCAAAAGGAGTACAGCGCTATTTACAAAATAATCATCCGGATCGGATTCTAAGTCCTTTAAAAAGAGTAGAAGGAAAAGGCTTTGAGAAAACGACCTGGGATGAAGCAATGGATAAAACCGTATCTGAAATTAAAAGAATTCAGGAGAAATATGGTAAACATGCTTTTTCAATGTTATCAGGAGTTTCACTAACAAATGAAAAAAGTTATCTCGTTGGAAAGTTCGCCCGTGTTGCATTAAAAACCAGAAATCTGGATTATAACGGAAGACTTTGTATGGTAAGTGCCGGAGCCGGAAATAAAAAAGCTTTTGGTTTAGATCGTGCATCAAACAATTATTCTGATTTAGAATATGCTGAGGTAATTATCGTGGCCGGAGCCAATATCAGTGAAACTTTCCCCACACTAACACACTGGATTTGGAAAGCAAGAGATCGCGGAGCCAAATTAATAGTGATCGATCCCAGAATGATTCCTTTAGCCAGAACTGCTGATGTTCATTTAGATGTAAAACCCGGAACAGATTCTGCTTTGTATGGTGCGATGCTAAAATATTTAGTCGATCATGATATGCTTGATCACGATTTTATTGACAATTATACATCAGGTTTTCAGGAAACAATCGATGCTGTTAAAGATTATACTTTAGAATGGGCAGAAGAAATTACAGGAATTGATAAATATAAAATACAAGAAGCCGCTGAATTATGGGGAAATGCCAAAACAAGTTTCCTGCTTCACGCACGCGGAATCGAACACCATTCAAAAGGAGTTGATAATGTTTTAGGCTGTATAAATCTCGTTTTGGCAACTGGAAGAATTGGCAGACCTTATTGTGGTTACGGAACAATTACCGGACAAGGAAACGGACAAGGAGGAAGAGAACACGGTCATAAATGCGATCAATTGCCGGGAAACAGAGATATTGAAAATCCGGAACATCGAAAATATATATCAGAAGTTTGGGGAATTGATGAAAAAGATATGCCCGGAAAAGGACTTACGGCTTATGAAATTATCGAAGCCATTCATAGCGGTGAAATCAAAGGATTAATTTCTATTTGTTTTAATCCGCTGGTTTCGTTGCCTAATAATAATTACGTAAGAGCTGCTCTTGAAAAATTAGAATTTTATGTTTGTATCGATTTCTTTTTGAATGAAACTGCCCGTCATGCGGATATTATTCTGGCAGGATCATTACAGGAAGAGGAAGAAGGAACTACAACATCTGCAGAAGGACGTGTTATTAGAATTCGTCAGGCTGTGACACCTCCGGGAGATGCCAGAACAGATACTTCAATATTTTTAGAACTAGCCAAAAGATTGGGTGAAGAAGATAAATTTACCTATGAAAATAGTGAAGCCATATTCAATGAATTACGTGTTGCCTCAAAAGGAGGAACAGCAGATTATTTTGGAATATCCTATAAAAAAGTAGAAGATAATATGGGCGTTTTCTGGCCTTGTCCTACAGACGATCATCCGGGAACCCCAAGATTATGGGAAGATAAAGTCTTTGCTACTCCGGATAAAAAAGCACATTTTAATCCAGCTCCTTACAGGGAACCAGGAGAAATTACAAACGATGAATACCCTATCACACTTACAACAGGTCGTGTAGTTTCCCAATATTTAAGCGGAACACAAACACGCCGAATTGGTAAATTGGTAGATCAGTTTCCGGAACCAATGTTGGAAATTCATCCTGAACTGGCTGCAAAATACGGTATAAAACAACGCGAATTAGTAAGAGTTGCCACCCGAAGGGGAGAAGGGATTTTTCCGGCAAATATTGTGGAAACAATTAGAAAAGATACCGTTTTTATACCCTATCACTGGCCGGGAGCCAAATCTGCAAATCAATTGACAACCGGTATTTTAGATCCTGTTTCAAAAATACCTGAATTTAAAGTATGCGCCTGTTTGCTAGATCCGCAAGGAGTAATTGCTCCGCCATCGACAGAATCTCAAGCTTATGCAAGTGTTTAATCTATAAAAAAATGACACGATGAATTTAACTAATTTCAATAAAAACGAAGAGTTTTTTGTAGATCTGCAACGCTGCATTGGCTGTAAAGCCTGTGAAATGGCTTGCGCCGAATGTGAAACAAACGGGCAGGAATCTCTAATAAGTGTGAATTACGTTGAACGTTCTTCAACGATTCAAACAACGGTGCAGGTTTGTATGCATTGTGAAGATCCGGTTTGTGCAAATGTTTGCCCTGCCGATGCAATTTCGCAAGACGAATTCGGAATTGTTCATACCGCAAATACAGAAAGATGTATCGGTTGTTCCAATTGCGTAATGGCTTGTCCGTTTGGGGTTCCTAAAAAGATGGAAGAATATGATTTGATGATGAAATGTACCATGTGTTATGACAGAACCAGCGTTGGTAAAAAACCAATGTGTGCAACGGTTTGCCCAAGTGGAGCTTTGTTTTACGGAACAAGAGCCGAAATCGAAGAAATGAGACCGAATAGTTCGCCAATCAATACATTTATTTTTGGTAAGGAAACAGTAAATACCAAAGTGAATATAATGATGCCAAAAGGAAGTAATGAATTAAAAATATATTAAATCTGTATCCATGTCAAAAGAAGATAATTTAAATGAAAACTGGAAAAAAGATTTCCCAATAAAAAAACAGGAATCCACTCAGGTGAGTCGTCGGGATTTTGCCAAGTTTCTGACTTTTGTATCCGGCGGATTAATGGTGGGCAGCGGATTTGTTGCTGCAAAAGCGTACTTATTACCAAAAGAAGGTGTACAAGGGGAACATTTTATATGCAATAAAAACGAAGTTCCGGTAGGAGGAACAAGAGGATTTGTAATTGAAGGGAGTACAATTCCGTATATATTAATTCATCTTGAAAGTGGCGATTTCAGGGCGTATGAGCAAAAATGCACACATCTTTCATGTTCAGTATTTTACAAACCCGGAACCGGAATTATTCATTGTCCGTGTCACGAAGGTTCATTTGACGCCATGACCGGAGATGTAATTGCAGGTCCGCCGCCAAGAGCATTACCGCAATTAGAAGTGTTTTTTAAAGATAATGCTGTTTACGTAAAAGCACTTGTAGCAAACAAAGACAGTTAGTTATAATCCTAAATAGAATCAATATGAGTACTTTTAGAAGAAGTCAGAATCGGGTTAATCCAAATAAACTTAACAATATACTTTCGACACTTATTTTTATTTTAATATTAAATGTAAGTATTCAAATCTGGTTATTATATGCGTCGCTAAATAATGCCTTAGATAATAATAAAGAGATATTATTACCTGCATTTATCGCTTCTGCAATTTTGTTTTTCATTGGATTTGCATGGTTGTATTATTTACCGTCGGGAAATTTTAAAAGGAAATAATTCATATAATCGTAACAAATTTAAATTCAAAAAGCTATTTATCGTTTTTTCCGGAAGTATATGAAGAATTAAGCCTAAATTTATATTCTTTAAATTTTTTAGATTATTAATGATTGAAACTAAGTAAAAGTACTTATATTTGTGATAAGTATTTTTGCTTAATAAAATAGCAAACCATGATCCAAGTCGAAGAAGCCTTATTGATTATTGCAGAGAACAGCACTAAGATGCCGGTTCAGAAAATTCAGGTGAATAAATCACTGGGCTATATTCTGGCAGAAACAGTTTATTCGCCAATTGCAATGCCGCCATTTCGTCAATCGGCGATGGATGGTTACGCTTTCATTCACAGCGAAAAACACCAATATGATATAGTAGGTATTTCACAAGCCGGAGATCATTCAAAAATCAAACTGAAAGAAAACGAAGCGGTTAGGATTTTTACAGGTGCTTTTGTTCCTCATAATGCTGATACTGTTGTCATGCAGGAACATGTAATGGCTACAGAAAATTCGATTTTGATTACCAGAATGCCGGAGCAATATGAAAATATTAGAAGCAAAGGAGAACAAATTGGCAAAGATGAAGTTGTTTTTAATGCCAATACTTTGATTACACCAGCGGCAATTGGTTTTTTAGTTTGTTTAGGAATTACTGAAATTTCAGTTTATAAAAAGCCAAAAGTGGCCATTTTAGTAACCGGTAATGAATTGGTAGAACCGGGTGAGGAATTACCAAAAGGAAAAATTTACGAAAGTAATTCGGTAATGTTACAGGCTGCGCTGCAAAATGTTGGAATAAAAAAAGCGAAAGTCTATAAAGTAAAAGATAGCCTTAAAGCGACTAAAAAAGCTTTGAAAGTAATTTTAAAAAAACACGATATTGTTTTAATCTCAGGCGGAATTTCTGTTGGAGATTATGATTTTGTAAAAGAGGCTTTAGTTCAAAATGATGTAACAGAACTCTTTTATAAACTCAACCAAAGACCTGGGAAACCAATGTTTTTTGGATCTAAAAATGAAACTTTAGTTTTTGCTTTGCCAGGAAATCCTGCTTCATCATTAACTAATTTTTACATTTATGTTTATCCGGCAATCAAAAACAGAATGGGATTTTCAGACATTCATTTGAAGAAATTGTTGCGAAAATTAAATGATGATATTACAAATACAACCGGAAAAACATTGTTTTTAAAAGCATTGTATGACGAAACACACGTTACAGTTTTAGACGGGCAAAGTTCAGCCATGTTAAATACTTTTGCAATTGCGAATAGTTTATTGGTTGTGCCACATGATATGGAGTCGATTAAAAAAGACGAATTGGTAACTTTGCTGCCGATAGATTAGATTTTTAGAGAAAAGATTAAAGAGGAAAGAGAATAGATTGAAGATTACAGAATAAAGATATAAAGATTATAGAGTAAAGATTATAGAAAGCAGTATGTAAATTTAAACACACAGCATAAACCTGAAACAAAGAAAACCTGAAACAAAAACCTGAAACAAAAAACTTGAAACCTGAAACAAAAATCTGAAATAAACGTATGAATTTATTGAGTTCCGAAAATATTGTCCTGTTTAGCTTTGCCTTAATTGTAATTGCTTTTTTATATTCTAGTGTTGGACATGGCGGGGCATCAGGTTACTTGGCATTGATGACAATTTTTGCTTTTCCGGTGGCGATTATGAAACCTTCGGCTTTGTTATTGAATTTGTTTGTTTCAAGTATTTCATTTTTCTTTTATTACAGAATGAATTATTTCAAACCAAAACTGTTTTATCCGTTTGCTATTGCCTCAGTTCCGGCAGCATTTATTGGAGGTTTTGTGACATTAGACAGTACAATTTATAAAATTGTTTTAGGAATTGTATTGGTTTTTGCAGCATTAAGATTATTTGGGATATTTAATTTTAAAGAAAAAGAAGCAGTTGAAATCAAATTACCTTTTGCATTAGCAATAGGATTTGTAATAGGTTTATTATCCGGTATGTTAGGTATTGGAGGCGGAATTATTTTAAGCCCTATTTTATTATTTTTAGGATGGGCAACAGTAAAAGAGTCAGCAGCAATTTCGAGTTTATTTATTTTCGTGAATTCATTTGCCGGAATGTTAGGATTTTTTTTAGGAGGAAAAACAATCCCAGTCGAAAGTTTTTATTTGGTTCCAATTGCAGTTATAGGAG
The DNA here is from genome assembly GCF_044006475.1 of Flavobacterium sp. FlaQc-47. Lineage (NCBI taxonomy): Bacteria > Pseudomonadati > Bacteroidota > Flavobacteriia > Flavobacteriales > Flavobacteriaceae > Flavobacterium > Flavobacterium sp. FlaQc-47. Next base: position 230,968 of record NZ_JBIPCQ010000004.1, on the reverse strand, counting down.
GAGTTCTAGGTGGATTTTATGGCAGCGGCTATTTTTCTAACAGAACATTAAAAATGGTTTTGGGAGTTGTGATTTTAATGGCAAGTATAAAGTTGATTTTTCCGTAAAAAAAATAAGTAACAATGGTAAAGCCTGAATTTGAAACAAAAAAATTAACCGCAAAGTACGCAATGTTCTTTTGCCTAAGTAATTTATTGAAAATAGCAAAGTTCGCAAAGCTTTGTATTGATTCAGCTTTGCGAACTTTATTTTTAAACTCAGTAGAAAATAAAATCTTGGCGCTCTTTGCGGTAAAATTTTCATCATTTTAACCTGAAACAAAATTAGTCATGGAAACACTAACAGTATTTATTCTTTGTGGAGGAAAAAGTTCTCGAATGCATTCAGAGAAAGGATTAGTATTGTTTCAGGAAAAACCATTTATTGAACATATAATCAAAGCAATTTTGCCCATTACGGCAACAATAAAATTAATAACAAATAGCAAGGAATACGATTATCTGAGTTATCAAAAAATACCGGATATCATTACAGATAAAGGTCCGTTAGGCGGAATTTACACAGCTTTGACAAATTCTGAAACCGAATTTAATCTGATTTTAAGTTGTGATATTCCGTTAATTTCGACAGAATTATTATCGGAACTAATTTCAAAACATAATAAAGAAGCTGAAATTACTGTTTTTGCTTCTGAAAGTAGAATGCATCCTTTAATTGGGATTTATTCTAAAAAAGTATTAGCCGTTATCAAAAGCGCAATTGATAGCGATGATTTAAAAATGATGAATTTAATAGCGAAAGTTCCGCATCAAATCATCACGATTGACGAAAGCGAAAACTTTCATTTGACCAATATTAATTCGGTTGACGAATTAAATGACCTGAATATCAATTTAAGTTAAATACTATGCGAGATTTAAAAACACAAAAACTGACAATTGTAGGCGCAGGTCCCGGAGATGTTGAATTGATTACGTTAAAAGCAATTAAAGCCTTAGAAAATGCTGATGTTGTTTTGTATGACGCTTTGGTCAACGAAGAGTTGTTGCAATACGCGACAAAGGCAGAAATTGTTTTTGTAGGCAAACGTTTAGGCTGTCATGCTTACACACAAGATCAGATTAATGAATTGATTGTTTCAATGGCAAATCGTTACGGTCATGTGGTGCGGTTAAAAGGTGGTGATCCTTTTATTTTTGGAAGAGGAAGTGAAGAAATTGAGTATGTGGAAAGATTTGGAATTGCAACAGAAATTGTTCCGGGAATTTCATCTGCTTTAGGGGTTCCGGCTTCGGTGGGGATTAGTTTGACACAAAGACTAATAGCCGAAAGTTTTTGGGTTATTACAGGAACAACATCCAATCACGAACTGTCTAAAGATGTTAATTTAGCCTCAAAATCGAATGCAACGGTTGTTATTTTAATGGGAATGCATAAATTAGAGGAAATCATTTCGATTTACCAGGAAAATAGAACAGATGATTTACCAATAGCAATTATCCAAAACGGAACAAAAAATACGGAGCAAAAAGTTGTTGGAACAATAAGTACGATAAGTAAATTAGTATCAGAAAATAAAATTTCGTCACCGGCAATTATTGTTATTGGGGAAGTGGTTAAAAATACATCAAAATTGACTTCTTATTTTAAGGAACAAAAAGTTAAGAATTTATCCCGATAGCTATCGGATTCAGAATTTAAATTTAGAATAATGATTGAGATAAAATATTTTGGAGCAGTTGCGGAAAAGACAAAATGTGAGTTCGAAAAAGTATCTTTTTCTGAAATTTCCCTGCAGAAATTATTGCAGGATTTAGAAAACAAATACCAATTTGAATCATTATCGTTTAGTGTTGCAGTCAACCAGAAAATAGTCCCAAAAGCGACCGATTACACTTTACAAACAAGTGATATTGTGGCATTGCTACCGCCTTTTGCAGGAGGATAAAATTAGTTTTATGAATACAAAAGATCGCTATAACCGACAAATTATACTTCCTGAAATAGGAGATTCCGGTCAGGATAAATTCTCAAAAGCTAAAGTACTGGTTGTTGGAGCAGGAGGTTTAGGGGCATCAATATTGCCGTATTTAGCAGCAGCAGGTGTAGGCGAAATAGGAATTATGGATGATGATGTAATCGAGATTTCGAATTTACACCGTCAGGTGATTTATAAAAGTTCAGCTGTTGGAAAATACAAAGTGGATGAAGCTAAACTGATGCTAAATGAATTGAATCCAACGATTAAAGTCAATGCTATTGCCGAGAAATTATTTGGAAATAATGCCATTGAATTATTTGAAAAATATGATATTATTGTTGACGCAACGGATAATATTGCTATAAAATATCTTATAAATGATGTCTGTATTATAACCAATAAACCAATGGTGTACGGTTCTATTTTCAGGTTTCAGGGTCAGGTTTCGGTTTTTAATTATCAAAACGGACCAACTTACAGATGTTTATATCCGGATGAAAACACACAATCTTTAAATTGTGAAGATGCCGGAGTAATTGGGATTTCGGTTGGAATTATTGGAATGTTACAAGCCAATGAAGTCATTAAAATGATTTTGGAAACAGGACAGGTTTTAAATGGTAAAATTCTGGTTTATAATATTTTGAATAATGAACAGCAAAAGTATGATTTTGAAAAAAATGCGAATGTTGTAATCAATAAACAAACTTTTGAAGAAAAGTATACTATTATTGAAAATCTGGTTGAAGAAATTTTAGCCAAAGAAGTTCTGGATGAAATAAACAATAATGAGGTTCTTTTTTTAGATGTTAGAAATGAAGATGAAATTCCGAAAATTAATTTCAAAAATGGAAATCAGATTCCGTTAATGAATTTAAGAAGTGAAATAAAAAAACTAAATCCCAATCAAACTATTTATGTTTTCTGCCAATCCGGAATCAGAAGCAAAATAGCTGTTGAATTGCTTCAGAAACATCAATTTAAGAATATAAAAAGTATTGCCGGAGGAGCTTTGGCATTGAATAAATTATTAAAAGAAGAAAAAATAAAAGTATAGATCATTGTGCTGTTTGTCATTTCGAGGAACGAGAAATCACACAGGAAACTTACACGCAGTACGTCGCTCTCTGGATTTGATTTCTCGTTCCTCGAAATGACAAAGATTGCGCTGACAAATGCTATGTGGATTATTAATTCGCGAAAATTCGTGTAATTCGTGGCAAAAAAAACAAAAAAATGAGTAAAAATGTATTTGTAGAAGGACCAATTGCTCCCGCTTTTATCGCAGAGTCGATCGCTAAACATCAGTCGAAACATACGATTGGTGCGCATAATATTTTTCTGGGTCAGGTTCGTGCCGATGTTATTCATGATAATACGGTTGTAGCAATAGATTATTCGGCATATACCGATATGGCGAATGAAGCTTTGCACGCAATTCGGGAAAAAGCTTTTGCTAAATTCGACTTAACCTGCATGCATATTTACCACAGTTTGGGAGTTGTAAAAGCAGGCGAGATATGTTTGTTCGTATTTGTTTCGGCAACACGTCGCAAACAAGTTTATGAAGCCACGGAAGCCATTGTAAACTGGATTAAAACTGATGTGCCAATTTTTGGCAAGGAAATATTTGAAAACGATACATTCACCTGGAAACAAAATACCTAAAATGGTTGATATTACGCATAAAATAAGCACATTAAGAGCTGCAACAGCAACGGCAATTGTCAAAGTTAGTAAACAGGAAACAATTGATGCTGTGGTGAATAATCTGGTTCCAAAAGGGAATGTGTTTGAAATGGCTAAAACGGCTGGATTATTTGCGGTGAAAAATACGCATCTATCGATTCCGGATTGTCATCCCATTCCAATTGAATTCACATCGGTAGAATATAAGGTTGAGGGTTTAACGATCGAAATTATTTTCAATGTAAAGACCGTTTATAAAACAGGAGTTGAGGTCGAGGCAATGCACGGTGCATCAATTGTCGCATTAACAATGTATGATATGCTGAAGCCAATTGATAAAGAAATTGAAATTTCGACAATCAAATTAATCAATAAAGATGGTGGAAAATCATCTTTCAAAAATAAATTTTCGAATGTAATAAAAGCGGCCGTTTTTGTTTGTTCTGATTCGATTTTTGCCGGCGATAAAGAAGATCGTTCAGGAAAAATCATTGTGGAAAAATTAACTTCATACGGAGTCGAAACAGCACATTATGAAATTATTCCGGATGAAATTGATATTATCCAGGAACGAACAAAAGCTTTCGCGAAAGATCATCAGCTGGTAATTTTTACGGGTGGAACGGGATTGTCGCCGAGAGATGTAACACCCGAAGCATTATCGCCATTATTAGAAAGCAGAATACCGGGAATTGAAGAAGCGATTCGTGATTACGGACAACAACGAATGCCATATGCAATGTTATCAAGAACGGTTGCAGGAACATTAGGAAAAAGTTTGGTTTTGGCTTTGCCAGGATCAACAAACGGAGCAAGAGAATCTATGGATGCTGTTTTCCCGCATGTTATGCACGTTTTTCATATTTTAAAAGGAAAAAATCATGATACCCTCTAAAACCATTTTAACGGATGATTTTGGGCGAAAACACAATTATTTGCGTATTTCGTTACTGGAAAAATGCAATCTGCGCTGTACGTATTGCATGCCTGCCGACGGAATTGTTTTATCTCCAAAAGCCAGTTTAATGACGGCAGAAGAGATTTTTTCAATTGCTCAGACTTTCGTAGAAAATGGTGTGGATAAAATTAGATTAACGGGTGGTGAACCTCTGCTAAGAAAAGATTTTCCTGAAATTGTATCAAAATTAGGAACATTAGGAATTTCTCTTTCGATTACTACAAATGGTATTTTGATTGATCGCCATATTGATGTTTTACAACAAAACAAAATCAACAAAATTAATCTGAGTTTAGATACTTTAATTGCCTCTAAATTTCATTCTATTACGCTTCGTGATCAGTTTGAGAAAGTAATTAATAATTTGCATTTGCTTCTGAAACATGATTTTAAAGTAAAAATAAATGTGGTTTTGATGAAAGGTTTTAATGAAAATGAAATTATTGACTTTGTTAAACTAACTCAGTTTTTGCCTGTTTCGGTTCGTTTTATTGAGTTCATGCCTTTTGCCGGAAATGAATGGGACAGAAGTAAGATGGTTTCCCAAAACGAAATTTTATCTGAGCTTGAAAAGACCTTTTCATCTGAAGAAATTCAGAAACTGGAAGATGAAAAAAACTTCACTGCAAGAACTTATAAAATAAAAGGTTTTCAGGGAGATTTTGGAATCATAAGTTCGATTACAAATCCGTTTTGTGATGGCTGCAACAGAATCCGCCTGACGGCGAACGGAAAAATTAAAAATTGCCTTTTTTCTAACTCAGAAACTGATTTACTGACCGCTTTAAGAAATGGCGAATCAATTACGAATTTGATTTATGAATCTATTAAAAATAAAAAGAAGGTCAGAGCCGGAATGGTCACAATTGAAGAAATGGATGATCCGTTATTGCATTTTGACAATCGTAGTATGATTGCGATTGGGGGATAATCCTTTGAATTCTCTCATGATTTCATGTTTGTTATCTGACTGAGCGAAGTAGAAGCCTTTGAAAAATCTTGTAATTACAGCGACAATCTTTGCCAAAGTTTGAAATTTTGACAAAGATGATTGCCCACAATCTTGTAATTGCGAGGAACGAAGCAATCTCATTTGCTATGGTTAAATGCTTTTGGAGATGTGTAGTCGCTATGCGACAAATTCGCGGTATCCATTGTTTTTTTTTGCCGACATTTAACCTCTACGAGGTATGCCTACCAGGATTTATTATTAGTAAAAGTAGATGTTTTTTTTAACATTTAAATGTCTGCAAATACTCCGTTAGGAGTTAAATGTCGGTAGGAAAGAATATCAAACCAGCGTAAATATCCCGTAGGGATTACACAGAAGTTGTAGAATAATCTAGTGAGATTGCTTCGTTCGTCGCAATGACTAGGACGCATAAAAAAAGGTTCAACTATAAGTCAAACCTTTCTTTATTAATTATTTCTTCTTTTTAGCTTTTGCCTTTTTTTGAGACTTTGCTTTCTTTTTTGCTATTTTTTTAGCTTTCGCTTTATCCTTAGCTTTTTTTGCTTTTTCTTTTTTCTTAGCAGTAGCTTTTTGTTTTGCTTTTTTAGCTTTTTCTTTCTTTTTGTCTTTTTTAGCCTGATCTTTTTTCTTAGCTAATTTCTTTTTCTCTTTTTCCTTGTCTTTGTCTTTCACTTTTTTCTTCTTTTTATCTTTATTATTTATTTCTGTTATTCCAGTAGTATCCTTGGATTTACTTTTTAGTTTTTTTTCTTTTTTAGGCTCTCCTATAATTACTTTTGGAGTTGATATTTCTTCTGTTTTTTCGATAGCAGCCGGAGTTACTTTTCTTGCCGGAGCAGTTCTGGCTCCTTTGTCAGGAGTAGTAGCAGCACTTTTTACTGTAGTTGCAGCTGGAGTTTTTGTTGTTGATTTTGGCGGCACAGTTGTTACTGGCTTAACCGGAGCTTTACGAACTGGGGTTTTTAAAGGCGGTGTATTTACTTCTGTTTTATTTTCTGAAGCTGGCTGACTATTTTCAGGTGTTGTTGAATCGACTTTTGGGGTAATTTCTTCGTTGTTGTTTTCCATAATAATTGCGCTTTTGATAAGGATTTCGTTAACAATGTAACTAAATTGTTAATTAACAGTTAAGTAAAGATAACCATTAAACAAATCCGCCAATGTTAAGTTTTTCAATATAAATAAAAGTTAAGCTATTTATTTTTAGCGAATTAAGTTTTTAGTGAATTTTAAATACTAAAATCTCTTAACAATTATGCGGCGAAATACAGTAATTACCTGATAAAATGAAATGGTAAAAATGCTAATTTTAAAAAGATTTATTGAAAACTAATGTCCTAGCCCGGATCGAAGCGGCATCCTTTTGTTTTTTTCTTTAAAAAATAAAAGATAAAGCGGAGAGCCGGAAATAGCTCCTTAAAAAATCAATAAATTAATCCTTAATTAACGACAATTTCAAGAATCTTAAAGTTGTTTTTTGGTGCTTCGCATAGAGAACAACAATAACTTTCAGGTAAATTGGTGAATGAAATACCTTTTGGAATTCCCTGACTTTCATCTCCATATTCTGATTTGTAAAGCGTTAGGCATTCCTGACATTGGTAAATATTCAATTGCGGTTTTTCTTTTTTCTGAAGATCTTCTGTTGTTTCGGTAACAGAAGTTCCGATTTCATCGAAATATTTTCGGCTTAATTCAATTAGTATTGTGGGTAATTCGAGTTTATCAATATCTTGTGAATGCACAATATACTCGCGTGTATTAGGATCGAAATTCTTTGCAAACAAAATATTATAGGTATCCCTGATTTTAATAGAAGCCAAATCTTTGGGTAAATCATTTTTTTCGACTACAATCGAAGTAAAATAATGTCCATTGCGATTGTATTCAGATAAACCAAAAGTTAATCCGTAAGTACTGATGTCAAACTGATCAAGTGTTCGAACAAGATATGTTTTAAGATTTAGCGCCCAATCCATGGCTACAGGCAAATGCCAGTTTAGTTCTAATAGAGAATGGCGAACGTTGATTCCTCGTTTACCTAAAAACTTCTCCCATTCCAGTTTTCGATCTTTGGGGATTCCTTTTATAATAAAAGATTTCCATGGCGTAATACATATTTTTCCAATTTTACAGTCAAAACATAAATCGCATATTTCTTTTAGAAACTCTAAATCGTATAAATTATTTCTCCAGTATAAACCGAGCCAATATTGGTCAATTCCCATTCTATTCATGCCTTCGTAATACGGAAAAGGATAAAACGGAATATTCAATGGTTTATCAATTGTTCGATTATTGGTATCTAAAGTTTCGCTGACAAGCGCAAATATCACATCGATGCCAATAGATTCTTCTGTAGTTATCTTTTCAATTTCATAATAAAATTTAGCAATATCCCAGCTATAAATTAAAGCGGGATAAACTTCCATACGCTCCCAATTGGGCAAACGAATGTACAAATACCAGTAATCTTCGTGCTCCGAAGCGATAAAATTAAGATGTCCGGTAAACAGCGGAACCAATTGTTGCTTAGGATCAGTAATGTTTACTTTTAGTCTTGGCTGTTCTTTAAATTGTTCTAAAAGATATAAAAACTTATTGCCCGTAAGCCAATTGGTATTTCTGAAAATATCTGTAGCAATATAGGAGGAAACAATATTATTACCGCTTTTTTGTTCTGGAAAAACAAAATGATGTTTGCCTGTTATTTCTTTATCCAAAATTTGAAACCCTTTTGGGAAAATAATATCCTGTCTTGAACCAAAGGAAATAGAATCCAGACCCTGATCCATAGCCATATTTACAACTTCTTTCAATTCTCCCGGCGAAATAACGCCTCCTTTTACTATAAGTCTTGTTAGTTCCATTTTTTTATTTTGTTTCAGGTTTCATGTTTATTTTGTTTCAGGTTGTTGGATTGTGTTTATTTAACCGCAAAGTTTCAAAGGTTTTTCGCAAAGTTTTATATGCTGTATGTAAAGTTTGTTTTCTATCGAAAAAAGTCCACAAAGCTATGCGTCAAAATCTTCTCCCAAAGCTTTGCGAACTTTGACTACTTATTAAGCGTAATAATCTTTGCGAAACTTTGCGAAAAACCTTTGTGCACTCTGCGGTAAAATTTATGTTCATAGTAAAGTAACTTGAAACATGAAACAAAACAAACATGAAACAAAACAAACTTGAAACTATATTTTGCACTTTGCCAATATCTCTTTAACCTCTGTTTTGCAGCTTCCGCAGCCTAATCCTGCGCCGGTGTTTTTGCATAAATCAGTAAAATTATTTACACCGCTTTTAATGGTTTCTTCGAGGTTTCCGGCTCCAACCTGACTGCAGGAACACACTAATTTTCCTAGAACAGGTTTTGCTGTTGAACTTCCTCTTAGTAATAAATTTCGTTTGTCTGATAATTCGATTTTGCTTTCGATCATGGTTTTGAATTCGGCAAACTCATTTTTATCTCCCATTAAAATTGCTCCAACCAGGAGATCATCTTTTACAATGCATTTTTTGTAATATCTTTTTTTCAAATCTGCAAAAATGATTTCTTCATATGAATCGTCATTTTCAGGAATTTCAATATCGCCAATGCTGCACAAATTAATATCTTCAAGCTTTAGAATATTCATTAAAATAGAACCTTTGTAAAAACTGCTAATATCGCCCGCTAAAAAGTTAGCCAGAATATCAGCTTGTTCTTCGGCAGCAGAAGTGATTCCGAATAATTTATTATTGAATTCGGCGATTTCTCCAATGGCAAAAATATCTGGATTTGAAGTTTGTAAATACTGATTGACTTTTACGCCACGACCGCAGGCAAGTCCGCTTTCACGGGCAATTTCAATATTAGGAATTGTTCCAATTGTGTACACAATGGCATTTGCCATAATGATTCGGCCACTTTTTAAAGCAATTTCTATTTCGTGTGGATTATCTGTTTCAAAAACCGTACTGACTTCATTATCAAAATAAATCTGAATGTCCCGAAGCTGAACTTCCTCGGCCAGTAATTTACTTGAAATTCTATCCAATTGTCGTTCCATCAATCGGGAAGCTCTTTGAATAATGGTTGTTTTAACTTTTTTATGTTTTAAAGCCGCCGCTAATTCTAATCCTAATAATCCACCGCCAATAATAACAACATGTTGCTCTTCCGGAGGTAAATTTGTGCTGTCAAGATGCTTTTTTAAACGATCTGCATCTTCTTTTCGGCGTACTGTAAAACGACCGGGTAGATGAAGTTGCGCATTTTCAGGAACAAAAGGCCGACTTCCTGTCGCCATAATTAAAGAATCAAAATGATGAGTTTCGCCTAAATTATCCGTTATTGTTTTTTTATTAGAATCAATTTTAGTAATGGCGATGCCCGCTTTCATGGTAATTTTTAGCTTGTTTAAGGCCTCGCCATCTTTGACTTTTAGCAATTGTTCCCAGGTAAATTCTCCTGTCATATATTCCGGAAGTAATACACGATTGTAAAACGGATTCACTTCATTCGAAAAAACTATAATTTCATCTGTAGAATTGAACTCCCTGTAATTTTGAATGAATCGAAAAGCTGCTGCTCCTGCGCCAATGATTGCGATTTTCTGGAAAGGTTTTACATATTTACTAATATTAACCGTAGTGTATTTAAAATCAGGTTCTTTTGAAACGGGATCAACAACAGTATTGGTTAAATTATTGGTTCGGTTCAAATCATTTTCGAGTTGTTTTCCCCAGTGAATTGGCAGAAAAACTACTTTTTCTTTTATTGAATCTGTCACTTTTGCTTTTACCCGAACTTCCCCATTTTTACTCGCTACTACGACAATATCGCCATTTTTTATATCATTTTTGAAAGCATCAATTGGGTTGATTTCTAAAACCGGACTTGGTGTATGCGTCATTAATCGCGACACTTTTCCTGTTTTTGTCATTGTATGCCATTGGTCGCGAACTCTTCCTGTGGTTAAAATGAAAGGAAATTGAGGACTTGGTTGTTCCGAAGTATTTTCAATAGCTGTTGGCAAACTGAAAATCGCTTTTTGTGACGGCGTATAGAATTTTTTATCGGTAAAAAGGCGGGGAGTTCCCGGATGTCCGTAATCAGGAACGGGCCATTGAAAAGTTCCTTCGGTTTTTAGTCGGTGATAATTTAAGAATGAAATATCGATGTTTGTATTTTTTGTCAGCGCGCAATGTTCCTTGTAAATTTCTTCGGCACTATTGAAATTGAATCCGTTGAAATTCATTTTTTTAGCAAAGCGAATTAAAATTTCAATGTCTGAAAGTGCTTCACCGGGAGCATTTATTCCTTTAGGTAAATAAGAAATGCGGCGTTCTGAATTGGTCATGGTGCCTTCTTTTTCTAACCAACCGGCAGCAGGTAATAATAAATCGGCATATTTTGAGGTATTCGCATTGTGCGAAATATCCTGAACGACAACGAATTTGGCATTTTGTAAAGCTTTTTCAATTCGGCGTGAATCCGGTAAACTCACTAAAGGATTGGTACAGATAATCCAGACCGCTTTCATTTTACCTGATTCTAATGCATCAAACATTTCTGTCGCAGTTAATCCGGGCTTGTCTGAGATTTCATCAACGCCCCAAAAATCAGCCACTTCTTTTCGATGTTCCGGATTTGCAATGTCTTTGTGCGCCGCTAAAAGTGTTGCCATTCCGCCCACTTCTCTTCCGCCCATAGCATTGGGCTGTCCGGTTAACGAAAATGGTCCTGAACCTGGTTTCCCAATTTGTCCTGTTAACAAAGACAAATTTAGTAAAGCGGTGTTTTTATCTACGCCAACAGCACTTTGGTTCAATCCCATTGCCCAAAGCGAGATAAATCCTTTTGCTTTGCCAATAATATCTGCCGCAAGTTTGATATCGTTGACCGAAATTCCGCAAATCTTAGACGCTTTTTCTAACGAAGTACTTAAAACCAAGTCTTTGTATTGTTTGAAATTTTCGGCATGATTCTTTACAAAATCATGATCTACGTAGCCTTTTTCGATAATGCGTTTGGCAATTGCGTGATATAAAATAATATCTGATCCCGGAATAATTTGCAAATGCAAATCGGCGAAAGCAGCTGTATCTGTACGTCTTGGATCAATAACGATAATTTTTATTTTCGGGTTTTTCTCTTTGTGTTTTTCGATTCTTCTAAATAAAATCGGATGACACCAAGCCGGGTTTGCGCCTGTAATAAGGAAAGTATCTGCAAGTTCAATATCATCATAAGCAATTGGAACCGAATCTTCGCCGAAAGTTTTTTTGTAACCTACGACCGCAGAACTCATGCAAAGTCTGGAATTGGTATCGATATTATTGGTTTTCAAAAAACCTTTTACAAGTTTGTTTACCAGATAATATTCTTCGGTTAAGCATTGGCCCGAGATATAAAAGCCAACACTGTCTGGCCCGTGTTTTTTAATAATAGAAGTAAAAACTGCAGCAGCACGATCTAATGCTGTATCCCAACTTACGCGTTCCAGCGGATAGGATTTACTGCCTCGCATTTCCGGATATAAAATCCTGTCAGATGTATCGTTGACTACGTAGTGCAAATTCATTCCTTTAGAACATAACATTCCTTTATTGACAGGATGGTCTTTGTCGCCCGTTACCATAACGCCATTCTTAGCGTCTTTGGTTACGATTATACCACAGCCAACGCCACAATAGGAACACGTAGTTTTAATTTTGGAATTTTGCATCTACACTTTTTTTTAAGTACTACTAATCAATTCTGTTTCCAATCTAGATAATTCACTTATTCATCTAAAACAAAAATAAGTATTTATACGTAATAATACTTAATTTTTAAATTTATTTTTCTATTTTTGATCAAAATAAATGAGGAACAACAAATTAGTTTTTTAACTGCAAATAATTATAACTCATGAAAGAAGATCAGCCAATTTGTTATAGTTGTCTCAATGAAAATTGTTTTATCAAAAGACATTTACATTTAGAAAAGATGAAGCAATATGTTGTAAAAAAAGAGAGTTTTGTTTGCAAAAAATCCAATCAGTTTATTACCGAAGGAGATTCGATTCAGGGACTTTATTTTATTTGCAGCGGAAAAGTAAAAACAATAAAAACAGGAATTAACGGACGTGAACAAATTGTGCGGTTAACTAAAAACGGAGACACAATAGGTTTTCGCGGATTCGGGACCAGTAAAAAATACTTAATTAGTGCATCTGCATTAGAGGATACTGTTTTGTGTAATTTTAGCAATGCAACTATGTTTGAGATTTTGCACAATGTTCCTGAATTTACGTATGCATTAATGCTGTTTTATGCGGATGAATTGAATAAAAGTGAAAACAATATTAGAAAAATTGCTCACATGAATGTGCGGGAACGTGTGATAGATTTGCTATTGTACATTCATCGAAAATTTGGACAAATAAATGACTTAATAGATATTGAACTTTCAAGAAAGGAGATTGCAGATTTTGCAGGAACTACCGAAGAACAGGCAATTCGGGTTATTTCTAATCTTAAAAAAGAAATGCTGATAAAAACGGTTGGTAAAAAAATTGGGATACTGAATATGTCGGAATTACGTTCTGAAATTATGGAACATAAATATTTTTAAATTTCTAACACATAGAAGAATAGGTTTTTTTAATATGTTGAGGGAAATCTTAATTTTTAAAACATAGCTATGTGTGTTTTGTAAAAATGAAATGCCTTTTAAAGAAAGTTGAGCTATGTCTCTATGTGTTAAAATGATTGTAAGAATACTATATTTTTCTGCCCACAAATCGAATTACCGAGCCTTTTCCGTTATGGAACAAACCCTCGTTCAATTCAATTTCTTTTTCTTCTAATGTGATAATCTCATAATCTGGAAAATCAGATTGTATTTCTTCAATAGAAAAGAGGGATTCTATATCTTTTGGACCGCCAACTTTATCATTTATTGCCAGATATTCTAAATGCTTTTTGCTAAAGGCTTCAAAAATAATAATACCACCTTTGCGTAAATAAGTTGCTAAAGTTTTATGAATATCTGATTTAATTGCTGCCGGAAAATGGGCGTAAATCAAAGCAATGGCATCAAATTGTTCTGTTTGATAATCAAGCGTTTCTAATTCTCCAACCTGATAATCAATTGAAACGTTATTTGCTTCGGCAAGTTTAAGGGCTTTGTTTTTTCCTTCGGCACTAATATCAAAAGCAGCAACTTCCCAGCCTAATTTGGCGGCATAAACAGCATTTCGTCCTTCACCTTCAGCTGGAAATAAAATTGATCCGGGATTTAGTTTTTCTATCTGTTCTCTGAAATAATTGTTTGGGTCTTCGCCATAAGCAAATTCTTCTTTGCTGTAGCGATCATCCCATCTGTTTGTCCAGGCGTTGTTCATGATTTTGTTTGTATAATATAATTCTTGAAGAGAAAAAAACATTCTCTTTTTTAATCAAATATACCCAATTAGAAAATAAAAGTCTTCGCCATAAAACAAAAAAAAAAACACCCTTTTTTCTAAACAAAAAAAGGGTAAATTATAAATATATATTTTAGAAAAAATCTATTTCTTCCAGCTAAATATTCTTGGATTTACAGAAATCATTAACCACGCCCAATTGTTAGTGTGACCAGCATCTCCCGGAGCTTTGATGAATTCCATAGTTTTAGAACCAAACATTTGAGAGTAACCTCCGCTAACTACAATATCTTTTTTGAAATTATAGCCAAAAGTGGCATCGATTTCAGTTCCAAGATATGAATCCATTTTTTCATTTAAAGGAGTAACTACATCAGCAGCAGCTAAAAATACGTGAGGCATCAAAGCAAACTGCCATTTGTTAACGTTGTAATTTAATTTTAAAAAAGCATCTTGTAAACCAACGTTGTTTAGATGGCCTCCGCCTACATAAAAATAATCCATGTAACCATTAAAAGCATGATTTGTTCCAAATAAAGGATTGAATGATTTTACGACAGTACTTTTGTCATTTGAATCTTTTCCTGATAAAAATTCATACCCTAAGCCTGCTTTAAATGAATTTGTTATATTATATCCAAAATTTAATGCGGCATTCCATGCACTAACTTGTTTATTCGCGTTTTTCCCGGTTTGACCGTAAGCACTCAAGTTAGTGTCAATTTTATCGGTTTTATAGGTTAAGTAAGTTCCAAAAGTTTGCTTATAGTCAACTAATAATTTTGATTGTAGATTCGCATATTCATAACCGGTATTCAGTAATAATAAACTTGCGCCTACTTTGTCAAAAGTAGTATGATACCATGCATATTGCATTGCTTTATAATTGGCTACTGTATAAGGAGTTTGAAAAGTATTTTCAGCATCTGAGTTATAGGCAATTCCCAAATCTAATTGATGGTTTTCCGGATGAAAACTTACTGTTAACGCATCATGACTTTGTGCCTGCGTTCCCCAGTCTTGTTCACCCAAAATACGCTGATTATCGTATGAAAGTACCTGACGCCCCATTCTGGCACTCCATTTTTTTGTAAAATCATATTGTGCCCAGGCTTCAAAAACAGCAACTCCATTTTGATCTTTTGTCGCGGTAGGAATAACATCACCCCAGGTTCTTGTATTTTGTAACGTTAATTTGACAGTTAAATCTTCCTGTTTATAATTGAAATTTAATCGGGAACGTTGTGAGATTTGCGAAGTACTTTCTGTACCGTACGGAATAAGCGTCTTATATCCGTTTCTATATTCAAAACGCGGTCTAATTTGCAAATTAACATCTAATTCTTGTGCTTCAACGTGAGCAATTCCTCCTAAAAGTAATAAAGCAATTATTGTAATTTTTTTCATGATTGATTGTTTATTATGAGGCAAATGTAAACTATTGAAAATTTTTATTTTGTGATAAAAATCATACGAATTTAATATTTTTTTTTGGTTTTTGTGGACATTATTGTGTATCAATTAGTTTAGATAAATTAGGCTGCTTTTCGTTCATCATTTTTGTTATCGTGTAATGCATCCAAATCAAACAAATAATAGAAAAAACTAAAATAAAAATCCATGAACTAGACCAGATTCCTGTTGAAGTCAGCAAATATCCAAAAATTATCGGACCAAAAAAACCGCCTAATCCGCCAATCATTCCTACCATTCCGCCAACAACTCCAACTTCGGTAGGGAAATATTCTGGAATATGTTTGTAAACGGCTGCTTTTCCTATTCCCCAAGAGATTCCTATAAGGATGACCAATATAAGGAAAACCCACATATTAGCATCAAATTTAATAACTGTAATGCCTTTAGCAAGTAATTCTTTTTTCTTGACGGTCTGATTTTGCTGCACTACAACTTGCTGCCATGAAGTTTTAGTTGGAAAAATGGCATTTTCATTCTCATTTTCATTCTCATTTTCATTCTTTTGAGCTATTGCAAAATCTGTATTTCCAACTTTAATATTCTCGTTTGATACCGAAGTTACAGTTCCTTTTTTAGTGGCTAAAACACCTGGTCCGGTTGTTGTAATTTCCATTTTTGGAATCATTAACAACGCGCTTAAAACAACCGAAGAACTTAACACCCAGTACATCACTTTTCTTGCTCCAAATTTATCAGACAAATAACCTCCAAAAGCTCTGATAACTCCGGAAGGCAAACTAAAAAGTGTAGCAAATAATCCGCCCATTACTAAACTTGTTTGATAAACATTCATAAAATTGGGTAAAAGCCATTGTGAATAGGCTACAAAACAGCCAAAGACTAAAAAGTAATACGCTCCAAAACGCCAAACTCTGGCAGATTTTAATGATTGTAACATTTGAGAAACGGTTTTGGTATTGTTTTCCAGCTTTTTATTTGTAGCGAAAATTAAAAAGGCAATTCCAATAATTACTAAAGCCACAGCGTAAATGACAGGAAGTATTTTCCATCCATTTTGAGGATCTTCTGTTGAGAAATGATTTAGTAATGAAGGTGCTAAAAAAGTGGTTATTGCTGCACCCGCATTGCCCATTCCGAAAATTCCCAGAGCGCGTCCTTGCCATTCTTTTGGATACCAAATTGAAGTATAGCCAATTCCTACAGCAAAACTGGTACCTACCATTCCAAAAAAGAAACTTAATACTGCAAACATAAAAAAGCTATCGGCATACGGCAATAAAAATAGCGGAATAGAACTGAGCAGCAGTAAAAGTGAAAAAACATATTTACCTCCAAATTTATCTGTGAGAATACCTATTGGTAAACGCATTACAGAACCAGTCAGAATTGGGATACCAAGTAACCAACCCACCTGAACAACACTCCAGTGGAAGATTCCGTTATCGACTAAAAACGTGACTAAAACACCGTTCAATGTCCAGCAGGCAAAACACACTGTAAAAGCTAATGTGTTTAAAAATAAAATTTTGTGTGATTGTGATAATGGGTTTGTAGTTTTCATATTACTTTATTTTTTGATAAAAATAAGTACTATAACTTAGCTAAAAGATGCTAAAACGCAGTTTTTGAAAAAAAAATAAGTATTTATACGTAATTTATAATAGTGAAAATTCTGTGGCTTTGTTAGACAGTTCCATCAGGTTCTTTACTTTTAATTTTTTCATTAAATTGAAACGGTGAACTTCTGCTGTACGCTTACTTATTTCAAGGGCTTCAGCGATTTCTTTATTTCCTTTTCCGGATAATAAGAGCGTAAGGATTTCTTTTTCTCTTTTGGTAATCATCATTTCTTCGCCTAAATTTTGCTTAGGTTCAAATGAGTTTGATGAGTTGGTTAATTGACTTATTAGTATAGAAGAAATGTCTCCGCTAAAATACTTACCGCCCGCAGCTACGGTATGCAATGCTTTTAGAAATTCTTCTTTGCTTGAACCTTTTAATAAATAACCATCGGCTCCGGCTTTGATTGATTTCAAAACATACTCCTCAGATTCGTGCATCGAAAGCATGATGATTTTTACGTTATTATTTTCGCTTCTAAGTTTTTCTACCAGCTCAATGCCTGTTAAGTTAGGCATACGAATATCTGCTATAAGTAAATCAGGATTGCTTGATGCGATAACTTCAAGAGCATCGGCTCCATCAATAGCTTCGCCTACAACCTCGATGTTAGCCTCGTTTTCCAGTAAAGATTTAATTCCGTCTCTTACAAATACATGATCATCTGCCAGAACTACTCGAATGCTATTACTCATGGTTTACTTAATTTTAATGCTAATTTTTTACGTATATTCATCTATAAAGAAGATGCTAAGATACGTAATTTTTAGATTTTAAATTCCAAATTTCTGAAATTCCAAATTCCAATGTTAAAGCGAATATTAAAAATTCATTAAAAAATCGACAACTCATTAGCTTTACCTTTAATTATTCTGATAAATTTTGGAATTTCCCTTATTTAGATAGGAATATTAAAAGTAATTCTTGTTCCTTCATCTATAATCGAATTGATAAATACGCGACCATTAATGTATTGAATTCTTTCTTTCATAAACAATAAGCCCATTCCGGATTCGCTGTTTCGTTTTTTATCAACTGCTTTAATATCAAAACCTTTCCCGTTATCGTCAATAATAACACTTAACAATGTATTGCTGTGGGAGAGCTGTACAATAATATGTGATGATTCGGCGTATTTTATGGCATTATTGATAGCTTCCTGCGTTAGGCGGTAAATGTTAATTTCGATTAAAGAATCTAAACGTTGATTGAAATCGGTTTTATTGTAAAACAGAATTTCTTTTCCGGTAAGTTTGGAAAGTTCCTGCGTGAGTTTTGCAAGTGACGGAACAATGCCATGATCGCTTAATTCCGGAGGCATTAAATTGAAAGTTGCCGTGCGGACTCCTTTGATAATATCGAGTGATAATTTCTTTAAATAGTCAATTTTTTGTGCCGATTTTTCTTTGTCATCTAAATTGATGCTTTCCAGGCTAAACTTTAAACCGGTAAGCATTTGCCCAATTCCGTCGTGAATTTCTTTTGCGATTCGGTTTTGTTCGTTTTCTTGATTTTCAACAATTTTGCTTGAAATTATTTTTTGCTGATTAATTTTTTCTGTGCTGTTTTCGATATTCAGACGTTCTACTTCGCGCTGTGCTTTTTTACGTTCCGTAATATTGAAACAAATAATTAAAAGTTCTGATTCGTCTTTTTTGATGGTTACGGGAACCATTGATAAATCCAGCCAGAAAGTTTGGGCTTCCTTATTGACTATTTTAATTTCGCCGGTCCAGCCACTTCTTTGTTTTTCAAAAATAATGCGGTCAATATTGAGCTGCTCTTTTTCGTCTGTTGTTACAACTTCTGAGAATTTTTTATTCGATGAAAATCTCGTATAATTTATAAGTTTGGCAAATTTTTCTCCTATATGAATAATTGAACCATCTGGCGCAATACGGCAATACAGCAACGTATTTTCCATGGCATAATTCAGGGACTTTAACTCTTTAACGGAGTTTTCCTTTATTTCGCTGATAACTTCAGTATCATATGCGAGTTTTAAAGCTTTTTTTTCAGAAGCTAAAAGCTTGGCAATAAGTTTTTCAATTTTTTTATTTGTTGGTTTAAAAATAAAGAAAAACTCCAATAATAAAACAAATAGGGTAAAGGTAAAAATCCAATATTCTATTTTGCGTTGTTCCGTAACTTTTTCGTGGGCTTCAAGATCATACTGACTAACAATCTGATTCATTCTCAAAAGAAAATCCCCTTCATTATTTAGAATAGTTTGTACCAGTTTTTGATTATCAGTGTGTTTGTTTTTTTGTTTTAAATTCAAAAGAAACAAATCTGTTGCCTGAGTAATATTATTGAAAATGGGATTGATTTGAGAATATAATTTACGAAGTGTTTCGCTTTTTTCTTTTGGAAAGGCCAAACTATCGCTGCCATTTTCAAGTGCATTCTGAGTCGTTTTCCAAAGTTTTAAAACGTTCTTTAAATGCGAAATTTGTTTGGATGAAGCCGTATCAGTAACATAATGTAAAATCAAAACTTCCTTGACAATTTTCTGGCTCAGCATTCTTTGTTTGCCGGAAATATTGATAATTTTAGAATCGCTTAATTGCTGGTTTAAATTGTACTGAACTAAAATCTGGCTTAAAATAACCGTTATAGCAATGGTCCAAAGTGCAAAAAAATACCAACGGCGTAAATTTTTGAAAGTAATTTTATCTGCAGCTTCCTGATTGCTTTTTTTCATTATAAGTGATATTTTCTTAAAAACTAATTATAAACCTAAAGATGCTTTTATTAAGTTTAAGTTTTCTTCAGAATAATTAATTTTCAAGGCTTCCTGATGTCCTTTATCAGACATTTTATCCCAGGTTTTTTTGATGATATTTTTTAGTTTTTCATCATCGTGTTTGTGTACAAAAGGATCCAGATAATATTCCAGAAATACGAGGCATATTATATCCTCCAGCAATTGGGTTTCGGCATCTTTCTTCAATAATTTCTTTTCGATTAAAAAAGAAACCCTATCAATGAAATCCTGATTGTATCCTGCTTTTTCTAAGATTTCGGAAGTAGTTTTGGCGTGAAATTTTTTAAGATCTTCTCTCCATCTCAAATAACCAACACGATCCATTGGATAGGATTCGCGTGCTACTTTCCATCGGCAAATGTGTTGTGCTTTTGAGGCAATCTGAACTTGTTCTGAAGCTTCGGGTTCAAACTGCATCAACCTTTCGTACATCCTGTTGGAATACAATAATTCCTTTGGATATTCGGTATTTTGATCAGTTTCGATATTTGGATCCTGAGCGTTTTCAGCATCAATCCACTCGCTTGCTTTTTGAAAAGGTGTTGTCATTGTTGGTAAGATAATAGATTTTCAAATATACGTAATTAGTAGAAAAGTCTAATGTGAGATGTGAAATGTAAAAATCATGACACTCCGTTCATTTTTCACATTTCACATCTTACATTTTTTCTAATCTACAAAACCAACAAACACTTCGTCTTCAACAACTTTAATTGGATATGTTGCAATTTTAAAATCATCACCATTTAAGTTAGAACCGTCAACTAATGAAAAAGTTTTTTTATGCATCGGGCAGGCAATTTTCGGGATATCATCTGTTGATCCTGTCATTCCTCTTGCCAAAACCATTTCCATTTTATGCGGACAGGCATTTTGACACGCGTACCATTCGTTACGACGAGCGAAATTAAAAATGGCAATTTGTTTGTTTTTGTACTTAATGCAGCCGCCGCGATTGGTGGGGAAATCTTCTGTTTTTCCGGCTTTGAACCAAATTGTTGCATCGTTTGGATGAACTGTTTCGTATTGATTTAAGATTTCTTCCATTTTGATATATTTTTTGTTTTTTTTTGGAACTTATTTTTTTAACACATAGGAACATAGATTTTTATCTCGTAAACAAAAGTTTATTAAAAAGAAACTAGTTTCTCACTCATAGCTATGTTTGTTTAAATTAAGTGAAACGCCTTTTTTAGTCACTCAAAAGCTATGTTTCTATGTGTTTAAATAATTATTTATAAAGCTAAGACCACGCTTTTGGTGCTTTTTGATCTCGTAACGGAACAAAAACAACATTGTCATCTTTTTCTTCAGAGTTTACAAAGTGGTTGAAGCGTTTTAGTAATCTTGGTTTTTCAAGAACTTGTTTCCATTCGCATTCAAAAGTATTTACCAGAGTTTGCATTTCGGCTTCAAGGGTTTGACAAATTCCCAGGCTGTCTTCGATGATTACTTCTTTTAAATATTCTAAACCTCCGTCAAGTTTTTCTAACCAGGTTGCAGTTCTGATTAACGGACCAGCGGTGCGGATATAGTACATTAAAAAGCGATCCAGATATTTGATAACGGTTTCTTTATCAATTTTTTCGGCTAATAAAACGGCGTGTTTTGGGTTTGCACCACCGTTTCCTGCGATGTATAAATTCCATCCACCTTCAACCGCAATCAATCCAAAATCTTTACCTCTGGCTTCTGCACATTCGCGAATACAGGCCGAAACTCCGCCTTTTAATTTATGAGGAGAACGAATTCCTTTGTATCTGTTTTCGAGTTCTATGGCAAATCCGGCACTGTCGTCCATTCCGTAACGGCACCAGGCATTTCCAACGCAGCTTTTTACGGCACGAAGCGATTTTCCGTAAGCGTGACCGCTTTCGAAACCATTATCAATTAAAATTTTCCAGATTTTTGGCAAATCACTCAAATGTGCGCCAAATAAATCAACTCTTTGTGCTCCGGTTATTTTGGTATATAAATCAAATTGTTTGGCTACTTCGCCAATTACGATTAGTTTTTCAGCCGTAATTTCGCCTCCGGCAACTCTTGGAACTACAGAATACGTTCCGTTTCTTTGAATATTAGCCAGAAATCTATCGTTTGTATCTTGTGTTGTTACATGTTTATTGGCGGTATCATTATAAATACTGGAAAAAATCGATGCAACAACAGGTTTGCAAACTTCGCAACCGTCGCCTTTGCCGTGATGATCAATTACATCGTAGAAATTCTCGTATTTATTGATTTTTACTAAATCGAATAATTCCTGACGAGTATAACTAAAATGCTCGCAAATAACATCTTTGACTTCTTTTCCAAGAGATTTTTGAGTAGCTTTTACCAAATCAGAAACCATTGGTTTACAGCCTCCACAACCAGAAGTAGCTTTGGTATGTTTGACAACATCTGAAAAATTAGAGCAGGTTTCATCTAAAAGTGAACAACAGATTGCGCCTTTTGTAACATTTTCGCAAGAACAAATTACTGCGGTATCAGGTATATCAAGAACGCTGCCTAAACTAGCACCTTCAGAACCATCGCGCGAACCCAAAATCAAATCCTCGGGATTTTTTGGCAACGCCATAGCATTGCTAAAAATCTGAAAAAGAGAATTGTAGTCGCTGGAATCTCCAACCAAAATTCCGCCCAATAAAGTTTTAGAATCTTTGGTAACGTTAATTCTTTTGTAAATGCCACTTAATTTATTTTCATAAATAATTGCTGTTACATCATTATTTTCGACAAAAGGATCACCAAAACTCGCCACTTCAACACCAATTAATTTTAATTGTGTTGACATATCGATGGCCTCTCTCATTGTTTTTGTACCCTTCAATATTTGCTCGGCAGCAACATCGGCCATTTCGTAACCCGGAGCAACGAGTCCGTAAATATTTTGATTGTAAAGCGCTACTTCACCAATAGCAAAAATCGAAGGATCTGATGTTTGCATCTGATTGTTTACCACAACACCGCCTCTTAAACCGACCTCAAGTCCTGAAACCCGTGCTAATTCGTCACGAGGTTTAATTCCGGCAGAAATAACCAACATGTCTACTTTTAACAATTCGTCATTGGCAAACATCATTCCCGTTATACATGTTGTCCCGTCGATATATTGTGTGGCTTTGTTAAGATGAATGCCAATGTTTAATTCCTCTATTTTAGATTGCAGCATATCGCTGGCGCCTTTGTCTAATTGTCTCGGCATCAAACGCGGAGCAAATTCTACCACATGCGGATTTAGTCCTAAATCCCGAACAGCTTTCGCAGCTTCAAGACCTAGTAAACCACCGCCTAAAACGGCAGCTTCTGTAGCACCTTTTTGTTTTATTTTTTTGGCGTAGACCATAATAGCATCCAGATCTTCAATAGTCCTGTAGACAAAAACACCTTCTTTTTCAACGCCATCAATTGGTGGTACAAAAGCAGAAGATCCCGTTGCAAGAACTAAGTAATCATACGTATGGGTTTTTTCTAAATGTGTATGTATTGTTTTTTCTTTTCGATTAATATCTGTAATTAATTCAGAAGTGTTTAGAGTAATATTATTTTCAGTATACCATTCGCTGGTACAAAGTGATAAATCATCTGCCGTTTTTCCTCCAAAGTATTCACTTAAGTGAACACGGTCGTAGGCTCGTCTCGGCTCTTCGCCAAAAACGGTAATCTGATACTTTTCCTGTCCTGATTTTGCAATGAATTTTTCGCAAAATTTATAACCAACCATGCCGTTTCCAACTACTATTACTCTTATCATGATTTCTTTAATTAAATATTACTACGCAAATATAAGTATTTGTACTTATAAAAATACGTATATAGAATATTTTTTATAAAAGAAAGCCAAAGTTAATTACGTTATTTATCGTAATCTTTTACGTAGTGCAGGTTTGATATAATAATTAAAATTATGATTAGTATAAATTTGAAAAGATTCTAAATAAGAATTTCGAAAAAATGTCGTAAATTCATAAGAATTTTACATGTGTTTTATTCAAATGAAATATTCTTAACATAAATTCTATGAAAAAATTACTTTCATTTTTGCTAGTACTGTCATTGATAGTAGGTTGTAAATCTACAGCCGGCAAAATTTCAGATACAAAAGGGACTACTTCTGAATACGGAACTCAGGAAGATCAAATGAAATACTATTTTACCGCAACCGGAAACGAACCATTTTGGGCACTAAAAATGGGAACAGAAAACATTGAGTTTACCTCATTAATTGCCGGGAAAGAAAAACTTATTTTTCCTGCAAGTGAAGCGATAAAAGCGATGGATGCCAATATAAAAATGTATAAAGTTAGTAATGAGACATCGAGTGCAACAATTTCAATTCAACAATTAGAATGTCAGAATTCAATGTCCGGAGCAATTTCTCCTTATAAAGTTTCAATTGAAATCAAGAATAATTCAGAACTTGAATTAAAAAAAATAACCGGATGTGGTAATTATAATACGGATTATCGACTTCATGATATTTGGGTTTTAGAAGAACTAAACGGATTTAAAGTTTTTATAACCGATTTTCAAAGAGAATTGCCTAGAATAGAAATTAATTCTGCCGAAAATAAATTTATGGGTTATGGAGGTTGTAATGCTGTTAGCGGCAGCATTTTTTATGAAAAAGATGTACTCCGATTTACCCAGGTTATTTCAACCAGAATGGCTTGCGCGCCCGGTAATAAAGAAGGTGAATTTACAAAAGCACTTCAAAGTACAACGACGTATTCCATTGGTGATAACCGACTAACGCTTTCAAATCCTTCCGGAAAGATTTTGGTTTTTAGAAAAGTAGATTGATTTGCAGTCTTAAAAATCTATTTGAGGGGACTTCGACTTCGCTCAGTCTGACAAATTCGTTTGGTCAAGTCTGACAATTCAATATCGCTAAGTTTAACAATTTGACTTAACTCAGTTAGACAATTTAATATCGCATAGTTTTAAAGTTCAACTTCGTTCAGTTTGACATTTCGACTTCGTTCAGTTTAAAAAAAACAATAAGAAATCCGTGTAAATCTGCGTTTTCGCTTTAGTGAATCCGTAAAATCCGTGTGCCATTTCACATTGCTATTCCAATTCCTTAGGATCTTCTTCATCTTCAATAAAGTCAAGTTCCAAAGCTCTGACAGTTTGAACTGCATTTCCGGCAATACCACGAATTGATCCGTACATTCCTAAAGTATTGTGAACTACTTTTTCAATTTGTTTTTCGCGTTGTTTCCAGATACGCTGCATGGCTCTTTTTTCGGCATCAAGATCGCCTTGCATTTGGGTGAAACCTTCTACAATTCCTTCAATCTGCAAACGAAATTCGTTGCTCGTTAAAAAATCATACAACATCGACATTTTATCCCCTTTGTTTTCCTGTGCCTGAACTGCCTGACTTACCTGAATTAACGATTGACGCAATACGGCACTTAAACCTTTAAATTCTTCATAAGTGCAAATCCAGATTCCGTCACGCATTCCCATCCTGTCCATTCCGGCAGGCATAACTTCGGTTACTAAAACTCCAATATTGGCTCTTTTAGTTCTAATATCATTTTTGAATTTTTCAATCCATGCAGGCTGAAAAGCTTTTGTACGCTTGCTTTCATAATAAATAGATCCGCAATTTTGTAACTCACGAGTATTTACAATCTGGAGACAATCAGCGCCATTTGCGCCTTTTTTAATTTCATCAATCGTATCTAAAGGAAAATTATTGGCAAGCCATTCCTCAATTGCCAATTCCATTACTTCGCCTTGCAATTGCATAGAACCTTGTTCCTGTTTGCGTTTCATTTCTTCGATCAGCTTTTTTTGATCGTCGGATTGTTTTTGGTATTCTTTTATTTTCAGCTCGTTTTTTTCTTCTTCCTGTTTACGGATTTTATCACGTTCTAAAACTAAAGTGGCGTTGAGTTGTTTTTGTGCTTCGGCTTCGATTGCTTCTTTCATTTCCAGTTTTTCACGCTGTAATTTTGCAATTTCGCCAGTCATTTTATTAAGTTCACGAAGTTTTTCGGATTTCTCAGAAAGTTCTTTTTCCATTGAAAGCAAACGATCTTTATTTTCTTCGTCGAGTTTTGTTTTTAGTTTTTCGGTAATTTCCTTTTCAGCAACCTTTTTTTCACGGTCTAAACGTTCTGCAAAAAGCTCGTTTTCCTGTTTCTTTTTGGCTTCAAATTCAGATTTAGCTTTTTCGAATTGCTCATTTTTAAGTTCCAGTTCCCGAGTTTGAGCATTGGCTTTTTGTTGGTATTCTTTACGAATATTATCTTCTAACTGATGCTTTAAAATGTCATTTACATCGATAGTTGTTCCGCAATTTGGGCACTGAATTGAAGATTGCTCCGCCATTTTTATTGAGTTTTTTTTTATGTATTGTAATAATCCGCTAAGGTATTTAAAAGTTCGTTCTTTTCAGGAAATTTACTTGTGATAAATTGTAACTTTTTTGCCACGAATTTTCGCTAATTGTTCTGTTTATAATGTGCAATTTAATTGCTTTGAGTTTTTGATTTTTACGGACTACCGTAATTTGAAAAATAATCTCGCATTCTATGATAAAATGCGAGATTCTCTTTAAGTTAAAGCTGAGCATTAAATTCTTATAAATTATTTTTTAAAATTCAATAAAAAGGCAACAGCAGATTTCGTGATTTCAGAACTGTCTTCTTTTGAAGTAATTAAGGATACATCTTTAAATAAATTGACTTTTTTTAATTCAACAAAACCTATTTCATTATCCTGATTGTTCTTGGCAATATTAGACGGTACAATCGAAATTCCTAAACCGTTTTTGACCAATTGTACAATCGAATTAATATTGTTTGATTCGTGAACTACTTTTGGCTCAAAGCCATAAAACGCGCAAATTTGCAATAAAACTTCGTGATAATGAGGCGCATAATCTTTATTAAAAAACACAAAGGTTTCATTTTTCAGATTAGGAATGTCTTCTTCGGATTTTATTTGAATGGTACCTTTGTGATAGACAACAGAAAATCCGTCTTTAAACCATACTTGTGCTTTGATTTTAGGAGATTTTATGGGTGACCGAATAATTCCCAATTCGATTTTTCCTTGTTCCAAAGCTGCGATTTGTTTGGTTGTAGAAACTTCAAATAGCTTGAAATTAACGTACGGAAATTCTACTTTAAGATGTTTTATTAAATCTGAAATTACGCTTGAATAAATGGAACTGATGTAAGCGATTCTAAAATCTCCCGAAACATTTTGGGCAATTTTCCGGGTTTTGATTGAAATGCGTTCCAGATGCTGAAAAAGTTCCCGTACTTCTTTTTCAAGATATTTTCCAGCTTCGGTTAGTTCTACTTTTTTATTGTTTCGGATGAAAAGTTTCGCCTGAATTTCATTTTCTAATTCGATGATTTGTCGGCTCAGAGGAGGTTGGGAGATATAAAGTTTCTCAGCGGCTTTAGTAAAGTTTAATTCTTCGGCGACAGCCAAAAAATATTTTAAGTGACGTAATTCCATGAATACCTATTAAGTATTGATAATTGACAAAATAAGTATTTTTGAAGTATATATCAAAGAGTTAGTTTTACAAAAAAATATATGGCCCACGGATGACGCGGATTTAACTGGTTTACACAGGTTTTTTTATTTTATTGAATGGAAAAGAAGTTAATGCAATAGATTAAGGGATTTAAAATGATTTTAAAATTTAATTTTGATTACGCTAAAAATAATCTGTGCTAATCCTTTAATCTATAGCAAAAACAAATACAGATTATAAAAAATAAATCCGTGTAAACCAGTTAAATCCGTATCATCCGTGGGCCGAAAAACAAAAAAAAAGGTTATGAAAAAATCAACTATTGAAGAAATCAGAGAACGTTTTGATAATGATGTCGAACGATTTTCGAATTTAGAAACGGGGCAAGTTGCTACAATTGATGCTACAATTTCTTTAGAATTAATTACGGAAGCTTCAAAAAGAATTGTTCCTGATGCGGTGAATGTTTTGGATATTGGCTGTGGAGCCGGAAATTATACTTTAAAAATGCTTTCGAAAGTACCAAATTTGAATTGTACTTTGGTCGATTTGAGTTTGCCAATGCTTGAAAGGGCTTTTGAAAGAGTATCAAAGGAAACAAACGGAAGGGTAGAAGTGAAGCATGGCGATATTCGTAACGTTGATTTACCGGAGAATCATTTTGATATTATTTTGGCTGGAGCCGTTTTGCATCATTTGCGTGATAATCAGGATTGGGAAACAACTTTTACCAAAATATTCAAATTATTAAAACCAGGCGGTTGTTTTATGATTTCGGATTTGATTACGCAGGATACTGAATTATTGAATGAATATACATGGCAACGTTATGGTGATTATTTAGAGGGAATTGGCGGCGCAGAATATCGCCAGAAAGTTTTGGATTATGTTGAGAAAGAAGATACGCCAAGATCCATGAATTACCAACTGGATTTAATGAAGAAACTGGGTTTTAAAAGCGTAGAAATTTTGCACAAGAATATGTGTTTTGGTGCTTTTGGCGGAATTAAATAATAGTTTGCCACGAATTTTTACGAATTTTCATATTTGAAACTTAAAATTTAATTCGTGAAAATTTGTGAAATTCGTGGCTAAAAAAAATTATAAAATCTGAACTGTTTTGTATACTTGAGCAGGTTCAGATACTAAACTTTCACTTTTAGTAATAAAATCTTTTAAATAAGGCTGATTATTGTGAATATCAAGTCCTGGCTGATCTTTCCATTCTTCCCAAATTATAAAAACATTTTCTGCTGCGTGAAGGTCATAACGTTCACAGGCAGCTTCTTTTCTGGTTTCGGTCACCAAATAATCTAACATGCTTTGTAGTTGTTCTTTATTTTCTGGTCTACTTTTGAATATTGCTGTAATTGAAATCATAATTGTGAAAAGTTAAATGTTAGAAGTTAAAAGTTTTTTCTAAGTGCGTGGTGTAATTTTCCTTAAAGATATCAATGTTTTCGGCAGTGGCACCTTTTTCAACATCATGGAAATGAAAACCATCCAGTTTTTCCATCCCTGTAAATTTATTCATTTTATGGAAACCAAACATTGCTCCGTCATCTACAGAGGTTTCTTCAAAGAATTCTCCCGGAAGAGTGAAGGCTGTTGCGGGTGCATTCCAGCTTGTGGTTAACATGTATTTACGTCCGTGTAATTGTCCTCCGGTTCCGTAATTGATGTCGGGATTTGTTCTGGTTCTTCCGTCGCTTTTGTAAATACCTTTGTTGTGTCCTGCTGTGAAAACGTCGTCGATGTATTTTTTGAATTGGTTGGGTAGCTGAAACCACCAAACAGGTGTGTGATATACTATAACATCTGCCCAAACAAATTTCTCGACTTCTTTATCAAGGTCAAAATCTTGTTTGATGTCGGTTGTTTTAATTTCGAATTGTTTGCTGTTGGTTAAGTATTCGATTGTCCAATTGGTAACGGTTTCGTTGAATTTTCCGCCGGAATGTGCGAAATTTTGACTTCCGTTGATAATAAATATTTTCTTCATAATTGTAAATGTTCTTATGTATTTGTGAGTGTGAGGGATAGAAGTGGAAATCCTTTTGTGCCGGGGTTCGGCATAAAAGATTGCAACGGATAGCCCGACCCGCTTTTTCTGCGGGTCACACCCAAATTATTTTTATTGTTTTTTATTTATTGCGTAGAATTTTAAACACATAGAAACATAGGTTTTACTTTGTCTTTGGAGGATGCGAAAAGAAACTTGTTTCTAACACATAGATTTGTTAATCTTTGTCGAGTTTCTCGTGAAGATTTCTCCTCCGTCGAAATGACAAGATTGTGCACTATGTGTGTTAATACAAGTGAAACGCCTTTTTACATTCTTATTGGCTATGTTTCTATGTGGTTAAATAAATCATTTTACTTTCGCAATAGCCTGATTGATAAAATCTAATTCTGAAACAGATAAATCAAAATCCATTGCTTTTGTGTTTGAAATGGCTTGTTCTGCGTTTCTGGCTCCGGCCAAAACAATTGTGATTCCTTTTTGTAAAGTGGTCCAGCGTAAAACTAATTGCGAAATTGAAATGTGTTTTACGTTTGCTAATGAACTCAATTCTTCGACTAAAGTTTTTACTTTTTGAAGATCAAACTGACCGAAATATCCGTTTCTGTGGTCGTTGTCTTTTAGTTTGCTGTTTGTGAAATATTTCCCAGTTAATAAGCCTCTTTCCATTGGGCTGTAAGCAATGATTCCGATGTTTTCTTTTAGCGTAAGTGGAGTCAAATCGGTTTCAATTTTACGATTCAACATACTAAACGGAACCTGATTTGATGCTAATTGAATTGTTTTTTGTGCTTCCTGAATTTGTTCTGCACTATAATTACTTACTCCGGCTGCTCTGATTTTTCCTTGTTGAATTAAGGTTTTTAATGCTTCCATTGTTTCGTGAATTGGAGTAGTGGAGTCTGGCCAGTGAATTTGCAGTAAATCGATATAATCGGTTTGTAGGCGTTTCAGGCTTTCTTCGACTTCTTTTATGATGTTACTTTTTGATGCGTATTTATAAACCGGTATTTTCTTTCCGTTGTCTTCGGCATCAAAAAAGAATTCTCCTTTATTGTTGTTGCTTCCATCCCAAACAAGACCAAATTTTGTTAATAGTTGAACTTTTGAACGATCTTTAGATTTTAGTGCTTCGCCAATCATTTCTTCGCTTAAACCAAATCCGTAAAAAGGAGCGGTGTCTATTGTAGTTACGCCGTGATCGATTGATGCGTGAATGGAGTCGATTGAATCTTTCTTTTCGTTTCCGCCCCACATGTTTCCGCCAATGGCAAATGCACCGTATGTAATAGTTGATAATTCAAGTTCAGTATTGCCTAATTTTCTATATTCCATAATCTTATATTTTTAATGCTTAGAATTTCTTTGGCAAAATTATACCGTTTTTAAGAGTATTAAGTTGTATATATTTGCCTTTTTTATGTAAATTTGTAGCCGAATTAATAAAGACTATTATGAAAAAAGAAAATTTATACGAGCCGTTTACTGTTTCCTTTGAAACTCTGGATGAATATCCGGATGTTGGGGATCGTCATAATTTCTTTGAACTGGTTTATATTTTAGACGGAACGGGAAGACAGTGCATCAACAAAAATGTTTTTGAGTATGATGCCGGACATATGTTTTTACTGACGCCGGAGGATTGTCATAACTTTACAATTGAAACAGAGACGAAGTTTTTCTTTTTGAGGTTTAATGATATTTATTTGAAAAATTCAAGTTTACAAAATGAGAATATTCAGCGTTTAGAATATATTCTACAAAATGCAAATCATCAGCCGGGTTGCATTTTAAAGAATCATGCAGATAAATGTCTGGTAAAAGTAATGGTTGAAGCCATTATTAGAGAACGTCAGGATAAGGATGTTTATAATAAAGAATTGATTCAGCAATTGGTCAATACGCTAATCATTATTGTAGCAAGAAATATTGCGAAATATTTGCCGGAGCAGGTCAATATTGGCTGTGAGGCTAAAGCAATGGATATTCTGCAATACATTCAAAACAATATTTATTATCCTGAAAGAATTAAAGCGGAATCGCTGAGTGAGTATTTTGGGATTTCGAATACGTACTTAGGGCGTTATTTCAAGAAACATGCTAATGAAACGATGCAGCAATATATTAGTAATTATAAAACGAAACTGATAGAACATCGTTTGCAATTCAGTGATAAACGTATTAACGAAATTGCGTATGAATTTGGCTTTACGGATGAAAGTCACTTTAATAAATTCTTTAAGAAACAGCGAGGGAATAGTCCTTCGGAGTTTCGGAAAGTGATTCGTGTTAGTGCGTGATGAATTGGCACGCGGATGACGCGGATTCTCAAGCGAAAACACGGATTGTCGCGGATTTTTTTTTTTTTTTTTTTGCCATTTATTCAATGGTTTAAAAAAACATTTTTAATCCTTTAATCTGTGGCTAAAAAAAATTAAATAATTTTCTTAATTACGCGTAATTTATGCGTGTGTTTGTTTATTTCCGGATTGTAAATTCCTAAGTGATCTAAGCGGTCAATACGGACTTTTCCACTGGCATGAATGATGTAATTATTTTCCATTATGATACCAACATGTGTGATGTTTCCTTCGTCATTATCAAAAAAGGCTAAATCTCCAACTTCACTTTCTTCAATGAAGCTTAAAGCTTCGCCTTCAAGCGCTTGCTGTGAAGCATCACGGTGAATTTTGTATCCGTTGAGTTTGTATACCATTTGCGTAAAACCGGAACAATCGATTCCAAAAGGTGTTTTTCCGCCCCAAAGATAGGGAGCATTTAAATACATAAAAGCGGTATTTATTAAGGCGCTTTTAGGTTTGATACCGCTGGTTTTTGTGCCTTCAAAATCGAAGTTTGAAGTATTGATTTCGTTATTATTTAAAAAAGATAATGACGCACCAAGCGGAATTGGCAATAGTAAATTATTTGATGAAGTGATATAATCAATTAAGTCAGCATTTAGAATAATGGCTTCTTTGCTTAATTGATTGAAATTTGCTTCTGAAATAACCTGATATTGTTTAGAATCTACCCAGCCTTCATAATCATCAAACTGAATTTTTATTCGGGCCCATTGATTTTGGCGTTCTAAAATCTCGATGTGTTCGCCAAACAAAAGTTGCGTAACGATTTCACTTCTGTCACTTGGCTCAGATCGAACGGGTACTATGGCTAGATTGCAAATTCCGAACATTTAGGGTACTTTATAAGTTGAAAATCAGGAGTTATTTACAGTGAAATAACTCCTGATGTAATATTATTTAAGCTCTTTCGATAACTATTGCTGATGCTCCACCGCCACCGTTGCAAATTGCAGCAGCTCCGGTTTTTGCATTGTTTTGTTCTAAAACATTGAGCAAAGTTACGATGATTCTTGCTCCCGAACATCCTAGTGGATGACCTAATGAAACTGCTCCGCCATTTACGTTTACTTTATCGTTATCAAGACCAAGGATTTTTGAATTGGCTAATCCAACAACCGCAAATGCTTCGTTGAATTCGAAATAATCAACATCGCCAATAGCAATTCCTGCTTTGTCTAAAGCTTTTGGTAATGCTTTTGACGGGCTTGTCGTGAACCATTTTGGCTCCTGAGCAGCATCAGCATAACTTTTTATGTAGGCAAGGGGTTTTAATCCTAATTCGATTGCTTTTTCTTCAGACATTAAAACCAAAGCTGCAGCTCCGTCATTGATTGTCGAGGCGTTTGCAGCAGTAACGGTTCCGTCTTTTGTGAAAACGGCAGCTAATGAAGGAATTTTATCCAGTTTTACGTTTGTGTATTCCTCATCTTTTGAAACAATGATTGGTTCACCGCGTCTTTGCGGAACTTCAACAGGAACAATTTCATTGTCGAATTTTCCGGCATCCCAGGCTTTTGCACTTCTTTCATAAGACTGAATCGCAAAATTATCCTGTTCTTCACGGCTGATGTTATATTCAGATGCACATAAGTCAGCGCAAACTCCCATTGCGTTGTTATCGTAAGCATCTGTCAAGCCATCTTTTTGCATTCCGTCAAGCATTGTTGCAGGACCAAATTTAGTTCCGTTACGCATTTGTACGTAATGCGGAATCAAACTCATGTTTTCCATTCCTCCGGCCACAACAATTTCGGCATCGCCACAAGCGATCGCCTGCGCAGCAAACATTACGGCTTTCATTCCTGAAGCACAAACTTTATTTACGGTTGTAGCAACTACTTGATCAGATAAACCTGCGAAAAGTGCTGCCTGACGTGCTGGTGCTTGTCCAACTCCGGCTTGTACTACATTACCCATAAATACTTCATCAACTAATTTTGGGTCCAGGTTAATTTTTTGAAGTGCGCCCTTTATAGCGGCAGCACCTAATTTTGGTGCGGGTACGGTAGATAAACCTCCCATGAAACTTCCGATAGGTGTTCTAACGGCAGAAACGATAACAACTCTTTTGTTCATTTTCTGTTAATATTAGTTAATCAAGCAAATTTACTCTTTATTTGAATAAATTCAAATTTTGGGGCAATTCGATTGGATTTTAAATTTAATATCAATTTTTTGTTAATTCTATATGTTTGATTGTGAAGCGGTTTAAAAAAAAGATTGAAAAAAGATAAAAAAAAGCGCAGAAATAGTTGTGAGATATGGAATGTTGTCATACCTTTGCCACCGCAAAACAGGACACGTTCCTTGAGCTTGGAGAGGTGCCAGAGCGGTAATGGAGCAGATTGCTAATCTGTCGACGAGCAATCGTCGCCAGGGTTCGAGTCCCTGTCTCTCCGCTTAATAATTTTGCCTTCGGGGTGTAGCGTAGCCCGGTTATCGCGCCTGCTTTGGGAGCAGGAGGCCGCAGGTTCGAATCCTGCCACCCCGACAGAAACTTTACCATAAAGTTTTAAAACAAATGGACGCATAGCTCAGTTGGATAGAGCACCTGCCTTCTAAGCAGGCGGTCGAAGGTTCGAATCCTTCTGCGTTCACATAAAAGGACAAATCAGTTTTTTGCTGATTTTGTCCTTTTTTTTTAGCGTATAACTCCTTGTAAAACAATAACATAAGTCGGAGGGCTTCGTTAATTTTAGTGGTTCGAACTTCGTTATTTTCAAAAGTGAGTTTTTCAGGAAATATCGAACCAATTATCTTTCTTTTCCCTTCTGTAGATGCTTCTTCATAAAGTTTATCTAGCTGTGAAATGTTGCTCAGCGCTTTATTTAAAAGAGGATCAACGTTTGGAATGTTGTTGTTTTGACTTGTGAGTTGTGCTTCTAGACGATTTATATTATCTGCTGTTTCAATTTTTATTTTTTTATAATCTTCAGCATCTAAATCACCGGCTATTAATAAGTTTCTCGCACGTGTCAATCTTTGATTTGTTTCTTCCAGTTTCTTTTTCAAAACATCAGTATCGCTTCTATTATATTTGGTTTTACTGTTGTATACAGAAGTAATTGTTTGCTTGTACAGTTCGAGAAAGGGTAATGGTCTGACATATTTTCTAATCTCCTCTACAATTTTATTATTTACTATAGGTGCTTTTTCTCTAAATATACATCCCTTTGTACAATGATAGTAATAGTAATACTTGTAACGCCCTTTTGAAGCACTTCCTGTTAGCACTTTTCCGCATTTAGGACACAATAAATAGCCTCTCAAGGGGATTGCAGGATCTACTGTTAATGTCGTTCTTTTTATTTTTTTTCGGCCATCGAGTACATCCTGTACATCATAAAACATTGCTTCAGTTATAAGCGGCTCATGTTGTCCCTGTACTAAATGACAATCTTCATCTTTATATTTTGCAACGAATACTTTACCGAAGTAAATAGGATTTCTCAGTGCAACCCAGAAGCAGCTTCGTGTTGAATTAAGACCTTTTTTCTTTGCTGCTTTCCATATTTGCTCTGTGTGGATTTGTCCTTTAGCAATTTCTTCAAATACCCAGCGCATAATAACGGCCTGATCTTCTTTAAAGGCTATATATTTTTTTCCTGTTTCAGTAATTCTATTGATGTAACCTAGAGGTGGTCGACCCATTACACGACCTTCTTTTTTCGCTCTCCGCATTCCATTGAATACATTTAATGCGCGACGGTCGTTCTCTACCTCCGGTGCTGCAAGATAAAACGCAAGCATCATTTTATTTTCAGGAATTGAAAGGTCTAATGGCTGCTCAACGGCCTGTGGTTCTACTCCTAAAGTACGTAGTGTACTGATCATTTGGTAGGAATCTCCGGCATTTCTGCTGAATCTGTCCCATTTTGTAAAAAGAATCAGGTCAGAATGTCCCCTGCGCGCCCGAAGTTCAGATAATAGTTTTTTCCAGGCTGGACGGTTAAATGTTTTAGCGGAATGATCTTCTATTATAACTTTACGCACATTAAGTGAATTTAATTCACAATACTTGCGCAGACGTTCCTCCTGATCACGTTGTGAATATCCTTTATCTGCCTGCTCTTCTGTACTTACTCTGATATATAAATCTGCAACTTTCATGATAATAAAATTGATTTCTAAACTTCATTAAGAGATTTTTTAACTGTAGGTAAATTTACATTTTTTTGCTGAGATAAATAGGTATTGACCACTATTTCAGCCATTTCGTAAAGAAAATCCGTGATTATTTTTGCCTGCTCAATATCGACATTTACACCATCTTTTTGCAATAATTCCATAGCTTCCTGAGCTGTTATTCTATCAATATTTTCATTTCTCATCTTTCATCTTCTTATATTGAATGCAAAAGCCCGAAAAACGGGCTTTACTAATTTTAAATTTGCTGTTTGCTAATTTATATTGGAAAATAGATTATGCTTCTTTGGTTTCTATTTCGTTTAGGGGAATAAGTTATATACCCATATTCATTTAGTTCGCGTATGCACTTATGATACGTCACCGGACCAGTTATTTTAGCAATTTTCATAATTTCATGTCTATAGGCCTTTACTGGATTAATAAAGCCTTTATCAGCTCTAAATTGCAATAAAGCTGCATAAATGCCTATGTGTGTGATACTAATACGGTAATCTTTCTCTATTGCTTTAAAGAAATCGGATAAGGGCTGTAGTGTTTCCATTCTTTTCGGGTTTATAAACTTATTCTCATACCATTCCGTTTTGAATGGTTTTGCTGTTCGCTTTCATTAGTCTTTTGTATTTGTTTTACAGTTTCCATTGTTTTATTGCCTAAAGCCGTTGCAATTGTTATTTTTCTGGAATGCTCATCATAAATATTTACCGATTTAAACTGAGGGTTGGCTTCAATATAAAACCGATGTTCTTTTCCATTTTTAATCAAGGTTACAGGCAGACGATTTCCTTGTTTTAACTCATCCTTTAATTTATCGGCTTGAGTTTTATTTGATAATTCCTTTAAAGGAAGTTGCTGTAAGGCTTTTTCAAGATCATAACCATACCCGGAACGAAATTCTTTGATGCGGTGATTGCCACTTGCGTCTTTATCATTAAGATCCAGTTGGATCCAGGATTTTTCCTTCTGAATGGAACGTCCAGCTAATAAATTATATGCCTGTGTTGTATCAATAGAATTTCCTTGTTGTACTTTAAAATATTGGCTTCTCTCTTCATCAGGCTTTGATTCATTTTGCAAAGTGGTTTTATATGCTTCAAATTGATACTGTCCACTCTGGTCTTTTACAAAAGACAACTCGTGATCCAGTCGTTCTTTTTCGTTAATGTAATAGGACACAGGAATAGTGAACTGCTCATGACCTTCTTTGATTTGCTGATCAATTTGATTTGACAAATCTCTAAAACCAATACGCTGCATCTGATCATACAGCGATTGGTTATTTTTTTCTTCCTCTTTTGCATCTTTTCGAACAGCAATTTGGTCTATGAGTGGTGCAATTATCAGTTTACGGACAAGTCGTACTAATAAATTAGGATAAAGCTGTTTTAGAATATTGTTTTTTTCCTGCTTGAGTATCTGTAATGCAAAACGTTCTTCCAAATTTTTTGTTCCCTTAAACTTTGTCCCAATACGCTCGTAATGATGCAGTTTTTCCTTAAGTAGTGACCTATTATTGGAAAGGCTGAAATTAAACAGCTTACTAAAGCGCTCTTCCCTGGAGTGCCACTGTTTTAATTCCATTTCCACTCTGTTAACGGGAAGTTGTTCGTTCATCGATTACATGGATTGGCTTTTCCTTTTTCTCTTAGCTTCCTTTTGTATTTCAGGTCCATCATCATCGGCAGTTTGGTTTTGTTTTTTGCTGCTCTGCTTTTCTGAAGTGTGCTGGCTTTCGGATTGTTTTTCTTCCTGGGCTTTACGATTGTCAATCCTTTTCATATTATTATCATAGATATTAATTGTTTTGAATTGCGGGCTGGCTTCAATATACTGCTTGATCTCATTACCTTCTTTTAAAAAAGTAGCGCTCTGCAGATTTCCTTTTTTCAAAGAATTTATCAAGTCTTCTTTGTATTTTGGGGTTTCCAGTTCTTTAATCGGATGTTTGGACAGTGCTGCTTCTAAATCATAACCGTAATTTTGATGGTAATGGTTTAGTTTAAAGTTTCCATTAGATTCGGATTGTTTGAAGTCCATTTGAACCCAAGAATTATAAACTTCCCCCTCTTTACTGGTGAGATCTTTATTTACCGATCTGCCTTCCATAAGATTGTAAGCTTCCTTCATTGTTATGTTGCTGCCTTTATTGATGTAAAAGGTTTGTTCCAGGGCTTCTTTAGAATTTTCTTTTTGCAATTCTACTTTATAAGAATTAAAAAAGTAAATGTCGCTTTGATCGGATTTTTTAAAATTTAACGTCGCTGTAGCGGTATCATTACCGTATTGAGCATTATGCGTCAAAGTAAAATTAGGCTCTTCCTTCTGCATTTTTTCTTTTAATTGAGATTCCAGTGCTTCACCGAATCCAGTATACTTAATCTGATCTCTTAAGTATTCAAAATTTTTCTCGTTCATGATTTCATTTTTTTTAATTATTAAATAGTTTATAATTTTGGAAGTACAGTAACCTGTACCAGTTTTGTATTCTTGATATGTTCTTCTAAATGTCTACCGCCATTTTTCTCCATGAGTTGTATGGCTAAATATTTTTTTTCCGGAATTGTAAATTTTGGCAGCGCAAATACAAATATGTTTTCTGCTTCAGCTTCAATTTTATCAATATCATTCAGGATATAAATGGGCGTAATTTCAATTTCCTGTGAAGCAGTACGTTTAATTTTTTTAGTGTCGCGAATAAAAAAACGAAGCTGATCGATCTCATAATTGATTTTAGAATTGTTGGTTATCTTTATCCTGTAATACATAACCTCGTCACGAATAAAAATTCCGTTGAGCCTAAAATCAATATCGTATTTACTTTCCTTTTGACCTCGCAGCTTTTTTTTGTCGTATAGCGCTAACTTTGAATATTCCTCAATATCCTGATCATTAATAATTTCATCTGAAAAATAAATTTCCTGTCCATCAGGCTTAGTTTTATTAAGGGTAAGATTCAGCTGTGGAAATTCTTCATTATAGTCCAGTACGAAAGAGTAGAATTTTCCATCTGCAGTCACCACCGTAAGATTGGTCTGAATAAATCCCTTTTGGGCTGCCTTAACCTGAAGGATATTTTCAAGACCTTTTGCTTTTTGTACCAATATATCGGTACTTCCCTTGTCGACACTTTTTATGGCAAAAGGAAATACAATATTGGTCGTTTTTGAATAGGCTATCATTAAGGAGTCTGATTCTGTTTGGAATAAACGGTTTTTACTTGTTTGCTGTGCCAATACACCGATGGTCATAAATAATAAATGCCCCATCACCAATAGTTTAAAATTTTTCATCTCTATCATTTTTTAGTTTTTAATTGGAATTTTTTTGTTTCTGTTTTTCATCATGCAGCAGTACCTTATAACCTGCTTTTACAACTACTTTAACCAGTTTTACTTTTTTGCTTAGCAGACTTTTAGCCGCTTCAATTCCTGCTCCCGCTGCCTGAGCTCCCCAGGAATCGTCAAGAGATGCAACTCCTAAAGTTTGCATGGAGCGATCAGCCGAGGCTTTGGCAACATCACGATTAATGGCTCCCGGAATATATATACCAGCAAGTCCATCCATATCATAAACCGACAAGTCTACTGGGAATATGGAGTTGTTGTATCTGATACTAGTAATATTGATAGTTAATCGTTCTCCTTTTAAGGAAGCAACTCCAAACAAAAAATTGTCTTTTTGAATTTTAATACCATTTATGAAGATGTCTTTCATGAGTCGGAACTTAACTGTGGAGCCATTTACAATAGTCTGAGTTTCATGAATAATGGCTTCTATAGCATTCTGCATTAAATCATCATTTTGAAATTCGTCTAAAGAGTAAAAACCATTCTGTTTGTACTCAGAACTGTTCAATGTTTTGTTTTGTAAAGAAGAAACAGGATCTTCATGCTCCTTGGTTGAAATAGTAAATATTTGTCCACGCTGAGCCTCGGAAGCTTTTTTTAATTTTTCTTGTACTCTGCCCGGATGTTGGATATCCAAAATACTCTCCAGCATTCCTCCGAGTTGCTGCAGTTCAGGATCCTGACTTTCCTGCCCATCACTCATGGATTGCATCATTTGTTCCAGCCTGTCTACATCATTGGACTGCATTGAGATTTTACTTGATTTTGTATATTTATCATAATCTGGGTTTTGTACCGCAACTGATACCGGAGAATTGATTGCTTTTTGCAATGTTTCCAATTTTTGATGCACTTTTTCTTCATTCGGATCACGATAAACGGATTTATTTAAACCATGTCTTTCTTTTCTATGAGTTACAGCACTGCTGTCTTCAGTGGAATCAATCTGAAAGGACTGACTCAAATAGTTGGGGTCTTTTTTGATAAGTTCATTAAGCTTTGCTGAATCAAGCGCTGCCATATCGTAGTAATTCATTTTATCCAGTAGAAGTCCTTCTTTCAGGTTCGCATTGGGAAGTTTTAGGTTAAAACCTTTTTGCTGTGGTGCTGCTGAATTGGCAGCATCCATTTTTCCACCGCCCAATGCCCAAAAAATGGCAGTTATAAAAGGCAGAGCCAATATTGGCAGTACCAAGAGCATCTTACGCTGCTTTAGTACTTTTAGTGATTTTGCTTTTTGTTCCATGGTATTATTTTTTAAGATGTGAGTAATAATAATTTTCTACAATTGTTAAGCTATCCAAAAGTCCCGGACGGTTTAACACAATACTGTCATGCGTTTTTTTGCCTGTGGGACTTCGCCCCAGACTATCCATATATTTCCTAAAACTTGTGATTTTTTCAAATTCTGTTTTACTAATAATCGCATTGAGTTCAAGAGGCTTTTCTTTTAAGGGTATATCATTGGTTGGTTTGATAATCGGGGCTATTGTTATATTTCTAGATTTATTATTTGAAAAGCTATTCACAATTAGGTAAATACTGCAACCTCCTGTAAACAATATAAAAGTGAATAGAACCACTATCCAATTGAGTCTTGAAAAATGAGCTGTTTTACGCTCTAGCCATTGTGCACACTTATGTTGCAATCGAAGATTGGCCTGCTCAAATTTCTCCCAGATACTATTTTTAGCACCTGTAATAGCATTGTTATTTCTTTTAAAAGTGACTTTCATAATTAGTAGTTTATTATTTTCGATTTTCGGTACTTATGTCCCGATTCTCAATAGTATTCCATCGCTCGATTAAAAAGCCATGCGGATTGTTGTCACTTCTTGATACGTTACGAAGGTTGCCTTCCGTTATCAGGCTTCGATGGGCAATGCTCGTGGTACGAATGATATTTTGAGTAGCATAACATCGGAATCCATATGGATAATTGTTAAGATCAATAGTCACACTGTCAATCTGTATCGTCTGGCTGACATTCCCTGATATAATGCCGGAGTAGTAACCATTTTCCTTTAAATCATCATAGACCCTTTTGGCACTGTCATCCGCCAGATAAAGAGCCTTTGTTACATTGCTTTTAATGACTTTATCATCCGGGTCAAGTGTGAAAAACAGTTTGTGGAACGTTTTTACATGATCTCTGGCCTCTACAGGAATATTATCTTTTCGGTCCGAAGCATAGGCTTCCAGCGCTTTTCCGTTTGCCAGTATATAAACCTTATTCTGCATTTGAGACACCAATGAGAAACTCTTATAAAGTGAAAAGCAGCTAATTAAAATACTTCCCATAATAACAAGCATGGTAAAACCGCGAACATGCCGAAAGGCAGTGTCAATATTTTTCATTTTGCTAAACATAAGATTTGAATTTAGGGTTAAGATTTACCTTTTAATTTGTCAGCCATATAATTATCCTTGTCCTTGAAGTAAGGCGCAGAATTTCCAGAATCTGACATGCTTTGATACATACGTCCGGCAGCATTTCCCATAGCATCTGCTACCATTGTAGTGCCCTGAGATGTAGTATTGACAAGGGAAGTTGTAGAATTACTAAACATACTGGTTACTTTTTGTCCCAGTGCACCGCTACCACCGGCATGAACAATGTAATTGGCAACAGAAGGGACAGTGAAATAGCCTATAATCCCAATAATCATAAATACCAAATAGGCAACATCAGTCCTGCTAAAGAAAGTATCTCCATATTCTCCTGCTTGCGCAATATCAATTTTCAGCATATTCTCCTGAATTTTTCCGATGATGCTTCCAAATATGTTAGCCACAGGAAGCCACAGATAGATATTTATGTAACGTGCCAGCCACACA
The DNA here is from genome assembly GCF_044006475.1 of Flavobacterium sp. FlaQc-47. Taxonomy (NCBI): domain Bacteria; kingdom Pseudomonadati; phylum Bacteroidota; class Flavobacteriia; order Flavobacteriales; family Flavobacteriaceae; genus Flavobacterium; species Flavobacterium sp. FlaQc-47. Next base: position 188,923 of record NZ_JBIPCQ010000004.1, on the reverse strand, counting down.
GTAAGGGTGTGTTGAAAACCATCGAAGACCGAAATGCCAAAAACGATTGGACCTAAAATAGAAAGCACCACCAATTGAAAAGTCCGCAGCGTATCGATGCACAGGGAAGCAGCTTCAAATAATACACGCAGTACTTCGCTCATCCACTCTTTTACTGAATTTCGAAAATTATAAGAAGCTTTGCTCATGGCAAATTTGATATCATTTCCAATACCATCCAGCATTCCCTGCCCACTAGGATCTGCATCATCATGGGTATATCTATACCATTTATCCTGATCGCCGCTTCCTGTCGAACCCACATACATTTTCCAGGGATCTGTTTCTTTGAGTGCTTCTTCTTTTTCTTTAAGCAGTCTTTCAATCGCTTTGTTCGATCCTTCCACCATTGCTGCAGTTGCTGTAACGGTAGGTTTCATGACACCATTAATCATATAGAGAACAGAGGGAAAAATCATAATGCAAAATCCAATAACAAAAGGACGAAAGAGAGGATAGAAGTCTATCGGTTCAGCACTGGCAATATGTCTCCAAACTCTTGAGGATATATACCACATAGCTGCAAAACCAGCAAGTCCCTGTCCAACGCCAATCAGGTTACTGCATAAAGGCATCATTTCATCATACAATTGTTCCAGTACACTATGCAGTCCGTTCATGTCGTCTGCAATTCCTTGTGCCTGGGTCGTAAATGGCAATATCATTGCAAGAAGAACAAGTATTATCTGCTTATTTATCTTTATCATAACAGTGGATATTTAGTTATTTAACTTATAAATATTACGCATTGCTTGAATATCATTACGCTCTTTTGCACGCTGTAAAGCCAGTACAGCAGTATTATTGTTGAAGCTTCTCAAAAACAAAAGTTTGTCCTGCATATCTGCATATATTTTGTCAATAGAGGCCAGCCTTTCATCATCTGACATTCGCATTTTATTAGCAGTAATCACCGAGGTCAGTTCATCAAGATTTCTAAGACTTTGTTTAAACAGATTATCGTACACCCTTTCGAAATAGGCAATTTCTTCTGGATTAAAATTTTTACTATCCCTAAAGCGGCTAAAAGCGGACTTGTATTCTTTTACCAAGAGCACCTGATAATTCACAATGTCACCAATACGTCTGTAATTCTTAACTGTGGGGCTAACCTGCATCAGCGCATCAAGAAATGTTTCATGAAGACTGAAATTTCCTTCAGATAAATCTTTTACCGTATTATAGCCTCCACTTAGTATTTCATAGCCCTTTTTCATATCCTTTAAAATCTGTTTGAACTGCGCTAACTTCTCTATGTTCAAAATCAATTGCTGGATTTCTTGTTTTTGGGCTGTTATCGTGAATGGAAATAGCAATGTGGTAATCACAATCCCTATAATCAGTAATTTTTTCATGGCAAATCAGTATTTATGCCGTTCAGGACACGGCTGTTTTTTGCTTCTTTTAATTCGGCTGCTTTTGATACAGCCATAACTTTAGCTTGATTGCTAAAGCTCTCAGAGAAAGCATAGTTATCAAGCATATTCTGGTAAATCAGATCAATGCGTTTCATTCGTTCATCATCTTTCATTTCTAAATTTCCGTCCGTAACGATTGTTAGAAGCTCATCCAGATTGGTATCACAATTTTTGATTAACCTTTCAAAGACCCTTCTGATATAATCGACTTCATCTCCATGAAACAAATCATCCTGCCGGATTTGCTGATATAAGCTTTTGTAGCTTTTCATGATTTTTGTCTGGAGCCCTATAATTTCTGTTACCCTGGCATACTTTTTTATTTTGGGATTGACTGTCTTAAGAGAATTCAGATAATCGGTATGAAGATTAAATTCTCCACGTTTGAAATCTCCTATGGTATTGAGTCCTTTTTTGACTGCCGAATAGCCTTTTTGAGCATATCCGATATAGACTTGCAGGGCTGCTATTTGCTCTAAAAGCATCCTTTGCTGTTTTGCCTGTGCATGAAGATTCCCTGTGGTCAGTGCAGTAAAAAGCACTACTAAAAATATCTTTTTCATGATTTTATTACTTGTTTACGGAATTCCGTAAAATTGTTTAACGGATTTGACATCATGCTCTGTTTTGGCTCTTTGAAGGCTCAGTAGTATATTCTGTCTGTTGAAGAGCGTCAGGTCATCATAATTAGCATCAATCTGATCTGCAGCAGCATTTATAATATCCAGTCTTTTGGCATCACTCATCTGTGTGGTAAAAGAATCCAATACAAGGAAAATCTGATCGATGTTTTTCAGGCTTTCATTTAATATTCCAGAATATACACTTTGCATATAATCGAGTTCACTGGTATTAAAATGAGTATCTTTTTGAAACAGGTTCCAGGCTCTTTCGTATTCATCTACCAGACGAACCTGCTTTGCACTGATATCTTTGATACGCTGGTAATAGGTAATAATGGATTTGACTTTTGCCAGTTCCTCATAGTAATTCTTGTAGAGTTCTTTTTGTTTCTGGGTCCAATCGGAAATCTCATCCAGCTTTAGTTTGGAGAGTACATTTTCTATTTTTTTCTGCGCATTCTGAAGCCAGATCGTTTTGTTCTGCAGTTTTTGGATCCTTAGGTCAATAGCCTTAATTACCTTTTTGGCTACCGCTTTTACAATTTCTAAAATCGGTATTGCTGCGACCGTTGCCGGTCTTGCCGGTGTGCTGATCAGTAAAAAGCACAACAGGCAAATCATGATTTTCTTTTTTGCTTTCATAAGTATTATAGTTTAAATTCCATTTTCAAGATATTTGTGCGCGCAAATCAATTGCAAGTGCTGCAATGCCTTTTCTGATGTCTCCATCAAATTTCTTAGCATACGCCTGTACTTTTACTTTTTCAGTTTCTTCGGTTGTGTAGGCGTAATATTCCTCAAGAGACACCTCGGTACGGTATACTTTAGACTGCATGCCTCCAAGGGATATAAATACTTCTTTGTATTTCTTATCAGGATCATTGGCTTTGTTTACAGAGAGCACGAGTGCCTTTTCTTTTTCGGTAAGACCAAGCAGTTCCTGAATCTGTTCGAACTTATTTTGATACTTGCTTTGGTCTAATAATATCTTGCAGTCACTGTTATTGATAATAGCTTGTTTAACGACCGGAGAAGAAATAATATCTTCTACTTCTTGAGTCACTACAATGGCTTCCCCAAAGAATTTACGAACAGTCTTGAATAAATACCGAATATATTCTGCCATTCCTTCCTTAGCAATAGCTTTCCAGGCTTCTTCAATCAGGATCATTTTGCGTACTCCTTTAAGCTTGCGCATTTTACTTATAAAGACTTCCATAATGATGATGGTCACCACTGGAAAGAGTATCGGATGGTCTTTGATATTATCGAGTTCAAACACAATAAAGCGTTCTTTTAACAGATCCAGATTCTCGGTAGCATTGAGCAGGTAATCAAATTCACCTCCCTTGTAGTAAGGACGAAGCACATAAAGGAAATTATTGACATCAAAATCCTTTTCCTTTACCTTGTCACCTTCCAATATGGAGACAAACTCATTTTTCAGAAATTCATAAAAACTGTCAAAACATGGAAATAAATCGGAATTGCTGTCTAGCTTTTCATAGTACAATTGCAGTGCATTGGACAGTGCTACATATTCACTTCGATTGAAAGTTTCATTGTCTTTTTTCCAGAGTGCCAATAAGAGTGTTTTAATACTTTCTTTTTTCTCGGTGTCAAGCGAATCACCTTCGCTGATATAAAACGGATTAAACCGGATCGGGTTCTTTTCATCATAGGTAAAATAGTAGCCCTTTACCATATCACACAATCCTTTGTAGCTGTGTCCAACATCAACAAGTACAACATGAGTTCCTTGTTCATAGTAACTTCTAACCATGTGGTTGGTAAAAAATGATTTACCACTTCCCGAAGGCCCCAGTATGAATTTGTTCCGATTGGTACAAATTCCAATCTTAACAGGCTCATCACTAATGTCTACATGAACTGGCTTTCCAGTCAAACGGTCTCCTAATCGAATTCCAGTTGGACTAAGGGAAGAACGATAACCTGTTTCCAGATTCAGGAAGCATGTCGCTTGTTCCGTGAATGTATCGAAAGTGTCATTCATTGGGAAATCTGCGGAATTTCCGGGAATTCCTGCCCAAAATATTTGTGCAGCGCCTACTGTCTCTTGTTTAGCAGCTGCATCCATCTGAGCCAAAGCAGATGAAACTTTGTTCTTCAGGTCTTTGAGTTCTTCTTTATTATCCGTCCATATCAGTACATTAAAATGGGCTTTGACAGGCAGTCTCTGCTGACTGATAGCTTCGTTAAGAAAATCATTAGTGGCATCACGTGCAATCAGGTTCTCCCTGCTATAGGCTGATAAGGATTGCAGTCGCAGTCTTTTACTTTCAAGTTTTTGCAGCGTTTTCTGGAAATCCTCTATGAAAATATATTGATTATAAATGTGGTTACAGGAAAGTAATTGCCCCAGAGTCGAAGCAAATCCGATACTGAATTTGGTCTTATCTGTGGAATAGCGGTCATAATTAATTCTCGAACCACATAAGGCAGGCAGATCAGCGGCATCCCCCAACGTATAAATCTGGCAATGCTTGTCACCAACCTGCAAACCATCATCAAAAGCAATGTCCTTAAAAACAAATGAGTTTTGTTTTTCAGACAAAAAACAATATTGTTCAATGATACCGATCTTTCTACTGTGACTTCTGAGCTCATCGTTTCCAAGACGGGTCAGTTTCACAAAACCACTGTCTTCCAGTATACGTCTGAATTGTCCGGTACTGTCAATAAATTCCTGACGCAGCTGTGCTTTTAATGTTTCTTCCGGAACTATTGAACTCCTAAGTAAATTTGAAAACAGGGAACTGGATGTCTTTCTTCCTGCCGGTTTTTTGGTTAAAAAAATGTAACAAGAATGATCCAGAAAGGGACGTTCATTAAAAAACCGTTCACTGCTTCGGGTAAGAAAACTCGAATCTTCGCTTGTGAAATCGGGCTGAAACTTGCTGTCTATAAACCAGTCCTGTTTATGGAATACACTAAATTTCGGCAATAACTTTATTGCTTTAAGCCACGCCTGATGAAATGCTTCGTATTCCTGATCTGACAAGGTAAATATCTCGGGCAGTTCTGCTCTAAACACTACTGTCACATCTCCCTGTTTGGACAGGATGCAATCGTGCTCTACAGCTATAATTGGTAAAATATCATCTATCATCTTTTCCATCATCCTCTTTTTTTACCGCTCAGGTAATGCTGAGCAAATTCTATTTGGTCATCATAAAAATTTTTCTGCTTTGCGATTTCACAGCTTTTGGAATCTGTCGTTTCGCTAAAGCTTTCATCATTCCATATTCACCGTATTGATGGCTCATTTTATATATTTTCAAAACCCATAATATTCCTGAAACACCAATAATTCCGATACAGATTAAAGAGGGTAATCCGGCTATGTACATAATGGCAAACAGTATCATAAGGACAATTACGCCACCGCCCAAATACCAGATATATTGTGCTTTTAAACCCTTAAACTCTATGCTTTGATTAATTCCTTTGTTGATTTGATACACACTGTTTGACATGGTATTTATTTTAAAATTTCATCCTGCTGCTGCGTCTCATTTCTGAAAAAGAGCGTTCCTGCCATTTATCAGTATTACTTTCTACCCCTTTGAAACGCTGTGATTCTTCACTGCTCTTTATTGGGAGTTGAATTACCGGAGCTGTATCCGTTAATTTTGTTTCATTACTGAGACTAGCCTCTTGCGGATTGGCTTCTTTCAATTGATTCTCCTGAATTTTCAGGGCTATTTCCCTTTCCAGACTAAAGAGGTCGCTTTTCATTTTTTGAAGTTCATCTTCCTGACTAAATACTCTTGTGGTTAATTGTTGTAATTCCGGCAGTTGGTTTTCAATATCATTCAGGGACTTTTGGTATTTTGCCGTGAGATGTTCCACCTTATCAATGGCATTTAGAAAATGACGGGCTGCCAATTTTGGATTGTCTACATTTGGAGTTCCTCCATTGGAAGTATATTTAATACCATCTTCCAAACGTTGTGCATAAAAGCTGTTGGAGTAACGGTACTGGTACAAACCATCATTTTGATAGGCTTCACGTTCTCTTTTTATATAGAGTCCAAAATCATATAATTTCCCAATTTGTTTTGCCTGGTTTTCTCCTTCGGGAGGTTTCCAGTTTTTATAGAGCAGGATAATTTCTTTACCGATACTTTCAAGATCTGATGTCTTGCAGTCATACAACTCTATAGGATTGGCTTTGGAACCATCAGGCTCATACTTCAGATTGTTTTTGTAAAAACTGTGATCAGCAGTTAGTTTGTCCAGTGTTTTAGTGGTGATTCCTTTTTCCTCCATTAGGTATTCAACCTGATATTTAGTTCTGGAAATTTCCTTGTAATGTGCCTTTTTTAGGCTTTCCATTACCGTTACTTTTTTCTCCAATTTTGATTTTTCCAATAATGAAGTATCACCTGATAATACTGCGATATATTCTGAAAAGTTCATTCCGCTTTGCTCATCCATTGCCCCCTCATCAATAGTCCTCACATTAAGTTCACAGTTTTTCATCTGACTGATAAAAGTCTGTTTGTTCTTCAAAAGGTTGAATTTGTAATTATCAAGGGATTGCTCTGTGGCATAGATGAAATTCTTTACTTTATTCCCATAATGCTGTTTGGCGACTTCATTACCTTGTCTGCTGCCTCGGCCGTTGCGTTGTCCCAGATCTGATGGTCTCCAGGGAATATCCATATGATGCATCGCTACAACACGCTTTTGTACATTAAGCCCGGTACCTGCTTTTTCCGTACTGCCCAGAAGAATACGTATCTCACCTGTATTCATTTTAGAAAACAACTCAGGTTTCTTCTTATCGGTCCAGTCGTGTATATAGGTAATCTCATGAGCCGGGATATTAAAATTCCTTACCAATTTTTCTTTAAGGGCATCATAAATATTAAAGTCATCCGGCTTTGGTGTCCCGATATCCGAAAAAACAATCTGGGTGCCTTTATGCTCCATGGAAGCATGGTAAATTTCAGCCACATTTCTGGCGCATGTATTCACTTTATTATTCGGATGATCGCCATATCTTTCATTTATCAGCCTCATATCGGCAGCCATTTTTTTAGCATAATTAGTAGCGATTAGCATCCTGCCTTTATCTTCTTGTTGTGTAAGAGGTGCCCTGCCGATAAGTGTTGCATTACCTGTTTTGGCAAACTGCATGAGCTGGGTAATGAACTCGCTCTGCTCCGGTGTAGGACTGATATTGACAAGCTGTTCCTCAATTTCAGGTTTATCCAATTCAATATGTTTGGCTGTTTTATAATCGGTAATCTCATTATAGAACAGTGCCAGTTCCGGAACTTTAATAAAATGGCGAAAACGCTCCTTTGCAATAATCTCATTGGTGACCGAAAATTCAAAATCAGTTGTTTTTCTGGCAAAAACAGCTGCCCATCCGTCAAAGTTTTCAATATGCTGGCGTTCCATTTCTTTAGGTCGCAAGTATTTGAAAAGAAGGTACATTTCTGTCAGACTGTTTGAAATAGGAGTACCTGAAAGAAAGGTCACACTTAGATCCGAATCGAATTTTTCCTGAAGCGTGCGTACAGCAAATAACATATTAAGCGCCTTTTGGCTTCCCTGCATATTTCCTATTCCGGCAACACGGTCATGACGGGTAGTGAAAGTCAGATTTTTGAATTTGTGAGATTCATCTACAAACAAATGATCAATCCCCATTTCTTTAAAGTTGATACCGCTGTCCTTTTTATCTTCTATATCTTTCAGCAGTGTTTTTAGTCTGCCGTCCAGATTATTTTTTCGTATTTCAAGACCTTTTAATATTTTCTTAGAGATATCGCCTCCCAGATCTCTGGCCGTATCAAGGTCCCGTTCTATATTATCCAGCTCATTTTGTAAGATCTCTTTTTGTATGTCGGGTGACTGCGGAATTTTACCAAACTGATCGTGGGTTAAAATGATACAGTCCCAATTATTATTTTTAATCTCATGGAAGAGTCTCATTCTTTTTGCCGGAGTAAAATCATTTTCACCAGGTGCCAATATTCTTGCATTGGGATAAGCCTTTCGATAGGTTGCTGCAATTTGATTTACATTGGCATTCAATGCCAGTATTGCAGGTTTATGAATAATCCCTAATCGTTTCATTTCATTGGCAGCCACAATCATGGTTAATGTCTTTCCAAGCCCAACCTCATGATCAATTAAAGCGCCACGGTTCTGCATAATACGCCATGCCGCATTTTTCTGAGAACTGTACAAGTCATCAATTTCAAGTGCTTTTTTATCCAAACCCGGAAAGCTCAGATGACTTCCGTCATACTCGCGTAATACATAACAATTGAAGGTATTATTATAGAGGCTTTCCAGTTCATTTTTATCGCTTATGGGCAATTCCTGCAGCCACTCAATAAAGACATTACGGATGTTTTCGATTTTTTGATGAGCAAGCTGTATGGCTTCATTATCGGGCAGTCGGATGGGTTTGCCACCAGCTCCCTCAACTTCATAGGTAAAAAAGGGAGCCGTATTTTCGAGTGCATGCTCCAATATCGTGTAGCCATAAGTGGTTCTGCCGCTTTTGGGAGTTACAGAAAATTCTCTGTCTATTTTGGTATTATGCCCTGTACTTACTTTAAAGGTATCCAGAGATGGGAAATAATTAATTTCAGTTGGCTGGTCAAATAATTTTCCGGCAAAACTTTCATAGTAACGGTTGGGAATCCATCGCTCGCCCAGATTAAAGTCAAGTAATTCAAAAGGGATACGCTCTGGCTGAACTTTTTCCAGTGCCTGTAATCCTTTGTAATATTGCGTGTTTTCAGGGTATAACTCCACAGCCTGTTTAGCCTGTTGTAACTTTTTTACAACATTGCCGCTTAAATAGAGGTCTGAAGTTTCCCAATTCTGACCTGTAGGATTCAAATAAATATGATGGTTCAGACGTTCTATAACCTCGTTTTGTTCAAGTCCTGTTGCAGCAGTTATGAATCCTAAGTCAACAGCTCCTTTTTCATTCAGACTTCGGGCCAGCGCTTCAACCGGATCATCTGTATAATAGCGTTCTTGCTGTTTTACTACAGACTCGATTAAAATATCAGACTTCACATAACGTTCGCCTTCTTTGCGTTCCAATGAAGAAAGTATGGTAAAACCAAATGCGGAATCCTGCATGATTAACCTGCGATTCTCAGCACTGTTTAAAATACCATAGTGGGACACAAATTTGGTATACTGCTCATCTAGATTTGTCCGAACCTCTTCACTGCCAGCTTTATCTGATTGATCTTTCTCAAACAATTCCAGATAATGATCCCGAATAGCAATATAGGAATCATAGAATTTCAGATTGCCTTGTGGTACTAATGGTTGGAAAAAGGCTTGTTTGTGCTGCTCATTGATATCACTGATAATCCCAATGGATTCTCTAACCCTAACCAGAGTGCCTTCTGTATAAAAAGATTTAAATGAAGCAACTTCTTCATAAAGTCTTTTTTCAAGGTTAAAAGCAGGTTCAAGGGTTTTATCCCCTTCATAAGTATACTTGTGATCATAGTATTGAAGGGTATTAGATAAAGCCAATAATTCATGTGACAGTAATCCGCCATTCATCCAATTGGCTGAAAAGCCATCGATTTCTTTTACATTAGAATATAATTTATACAAATACCGATTGGACTTGTTTTGTTTAGCAGTGATAAGCACAACATTTTCATGTAAGGGATTATCATTTGTGCGTATGGTACTGAGTATTCGTGCTGTTTTTTTATCTACTACAGTTTCATCAAGAGGATTGATGTAATCCATAGCACGATTGATATTCTCTGCAGGCACAGTATCAAACAAGCCAAGCTGAACTGAAATACCGCTTGCTTTACTCTCGGGCATGGGTAAATAAGTGAACTTTTGCCCGATTGCTTCAGCAGGCTGAACGATCTCCGTTTTTTGAGCCTGCTCAAAGCGTTCCGTATTAAAGTTTTCTTTTAATCCTTTGGCAATATTTTCTCCAAGACGGTTTCCAATAGAATTAATGTCACCGTTTTGTCTCACGCTTTGGTGCGCCTGTCCGTATTGGTTTTTACCGGCTTGTATTTCATTACCAATGATGAGTTCAGGTTTATTATGCAGATATTTATTAATACTGTATTTTCCAAATTCATTTTCGAGTTCAACGGTTTGCAGCAGTTCATTTTCATTAGCAGACAGGGTTTGTTTATGCTCGTTTTTCTGAACAATAAGCAGATGATTAGGAGCATCGGTATTTCCGGTTTCCTTCATCAGATTATCAGGCATAACTATGATACTCACAAAATCTGCATTTTGAAAAAGATATTCGCGGACACTCTGATTGGAAGGACTGTTCAAAAAACCGTCTGTAGTTATGTATGACATAAGACCGCCATCAGCCAGTTTGTCCAGTCCTTTTGCAAAGAAGTAATTGTGAATTTTTCCCGAAATCGTTTTATCGGGATAAGCCTCATCATACACAGAAAAATTACCAAAAGGAATATTGCTGACCACAAGATCATAACTGCCGTTATCATTTGTTGGAGCTTCTTCGAGTCCTATTACATGTGTGGTATTTTGGGTCGAAAGTGTACTGCTTAATACTGAAAGCACCAGTCCGCTTAATTGGTCTTTTTCCACAGCAGTAATTTGTTCCAAACTTGAAAATGCTCTGTCTGCTTCAGTCATAAAAATGCCTGATCCTGCTGATGGCTCGTATAATCTTTTAGGATTAATACCTTGTTCTTCCAAAGCAGTGTACAAAGTGCTCGGTACTATTTCCGGTGTATAAAATGCGGTAAGGACACTATTACGAAGTGAAGAAATAACTGGATTATACTCTTTTTCAGAATAGTGTTCCTGCAATAATTCATGCAGTCTTGTCATTTCCGGATGCAACTTCAGATCTTCTTTAGTAGCGCCAGATTTTATCCAGTCTTCGGTAGTGCCATTTGGGTATAATACAGCCTTGATACCTCCGAAGCCGGCATATGCCTTAAGCGCGTCAACTGCTTCTGCCGATAAAGCATCACCTTGCTGCCATTGCATTGCAATGGTAATCGCCTTGATATTGGTATTTAGTTTTTGGGATTGATTGTAAGCCATAATTACTCCTTTTCATTTTGCACACTGCTATAAATAGCTCAATTCAGATAGTCAGCAATCTGACCGATAAGGGCATTTCTCAAATTAGGATCTTCTTCATTTTCTTTACTAAAACCAATAGTTTCAAAAACCGTCTTGCAGCTTTCCATAAGATTGATTACTTCAAAGGTCAGGATACCTGATTCTTGAAAAGCGGCATAAGTTTTCTCAAACTCATCCGAAAGAAGGGAGCGGATATATAAAAACCGGGAAGGTTTCAGATCTTCGGTAAGTACATTTAGACAGATTTCTTCGATGATGTATTGAGGTGTATCATCAGATAGCATATCGTCCAATATGGATTTTACACTACTTATTTTCTCATTGAGATAATCCAATACACTATAATCTTCCTGTAGTGTAAACATCAAATCGGGATTGTTATGGATAATGTAAAACCATAACTTTTCTTTGAGTAAATCTTCCATAACGATTTGTTTTAAATCCCAAAGAAGGATTTGATTACGGTAGCTACTACTACCAGAAAAACACAGCTTCCAAACCAGGCAGCAGCCACTTTTCCGGTATCAGGATCACCAGCATTCCACTTTTGATATACCTTCACAGCACCTATCAGTCCGAGAAGTGCTCCAACGGCGTACATGAGTTCCGTTCCGGCATCAAAATAGCTTCTTACCTGTTGGTTGGCTTCATTGATTCCCGCCAGACCATCTTGGGCGTAGGTTTCATAACTGATCACAAAAAGGATTTGTGTCAGAAGCATACAGATCTTATTTGTTTTTTCTTGAATAAACTTTTTAAAATTCCAGTTCCATTTTTTCATCACACATTATTTTTAAAGTTTAAAAATTCAGATAAAAAACGGAGGTATTGCCGCTGTCGCAGTTCCACTTTCCTGTTACATCTGCCATACTGCGCCGGGACGGACAGGGACAGTTCCTCCGTTATATTGTTTTAGAGTTTATTCCCAAAGAGCTTCTGCTTCCTTCTGTGTTAAAGTAATTGATTCGAGTTTGTCACATTCTGAAACTATCAACTCACTTACTGAGGAATTAAAAGGGGAATTTTTAACTGAGGGAAATTCTCTTAGGAGAAGCTGCAGATAATAGGTAAATTCTTTTTTGACTAATTTTTTCTTTGCGGCATCTGCAATAAAAGTTTTTAATCTTGCCACCAAAACATCAACGTCCTGAAAAGTGGTGTCAAATTCTCCAAAAGAAGTTTGGTTTGAAGTCAGTTCAGGAGAATCATCATTCTTTAATTCGGGTTCAATATCTTGGTAGATTGTATTTTCAAATCCACGGAATTGAAGTTTCCGCTTTCCAGATAAGACTTCTTTGAGATCATCAAAATAAAATCGAAATCCAACAAATAAATACCAGCTTGCCAATAGCAGAATAACTACAACTATGTAATTACTCCATGAAATGTTTGTAAACATACCTCATCATTTTATCGTTCTACATTAGTTTCTCATAATCCCGGTTTCTAAGTCCGGATCTTCATCATTACAAGGCAAAGAAACGATAGAGATAAAACTGCCACAAGTACAACTTTTTGTTGTACCCCAGTTGTACCTCATTGAACCCCCAGTAAAATCAAGCAGAAAAAATTTAAAAAAATGCAAGAAAAATAAAAGCCTCCCGAATGGGGAGGCCAAATTGATGATGAAATAGATTATTTTTGAATCGTTGATCCTATTCTAATAAGATAAAAATTCAAATTCTGACTTTTTATCCATGAGATTCCAGCCATCTTCTGTTCGTATAAAATAGACTTCATGATTTAGTGTATCTTTCAATCCGTTTTTAATGGCAGCAGCAAAAACATTCTTTCTTCGAATTGTAGTGTATTCTACAATTGCCTTATTACCAGAACTCATCATCCTTATTTCTTTGATTGCCCCAAATTCTTCATCAGCTACTTTTACGCGCTGTATTTTACTTATTTTATCATCTGCTGGTGTATGTAGTAGGTACGGTTTTGCTGCAGGGGTAAAACTCACAAACGAAGTTGTATCACCAAATTTCTTGCTTTGAAGTACTTTTACAAATCCTTTTTCTACGAGTCCGGATTTAAAAATGGTGTAAGCATGCGTCGGATCACTGCAAAAAATGTCATGGTGTACAATAGCAGGGTAATGTTTTCTTTCCAAAATAAGGGCTGTAGCCAATTTCTCATCCAGCTTTCCAGGCTGGCAGCTTGTCATTATTAGAAATACCATTGTCAAAATAAAAGATAGCTTTTTCATATTTTTAAATTTTAAATTATTATTTAGTATTCTTTAATCTGTTTAATCATACGTTCTAAAGTTTCAATTGCTATTTGCTTATCCCTTTCTTCAAAAACGTATGCTTTGCTCCGCATGGCATTGTAAGACAGATCAGCTCTGTTTGGAGTAGATAGAAAAGGAACAATTGTTTTAAATAAATGATTCATTGATTTTGAAATAAGAATTTTTAATTCATCGGAAGCCCTGAGTATTAATGCTGTTTGATCCGTTGAAAGTTTACATAAAACTTTGCCGGAAATATTATTCATAACTACAGGCGTACTTATTTTCTTTTCAATAATTTGAAAAGGCGCGCTTAAATAGTTTGCAAATCTTGACTCAACAAATGTTATCAATTCATCAAGACAAGATATTAAGGCAGCTGTTACCTCCTTTAGATTAACTCTGTCCAAATCATCACGACTATTTATTTCCCTGATTTTATCCAAAAGAAAAAGTAATGCCGAATGATAATTCCCAACTAAAATTTTAATCTGTTTCTCCTTAGTAAGCGAAAAAACTTGTATAGTAAATTGTGACTGAATCAAAAATGTCTGCTCGGTCGCTTTCTTAATAATTGCTCTTGATTGAACAGGAGTAATCATCTTAAGGTCTGTTTTATTGGGATTAAGGGTTGAAGTCACCGTTACATCCATCCATTCTAAAAGATAGGTTTGAGTCATTTTTTTTACTTTTACTTAGTAAATATCTCTCCCGGATTATTGCCGACAGTACTCTGAATCAATGCTTATAGAACATCCTCTACCTAGTCAAAAAACTTTATTGTTTGATTATTTAAGTGAGTTTAATTGTAATCGGTATTTGGAAGGAGACAGGTAAGTATGCTTTTTAAAAAAAGTACTAAAAAAGGAAGTATTGGCAAATTTCAATTCTTCTGAAATATGTAAAATAGTTAAATCATTATTTTGAAGAAGAATTTTGGCTTCCAGAATTATTGCATTTTCGATACATTGTTTTGCTGTTATCTCTGTAACTTGTTTGATAGTTTTAGTAAGATGGCCCGTTGTTACATTTAAAGCGTTTGCATAGAACTTTACACTGTGTTCTTTTCTGCAGTTAAGTTCTAATAATCTGAAAAAATGGATGGCGATTTTTTCATTTCCAGTATGCTTAACATTTTTATACCATGCCGATCTATAGTAAGACCTTGCCAATTCGTAGAGAAAAAGATTAAAACTCAAAAGCAATAATTCCTTTTTAAAAATGTGCTTATTTGAACTCCTTGCTTTACTATTGATTATTTTAAGCAAATCAACCAGCAATCCGATTTCTTTGTCCTTTAAAAAAAATTTACCAGCATCTTTTGCAATAAAAAATTCAAAATATCCTATATGAGGCCATCTGGTACTATTATGAAAAGCAAACTCAGAGGTAAAAGACAGCAGGCTAATTTTAAAGGGATTAGTTATGATTAAAATTTCACATACTGACCTTTTTGGAATAACCATAACCTCGTTTATAAACAAGTGGATCTTTCTGCTGTTAATGTGCATATATACTGCCCCGGAATTTACCATCAAGACGGTAAATCTATCCACTGTAAGTATTTCTCTCAAAACAATCCTGGATGTGATGGCTTCAAAAATGTAAATTTGTATGCCTAAGCGATTATAAATGGATTTAATAGATGCCAAAATAAATATTTTATAAAGTTTAATTTTATTTGTGCTCTAAGTGTTTGCTTTGTATTGATGAAATCAAACACAAAGTACTACTTGTCAAATAATCTGGCCATCAATGAAACGCAGACAAAAAATAAATTTGAAACTCCGTTTATAAAAAATAAATAGGCCAGTCTTCTGGGACAATCAGTTTTTATCCCGCCATCGGTTAAATAGCCTATTATTTCATCATAGGATAATAGATCTATGATGAAATAAAGGCTTACAAGATTGAAAAGAATCAAAAACACACAATAGACATATTGCAACTGTTTTTCTTTCAACTCAGTTAGGTACATCACTATTTAGCTTAGAGATTGTGAATTAGAAGTCCTGTTACAATTGATTTGTTAACCGCAGTTGAAGAATTAGCCACCGCACCTTGCACAGCTCCAACACGATTACCAACAGAAGTTTCCCAGTCTTTGTCTTTGCGCTCTTTGGCGTAATAGGTCGAATATCTTACAATAGATGAAGTGGTCAGAATGATTCTTTTATCTTCACTGGTAAACTGTGTATTGGCTAAGATGGATGCTTCAAATGAAATGATGGACTGATGAATTATAGGATATTCATTTGTATCCCATAAGAGTAAGGATGCCATATAATTGGATAGACAGATTTTAGCAGCATTTGTCATTGAGGAGTTTGTAATCGCCTGCTCTAATTTTGTTTGAGGATCATCTACAATTTCTTGAATTTCCTGAAAGTTTACAGGAAGATTTGTTCCTAAAATTAAAAGGTCATTATTTAGAGCCGAGATGGAATCTACTTTCTGACTTATTTCAGGAATTGTACTAAATGTGTAATTACACGAGAGGTAAACATCAAGAAGATCATTGTGTATTTTACCTGCTATATCATATGCATTAGCAGGATTTTCAGGGCTCAGATTTTGAAGTAGTTTTGCCGTGTTTTTAGATTTCTCTTCGACCAAATTAATACTTGAGCTTTCGATATTCTCGCTTGTACACGAGAACAATAGTGACGTAAGAATCACCAACAATAATAAAAGATTTTTCATGATTAAAAAGTGTTAAATGTAACGACTGCTTTTTTCTCAGTCAGTTCATTTTACCCGGGTCAGCAGAACTTTAATCTGGCACGATGCCAAATGTTTTTTGCTTTTGAATTCAAGGCAAATCTAAAATCACTTATTGGGGTTTACAAAACATTTAGTATGGATTTTCCGCATTTAGGATATGGATTTTCGGAAAATCCATAGGCGTTTTGTGAAGTATATCACATTGATTGTTAATTAATTAAGTTAGTTTTGATGCTGTTTTTTTTGAAAAATAATGAGTTGTGTAATTACAATGTGTTTTTTGTCTAAAAAATATATTTCACATCAAATAATGTCTAATTTTTATTTAACATGATTATTAAAAAGTATATATTATTAGTAATTCTTTGCTTAATAGAGCAGATTTATGCTCAGGAAATGGGATCTAAGGGTTCTGATACGCTTCAAAAAAAGGATTATGATTACCTATTTGAGCGTATAGAAACTCTTGCTGATGATAAGTTAAAACAGCTGTATTATCTTCAATATTTTTTGCGTAAGGCTAAAAGGGAGAAAAATTTCGAGGAAGTTGTAAATGCATATAAAAACTATTTACACTATTCTTCCGAAGATCTAAAATTAGTGTATGCGGACAGTATGATTTATGCTGCCAAAAAATCGTACGACAACGCTCTTATTGGTTCATCTTATCTTTCAAAGGGAATTGTTTACTACGCCAGGAAAGAGCATAAAAATGCTCTGGATAATTATCTGATAGCAGATAATTTTATTTCCAGAACCCATGATAAGTATTTAATCTACAAGGTTAAATATAATATTGCCAGCATAAAATATTTTCTCGGTTTTTATGATGAAGCAATTTCTTTGTTTACTGAGTGTGCTGATTATTTTAAAGAGGAAAATACAAGGGCATATCTTAACTCATTGCATTTACTGGGTCTGTGTTATAATAGGATTGGTAATTACGGATTATGCTCTGAGATAAATAAGAAAGGAATTCAAGAAGGGGAAAGACTGTCAAATAATGAGATGAGAAGCTACTTTATTCACTCTGAAGGTATCAATCAATACTTTAAAAATAACTATGCAGAAGCTATAAAAAAAATAAACTACTCAATTCCTTCTATAAAGAAAAATAAAGATTTTGGCAATGAGTCTGTTGGATATTTTTACATTGGTAAAAGCTATTGGGGTCTGCACAAACCGGAAATGGCACTTCCTTATTTCATTAAGGTAGATCACATTTTTGATTCGAAAGGTTATATTCGTCCGGATCTTAGGCAGAACTACGAATTACTATTGAAATATTATAGATCAAAGAAGGAACTTCACAAACAGCTTTATTATACAGAGAAACTGCTTAAGGCAGATAGTGTACTAGATAACAAGTTCATCTATCTTTCAGGTCGCGTTAGGAAAGTTTATGATACAAAATTACTGCTTGCAGAAAAGGAAAGAATTCAAAATTTGTTTAATAAAAGAAAGTATAATGACCTAATCTTTACTGCTATTATTGTAGTCATGCTTATGGTCTTATTATTTTTTGCTTACAGGCATTTTAAGATCAAAAGTATTTATAAATTAAGGTATGAGGAATACATGCAGAAAAACAAAGTAGTTTCCAAAGATGTAGCCAATATAGTTCCAAAAGGTATTGATGAGATAAGTGAGGATAAGGTTGCAGATATACTCATTAAACTTGAGAAATTTGAGAAAGATAAAAAATTTCTTGAAAGAGATCTCAATTCGATCAAACTTGCAGCGGCATTTGGCTGTAATCCGAAATATTTGTCAAGAGTTATTTATCATTATAGAGGTAAAAAGTTTGTCACATACATTAGTGATCTAAAAATTGACTATCTGGTCACATTAATGAAAAAAGATAAGAAAATAAGAAAGTATACAAATAAAGCATTGGGTGATGAGGTAGGGTTTAGCACTACCCAAAAGTTTTCGCAGGCTTTTTATTCGAAAATGGGATTTCCGACATCTTATTTTGTAGAGGAACTTAATAAGACTTCGGAGTAATAAGTAATTTTATTATTTAGCCTATCGCTGTTGTGTATAAGAAGTAAAATTCTATTTTTGCTCCTTTAATTTAATATAAAATATCATGAAAGATTTATTAGTAAAAATCAACGCTGAACTTGAAATATTCAAAACAGAATCTGAATCATTATCTGAGAAAGGTGTTAAAGCAGCAGGAGCAAGAGCACGTAAATCGTCATTAGAGATTGAAAAACTTTTAAAAGAGTTTAGAAAAGTTTCTATTGAAGAGTCGAAAAAATAATTCAATCTTACTTTACTTAAAAAGCCTTTCAGATTCTGAAAGGCTTTTTTATAATAAACTGATTATGATCCTTGTAATAGATCTTAATAAATCTGTAAGTAATTTTAATCCCTGAGATTCTAATATTATGAAAGTAACACAATGAGCCCCTAAAAGAGTAATTGCTATTATCTGTTTTGGTTATCGGCTGTTATCTACAGTTTCTAATTTTATAGATTCATTAAACTTTACGTGTTTTTCAATTTTTGGTCTCCATTTGTCCTGTGTTGACATAGTATCACAAATTTTTTCATGAAAATAAACTTGATACCATGTCTTTTTATGGAACTCACAAACATTCTGATATGTTTTTTCAGAATGGATCATTAACTTCATAATAAATTCTTCTTTAGGTTCTCGATGATTGTTTATGACTTGACTTAAACTTACCGGAGTTATATCAATATCTTTTGCGAAACTGCTTCTCTTATTGTAAATAGTATCAATATATGCCGATAAGAATTCTGAAAAATAGTGATGATTATCATAAGTCGGTTTGCTTATATAAGCTTCCATTTTTAATTTCAATTGTAATAGTTTGGCACGAATAACCTGATCTATGGGTAAGTTTTTAATTCGTTGTAAACGTGCTTCCATTAAAGCCGCTCCATCAGTGTCACGTTCTGAATTTGATTTGTATCTTGAATCTACTCCAAATTCAATATCTTCAATATTTACTTTCTTATTCATTATCGTATGTGTTTATCAAGTTTAAAATTTCTGGAACCTCAAGACTCAAAGTCATTCCGGTTATATTCATATTGTATTTGTCGATATAATGCTGGGCAATATTACTTTTTGGTTTGAGTGATATGCAGGCTAACTCTGCATATTCTGCTACTGCAATTTTCGCAGCATGTGCAATTAAGTTTGCAGCAATATTATCAAATTTCTTATTCGCACCTTTATTTTCTAATGAAACAGTCAGAAGTCTAATATGGACTCTCCATTCGCCGGGCATTCTTTCCAAAGAAATAATTCCTAAAATATCATTTGAATTGACAATTTTTAACTTATAGATTTCGTACGCCTTTTCAGTCTTCCAATCGAAAAAATAGCGTTTTTTATCTATAGACTTAAAATCAATATCCTCTACCGGCAGAATTTCTACATTGTAAATTTTTCCCGAAGAAGTTTCTTGAATTGTCATCTTACAAATTTACAAATAGTTTACTTATTACGGAAACATTTATTGTTAAGTTTACGTTTTTAGGAAAGTTACAGCTGACTTGTATGTATGCGAAACAACTTAAGTGATAGTGTTTGTATCATAGGTCTATAATTTTTTAAAAATGTAGTGGTTTTTAAAATGATTTACAAAGTTCTGAAACTATAACGGGTATAGGAATGTTAATGTAAACGAATTATTTGACAAGTTAATTAGAGCTTTTGATATTTAATAAATCAAAGAAAGTAATAATCGATTTTAAAAGTTCTGAAAATTTTTATAGTATTTACAATTTATAAGTGATAAAAAAGTGCGAAGCCAGAGAAGTTCGCCATAGCATTTTGTGAAGAGTTGGTTTATTCATTTTCAAAGGATTTGTTTACATAGTCAAATGGGATTTTCTCTTGTTCAAGTCGCCAATTGTTTAACTTTAAAATAGTATAAAGTTCTTGTTCAGAATGCGTCAGATTGAGTTTCCTTGTGATATTAGAAACTGTTCCAAGGTCATTTTCAAAAAATCTATCGAAGGTTTGCTTGTCCATTAACCTACTTTGTGTGTGCGGAAAATAGCCTCTGAATTGAGATAAAATTTCAAAGCCATGAACGTCAATGTCGCCCCAATAAAGTAATTCAAGATTTTTAAACCAGTTAACATTTTTAAGATTGGAAACACTGTATCCACTTCCAAATATTGCAATAGTCTTATTCATTCTTGGAAGTGTCAAAGTTGTATAAAGTGTTGTTTTGTTTTCAACTATAATTACTTTGTTTACTGGCAAGTTCAATTTCTCAAATTGACTAACAGGAATTGCAATGTCGTCAAGTCCTGAAAATAAGTTGCGACTTATCTCCTTTTCAAGTATTTTAAATCGGACTAATGGCTCACTGAATTTTAGATTGAATCTCTTCTCAAACTGCCTTTCTTGAGTATTCGCAGATTCAGGAATAAGCTCATCAAGTATATCTTTTATGAAAGCCTGATTTCTTTCCACAAACTTTGTATGAACACTTATAGGTAATTCCCTAACATAAAGATTAGGTTTAGGATTCTGCTTAAAAAAAATACAAACCTTTAATATGCTTTCCCATTCATTTTGATTTTGTATTATCCTTGAAGGATTTTGAATTACCCAATTCCTCAACTCTGGAAAGTTGAAGATAATCTTTTCACAATTTACTTTAAAAAGTTCCGCTTCCTTCTCTTTGCCCAAATATTTAAGCAAGTCAGTCTCTGTCTCAAAATAGATGGTGATTGGTAGGTCTTGAGTTCCTAAATATTTTGTTTTTACCTTTTGAAAATCTAATGTATAGCCAAACCCCTTTTTTTCTTTTGACTGGCTAATTAAGAGCAAAATCTCTTTTTCGAATTCGGATAATGATGATTTAGTATAATTTTTGTCACCACGAATTACAAGTTCCGTGAAAGGTTTTTCCTCAAGCATCGATTGAAGAAACGAAAGATACTTTCTACCAGCTTTAGTTTTTATTTCGCTCGGACTTATCATTGATTAAAGAAATTTGCTTTTTTTTCCTTGAACTGTTCAATAGGCATATCGTAAAGCCAAGAATACTTTTCTTCTTTTCGTTCAACAAAATGAACAAACGAAATATCATTTTCAACAATGTGTATATTGTCGCTTGGTGTAACTACTAATAATTGAAGATGCAGCTGTTTGCAAAGTGTAATCAAGTATCTTGCTTTGTCTTCATCCTGCGCTTTAAAGGCTTCATCTATTGCAATAAATCGGAAGGAGTTACTCTGTAAGCCTTCTTTTGTCAAACCAAATTGGTAAGCAATTGCCGAACCTAAAATTGTATAAGTTAATTGAGCCTTTTCACCACCCGAAAGTTGTCCCATATTTTCGTATGTCTTGAACTTTGAAAGGTTCCCTTTATAGAATTCTTCTGCCTTATAACTAAACCATGAACGAACTTCCATTACTTTCTTTCTCCAATCCTCTTTATCTAATTTAGTGATTAGAGGTTCAATATTATTGTAGAAATGATTTTTTCGGCCATCTATTGAAGCATCCATTTCTCGAATATTAGGAATGGCATTGTTAAGCAAGGCTCTAAATTCTTTCACTTCATCACTAATTCGGTTTGGAGCTACAATTTGAATATAAGTTTTGAAGTCCTTATCTCTAAAATCAATTTCCCTTAGCGAATCATTTAATAGTCTGATATTTTCTTTGATTGAATCAGACCAATTTTCGAAAAACATTCTAAAGTCACCAACTTTGTTTGTTATGGTTTCTTGTAAATACTCATTGAATTTCTTTTCAAACTTTGGTAAATTATCGTTTATCAATTGTTTGAGAAGTGTCTGATAGTCACTGATAAATTCTAAATGTGTAGAATCAGGAAGGCGGTTCACATCTGCGCGCCAGTCTTTAAATTTGTCTGTGATTTCTTGAAGGGGTTGCTTAAAGGCATTGATCTTCAATTTAACTTCATCTTCTTTTGTTCGTTTATCTTTATCTAATTCAGTGAGCTTACTTGAAAGCTCTTTTTGAAATTCTGCTTGTGTTGTTTTTAAATTGGAATACTCAATATTCTGCAATTCAGAATTTTGGCTTTCAAATTCTATAGTGTCAACAATTCCTGTTATTTGAAGAATCTTATTGGCTTCTAGCATTTCTGAATTTAAATCTTCAATCTTTTTTTTCTGAGAAAAAATTTCTTGCCCTTTATTAAATATTTCAACTTCTGAAAGTTGTTTCAATTTTCCTTGAACCTCTTCTAATTGTCTTTGAAGAGCTTGAACACGATTGTTAGTTTTTTCTAATACCGCCTTCTGACCCTCTTTTTCCTGTATTTCTTCTGCAAAGGTTTTCCAATCTATGTCATCATATTTTGGGAATAGCTTGAAAAGGTCAGAATATGATTCTTTTTGATTTTCTATAGCTTTTATTCTTTGCTCAATTTCTCGGTTCTCCTGTAATGCTAATCGTTCCTTTTCTTGAAGATCTTTTATTTCGTTTTGGAGTAATCTAATTTTGTCCTTGTTATCCCAACCCAAAACAAAGTTTTCCTTTCTTGAAATATGCGGTCTATCGTCTTTTTCATGTTTTCCCTTTGCAAACTTTATTAGTCCTTCCTTAGTGATAGCTTTTTCTTCATATAAGCCAAATTCCTTTAGATCATTGACACAAGCATAATTGTACTGATTCGAAATAATATCTTCTAGCCATTCTGCATAAACGCTTTTTTGTTTAAATTCTAATTTATTGATAAGAGCGTTTTGAGCAATATTTTTATTGTTCATATTTGACAATGAAGTAAAGCCCTTGAATCTTTGGTAGGTTATTCTTCCTTTTAAATTGGTGCTATTCACATACTCGTTAACCTTATTGTAATATTTTTCAGGAACGATAAGTCGTAACGCGAAATTGTGAAGAATCTTTTCTGTCGAAAGTTCCCATTCATTTTCGTTATCTCGGACTTTTATAAGTTCTCCAATAAATGGAATTTCCTCTTTAGTAGCACCAATATGTTCTAAAATGTCATCTCGTATGTCTGCTACTCTTCCAGTAATATTATTTTTATTCCTTTGAAGTGTTTTGATAATTTCAATGCCTTCTTCAATTTTTTTATTTAAATCTTCACGTTTGTTTTTGGATAATCTCAGTTTTTCATCATTTTCCAGCCTTTTTAATTCCAACTCAGACCTTTTCTGACTCGCCTTTTCTCTATTTACTTTAAAGGTTTCTTCACCTGGATTGGTGTTTAATTCAACATTCTGAGCAATTTTATTGTATTGATCAAGTTTTCTGCTTCTTGTTTCTTTTTGTCCGGTTAGACTTTTGATTTCTTTTTCAAAGTCTTTGATTTTACTTCCAACCTCATCACTTTCAATTGAAATTGATAAAGCTCTTTCTTCTTGCTTAAAAGTTTTCTCTTTTTCTCTTAAATTTTCGAGTTCAATGTTAAGGTTTTCCAGCTTTTCACTGTAATTGACAAGTTCTTTTTCGGCAAGCTGCACATTCTTTTTGGCAAACCAATGAACCCCAAGGTGCTTAGATTTGTTTAACTTGATTAATTCAGACTGAATTTCATTGAGCTTGTTTGCTATATCATCGATAGGAGTTAATTGAGCAATTTGTTCCTTTGCTTTTTCTATATTGGTTTTTGCATCCATCAATGTCATAAAGCTTCCTTTTAGCTGAATGAACTCTGTTTCGGCATCCTGCTCTTCGAGCATATTGGTTCTTATGAAATCATCTAAGTCGTCCAACACTTTTACACCAACAACTTGGTTGAATAGACTAAGTGCTTTTGTAGAACGCATACCAAACAAGTAGGAAATTTTTTCGGCATAGGAGGTAGGACCATCCAAAAATTCAATTTTCTTTTTTGTAGTATTTGAATTGTAGATTTTTTCCAAACGCTTTTTCCAATTCCCTTTACTGTCAAAATCACTAAAATCCTTTTCAATTTCAAGCTGAACGTGAGCAATTCCAAAAGCTCTTCTTAATTCACCATTAGAAAACCATCTTACTTGGAAGAGTGTAATATTTCTTTGGTCGGTATTCGAAAATGATGCAAGAATTACTGAATAAGCCGATTTATCCCTTAATGTTTGTGTGGTTGTGCTTAGTTCACCTTCTCGTTGAATGTTGCCATAGTTACCGTAAACATATGTTTCTTCTGTTCTATCGCCTTTCTTGTCCACTCCAGATGATTGATTGTAAAATCTATCTTTTTTCACTGGTACTAATAGAGTTAAAAGGGCATCAATGTATGTGCTTTTTCCAGAAGCGTTTGCTCCTGTCAATAAAGAGTTATTCCCCTGAGGATTAATCTTGAAAATCTTCTCGTGAAATGTTCCCCAGTTATAAACTTCCATATATTGAAGTCTAAAACCAGCTTTATCAGAACTAGTGCTAAATAGACTCAACATACTCTTGTAATTTGGTTTTAAATTCTTGTAAGATATCCAGCGTTATTTTTTCTTTTATGATTCTGTGTATTTGATATTGAGTCTCATTGTTTTTCTTGTTTACTTCTTTCAAATAACCTAAATCAACAACATTTTTTATGTATTTGTCCAGGTCTTTTAGAAACCTTAATCTATTGTAACCTTCTTGAAGGAAAAGTTCTAATTCTTCTTTGATTTCAGAATCGGTTATGAATTTTTCCGCAACTTGAAATTGTGTTGGATTACTATCAAATTCCTCTAATGATTGACGAAGGACAACTAATATTATAGATGTCTCAAACCCAATTTGTCTTCTCACAATTAAGCCAAGAGTGCTTCCTTCGCTATCTTCAAATTGTTTTACAAAAGCAAATCCTTCATCTTTCTTTACAATAAGTTCCAGTCCAATTTGACTTATATAATTTTGGATTTCCAATTGATAGTTAACCACATCATCCCAAATAGGTGAATTTCTTTCTACAGGGGATTTGAGCAATTTTACAATTGCCTTTGAATATGGTTTTATATTCTTTTCTAAATTGCTCATCTAGTTAAAATAATTTCAGGTATTTGAATTGACTTATTTTGCTCCACATCAAACAAAATTCTTTGTGTTTTTTCTGTGCTTATAGAATACTTAAACTCTTTCACCACTCCGATATAGCCAAATAATTCAGGTAAGCCATTTTCAATACCTCCATTGTTTTCTATTACTTCGTAAATAGTAGTTTGAGATTTGTTCCTCAACACATCCTTTATCCTTTTTCGTAGAAGGTCTTTGTCAATGTTTGATTTTGAAAAAAGTCCATTCAGATGATTTGAGTGAGTAATATCTTCATCTGCAAGTTTTGGACGGGAATTATATGTTTGCACTTCTGTTTGTTCAAAAGTGAGTTTTCTTTCAAAAGGAATATTTATTTCAAAGTCTGATTCTAGTTCAAAAGAAAGCTCAGATCTTTTCTTTGATTTGCTAATTTCTAAAAGTGATTTTTTAATTTCTTGAATTATGTTTTTTGTGACTTCTGATTTCGAGGCTTCATTCTCTCTTATAATTCTACTAAGTTTTTCAGCCATTTTATCATTTGCTTTGTAAACCTTTTGTCCAGAAGTCCACAAATGATTTTTCATCCCCTTTAGGAAAAGGTCATTTACTGAAATTCCTTTTTCTTCTAATGTAAAATAAAGCTCTTTGGTAAGGTTTTCCCATTCCAACTGTAAACCTGGATTTAAAAGGAAGGACCAAAAAGCATAAAAGCTTTTGCCTTGTTGGCTTTCTTTTAATTCATCTAGAGCCTCAAAAGTAAACTCAAGAATATCACTTTTCGTAAGACTTCCGTCAGCGTGTTTTTGATAAATTCCTTTTGTAATTTCTTTAAAGTTGTCTTCAACTTCTTTGAAGTCTGATAAAAGTTCTTTGGCTGATTGATTAAGTTGATTAAACCTTGGAACGATTTCAAATTCTTCAAATACTTTTACATCTTCGCCAATTTTTATTCGCTGAATTTGCTGTTCAATTTCAAGTTTCTTGTCTTCAAGTAATTGAATTCTTTTTTCTGCATCATCATTTGTAAATTCAACTAGCTCTTTTAGTAGGCTAAAGATGTTTTTAAATTTAGATTCAGTTCCAACATATTCTTCTTTTTTTAGACTTATAAGCCAATCTATTGTCTTACTCGAATGGGAGGAAAGCTCGTAAAATATTTCACCTCTTTCGTCTTGGTAATTTGTCAAGAAACCTCTGTTTGTCCAATTATGAATGTATTTTTTTGCCTTTATTTCATAAGTGTCAAAAACTTCGATTTCACTTTCTTCATCATTTTCAATTTGTCTGTACTCTAAATAGTCAGCAAGTCTGGTATTTATGTTTTCAGCAGAAATTGCTCCTTGATGGTTTGAAAAAGTATTGACAAGAAATATAATTATCGTGTCTCTGTTTCTGAGTCGGAGAAGCTCAACACTAGGAGAGTTGTTTAGTATATGTGATATTTTTGAACTGTCAATCATTAGTTTCAGCGGTATCTTGGATTGGCAAAATTAGCTCTTTTGGTTCTGCGAAAGGTAGGCTTATGTTAGCATTGTCATTCTTAATAGATTGAGACACAACTTTCAGGATGTTACAAAGAGAGCTTTCTACTAAATTAACTCCATTATTCGGTTTTGCCAAATTGTCAAATACAAAACCAACTTTTCATTAAACCAATTTCCCAAATCAGTTGTAGCAGTTAGCTGCCGTAATTCTCTCTTAGATTAGTTTACCAGTCATAATTATTTGCATTTGGTCCAGCCAATGTTGTCAAAGTATTTAAAGAAGTAATTGTCCATTGGTCATTAGTACTACTTACTGAATTATAGTCATTTATAAGTGCAAGTAATTTTTTAAAATGTTTTTGAAAGTTATCCTTGCTAACGCTAGTAAAGTTATTTATATGTGTCAAATTTCTCTGCGGTGTCACGGGATTATTATTTATCTGTGTGGAAACTTGGACTGTTCTCAAAAAGTCCATAATTCTAAATACTTTGTATAAATAGGAACCACCACCAAAAAATTCAAGTCTTTGTATGTCTTCTAACGATAGCTTAGAAGCATATTTGGCAAGAATGTTTTGGAAACTTTCTTCCGTTTTGTCAAGCTTCTCAGCATAGTATTGAGCACTGGTTTTAGTTGGTGCAATTAAGTTTGCAAAGTTGAAGGCACAAACTGAATTATAAAAGTCATCCGACATATAAAAATGTTCTAAAGTCTGATATGATTGAAGTCTTGTTTGTCTTGTCGTTTGGTTAGGCTCGTAAATTGCAAACCACATATAGCAGTATGAATAAATTGGCGTTTTACAATGTCTTAAAGAAATCTCTCGATGTAGTTTTTCATTACGGTCGGTTAAGTAATGATTAACTCTGTCAATGATTAGAACGGTTAATGCAATACCAATAACTTCTGTCACAAGGTTTGCGTAATAGTCAGATGAAATTAAGTGGCTGCCAATTAATATTAAAACTGTCAAGGAGGACAATACCAAATAGCCAACGAAAAACCTTGCCTTGTCAATTGCTTTTTGTTTTATAAGTCGCTGAAAAAAGAAATAAACAATAACAGAAAGTAAAATCCAAATACCAATAACCGCAAGGTCGGTAGTTAAAGTTGATTTTTCTGTCAGAGGACCTGCCTTTGAACAATGAGTTGTTGTCAAAGTGATGTCAGTTTTCTTATGATTGGCCGTTTTGCACATATTTTCATTTTAGTTGTTTGTTGTTTTGCCCAGCTGTTGTATTATAGCCGGTAACGGTGTAGTGGATTTTTAGCTATACCATTCGGTTTTAATTTCGTCAATGCTCATATCCTTCCATTCCTCTTTCCATAGTTCCCAATATGGTATATCATTAGATGATGGTTCATTTGTGCATCTGTCAATTTGAACAATAGAGGGTAAAATAATTGATTCTCCAACAAGTAAAGCTTCTCCTTGTTTCAATGATGGCATTGTGTCAATTAGAGTTCCTAAAGTGTCTGGTAGAAGTTTTTTTACATAGCCTTGGTCAATAGGATTTGTTAAACGCATAGCAATAAAGTTGTTGCATTGTGAAAATATTGTTTCTGAAATTTCAGATGGTCTTTGACTTGCAAGAAGTAAAGTGATTCCATATTTCCTACCTTCTTTTGCAATTCGCTCAATTGATTTTTTTGAAGAACGATATTTAACTAAATCACTGTTGGGAACATATTTATGTGCTTCCTCGTAAACAAGTAAAATAGGAATGTCATTATTTATTTTTTCATTAGGGTCTTTTGCATTCCTTAGTCTTTTGTAGAAATACCCATATTCAAAAACCATTCTTGAAATAAGGGAAACTGTAATACTTAAAACCTCAAAAGGAACACCACTTAAATCAATAACTGTTACATTAGAATTCTTGTCTTTTTGATAACCAATTAATTGATTTAATGTTTCTTCAAATGTAATTTTTTTTGAATTTTCTCCCAGTAAAAATGATAAACGGTTATCGTTTATTTTATTTTCTAATCTATTTACAAAGTTTGTAAGTTTACCGTTTAGGCTTCCATTTGTAAGCTTCGGTTGTCCTGCTTTTTCTTTATTACTAGCTGCATAAACTTCACCCGAATCAACTAATTCAGTGTTTTTCATATTTGCATATTCTAAAACATAGTCAATGTCAAAGTACAAAGGCGAATCATAGTGTATTTTATTTTTGTTTGTATCAGTTCCTTTGAAATGCTTTTTTCTGTCTGAAACAATGGCTTCTTTGAAGATAAATTTTTGATTATGGTCATTCGCTTCAGTATCTAAAAAAAACTCCTCTAATTCTTCACTATTTAATAGCCAATATGGTAATACCAAATTTTTTATGTCTATAAAATTTGCTGTTGGAAATGCTGACTTGTATTCAGAGTGAATGTCAAATATAATAACGTGAGAATTATTAATTGAAAATTCTCCACTTTTTTCTGAAACAGCTTTTTGGATTATTGTAGATAGCGTGTGAGATTTTCCTGAGCCTGTTGAACCCACTATTGCAACATGTTTATTGAAGAACTTATTCCCGTTTACTGGTATTCGTATGTTGTGATTTGAGGATAACGAAGCAAAAGTAAATTTCTCTTTAGGGTCAATAGATTGCTCGTATATTTTTTTAATTTCTTCTTCTGTCGCTGGTTCGACTTTTTTTGGAGGAATTGCTAAAGAATCTCCACCTCTAATAAACATTCCATTTTTTATCATTCCTAATGGAAGTGCTTCAATTGCATAATCTCTTTTTCCTGAGTCATTTACAATAATTGAAAAGTTTTCAATTATCGACATTAAGATAGCATTTTCATTATCTGAAATTTTGAGATATGAACCAACTTGCAAAACCTCTCCTGCTAATCTAAAGTCTTCAAGATTGTCAACAACAATTTTTATTTTATCTGGGTAAACTGCAATTACCTCTGCATTTACTTTTTTAACTTCGTCTGCCATTTTTATATAATTTTTTTGATGTCGGTTAATAATGAAAATTGAATATGAGTTTGTTTAACACTTGGATATGGAATATCAAAAAAGGGATTGGAATTGTAGAACTGATATATCTCTTTAGTTTTGTTAATTTCTTTTACGGTTAAATCAATGTGTTCTAATTTATTGAGTATTTTAAGTTTAATGCAATTACTATTGTTAGCTGATTTAGAAATTGATTTTGGATTAAATTCAGAACCATCAAAATCAAATCCATCAATAAAAATGAAGCCTTCTGAAAAAAGTTCTTTTTTTAAATCAAGTAACTCTTGTGGAAGAATATTATGCAGGTAAATGTATGGACAAAATGGGTGTGGTTCTCTTGCTGAAAGTTTCGACCATTTTCTTGAAACAGTAAAGATTAAATCTTTTAATTCTGCTCTTACATAATTTATGGTCGGTACTTCGATAATAAAAAATCGTTCAAAAGGTGAGATGTTTAAATCTGTGAAGTATTGAGTTCTTAATTCCGCAAATAATTTTGCTTCTCCTTTATACAAAATGAACCATTCATTAAATAAGACTCTTTTGAAATTGATTCTTTTTAGAAATTCCGACTTGCTTATTTTTCTTTTTGCGATGTTACTTTCTACTGCAATATCTTTTATTACTTTAAGAGCATTGTTATAGAAAAAATGTTCAGCTTCAAAAGCCTTACATCCAAAATGATTCATCAATAATGTGGATATTTTTGAAAGCTGTGATTGATATTCTAAAGCTGAAATATCTATTTCAAGTAAAGAAATGAAATCATCTAATTCTACATCAGTAAGATTTAGCTCTAAATGATGGTAACGTTTTATTTTATTTTCGGTATAAGTTAGAAAATGGTCTTTTAGAAAAGTTGAACTTATTGGAAGGGCTAATTTTGTTTGACCTGATTGAAAATAACCATAAAGCTTGTAATTTATTCTTTTTTTAGTTCCATTTGTTACTTCCTTGTAGTGATTAAGCATCAGCTTTATTGGTTTTGCAATTACCGAATGATTGTACTCAGTTTTCGCGTAATACTTACATTGAATTGCGGTTTCTTCTGTTACTGTGTTTAAGTCCACGTCTTCAATTCCCTCAACAATGATTGCATCAGTATCTTGACTTAATTCCAATACTTTTACAATTGCATAATCGAATTGGTAGAAGTAACCTTTTATCGTGTCAATTGCTGTTCTGTCTGCCATATATGTTAAAATGATTTCTGTTGTTTCCCTTTTCTTTTTATATTTAACTATCTCATTTATTCTTGCCATAAAAACGGCTTAAATAGATCTAATTTTATTAAGCTTTATGTCATTATATTCTACTTGATCAAACTTACAGAACCGTTTTTATTTTATTTTACGGTTTTCCATAATCTGTATCATTAATAAATAACAAAATAATTCTTTTAATAATGAAAAGGATACCGTATAAATACCTGTTTTAAAATTTTATCGAGCATAAAAAAAATGCCAACGCATCTTTAAAATTTTCATATTAAGGTTCTTTTGGAACATTTACACGATATAAATTACCTATCTGATTCGATTTATCGTAATCAAACAAGCGCTTTTCGACTTGTCTCGCTGTTATATTAAGTTCATCCGCAAGCATTCGAACAACTTGAAAATATTTTGCACAATCATTCAATGAAAAATTTTGACCACGTGCATTTGTATCAACCAATTTAGCATAATATAATTGCCTCCAAACTCTAATATCCAGTACCGGAAATTTTTTAGGATTATAAAACATAAGAATAGCAGAAGCAGCCGGAAAACTTACACCTTTTAAAGCGGTCAGAATATGAATTTTCAAGATGTCATTTTCTGTACTGAATGCAAGTTTTGTGATCTCTTTTATTTCACTTTCACTATTTGCTTTATAATGATTTAGTGGCCGTGGTGACTTCCAATTAAGAATTTTCAAAAGCTGTTCTTTTGTCAAATAATCTTGCTTGCTTAATGATTCCAATTCTTCAAAAAGTTTTAATGTTTTTAAATCTTCAAAATCTGAAATTTCTAATAATATTTGTTTCATATTTAAGACTATTTTTAAAATTATATTCACAAAAGATATGCGACTCAAATGTTTGAAAAAAATGCAAGAAGAGTCAGGGACATTTGCAATAGCATGTAAGATTACTTCGTGAGCGGGTAAAATTTTATTCTTGAACTCCGTTGATGTAGTTTCTTAAGGCTACTTCACTTGTTTCATTTAAATCAATTTCCAAATAGTATTCTCGAACGTGTTTTAATAGAGCAGAAAAACTTTTCTTTAGTTCTACAACTACTTCGGTTAGTGTCTGATAATCAAGGTCAGCATCCTTAATTTTGTCTCCATGTACAGTTGTTGAAGTGAATTTATAAACTTTTGCACCAGGAATTGGATAATAGTGTCTATAATATGACAGAGATTTTTCCCATAAAAGTTTATAATTTTTAAGAAGTTTTAATATTTTTTTGTCATATAAGTGAAAGGAGCTACTGTCAAAAATTGAATTAAAATTAAGTTCAAAATCAAATATCTTATGAATTATTAAATCAGGAAATTCCTGAATGAATGAGTCAAAAGTTGGAATATGTAGGGATTCAAGAATCCATTTTAAATTTTCCACATCCATTCTCCTTTTTTTTTCTTCGAGAGTTTCTTTTTTTATTTGTGATGGCTTGAGAGGAGATTTTTTTAATATAGTTTCGATTGATTCCTTAAGAACTCTTGACAAAGCTCCTTTACCAGATTTATCATTTTTGTCTTCTATTTTGAATGTTGTAATTCTATGCCTATCTATGTCAAAAGGCAAATCTTCAGGAAATTTACCAAACTTTAAATTGTATAATAAAATAATTCTTTCCCATCCCAGAGAAGAAATGGCATGTCCAAGTTCGATTAAAACATTCGGATTAGGAACCTTTCTTCCTTCATAATCCTCATTTATAATTGTTAAATCACAAATAAAAATATCAGTATTCTCTATTTTGCTAAAAATTGTCATAGGAATATTTGGACTGCCAGAAGTATTTCTTGTGGCTTCATCTAATTCGATATGAATTTCACTTATCTCATTTTCTAAAAGATTGGCTGATTCTCTTAAACATTGTCTAATGCCATTTAAATTAGTTTCCTTTGGCAGATCCGATTGCCATGAATAAAAGACATTATATTTGCTTTGGGTTTCCATAAAATTTCTTTTAAATTTTAGCTATATGAAGCAAACATCACCAATCTAATTAATTTGATGTGTACAAACAAGTTTGTTTCGTTTTGTATATTTTCAAAAATAACCAAAAAAGATTATAAACCATCAACAGGATATTTATTCTACTCTTTTTGCATTAAATTTTAATGTAAGGATAAGAGGTTTTTAGAATAATAATCAAAATTGCATTATTTTGAAACCTAAAAAAAACTATTTTAGACAATTAAATGCAAAAAAAATAATGTATCTTAAAGAAATTCAGCAACAAATTAATCATCTTTGCGCTTTACATAGGTTTCAAATTAAATTAGAGCGGAACTTTTTAAAACAACTAAATTAATGGTTAATATAGAAGTCGATAGAATTACACCTTTTCTTAGATGGACTGGATCCAAACGGTGGTTTGTAAATAAATATTTAAATGATTTTTTACCTTCTAATTTTAACAATTATCATGAGCCATTTTTAGGTGCTGGATCAGTTTTCTTTTATTTAATAAATTCTACTGGAAAACCTGATAGACAATTTTATTTATCTGATACAAACGAAGACCTAATAAACACCTATATACAATTGAGGGATAATCCGGAATCTGTTATTAAATATTTAAAAAAATTTAAAAACACTTCAGAGTATTATTACAAAATTCGGGATGTTAACCCACGCATTAAAGAAAAAAGAGCTGCCCGCTTTATATATTTAAATAAAACTTCTTTTAATGGAATATTTCGAGTTAATAGCAGGGGAATTTATAATGTACCATACGGTAAGCGAAAAAATGTTGATTTTATAAATGAAAATTTATTAATGAACATCAGTCAAAAACTAAAAAATGCTATCATTAAAAACGAGAG
The DNA here is from genome assembly GCF_044006475.1 of Flavobacterium sp. FlaQc-47. NCBI lineage: Bacteria > Pseudomonadati > Bacteroidota > Flavobacteriia > Flavobacteriales > Flavobacteriaceae > Flavobacterium > Flavobacterium sp. FlaQc-47. The sequence goes on along the minus strand of NZ_JBIPCQ010000004.1, from coordinate 155,328 downwards.
TTTTGAAGAAAATCTTAGAAATATTAATGAGGGAGATCTTGTTTTCATAGATCCTCCCTATACCGTAGCTCATGAGAATAATGGATTTATCGAATATAATCAAAAGTTATTCTCATGGGAAGATCAAGAAAGATTAAAAGTTTATGTTGAAAACATTATTGAAAAGAAAGCTTTTTATATATTGACCAATGCGTCGCATATATCTATAACTAATTTATATGGAGCAGTGGGCAAAATAATAAAATTATCTAGGAACAGTCAGGTAGGAGGAAGAAATAAGACTAGAGGAGTTTATAATGAATTAATAATACATAATACGAGACCTTGATATTATGAATGAAAAAAAACTAAGAATTGCTATTATTAGTGATCTTCATTGTCATCCTAAAAGAAAAAAAGAAGAAGGAATTGATGAAACATACTTATTAGCTGATAAGCTCCGATCCCCTAGCAACGATCATCCAGTAGAAAGCCTTTTGAAAATTATTAGAGAGGAAGAAATTACAGTTAATATAACGCTATGTCCAGGAGATTTTACTGATAAATCAAATTTACAAGGTCTAATATCTGGATGGGGATTTTCCTTAGAAATTAGTCAAGAACTTAAATCAGAAAACATAATTGCAACAGTTGGTAATCATGATGTTGATGTATATTTATCTACTTCCAACTATAGCTTAACAAATGCAAAAGGAATTAAACGCGATTTCCCTATTAAAAGTGACGAGCAAAGAACAATTTTCTGGGAAAAAGGTTGTGTTTTTGTAGAAGAGGATATATATAGAATTCTTGTAATTAATAGTTCACATTTTCATTATAACAAAGAAGCTTCACATGATGGTAAAATTAGCGATGATGCTATCGAATACATTGATGACTACCTAAAAAAATTCAACGATGACAAAATCCAAATTGCGATGAGTCATCATCCTCCAGTTCCTCATCCCAATAAAAAACTCGGTGAAGATGACAAAATTGTAAATGGAGATTTGCTCTTAGATTTATTAGGTAAAAATAATTTTGATTTATTTATCTACGGTCATAAACATGATCCATTTATTAAAAATTACAATACCGTTAATGGAAATAATAAAATTACACTTTTTTCAGCAGGAAGTTTTTCATCTGGCGCTAATCTAATATTTTCAAGTGTCCGTAACGCTTTTCATATCATAGATGTAACTAAAAAAGCGAAAATTTGCAAAGGTGAGATAAAAACTTGGACATTTTTTCCAAATGAAGGCTGGAAGATAAATTATGATCAAAATGGTTTCGCACCTTTTGCTGGCTTTGGAAATGTTAAGACAGTTGATCAAATTTATGAAAGAGTAAGTGATCTAATAAAAGATAAGAATAAATTAACGTGGTCTGAAATTACTGATGACATAGAGGATATAAAAAATTTAATACCTGATGATTCAAAGAAATTGAATGAATTACTAAAAAGTAATGGGCTTCTAACAGACAAACATATTTGGGAATGTCCAACATATATTTTTAACTCAAATTATTAAAATCATGAAAGTTGATACAATATTTCCAACATATAATGCACGCCATTATGCGCCAAAGGATGTTGCTGAAAGTTTCATTTGGTCGGAAAGTTTTGAAAAATTAATTCAAGATAATCATTCAGTAATTTTAGGAGCTAGAGGTTGTGGCAAAACCACTTTAATGAAAATGTTAACCTTACCAGCACTATACTCATGGCTTCATGAAAAAGCTGAAAGTATAAAAAAAGATATCAGTTTCTATGCTATATACATATCCACCGATATTTATTGGGATGTTAAAAATCAAACATATAATTCCCAACTATCGGAATTTGGAAACTTTCCACTATTAATTTCTAGATTCTCAGTTTCTACAAATGTCTTCACTTCCTTGTGTGATACATTTATGAATATTATACAGTATGAAATAAATGATTCTAATGAGGAAAAAGAAACTGAGTTATGTAAATGTTTAATTTCTGCTTGGAAACTTAGTTCAGTTATTCCAAAGTTAAAATTCATTAAGGAAGCTTTAAACACAAGAATTGATGAAGTGAATCAAATGATTCAACATCTTATTTTTAATTATAATTCGGGTGATTTGTTACCTCATGCAGATTATTTTAATCTATCCTTTGAAACTTCAATTGAATCTATAATTCCTATTTTTGAAAGAATTTATGGTGTAGAAAATAAAAAAAAATGGGCTCTATGCTTTGATGAACTTGAATTTGCCCCATTATGGCTTCAAACTGAACTTTTTCTGTCTTTAAGAAGTAGAAAGCAGTTCATCCTTTACAAATTAAGCGCAAGCCCAATATTATCCTATGAATTAGAAAATTCGTTAAAAGGTGCATATAGGGCTACTTCGGGAAATGATTATCAGCTAATTAAAATGTGGAATTTGCCTGATCACGAATCTTTTTCAAAAAAATTAATTGAGTCATTACTTATTAGAAAATATCCATCTGCAGATTGTGTAGAATACTTTGGAACAAACAATATTTATAACGGTAAATCTAATAGTTATGAGAAGGATAGCGATTTTTATAATGAAATGCTTGAGCTGATCAAAAAAGATGATTCGTTTAAAGAATTTTTGAAAAGTAAAAAGGTGAAATTATCAAATCCTATCCCAATTAGTGAAGATCAAAAAAACACATTACATAGAAAAATAAAACCAATAGTTTATTACAGGAACTTCTTTATTAAAAAAGGTGGAAAAAGTCATAATTTTAGAAGCAGAAAGGCGAATGAACTACTTTCAGGTATTGAGGTTTTAAGCAAAATTTGTGATGGTAATCCTCGATGGTTAATTGGTATAATAAATTCTATACTTGCGAAATCCGATGAACATGGTGCTGATAAAAACATTCAGTATAGTGAACTATTTTCAGCAGCTCAACGTTTTAAAAATGTAATAGAAAATATTCCTATTGGAAATAATAAATTAACAATCATTGATGTAATAGACAAAATTGGAGTTTATTTCAAAGATCAAATTTTGGGTTCACAGTTTAAAATGGATCCTAAAGGAACATTTTCCGTTGATAAAGAAAATTCAAAAATTCCAGATAATATAATAGAATTAATAGAAAAAGGAATTTCTCAAGGCGCATTTATATTACTTGATTCAAATGACGATTTTTTTGATTTTGAGATTAGAGGACATAGATTTAAATTATCTTATTTATTCTTTGCAATATATAATTTACCACTTAGAAATTATACTAAAGTAAATCTAAGCGAATGTCTTAAGGGTACAGATTTATCATTTCAAACTACTTTATTTTAATAATCCATGGAAATATCATACGGTAAACAAATTTTAATAAATGATATAGATTCAATAGAAATTGATTTATTTTTTTGTGTCGAAAATCATGAAAAAAGATCATACGCTTTACTTGATAAACTGCAAGTAACCCACAAAATTAATACTTCAATAGTATTGTGTTACAAAGATGAAATTTGTAAAACTAAAAAAGAAGGTGTAAAAAAAATTAGAATAAATAACCATTCTGAAATTTATAAATTATTAGATAAACTTTTTAAAGAAATTACAAAAGAGAGCATAACTATCGTTATCGATTATTCATGTATGACCAAATCATGGTATTATTCAATTATTTTATATTTAAAAAATAAAGAGATTGAATTTCAAAAAGTTTCCATTCTTTTTAGTTACACGCCTTCAAAGTATAATGAACCTAAAGAACCTAAACCTAATAAAGAAATTGGACCATTACCAGGAAAGTACATAGTACCTACAGATAAGCCAAAAGCACTAATAGTTTGTCTAGGTTACGAACAAAATAAAGCAGAAGGTATTATTGAACATTTAGACCCAAAACTATCTTACCTATTTTATACTAAACCTGCTTCAGAAAATAAGTTTGTTAAAACATTAGAAATTAATAATTTTAATATTTTAGAAGAACGGTCTAACTATACTCGTACTTATCCTTTTAATGATTTATTGTTTCTTGAGAGAGAATTAACTTCTTTATATTTCACATTAAGAGATGATTACAGTATTATCATAGCTCCACTTGGACCCAAACCCTTTACTTTTATATCAATGCTCATGTCAATCAAATATCCTGATATCGATATTTGGCGGGTAGGTTCTGGCAATGATATAAATGAATATTATAATGAACCAATTAATGATAAGTCATTTATAATTTGTGAAGTATTATTTGAACAGTAAATATTAAGATATCCAAAATAATCCTAAAATTGTAATGTAAGAAGTAAATATATTTATTCTTATCTTAGTCCTATGGGGAAAATGGTGCTAACTCATTTAAACCTGATATAAAACAGCTTCAATAAATCTAATTTCGGTTAGCTTTATGACATCACTTTTCTCTACAAAACGTACAATACCGCTTTTGTTTTAGTTTACGGTTTTCCGTAATCAGTCTCATTATTATGTTGCAAAATAATTCTTTTAAAAAAGATATTGCTAATGTATGTATACCTTTTTTAAATTTCATTAAGCATCTTTTTTTTATGTATTGTCGAATATATCACTATCAAAAAAATCTTTAAGTGTAATTCCTAAAGCTTTACAAACTCTGCCGATAGAATAAATGGTCATTCCTCTTCCAATCTCCAGTTTTTCCCATGCCTGAAAATTTTGTCTATCTATCTCAACATCTTTCGATAGATTAGACTTATTTTGGCTTGCTTTTTCTCTTAACTCTTTAAGCCTTAATTTAATCTGATCTCGTAAAATTATATCCTCTGGTCTTAAATTTCCCATATAGCAATTTCATTTTTTTTTATATTTTTAGTGTAATGCATTTGCATTACATATTTTTTTTCTATACTTTTGAATAGAATTATTAAATTTGCGATACTTCATTTGAAAATATTTGAAGCATTCGCTTTGAATCCTGCTCCTTAAAACTGGTAATTTTCGTACGCGCAGGACGATAAGTGTAAATGCTCACGCCTTAAAGGGCGTGGGCTCACTTATTCGCGTACGGGTATACCAGTACCTTAGGAGCAATAAGCTGAGTACCTGCCCTTTTTATTTTTAAGCAAATCCTTCAGCTTTCATTCATAGCACCAATCTTCATTGTTTTTTTAAGTCTCGTAAAACTCTAATTAGTTTAACTAACCAAAATTTAGTGCCCATGATTTAACAAAAATGGTAGTAGATACCATACAACATTCAACTTACAGCATAAAAAATGACCCTCTACTTCGTCTCGCAAACTAGTATAGAGGATCATAGCTAATTCAACCAATGTTTCAATTAACCAATCCAATATTATGAATAATTTTTCATTTTACAAGGATGGGAAAGGTCTTTATTGCCTATTTTTTATATGGCTTTGTTTTTCTTTTTCATCTATTCATGCCAAATCTTACAATCGGAAGAGCATTTCTGTTTTTCAACAAAACCAAATTCAGGGAATCGTCGCCGATGGCAGTAATCCTTTGCCCGGGGTAACCATTGTTATTAAAAATAAATCAGGTGTTTCTGCAATTTCAGATTATAGCGGTCAGTATAGTATTTCTGCCTCAGCTACCGATACCTTAATCGTTTCGTTTATAGGTTTTAAAACTGCCCTCGTGCCAATAAAAGGGCGTAAAACAGTAGATATTCAATTGATTTATGACACTACAACCTTGCAGGAAGTTCGTGTGAATGCAGGATATTATTCTGTAAAAGAAAGTGAGCGTACCGGAAGCATTGCCAAAATATCGGCAAAAGACATCGAGAAACAGCCTGTTACCAATGTACTGGCCACCATGCAGGGGCGAATGGCAGGAGTGGATATAATTCAGGATTCAGGAACACCCGGTGGAGGCTTTCAGATAAAAATAAGAGGGATCAACAGTCTGCGTGAAGAAGGTAATCAGCCATTATATATTATTGATGGGGTTCCTTATTCCTCCGATATTATTGGGTACAGCAATACCACAACAGGAATTCCGACCCCGACAAGCCCTCTTAATAATATCAATCCCTCTGACATTGAAAGTGTCGAGGTTTTAAAAGATGCCGATGCCACTGCTATTTATGGCTCCCGTGGAGCCAATGGCGTTGTACTGATTACCACTAAAAAAGGAATATCAGGAAAAACCCGTGTAACAGTTACTGCCTCATCAGGATTTGGACAGGTAACCAAAATGATGAACCTGATGAATACTCCACAGTATCTGCAGATGAGAAGACAGGGATTTGCCAATGATGGTATTACTTCTTATCCTGCTACAGATTATGATATCAACGGAACTTGGGATCAAAGCAGATATACCGACTGGCAGAAAGAACTATTAGGAGGAACCTCTGTTATGACCAACCTTCAGACATCCCTCTCGGGAGGTTCCGATCTGACACAATATTTGCTAAGCGGAACCTATCATACAGAAACAACTGTTCTTCCCGAAGATTTTGGATACGATAAGGGAGCAGTTCATTTTAATATGAACCATGCCAGTGAAGACAGAAAATTTAAACTTACTTTTTCAACCGGTTACACCTTCCAAAATAATAAACAGGCAGCAACAGATCTTACCCGTACTGCCAGAAACCTTGCGCCGAATGCTCCGGCTTTATATAACCCTGACGGGAGTCTGAACTTCGAAAACAGTACCTTTCAAAATCCGCTTGCGGCACTTCGGGCTGTAACTACCGCCAAAACAAATGATCTTGTAGCCAACAGTGTGATCAGCTATGAATTCAGACCGAACTGGGAACTTAAAGTCAATCTGGGATTCACGGATCTAAAAAATGCAGAACAGCGATTACTGCCTTCTACCATTTATGATCCTGCTTTTAAAATCGGCAGCAGCAGATCATTGATGTATTCCAATCTTACCTCAAGACAATCCTGGATTATCGAGCCTCAGCTTCGCTGGAACCATGAATTTGAAAGCAGTAAACTCGATGTTTTAATTGGTGCTACGGCGCAGCAGCAAAACTCCTCAAGATTATACCAATATGGCCGTGGTTTTACAAGCAACAGCCTAATTACTGATATTGCATCGGCAACAACAAAATCAATTTTCGTAAGCGATCAGACCATTTATAAATATCAGGCTTTCTTCGGCAGGATCAATTACAACTGGGAGGAGAAATACATTTTGAACCTTACTGCCAGAAGGGACGGTTCAAGCCGATTTGGTCCGGGAAAACAGTTTTCAGTCTTTGCAGCAGCAGGAGCTGCCTGGCTGTTCTCAAAAGAAAACTTTTTAAAAGAAAGCTCTTTTCTGAGTTTTGGAAAACTTCGTGCCAGCTATGGAAGTACCGGAAGTGACCAGATCGGAGATTACCAATATTTAGACACCTATGTGTCTTCGGGACAAAGTTACAACGGCATCATCGGTATGGATCCGACACGCCTTTACAATCCAAATTTCAGTTGGGAAATCAATAAAAAACTCGAAGCGGCAATTGAAACCGGTTTTTTCAGGGATCGTATTTTCCTTACCGCTGCCTGGTACCAAAACAGGTCTTCAAACCAGCTCGTTGGAATCCCGCTTCCCGGTACCTCCGGATTCAGTTCTATAAATGCCAATCTGGATGCAACTGTTCAGAATTCAGGTTTCGAATTTACCCTTCGTACTGTAAATTTTAATGCCGGAGCTTTTAAATGGTCTACAAACTTTAATATATCACTTGCCAAAAACAAGCTGATTTCCTTTCCCGGACTCGAAGGATCTACCTACTCCAACAACTACGTAATAGGACAATCTACAAACATTGTAAAAGTTTACCAGTACAAGGGAATTAATCCACAAACCGGATTATATGAAGTTGAAGATGTAAATAAAGATGGTCAAATTACTTCGTTGGAAGACAAAAAAACGATAGCTGATCTGACTCCAAAATATTTTGGAGGTTTGGAAAACCAGCTTCAATACAAAAACTGGCAGCTTGACTTTCTCTTTCAATTTGTAAAACAGCAGAATTACAATTACACTTCAAATGTACCGGGAGGCAGTCCAATAAACCAGCCCTTGGAGATGACTAGTGCATGGACACAAGTGGGTGATAAAGCTTCTTTTCAAATTAATACCTCCGGGCAAAATGGAGATGCTGTAAATGCCTATTACAATTACATTGACAGCAATGCCGGAATTGTAGACGCTTCCTATGTAAGACTGAAAAATATAGCCCTGAGTTACGATCTTCCATTGAACACAATAAAGGGCGTTCATTGCAGAATATCGCTTCAGGGGCAGAATATGCTGACCTTCACGTCATACAAAGGCGGTGATCCTGAATTTAAATACACCGGTTATCTTCCTCCTCTGAAAGTATGTACAGCAGGAATCCAGCTCACTTTTTAACTTAACACGTAAAGCCATGAAAAATATACTTAAAATACCACAGGTTCTCTTTTTTAGAGATAAGAATCGTTTAAGTCATTATCAATTCTTGCTCCTTGCACTGTGTACTCTTTTGGGCTCCTGCAATGACTTTGTGGATGTGGACATTCCTAAATCCCAGCTTACAGCCCAGGCCGTTTTTGAAGATGTCGCAACAGCCAATGCTGCTATGGCCGGAGTATATACCAAAATGCGAAACAGTGGAATACTAGCAGGAGACGCAACGGGTATTTCCTGCTATCTGGGTTTGTACGCCGATGAATTTGACTATTATCAGCAAAATGCCGTGAGCAACTTTTACAACAACTCTTTATTTGCTGCAGACTTGGGAGTAAATGATATATGGAATCAAAGTTATAACCAAATATATTCTGCCAACTCTATAATTGAAGGATTAAATAAATCCAATTCCATTACTGAATCCGACAAAAAACAGCCTCTGGGAGAAGCCATTTTTATAAGAGCCCTGTTACACTTCTATCTTTTAAATATCTACGGGGATATCCCGTATATCACCACAACAGATTATTTGCAGAACAGCCGGGTTTCAAGATTATCTGCAGATCAGGTTTACCAGTATATTGTAAAAGATCTGAACCAGTCCATTACATTGCTCTCGGAGAATTATATCTCAACTGATCGCATTCGTCCCAACCGAAGTACAGCCCAGGCTCTTCTGGCAAGAGTATATCTCTATATGAAATTATATCCCGAGGCGTCCAATGCTGCATCGGCAGTGATCAATAATCCGCTTTATATAGGAGAGAGTGATTTAGATAAAATATTTCTAAAAACAAGTAAGACCACCATTTGGCAGTTTATGCCCTCAGTAGCCGGGGCCAATACATCAGAAGGCAGTCTCTATATTTTTACAGCAGGACCTCCGGCTATTGTAGCCCTTAAACCTGAATTTATAAATGCTTTTGAGAGCAATGATCAAAGAAAAACACACTGGACTACAGAGGTCACAAACGACGGAGCAACATGGTATTATGCTTCCAAATACAAACAGGAATCCAGTACACCTACTTCGGTGGAATACTCCATCTTGTTTCGAATATCAGAGCAATATCTTATCCGTGCAGAAGCCAGAGCCTATCAGGGAGATTTAATTGGTGCCAAAGAAGATTTAAACATCATTAGAAACACCGCCGGGCTTTCCAATACAACCGCCATTAGCGCAGAAGAAATTGTGAAAGATGTTCTCAATCAGCGCCGTTTTGAACTCTTTACTGAATTTGGACAACGTTTTTTTGATTTGAAACGAACCGGAAAATTAAATGAAACTTTATCCGCTTCTAAGCCCGGCTGGAGTGCAACGGACAGTCTCTGGCCAATTCCAGTTCTGGAACTAAATGCCAATCCAAATCTAAAACCACAGAATCAAGGATACTAAATAACACGTTATGACCAATCTCTTTTTAATAAAAAGAAGCATTAACGTTTCCATTTTGAATTGGTTGCTTTTGCTGTTAACCTGCCCTTTAACGGGGCAGGTGCAGCAAAAAAAACACCTTAAGGAAAGCGATTATATCAAATGGGGAACTCTAAATGTAAAGGCTCTTTCTGATGACGGAAACTGGGCGAGTTATCAGATGTCTTATGAAAACCATCTCGATACTTTGTTTGTACAGAACACTTATACAAACAAAACCTTCTCTTTTGCCGGCGCTCAGGACGGCCATTTTGCAGGGAAAAACATATTCACGTTTTTACAGCCTGAATCCCGCTTAAAAATTCTTACCCTTAAAATAGGCAAACTCAAAACAATTGAAAATGTCAAGCGCTATGAACTGGCATTGGACGGAAAGTACATCCTTACTTTTGATCAGGATTATGCAAAGAAAAGTCTTTTGAAAATTAGAAATGATAAGGGAGAAATAAGGGACAGTCTAAATGACATTTCAGAGTACTCCTTAAGTTCCCGAAAAAATGCCCTGCTCTATACAAGCAAAGTCAAAAACCAAATTGAAGTGGGGATAATCCGGTTTCAGCCTTACTCCAGATATATTGTATCAAAAGACAGTATTGGCAAATTCTGCAATTTAGTCTGGCAGAATAACGCCGAATCAGCCGCTTTTCTCCATGAAAAAGATTCTGTTTCAAAAGAGTTCGCTCTTAATTATTTCAGGATTGCTGACAAGAAGCTTTTCTCTTTTGAGTACAACACGCAAGTAGGATTGCCAAAGCAGCTGACTGTTTTTAATAATACCTCATTATCGATTTCTCCAGATGGAAAAAAAGTGTTTTTTATGGAGATTAAAAAAAAAGAGCCCAATGTAAAAAAAGATTCAAAAACAGTAGAAATCTGGAATGGAAATGATAAATGGCTCTTTATAGATAAACAGCGTATAGAAAGTAAAGCAGGGATTCCTAATCTGGCGCTCTGGTATCCCGAAACTAATGGATATTCGAGAATAAATAACACTGAACTGCCAAATTTTATGCTGACCGGCCAGCGGGATTATGCTGTTCTTTATGATCAAAATGCGTACGGTCTGCAGTCCAAATATTATGACGAAGTAGATTACTATCTCAAAGATCTGAAAAATGATACCCAGAACCTGATTCTGCAAAAACAATCTTGTGATCCCAGCCAAATAGGATTTGAACCACTCAGTAACAAAATACTTTATTATAAAGAGAAAAATTGGTGGATTTTCGATCCTTTGCAAAATACACATATCAATCTTACAGGTAAGATTACGACTTCATGGGATAACAGCACAGAATCTTCTGCCCCTCATCAGTTTATGGTCTATGGAAACCCTGGCTGGAGTTTGAATGGAAATAATATTTTACTCTACGATGCGTATGATATCTGGCTTACAGGAACAGATGGTTCTGTATCTATCCGGCTCACCGAAGGCCGTGAGAAAAACATCGTTTACAGGATCGCATCCTCTGAATTCAATAACAGCTCACAGCTCAGTTATAACGGGAGACTGCAGGCATCTTTTGATATGTCCAAAGATTTGATCCTCTCTGTTGAGAATAAACAAAACCATTCAACTGGTTATTGCGTTTTAAACATCCATTCCGGTATAAAACCAATTGATTATGGTTTTTATGATTTGAGCGAAATACAAAGAAGCCCCAATAACACTTATCTGTACAAAAAACAGACCTATGATCAGGCACCATGGCTGGAAATTAAAAGAAAAAAAGATAGCAAAGCTGCTGTTTTATTTGCTTCCAACAAACAGCAAAAAAATTATTTGTTTGGTAAATCCGAGTTGCTCTATTATGAGAGTGTAAAAGGGGAAAAATTAAAAGCTGCCCTATTTTTTCCTGCTGATTTTGATCCTTTAAAAAAATATCCGATGGTGGTTCATATCTATGATAATATGTCTAAAGAAATCCACAAATATGTCAATCCATCTTTACTAAACAGTGAGGGTTTTAACATCACAAACTATACTCTTAACGGCTACTTTGTATTATTGCCCGATATCCAATATGAATTAGGAAATCCAGGTATATCAGCCTTGACCAGCGTGACTGCAGCAGTAGAAACTGCTACGAAAAAAGGTTATGTCGACAAGAATAAAATTGGTTTGTTTGGACACTCCTTCGGAGCGTACGAGACTAATTTCATCATTTCTCAAAGCAATCTTTTTGCAGCGGCTGTATCAGGGGCGGGAGTCAGTGATGTTATCGGAGCTTATTTCAACATCAGCAAAAATGGTGTTTTTCAGTCCGACATGTGGCGCTATGAAAGCCAGCAGTTCCGCATAGGAAAATCTCTGTACGATGATAAAGAAAGTTACTCTAGAAATTCTCCTATTTTAAATGCTCAAAATGTAAAAACACCATTGCTTTTATGGACAGGTAAAAACGATCGAATAATTCCATGGAACCAGAGTATTTCCTTTTATTTAGCCCTTAGAAAACTTAGGGGTAGAAATATTATGCTGGTCTATCCTAACGAGGATCATTCCCTTGAATATCCTGACAATCAAATTGATCTTAGCAATCGAATGATGCAATGGTTTGACTACTTTTTAAAAGATGATCTTAGACCTTCGTGGATTACCAAAGGAGTATCTTATAACTAAAAAATAATGCAGTTTCTATAAGTAGAAACTGCATTACATTTTAGGATTAATTTGATTCATTTAATTGCGGTGCAATTGCATAGTACAGGACTCTGCGGATTCCTTTCCATAAGCTGTAAAGCTGCCGCTAAGACACGTTGGACCTGCTCCTGGGCTACAGTTAACCTGTACTGGCTGACAGTCATCCACTGCCGGATTGTGAATGTAAGCAGTAATTAAAACATCTGCTTTACTCTCTTTTGCAGTATTGGTGCTAACAGCACCGGCACTAGCCAAAACAAATGCAGCCACAGGCAGTACAATTGCTTTCAAAATTGTAGTTTTCATAATCTTAAAATTTAAATTAATAAAATTTGATCTACTCTTTTCTACAGGTTTTCGATCATTACTCCTGCTACCGGCCGGTATCTTTTAAACTCATTATTAAGTCACTTTTTAAATTTTGATTTAAGGTTTTTTCCGTATCCATATTTGAGCAGATAATGTCCCGAAATGATATACATAGATGAATCGGTTGCAAAAAAATTGTTCATGCGAAAGCCTTCTTCATCATACACGTAAAAACTTAGTATATAATGCTGTTTTGATATATCATATACATCAACAGCTGTGGCATGTTTCCATACATCATTTCCTTCATATCTGCCTCGCAGCAGGGAATTGACAAAAAGCAGATTATTACAAAGTGCGGTATGCCGGTTGACCATATGTGGCGGTGCCGCAAGCTTAGTATCTCCCGATTGCTTTAGCTTTACCACTTTCAATTTTGCTTTGCTGGTGGTATCAATAGTATTAGACCGATATTGAAGTTTTAAATTTTCATCCACTGCGATATACTCGTTGCGGTAGTAATAAACATAAATCAATTTACGCAGCGATCTGCTGTATTGCATTGTTCCATCGGTATCAAAAATACCATCAATCTGTTTCTCTAACAACTCCTGATTATATTGTATCTCTGAACAAGTGTAATCATTAATTAAGCCCAGAATATTTTCCCCTGTATACTGCTTTTGAGTTCTGATGAATGCCTGTTTGTCATCACTGAAAATAATATCTGAAAATCGAAATTTACCATCACTTATTACTTTTGCTTCCCATGTAGAAATAAACCCTCTGTAAATTACCGGAACACTCCCGTCAATAACATAAAAATAAGGAGGATTTAGGCGGACTTCAACAGCCCTAAATTTGAAATTCTCACGATCCAATGTAATGGTATAACTCTTTTTGTTTTTGAAATCGGAATCCACTTCTAAGATTTGAAGCGGAGCCATTCGATTGGCTAAATATATTTTATCCTTATCGGTACCAATAATATAATACGAAAAATTCCTTAAGTCAATTCGATCAGTTTTTGCTGCACTGGCATTTGGAAAGCGACGAATAAAGGGATTTTCTTTTTCCATGATATCTTCTGACAAAAGAAATAATACTGCTACGAAAACAACACCCGCTAAAATGACAACTATGAGTGGTATTACAGTACGATTAGTTTCAGATTTTAGTCTTATGGCAGTAATGGCTAGAAATATAAATCCAAGATTAAAAATTAAATGCGCTTTCCATCCTAACTTTTCTAAAATGCCTCCGCAGGAGCAGGGAATAAAAGAGCTGAAATTTAAAATGATTACAATATAAGCGGTAAATATACTCATCAAAACTACTGCGCCCCATAAACCAAAATACCTTGATCTGGGAACACTTATTAAAATTGCTATAACAAGTTCTATTACAATTACACTAATTGAGAAAAAATCAGCATAAAGGCTTAAAATTGGAGACTGTCCAAGTTGAGTTTGAAAATTCTCAAAGTCTAATAATTTGCTCAAAGCCGCATAAACAAAAAGAAGAATGTACAGAAGACAAATTGACTCTATAATAACACTTTTAATATTGATCTTTGATTTCATTTTTTTGCACGTTTAGTAAAAAAAATAGAACTTTGAACTATCAACATCATCTGAAGATTCTTTACCTTTTTATATGTCAGTCATGTTGATTTAGTACTAGGATAAATAATACACTATACTAAATTTCCTATTCGTTTTGTTCAGAGTCATATCCAAAGCAAAATTACAATGAACAGTAAGTGTGATTGTTATCAAAAACAAGCGAAGATTTTTCAATAACAATCAATCGTAGTTAAAAAACAGAATAAGTTGCAGATTATAATGAAAAGATGCCACAAGAAAAATGAATTTCTAATGGCATCAAGTAATTGTTGATTTTTAAATGTCACTATTTTATTACATCACCAAGGACACTAAGTTTTTCACTCAGTTCAATCAGTCCTGCTTTTTGTAAACATTCCTCTCCTAAGAGTTTTAATTCCTGTAGGTTTTCTTCTTGAATACTTGTCATAAGAATCGATGGTTTATCATTTTCCTTAGCAGATAATCCACGTTCAATAACATGGTTTAATAGTAATACATTTTTTCGTGAAATTTTCAAATCAATCTTCACTACATCATTCATGCTTGGGATACTCAGTACAGTATCAAACACCTTGGCCACATCATTTGTTGTCATAATCTTCACGTTTTTAATTAGTAATTTATTTATACAAAGGTATAAAGCCGATATTAAAGTGTCATGGACATAATATGTCCATCATAGATAAAATCCATTTCGCCTACTTAATTTTGTCTCTGAATTAAACAACAAAGATCAAAATGAGCAATCAAAAACCTTCCTTAAAACAGTCAGGATTTTGTTGTTTTAAAATTCGTTTATTGCTTTGAAAGAGCACGTTTTCAATCTAAGAATCGGAAGATAAATTGGCATTATAGCTGCCCCGTTACAGTAGTTCCAAGTTCTATGAAGTGTGCACTTTCCTTGAATTCTAAAAATAAAAATGAAATAGATTTTAGAAAAAATATTAAAAATTTAATGGCTGTCTTTATAGTGTATTAAGTTCTATGAACAATACAGTTAAAACGTCAAATTGTCCAAAAAGAGGTAATAGTTGGATATTTTAAATTTTTAAAATCTTAGAAAATACTAGAATGTTTAAAGAACATTAAAGTATTAGCAGGATTGCCACGTTCCTGCAATCGGCAAGATGTCCTGTTGTTAAACAACAGCCTTCTTGCTGCTCTACACTCGGAACTCGTGAGCAGTGATACTGAAAGGATAAATTAAGGTTTGATAACAATGAAAAAGAGAGATGATGAAAAGAGAAAATTCAAACAGAACACGCATTGTCGGGTTGAGGTTTACACCTAAAGAGTATGCGAAAATTGAGAAAAAATGGAAAGCTAGTACTTGCCGCAAGCTGAGCGATTACATTCGCAGACACCTATTTGAGAAATCTATAACCACTACTTACAGGAATCAGTCTTTGGATGATATGATCCATGAAATGACCCAGTTGTTCAGGCAATTAAACGGCATTGGAAACAACTTCAATCAGGCAGTTAAAAAACTGCATACCCTAAATCAAATTCCGGAATTTAAAGTATGGATTATAAGCGCTGAACTGGATAAAAAGATCCTTTTTGACAAGATGGATGAAATCAAAAACTGCATCCGGAAAATCTCGGAAAGATGGTTGCGATCATAAAGACCGGTCATTCCCTTCACAAGGTTTTCTATTACAATGAAAACAAAGTAAAAGAGCGTGTAGCAGAATGTATAGGTGCCGGAAATTATCCGATTGATGTGGATAAAATGGGAGTTACTGTAAAGCTGAACCGGTTTTTGAAACAGCTGGAACTAAATGAAAATGTAAAACGAAACAGTGTACATATTTCAATCAACTTCGACCCATCCGAAAATTATTCCAAGGAAAAATTATTGGACATCGCGGATACTTATATGGAAAAAATCGGATTTAGCCAGCAGCCTTATTTGGTCTATCAGCATCATGATTCCGGGCATGCGCACATCCATTTGGTTTCCATAAATGTTCAGAGGGATGGTACACGAATTGACATGCAGAATATTGGAAAAAATCGATCTGAACCGGCAAGAAAAGAAATCGAAGAACGCTTTGGACTTGTTAGGGCACAAAGCAATAAAAATAGTCCGGATTTTCAGCTAAAGCCAATCATTTCAGGTAAGATTCAATACGGGCGAAGCGAATCAAAAAAAGCTATTACAAATGTACTGGCTCAGGTACTTTCATCGTATAAATATACCAGCCTTCCGCAGCTCAATGCGGTGCTCAAACAATACAATGTTTTAGCAGACCGGGGCAATGAAGATTCAAGAATGTTTAAAGCAAAAGGATTAATGTACAGGATACTCGATGAAAATGGAAAACCTGTTGGAGTCCCCATAAAAGCCAGTCTCTTTTACAACAAGCCAACACTGAAATTTTTAGAAGAAAAATTCGCGTCCAATACCAAAAATGAAGTCTCAGATATAAGAAGGGTGAAAAACGCCATTGATATGGCATTTTTAAGAACAAAAATATCACTTAAAGAATTAGTTCAGTTACTGGAAAAAGAGGGAATCAATACTGTTTTCAGAAAAAACGCAGAGGGCTTACTTTATGGTATTACCTACGTTGACCATACCACAAAATGTGTTTTTAACGGCAGTACACTCGGGAAACAATACAGTGCTAAAGCAATAGAAGAACGCTGTGCATCCATTAATCCGGCAGAGCAAAAAATGACAAATTTGGTTAGTGAAAAATTACATGAAATCACATTTGAAACACCAAAAGCAGAAATTATGGCATCGCTTTTTGGAGATGATTTTATAGATAACAAATATGTAGGATCCAGCACAATAATGGGGCAATTAGCAGAGATGCTCACGCAAGCTGAACAGACAGCTAATTACCTACCATACGAGCTGAGAAACAAAAAGAAAAAAAGAAGAGGGCAGTCTAATAATCGTTAAAAAGTAGAATCATGGCTATGCAGACAGGAGAAAATGAACAGGCACTAAGAAAGATCTTGGATATGACAAGACTCATCAGCATTATTATTTTAATAATCCATTTTTATTATTACTGCTATGCTGCTTTTCAGGAGTGGCATCTTGTCAGTGGCTTTAGTGATAAAATTATGGGCAATATTTACAATACCGGATTATTCAGTAATTTTCATAAATCCAAACTCTTTGCATTGGGATTTTTGATTATTTCTTTAATTGGTGCCAAAGGGCGAAAAGATGAAAAACTGAATTACAAAACAGCTTTTGCTTACATCATTACAGGCATTCTTATTTACTTTATAAGTTATCTTTCACTATACCTGAAAATAGAATTAATGCTGGCAGCAATTGCCTACATGACCATTACTTCCAGTGGCTTTCTTCTGATGCTTTCCGGCGGTACATTATTATCGCGTATTATAAAAAACAGGCTCAACAGCAAAGATATTTTTAACAACGAAAATGAAACTTTTCCTCAGGAAGAAAGACTTTTGGAAAATGAATATTCCATCAATCTCCCGGCCCGCTATCATTTAAAGGATAAGGTAAGGGACAGCTGGATAAATATTATTAATCCTTTTCGGGGACTGCTGGTTTCCGGTACTCCTGGAGCCGGGAAATCCTATTTTGTTATACGTCATGTCATTACCCAGCACATCCGTAAAAAATTTACCATGTTTGTCTATGATTTCAAGTTTGACGACCTGACCAGAATTGTCTATAATACCTGGCTTAATTACAAACATCTCTATCCAAAATTACCTCAGTTTTATGTTATTAATTTTGATGATCTGACCCGAACAAACAGGTGTAATCCGTTGGAGCCTTCAGGTATGAGTGATATAACGGATGCTTCCGAATCGGCACGTACTATTTTGCTCGGACTCAACAGGGAATGGATAAAAAGACAGGGCGATTTTTTTGTAGAATCACCGATTAATTTTCTTTCAGCCATAATATGGTATTTACGAAAATATAAAGACGGCGAATTCTGTACGCTTCCCCATGTAATTGAACTCATGCAGGAAGACTATGATAGTCTCTTTACTCTGCTTAGGACTGAAAAAGAAATTGAAGTACTCATTAATCCTTTTGTGAATGCCTACCTAAATAATGTTATGGACCAATTAGAGGGGCAAATTGCTTCAGCGAAAATTGCCATGGCAAGGCTTTCCTCTCCACAATTGTATTATGTTTTATCGGGCAATGATTTTACATTGGACATCAATAATCCTGAAGATCCCAAGATTGTATGCATGGGCAATAATCCGCAGAAAATCCAGATATATGGAGCTGTATTATCACTATATGTTAACCGATTGGTAAAGCAGGTAAATCAAAAAAAGAAACAAAAAAGCAGTCTGATATTTGATGAATTTCCAACTATTTACCTCAACAATATGGACAGTTTGATTGCCACAGCTAGGAGCAATAAAGTAGCAACTTGTTTGGGTATTCAGGATTTTAGCCAGCTGCGTAAAGACTATGGACGGGAACAGGCAGACGTGATTATGAATATTGTTGGAAACGTAGTAAGCGGACAGGTTACAGGAGATACTGCCAAACAATTGTCAGAGCGTTTTGGAAAAATTATGCAGGACAGGGAAAGCCTTTCCATCAATAGCGGAGATACTTCAATAAGCCGGTCAAAACAATTGGAATCTGCTGTACCGCCGTCCAAAATTTCTGGACTTAGTTCCGGTGAATTCGTCGGTATGGTAGCCGATGATCCTGATTGTAAAATAGAACTCAAAACATTTCATTCGGAAATAATAAATGACCATGAAGCATTGAAAAAAGAACAGGATGGGTATGTCGATATTCCTATTATTCGCAAAGTTGATAATGCAATGGTACAGCGCAATTATCTACAGATAAAAAAGGACATCAAGGATATTATTTATGCAGAAAAGGAAAGACTATTAAATGATATTGAACTAAGTCATTTAGTAATTAAGAAGTGATAATAAATTAAAATCAAAAATAATGATACAAGAACAATTTACCGATATAATCCAATTAATAAAACTATCCAGATCAAAAGCCATTTCAGCAGTTAACACTGAAATGATTAATCTGTACTGGAATATTGGACAATACATTTATAATCGTATCGAAACAGCACAGTGGGGGAAATCAGTAGTTAAAGAACTGGCTGATTTTTTGCAAAGAAGTGAGCCTGATTTAAAAGGATTTTCGGATGCAAACCTTTGGCGTATGAGGCAGTTTTATGAAATCTATAAAGATACGCCAAAACTCGCACCACTGGTGCGAGAAATTAACTGGTCCAATAATCTGATTATCTTTTCTAGATGTAAAACAGTAGAAGAACGAGAGTTTTATCTAAGCTTTTCAAAAAGAGAAAACTATAGTAAAAGAGAACTGGAACGTCAGATTTCATCCAGTCTTTTTGAAAGAACTATGATTGGAAATTCAAAACTCGCACCACTGGTGCGAGAAATACACACGGATGTCAATAATACTTTTAAAGACAGTTATATTTTTGATTTTTTAAACCTTTCTGAATTCTACAGTGAGAACGAATTACAGCGGGGACTAATTAAGCAGATGAAGAATTTCATTTTGGAATTAGGGAAAGATTTTATCTTCATTGATCAGGAGTATAAACTGCAGGTTGGCAATAGCGATTTTTATATTGACCTTTTATTTTACCACAGAGGATTACAATGTTTAGTTGCTTTTGAATTAAAAGCAGATAAATTTAAGCCAGAACATTTGGGACAGCTAAATTTTTATCTGGAAGCATTGGATCGGGACGTTAAGAAACCTCATGAAAATCCAAGTATTGGGATATTATTGTGCACCGATAAAGACAGCAAGGTAGTGGAGTATGCTCTTAATAGGAGTATGTCTTCTACTATGGTTGCTGAATATAAGATTCAGCTTCCCGACAAAAAATTACTGCAGCAAAAAATGCAGGAATTACTGGAATAGAGATGATTCGCGGTTCATGCTTTTTGAAATTGGATTTATTAAAAAGTGTCCGATGATTCAAATCTTAAATACAAAAGCGTAAAAATTAAATTTTGCCAGCGAAAGGCTGAAAATTGCAGTTAAATTTGTACTTGTTTAAGTAGCCATCCCAACAGATTTTAATTATGAAAAAATGCCTTTTATGCCAAGAAAAAGAAGCTGATAAAACAGGTTCCCACATAGTCCCTCATTTTTTAATGAAACGAATTGACAACCAAACCGGGGCAAAAGGAAGGGATAAGGAGTTAGGATTTGTTATAGGAAAACTGGAAACCAAAGGTTATTTTGGTAGAAATATACTCCCTGAAGACTTAGAGAAAATTTATGGAGAGGTTGACGAGCAGTTAATTGAAAATAATGATATTTCTCTTGTAGTAGACCATTTTTTCTGTTCTGACTGTGAAAAAAAATTAGGAAATCTGGAAAGCCTGTATGCCGTAAGTTTAAATAAAACAGCAGATCATGACACCAATTATAACAGTATTGAAAAGGAAGGTATTGGTTTTTTGTTTTGGATTTCAATTCTTTGGAGATTGTCCATATTAGGAAAGTGCGGAATTAAGCTTAAAGAAAAGGAAGAAAGAAAACTAAGAAGAATTTTAAAAAAGTACCTGACTGATGATAATTTCGTCACTTCTGATGAAGACTTGAAGAACATAGGATACAAATTAATAAGGTCGGCAAATTATAAGCAGGTACCTCATACATACCTTCATTGCTCAGGGTTCAATATTAGACCATATTCAATAATGGTTGATGAGTTTATTCTGTTTTTCTATTTTAAAACCACGTATTTGAAAGCTATGGAATGTACGTTTTACGGTTCAGAAATTTTAATAAAAAAAGCGGAATATAATACAGCTTTTGCGCCAGAGAGGATATTGTCAATTAAGGAAAGTGAACTGCAGGAAATTATTCAAAATCTTGTCAACCATATTGCATCTTTACGAATGAACGAATATGCTCAAATTCTTGATCAATTACACCAAAAACTAGGTGGTAAAGGAAAAATGGATGTAAGATTAAAGCAAAAAATATTCGATAACATTGCGGCAAGCGAGGAACCCATTGGCAAAAAATATAGTTTTGAAAATATTAGAAAAATTATGGCAGCAACTATTATGCAAGATAACTAAGGCGCAAAAAGTTTACAATTATTTGGACTTTCCATACCAGTTTTCCGGATAGAGACGCTTACTTGAACGTAATTGGTTATAGTAGTTTAGAGCATTATTTCTTATCCAATTTGTTGGGGGTTGAAGGAGATTTATTTGATATTGGAACGACATTTTCTTTAGTTTTTTAACAGAATTATTTTTATGTACATTCGTCTTTTAATTTCCTTTTAATGAAAAAACAAATCAACGAAATTGACCAATGGGTCGCCATAAGAAGCAGTTTGAATAATTCTTATGATTACTCAGGGCAGTGGAATACTGCTGTAATGATTTTTCAAAATAGAATTCTAACAAAATATTTTAATGCAATCAACAATCTTATCCATCCCAATACCAAAGAAGGGGAGGGTTTTGCAATAGTAACTCTGCAGTGTGCGCTAATTGAAATGTTTGCCGCGTTTAAAAAAGGAGCAGTTTACAACCATGGCTTAACTCCTAACAGTCCTGCATATGAATACAAAAACAGCAGTTTGCTGTTTACAGGATTCCTTACTACGGCTGCAATTTTTGAAGGAATTTTTCATGCGAAAGACAAAGCAGGAAATCCCAGAAATACTCCTTTTAGCGCAGCATCTTTTTATGCCCAGGTGCGATGCGGACTAATGCATGAAGCCAAAACAAAAGGAAACTGGCATATTAATGCTACTTCAAATGATAATCCGTCAGATCGAAAATTTATTAAACAGAAACAGAAGGGGAATGTAATTTACAGGACCTTGCTTCAATATGCATTGGAAGCGTATTTTAGAACATATTTAGACGAATTACAAAATCCTGATCCCGCCTACAATCCCCTGCGAAGAGTTTTTGCCAGAAAAATGGATAACCTGTATGATATTAAGGATAACTTCGAATGGTGGACACCCTAACACGTCACAAGTAGCAGTACCTCTAATAAATAAATGACAATTCAAATGCCGATACAAAATAAAATTTCTGATTTCTTCTACACTGATGCTTATGAATTTCTAAAGCGTTATGAAATACTAAACGAACATGCTTCTCATTTAGGTAGTAGAAGCAAATTACTCGTTGATTTGTGCTTTGCCTTGGAATGTGCTTTAAAATCTTTAATCTTTCTTGAAACCCAGCTTGATGTAAAAGAAGCGTATAATAAAGTAAAAACGCACAAGCTGGCAAAACTTGTTGATCTGCTGGAGCCTGACTCGAAAATAAAATACAATGAAATCATTACAATAAACCTTGAACAATACGAGGTCTATCTTCGATATCAGCTGGAAAGTGAAATTGATTTTAGAAATGAAACAGGAATTCTCGATAACCGGTATTATTCGACAATCGTTAATCAGCAATGGCTTGATAGTATTTACCATCAGGTAAACAGCTTAATGGAATATATAAAAAGCCGTAATCCGGTTGATTTGACACCAATTAATATTTCAGATGTTAATCTGGAGCAGCAAATAGAGAATCACACGACATTAGTCAATCTTCGGATCCGAAATTAATTTGAGATATATAAATTAATTCCCTGCATCAATACACAGGGAATTATTATTAAATGCCTTTTATAAATTGCAGCCATAAGCTCAATACTTATCTCGACTCCTTATTATGACTAATGTTTTTTCAAAAGAGAATGGAATCTATCTCTTTAAGCAGCAAAGAATCCTTTTGCAAATGAAATAATGCGTAAGCCCCAGGTAAATAACGTTTTAAAGAAGGGTAAAAAGTCTTTTTTATATTTTTTGGTTATCATGTATAATTCCAGTTTCTCTAGTTTATTTGGGATATAATCAGGACTGGTCAGTACAATAAAAGTTAAGAAATCTTCACCTGCCTCTTTAATGTGATGATATTTTACTTTACTGGGACTTTTAAAAACGGACCGGATGAAAGGTTTCTCATTTTGCTGGTTTTCAATGGTGTCGGGAAAAATTACAAAATGTACCTTTCCATCCGAGGACTGTGAAATTATTAACGCCCCGCCATCTATCACCTCAAGTTCGCTATTCAGCAGTTCCCCTTCTTTGTCAAACTCTTGGTGAAATCTTCCCGAGGGTCTTTTTCCAATGTAAAACTGTATAAAGTTGGAGAAATTTTTAGTTCTTAAAAACATCGTATCCTGCTCATCAATTATATACAGAGAATCATAATACTTTATCTCAGAAGCTGTACTTGTGATCTGTGAAAAAATTTCTCTTGCAAGTTCACGTAACGTACTCCAGTCTTGTCTGGCAGCGTGGGCCTTCTTAAGGCTTTGTGTTTTTTTTCTGTTGAGGTTCTTTAGGAGGTTTTTCATTTGATAGCAGCTAATGTTTAGATGAGGGATTTTTCAAACTGCCGTAAATGTAAATAGAAAGTGTAAATATTTCATGAATCACGGCATATAAACCGTAAAGTTAATCTCGTATTATTCAGCTGAATTGTAATTTTTGGATAAGCAGAATAAAGATTTCCGGCAGCGTGGAATGATTTTTCTCATGGTTTAGACTTCATTTTTTATTTTCAGGTATTAATTTTTTACTAGGATTCATCTTGTTGTTCCGCTCTTACTACTTTGATGCATAGTTTTTTATGCTGTAAGCGGTAAATATTTATTTTCTAAGATTGATCCTCGGTGCTGTCTTTTTCTCATTGTTCTTAAAACAAGTTCCCTTTGAGGCACATTTAAAGAAAAACTACTCATCTGTTCAAAATGCTTAATTATTTGTAAAGAAAGCTATAGGTTATCTAAGCTTTCACTCGAAACGGACTAAAAGGGCAGCTAAGATAGTGACTTAAGCATGCCCCGTGCGCATAATGGCGGCGCTCCCCTTGCCACCCTTCGGGACTTATAGCCCGTGCACATCCTTAAGCCACTGGCATCTTGCTTTCTTTTTTCCCG
Organism: Flavobacterium sp. FlaQc-47; assembly: GCF_044006475.1. Classification (NCBI taxonomy): domain Bacteria; kingdom Pseudomonadati; phylum Bacteroidota; class Flavobacteriia; order Flavobacteriales; family Flavobacteriaceae; genus Flavobacterium; species Flavobacterium sp. FlaQc-47. The sequence continues at coordinate 131,012 of NZ_JBIPCQ010000004.1, read as the reverse complement.
TTTTTTCGTTTTGAAAACAATTTTTGTGGGAGCAGGATTAGAGAGAAAGTAAACAGTAGTAATCCTTAAAAATTAAAATTATGGAAATCACAGGACGATTAACAGCAGATGCAGTAGTTCAAAAAGTGAACAATGACAAACAAGTGGTCAATTTCAGTATTGCCATCAATGACAGTTACAAGCCTAAAGGCAGTACCGAAGTAAAGGAAGTAACAACCTATATCGAATGTTCCTATTGGTTAAATACTGCTACAGCACAGTGGTTGAAAAAAGGGACACTCGTACAGCTCTTTGGGCGCATTGGCTTAAGTGTATACAATAACAGTGAAGGTGTAGCGGTGGGCAGTCTGACCTTTCACACCAATAACATTAAGATTTTGGTTTTTCCTAAAAAAGCAGAAACTACTCGGGGCAATTCAGTAGTAAAGGAAAAGAAATCAAAAAAAACAGCAGACGTACCTTTTTAATAATAGAGTAATCACTTAAAATGTAACATCATGGCACACAATATAAATTACAACGAGCAGTCAGGGAAACACAGTTTTTTCAGTACTAAAGAAAAAGCATGGCACAATTTAGGGCAGGTTATTACGGATTATCCAACAAGCGCCCAGGCAATTACCCATGCAGGTTTGGATTATGAAGTAGAAAAACGCAAACTGTTTACACCCAGTTCAACTGAAATTATTTTGGATAATGAAATCATCCGGAGTAAAATAGAAGTACCGAATTACTACAGTACGGTGCGAACCGATAATGATGCTGTATTGGGCGTGGTTGGAAAAGACTACCAAATCGTACAAAACAGGGATGCCTTTTCTTTTTTTGACAGCATCGTAGGTGGTGACGGTATCCTATACGAAACCGCAGGGGCACTCGGAAAAGGGGAACGCATCTTTATAACTGCTAAACTGCCGGATTATATCCGTGTTGGTAACGATGATTTGATTGAAAAATACTTGTTCCTGACCACTTCCCATGACGGAAGCGGAAGCATAACCGCAGCATTCACCCCCATACGCATCGTATGCAACAATACCCTTAATGCCGCTATGAACAGTAAAACCAATACCGTGCGTATTCGTCATACCTCCAATGCCAAACAGCGTTTGGAACAGGCACATAAAGTAATGGGCATATCCGATATGTTATCATCACAGATGGAGAATATTTTTAACCGTTGGACAAAAATCCGAATAACGGACAATGAAGTAAAAAAACTAATACAGTCCGCCCTTGTTCCAAATAAGGAAGTGCTTAAAACCATACAAGATGGTAAGGAAGAGGAACTCTCCACTTGCTTTACCAATATGGTAGATAATGCATTTGAATATGCCATGAGCAACCCAACACAATTGATGGATACCACCGAGGGAACTGTATTTGGGGCTTACAATGCAGTCACAGGATATTTTCAGAACGTGAGAAATTACAAAGATGAAGAGGCTAAATTAACTTCCCTTTTGATGGGGGGTACAGGGCAGATTCGCACACAATCCGCTTTTAATCTTTGCTTGGATTTTGCAAATGAAGGTTCGAATGCCTTGATTCTTAATTAACCAATCAGGACAGGAAGTTCCTGCCTGTCCTTTTAAATCCTGAGAACATGATACAAATAGAAGATATAAACGGAGAAAACATTGATATAATCAATTTATCCGAAGCGATAAAGCAGGCAGACTATTTCAGAAATTTTGCCCACAGCGACAAACTATTTGAAAAGTTTGATAAAAAACGGCAGGCCTATTGGCAGGACGTTTACGAAAAGTTAGTAGCAATTAGTGATTTAGAGGTAGAACAAACTAAAGAGTAAAGCAATGGAAACCAATTTTTTTAAATCAATCCTTGCCTTGCAGGTAGCAGGGAATTGGAACATAAATATAGCCAAAGAAGAGGCAGACAAACTCATTGTATCGGTATTGTTTTTTAACGATACCATTGGCGATGATGCCCGTAAAAAAGTACCGCCTATTTTGCTAAAAGGTACGGTAGAGGAACTCGACAACGGATTTTTTCAGGCGATTGCAGAGCCTGTACAAGATACCGCAAAGCTTTTTGCCAATATGGAGCAGTTCCTCAAAGAAAAGGAACAGGCAAAAGTCAGCTCGCAGATGCAGAAAGACAACGAACTGAAAAAGGAAAAATCCGAAAAGCAGAAACAGTATGAATCAGCTATGAAAAAAGCTGAAGAACTCGAAACAGCAGGAAAATTTAAGGAAGCATGGATGAAAGTGCCTTCTGTCGACCTGTATCCTGAGTATAAGGATATTATTCACGCCCGCAAGGCAGAACTTTCCGACAAGTTTCCCGTAGACCTTTTTAATGACCCTAATAACGAAGAATCATGTTAACAGCAACCACCTTAGAGCGCATTTTCTCTTTTAAGGATAAAGAGGTAGAGATTAAACTCGCTGACCCGTCACCATCCCTAAGTCCCGAAGCGGTATTGAACTTTTATGCGCAGACCTATCCCATTCTCACCACAGCATCCATAGAAGGACCTGTTATAAACGATGATGCCGTGCAGTACAAATTTATATCTCAGATCGGCACAAAAGGATAAACCATGAAAAAGAAAATCACAGCAGGCAGTATTAAGCCTCCAAAAAATAAAAAGCTATGCAGACTATACAAGCAGTTAGGAAAATTCATTCAGGACGCAGAGAGGCTTCCCGATGCGCAGGAAATAAGAAACAACCCGAAAAGTTCCGTACCGCTCGACCTTTTGCCGATGGTTTTTTAAGACATTCCTTTCTACCATTGTTCGAAAAAGGCGAAAATTTACCCCGCAAATTTCAGATGGAAAATGATTTTTTCAATTCTCTTGTTATCCTGAAAAGGCTGTATGATTTTGAAACAATAGATGTGACAGACAAATCCTATCCTTATAATATCCTCTTGGTATACACAGACATTCAGAAAAAGCTTAGTCAATCGGGTAAGGATATTGAACTTAAAATAATGCAGGATGATGATGGCATAGTAAAACTGGCAACCCAACATTGCTATAACACCTCCAATACATTGTACTATATTCCTGTACTGCCCTTGTATCGACTATTACAAAATAGGAAACAGAAACAAACTGCTGAATTATTGCTGTCTGTTTTTGCCTATCTGTACCATATTGCAGGAATTCCGTATTACAGGGAAAACAACAGCTATCTTTTTTATAACTACGAGTGTATGGAAGAATGGCTGATTGATGAATTGGAGGATGAAGAGTCCGAAGCAGGAAACAGCATGATTTCAGAATTAAACTCCGCTTTTTACTGCGGAGATGTTATGCACCGTAAAATCTACAATGCCTATCATTTAAACGTCTTTGAAAAACGTATAAGAAGTTATAAACCAAATACTGATTTCGAAAAGGATTGTCTGAGTGTTGCCAAACAGGCATTGGCATTAATGCTCGAATATCCTGCCTGTAGTGTTTTCCAAAATACATCGAATCGGGTGTTTGAAAGCGAGCAGGGGATAATAAGGGCAGAGCAGTATATTTCTTTTATAGCAGACACCGATGGACTGCTCTATGAGAATATTGCACGTGTAATCAATGACGAATTTAACGAGTGCTCCCAAATTGAAGAGCCGACACTCCTGCAGGTCTATGACGCCCCAAACGGGTTAACCCGTAAACTGCTTGATTTCGAGTACAGGCTCTTTGCGCTTCTAAATGATTTATGTACCCTTTTAAACAATATGACATGAAAGATATAACCCAAAAATTCGGGACATTATACAATCCTGTAAAAGCCTTTGTGGTCTATCAGAAACTTTCCGCTGAAAAATCCATTTATGTGGAAGGCTATGACATCGATATAAACGGCTGTCCCATAAATGCCCATCCCTTAAGTCTGAGGGAAAGCACAAAGCTTGCCGATGCGCTTGACACCTCAGAGGAACTCACTCGCAAATTCCTGAAACCTTTAGGACTGCTTCCCAAAAATGTACTGCACCTGAATCCCGAACATGATGGTTCTGCTATTTGGTATACGCCCTCCCAAAAAGTCAGTTTGTTTTTCGTGGAGAGTTTGGGTATTAAAAACGGAGAAGCATTTCTACCGCCATTGCTGTGGAAAGCCTCTAAAAATGCCCTGTATATTTATGCAATGTACGCTGATGATCAGATGGATGAAAATACAGCCCTGTGCCATGCACCGTTTTTTAATCTCTACACCGATGGCAGGGTATGTATGGGGACAGTATCGGTAAATATAAAGCCCAATTGCCATTTGGAAGAATTCATTGCATTATGGGAGCAGTATTTTTTTAACAGCTATTTCAGTCATCTCATTGGAAACTCAAGCCCTGTAAAAGGGAACATCATACAGCTTTGGCAGAAACTGGTAGGGGGCAATGAACCCTTTCCAATAAAGTCCCTGATCAAAAACGGTTTAACAATTAAAGATATACTATCATGAAAACACAAAGCGCTATGCATTACACCCACAATTACCTGATAAACCCAACTAATCCTATAACGGTAAATCTCATTGGGGCGGGAGGGACGGGAAGCAGGATGCTTACCGAACTCGCAAGAATAAGCCACAGCCTTATCGCCTTGGGGCACGTTGGACTGCAGGTCAATTTATTTGATGATGACCTGATAACCAAAGCCAATCAGGGCAGACAGCTTTTTGCAGATGCCGAGGTAGGACTGCCTAAAGCCGTGGCACTTATCAACCGTACCAACCGTTTTTTTGGAACCAATTGGAAAGCTGTAACCCAGCAATTCTCAACAGCTAATCTGAAATCCCTTCCCAATCGTGGCAGGGCAAACCTTTATATCAGCTGTGTGGATACCGCAAGGGCACGTTTTGATATTGCAGATTTCCTGCTGAGTTGTAATGCTAACAGTGATTTTGAACGTACCAAATCCCTCTACTGGCTTGACCTTGGCAACGCTCAGAATACGGGACAGGCTGTGCTCTCCACAATCAGCGAAATCAAACAGCCTCACTCTAACCTTTACAAGACGGTCTCCAGTCTTCCGATGGTAACCGCTGAATTTAAGGAATTACTCCAAATGCAGGACGATAGCAATGAGCCGAGCTGTTCCCTTGCCGAGGCACTTGAAAAGCAGGATTTGTTTATCAACAGCACACTTGCCAGTATGGGGGCATCGCTCCTGTGGAAACTCTTTCGGGAGGGCATGACCGCCCATAGGGGATTTTTTCTGAATCTGGGAACTTTGCGCTCAGTACCCATAGCGGTGGGCTGATGCCCGCCCGCCCCGCAATTGAGCTTCCTTCCTCTGGTCGGTCAATTGCGGGGCGCTCTAAGCGGTGTGCCTTCCCTTTTCGTGAAATTAACGAAAAGGGAAGGCACGTTTGTTTGTTATAGGTATTCTCCAAGCTGGCTTTAGTGTTGCATACAGGGCAATAAGGTGCTGAATTTTCCCAAATTTATAATTGAACTCAATGATATTAAAATGGCATTTTGCCGTGACACGCAAATTGAAATTATAAACAAATTAAATAACTGAAAGAAATTAATTCAAACTTAGTTATTTGGGTGAACGCAGGTTTTCCAGTATTCCAGTACAGTATTTACCAGTGATTTTGTTTTATGATAATCATTTTCTTTTTTAAAGAAACCTTGAATGCTGAGTGTAGTGTAAGCTTCTTCAATGGCACTTTGCGTTGCAGCAGTGGAATAAAAAATGAAAGGGATACTTTTTTTTCTCAGAATCGGGTCAGCATCTATAAGTCGTTTTAATTCAAGTCCATTCATAATTGGCATGTTCATATCGCAGAAAATAATCAGCATTTTTTCAGTACTCTCGCAAAGATAGGAAAGTGCTTCTGCGCCATTAATTTTCCACACTATTTTGTTGGTGTTGCCAAGAGATACGATTACATCTTCTAAAATTTCCTTGTCATCTGCATCATCTTCTATTATTAGGATATTACCGTTCTTTGTCATTTTATAGGTTTTAAAGGGATCTAAATGTATAAAGTTTTTTTTACATATTCATACTTAGAAGCCAAATGTTCAAAGATCGTCAGCCAGGTGGTTGAAAGCCGAATTTTATGGGGCTCTTTATGCATCAGTTATTCTATAGTTTAATCCTTTTTGTGCCCATGATTTTTTTTGGATTTATTTTCAAGAAGATTTATTGCGTATATGTGAGATATTGCTGGGAATCTTTATCATTATCACTTTTGCACTGCAGATTCCAAGTAGGGATATTTATGAACCCTTCGGTTCCATTTTACCATCCCTTATCTGGCAGGCAATAAATCTCATAAGTGGGAAAGTTTGCTGAAAAGGCCTAAAGTTTAAAGCAGAAGAAAAAATTAAAGCGCTTCGCCTGCCTGTTTTAAGGGCAGGACAACAGTGAATTCTGCCCCATTATCTCTTTCTCCTTTGGCATTGATCGTTCCGTTGTGTCTTTTGGCTATTTTTCTGCAGAGTGCCAGGCCAAGCCCGTTGCCCTCATACTGGTCTTTGGAATGCAGTCTTTCAAAGGCTGTAAAGATTTTCTCCGCATACGCGGAATCAAGTCCTATTCCATTGTCTTTTATTGTGATTTCTACCCAGTCCCTGTCATTATTATTTAATATCGAACAGGTCATAGTAATCCTAGGAGGCTCATCTGCATTGGAGAATTTCAGCGCATTTTGGATCAGGTTGAAGAAAAGCTGGCTGATCAGGATCGGGGCACCTTCTATCTGTGGACACTTACAAGTATGCAGCATGGCGCCTTTTTCCTTTATGATTAGTTCCAGATCTGTTTTAATATTTTCAATAACCTCATTCAGGTCAATATTTTCAATTGGCTGCATGCTTTTATCCAGCGTGGAGTAGGCCAGTATCCCCTCTATTATATTTTCCATCCTTTGGGTCGACTGGTCAATTTTACTGAAGTACTTTTTGGAGTTTTCATTGAAATCGGATTGCTTTTCCTCTTTTAATAAGGTATTGAAGATTTTAATTTTTCGAACCGGCTCCCTCAGGTCATGGCTTACAATATTGGCGAAATGCATAAGGTCCTCATTGGATCTTCTCAGTTCGCGGGTATTTTCAGCGACCTGTTTTTTTAATTCCTGCTCAAACACTTTTTGCTCGTGGATATTCTGTACAATCCCAATAATAGTGGCAGGAATCCCATTCTCGTCTGTGATGATTTTGCCGTTAATTTTAACCCATTTAATAGTCTGATCGGCATTTATGATTCGGGCCTCATAGCACATTTTTCCTGTCAATTGTGCCTGCTGATGTGCTTTTTCCCGCAGTGCCTGATCCTCGGGATGAAGTTTTGTAATGAGTTCTTCATTTGCTGTTTCCTTATCAAGGGACCAGATTGTATTGAAATTTCCAGAGGTTTTGATTTTTTTTGTAGCTAGATCTATTTCATAAGTGCCTATTCCGCAAGAGTCAATAGCGATCCTGAGCCTTTCCTCTGCGCTTTGGGTCTGAAGCTTTGCCAGATGCAGTGCTGTCACATCTGAGCCTGTATTCATAATACCGTATATTTTTGCCTGTTTGTCAAAAAGAGGGATAAAGCTGTAGTTAAAGTAGTAGGACTGCAAGACACCATCAATGACCAGGTCCACTTTTTTGTTTTTGGCATGAAAAGGGATCCCGGTTTGAAACACACTGACAGCCTGCTGATAAAACTGCTGGTTTTCAATTTCAGCAAGCAACTCAAGGTATGTTTTTCCAATAATCTGATCTCCCTTGCCCCAGGCCTGTATCATAGCTGTATTGGCCAGTTCTATTTTGAGTTCTTCTCCTAAATAAACAGCTATTGGCAGAGGGGTTTGATTCACAATGTCTTTTAAAAGCAGTAGATTATCATACATGTGTGCCAGATTTAGATTTTTTACGAATTTATTTTAGCTGGCCGCATTTTCTGTTATAATAATTTATATGAATATTTCATCATTACAATGTTTTGACCCTCAATGCATTGATCTAAACTTTTTTATTTGATATTCTTAAATTTTTAGTTGTTTATTAAATATATATCATACTTCATTATAATTTTTTAACCAAAAATAAAAAAAAGAGTCCGTTTCGGTATTTACCCAAACGGACTCTTTATAGAAAAAAAAATCTTTCTAATTTGGATTTGAAGTTTTTGTAATTCGTATAAGCTTAGCATTTACAAATTCATAAATTCCGGCAGGAGATTGTTCGCGGCCATATCCGGATCCTTTAGTTCCCCCAAATGGCAGTTCTGGGGTAATGCCTGTAAGATGGTTGATGTAAACCATTCCGGTTTCTATTTGTCGCGCTACATTTAACGCTCTTTTTTCATCGCCGCTAAAAACACTTCCGCCAAGACCAAAATTAGTGGCATTAGCAAGTTCTACCGCTTCATTTTCATCTTTAACACTATAAAACATAAATACCGGGCCAAAGATTTCTTCGGTGTAAGCAGAGTTTCCAGGCTCTATGTTTGTAAGTAGGGTCGGTTCCATAAAAGCACCTTTGCGATCAATTCGTTTACCGCCCAATAATACAGTAGCGCCTTCTTTTACTGCCTGCTGCACTTGTTTGATAACACCTTCAACGGCTTTCTCGCTGCTAAGAGGAGCAAGTGTTGTTTCTGGGCTCATAGGATCTCCCGCTTTAATAGAGGCAAATTTCATTTTAACTTTTTCTAAAAATGAATCTGCAATGCTTTCCTCAACAATAATTCGTTTAGGAGAAGTACAAACTTGTCCTGCATTCCACATACGGCCGTTTACGGCAGCTTCAACAGCTTCATCTACATTGGCATCATTTAGCACAATAAATGCATCGCTTCCGCCAAGTTCCAAAGTTGATTTTTTGATATACTTACCGGCTGCCGCTGCAATCGATGCTCCGGCTGGCTCGCTCCCGGTCAGGGTAACAGCTTTAATACGTAAATCGGCAACAAGTTCACTTGCTTTATCACCGGGTATAAAAAGATTTTGGTAAACGCCCTCGGGAGCACCGGCTTCCAGAAAAATATCTTCCATAAGCTGAGCACACTGGGGTACATTTGAAGCATGTTTAAAAAGCATCGTATTCCCAGCCATTATATTAGGCGCCGCTGATCTGGTAATCTGGTAGAAAGGAAAGTTCCAAGGTTGGACACTAAGTAAAACGCCCAGCGGTTCATAGCTAAGGAAAGCAGACCCTATAGGAGTTTCTAACGGACTATCAGCCAGAAATTTTTCGCCATTGTCAGCATAATAATCAAAAATAGCGGCACTTAGTTCTACTTCTTGTATCGCTTCCCGATGTAATTTACCCATTTCCAGTGTGGCCAAGGCCCCTAATTCTTTTTTTCTGTCGCGCATGATAGAGGCTACTTTATGCAATAATTTAGCTCTGACATTAAAAGCGGTTTTTTTCCAGGTTTTGAAAGCTGCGTCTGCTTTTGAAATTTTTGACTCGAGCTCTTTATCGTTCATAACGTCAAACTGTTTCACAATTTCGTTAGTAAACGGATTGACTGATTTAACAGATGATTCTTTAATTGAATTTTCCATAATATAATATTTAAAGTATTCTTATAAAGGTAGTCTATAGGTTTTCCAATAACCTTAGCGTACTGTTAATGTTTATTATCGCTTTGTTAAAGTTGCAAAGTGTTTATCAAATCAAACCATAATATCGACTTAGTAGTATATTTTGGTAGAACTACTAAAAATGAGGATACGGTAAATTATAATAGAAATTGCTGATTAGTACAGCGTCAAAAAAACAATCCGTTATTCTCGTTTTCTAAAACTGCCTTAACTTTTATGGCTGAATTGAAGCCAGCTCTAATTTAATTATTATATGCGGCTGCATAAACTTCCTTTGCAAAATCTTCAGCAGTAGTTGGGCTGGTTGTATATTCATCTCTTTTTTGATAATTAAAGATCCCTTCTTTAATGCCAATTGCCATCTCTAACAGATTTTCTATGAAATCTTCGGTAAAACCATTGCCTGAAAAGATTTGTCTTGCCTGTTCTAAAGGAATTTGAACATATTGTAAATCTGGGTTTCCAATAGCTTCACCGGCAATTTTGGTAAATTCCCTCATAGTGTAGTTGCGGGGTCCCATCACAGCATGGACGCTTTTGCCTTCAAAATCAAGATCTGCCAGATGCCCTGCTGCAATTTTTGCGACATCTTTTGTTGCTGCCATTGGGATAGGATGATCTCCATCTGCAGCAGTTCCATTAATTCCTTTGCTTTTTACCAGAGCAATAGTCCTTAAAAAGTTTTCCATAAAATAGGCAGAACGAATATGCAGGACGTTTACACAGGCTAATTGATTTAATCGGACTTCCTGTTCTGCTGTTCCTCCCATCATTCCGTTTCCTTCATGCATATGGGAACCTAGACTGCTCATGTTTACAATATGTTTTATGCCAGACTTTTCAATAGCCTCAATGAAGTTTCCCGTTACCTGTCTTTGATAGTTTCTGGTATTTTCAGCTTTAACATTATCTGGCAGAATGAGAAAGGCGCTATCTGCATTTTTAAAAACATTGGTAAGAACTTCAGCATCATTTACATCCCCTGCAATGATTTCGGCACCCATGCTGCGGAATTTTTCCAGTCTTTCTGTATTTCTGGCAATAACAATTACATTGTGGCCCTCATTTAAAAGGTTTTCTGCAATTTTGCTTCCAACATTTCCTGTTGCTCCAAGTATTACTATTCTTCGTTTCATTTTTTTAAATTTTTAGTTATTTATTACATTGCAAAGGTGTTGTAATCAGCGATGATAAACTTGTATCAAATCACTGTTCATAATTTATTTGCTGATCATTGGTGCAGATTGCCACTGTACATGCCTTGGTCGAAATATTTAGCTTCACGCTCTGTAATAAACAGTACGATCCCACTAGTTTCCAAAGCCGAAAATGCGGGGCGCTGACTTTAAATTATTGCGTTTTCACCTCCATTAAGCAATATTCTGTCCTTTAGGTTTATCTCTGCATGAAATACATAAAAAAGAAATTCTGAGTTTTTGGAGGCAGGTTCTGGCTAAATGATTTCTTCGCCTTTTTCTAATCGCAAATCCATCAGCCAGGTATTACTTCCAATTTGTAGCGGGTAATCATTTCCTTTCCCTGCTATTTCTCGCCATTGGTTTATACTGTAGATTTCTGGCAGATCGAGAAATTGGAACTGTGCAGGGAGGTTATTTTTTTCAGGTCGCATAAAAATCTGCAGCCCTTGTAAAACACCTCCTTTTTCCAAAACCTTCGGGCTGTCTGCCATATTTTATGGTATTATCAATTTTCGTGATCATTGTTTTGATTATTTATTTGATTAATTTATTTCTATGACAATCTTTCCTGTATAGCCGCCTTTTTCTGCATATCGGTAAGCTTCTTCATATTGCGAGAAAGGAAATACCTTATTAACCTCGATATCCAGCCCCTTATTCACTGCATCTAACAGAATATTAGTGTAAGCTGTACCAGGACTTGAAAGAATGACAGTGTGTTTTTTATCTGTAAACAGGTTTTTTAAAATTGAGAGCGGGATTTCAATTGGCCGTGGGGTTGGGTTCAGGAAAATAGATTTAGGCTTCATGATTTCTTTTGCGCTTTTATATCCCAGTTTGCCGGACAAGTCGATGATAATGTCATAGGCAGTTCTGTGTAAAAGAATATTTTCCTTCGTGTAATCGATGACCGTATCCGCACCCCATTTTTTAGCATACTCTATACCTTTTGTACTTGTAACTGCTGTAAGGTTTGCGCCGTACTCCTTTAATAATTGTAATAAAAACATTCCGAAACCGCTTGTTGCACCATTAACTAAAATGGAAGTTTTAGAATTAATTTTACCCATTTTCTCGATGGCAGTTACGGCCGCTGTTCCCGCTACAGGAATAGAAGCAGCCTGTGCAAAACTGATGTTTTCAGGTTTTTTCCAAACCAGGGAAGACGGCACGGCAACATATTCTGATGAAGCGCCTTCTTTCATTATGTTTTTTACCACTCCAAAAACTTCATCTCCAATTTTGAAACTGTTTACAGAAGATCCAATATCTTCAATAATGCCCGAAAAATCAGCTCCCGTATGCTTTGGGAACTTCGATCCTGACATTAGTTTCATTTCTCCTTTTCTTATTTTCCAATCCATTGGATTGATAGAAAATGCTTTTACTCTGACTAAAACCTGTTCAGGTTGAATCATAGGTTTTGTTTGTTCTATAATTTGTAAAACAGCTGTGTTTCCAAAATCTTTGTATGCTATTGCTCTCATGTTTAAAATTTTTAATTGTTTAGATTTGATAAGGCAAAATTGCAGATATGCTGCCAGCCAAACTTGTATCAAATCACTATTGTGTTTTGGAAAACATAAATAGAATCTAGGAAATAAAAAAAAGGTTATCAGCAATGATGCCGATACCCTCCAGAAAATAGGTGTATGTTGCTAACTTAGTAAATCTGTATTAAATCGCTGCTGAATTTTAAGGCTTTAGGCGGCATTCCAAACATTTCGTACATATACTTGTTTAGTTGCGGAAGGTCATAGAATCCAGTATCATACGCAATATCCGTAAGGCTTTTTTCTTTATCTGTTAGAGCAATATAAATCGCTTGTCGCAGTCGTGTCCACAATAAGTACTTTGACAAACTGCTTCCGGTCTGCTGCTTAAAAAGAGAGGCCAGGCGTGAGGGGGAAAGAAACACGATATCAGCAAAGGTCTGCGGTGTTATATCTGATTTGTAGTAATTATTTTTAATGTACTCAACTATTTTACTTACCCTTTCATCATAATCTGCAGCTGGTAATTTTGAAAGCAGGGCTTCAAGCACCACATTAATGTTAAGACTGTTTGCAGGTGTATCAAAGAAAGCATTTGTTTCTAATGGAGAATCAAAAATTATAGATTCTTGATTTTCTTTAAACCTGCCTGATAACTCTAAACCAATCGAGGAGTAGGGTTCTATGTTCAAAACATTTAATGTTCCTTTTTCTGCTACACACAAATGCCTGACATGAGGCTTTATGAGAAAACCGTGAATATGCTCATGAAGCTTACCGCTGATAGTTGAATTAAAAGGCGTATCATTTGATAAAACGATCTGGTATGCAGAATGGTGGTGAATTTCAACAGTTAGATTTCGTGCCTGCAGACCTAAAACAAATTGATTCATAGTTGGCTTTTAATTTAATAATAGCTTTTTTTCTTTACAATAATATTACATTTATCCACACCGGACACTATGGATAAGGTAACTTTTTACATATTTCACTTAAAGGGAACTTCTAAGTCCAAAGTGGCTTTTATATTCTCATAATTAATTATAAAACATACATAAATACAGGAATGAATTTATCTTATAGTTTTTTTTGATGATTCTATTTTGATCGTCAGAATTGATTTAGCGAGTTAAACAGAAAAGAGCTGAAGTGTAAACTCCAGCTCTTCATTATTTATCTTTTGAAAATTTCCTACCAGGCAATTTCGCCTTCCTGGTCGAAGAAACCACCAGTTGGCCCGTCATTGCCAATTGTTGTGTATTTTACTATAGCATTTGCTCCTTGTTCAATAGTTTGTGTTCCTGTAAAGTGATTTAGGTCAGTTGCTGTAAATGCTGGATTGACACTATTAATTTTGAATCGTGTTTTATTTTTAAGTTCGTGTGATAACATTACAGTAAAAGCATTAAGTGCGGTCTTCGATGAGCAATATGCAGCAACTTTAGCTTCGTAGAATGGATATTCAGGATCTTTGTGATTACTCAATGAAGCCAAATCACTGGAAACATTGACAATTCTTGGCTCGTCTGATTTTTTTAGCAATTCCAGAAAATGCTGCGTTACTTCGATAAGGCCGAAGCTCTTGGAAATAGTATTCTATATTTGATAATGATATCGGAGATATCTGGGGAAAATAAAAGGGCATTTTCGAGGCCAGGATAATTGTACACGAATCAAATCTATGAAAATTAAGTGGAAAGTCTTTTTACTGATTTGTTTGAAGATAAATTAATAACTGATTTTTGTTTTTAATAATAAAATAAACGTATTCTCAATATATTTGTTATTCATTGCGAAAATGACGTCTAACTAACTTTACAAAGTGATTTTTTTTCTTCCAAAAAGAATAAATAGAAAGTTTTTTATCTTCTCCTCCAAGGAACCTTTCAATGAAGCTAGGGCTATTGTCATTTGGGATTCAACAGTCTTAATTGATATTTCCAGATGCTCAGCAATCTCAATATTTGTCAGTCCTTCTTTTTTACTTAAAATAAATATATTGCGGCACTTAGGAGGAAGCGTTTCAATTTGTTTGTTTACAGCACTTAATATTTGATTTATAGATTCTGAATCATCTTCATGAGCTATGTTGTTTAGTGATTCAAAATAGTTTTTTTCGACTGTATATAGTAGCTGTGATCTTCTGTATATATCTATAAACTCATTATATACCAACTTATACAAAAAGCTTTTAATGGAATTTTTAGGCTTCAATACATCGCGCTGTTCCCAAACTTTTATAAAGGTGTTTTGTACAATATCTTCAGCTGTGTAAATATTTTTAACAAGGCTATTTGCATAAGCACATAAACTCTGATGATGGGTATCAATCAAATACATATATGCTTTTTCATCCCCTTTAATAAGGGAATTGACTAAAGTTTCATTTTCGTTGAATTGATTGATTTTCATTAGAGCAAATATATAAAATTGTTTGTTTTAAAAAAGTAATTGAATATTATTTTCAGTATAACGCTCTTTTGTTTGAGATTTTTTTTCTTTTGCATGAAAATTAGTGAATAATTCTATTTTCTATTTATGGTATAATTTCTCTTTAACATAGACTAAATTTGAAGTATTTGACAGTATTAACTCTCAATTTGGTAACAATTTGTTAAAATTTAAATATTATTTAAAAAATTTACGGGGTCAATTATTATTCATTCGTTTTAGCATAAAGAAAGATAAAGATGGCATTAAAAAAGTCAGAACGTTTAATTGTAAAGTATCTCACCAACCAGGCTACGCAGGAAGAGATGAATTTGTTGACTCAGTGGCTTGATAAAGATGGAAGCAAAGAGATTTTTGCTCAATTCGTAAAAGCTAACTACGCCGCCGATATATTGCTTAGTGAATATGATTCTTCCAAAGTAAAAAAAAAACTTACCGAGATAATCCGGAAGGAAGATAAAACTTTCTACCAAAGGAACTATACATCTTTTTACCAGTATGCTGCAATTTTGCTGGTAGTACTTGGAAGTTTTTATTTCTATAAAAGTGATATTCTATCTGTGTCGAAAGAGAATGTTATCATTCCAAAAGAAAATGAAATTGTTTTGCAGATTGGTAATGAAGCGTCAGAAATAATTGATCCATCCAAAACCCGGGACATCACAGATAAATTTGGAAAAACGATTGGTAAGATTAACAATAAAAGACTGGTATATTCAGATGCGAACTTGGAAGGACCGGTTACCTATAATACGCTGAAAATTCCTTATGGGAAAAGGTTCGATGTGCAACTCTCGGACGGAACAATAGTGTATTTGAATTCTGGAAGCTCCCTTAGATATCCGGTGCAATTCTCAAAGAACAAATCCCGCCAGGTTTTTCTGGTTGGAGAAGCGTATTTTGAAGTTGCAAAAGATAAACAGCATCCTTTCACGGTTAATACGCAGGATATTAATGTGCAGGTTTTGGGTACAAGATTCAATGTAAGCAGCTACACTGAAGATATAAGTACGGATGTTGTTCTAGTTGAAGGTAAGGTTTCACTTTATAAGGATATAATAACACCGGTTAATCAGGTGTTTCTAAATCCCGGCCTGAAGGGTTCTTGCACTAGAGGAGGTCAGAAAATTACTGTGAACAGTGTAAATACGAGATACTATACTGCGTGGCTGAATGGCGACTTAGTATTTAAAAATGCATCCTTTGAGGAGATTATTAAAAAGCTTGAACGTAACTACAGTGTAACTATTGTAAATAATAATAAAAAACTCGCCAATGAAGTTTTTAATGCCAATTTTGATAATAAGTCAATTGAAGATATTTTAAAGTACTTCAGTGAAAGCTACGCGCTGAGGTATGTAATCAAGGAAGATAAAATAACAATCCAGTAAATTTTAACTATTAAATATAAATGCCTATGTAAAAAAATATATTGCCAGGACTGTCATTAAAAAAAAACCGGAAAATGCTCTAACATTTTCCGGCGTAATAAAGGCGGTCAGTTAACTAACCAACCAAAATAAAACATTTAAAAGTATGAAAAATCTCTTGAACACAATAAGGTTTGAGAAACCTTTTTTGAAATTCGATTTGAAGATGAAATTAACCGTATTATTTTTATTTACTGCTTTCTCTGTTATGCAGGCAGGGACAGTCTATTCCCAAAAAAAGAAACATTCCTTCAGTGCTAAGGATATGAGTATTGGGAATATAATTGAAAAAATTGAATTTACAACGAAGTACAGATTTGTTTATAATGTAAAAGTAGTGGATCTGGATTATAAAGTTGATGTCAACGCCGTTGATGTTCCAATGTCGGCAATTTTAGCGCTGATTTTTAAAAATACAGGAACAGATTTTAAAATTATAGATGACCAGATTATTTTGACTGCTAAAACAGGCCCAGTCGTGTCACCTTCCCCTACAGTCAGGCGAAATGAAGATTTCAATGTGCGAGGTAAGGTGACAGATGATAAAGGCATGCCGCTTGTCGGTGCCGCAGTTTCTGACAATGGTTCCGGAAATGGAGTACAGACTGATTTTAATGGAGAATATCAAATAATTACAGTTGGTAGACAAACTACCTTATCGTTTGCTTATCTGGGATATGTGCGACAAGAAATTAAAGTCGAAGGTAAAAGTATTATCAATGTAGTTTTAAAAGAAGAGACATTTAAGTTAGGTGAGCTGGTCATAACTACAGGTTATCAAAATATTTCAGCTGAACAGGTTACTGGATCGGTGTCAAAGATAAAAGCTGAGGATTTTAAAGAACAGCGTTTAAGCAGTCTTGATAATATATTAGAAGGGCGTATTGTTGGATATCAAAATGGACAAATAAGGGGAACAACCTCAATGAAAGGTCTTACTACCCCTTTGTATGTAATTGATGGATTTCCGGTAGAAGATGCTAATCTTAATCTAGATGATATTGAAAGTATTACTGTGCTTAAAGATGCTGCTGCAGCTTCAATTTATGGTGCACGTGCCGCAAATGGAGTTGTGGTCATTACAACAAAAAAAGCAAAATTAGGTCAGACAAACATCTCATTTTCCAGTAATCTTACCGTTACGCCTTATAGATATTATACAGGAAATTTGACAAATTCTTCAGATATAGTGGATCTGGAAAGAGGATGGGCCGCTGGCAATCCTTACTTGCAGGCAACAGATGGAAGTGCGCAGGGGTATTCAAACTCGCTGCTTCAAAATGCGGTTTTTACAAGTCTTGGCATGAATACTATCCTAAATGGGTATGCTGGCAATATTTCCATGTCAGAGATGAACAGCCGTTTGGACGGTCTTGCATCAAAAGGATTTAAATATTATGATGATATGGCAAAATATGCAAAACGTGATCAATATTTTGTGCAGCATAATATAAGTGTAGGAAAAGCGACAGAATCAAATACTTTTAATGCTTCACTGACCTATAAAGGAAATCAATTTGAGGATAAGAATTCTGATAGCCAGTCCCTAGGCCTTAATATAAAAAATTCAACTGATATTAATCAATGGCTTTCTCTTGATTTAGGAACTTATATTTACTACAATCAAAGTGACACACAGAGTTTTAATCCTTTGCGTCCTGAATTTAAATACCAGCCCTACAACCAGCTGATTAATGATGATGGTACTAACTTTAGCTCAACGGCAGCTTCGCGTTATAGCGCCTATAGGCTTCAGTCAATGCAGAATTACGGTCTTTACAATATGGATATTACTCCAATGGACGAGTTTGGAAGAAATTTACTGGAAGGGAAAAATTTTTTAAACAGAACGTTTGCAAAATTAAATATAAAATTTAGTTCCGCACTATCATTAAATACGATGTTCCAATATGAATTTGGAGCCGACCGCTCCAGCCAACTTCGTGATAAGGATTCTTACAGCGTCCGCTCACTTGTTAACGGTTTGGTTACGATCTCGCCATCTAATACTGCAGTATATAATCTGCCGTATGGTGATATATTAAGGCAAAGTAACATATATTCCAATGCATACACTTTTCGTCAGCAGTTAAATTTTGAAAAGATTTATAATAGTGTCCATGAAATAAGTGCTTTTGCAGGGACGGAAATACGTCATAATAAAATGGAAGCGAAAGAAAATACACAGTATGGCTGGGATGATCAATCGCTGACGTTTACACCAGTAAATCAGGCAGCGCTGCTTAAGGTTTATGGCTCTATATTTGGCGGGTATCTTGGACAGGGTGATTTTGGTGCGGCGCGTGAAACCTTAAATCGCTATGTGTCATTATATAGTAATGCCGGTTACACTTATGACAGAAAATATTCGGTAACAGGAAGTCTTCGATGGGACCGCTCTAATTTATGGGGTACAGACAACAAGTATCAAAATAAACCTACCTGGTCAGCAGGTGCTGGATGGAATGTTGATAAAGAATCATTTTTTAAATCTTCAATCATTAACAGGCTTAAACTCCGTGCTTCATATGGTATTGGAGGAAATATATCTAAGGATTCAGCACCTTATCTTACGTCCTATTATTACGGAAATACCAATGTAGGTGGAATGCAGGGCGGTATCAACTCGAGACCTAATCCTGAATTATCTTGGGAGAAAACAACAACTACCAATGTTGGTGTAGATTTTTCATTATTTAAAGAAAGGTTGAGCGGTACTTTTGATTTTTATAATAAAAAAGGAGAGGACCTGCTGGCCAATACTACCGGTGTTCCTACTGAAGGCTGGGGCTACTCAACCTATTCAATTAATAACGGTGGTATGACCAATAAAGGATTCGAGGTAACTTTAAGTGGCATCATTATCAAAACACCTTCTTTCTCATGGGACGCAACATTACTGTATGCTAATAATAAAAACAAAGTAGATTATGTGAACGTAGAGGCACCTGCCTACTATCTTCAGTTAGATTATCCAAGAGCATATCCGCGAGTAGGCAAGGATTTCAATTCTATTTATGGATATAAATGGGCAGGCTTAAGTAGTACTGGTCTGCCGCAGGTTTATGATGCCACAGGAACTGCAGTGACATATAACCCAAGCGATTTAGAAGCGATCAAGGATTATGGTACGATGGTACCAATACAAAGCGGTTCGTTCCATACATCGGTTAATTATAAAAGCATTTCGCTATCGGCACTTTTCATTTATGAGCTGGGTCATAAAATGAGAAATAATTTCCTGCCAATGTTAAATAATGTTTATTCAAGTGCTTATGGCGGTTATTTAACTGAAATAGGAGTAGTGAATAAAAATATTGCAAACCGCTGGAGACAGCCGGGAGATGAGGCAAACACAGACATTCCTAGAGCTGTTTACGAGTATGATCCGGAATACAGTTCTGACCTGCAGGCAATATATTCGTATGCTGATATTAATATTATTGATGCATCAAATGTGAGATTAAGTAATATCTCACTGGCATATCAATTGCCTTCACAGCTTATGCATAAAGTTAAACTGCAAAATGTCCGTTTTAACTTTAATGTTGAGAATGTTTTTACTTTGGCAAAAAGCAAGGATGCTAAATATCTTCTGGGAGGTTACCAGTCTCCAAATTTTGTTTTGGGTGTAAATGTTAATTTCTAATTTAAAAAGACTGTACAATGAAAAAAATATATTATAGCATTATATGCTCATTAGTCTTAGGTAGTGCTTTTACATCATGTGAGAGTTATTTGGATGATTTGCCAAAAGGATCTAAAAGACCAACCACGTTAGCAGATTATGAAGCTTTTCTGCGTGATGAGTATACCAGCCAGTCAGCAAACGTTGATCAAACTCTGAATTTGTTAAATGATAAGTATGTTACAACCGCAACCTTATCCTATGACAGGCTTACAAATGCCAATTATATGTGGGATGAAACAGCTAACCGTATCGAACTCAACCGGGCTGATGAAACTACTTACTATGGCCAGTATGCAGGGATATCGACATTTAATTTAATTATTGAAAATGCACTAACGGCCACCGAGGCTACCGAAGAGCAAAAAAGGGAAGTTTGGGCCGAAGCAAAAGTTTTGCGTGCCATGAATTACTTCAATTTGGTTAATTATTATGCAGACACTTATGCAGCAGCAACAGCTGCTACGAAATTATCGGTTCCCTTGATTACCAGTGCCAATATCTACGCGCCAAGCAAGCAGGTAACAATTCAGGAAATGTATGATTTTATTCTAAGCGATGTCAGGGATGCGATCCCCTTCCTGCCAAAAGTTTCCCAGACAGCCCTACATCCGAACTTAGGGGCAGGTTATGCTTTTTATTCCAGAGTATTGCTTCAGATGACCAACTATACAGAGGCACTAAAATATGCTGAACTGGCTCTTTCAGAGAATAATGCTCTATATGACTGGACAGCATATTATGAGCAGAACAAGAATATAATTGAAATTCCCGATTCGTACATAAATACAATGTCACCAATGGG
Organism: Flavobacterium sp. FlaQc-47; assembly: GCF_044006475.1. Lineage (NCBI taxonomy): Bacteria > Pseudomonadati > Bacteroidota > Flavobacteriia > Flavobacteriales > Flavobacteriaceae > Flavobacterium > Flavobacterium sp. FlaQc-47. Next base: position 110,434 of record NZ_JBIPCQ010000004.1, on the reverse strand, counting down.
ATACGATTATACAGAAAATTATACTTTTCGTCATGGGGCAGTTTATTATTTTGCAACAGAAAGTGATATTCCGGTAGAGCGCGCCCAGCGCTTTGAGACGGGTGATGCCCGCTTTCTATCACGCTGGAAAATCAGAACGCTTGGGGCAGAGACAAACTATCAGTCAACTCTGGCAGGTACATTTAATTATGGCGGGATAACAACAGTGGAGGTTTATCTGATTAAGGCTGAGTGTTTAGCCCGTGCTGGACAAATTAATGATGCTATGGATGTTTTAAACGAAGTTAGAAAGTCAAGAATACTGCCGGTGTCATATCAGGACATTTCCGCGACCAATACAACTGAGGCCGTCAATGCTATTTTGAAAACCAAAAATAATGAACTTATTCTTACCATTGTGCCTTTTGGAGATGCGAGACGTCTGATTGCAGAGGGTACTTATCCTGTGAGTTTATCTAAAACAGTAAACGGTATCACTTACACTTTGTCAAAAAGTTCACATTTATGGACTATGCCGTTTCCGCAAGGGGCAATAAGAAATCCTGGAAATGGAACCATTACACAAAATGTATCTAAATAATTAAATAAAGCTTCCTTATTAGGATTTTTCGAAAGGGAAGCTTTTAAATAATGAATCATAAAATCCAAATTAAAGATAGTGGGAATGTCTGATCAAAATAATCATAATAAACAAGTCAACAAAAATAAAAAAAATGAATAAAGTTAAAATTGCAAGTGTTTATATCTGCTTATTTGCGGTTTCTTTTATGCTGGGGCAAAAAAAGAGCCCTTCTACAGACTCCTTTCAGATTGAAGGCAGTATTTCGGGGATTAACGACGGTGTAAAGGTTGGGTTAATTCCAGGTGCAACCCATTCTAGTGATCCCTCTATTATGGATGCTACGGTAAAAGATGGAAAATTTGTCCTAACGGGCAAACTTAAAGAACCGCGTTATTTTTATCTGATGTTTTTTGGTAAGAATACCGGAATGATTCCTATTATGGTTGAAAATTCAAAAATTAAATTAACCGCAACGGCGAAAATTAACAAGGAGAGTGGACAGATTATTTTTGAAAATACTACTGTGCAGGGGTCTAAATCAAATGACTATTTTGCCCAGGAAACAAGTTTCAAAAAGGAACTGGATAATGATTATGCTTCCTACAATAAAGACAGCGAGAAAATGCTAACCATGCGATTAAAAGCATCTGGAGAGAATAACAAAAAGGTACTGGATTCCATTCAAGGGTCGGCAGAATGGAAAAATTATTCCCAAAAAGAAGGTGAGTTTTTCAAAAAAGTGGAAAGCTCTACCAAAAATCTTATTTTAAAGAATAAAGATACATGGTGGGGGCCATTTTTTATGATGAAAGAGCTAAGTTACCTCACACCTGAGCAAAAGCCTCTTTTCGAAAGTTTTTCCCAAGAGGCAAAAAATAGCTACTACGGGCAGCTGGCAAAAGAAGAATTGTATCCTAAAACTCTCGCAGGTACAAAGATTAATAATTTTATTTTAAGTGATAAGGATGGTAAGAAGTTTAATTCTAAAGATCTTTTTGCAGGTAAAAAATACATTCTGATAGATTTTTGGGCCTCCTGGTGTTCCCCATGCCGAAAAGAAATCCCAAATCTTAAAACGGCTTATGGAAATTACAATTCTAAGGGATTTGAAGTTTTAAGTATTTCAATCGATAAGGATTCCAAAGCATGGAACAAAGCCCTTACACAGGAAAATATGAAATGGCCGAATCTTCTTGATAACAATACGGTTAGCAAATCTTTTCTGGTAACTACAATTCCAGCTACCTTTTTAGTTGATCAAAACGGAGTGATAATAGCCACAGACCTCCGAGGTGAAGCGCTTGATCAAAAATTAGAAGAATTATTTAAAGTATAATACAACACGATATTATTCAGTAATAATCAAAATTTAAATAAAAAATATATTTTAACCGTTACCAATTTTGTCTGGTATAAAAGCGGATGGGCATCGCTTTTTCTATTAGTGAATACTAAAATCATTCAGTAACATGTATGAATTGAACATATTACTGAATTAAAACACACATTAATATAACTGCTGGCCGTAAGGATAACGGTTAATAATTTAAATATTTATGAAACATATTGCAATAGTTTATTTTTTCTTCTTTATACTGTTTAGCTCCAAAGGAACTTCACAAACTATAAATTACAATGATATGCTTCCAATGGATAGCTCCATAAAAAAAGGTGTCCTTGCAAATGGCATGACCTATTATATTAAAAACACTAAGGCTGTCAAAGGTGCTGCGAGTTATTATATTATCCAAAATGTAGGCTCTATTCTCGAGGACGAAAACCAACGTGGATTAGCTCATTTTTTAGAACATATGGCCTTTAATGGTACAGAACACTTTCCTGGGAAAAAGCTGCTCAATTCTCTGGAAAAACATGGAGCTGTTTTCGGGAAGGATATCAATGCTTATACTTCTTTTGATGAAACTGTTTATAATTTGAGTAATATTCCAACTAAAGACGGTTTGATCGACACTTGTTTGACAGTTCTAAAGGATTGGTCAAAGTACCTGCTACTTACAGAAAAGGAAATCGATGCTGAACGTGGTGTAATTAAGGAAGAATGGCGAACTCGTCAGGTGGGTAATATGAGACTTTTGAATGCATCAATGCCAGTTGTATACAACAATTCCAAGTATGTTGACAGGATGCCTATCGGATTGCTTTCAGTTATTGAAGGTTTTCAATATCAGGCAATTCGTGACTTTTACCACGACTGGTACAGAACAGATTTACAGGCTATCGCTGTTATTGGAGACGTGGATGTTAATGAGATTGAGAAAAGAATCCTTTTGGAATTTTCAAAAATTCCAGCGGTGAAAAATGCAAAAAAACGTTTTACGGTTGAAATTCCTGATAATAATGAAATTCTTTATCATTTAGGAAAAGACCCTGAGGTGTCTTCAGCATCTATTGCATTTGGTATCCGCCATAAAAGCTCGCTTGAAAATAAAACTATTGGCGATTTAAAGCGTTCATTGCTGGAATCTATCGTAACACAAATGTTGTCTGCGAGAATTGCAGAAAAATCAAAAGATGGAGCATCAAATTTTTTAAGTGCGGGAGTAGGTTATAGTCCACTAACCAGAACATCCAACAATTTTATTATTGGTATATCACCAAAGCCTAATAAACAAAAAGAAGCTTTTGAAGAAGTACTTTCTGAAGTGGTACGTGCAGTTCGTTATGGTTTTATTCAATCAGAGACGGACCGTACTGTTGAGCAATTTAAAAACTATTACGAAAATCAAATTGCCCAAAAGAATGAGTGGAGCCATAAAGAGATTGAGCAGGAAATTCAGTCTAATTTTTTGGCCAATGCAGCATTGCTTGATATTGAGCAGGAATATGCATATGCTAAGATTATCTTTAGTAATCTGACCACCGAGGAATTGCACCAGACTATTAAAAGGCTGTATGCACCCAACAATAGATTCTTAAATATAACAGGTGTGGAAGGAGATTATAATTTAACAGAAAAAGACGCCAAGGAAATTATATCGTCTGTTGAAAGCAGTGATAAGCTAAAACCATATACAGAAACATTATCTGATAAAGACTTAATTTCCGGCATGGAAATTAAAAGCGGCAAAATAGTGAAGGCTATTGCAAATAATGACACTAAGGCAAAAACTTTTATCCTGAGCAACGGCGTAAAAGTGCATTTTAAATTTTCGAATAAACAAAAAGAAAGTGTTGTATTAAATGCAATCAGTAAAGGCGGTACCTCTCTTCTTAAGGATGAAGATCTTCCTTCGGCCGGAATTGTTCCGGATTTAGCGCAAATGTCAGGTCTGGGAGATTTCACTGCTACAGAGCTGGATAGGTTTTTGGCTGGAAAAACAGCCTATGTCAATATTAATATCAGTGATATAAATGAAAATGTTAATGGTTATTCCAGTACTAAGGATACTGAAACAATGCTGAAAATGGTCTATTTGACATTTGTTCATCCTCGTTTTGAACTTCAGGGTTATCAGATGATTCAAAATCAAATGAATACGACATTATTGTCTCGAAACAATGATGTGGGTACAAAGATGCAGGATAGTCTCACTATAGCCTTGTACGGTAAAAACAATCCAAAAAAACGAATTTTTGACGAAGCATATGTTGCTGACATCTCATTTGACAAGGCTAAAAGAATATATGAGGAGCGATTTGCCGATGTTTCAGATTTTGAATTTTTTATAGTGGGTGATCTTCAAGAAAACGAGCTTAAATCATTTCTGGAAAAATATATTGCAAGCATACCTGCCCATAACAAAAAAGAAAATTTCATTGCCAGCCAGCCCCAATGGCTTTCTAATCAAATTAAAAAGAGTATTAATCTTGAAATGAAAGACCCTAAGGCAACAGTTAATATTGCTTATAAAAAAGCATTGCCTTATTCTGTTTCCAATAGTGTTTATGCAACAGCACTAGGGAAAATTCTGCAGCTCAAGGTTACTGCCACCGTTAGGGAGGCCGAAGGTGGAGCATACAGTCCACATGCATCTTCATATTATCTAAGGGAACCAATGTCAGAGTTCTATATTACTTTCAATTTTGACTGCAATCCAGATTTAGCGGATAAGCTCGCAGTTATCGTCAAAGAGGAACTTCGTAAGATTGCAAATGGAGATATACAACAGGAAGACCTAGCCAAGGTAAAAACAAACCTAATTAAAGAAAGGGAACAATATAAAGAGGAAAGAAGTTACGATATGAACCTTATCACCGACTATTATTTATTTCGCGAGAACATAAATGACCCGAAGAATTTTGAAGATATAGTTAATCGTATGACAAAGAAAGATATTCAAACTCTTGTTGCGAAAGTCTTAAATGAAGGAAAATCATATGAAATTATCTTTAAACCCGAAGTTTATAAAAATCGTTAAATATTAATTCAACTTTCCGAGATTAAAAACTTAAGTATACAATACAATCATATTTCAAATAATTAAAAATATTAAACAAAAAAAAATGAAAAACACAGTTTTAAAAACAAGTATTCTCGCATTAGCACTTGCTAGTGTCATTACCTCCTGCTCAAATAAAGGAGACGGTTACACAATCAATGGTAAATTTACAAATCTGAAGAATGGCATGGTCTACCTTGAATTTGAAGACGGGGCTAAAAAAACTAAAGATTCTGCAGAAATTAAGGATGGTCAGTTTACGTTTCAAGGCAAAGTAGAGGAACCTTTACTATACAGCATCAAATTAAAAGGAGCAAAGGAAGGCGGACCTTTATTCATTTTAGATAATGAGACGATTTCATTTGAAGCCGATAAAGATTCTATTTTTAATGCTAAATTCTCAGGTGCTATGCAGGATTCTATTTATAAGTCATTTTACAAAAATGAATTTAAAAATGTAAGCCATATAGCGGGACCTCTATATAAATTGTCTGATTCCTTAACAAAAAATGGTAAAGTAAAATTGGTAGGGGAACAGAAAGCCATGATGGATAAGCGCTGGCTGGAACTGCAGAATCTGGCAGATAAGATGACCGACAAATTTATTGTGGAGAATAAAGACAAAGTAGCATCAGCACTGATTATAGAGGAACGTTTATTATCGTATGGCACTCCGGAACAGGTAAAAAAGTACTACGGGATTCTAACTCCGCAAATTCAAAAATCAAAATATGGCAAAAGGCTTAAAGCTGCCATTGACATAGAGGATCGTACCGCCCCGGGAACTACTGCCCCACAATTTTCACAGACAGATGTAAATGGAAAAATTGTAAAATTATCTGACTATAAAGGTAAATATGTTCTGGTTGATTTCTGGGCAAGCTGGTGTGGTCCATGCCGAAAAGAAAATCCGAACGTGGTTGCTGCATATAAAAAATATCATGATAAGGGATTTGATGTTTTAGGCGTTTCTTTAGATGATAAAAAGAATTTATGGCAGAAAGCGATCGAGAAAGACGGTTTAACCTGGACTCACATTTCTGACCTAAAAGGATGGAAAAATGAAGTTGGTATTTTATACGGTGTAAAATTAGTTCCTACTAATTTTTTAATTGGTCCTGATGGAAAAATTGTAGCCAAAAATCTTAGAGAAGAAGCACTTCATGCTAAATTGGAAGAAATTTTTAGTAAAAAATCATAATAAATACTTTAGGGTTCTATATAAGATGATTGTTATTTTAATAATCATCTTATACTCTTAATTAATTATCAATTAAAAAAAATGAAAAAGTATATCTTGCTGGGCTATTGCTCATTAGCATTCTGCACCCTAATGTCAGCGCAGAATAAATCAGTCAACTTTAAGAAAGTGAAAGAGTTAGGAGGTATTGAAGAGTTTTTGTACCAGCCCAACGGCATGACTATATTGCTCATGCAGGATAATTCCTCCCCTGTTGCAACGGTGCAAGTTGTGTACCGTGTAGGTTCGAAAAATGAAGTTTTAGGAAACACGGGGTCAACGCATCTTTTAGAACATTTAATGTTTAAGGGAACTCCAACTTTCAATAAGAAAAACGGAAATACAATTACCGATGTGCTTCAAAATACAGGTGCGCAGTTAAATGCGACAACCTGGTACGACAGGACCAATTATTTTGAAACACTGCCAAGTGACAAAATTGGACTGGCATTACAAATTGAAGCGGACAGAATGCGTAATTCTTTACTAACAAAAGAGGATAAGGAGTCTGAAATGACCGTTGTTCGTAATGAATTTGAACGAGGAGAAAACGATCCAAATGAGCTGCTGGACAAAGAAATATGGGCGGCAGCCTATATAGCGCATCCGTATCATCACTCTACAATTGGATGGAAATCAGATATTGAAAAAGCACCAATTGAGGTTCTTCGTAACTTTTACAACACGTATTACTGGCCCGATAATGCGACTTTAACTATTATTGGAGATTTCCAAAAAGAGAATATTTTTGAATTGATAGAAATGTATTTTGGAGGAATTACAAAATCTCCAAAAGCAATGCCTCAGCCCTATACCGAAGAACCACAACAATATGGGCCTCGCAAAATTATCGTAAAAAAACCTGGTGAATTGGGCGTAATCAACAAATCCTATAAAATTCCGGGAGCTTTGCATGAAGATCTTCCCGCACTGAATATTTTGGGGGAAATAATTGGTTCAGGACCATCTGCTATTTTAAACAAAACTTTTGTTGATAGCGGCATGGGAATTTATGCCTATTCTAATGCAAGTAATTTTAAGGAAGTGGGGCTTTTTACTATCGGTGTTGGATTTCCTACTACCTCAAAACACGAGGATATTGACGCTAAATTGATTGAAGTTATTGCTAAAATTCAAAAAGATGGAGTGAGTCAGGATGAGGTAAATCGTGTTGTTGCCAATATCAATGCACAAACAATTTTAGCCAGAGACGGTTCAGGCGTAATTGCTTCACAATTAACCGAATCCATTGCTTCGGGAGACTGGACGGATTTTATAACAGGAGTTGACCGGCTTAAAAAAGTTACACCTGCTGACGTTTTACGAGTGGCTCAAAAATATTTAGTAGAAGACCAGAGTACCACAGGATATTTTATACCGAAACAATCCGGTGATCAAAATAAGGGTGCATCAGTGCAGGCCAATAATTTTATGCCGGAAAAAGAGCCGTTCTATTACAGACATCCTGAACATAGTGATGCTCAAAGTACTACCCAATACGCATCTTTTGAAGCAGAAAAGGCATTATCAGCGGTTGCCGCAGAAGATTTAGATGCAATCGAAAAAGAGACTTCTGCTTACAAAAGAGAAAAAGTAGCCGGTATTGATGTGGTCTCAGTAAAAACATCTGCAAAAGATTTTGTAACAGTTGCAGCCAGTATTTCATTAGGAAATTTTATCAATGAAAGTAAAAATCCGATTATTCCTACCTTGACAGCATCCATGTTGTCAAAAGGGACTACACTTAATGATAAATTCAAATTCTCTGAAAAGCTTCAAAAATTAGGGGTGAACTTAAATGTAAACGGATCTCCAACCAAAATTAGTATTGGTTTCAAATGCCTGAAAAAGGATCTAGACCAGGTTATAGTTTTATTAGCTGAAGAATTGCGTACCCCTTTATTTGATCAGAAAGAATTCGAAAACCTGAAACAACAGCTTACAGGAAATACGCAGCAAAGTTTGAATGACCCAGGAGAAAGAGGCAGTATTGCCCTTTTGCAGGCGATTTATCCAAAAGGAAACCCAAATTACAGTTTAAGTGTTGAAGAGGACCTGGCCAATATCAAAAATGCAACTCTGGACCAGGTGAAAGAATTTCATAAAAAGTATTTCGGACCAGCATCAATGCATTTTGTTATAGTTGGAGATACAGAAGGTGCAAACTTGAACGCATCATTAAAGAAGTCTTTCAAAAATTGGAATGGCGGTGTTGCAGAAACTTTAAAATTTGACGAAACTCCAAAAGTGCCTTCAAGAACAGAAGTGATTACCATTGCTGAAAAGCCAAGTGCCGAATTATACATTGGACAGTACACAGGCTTGAAAAGAGCTGATGCTGATTATATTCCTTTTTACATTGCAAATTATACGTTAGGTGCTGGCTTTGCAGGACGTTTAATGCAGACAGTAAGGGATCAGGACGGACTTACATACAGCATTTCATCAATGCATGGTGGAAATATATATACAGGAGGGTACTGGATGGTTAATGCCTCTTTCAATCCTGATTTATTTCAAAAAGGATTAGACGCTACAATGGTTCAGATTGACAAATGGGCAAAAAATGGTATTACTCAAGAAGAATTAGATAATAAAAAAGCAAACCTGATTGGAAGTTTTAAAGTTGGACTCGCAACAACAGGAGGATTGTGCCACACCATTCTGAATATTATTGAAAGAGGGCAGGAACCAAGTTATATCGATCAATATCCAAAAGAGATTGAAAAAGTAACATTGAAACAAGTTAACGATGCTATCAAAAAGTACATTCAGCTGGATAAGATGATTGTAATAAAATCAGGATCTCTTGACAAGGACGGCAAGCCTTTACAATAAATTTTAATAGTCGTCTTTCATCATTTTTATTTTAGGATCTGAATTAGTAAGCCATTTTCTGTGAAAGACCTTATAAGAGCTGTTTGCCGACAGCTCTTATATTAATCAAAATTAAAATATCAAAAAAAAATGAAAAAATTTTTAACAACCTTACTTCTGCTTGTGAGCTGCATTATGTTTGGACAGATGTATAATCCAGTGAAATGGACAACATCTGTAGAAAAGGTTTCTGATAAAGAATATATTTTAAAGGCTCAGGCAGAAATACAGTCCGGTTGGCATCTATACGGTCAATATATCGAAGAGGGCGGACCGTCTCCTACTGCTTTTACATTTAAAAACACTTCAAAAAAATTCGAGTTAATCGGTAAAACATCCGAAGATAAAGGACATGAAACGGTCGATAAAATCTTCGATATGAAAATTAAGTATTTTGAAGATAAAGCCGTTTTTAAGCAAAAAATAAAGCTTACTTCAGACGAAGTGGTTAATATAGCGGCAGATGTTGATTTTATGGTGTGTGATGACAGCAATTGTTTACCGCCTTCAACGGAAGAATTATCTTTTAAAATTCCCAATGCGAAAAAAATGGCTTCCTCATTAGGATTAGCCCTTACCAAAACAGATTCAGTAGGTACAGAAGTAAAAGCAGTTGCTGAAACTGAAATACAACCTGAGAAAGCGATTGTGAATTCAGGTGAAAAAAGTGAATCAAGAGGATTAATCAGCATTTTTATTATTGCTTTTTTATCAGGCCTAGCTGCTTTATTGACTCCGTGCGTGTTTCCGATGATTCCCATGACGGTAAGTTTTTTTACTAAACAAAGTAAAACCAAGGCAGCCGGAATCAGAAATGCTTTAATTTATGGATTTTCAATTATTGTAATCTATGTTTTGTTGGGATCTATCGTTACGGCAGTCTTTGGTGCCGATTCACTGAATGCGCTTTCAACGAACGTCTGGTTCAATATTATTTTCTTTATTTTACTGGTGGTTTTCGCCTGTTCTTTTTTGGGTGCATTTGAAATTATGCTGCCAAATTCCCTAGCCAACAAAGTCGACTCTCAAGCGGACAGAGGAGGGCTCATTGGAATCTTCTTTATGGCATTGGCTCTTGCTATTGTTTCTTTTTCCTGCACAGGTCCAATTGTTGGGACCTTACTGGTTGAAGCTGCTTCAAAAGGGGGAATTGCTCCAATTGTAGGGATGTTAGGATTCTCCACTGCAATTGCATTGCCATTCTCTTTATTCGCTGCTTTTCCGGGATGGCTGAATGCATTGCCAAAATCAGGCGGATGGCTCAATACAGTAAAAGTGGTTCTTGGTTTTTTAGAATTAGCTTTAGCCTTCAAGTTTTTATCAAATGCCGACCTGGTGCTGCAATTACATTGGCTTGAAAGAGAAGTTTTCCTTGCTGTCTGGATTGCGGTATTTGGCGTTTTGGCATTTTACTTATTCGGTAAAATTACGTTGCCTCATGATTCTCCGTTGAACCATATTTCGGTGGGAAGGTTGAGTTTTGGACTGATTGTATTGACTTTTACTATATATCTGATTCCGGGACTTTGGGGAGCACCGTTAAAATTAATCAGCGGATTTCCTCCTCCGATGCAGTACAGCGAATCACCGGACGGATTTGGAGCTTCTAAGGGTCCAGCAGAAATGAAGTCAGCTCTGCCAGAAGGTGCAGAATATGGTCCCCAGAATATCATCACATTTCATGATTATGAAAAAGGAATGGAGTTTGCCAAAAAAGCAGGAAAACCAGTGTTGTTGGACTTTACCGGATATGCCTGCGTTAACTGCCGCAAAATGGAAGAACTGGTTTGGTCTGACCCAAAAGTTTTAGGGGTTTTAAATAATGACGTAGTTCTGATTTCCCTGTATGTGGATGATAAGAAAGAATTGCCGGAAAATGAACAATATGTTTCTGAAACTACGGGTAAAAAAATCAAAACGATTGGTAATAAATGGAGCGATTTGCAAATCAAAAGGTATAAGGCAAATGCACAGCCATTTTATGTCATAGTTGATCATAACAGTGAAAACCTGACAACTCCTTCTGCCTATAACCCTGATATTGAAGAGTATTATAATTGGCTGAATACAGGGATTAAAAATTTTAAGAAAAAAAGTATTTAAAGCACTATACATAATGAATGCTATTCTGGATAAAACAATACCTGAGAATTTAGAGACTCATTTTTCTAAATTCAGAGGAAATACAATTGGGGTAAGTCATAGTTTTAAATCCATTTACGGAAAACAAAAGTTATTGTACGCAGACTGGATTGCTAGTGGAAGGTTATATTTTCCAATAGAGGAAATAATGCTCAATAAAATTGGGCCTATGATTGCCAATACCCATTCTTTTTCAAGCGAAACAGGCAAAGCTTCTACTTATGCATACCAGCATGCAAGAGCATTGATAAAAAGGCATGTCAATGCAAATGAGTCTGATTGTTTGGTAACAACAGGAACAGGAATGACATCTGTTTTGTCTAAGCTTCAGCGAATCATGGGTTTACGCTCTGCGGATAATATTTACAATGTAAATCTCCTCTACGAGGAAGAGAGGCCGGTTGTTTTTATTACTCATATGGAACATCATTCCAATCAGGTTCCCTGGTATGAAACTATTGCCGATGTTGTGGTTCTGCCAGGAGACAAAAATAACCTGGTTGATCCTAAAATATTAGAACAGGAAATAAAAAAATACTCTGGCAGAAAAAAAATAGGATCATTTACGGCATGTTCTAATGTTACAGGAATTATTACACCTTATCATGAGCTGGCAAAAGTTATGCATCAACATGGTGGGCTATGTTTTGTCGATTTTGCAGCCTCTGCGCCTTATGTAAAAATAGATATGCATCCTGAAGATCCCGAACAATACTTGGATGCTATTTTCTTCTCGCCACATAAATTTTTAGGCGGACCGGGAACTTGCGGTGTTTTGGTTTTTAACGAAAAGTTATACAAATCAAATTTTCCGGATAATCCAGGTGGAGGAAATGTGAAGTGTACAGATCCATGGGGTGGTTATCACTACAGTGATGCAATAGAAGTAAAAGAAGATGGAGGAACTCCAGGTTTCCTGCAGGTTATGCGCACTGCTTTGTGTTTGCAGCTTAAAGAACAAATGGGGACTGAGAATATGAGAAACAGGGAAAGAGAGCTTTTGGATATCTGTTTTGAACAGCTTGATAAGGTGGAGGGACTAAATATTTTAGGAGATCTCGAGACAGAACGTATAGGGTGTGTCTCCTTTACCATTGATAATATTCATTACAACCTGATTGTCCGGCTTATGAACGACCGATTTGGTATTCAGGTACGTGGCGGCTGGTCCTGCGCTAGTACCTATGCCCATAGTTTATTTCAAATCGGGGAGGAAGAATCAAAAGCCATAACTGAAGGTATTCTGCAAAGCAATATGTCGGAGAAACCGGGATGGGTAAGAATATCGCTGCATCCTACAATGAGAAACGATGAACTTCTATTTATCTGCAATGCTATAAAAGAAATTACTAGTAATTACAAGGATTGGCAGAAAGGATATGAGTATAATGCCCGCAATAACGAGTTTGAAAGTGTGCTGGCTAAGGAAACCATTGCCCAAGATGTGAAGCAATGGTTCGTATTGGAGTAATTTTATCTTTTTATTTAATTTAGGCTATTCTATAATTAATTTTCATCATTTGAATTTAATGTAGAAATAGTTTTAACAAGAACTAGAATGGAGAAAACACTTAAAGAAAATATAGCTAAAACAATTCAGCTTTCTCATGAGGAGTATCAGCAGATTGAGCATTATTTTGTCAGGGAGACATACAAAAAAGGCAATTACCTAGTGGAATCAGGAAAAACGGCTCCATTTGAATTCTTCATAGTCAGTGGACTTGTTGTAGCTTCTCATTTAAATGATGAAGGCAAAAAGCATATAGTCCAATTTGCGATGGAAGATAACTGGATTTCTGATATACAATCTTTTAACACAGGCTGCTCGACAAGCATTGATATTAAATGTCTTGAAAACACAGTGCTGTATTCCATATCCTATGCTGATAAAGAAAAATTGTGTGCCTTGTCCAAGAAAATGGAATTTTTTTTCAGAAAAAAAAGCAGTGCCAATAATATAGTGCTTCAAAAGAGAATTCTTAATTTTATGTGCACCAACTCAAAAGACCGTTATGAACAGTTTATAAAACAGTATCCGAAGATACAACTTAGGGTTTCCAAGAAACTTATGGCGTCTTATTTGGGTATTACAACGAAAACCTTAGGTCAAATTTAGTTATAATAATTAATTCATCAATCTGCTTTGTTAACTAAAAGGGGATTCTTAAAAATATTTTTAAGGATTCCCTTTTTTTACTGCTCATAAAATGTATTTGATTTAAATGCGAATTGTAAAACTTAGCTCATATGAAGAAAAGTGTCGCTGATAAAGGAAGTCTGGAAGAGAGACTTTGATGGAATATTTCTTTCAAAAAATAAATGGTAAGGATTTTGGATTGGATGATAAAATTATCTGAAAATATCTAAATTTGGACTATTTTGAAAGTGATATGAAAAAGCGATAAGTGGAGTATAAACTATTGCTTGTCAATTAAAACGTCACAGAATGCAAAACTACTTTGCGGAATATACAATACATCTTATTACATTATTAGGCACTTCTAATCTAAATGAGACATGCAGGCCAAATCTTAGGCAAGGAGCTGATTCTTCAACTGTTTAATTTGAAAACCAAACTTCTCTGGTAATGATATAAAAACCCATGATTAGTACAAACCACCCAAACAGCGGTTTTAATCTTGCTCCATCAATTTTTCGTGAAATTTGGGTTCCTATAAACATACCTATAAGTGCCATTGCAGTTATTCCAAATAGAAAAGGAAAGTCTATCGGCGATCCAATGTATAGATCCCCTGCAAAACCAATAGAAGAATTGATTGTAATGATCAACAAAGAGGTTCCAATAGCCTGTTTCATAGATAAATTGGCAAAAAAAAGCAAGGCGGGAATGATTAGAAATCCGCCTCCTGCACCCAAAAAACCCGTTATGATTCCAACTGAAAAACCTATGATACTGAGTTGGATATAATTGGTTGGGATACTCCTCATTCCACAATTATTTTTTCTAATCATTGAAATTGAAGCAGCAATCATCAAAACAGAAAAGACAACCATGATTAGAAGATCTTTTGAAACACTGTAAGATGCAATTGAAAAAAGAGTAGCGGCAATATGTGGGAAAATAATCTCACGGATAATAAGTATTGATATGACAGAAGGAATAGCAAAGCATAACGCAGATTTGATTTTCAAATTACCCATTTTGTAGTGGCTATAACTCCCAAATAAAGCAGTAGATCCAACGATAAATAGTGAATAAGAGGTTGCCTGCTCTGGATTTACCCTGAAAAGATAGACTAAGATTGGAATGGTCAGTATTGACCCGCCACCACCAATTAGGCCTAAAGAGACTCCAATAAGAATTGAAGCAGAATACCCCAAATACTCCATAATCTTTTTTCTACAAAGATGGATTACAAAAAATAAAATAATTGAAACATATGTTATAAAAAACAGTTTAATTAAGAAATTAACTGATCAATAGTAACTTTCAGATTGCTGCTGAGGATTGGCAAAAATACTTTTAAAGTTACATATTGGGGTTAAAAAGAAAAATGGCTGAAGTTTAAACTTCAGTCATTTTTTCTTAATTATGGTAATCATTCTACCATGCAATTTCGCCTTGATCATCAAAAAAACCACCAGTAGGCCCGTCATTGCCAATTGTTGCGTATTTTACTATAGCATTTGCTCCTTGTTCAATAGTTTGTGTTCCTGTAAAGTGATTTAGGTCAGTTGCTGTAAATCCCGGATTGACACTATTTATTTTAAATCGTGTTTCATTTTTAAGTTCGTGTGATAACATTACAGTAAAAGCATTTAGTGCGGTCTTGGACGAGCAATATGCAGTTACTTTCGCCTCGTAGAATGGATATTCAGGATTTTTGTGATTACTCAATGAAGCCAAATCACTTGAAACATTAACAATTCTTGGCTCGTCTGATTTTTTTAGCAATTCCAGGAAATGCTGCGTTACTTCGATAAGGCCGAAAAAATTTGTATCATAAACAGCACGTAAATTTGAGAGTGTGATACTGGAAGCATTTTGTGGCATTTCTCCTGTAATACCAGCATTGTTGATCAATACATCCAGCTTTTGGATTTTTGACTCCAGTGTTACTTTTGCATTTTTTATCGACTCTGAATTGGTGACATCGATTTGAATGCTCTCGACGTTCTTGTACCCCAAAGCATTTAATTCTTTAACGGCGAGTAATCCATTTTCTGGGTTTCTGCTTCCAATAAAAACAAAATAATCCAATTCTGCCAATCTTTTTGCCGTTTCAAATCCAATCCCTTTATTTGCTCCTGTAATGAGCACAGTTTTTTTAGCTGTCATATGATCTCTTATTAATTAAGAGGCAAAGTTCAAAATTCTGAAGCTAAAAAAATGGTGAACTCTCCTGTTTTAATTAGATTGCAATTCAGCTCTGTAATCTGTGATCTTCGCAGTGATATTTTTTGGAAACTGCATAAAATTAGACCCTGTTTTAGGACTTTCCTTTAAGCCCGGCCAGTACTTCCATAGCTTTGGAAGCATCTCGTTCATCTACAAATATATGGTCATGCAGATATGCAGCAACCACGTTACAGCTGATATTAGCATTACCCAGGGCGTGTGAAAATGCAGCAGTTAAACCAACAGCAGCAAGAGAGGAATGAACTTCAAGAGTAATCCATGCTGCGACGTAGGAAAACTTTAAGTCGAGTTCCAAGGCATCCTGTTTTTTTATAACTATTGTAATGCCTTCCTGTTCATTAAAAAAGAATAAAATTTTGGCGAGAGGAATCTTAGCAATAGATTCAACTTTAGAATATACATACTGTCCATCATTGAGAACTGGATTTAAATTTTTTAAAATAATATTTAGGTTAGTTTCGCCTTCCATGGGATTTAATTAGATTGTTAAAAATGTAACTATTAAAGTTTAGAAATAGATACAAAACTTAGTATGGCTGACTCACAAATGAAAATTGAGCAAACCATTCTTTACCTTTTAGACCTGAATAATTTTTACTTTATCAGGGATTATCCATAAAAGGTCTTACTAAAAGCTAACCTTTAATTTTTTAGGATTGAGTTTCATTTCTATATTCTTTAGGGGTACGTCCGGTAAATCTTTTAAAGAATTTCGTAAAGTTTGAGGGATCATAATCTAATGTACGGGCAATTTCACTGATTGGTTTGTTTGAATGTTCAATTAAATCTTTTGAAATTGCTACCAATTTTTCTTCATATATATCACATGGCGATTTACCTAAAACCTCCTTTACCGTATCGCTCAAATGATTTTTTTTTATAAACAGCAGATCTGCGAGCTCATGAATTTCAAGTGCTTTTTCAACTACTCCTGTTTTAAGTTCATTTAAATGTTTGTCCAGTTCTAATATAAATTTTTCTGTGATTTCTATTTTTCGAGATGAGATAACTTGTTGCATTTTTATTGGATAGTATTTATGAATTCAGATTTTATAAATGCATGAATTTGTTTGGTAAAGATAATAAATTATAGCTTTTAAATACTTCTATCTTCCTAGGCAGGAAGATTTTGATTAAGATATAATAATGCAATAAATGAATTAGTTGAGTAAAAAACAGCATTTGTTGACATTAGTCCCTTGTTTACCTTTACATCAAAATAAAAATGCCTTAAGGCATTATTATTTTATTTTGTACTTGATAAAATAACATATAAATCAAAAATTATGGCCACTACATATATTACAAAATCATTTAAGGAATTAACCAATGATGAATTGTATCTTATTCTGCAATTAAGAAATGAAGTCTTTGTTGTCGAGCAGAATTGTGCTTTTCAGGACTTGGACAATAAAGACCAGGACAGCTATCATCTTATTTGCATGATCAATGGTGTTCTTGCCGGATATTCACGCCTTGTTCCTGCAGGGGTGTCATACAGGGAAATTTCAATAGGCAGAGTGATCACAGCCCCAGCTTTTAGAGGATTGGGATTAGGGAAAGAATTGATGCAAAACTCAGTGGAAGCCTGTCAAAGACTGTTCAAGGGGTCCACTATACGTATAGGGGCTCAGCAGCATTTGTCAAAATTCTATAATTCGCTTGGTTTTCTAGCGCAGGGACAACCATATGATGAAGATGGTATCATGCATATCGAAATGCTTAAGCTTTAATTATTACAGGATCAATTCAAGAATATTGCTGATTAATGTATTGGGATCGTCTTTTCTCCAATTAATATATAAGCTGGTAGTAAATGCTAGTGGAATAAACCGGACTTCATTATTGTATTGTCGATCATAAGATTGTGGAAGGATTGAAATACCCAGTCCATTTCTTATTAGAGGTATAATGGTTGACCCAAATTCGCACGAAATATGGGAGTGTGGGTCTATCTGATAGTGTTTATAAACTTTGGCGATAAGGGAGTCATAACTGCTGCCTGCACCTCCTGTGGTTAAAATAAATTTTTGAGTGAGAAGGGTTTTATTTGTCACATCATCTGTTGTCTTAAAATGATGGTCGATAGGCACAACCATACATAAGTTCTCTGAAAAAAGATTTTTTGAACCAATTAGGGGGGACTGATTTTCTTCGCGGCTAAAAGCTAAATCAATTTTGTAGTTTTTAAGATATTCTTCCTGTTGTTCGTAAGTGAGCTGCAGAAGCTCAATTTTTAGTTTTGGAAATACAGCGTATATTTTTTTAATGAAATCGGGAAGGAAAAAGGATGATATGGAATCGGGATGCGCTATAGAGACCGTGCCATACTGCCCCAGGTGAATTTGCAGGGCGTGCTTTTGGATAGCTTCGAACTGAATCAATTCGGCTTTCCACTTTTCTTTGAGAAATTCGCCTGCAGGAGTAAGTTTGACATTACGCTTATTGCGGACAAAAAGCTGTAAGCCAAGTTCACTTTCTAAGGACATAATGTGTCTGCTTAGGGCAGACTGCGTTATACTCATTTTCTCAGCTGTGTTCCAAAAGTGCAGTTCATTGGCCAGGGCCAGAAAATATTTTAATTGCTGTATATCCATATTTTGCAATTTAATAATAATTATTATTTGTCAATTATTCTGGGGAATTTATTTGATGTTTAAACAATTTAGTACTAAAAAAATAATTCTCATAGACGAGACACTGAAGGACTTTTATGAAAAAAGCAACATTATATCTTATACTTTTATTATTGGGAACTGCCTTTTGGGGAATGTCTTTTCCGATAACTAAAATGGCGGTTCAGGCAGGCTCACTGTATGTTTTTTTGTTCTACAGACTTGCCCTGGCTACAGTCATTCTTTCAGTATGCTTTTCAAAATATGTACGAAAAGTGAGCCTGTCAAGCCTAACGTGTGGTAGTATGCTAGCTGTGCCTTTAACTGTCAGTATGATTTTACAGACCAAAGGTTTGCAATACCTCCCGGCTTCACAATGCACTTTTATTGCGGGTATATGCGTCATTCTGGTTCCTTTTATAAAATGGCTGGTATATCGTACGGGTTTTTCCAGAAAAATATCGATAGCCTCACTTATTGCGCTCTCAGGCTTATCATTGATAACCATTTCAGGTAAACTAACTTTAAATCAGGGTTTTGTTTATGTGATTTTGGGAACTATCTCGTTTAGTATTTATTTGATAATGGTAGAAAAACAAAAAGATAAGTATGAAATAGCTACTGCAATCGTTCCCATGTTTGCAGCGGGCAGCATAATTGCTTTATGCTTGGCAATTGTTGATAATTCACAAATTTGGGCGGTTGAAGATCAGGATTTCTGGACAGGAGTTATGTATTGCGCTATATTTTCAACAGCTTATATGTATTCGGTATCGATGATTGCCCAGCAGTATTTATCTGCAGAAAAAGTTGCGGTAATTTATCTTTTTGAACCTCTCTTCGGAGCAATAGCATCTTTGTTTTTATTGCATGAGCCTTTAACTTGGAAATTGTTTGTTGGGGGATTATTGATATTTGCAGCCACTTTATACTCGGAATTAAACATTTCATTTAAATCTAAGTAAGGTAAGATGCAACTGTATTCCTGATTTTAAATAAGAGGTAAAATTATTTCGCATTGCTGGCATTAATCTTATATAAAAAAAAAATTTTCCCAAAAGGACAAACAGGAAAATTTTAATCTTTTGTTCAAGTGAACTCCTTAATACGGACAGGGATTTTGTCATTTGGATTCGACGGTTTTGATTGATATATCGAGATGTTCGGCAATCTCAATATTGGTTAAGCCTTTCTTTCACTTAGAACAAAAATGTTTTTACATCAGTAGGCAGTACTTAGATTTGTTTATTGACTGTATTTAAGACCTGATGTAATGAGTAATGATCTTCATCATGGGCAATGTCGTTTGATAAATCAAGTAAGCCTTTTCTACAGTAAACTGGTAGTTACTACCCTAAAAGACATTTGTGCTAAATATCACTATAATTATATTTTATGTGGATAGCTTCTCTTAAAAATACGTTATCATCGAAGAGAATTGATTGTGGGCTTTTTTTAGTTTTTATAATTTTTGAATTAGTATAAAAAAAAGAAAAAACTTGTAAAGAGTGATCAAAGCACAAAGGGCTGTTCCAAAGAGTAGCTCTTTGCGACTAATATTCCCTAAAAGAAATGCTGTTTAGATAAATACATTTTTTATATATTGCATCACTCTAAAGTAATGATCAAATCAATGCACGAAAAATTAATAACCTATATCAATCAATATACGAATTTGCCGCTTACCAAGGAAGAGGAAGATCTAATTATAGCTAGTTTTCAGCCCAAAAAAATAAGGAAAAAGCAATATTTCCTGCAGGAAGGTGATGTATGCAAATATGTAGGCTTTATTGTAAAAGGAGCTATGCGTCAATATAGTGTAGATGAAAAAGGGGTAGAGCACATTGCACAGTTATATATTGAAAACTGGTGGGCAAGCGACCGTGAAAGTGCCGTTATGCTTACCCTTTCAAGATACAATATCGATGCGTGGGAAGATACCGAACTGCTTATTATTACTGTGGCAGATATGCTGTATCTAATGGGAAAGATACCATCATTTGGAGAAATGACAAGAATGATGGACAATAGAAGTTTTATTGCATCACAGCGCAGATTTAGCTCTACTATAAGCAACTCGGCAGAAAAACGTTATGAAGAATTCAGCAAAAACCACCCGCAGTTTATTCAGCGATTTCCACAGCATATCATAGCATCCTTTCTGGGAATAACCAAAGAAACTTTAAGCAGGATCAGGAAAAAGTAGCCATACAGCCAAAAATTGAGCTTATAAAAAAACCGTTGACATTTGTCAACGGTTTTTTTTATCATATCTCATCGTTGTATGGAGTAGTTGTGATGGAACTTTGCTTTATTATTAATCAAAAATTAAAATATTATGGCATCATCACAATTATTAGGCGGAACATTTACATTTAAAGGAACAGGGAAAACTGTCTATCGGTTTGGCTACGGTGCTATGCATCTGGTGGGCCACAATGCATGGGGAGAACCCGAAAACCGACAAGAAGCTGTTGCAGTTGTAAGGGAAGCAATTTCCCTGGGAATTAATCATATTGACACCTCTGACTATTACGGCCCGCATATCGCAAACCAGATCATTAAGGAAGCTGTTTTTCCGTACACAAAAGATTTAGTTATAGTAACAAAAGTAGGAGCAAGACGAGGAGCCGATCAGTCCTGGCTAACTGCAATTTCAGAAGAGGAACTTATACTTGCCGTTGAGCAGAATCTGCTTAACCTTGGACTGGAATCCCTGGATATTGTCAATCTTCGTGTGGGACTTCCAATGGGTACTGACGAAACTTCTATTGACAAACCTCTTAAAGTACTTGTAAAACTAAAGGAACAGGGATTGATCAAAAATATTGGATTAAGCAATATAAGCTATAAACAATACAAAGAATCTGAAAGTATAAGCGACATTGTAAGTGTGCAGAATCATTATAACCTGGCCTACCGTAAAGACGATTTATTAATCGATGAACTCGCAGCAAAAGGAATCGCATTTGTGCCCTTTTTTCCACTTGGAGGCTTTATGCCCATTCAATCTGAAATCTTGGAACGTATAGCAGCTTCAATTGGTGAAAGTCCAAAAAAAGTTGCCTTGGCCTGGCTGCTTCAGCGATCAGAAAATATTCTGCTTATCTCAGGAACATCATCTGTGAAACATCTAAGAGAAAATATACTGGCGGGTTCTTTGGAACTATCTGCAGAGGCTTTGTTTGAATTAGATAAGATTGGTACAACAGTGTAATTAAAATTATAATAATGCCTATTAATAGAAAACCGTTGACAATTATCAACGGTTTTTTTTATCATACCTCATCGACTTGAGACTTGGTTGTTATGCAACTTTGTATTATTAATTTAAAAAAATAAAAACAATGAAATCAGTATTAATTACAGGAGCCAATAGAAGCATTGGTTTGGAAACAGCCAAACAACTTTCAAAAAAAGGATTGTTCGTTTATTTGGGAAGCCGTGACCTTGAAAAGGGAAACGAAATTGTAAAAGAATTAAAAGAAAAAGGTTTTGACAATATCAAGGCAATCGAAATAGATACCACTAAATATGACTCCATTTTGTCTGCTAAAAATACTATCGAAAAGGAACAGGGTAAATTGGATATTTTGATAAATAATGCAGGTATACACGGACCATTCCCCCAAACTGCCATTGACACACCTATCAATGAAATTAAAAATGTGTTTGATACTAATTTCTTTGGTGGAATTAGTGTTACACAAGCATTTTTAGATCTGCTTAAAAAATCTGAAAGTCCACGTATCACTATTGTTACATCGGGGTTGGCATCTTTAACATTACACAGCGACCCAAGTTGGATATTCTATGATGTAAAACCAGTTGCTTATGTAGCTTCAAAAGCTGCTTTGAATGCATTCACTGCTGTTTTAGCCTATGAGCTAAAAGATACAGCAATCAAAGTAAATGCTATTGACCCTGGTTTTACAAAAACTGATTTCAACCACCATATTGGGACAGGGTCAATCGAAAGTGCAGCATCCTTTATCATTAAACATACGCTCACAGACGACAACGGACCAACAGGTAAATATTTTAGTAACGACATACAGGACTCGACTGGAATAAGTCCATGGTAAAAATACAAAGCCGTTGACATTTATCAACGGTTTTTTTTATCATATCTCATCTTCTGAAGACTTGTTTGCGATGCAACTTTGCATAGTTAAATCAAAGAAGAAATAACATTAAAAAAATAAAAATTATGAAAATAGTATTAATTGGAGGTACTGGCAACATTGGTCAGCGAATTTTAAAAGAAGCACTAGATAAAGGATATGAAGTAACAGCTGTACAGCGTAAACCAGAAGCCTTGGAACTAAAGCACAGCAATTTGACAGTTATTAAAGGCGACTTGCTGAATGAAAAAGAATTACCATCGCTAATAGCTGGCAAAGATGTGATTGTAGCTGCAATATCACTGTATGCAGGACTAACACCTGAACAGTTTAAACAAGCGCATCAAAACCTTATAAACGCCTTAAAAAAACAACCTCAGACAAGAATTATTGCCGTTGGAGGCGGTACTAATAATGAGATTGCACCGGGTTTGAAAATGTTGGATAATACCGAAATTATGAAAAACATTCCGGACGAATATAAGCCTTCAATTTTTGCACATGGTGAAGTACAAGGATTTTATGAAAATTCGGGACTGGAAAACTGGACTTACTTTAACCCGGCTGCTATGATACAGGCAGGTGAACGCACAGGAAAATTCAGATTAGGGACTACTGGTCTGGTTGCTGACGAAAATGGGGCAAGCAACATTTCATTCGAAGACTATGCAGTTGCGTTGGTTGATGAAATCAAAAATCAGCAATTTGTAGGCAAGCCATTTACAATCGGTTATTAAATTATATAAATAAAACAAAAAAATGAAGAAACTAACATTTATTACAGCAGCAATTTTTGCTACATTATTGATGTCTTTTAAAACAGTTGATCTTCCAAAATCAAATAATCTTCCAAAAACGAAGCGTATCGCTATTGTAATTTCAAACCCGGCCGTTTCTGAAATAACCAAAATGCCAGTAGGTTTTTGGTGGAGTGAATTAACGCACGCTTATTTTGAATTTACTAATGCAGGTTATCAAGTAGAAATTTTCAGTAACGATGGAGGAAAATGTATTGCAGATGCTATGAGTGACCCTCGTGATCCAAGTGGCACTTCAGCAAACGATCTAATTACAATGGGTTTTATTTCAACAGATCGTTTGATGAAACTGGTTGAAAACACTAAGAAAGTTAGTGAGATTGATGTTGCTAAATTTGATGCTATTGTAGTTTCCGGCGGTCAGGCACCAATGTATACTTTTGAAAAAGCTATAGACCTTCAAAAGAAATTTGTGGCGTTTTACGAAGCAAAAAAAGTCACAGCTGCTCTCTGCCATGGGGTAGCAATTCTTAAATATGCAAAACTTTCAGATGGAAAGTATTTAGCAAAAGGAAAAACAGTAACCGGCTTTGCCAATGCGGAAGAAGATGCTGTTAATAAAATGCTGTGGCAGTATAAAATTATCCCGGAAGGACAGCATTTAACATCATGGAGAGTTCAAGACGCTATGAAAGAAATTGGAGCAAAATATGTAGGCGGAGAAATATGGAAACCTTTTGCAGTACGCGATGGAAATCTGGTCACAGGCCAGCAAAATTATTCAGGTACAGAAACTGCCCACAAAGTGTTGGAGGCAATTGGCAAGTAATCGTTTTAAGAAAAAAAAGTCTAATTAGATAGCACAGAAAAAATGAAAAAAACAATTTTAATTACAGGGGCATCCCGTGGATTCGGAAAAATATGGGCAACAGCATTTCTTAAACGGGGAGATAATGTAGTTGTCACTGCGAGAAACTTAACCAGTGTTGATGAATTGGTAGCAGAATTTGGCGATAAGGTTCTTCCACTTCAGCTAGATGTAACAGACAGAGCGCAGTGCTTTTCAGTGGTGGAAAAAGCACATCAGCATTTCGGAAAGTTAGATGTTATCATTAACAATGCAGGTTATGGTTTGTTTGGCACTATCGAGGAAGCCAGTGAAAAGGAAGTTCGCGATCAATTCGAAACAAATGTTTTTGGAACATTATGGATAACCCAAGCAGCTATACCGTTTATGAGAAATCAGGGAAATGGCCACATTATCCAAATATCAAGTTTACTTGGTATTGTTTCAGTACCTACACTAGGAATTTACAACGCTTCTAAATGGGCTGTTGAAGCAATCAGCGAATCATTGGCAGGAGAAATAAAAGGTTTCGGAATTAATACCACCATAATAGAGCCTGCCTCATTTGCAACAGACTGGTCTCAATCTTCTGCTGTTAGAAGTGAACCGATAGGCGCTTATGACAGTGTCAAAGCCGCTATGTATGCAGAAGTTCAAAAAATGCCAATAGGTAATCCAGAAGCGACAGCAGATGTAATTTTAAAAATAGTAGATGCGGAAAATCCACCATTTAGGATTTTCTTCGGTAAAGGTGTATTGCAGAGTGTAAAGCATATTTACGAAGACCGTTTATCGCAATGGGAACAATGGAGTGAATCATCAGATTTAGCTCACGGATAAAATAATATTAATCAATTTTATAAAATAAAAAAATGGAACAAGAATTCGAAAAATTATTGGTAGAGCATTTAACACAGATTTGGAACGAACGTGATGAAGCAGTTAGACTCAAAGTTATAGAAAAAATATACACCAAAGACGTAGAAATGTATGATATGGACGAAGAATCTTTTTTTGGATATGAAGCCATAAATAATAAAGTTACCAGCCTTTTAAATAGCTTACCTCCTGATTTTTCTATCACTCAAACCATAGAAAGTGTCATGAGTAATAATGTGGCTAAGTTGGAGTGGAGTGCTGGCCCGGAAGGATCTCCATCAGTATTGACAGGTACGGATATTGTCTTTTTTGAAGACAATAAAATAAAATCTTTTTACGTATTTGTTAACAAATAAGAAGAGTAGATCTGAACTACAGTAAGCTCGTTTTTGATAGGATAAATTCCAATTTAAATAATAAAAACCGTTGAATTTTATCAGCGGTTTTTATTATTTATAACTTGCTTCTACGCCAATTATTGAACTGGAAAGAACCTTGATTTGGATACAATATACAGGGATTTGGTTACTATCACAAAATAAAGACCACTGAACTTTATACCATATTTTAAAATAAGAAAAATGACAACAAAAAATTGGACAACAGATAATATTCCTTCACAGCAAGGAAAAACAATTCTCATTACAGGGGCGAATAGCGGACTTGGATTAGAAGCAACAAAAGTCTTGAGCAGTAAAGGTGCTCATGTAATAATGACCGTTCGGAACTTGGAAAGTGGAAAGGAAGCAATTTCTAAAATCAAAAAAGATAACCCTAATGCTAAGTTGGAGCTAATGCAATTAGATTTGTCTGACTTCTCTTCCATACACAAGTTTTCAGATGAATTTCATAGGAAGCATAAGCGCCTTGATGTATTTATAAATAATGCAGGTGTAATGACACCGCCAAAACGTGAGCTAACAAAGCAAAATTTTGAAATTCAATTTGGAACAAATCACCTGGGACATTTCTTATTAACTGGTTTGCTTTTGGATGTTTTAAAAAAAACGCCAAACTCCCGCATAGCAATACAATCAAGTGTATTGCACAAAATGGAAATGGGAAAACCGGATATTTATTTTGATGATTTAAATTTTGATAAACAATATAACAAGGATGTAGCATATGCCCAAAGCAAACTGGCAAACTTGTTTTTTGCGTATGAATTAGACAGAAAGCTCAAAGCAAACAATACAGCAATAACTGTTACTGCTGCGCATCCGGGCTGGACTAAAACTAATCTTCAAAGGCACGCAGGTTTTTTTATGCAGTCCATTATGGATAATATTATTGGGCAAAGAGTTGAAATAGGTGCATTGCCTATACTAAGAGCGGCAACCGATACAGGTGCGAAAGGCGGAGAATACTTTGGTCCGACAAGATGGAAAGAATTGCGCGGATATCCTCAACTGGTTAAATCAAGCGACAAATCATACGACAAACAGATTGCCAGGAAACTATGGGAAGTTTCTGAAAAATTGACAAGTATAAAATATAATTTTAATTGACAATGACACGCAAAAACAATAATCTCTTCAAGATTGATTCCATTTCGGGGTTATATAAATTATCTGGACTTCCTGGACCGAAGCATCCTTATATCGGATTGATTAATTTTGAGGATATTACTGCTCCAAGCCAGGATCCTATAAGTTTGGTAATGAACTTTTACAGCATTTCATTAAAAAAACGGTGCGTTGAGAATAAACTCAAATATGGCCGGAATTATTATGATTTTGATGAAGGGGTTTTGGGGTTTATGGAACCGGGACAATTGATTTCTATTGAAGGAGATAACCAGAAACCAGAAGGCTGGTGGCTGGTTTTTCATCCCGACTTAATTCGACCTTACCCACTTGGAAAAAATATTAAGAATTACGGATTTTTTTCCTATGCTGTTAACGAGGCCATTCATTTGAGTGAAACAGAAGAAGCAATGCTTGAAACAGTATTCAAAAACATTGAAAAGGAATACAATCATTCAATTGACCCGTATAGTCAGGATGTAATGGTTTCTCAAATTGAGTTATTGCTCAATTACTCAAACCGATTTTACAACAGGCAGTTTATTACCCGAAAAACAGCAAGTAATGATATACTGATAAAAATGGAAATATTACTAGAGGAGTATTTCCAAGGAGATAAAATACTTGAGCATGGTCTGCCAACTGTTCTGTATTTTGCAGGAAAATTAAATCTATCGCCTAATTATTTAAGCGATATGCTGAGGGCAGTGACAGGACAAAGCACCCAGCAGCATATTCATAACAAACTAATTGAGAAAGCGAAAGAAGCTTTAGTGAATACAAATCTCTCAGTAAGCGAAATTGCATACCAATTAGGATTTGAGCATCCACAGTCATTCAGCAAATTATTCAAAACAAAAATGAATGTATCCCCGCTTGAATACAGGGCATCTTTTAATTAATGGACTACAAAGACCAAACGAAAACTAAAGATTTCCTGGCAAGAGAATTTCGAATTGTTTTAAAACTTAGACTGCAGACTTACTTAATTATGTTTTACTAAATTTTCCATGATCCATAATGACTTTTTTTTGTATCGCTTTTGCAGTACCAGAAAGTGATTCCTTAAAAAAACGTTGACATTTATCAACGTTTTTTTTTATCATATCTCATCGTTTCAAAGCTTGTTTGCATTGCAATTTTGTATTGTTAAATCAACAAAAAAACATATAAAAAGCAAATCAAATGGAAAAGAAAACTATAGTAGTAATTGGGGCAACAGGTGCACAAGGGAAGGGTATTGTAAATGCACTTGAAAAGGAAGGCTCTTTTAATGTAAGAGCCATAACCAGAAATCCGGAAAAATATTCTGGAAATGCAAATGAAGCCGTTTATGCAGATTTAACCGATCTGCAATCTTTAAAAAACGCTTTTAAGAATGCTTACGGTGTATTTGCAGTTACAAATTTTTGGGAGGGAGCAGATGAAATTGCACAGGGTAAAAATGCTATTGAGGCTGCAAAACAGACAGGGGTGCAGCATTTTATTTGGTCAACACTTCCTGATGTAGACATCATTAGTAAAGGTTCATTTGAAGTTCCTCATTTTACGTTGAAGGCGAAGGTGGATAATTTGGTAAAAAGTGCAGGGTTTAAATATTCAACATTTGTTCAGCCTCCATTTTATTATCAAAATTTTGTTGGGATGCTTGGCCCACAGCCAAAACAGGACGGTACAACTGGCTGGACTTTTCCAATTGATCCAACAAAAAAAGCAATTCATATGTCAGATATAAATGACTTAGGAAAAGTAGTTGCAGGTGCATTTTTGCAACCTGAAAAAGCAGGAAATGGCAGCTATCTTTCACTGGCAACCGATTTGTACAGTTTTAATGATATTATTGAAGCATATAAAAGCAATGGTAAAGAATACAGTTTTTCACAAGTGCCTGCTGAGGTCTTTGCAACTTTTTTTGATGGTGCAAAGGAACTTGCTGAAATGTTTGGTTATTTTGAAAAACACACTTACATGGGACCTGATTCTGTATCACAAATTGAGATGGCTAAAGAAATTGCTGTCGGTGAATTCGTGCCCCTTGAGCAATGGTTAAGTAAGAATAGTTAAGAAATGAAACCTAAAAATTGACAGAGATGAAAAAGGAAACAAGTTTCTCAACAAAAGGTAATGTAGTCAATCTTGGATCTTTGAGTATAAACCGAATCTTACCTAATAGCTATACTGGTAAAGTTGGTCCTTTTGTATTTCTTGATTATGTGGCACCTGCCATCAAAGATATAGTAACTAAAAGTGGCATGGGTGCTCACCCACATCGTGGTATTGCTACATTGACTTATATTATTCAGGGTGAGGAAGAACATTTTGACAGTGCCGGAAATTATGCCAAAATACATTCCGGTGGTATACAATGGATGAAAGCGGGGACAGGAGTAGTTCATGACGAAAATTTAAATTACGATGCCCAAACAGACAGTAAAATCATTCAGGGCTTTCAATTTTGGATCAATCTGCCTGCGAAAAATAAAGCAGAAAAACCGGCACATTTAGCGATTCAGGCCAGCGAAGTGCCAAAAAAAACATTGCCTGATCAAAGTGGAACGATAAAAGTGATTGTAGGGAATTATGAAGAGCTGAGTTCGAAAATCCCCAATTATTCACAGCAATTTTTATATCACATCCAATTGGAAGCCGGGAAACAATTTTCTCTCAGTCTGACTGATAAAATAGAGGCGGCTGCCTTTTTGAGTACTCAAAATGCAGTACTGAACGATACGGAATTCAAAACAGGTGAGTTTGTAGAATTCAGCAGAGAAGCAGGAGAAATAGAAATAAAAAATACAGGGCTGAGAACAATTGATGTTCTCTTATTTGGAGGAGAAGAATATACAGAACCGGTTATTGCAGAAGGCCCTTTTGTGATGAATAGCAAAGAAGAAATAATTTCAGCCTATGAGGATTTTTACGCTGGTAAATACGGGGAGATCACAACAAAAGCACAATAAGAATTTGCCAGAACAGAGACAAAACCGTTACGGTGAAGATTCTTAATTCTATCCATTTTTAGGGCTAAATCTGAAGATGCCTGCAATAAAATGGCTTACATCAAACTGGAGAAACAGAAATAGCAAACAGCATAATCAGTAAATCAATATATGGCATTGAAATTATTTAATAGCAAATTGAAATTTGTAAAGCCTGATTGGAAAGGCAACGTGTTAAACAGCAAAGGATTGTATGCCAACCTGTATGGCGACGATATTAAAAAATTTAGTGATTTTTGGCGTTGGATGTCAAATCCAAGGCCGCTTACCAAGCTCAAAAAAGGACAAGAATCGCCTTTGAGCTGGAAACCTGTAAGTCATATTAATGATAAAAGTACTAATGGGATTATTCCTATTGGTCACGCCTGCTTTATTATTGATTTAAACAATATTCGTATATTGATTGATCCTGTTATTGCCCATAACCGTTTTTTGAAACGTTATACAGAAGTGCCTTTTAAGCTAAAAGAGTTAGATAATGTTGATTATCTTTTACTCTCACATAATCATCGTGACCATATTGATAAAAATAGTATTATTCAACTATGCAGGTACAATCCCGAAGCCGTTATTCTAACTGGTTTAGAAATTGGAAAAATTTTACAAAGATGGGGCATAAAAAATGAGATTCAGGAAGCAGGCTGGTACCAGCAGTATAAAACTTCTGATACCCTTGCTATTGATTATTTACCTAGCCAGCATTGGTCAAGAAGATGGATAACCGACACCAACTTAAACTTGTGGGGTTCGTTTATGATACAGGATAAGGTATCTGGAAAGAAAATTTATTTTGCAGGGGATAGTGGGTATGGACCTCATTTCAGGGACATTGGCACTGATTACAATATAGATTTGGCACTCATTGGAATTGGCGCCTGTGAGCCTCAATGGTTTATGAAATCATCACACACAGGACCATCAGATGCCCTTCAGGCGTTTAAAGATTTAAAAGCAAAGAAATGGATGCCTATGCACTATGGAACTTTTGATCTTAGCGATGAACCTGTTTTTTATCCTGAAAAAGTATTAAGGGAGCAATATCCACAGGCCGCTGATCAAATAGTATGGATGCAGATTGGGGAGAAGATCATTTTGGTCTAAATTGGTTTTCAGCAGAAACTACATGTATGAAATAATAAGGACAAATGTATTTCTGAAATGTTTTTTATCCTATCTCATTGCCCCCAAAGTATGTAATTGATGCAACTTTGCCTTATTAAAATGTGAATAAATAAATTAAACGACAGTAAACTGCCGCTGCGGTATTGATTAATAAAACAAAAGCGAACAGGGGATTATTTTTGAGCTATACCTGCTCTTAGGCTGTTTTTTACTGAAGTAATCTAAAGGTTAATTTTAAAAACCGTTGACATTTGTCAACGGTTTTTTTTATCATAACGCATCGTTTTTAGGATTTCTTATGCTGCAATTTTGCATAAGTAGTAGAAAACAAATTATTAAATAACAAAAAAATGAATAAAACAGGCAAAATTATTTATTGGGCTTCAACAGGAATTATTTCCGTGATGATGCTTTTCAGCGCATGGGGATATCTGGCAAGTGCGGATATGAAAGCAGCATTTGAACACCTGGGATTTCCGGGTTACTTTAGAATTGAACTGGGAATCCTCAAAGCACTGGGAGCTTTGGTATTAGTAGTACCATTGGTTTGGGATAAAATAAAATTATTGGCCTATTTCGGATTTGCCTTAACATTCATTTCTGCGTCTATAGCGCATTATGCAAGTGGTGACTCCGTTGCAGTGAGCGTTGTACCCATTATTTTCTTAGCGATTTTGGGCGTTTCTTATATTTTTTATGTTGATGATAAAGTACAGTTAAAATGAAAAAGGAAATAAGTTTTTCAACCAGGGGTGATATAGCAAATCTTGGATCTTTGATTATTAATCGAATGCTTCCAAATAGGTATGCGGACAGAGTTGGTCCATTTGTCTTTCTTGATTATATAGCACCAGTGCTAAAGGAAATGATCCATAAAAATGGTATGGGGGCACATCCCCATCGAGGAATTGCTACCCTGACTTATATTATTGAGGGAGAAGAGGAGCATTTTGACAGTGCGGGCAATTATGAAAAAATACATTCCGGAGGTGTCCAATGGATGAAGGCAGGAACCGGAATAGTGCACGATGGGAATTTAAACTATGATTCCCAAAGAGACAGCAAGATAATTCACGGATTTCAATTCTGGATTAACCTTCCTGCTGTGAACAAGGCAGAACACCCAGCTCACCTGGCTGTTCAGGCCACTGACGTGCCCCAAAAGGCCTTACCTGAGAATAGCGGCTCCATAAAAGTTGTTGTAGGCAATTATGAAGAACTGAGGTCCAGAATCCCGAATTATTCTGTACAATTCCTCTACCATATTGAGCTCGAGCCGGGAAAACAGTTCTCTATGACCCTGACGGAAAAAATTGAGTCTGCCGCTTTTTCAATTAGTGATAATATCATTTTAAATGATGCTGAATTTCAAGAAGGAGCACTAGTGGCATTTACCAGAAATTCAGGAGAAATAGAAGTTAAAAACAACTCACAGTCAAAAGCGGCTTTTTTGTTATTCGGAGGCGAGGAGTATACCGAAAACATAGTTGCGGAAGGTCCCTTTGTGATGAACAGCCAACAGGAAATAGTAGAGGCATACAAGGATTTTTACGACGGAAAATATGATAAAATTGATTAAAAAATAAAAAAATGAAAATACTTGCATTTGCAGGAAGTAACAGTGCTTCCTCAATCAATAAAAAATTAGTAAAGCATGCAGCTTCTTTTTTTGAAAAGCATTCTGTGGAAATTCTGGATTTAAACCATTACGAAATGCCCATATTCAGTATTGATAAGGCAGCAACTTCAGGAATCCCCCAATTAGCATTGGATTTTGCCCAAAAGATAGACCAGAGCAGTCTGCTTCTTATATCTCTTTCGGAAAATAACGGTTCTTATTCGGCTGCATTTAAAAATATTTATGATTGGATTTCGGTTATCCCTTACCGCAAAGCATTTGGAAACAAATTGGTATTTATTTTATCGGCTTCTACAGGGTCAAAAGGGGGAATTACGGTACTGGAACTGGCAAAAAATACGATGCCCCATTCCGGGGCTATTGTCATTGATACTTTTTCACTGCCCAATTTCCACGAAAATTTTAACGATCAATATGGAATTGTAAACAAGAATTTTATAGTTGCATTTGAATCAAAAATTAAGACAATAAAAACAGATTTCCTAAAATAAATAATGAAAAGATGGGGCTTTTGCAGTTCTCCACATCAATATCACAAAGCAGCATGACATGAAACAGGAAGAGAATTATGAGAGAATCCTTAAGAAGTAACATAGCCAGTCATCTTGACCTTTCGGGTGGTGAAATAGACTCATTCTGCAGTTTATTCCACCCAAGGGAGATTAAGAAAAAATGCTGTTTATTAAAAAAAGGAGAAATCTGCAAGTTTGAAGCTTTAGTAGTTAAGGGTATGTTTAGAGTTTACCATATTGATTCCAGAGGTGCTGAGCAGATTCTTTATTTTGCACTTGAGAATTGGTGGATCAGCGATATTGACAGTTTTACTAATGAAAAAACATCTGAGTTTTGCATTGAGGCAATTGAAGACAGTACGGTGCTTGTAATCTCCAAAGCCGATAAGGAATTTGCTTATAAGAGCATGCCTAAAATTGAAAAACTGTTCAGGATCATCACCCAGAAAAACCAAGTGGCTCTGGAGAGAAGATTGATCGATACGCTAAGCAAAACAGCCCATGAGCGTTACATTGATTTTACTGAAAAATTCCCCAAACATTACCAGAAAATTTCTAATCTCCACATTGCTTCATACCTGGGCATAAGCAGGGAATTTCTAAGTAAAATAAGAAGTAAAATTACCCTTGAGAAATAGTTCGCGGACCTGCGGTCAATTAAAAATTTATTCTTGGTACAGTGTTTTTATGTAACGGATTATTTTTCAATTACAGAGAAAATCTGATAATCTCTAATAGAGACAGGATTTAATCTAAAATCGGCAGCAATAAAAATGTGTTAAAATAAAAAGATGAATTAGTTCACGTTTTTTGTAATAATTTATATACAATTTTGAGGATACTAATTTTAACCTCAAATAAGTAATTATGATGAAAATGAAAACTACATTCCCAGTGCTCCTGATAACGCTGATGCTTGGTTTTACAAGCTGCAATAACGAAGAAGTTTCCGCTCAGAGTGAGCAGGACAGCACAGCGTTAAAATCACAGGGGCTTACGTCTAAATCAGGTAATTGCTCCCAGGTACCTGGATGGGCATCCCAGAACGGCAGCACAACCGGAGGGGGAAGTTCAGCTGAAACAGCAGTAAATAATTATGCGCAGTTAAAGGCCGCAGTGGAAAGCAAAACCGTTAAGGTTGTAAAAATCACCGGTACTATTACAATTACGGCAAGATTAAATTTACAAGACCAGACAGGCAAGACTATTTATGGAACAAGCGGTGCTAAACTGGTATCAACTGATCAGACTAAAGAAAAATCTGGTATTATCAGCATTAAAAGATGCCAGAACCTGATTATCCGAAATCTTATTTTTGAAGGCCCTGGTGCGTATGATACTGATGGATGGGATAATGCCATCATAGACAACAGCCAGAATGTATGGGTAGACCACTGCGAGTTCAGGGATGGTGTTGATGGGAATTTAGACATCAAGAATCAATCGAATTACATTACAGTTTCTTACACGAAGTTCAATTACCTTAAAGCTCCCAGAGCAGGAGGGTCGGGCGGATCGGATGATCACAGGTTTTCAAATTTAATTGGCTCAGGGGATCAGGAATTAAATGACCGCGGAAAATTAAAAATTACTTTTGCACGCTGCTGGTGGGCACCTGGCTGTAAGGCCAGAATGCCGAGGGTGCGTTTTGGGCAGGTGCATATTATCAACAGTTACTTTAATAGTACGGCCAGCGCCCAGTGCGTAATGGCCGGATTTGAATCCAATCTTCGTGTGGAAAATAATGTTTTTGAAAACGTTAAAGTACCCATTGATTTAATGGCCGGTTATACAGCGGTAACGGCAGTCGGAAATATTTTTACCAATACAAGTGGAAATACAGCAGGTAATAAAACTGCTTTTACCCCGCCATATTCCATAATTACACTAGCTGCATCGGCTGTAAAAGCAGATGTTTCCGCCAATGCTGGTGCAACTTTTACAGGAAATATCTGTGGTTCATTCTAAATGAAATCGGATTTTATATAAATTAAAATCAATGGATTCTGATATAAGAATCTATTTGTATCCAATAGCTCATGCCTCTCAGGCAGTTCTGCTGTAACAAACCGTTGACATTTGTCAACGGTTTTTTTTATCATTTGTCATCGTTTTACAGCATTCATGCTGCGCATTTTTACATTTCAAAAGATAAATATGGGAATGAATAACTCTTCCATAAAAATGCGATAAAGGGCTATGTCTGTAAATTCCGGTTTTAACGAAAACAAACTTCTAACTGACTTGTCACAGGGAAGCGAACAGGCATTTACAATTTTATATGATACATACAAAAACGTAGTTTATTCCACAGCATTAAAATTGACAAAGTCCAAAGTCTTATCTGAAGAAGTTCTTCAGGATATTTTTTTAAAGATTTGGGAAAACCGCAAAAACATGGAGGCGGTAACAGATGTGGAAAGTTATTTATTTATCATTTCCCGAAATCATATTTTCAACATGCTTAAAAAAGTGGCCAGAGAAACTGCTTTTAAAAATGAAATAAGCCATAATACAGTTGCTGTCAATACAACTGATTTTTCCCTTCAGGACGAGCAGTATATGGCTCTTCTAAAAAAAGTCATAAAGAAGCTGCCGCCACAGCAGCAAAAAATATATCTAATGGCCAAAGAAGAAGGGCTAACCTATCAAAAAATTGCTGTTGTGCTTGAAATATCCCCTCTTACTGTTAAAAACCATATGGTCCAAGCCCTGAAATTTATTAGGTCACAGCTAACGGATCATATCATTGTGATAACTGCTTATGTCGGAATGAAGATTTTTTAGAAAAAAAAACAAAGCCTAACTGTTTGGTTTTTAGGTATGAAAAGTGCTTTTTGAAAAAAAAGCACTTTTTTTTTTCATTCAACTAGTCCTGTCCCGCTTCTAAATTGTCTTTATATAAAAGGGCCTGTAATTTTCAGATCGGAAGCATAGCTTACCACTGTTTGATTTTGAATAATATTCCGGTTCTGTGATTTTGGTGACCATTAAAATTATACTATATAAAGATGCAAAAAGAAGTATTTGAAAAATTATTTGAGGGGTATCTGCAAAATACGCTTTCAGAATTAGATCAGCAGCAGCTGATGAAGGCTATAAATGAGGGTAAATATGATGACCTTATTAAGGAAAAAATTGATTTTTCACTTTATGAAGATGAAGCCCTTAGTGAGATAGAACCCGAAAAAGCCGATTTTATTCTCCATGATATATTATCTGCACCGCTCATGCTATCCAAAGTGATTCCTATGGCAGGGAAAAGAAAAAAAAATGTGCGTTTGATTCTGGCCGCCGCCGCTATTATTGGAATACTTGCCGCAGGCACTACTTTCTTTTTCAGATCCAATGAGACAAGTATTCCTGTTTTGGAACAGAAAGATCCTCAAGGCGATTATGACATGATGGCTTTCAGCGGTAAGCAATTGATTCATCTTCCCGACGGCAGCACTATACTTCTAAACGCAAATAGCAGTATAAGTTATCGTCAAAACGATTTTAATTTAAATACCCGTGAGGTAACACTTACCGGAGAGGCTTTTTTCGATATAAAAAGAAATAAAACAAAGCCCTTTATAGTACATACCGGTAAAGTCAGCACAAAGGTCCTGGGTACTGCCTTTAATATCAAAGCAGGAAATTCTACCGAGAATATTGAGGTTACTGTTATTCGGGGAAAGGTTCAGGTCGGGGACGGCAAAAAGATATATGGTACGATTATTCCAAACCAGCAGATCAGGGTAAACAAAAATACGTTAAGCTATCAGCATAAAATTGTTAGCGCAGAGACTGTCACCCAATGGAAAAATAAGTACCTGATCCTCGATGATATTAATATGGAAGAAGCAGCTGCATTGATCTCAGATAAATACAAGGTACAGATTCTACTGTCCAATGAAAAAATAAAAAAGTGCAGGATAACGGCAAGTTTTGTCAATGATGAAGATCTTGACCATGTATTAAAAGTAATCTGCAGTGTTATAGAAACGCAATATCACTATAATAAAACTGGCTCGGTTGTCCTGCAGGGAGATGGCTGCCAGTAATGAAGACAATTTAAAAAAATTAAAATACTGCCTATAGATGTAAACTATTTATAAAAAAAAACCATCCGGCTCGTACACCAGATGGCAAATATTCTTAATAATTAAATCCAAACTAACCATTAAAAACAAGCAAATTTATGAAATTAGGCTTTAAATCAACCATGCCTGACAAGAAAAAGAAATCTTCATTTCCCCACTTGTCAAAAAAAACCATTATGATTATGCGAATCAGCTTATTCCACATTTTTCTACTCACCTGCGGCTCTCATATGGTCTTTGCCAATGAAATGAGCGGGCAGAATTTAGAATCCATATCCGTTGATATTGAACTTCGAAATCAGGATATTAAAACCCTTTTTAAAAGCATTGAAAGCAAAACAGGATTACTGTTTGCTTATCAGCCCCAAATAATAAAAGATTTTCCAAAAGTTTCCACACCAAGGGGCCGCAGAAGTGTAAGCGAGATTTTAAACTCCGTATTCCAGGGCAGTAACCTGGTCTATAAGCAGGTAGATAAAAGTGTTGTGATTTACAGGAAAGAGAGTGCTAAGAACCTAAATGTTCCATCTGAAAAGGGCAAGGATATGGAAGCATCCTATATGCTTACAGGAAAAGTCCTTGATGAGAACGGGCTGCCCCTTCCCGGTGTTACAGTTTCGCTTGTAGGAGGCAACAAGCAAGGTATTTCCGATTTTGACGGCCAGTTCTATATTGAACTCCCGGCTGGAAAACATACCCTTAAAGTGTCTTATTTAGGATACAAAACACAAGAAATAACCGTTGAAAACCAGACGTCAGTTACCATCAAGATGCAGCCCGATTTGGCCAGGTTAGATGAAATCGTGGTAATTGGTTACGGAACGACAACCAAAAGAACAGCAACGGGATCAGTTGTAAAAATCACTTCTGAGGATATTGAAAAACAGCCTGTAACAAATATTCTGCAGACATTGCAGGGAAGAACTCCCGGAGTTTTTGTAACTCAGACTTCAGGATACGCCGGAAGCAATATCAATATCAGCATACGTGGGAGAAATTCTATTTCAGGGGATAATCTGCCGTTTTATGTGGTGGATGGTGTTCCGTATATTGGTGATGACATAAAACAGCAGGTTCAGTCAGATAACGTAATTAGAGGTGCCCAGCAGTCTACAAGCCCTCTTAATATTATCAATCCAAATGATATAGAAAGCATTGAAATTTTGAAAGATGCAGATGCTACAGCAATTTATGGTTCAAGGGGGGCCAATGGTGTTGTGCTGATTACCACTAAAAAAGGTAAAGCGGGGAAAACGGAATTTACCGTAAATACCAATTCCGGAATTTCAGAAGTTGCCCATATGATTAAGACATTAAAAACACCGGCTTATCTTAACATGCTGCAGACTGCCCTGGATAATAATAACGATACAGCCAGTAATTTCAGCAACGGTATTGCCCTTACAGACTGGGATCCTAATGCCCAGACCGACTGGCAGAAAAAATTAATTGGAGGCACAGCAAACTTTAATAATTTTTCAGCTTCCCTAAAGGGAGGCAATGAGAATACCAATTTTCTTTTAAGCGGTGCATATCATAAGGAGACTACCGTTGTGCCTGGAGATTTCAGTTATAATAAATTCTCTACCAATTTTAATATCAATCATCTCACGATGGATAAAAAATTAAAATTAGGGGCTTCTGTCATTTTTGCTCTTGACAATAACAGGCTTCCATTTTTTGATATTACAAATTATGCCGTTAGTACTGCGCCAAACCGCCCTTTATACAATACAGATGGTACCTATTACTGGTCCGGGGACTATTTCAGCGATATCAATCCACTTGCAGCTTTGGAGAGAAGGGTAGATGACAAAGGTACCAACCTGATCACAAGTTTCAGTATTCAATATGAAATAGCAAAAGGGCTGTCTTTTAAAACAGATCTTGGATATGGCAGAGCCCAGATGCAGTCCAAACAGTTCATGCCGTCATCGGCAATGAACCATGTATTTTATGAAACTTTAGGTATCGATCTGGATAATTCAAGATCCTATACGGTCTCCACCAATATCACCAATAATTTCACCGTTGATCCGCAGCTTAACTATACCACTGCAATATGGAAAGGAAACCTGACAGCACTAGTTGGAGGCTCATGGCAGAACAGGAAATCAGAGATGCCGTCGTATGTAAGTTCTACAGGTTACAGCGCCGATAATTTGATTGGCAATCTGGGTACAGCAGCAAATGTCACTGCTTTAAACGGCAGTTCAGAATATAAATATATTTCCCTTTTCAGCAGGCTTAACTATAATATTTCAAATAAATACATTTTGAACATAAACTTTAGAAGGGATGGTTCATCACGTTTTGGAGCAAATAACCGTTTTGGGAATTTTGGTTCAATCGGAGGTGCGTGGGTCTTTACACAGGAAAATTTCATAAAGGAACTAACATGGCTTAGTTTTGGTAAACTGCGTTCGAGCTACGGGGAGGTAGGAAGCGATGCTATTGGAGACTACGGTTTCGCAGATACTTATGATACCCGTACTTATGGCATTGGAAATGCTGCGATGTTTGCTGCTAGAATTGCCAACCCAAACTATAAATGGGAAGTAACAAAGAAATTTGAAGCCGCAATGGATTTAGGGTTTTTAAACGACCGTATTTCCTTCACGGCAGCGTATTACAGAAACACGTCAGGAAACCAGCTCGTCAATGCCACACTTAGCGCACAGGCAGGATTTACCAGTTACCAGACAAACCTTCCCGCCGAGGTTGAAAATAAAGGATGGGAGTTTACATTAGGTACTACAAACATCCGTAACAAGAACCTGAATTGGTCGACTTCTTTTAATATTTCAACCAACTCTAATAAATTACTAGCATTTCCTGGTATTGAAACTTCGAGTTATTACTCGCAATTTGTGGTGGGCAAACCTTTAAACGGTAGATATTTGCAGACTTTCACCGGTGTAGATGCTAACGGGATAGCACAATTTGAAGATGTGAACGGGGACGGTAAAATTTCTAATGAACTGGCAGCCACCGGCAGAGGTGACAGACAGTATTACGGACCTGCATATCCTAAATACTATGGTGGTATTTCAAATACAGTTACCTATAAGGCATTCACACTTGATTTCCTGTTTCAATTTGTAAAGCAGGATGGGACTACCCTTATGGCCAGCCAGGGAGCACAGCCGGGTTATCCGTATTCCACTGCTAATTTTCAAGTGGATGAGTATAACGCTTATATAGCACAGGGCAATGCATTGAGTTCAGAATTTCAGGACAGCTTTTATGATCTTATGGGTTCCAATGCCTCTATCATAGATGCCTCTTATATAAAGCTTAAAAATGTCAGTGCATCTTATCAGATTCCTCTGGATGCAGCTACCCAGAAATACCTGCAAAGTATCCGCGTTTCGCTTCAGGGCCAGAACCTGGTCACTTTTACCAAGTACAAGGGGCTTGATCCTGAAACTCAGGGCTTGTCACTGCCTCCGCTGCGTACGATCACTTTAGGAACACAGTTTACATTTTAAATCTAAAAATCCATGAAAAATTATTCTACTAAATTTACCTATATATTGTCGTTTTTTATTGCACTGGGATTTACAGGATGTGATGATATGCTCGATGTTGACCTGCCGGCTAATCAGTTGTCATCCTCTACTGTATATGCTTCGGACCCGACTGCTGAGGCTGCAGTAAACGGAATTTATCTAAGTATGGTAAATGATACTTACTATAACCTGATGCACACTACTTTGGGGCAAACATCAGACGAATTGATTTTAAGTTCATTTCTTACCAATGTTTACAGCACTAACGAAATTCCCGACAATGACGGTAATATGAGCGCCATGTGGACTTCATTTTATAAAACGGTCTACAATGCCAACAGTGTCATTGAAGGAATAAGCAAAAGTACCACCCTTACACCATCTAAAAGTGCTCGATGGACTGCAGAGGCTAAATTCCTGAGGGCATACTGTTATTTTAACCTTACCAATCTCTGGGGCAGAGTTCCCTTAATCCTTACAACCAACGTGGATCAGTCTTCGCTGGCACCGCAATCTTCCCAGGAAGCGGTATATGCACAGATTATTGCTGATTTAACAGAGGCATCAAGAAATCTTCCCGTGAATTACAGCAGTTATGGTGATGAGAGAATCAGGGCTACAAAATGGGCTGCCGAAGCTTTACTGGCCAGGGTCAATCTTTATTTAGGAAGATGGAGCGAGGCTGCTGACCATGCCAGTGCGGTAATAAACCAGACGGGAACTTATGAGATAATTACCGGCCTGACCGATGATAACAGCCCATTTATTGCAGATAATGCTGAAGCCATCCTTCAGATACCGTATGCTAATAATTCCTTTACCTATGAAGGTTCAGCATTATTTACAGATGCAGGGACTTATCTGCTTAGAAAAGGAAATACCATTTTTGAGACAGATGATGCAAGAAAGAGCAACTGGACAGTAGATGTTTATGACACAAATGACAATTTTATTGGTATAGCGCCACGAAAATATAAAAATGCATACGGAGATTCTCCTTTTGAGCGCTCAACCTTGTTAAGATTAGGGGAACTTTATTTAATAAGAGCTGAGGCGCGGGTAAGATCAAATGATATTTTGGGAGCTCAGCAAGATATCAATGTCATAAGAAACAGGGCACTGCTGGAATCCACAACACTAAACGATGCCAATCAATTACTCGAACTTATTGCTCTGGAGAGGGAGCGCGAGCTTTTTGCAGAGTTTGGACACAGATGGATGGATTTAAAAAGAACCGGAAAGTTAAATGAGACTCTTTCTGTTTTATCCGATAAAATCTGGAGCCCAACGGATAATCTATATCCAATCCCTGAGGAGGCTATCCGTTCTAATCCTTTTTTAAATCAAAATTCAGGATACTAAATTTTAATCATAACGCGGCAATGTGTTGAAAAATGCATTGCCGGGTTTTAAGCAACACTATGGAAACAACAATTGTAAGGGTTGAGGACCTGTCGCATCAATACAGCAGGGACTGGGCCGTGCAGAATATCAGTTTTGAAATTAAAGAGAACAGAATCCTGGGGCTTTTAGGTTCAAACGGAGCAGGAAAATCAACAACAATGAATATTCTCTGCGGTGTTTTAAATCAGACAAGCGGCAATATTTTTATCGACGGAATCAACCTGAAAGAAAATCCTGTTGAAGCTAAAAAACTAATCGGTTTTTTACCCCAGACACCGCCTCTTCATTTAGATTTAACGGTTAATGAATATTTGACCCACTGCGCGGGGCTGCGTCATGTAAAAAAAGAAGATTTAAAAAGCGCTGTGGAAAGAGCCAAGGAGCAGTGCGGTATTGCTCATTTCAGCAATCGCCTGATCCGAAATCTTTCAGGTGGCTATCGTCAGCGTGTGGGAATTGCCCAGGCCATCATCCATGAGCCCAAACTGGTGGTTTTGGATGAACCTACCAATGGACTGGATCCCAACCAAATATTGGAAGTGAGGAACTTAATTAAAAAAATCTCTAAGGATAAAGCTGTGATATTCTCTTCACACATCCTTTCGGAGGTTCAGGCAACCTGTCAGGACATCCGAATGATTGAAAACGGGCATATGGTCTTTTCGGATACTATTGAGGCTTTCAATAATTATATCAAGGCAGATACGTTAACGGTAAGCATGGAAAATCCACCAGAATTAGAAGCATTAGCGCAGATTGAGCAGGTTACTAAAGCCGTTTTTATCTCACCAAATAAAATTCAGATCACTTTTACCGGAACACAGGAAATTGCTGAAAAAATTGTATCCCTTAGTGTTTACAACAACTGGAAATTAAGAGAAATTCAATTTGAAAAGGTATCATTGGATGAGATTTTTTCGCAATTATCAAAAAAGGCCCCTTCTAAAAATTCTACTTCTTCATAAAAAATAAATAAATGAAAACAATATACAGAATAGCTAAAACGGAGCTTAGTACGATGTTTTATTCCCCTGTGGCATGGGTGGTTTTAGTTATATTTTCTATCCAGTCCAGCTGGAAATTTTTTGACTCCATTGAGCGCTTTGAAAAAGCACAAAAGATGGGAGAAGGTATGGATGACCTTACCCAGGTCGTTTTTTCAGGCTTCAGCGGCTTGTACACTGAAATGCAGAATTACCTGTATTTGTACGTACCACTATTGACGATGGGGCTGGTGAGCCGTGAGATTAACAGCGGTTCGATTAAACTGTTGCTTTCTTCTCCAATAAAAATCAAAGATATTGTATTGGGTAAATACCTGGCTATTGCAGGTTATTGCCTTTTGTTTGTCGGGATACTGGCACTGCAGGTTGTAATAGCTTATTTTTCAATTGATAACCTGGATTTGAAATTTGCCCTTTCAGGACTAATCGGTTTGTATCTGCTGGTCTGCACTTATGCTGCAATCGGTCTTTTCATGTCCTGTCTGACTTCGTATCAGGTGGTAGCGGCCATTAGTACGCTGGTAGTTCTGGCAGGTTTAAATTTTATTGGAAAATTGTGGCAGGATGTTCTCTTCGTAAAAGATATTACCTACTTCCTATCCATTGCCGGACGTGCCAATGAAATGCTTGAAGGTCTAATTATCAGTAAAGATATATTTTATTTTATACTAGTAAGTAGCCTTTTTATCGGCCTTAGTATTTATAAATTACAGACCGGAAGGGATGCTCAGACTACTTCAAAAAGAATTTTGAGCTATACCTTACTGGTTAGTACCGTTCTCTTATTTGGATATATTACCTCAAGGGCACCCTTATCGGCTTATTATGATATGACACGCAACCATGACAGGACTCTTACAAAGAGCAGTCTGGATATCGTCAGGAAAATAAACGGTCCGGTTAAGATGACAACCTATGTCAATCTTTTAGATATCAATTACTATATGGTTATGCCTTATTCTCAAAATCAGGACATTGCCAGTTTTGAGAAATATACACGTTTTCTGCCCCAAATGGAAATGCAGTACGTGTATTATTACGATACTTCAAACAATGAAGCCCTGTACGCGCAGAATCCGGGTTTGAATGACAAAGAACTTGCTCTTAAGATGATTGAATCCCAGGATCTAAAACTCGATAAATTATATGCTCCTGGGGAAATTAAAAAGATTGTTGATTTGAAACCCGAGCAGAACAGAATTGTACGCACAGTGGAGTACAATGGACAGAAGACATTTTTGAGAATGTTTGATGATATGTTTAAAATACCTCTGGAAAAGGAGATTTCCGCAGCATTAAAACGTTTGGTTGTTCCTGCTCCTAAAATTGTTTTTGCGGCAGGAAATATGGAACGCAGCATAGATAGGATTGGAGATAAAAATTACAAGACAGGATTTAATGAAGTCTCCTTTAGGTATTCCCTCATTAATCAGGGGTTTGATGTTTCAACAATAGATCTCAATGCGCAGAATATTCCCGCGCAGACCACAATTTTAATTATAGCCGATCCTAAAACCCAGTTAAGCCAGGGGGCTGTTGACCGAGTAAACAACTACATTGATCAGGGAAAAAATTTAATGCTCCTGGCAGAACCTGAGACCAATTCGGCCCTTGCAGCAATAGCCGATAAATTAGGTATAGGCTTTACACAACAGGCGCTGGTGCAGCAGAGTGAAACAGATGCTCCTGATTATTTAGTAACCCAGT
The DNA here is from genome assembly GCF_044006475.1 of Flavobacterium sp. FlaQc-47. Classification (NCBI taxonomy): domain Bacteria; kingdom Pseudomonadati; phylum Bacteroidota; class Flavobacteriia; order Flavobacteriales; family Flavobacteriaceae; genus Flavobacterium; species Flavobacterium sp. FlaQc-47. The sequence continues at coordinate 66,099 of NZ_JBIPCQ010000004.1, read as the reverse complement.
TTTCAAAAAACATAGGGAATGCCAATTTTAAATTAAGCCAGAGCCATAATCCTATTCCGTTTTTAGGGAGCAGCGGCATCAGTATTGTAAAAGACGCAGGATTTAAGGTAACACCGCTTTTAAAAACTAACAGTATGCCTGCATGGGAATCCAAAATGGATATTACCTCCATATCCGAGGAGTTGAAAAAACAACCTTCCTTAAAGGAAGTTCCCCTAGTGGCTGCATTGACCAGAACTGTAAATGGCAGATTGCAGCGGATCATTGTCTCTGGTGATGCTGATTTTATCGGAAATGCTGAATTAAGCCGAAATGGCTCTGGTAACTTCCAGTTTTTCACCGATACTTTCAGCTGGCTGAGCAATTATGAATTTCCAATTGATACGACAAGACCTAAAAGTATCGATAAAACTGTTACGATAAGTGCCAATCAGGTTTTCATTTGTAAGATTGTCTTTATAGGATTATTTCCATTACTGCTCATGCTAAGCGGCGCTTTTTTATTAATAACTAGAAACAGAAGATAAAACGAGAAATAAATGTATCCAAAAAAAAATATCATAATCGGAATTCTGATTTTGTCCTTTCATGGCGCATTTTCGCAATTCAAAACCCCTATGGCACTCAACAAGGAGGTCACTGCCGGTAAGCTGAAAAACGGAATGACCTATTATATTCTGCATAATGAAGAGCCAAAGGACCGCGTCAGTTTTTACTTTGTACAAAATGTTGGCGCCATACTTGAAGAGGACAATCAAAATGGACTGGCACATTTTCTCGAGCATATGGCCTTTAATGGTACCGAACATTTTAAAGGTAAAGGAATCATTAAAATGCTGGAAAAAAACGGAGTGAGTTTTGGCAGAGACATTAACGCCTACACGGCTCAGGATGAAACGGTTTACAATATTAGCACCGTTCCGGTACAAAATGAAAAGCTAATAGATTCAACACTTTGGGTTTTACATGACTGGTCGGGCGCCTTATCACTGACAGATGCTGAGATTGATGCTGAAAGGGGTGTTATCAGGGAAGAATGGAGAACACGGAGAACAAGCGGTTTCAGGCTGAAGGCCCAGACAGACCAGGTCTTATACAAGGGTTCCAAGTACAGTCAAAGGGATGTTATCGGTGATCTGGATATCATCAACAATTTCAAATATGAAGATCTTAGAAGTTACTATAAAAAATGGTACAGACCGGACCTTCAGTCCGTTATTGTCGTTGGTGATATTGACGTTAAAACAATAGAGCAAAAGATTAAAACAATATTCTCGGATATTCCCCTGGAAAAAAATGCGGCCCTGAGAACATATGCTGAGATTCCAAAACACAATGGACTGTATTTTGGAACGGCCTCAGATAAAGAAGCCTCATCCACAGCAGTTACGCTCCAGTATGTTTTGGATGAACCATTGGTTAGAGACAGTATTGTCACGCGAGAAAATGTGATGAATTCTTTCTATACCAGCATTCTGAACTATCGTTTCAGGGAGCTTCTTTTGAAAAATCAAAGTTCAAGTTTAAACCTGCAGTCTTATTTTGATCCGGTTTCACGGTTAAATACATCATTTAATATATTAATGGAAACCAAAAAAGGAAAAACACTTCAAGGGTTTGAAGAAGGATATACAGAAGCGGAGCGACTAAGGAGATATGGAGCCCTGCAGGGTGAATTAGACAGAACCAAACAGCTCTTTATCAGTTCCTACGATGATTTTATCAGTAACAAGGACAAAGTGGACAATGAAAGTTGGGCAGATAAACTTACCAATTATTTCCTTAAAGCCAAACCTTTTCTTTCTGCCCAGGATGATTATAATCTCATTGTAGGAATTATAAAGAGTATTTCCCTGGAGGAATTTAATGCATACGGTAAAAATATTCAAAAACCGGACAACCAAGTGGTCTTAGTGACAGGTTCTGATCTGGACAGGAGTGAATTTCCTGATAGGCAGGCTGTTATTGGGGTGATGAAAAAGGTGGAAAACATGATTTTGGAACCTTACACAAAAAAAGATACTAATGCCCCCTTGATCGATAAAGAGCTGAAGCCTTCAGTGATCAAAAAGACATTTCAAGTTGCCGGAATACCCGCTGCAAAAGGGTATATTCTGGGCAACAATGCTAAAGTAATTGTACTGCCGACTTCATATTCTCAGGACCAGGTTATTTTTTCGGCTTTTGCAAAAGGAGGGAAATCATTAGTCAAAACAGAGGATCTGGCCTCAGCGGAGGTGGCCGCGGTACTGGCAAGATCATCCGGTCTTGGTAATTTTGATGGTCTTGGATTAAAGGAAAAGCTTACCGGAAAAGTAGCAAAAGCTGCTCCTTTTATCGGTGAGAATACTCAGGGATTCCAAGGGAATTCAAATCAGGCTGATTTCGAAACCATGCTGCAGTTGCTTTATCTTTCTTTTGAAGCTCCCCGTTTTGATCCCAATATTTTAAATATTTTAAAAGAGCAGTATAAAAATAGTCTTGAAAACCTCAAAGAGGATAATGCCAGCGCGATGAAGGATACAGTAGATCTGGCAAATTCAAATCATAATGAGAGGACTTTCATCTTCAACAATAATTTTCTTTCCGCTATTGATCTGCAAAAAGCAGAAAATATTTATCGCAGCCGATTTAAAAATGCATCTGACTTCACTTTCGTTTTTGTTGGAAACATACCGGAATCTGCATTGGGACTGATCCAGAAATATATTGGTAACATTCAGTCCGATCCAAAGATAAAAGAGAATTTCATCGATCATAATATTGAACCGGCAAAAGGAAAAACCGTCGTTCATTTCAAACGTCCAATGGAAATCCCTAAAACAACTGTTTACCTGAGCCTGAGTGGCAAAATTAATTACAGTCAGGAGAATGAAATGTCCATGTATATACTAGGGGAATTACTGTCAAAACGCTTTCTGCAGACCATTCGGGAAGAAGAAGGGGGGAGTTACGGGGTTAATGTGAGCGGTACTGTAAATCTTATTCCCAAAGCTTCTTTTCAGCTGGCCCTGACTTTTGACTGCAATCCTGAAAAGCAGGATAAACTTATGGAGATTGTCTGGAAGGAAATAAATGATTTGAAATCAAAGCCCGTAAGTTCAGATGATTTGGAGGACGTCAAAAGAGCAATTTTAAAAGGCAGGGAAGAGGATGTCAAAACGAATGCTTTCTGGATCAACACCCTTTATAACAGCAGTCTGAATAAAATTCCATTTTTAGGGGATCAGGAATATAAAAAAATAATTGCTAAAATTAATCAGAAAACTATTCAGCAGTTTAGTAAGCACGTACTGGATAGTTCTACAAGTGTCGAGGTAATTATGAGCCCTGATAGTAAGAAGGGGAGATAAGAACTTTAGACAACATTTTTTATTGAATTAGTCATTAAAGGTTGTCTTTGCAGACAGCCTTTTTTGTTTTTGTAAATGCATTATAAAAAAAACTTGAATCCGGTAAAGTGCTGTTTTAAAGCAGACCATCATTATTTATCATATGGCGGATTTATTTTTCAATCAGCAGTTTTTGTAAAGAAATACGTAAGAGTACAGGCTTTATTGTTCAAAGCAGTTTAAAAAAAATATATAAATAAATACGGTATGGATAAAGAGATACATTCATTTGTCAGGGTTTCGGCTGTCTGCGAGGAGACTTTTACTTATTTTTTTTCAATGAATCTGTTTTCTGTTTTCAAGGGATTTTGGTTTATGCCCAATATTAAATCTACCTTTTTTAAAAATAAAACGGCAAAAATAGGCAAAGAGAGCCTTATCTATTTTGACGACGGATCAACTGCTGTTAGCCGGTTATTGGTTTATATACGGCAGGTTTCGTTTTTGGTTCAGATCGATCATTTTACTTCGGGAACTTTTATGGGGCTCGAAGCCATTCGCTGTCACTTCTGCTTTTCTGATTCAGGCCCCGGGATGACGCAGGTGCGATGCCAGTACCAATTCAAAATGCATTCCCGTTTTTGGGACTTAGTATTTGAATTGTTTTTCAGGAAGTTGATGCAAAAAAGGCTTGACTCGCTTTTAATTCAAACCGCTAGGGAGGTCAAGGAATTCGCGCAATGGAAGATGACATTGGATATTTAAGAATTCTGTGTTTTCGAAATATTAAAAAACTGCCATTTCTCAATACTTATTTTGGATTCCTCTGATATTGTAAAATATTAATGTTAAAACATTTTTTCTAAACAGCAGGATATTAATCAAATAAGTATATTTGATGAAAAATCACTGAACTCCTAATTTCAAATCTTTACAATGGAAAAAATTATACAATTAAAAGTGAGAAAAGATTTGGACCCACGCAGGCAACTAACTGTAATTAAACTAAAGGGTAGTCTGATTTCGAAAGGATATACAGAAATCATTCACATCCTTGACCAGGATGATGAATTTCATATTAATACTTTTGAGACTCCTGCCGAGCAGAGAAATGAAGTCCAGCGGTATATCGCTGCATTCATCAGTGAGGAAAATCTCTCCGATACCATTTATTTCAAATAAACCTACTTTAATTAGTGGGTTTTGTTTACCCATTTAATTTGGTCTATTTACAGACTGCTTTCTTGGTTGTAAATTCAATCTGATCCATCTTTATCTGGAAAAATATATAAATTATCGCTGCTTCTTAGTGTAAATTGGATCATCAGTTTTGGGATAATTTGGTAAACTATCTTCAGATAAAGTAATAAGAGTTATAGTTTAATACATATTTGAAAACGAGTATTAATGATGATGAATATGTAAGAAACACTTTTTTTTCCTACTTTAGATTCATAAAATATTTACTTTTAAATAGACATTATTATTTACAAAAGCAAGTCTAAATCGAAACAGAAGCGAAATGAATGAGTAGAATGAATCATATAGTTAAGGTTATAATAATCTTCCTCATTTTTTTTAGCACTGCTTCCGGCCAAACCAGTGATTTGGTGTTTTCTCCAATCAATGTTTCAGATGGACTAAGTGACAATCAAATACGTTTTATTCTACAGCTTTCTGACGGAAGGATGGTCTTTAAAACCAGCGGTAATATAAATCTTTATGATGGAGAACACTTTAAGTATATCCATCATAATGCACGTCATATTTATCCTCTTAAAGGTTATAATGGCTTCTATCGTATTTATCAGGGAAAAGATTCTCTCCTGTGGATAAAAGATACACACAAATTAATGTGCCTTGATCTTCGTACAGAAAAATATTTACCAGACCTTGATATTTATTTTAAGAAAAACGGATTTAAAAAATCTGTTGAAGATCTTTTTCTGGATTCAGGCAAAAAGCTATGGTTTCTGTCTTCCGGCAGATTATGGAAATATAATTCTTCTGATTTTATAGATATAAAAGCGAATCATGGACAACTGCAGGATCTGGATTCTCAGAACAACATCTTATATCTGTTTTTTAGCACTGGTGAGGTAGTTTGTTATGATTTAAAAACAGGAAGAAGGATATATAGCAGTGCCGCTTATCCTGACTCACAGCATGATTTCTTCAATTACACTTCGATGGTGGTAAAAGGTAAGAACGGCTTTTATCAATTGCGAAACGGATCTAAAGGAGGTTTCTTCTATTTTGATATTCAGAAAAAGGCATGGAAAAAAATACTTGAGACTTCCTATACTTTAAATACCCTGGCGGTTACTAAAGATGATATTGCCTATATCAGCTGTACCAACGGGATCTGGATTATTAATTGCGAAAGCGGACAAAAACAATATTTCCCAACACTTAAAAAAGTAGATGGAAGTATTTTGAAGACAGAGGTAAGCACACTTTTTTATGATAAACAGGGTGGGCTGTGGCTCGGTACTTTAAATCAGGGACTCCTGTATTATCATCCTTCCCGTTACAAGTTTAAATATATTGGACGATCCGGTTTCCAGTCAGCCGGAAGGGGAGATGTTACCGTGCATTCATTTGCAGAAGACAAAAATGGAACTTTTTACATTAAAGCAGGAACAGTTATTTATTATTATTCTCCCTTGCGTCAAAATGATAATACATTGACCGTCATACAACCTTCGTCATTACCAGTAGAAATAGTGAAAAAGCTCCATAAAATAAATACTTTTACCGGAATCAATAACGAGACTGCATTTCTTAAGGATGTACGCGGTTGGGAATGGACAGGAACACAGGACGGATTAAAACTTTTTGACCCAAAAAAGAAGAAAGAAAAGATTTTTTATACAAAAGACGGGCTGTCCAATAATTTTGTACATGCTATATTAGAAGATCGTCATCATAATATTTGGATAACAACAAGTTATGGAATAACAAAACTGCAAATAGAGGGTGTAAATAGAAAAATTAGTTTCACTACTTTCGGTTCAGATGAAGGAACGTTAGATGGAGAGTATTCTAATGGAGCTGCATTTGAGGCTATGGACGGAACATTATATTTTGGAGGCATTAACGGTTTTAATATATTAAAAACAAATCCTGTATCATCTGAAAAACTACCTTTTAAACCTGTTTTTACAAATTTATTCTTAAAAGGAGAAAAAATCGAACCAGGTACACGATATGATGGCCGAATTATTATGCCTGTAGCTGCACCCTACACGAAAGAAATAGAACTTTCATATGACCAGAATTTTCTAACTTTCGAGTTCTCCGCATTAAATTATCAAAACCCATCTCAAACTTATTACAAGTATCAGCTCAAGGGCATAGACAAGGAATGGCGGGAAACTTCAACGGGAGGACGAAATGAAAACAGGAATGACGGTATTCTGACAACTTCATACACTAATCTTCCTCACGGCAACTATACATTTCTGGTGATGTCGTCCGGCAATGACCGAAAATGGAATAGTTTGGTTTCAGAGTTAAGGATTAAAATTAAGCCGCCCTGGTGGGAAACCACTACGGCATATATACTATTTATAATGCTTTTCACGGGATTAATCGGAGCAGGAATTTATTCCTATCTCTACTATAGCCGAAAAAAACTAGTACAAAATCACAGAGAGGATATATTGTTAGTTCGCATACGGAACCTAATAGAGCAATGTAAATATCTGGAGAAAGAAAAGGAGAATTATCTGGCGCAAACAAACTTACAAACTGTACAATCTGCAGAAAGCAGGAATGAAAACAGGGCTGATGAAATGTTTTTAGCGAAAGCTTTAGACCTGGTAGAAAAAAACCTGAATGTACCTGACTATTCTGTTGAACATCTAAGCCGTGACCTTTGTATGGATCGTACAGGGCTTTATCGTAAATTGATAGCATTGTTGGACAAGCCACCATCTTTGTTTATCCGAAATATTCGCCTGCAGAAAGCGGCAGGATTAATTCTGGAAGGCGAACTCAGTATTTCAGAAATAGCAGAAAATGTAGGTTTTAGCAGCTCCAGCTATCTTAGTAAATGCTTCCAGGAGATGTACGGCTGCCGACCTTCTGAATATGCTGAAATGATCAGGAAATCAACATGATTGTTATTTATTTCAACATGACTGTTGTTTAAATATGGTGGTTCAGGGATACTTTTGGTGTTCTAGATACCAAAATACAAACAACCATGAAATTTTATAAAACAACCAGTTTTATGCTGACTCTCGCAGTCTTCATAACAGTAAATTTAAATGCTCAATCTATTGAGGGAACGAAACAAGGGGTAAAATTTGCGACACAGAATATGGATATTCAAGTCGAATTCTATTCGAACAATATTGTACGTGTGTTCAAAACTCCGAAAGGCTTTTCCTATAATAAAAAAAGTCTTTCTGTAGTGAAATCGCCCGAAACGATATCGGTAAAATCCACACAAAAAGGGAATAAAGCTTTATTAGAGAGCAGCTCCATACAAGTTGAAGTCAACCCTGAAACTGGCGGTATAAGCTTCTACGACTCTAACGGAAAACTACTGCTTAAAGATAAGGATTTCGGCACGCAGTTTTCAGCTGTAGACGATGCCGGAACACCTTCTTACACCGTACGGGAAGGTTTTTTGCTTGACGGTGATGAAGCCGTTTATGGTGTTGGGCAAATCATGGATAATAAATTCAGCCGCCGTAATTCGTCCCATCAGATGCAGAATGAAAACATGTCGACTTATTCACCTTATTTTATGTCAGTGAAAGGATATGCTGTTTTCTGGGATAATTATTCTATTTCTAAGTTTAACGATAATGCGCAGGAACTTTCTTTCGAAGGTCTGGGCCATTGTGCCGATTATTATTTCATGTATGGTAAAAACGCAGACGGTGTTGTAGCGCAAGTCCGTGATCTTACTGGTAAAGCACCAATGCTTCCTTTATGGGCTTATGGTTTTTTTCAAAGCAAGGAACGTTATCACACCGAAGATGAAAGCCTGGATGTTTTAAAAAAATACCGAAATCTCAAAGTCCCTATAGATGTAGTTATCCAGGACTGGAGGTACTGGCCAGAATTTAACAAGAGTGACAGTTTATGGAATTCGCAAAGTTTTGACAGGCAGAGATTTCCAAATCCGAAGAAATGGGTAGACGAAATTCACAAGCTAAATGCAAAATTATTAATTGTAACCTGGCCTGGATTTGGTCCTAAAACAGAGCAGCGTAAGGAATTTGACAGTAAAAACATGATCATCAATTTTGATACCTGGCCCCCAAAAAGCGGTGCGAGACCCTATGATGTATATAACCCGGAAGCCCTGGATATTTATTGGCGTTATCTTAACAAAGGGATATTCAGTTACATTGGAAACGATGGCTGGTGGCTTGACTCAACAGAGCCTGACCACATCAATAGAAAAGATTCAGATTATGATCTTCCAACCCATTTGGGTAGTTATAGAAGTGTAAAAAACGCATACAGTCTTATGCATAATAAAGGAATTGCCGTCAACCAGCGAAAAGCCAACGACAGCAAGAGAGCTGTGATACTAACTCGTTCAGGATTTATAGGACAACAGCTTTACGGATCCAATACATGGAGCGGAGACGTAGTTTCGTCATGGGAAATGCTGGAGAAACAGATTCCTGCAGCACTGAATTATACTTTGATGGGAATCCCTAACTGGAATAGCGATATTGGTGGATTCTTTGCAGGAGGATGGAAAAAAGATGGTGGAAATAAAAACCCTGAATTTCAGGAATTGTATGTCCGCTGGATGCAGTTTGGGGCTTTTTGTCCTATGATGCGTTCTCATGGGACTGATCTTCCGCGTGAAATTTGGAATTTCGGTGAACGGGGAACGTGGTGTTTTGATGCGCAGGAAAAAGCAATTAATCTTCGCTATAGTCTACTTCCTTATATTTACAGCACGTCCTGGGATGTCAGCAGCAATAACGGAACATTTATGCGCCCGCTCATTATGGATTTTGTATCGGATAAAAACACACACAACATAGGCAATGAATATTTATTCGGACGTTCGATTCTCGTGGCCCCGGTAACAAAATATAAAGCAGAAGAATGGTCTGTATACCTGCCTGATGGAAGTGACTGGTATGACTTCTGGACTAATTCCTATATCAAGGGAGGACAAACAATTGTATCCAAATCAGCTGTTGATCAAATACCACTTTACATCAAAGCAGGTACAATTCTTCCTTTTGGGCCTAAGGTTCAATATGCCACTGAAAAAAAATGGGACAATCTTGAAATACGTATTTATCCTGGTGCCGATGGTGAATTTATATTATATGAAGATGAAAACGATAATTATAATTATGAGAAAAATATGTATTCCATTATCAAATTCAAATGGATTGATAAAACAAAAATGCTTACTATAGAAAACAGAGCAGGTACCTTTCCAGGAATGTTAAAATCACGTATTTTTAAAATTATTGTTGCCGGTCCGAATACAGCAGTAGGTGATAGTTCAGGTGAGCCGGGTAAGAACATTTCTTATAACGGAAAAAAAACAGTGTTGAAACTTTAGAAATCAGCCAATCAGTTATAGAGCCATAATTTTTTAATCTATTTTAAATAAATAAGATTTACTAACAGCTATAAAAATTAAAAAATCCTGTCGTTTTATTTCGACAGGATTTTTTAGTATGTTAAATTTATTTAGAATTTGAATCTAATTTCTATGCCTACATCAAATCCAAAATTGTCATCATCATAATTTCCTGATCCAATTTCAGGCCTTGCATCAAATGACAATAAAAGTGGAACTTCCTTAAATCCATATTCTATGCCAATATCTCCTGAGGCAAAAACAGAAGTTCCTTATCATATGCAATGAATTTGTAAACAGAATTTGATTGGTAAGAAAAGACTCTAAGCTAATTCATATAATTATTTTAGTTTAATGATTTCTTAACAGCCATTGAAAATCAATCGTCATGAACTAAGCTAAATTTGGCTCAATTAGTAACTAAATGAGCCCAATCGATTTCAATGCAATTTCAGATGATCAGCTTCTAACATTAGTTAAAGAGGAAAATCACTTAGCGTTCCAGCAAATATATAACAGGTATTGGGAAAAATTATATGGTAATGCGTACAACGTGCTTAATGATAAATCCCTTTCTGAAGACGTACTTCATGATGTCTTTTTAGACATTTGGTTACGAAGGGATGAAATACAGATTCAAAATTTATATGGTTACCTTTTTAAAGCAGTTAGAAATAATTCACTTCTAAAAATACGTAACGAAAAATTCGTAGCTTTTAATTTGAGTATGATAGACCAGTTGGAACAAATTCCGGAAATTGAATTACATCTCAATCAAAAAGAACTAAAGTCAACCATTGATAAAGAGATAGAAAAACTGCCTGCCAGGTGCCGGGATATTTTTTATATGAGCCGATACCAGGACTATTCTATATCAGAAATAGCAGCACATTTCAATATTTCGCACAGAACTGTGGAGAATCAGCTGCATCTGGCTTTAAAACATCTTCGTGCCAGTTTAGGGGCAACACTTTTTATACTTCTTTTTTCATAAATTACCCTCTAAAGTTATGTAATCTTTACTTGTACATTATCTATATATTAAATCCTTCTTTTTTGTAATTTCTTTATGTGCGTCAAAGTGCTTTTTTGCACCATAGCTATATAAAGACAAGAAAATGACAAAAAAAGAGATTGATGATTTATTGCTAAAATTTGAAAATAATGATTGCACAACAGGTGAAAAAAATCTTTTATTTCAATTTTATGATGATCTGCAAAAAGAAGATAAAATGGCTTCCTGGAATCTTTCTGAAAAAGAAGAAACAAGGATAAGGCTATTGAGAAGAATTAATAATTCTATCCGAACTTCAGAAGAAAAACAAACCCAAAAAATCAGCTGGAAAAAATATCAGGCAATTGCTGCGATATTTATCTGCTTTATAACAGCGGGTTATTTGTTTTTTCAACTAACAAAAGCACCATCGGATATTCTTCCAAAAGATGCCATTACACTACAGCTTGAAGATGGCACGATTCAGATTTTAGAAAAAGACGGGACTGTCAAAATACAAAATACAAACGGACATATCGTTGGAGAGCAAAATGGAAATCAGCTGACTTATAATAAAAACAGTTCCTCACAAAAACTAGCTTATAACATCCTGCGTATTCCAAACGGTAAAACCTTTCAATTGCAATTGTCTGATGGTACTACAGTACATCTTAATGCTGGCTCATCCCTTAAATACCCGGTTGAGTTTTTAAAAGATGCCGAGCGAAAAGTATTCATAACCGGAGAAGCTTTTTTGACAGTGTCTAAAGATGCAAAACATCCTTTTATTGTCAATGCAAACAACTTAAATGTGAGGGTACTAGGTACGCAATTTAACGTTTCTGCCTATCCCGAAGACAACACCACTGATGTAGTCCTGGTAGAGGGTTCTGTAGGTTTATATACTAACAATGAAGTTTTTGATACCCAGAAAAGCAATTTGCTAAAGCCCGGGTTTAAAGCAAGCTATAATAAACAAACTGAAAAAATTAGAAAGGATGCAGTCAGGACTGCTATATATACTTCCTGGATGGGAGGAGAACTCATTTTCAGGAATATGACTTTTGATAATATTCTGAAAAAATTGGAAAGGCATTATGATATTACCATAGTGAATAATAATAAAGCATTAGGCAATAAAATATTTAATGCAAATTTCAGAAAAACATCTTTTAAAGAGGTATTTGATAAACTAAAAATCAATTACGGAATTGAATACCAAATCGATGGCAATACCATTATCATCAAATAAAATCAATACTAAACTAAATACAAGCTTTATATGATAAAATAAAAAGAGACAATTAACAACAATGTAACCATGAATTCAGGGCGAAATACCCTAAAAAAAAATCGGAAAATGTTGTAGCATTTCCCGACCATTTTAAGTGATAATCCCAAAAGGAACAATCCCAGTTTTTAACGCAGAAAAAATATGAAAAAAAATCCTAATTGTACAGGAAGCGCCCAATTATTATTTAAATATAATTTAAAAATGAAATTAAGTATCTTATTGATATGGGTTGGTTTCTTTACCTTACAAGCCAATACTATTTATGGTCAGCGCGACAATATAACTATAACATTACAAAATGTAACTTTAGAAGACATTTTAGATAAAATAGAAAGCAGCACTAAATTTAAGTTTTTTTACCAGGTTGAAGATGTTGACCTCAAACGTATCGTTTCCCTAAATGCTTCTAATGAAAAGATAGAGGTAGTATTAGGGCAGCTTTTTAAAAAAACAAGAACTAATTTTAAAATAGATAAGCAGGATATCTATTTGATTAAAAAAACAGAAACGGTTACTAATGTAATAAAACAGACTCAAGCGCAACAGCAAGACGGTCGTGTCTCCGGTAAAATTATAGATGACCATGGCGAAAGCCTGCCCAATGCTTCTGTCAGGATTATAGAAACAGGACAAAGCCTGCAAACCGATATAGATGGTTCTTATACTATCTCCCTAAAACGGGGCATTTATACTATCGAAGTGAGTTATATCTCTTTTGTCACACAGCGTATTACAGATGTTGAGGTAATTGATGGCAAAAACACTTTTTTAAACATTTCCCTGAAATTAGATACGAAAGGACTGAAGGAAGTAGTCGTTACATCTGGGTATAAAAAAGCGTCGGCTGCAGGACTACTTGCCAAGCAAAAAAATGCTTCTGAAATAAGTAATGGTATCAGTGCTGAGCAGATTGCCCGCACTCCCGATAAGAACATAGGGGAAAGCCTGAAACGAATCAGCGGGATAAGTACCGTGGATAATAAGTTTGTTGTGGTGCGCGGTATTGGCGAGCGATACAACTCCGCTATGCTGGATGGTGTTATTTTACCCAGTACCGAAGTGCAGCAAAGGAATTTTTCATTCGACCTGATCCCTTCCAATTTGGTAGATAACGTGGTAGTGAGCAAAACCGTTACACCCGATATGAATGCCAGTTTTGGTGGTGGATTGATCCAGATCAATACCAAGGATATCCCTAACGAGAACTTTACGAGTTTTTCAGTCGGTGCTTCATACAATGACCAGACTACAGGAAAAGATTTCCTGAGCCATAAACGTGGCAAGTATGATTATTTAGGTTTTGACGATGGAAGAAGAGATTTTCCTACGGGTCTGGTGCATACGGACCGAACAGCAATACCAAACAATGGATTATCGGATACAGAATATCAATCATTACTGGATGGTCAGAGCAAAAAGTTTAAAAATGATAATTTTTCGGTTTATAAATATACAGCCGCGCCCTCACAAAATTATCAGTTCAGCCTTGGCCGTTTGTTTGTGCTCGATACGGTAAGCCAGAACAAGCTGGGCTTTACAGGTTCTGTAAGTTACCGCAATACACAGCAAACCAATCTTTTTGACCAGCAGCGCCGCAGCGATTGGGAATATACTTCAAACAATCAGGGAGCTAGTTATAGTTTCAATACCACAATTGGTGCCTTATTAAATATTGGATTGCAGTTAGGAAAAAACAGATTTAGCCTGCGTAATACTTATACGCATCTGTATGACAATACCCTGATTAGAACAGTTGGTTACAACAATTCCGATGGCCCAAATGATATCAAAGAAGGTCTGCCACCCAATCGTATTCAGGAGGTTGATGACCCCACCTTTACTAATCTGCTCCAAAATAAATTAAGCGGACAGCACCAGTTGGGTAAGATAAAATTAGAATGGAATTTAGCCAGAACAGGCATTGATCGTAAGGAAAAAGATATTTCTATAGGTACTCAGAGACCCGTTTTGGTAGGTAATGACTATCAATACTTTTATATCACTTCACAGCAAAGTGAGGCAAGGATTACCCCAACATCACGACAGAATTACCAGAATGCAGAAAACCATTATTCCTGGAATGTAGATGCAACATTACCTTTTTCTATTGGAAATGTCCACAATTCACTAAAGACAGGGTATTTCGGCATCACTAAAAAGGCTACGTTTGATTGGCAGATTGCTGCACTGGTTAACAGCCCTACTATTGATCCGGCTTTACGATACATTCCTATCAGCGAAATGATCAATCCAGAAAATTTCGGAGTGAATGGTTACAACTACTTCGTGAATACCTTTTATCTGGATTCCTATGAAGGTAAAAGCAAAAGCCATGCAGCTTACCTGATGCTGGATACAAGGATTATGGATAAACTACGTCTGGTGTATGGCATAAGGGCCGAATACTTTAAGTATACGGAGGTCAAAAATGGCTACAACGACAAGGTAAGCAGTAAATTTACACTTCCGGATGATAAAGATTGGCAATGGCTTCCCTCTGCCAATTTAACTTATAGTCCAACTGAGCAGATCAACATCAGGGCCGCGTTTTCCAGCAGTGTGGTAAGACCAGAGCTGATGGATAACAGTCAGTTCTTTAGGTACAATCCATATCTGGGTGCTAATTTTGGTAATAATGGATTAACAAGCACACGAATAGATAGTTACGATTTTAAGACAGAATGGTTTCCTGGGGCAGGCGAGATCATTTCTGCAGGTGCTTTCTATAAAAAGTTTGATAAGCCGGCAGAACTAAGTTTCATATTGACTAACGGAAATATCAGCTACAATCTGCGAAATTCAGACAATGCAAAAGTATACGGGCTGGAGTTCGAGCTCAGGAAAAACCTGGGTATGTTTTTAGATAATGAGATTTTTAATAACCTGATGGCTTATGGTAACTTGACACTACAAAAATCAACGGTTACCGCAACGTACCCTATACAGGATCCCAACGATATCAATAGTAATGTTTTAGTACCCGTAAGACAAGACAGATCGATGTATGGACAGGCTCCTTACCTGATCAATGCCGGGATCCAATATAATGGTGACAAATTAGGTATTAACGTTATGTACAACAAATCGGGCCAAAAAACCTATATCGTGAGTTCCTATATTGATCAAATCGAGTATGAAATGCCCCGTGCTCAGGTCGATATCCAGCTAGGGTATAAGTTTTTAAATAAGACATTGGAAGTAAAAGTTAACGGTGGAAACTTATTTAATACTGCTTCTACCTTCTTTATCAACAATGCCAGTTATCAGCCAAATCCTAATCAGGTTATAGATACTGATCCTAGTGATGCAGTGATTTTAAAACCTGGTTTCAGTAATAAATATGAAGAAGGAGATCAGCTGCGATTCCGTCAGAAATTCGGTCGTACTTATAGCACTTCTATTACTTATAATTTTTAATTAAGAAAACATGAAAAAAATAACAATTAAAGCCTTTCTTTTTATTTTTTGTCTTTTTACGCTGTTGAGCTGCAGTGACGAGGAACTATTGGGAAAAGAAAATTTAGCAGCACCAGTAAAACTGGAAATTAAAGGCCTAATACTTACAGATACCCTACAGTTTGTTCTCGATGGTAAAGTAGTAGGAGAAGGGATTGGCGGGGCAATAAGAATCAGCGACCGTTTATACCAGCCGGGACAAAAAATTCAGGTTAATAAAAAGGCTGACGGTAAACAGATAGATGAGATTTTAATAGAAAAAAGCCCCTTTAAACAGGTGAAGAAAATATTCTATGACGGGATTACTTTTTCAGACAAAATCGAACTTACACCGGTAGTCAATACAAATAATATGGGTGTCCGCATGAGATTTACCTCTTCAAGCAAATTCTTTTATGGCGGCCCGGTAGATGTAGAATTCATGATTCAGGAAATAGATATGAATACTTTTGAGTTTTCGTATGTCAAGGCGAATATTATGTTTAAAAATGTGACAGGTTCTTTTGGAGAATTTATGGAACTTCCTCCACTTATAAGCGATGATGTGACCATTAGACAGTATGTTATTGTGGTGCACAAGTCTGGTACAAATGAACATCCATACAAAGATGGTGTAGAGTATGGAGGATATCCGGATCCGGATGTTGTTTTTGGCAACCTTGAAAATTTCAATGCCGGAGACAGTGTATTATTATCTGTTAAAGATGGGTTCAGTGGTGAAACATTTTTAAGTGCTTATTATATAGAGGATCTTTCTACTCCTTTTAAATAGCAATTCGCTTAAATATGTGCCTTGTTTTAAAGAACAATATAGAATAAGATAAGTTGTTAGTGTTTTTTTTTAGCTGGCAGGCAGGTCCACGATAGCCTGCCAGCTTTTTTAACGAAGGTTATCAGATTCGACATTCAACTAATTGTTTTGAAATGTATAATTGAAATAAAATACCCAAATAAATGGATTTTTTAAATTTTTTAAAGCCTAAAAAAAAGAAGCAATTATTTGTTTCCGAAATTGATTTTACAGCCAATCAGGACAAACAGTTTCGACTTTTAATAGAATCATTTTTAAGTTTGCATGATTCGTCAGTTCAAGATGAAAATGAATGTAAAATTGACTATTTTTTTTATACTGATAGTTTGGAAAAAGCTCAGAAACTGGAAAAAGAACTTCGGAAAATGGATTATATAGTCAATTATGGTATTGCCATTCATGATAAAAGTCTCTTTGTGATATCGGGTAGAACGATAGAAATTGAAATGAAACATGAAACCGTAAGAAAATGGGTTGAAGAAATGTGTGAGTTGGGCTATAATTTTGATTGCAGTTTTGATAACTGGAGAATTGTGGAAGAATCGAAATAAAATACGTTTTATGAAAATAATATTACAAAAAAATATCTGATTACAATTGGAGGTCATGAATATGTATAAAGAAATATCACGTAGAATGTTAACTAGTATCGATTTTATTAAATTTAGGAATTGCTTTATTTATAACTATCTTAAATATTATAATAAACTCAAAAAGAGTCAGCTAAAAGTTTCAAATCTTCCAGTAAAAGGTTGGGATTCACTCCTTCCAAGTTTTCCCAGAGCAGGAGGGTCAGGCGGATTGGATGATCACAGGTTTTCAAATTTAATTGGCTCAGGAGATCAGGAATTAAATGACCGCGGAAAATTAAAAATTACTTTTGCACGCTGCTGGTGGGCACCTGGCTGTAAGGCCAGAATGCCGAGGGTGCGTTTTGGGCATGTGCATATCATCAACAGTTACTTTAATAGTACGGCCAGCGCCCAGTGCGTAATGGCTGGATTTGAATCCAATCTTCGTGTGGAAAATAATGTTTTTAAAAACGTTAAAGTTCCCATTGATTTAATGGCCGGTTATACAGCGGTAACGGCAGTCGGAAATATTTTTACCAATACCAGTGGAAATACAGCAGGTAATAAAACTGCTTTTACCCCGCCATATTCCATAATTACACTAGCTGCATCGGCTGTAAAAGCAGATGTTTCCGCCAATGCTGGTGCAACTTTTACAGGAAATATCTGTGGTTCATTCTAAATGAAATCGGATTTTATATAAATTAAAATCAATGGATTCTGATATAAGAATCTATTTGTATCCAATAGCTCATGCCTCTCAGGCAGTTCTGCTGTAACAAACCGTTGACATTTGTCAACGGTTTTTTTTATCATTTGTCATCGTTTTACAGCATTCATGCTGCGCATTTTTACATTTCAAAAGATAAATATGGGGAATGAATAAAACTCTTTCCATAAAAATGCAATTAAGGGCTATGTCTGTAAATTCCGGTTTTAACGAAAACAAACTTCTAACTGACTTGTCACAGGGAAGCGAACAGGCATTTACAATTTTATATGATACATACAAAATGTGGTTTATTCCACAGCATTAAAATTGACAAAGTCCAAAGTCTTATCTGAAGAAGTACTTCAGAATATTTTTTTAAAGATTTGGGAAACCGCAAAAACATGGAGGCGATAACAGATGTGGAAAGTTATTTATTTATCATTTCCCGAAATCATATTTTCAACATGCTTAAAAAAGTGGCCAGAGAAACTGCTTTTAAAAATGAAATAAGCCATAATACAGTTGCTGTCAATACAACTGATTTTTCCCTTCAGGACGAACAGTATATGGCTCTTCTAAAAAAAGTAATAAACAAGTTGCAGCCACAGAATACTAGCCGCAGGTACTACTTTCTTTTTCAGATCCAATGAGACAAGTATTCCTGTTTTGGAACAGAAAGATCCTCAAGGCGATTATGACATGATGGCTTTCAGCGGTAAACAATTGATTCATCTTCCCGGCGGCAGCACTATACTTCTTAACGCAAGTATTAAGATGGCGGACAAGGATTCTGTACTAATTTAAAAGCCAGCATTTGATTTTAATCATATAATCCCGTTGATTATATGATTGAACTTTCCGTTGAATTATAACTTAAAGTTGCTGTTTACAGTCAATTGAACTGATAATTAGCCTAAAATTATAAATTTAAAAGTACGCTGTTGTGCCTATTTGAAAAGTAAATATAAAATATTATAACCAATCAAAATAAATATCTATGAAACACCATTCCTTATTATTCCTTTTTATATTTTTTATATTGGGTCTTGTGGGCTACTCCCAGGTAAATCCAATTGACGTACCAAAAACAACTCCTTTACCACCAGATTTAGCTACATTATTTAAAGTATTGGAGCGACCTGTAGGTGCTTCCACGGGAACCGTTCCTGTTGAATTTCCACTTTGTGGTATAACCAGTGGCTTATTATCAACAAATCTTTCACTTTCCTATGTTAGTACTGGCGGGATAAAGGCAAGAGAGCGTGCCGGGAGTATGGGTTTGGGGTTTACTTTGAATGGTGCAGGCGGTAGTATTACACAATTTATTAATGATCGCTCTGATGATTTACAAAATGGAATGCTAAATCCTAATAACGTAAGACCAAGTACATTTAATACGAGCGACCTGCAAGGTGATCCTTTTGGCTATTATCACAGATCACCAGGTGGTGGTGGAATGGATTTGGAACCGGATTTATTTATGTATAATATTAATGGTCAAAGTGGACGCTTTTTTTTTAAGGAGAATGGTGAGGTTGTCATGATGGAAAAAACGGATATAAAAATTGAATATACGTCTTATCCGGGAATACTGAATTTTGGGATTCGTCAGTGGATTGTCACAGACGGAGCCGGAAATAAATATTATTTTGGAAAAAACAAAGCTGGAACTGTTAATTATTACCTGACAAATTCTTGGCAGTATCAGGATAGCCAAAGTGCTACAAGCAGCTCAGGCCCGTCATCTAATTCCTGGTATTTGACTGAAGTTTATGATATCAATGAAGAAAATAAAATCACTTATACATATGTAGAATCTTCGAATCAAAATACTACTCAATTATATCCTTTTATTCCTTTTTCAATAACAGGGGGTGATTGTCAGGGATTAAATTTGCATCCTAATTTTTCCACCAGCGTTACCAGCGCCCATGAATATATTGTGTCGAGAATTGATTCTGATAAGGGATACATCAAGGTAAATTCTACCAATGACAGGCTGGATCTGATATCTCATAAGATTAACAGTATTCAGTTATTTAAAACAGATAATACCTTGGTTAAGGAATTTGTATTTGATTATAGCTATTTTGGAACCTCAACAAACGCTAACAGACTTTTAAAATTAAACAAGTTCACAGAGAAGTCCAGTAATGGCCTAGAAGTCCACAATTACTCTTTTGAATACGATCAGACCTACAAAATTCCTTCTGATCCATCTTATAATGTAGATTATTGGGGGTTTTTTAATGGAAAAAATAATAGTTCTGTGTTTCCTAATGTAGTAAGACCCGGCTACAGCAGATTTGATTTGGCCGACAGAAGCTCAAATTATAATTATGCCAAAACAAATATCTTAAAAAAAATAAATTACCCGACGGGAGGCTCCAGAGAGTTTGTTTATGAGGGTAATACAGCCCTTACTCAGTTTAGTCAAGACAGTTATCATCCTGATTCATCCAACAGTACCATGAATCAAATTATCAGTACAAATTTTCCTTTATCCAGCGATCCTAATGTTCCCAGTTTAAAACAGTATTTTACATTTAACAATGCTGCAGGAAATACAGTTTTAAATTATAATGCTCTGGCGAGTGGTAACTGTAGTGGCTTTCATATAAGATTGTATAAAATACAGCAGTCAAATCAAGCTAATGGAGGGGAATTATGGGGGGATCGCACTGAAAGAAATTATAATTTTACAGTTCCTAATGGGATGTATCGCGTAGAAGTTTTTAATTCTCCTCAAGGCTGCACAATTAATAATGTAATTTGGAAATGGACAATCTTAAACCGCTCACTGGGAACCATACAGACCCCTTATGGTAAATTTAATGAAAATAATATTAAGGTAGGCGGTGTTCGTATTAAGGAAATAAAGGATTATGATCCTGTAAGTAATAAGACTTTTAAAACCGAATATAAATACAATCTGTATTCTACAGATTCCACCAAAACAAGTGGACTTTTAATATCACCAATTAGTTTAGTGGCTACGGGTAGTAGAGGTAATGTAAGATGTGGTTTTTATAAGTTATTAGAATCACCTATTAACCCCTATAGTGCAGACGGAGGTTCGTATGTAAGTTACACTGAAGTCCGAACAATCGAGCAGGGAAATGGATGGACCGACAGGGTGTATAATTTTGAAATTGATGGTTCTGACCCAATGATGTTGCCTCCAGTTAAGCCTTCGGATGATAATAGGGCCCGTAGAGGCAAATTATTGGAAGAAAAAATATATAATAATTCTGGTAATCTGCTAAAGAAAACTACTAATAGGTATGGTACAGGTCCATGGGATAGCCAGAAAGGGTTAAAAGTAAAAGTTTATTTCGGACCTAATATTAGTCTGAATGAGAACTATTGGTCAGACTCACCTCATCCTAGTATTCCAAATCAGGTTCCGGGATCTGTATTTACTAATGAATATACTTTATATGGACAAGACTCATTTCTTACAAGTACTACAGAAATTAATTATGCATCTACCGGAAATGTATCAACCCAAACTGATTATGAATATGTAACAAATGCTCGAGCTAATCCTGCTGTGAAAAAAGTGAAACAGATCCTCACAAATGGAGATATAAAATCACAAGTTTTTAATTATGCCATTACACCTGATAATGAATTTGTTTTTGGGACTAATGCTTTAAAAAGTGTCTTATTAAGCAAAAATTATTTAAAACCGCTGGAAACTATTAGTTATATATTGCCTTCAGCTGGCACAAATACAATTCTGGGCGGTAATAAATATACATTTTTTAATATCAATAATAAAGTACGCCTGGGTCAGATAAGTAATTATGTACAATCGACTCTTTCCAGTAATTTAAATTTCAGTAACTACAGCAGCTATGGATTTATTCAGGAGCAATACAAGGATAATGATGTTAAGGAAGTTTACCTATGGGGGTACAACGGGCAGTATCCTGTAGCTAAAATTGTAGGAAGCGATTATAATACTGTAGAAGCTATGATCAACAATAGTATTCTACTAAATCCCGCATCAGATCAGCAGCTTCGTAATGAGATCAATATCATACGCACTAATTTATTAGGAACAGCTATGGTTACAACTTATACTCATTCCCCTTTAATTGGTGTTACAAGCATTACAGATCCTAAGGGAGACATTATTACCTATACATATGATTCTTTTGGAAGATTAGAAACAGTAAAGGATGCACAGGGAAATCTTCTTTCAGAAAACCAATATCACTATAAAAACTAGAATCATGATAAAATTTATTTTAAGAATTGCTTTTTTACTTCTGGTTTTTATAAGTGCTGATTTACTGGCTCAGGCACCAGCAATTATTACAAAACCCGAAGCGGGAAATACAGATTATATTGTAACAGGAAACGTGACTCTAATTGCAACTCAAAGTATAACTTTAAAGCCCAATACATTAATACAGGCTGGAAGCACGTTCGCTGCAAAAATAATTCCGGATGCATATGCTCCATTGGCTCTAAGTAATGAAAATTATATTTTTACACGCTCTTATCAAAAAGCAATGATTAGCAGTTCTGGTATTTCAGAAAATAGTGATGTCATCGAGGGCGTAACGTATTTTGACGGGCTTGGCAGACCAATGCAGAATATTGCTGTTAAAGCATCACCAGGCACTCAAGACATTGTTACATATATTGGATATGATGATTTTGGCAGGCAGCATAAAGAGTATCTGCCCTATATAAGCAGCACTGGCGCTATTGCATCTTATAGAACAAGTGGAGATGCAAATACAAATAGCTATTATGTTTCAAATTACCCTGTTGATATTAACAGCTCAGCTCCAAACCCATTTTCTGAGAAACAGTTTGAAGCATCACCATTAAATCGTGTTTTAAAACAGGCAGCTCCCGGAAGTGCCTGGGCTTTAAATTCAGGTCATGAGATAAGATTGGATTATCAGACTAACTCAGCTGGTGAAGTAAAATTGTTTACAGCTAATACCACATGGAATGGGACACTTGGTGTATTTGATATTGGTTTAGGAAATGCATCCGGATCCACTTTTTATACATCTGGGGAATTGTATAAAACGGTAACAAAAAATGAAAACTGGAGCAGTGGAAATGAAAATACCACAGAAGAGTTTAAAGACAAGGAAGGCCGTGTTATCCTTAAGAAAACTTATGGTGTTTCTCTTGTCAATAACACTGCCGTAAATACTTCACATGAAACCTATTATGTCTATGATATTTATGGTAATTTAACCTATGTACTGCCTCCAAAAGCTGATGGATCTATAACTGCATCTGTACTGAGTGATTTTTGTTACCAATATAAATACGATAATCTGAAACGTTTGGTAGAGAAAAAATTACCAGGTAAAGAATGGGAATATACAGTCTATGATAAACTGGACAGACCTGTCCTTACCCAAGATGCTAATTTAAGAGTTAATAATAAATGGGTCTTCACCAAATACGATGCTTTTGGCAGAACTGCTTATACAGGCGAATATGTAAACACAACACAAACAACCCGTATAGCAGTTCAGGGACTTGCCAACGGAACTATTTTGTTTGAAAATAAATCCGCCACAGCAATACCAATTGCTGGAACAAATGTCAATTACACTAATGCCGCTTTTCCAACAACGGGTATAGATTTATGGACGATCATTTATTATGATAATTATCTTAATTTTGATTTAGATGGCGGTACAACCGTTGCCTCTTATGGTATTACTCCTATTATTAATGCAAAAGGATTAACCACTTGCTCTAAGGTTCGTATCTTAGATTCTAATCCTGCTGCATGGACTACCCATATAAACTATTATGACGGTAAAGGACGCCCTATTTACAATTACAGTAAAAATAACTTTCTTTCGACTGTAAATACTTCCAAAAGCCAGCTTGATTTTGCAGGTAAAACAATTGAAACTACCATTACCCATGAAAAAGGAAATGCAGCAGAAATTGTAGTAGTAGACTCCTTTACGTACGATCACATGGGCAGGATACTCACTCGGAAACAAAAAATAAACAGTCAAACTCAAGAAACTATTGCAATGAATAGTTATGATAATTTAGGGCAATTAATTTTAAAAGGTGTTGGAGGCACAGGCACAAATGTACAAACTGTGAATTATGGTTACAATATTCGTGGTTGGCTTAAAAATATTAATGATGTAAATACTTTGGGAACCGACTTATTTGCTTTTGGAATTAACTATAACGCTCCAAGTACAGGCACTGCACTGTTTAATGGAAATATTAGCCAGACTCTTTGGAGAACTGCTGGTCAAGATAATAGTTTAAGGAGTTATTCTTATTCTTACGATGCTTTAAATCGATTAACAGCTGCTACAGATAATATAGGACGTTATAATGAGAATCCTTCTTATGATAAGAATGGCAATATAATGAAGCTATTCAGAAATGGCAATACGGTACTCAATACTTCAAATTATGGTAGTATTGATAACTTGGTTTATACGTATGGCTTAGGCAACAGACTTACTAAAGTTGAAGATACTTCAGGCAATACACAAGGATTTAGTAACGGTTCGACGGCAGCGACAGAATATACTTATGATGATAATGGTAATATGAAAACTGATGCCAATAAAGGTATCAATACATCAATTGTTTATAATTATTTAAATCTGCCAACCCAAGTAACATTAACAGGTGGTACCATTAATTACACATACGATGCCACTGGAGTAAAACAACGAAAAGTAGCGGGAACTATTACAACAGATTATGCAGATGGTTTTCAATATGAAAACAATACTCTTCAGTTTTTCCCTCATCCAGAAGGATATGTACGCAATAATTCGGGAGTTTATGAGTATATTTATCAATACAAAGATCATTTAGGAAACATTCGTTTAAGTTATAATAAAAATTTAAACATTATTGAAGAGAATAATTATTATCCGTTTGGCCTCGAGCAGAAATCACATACTAACATTGTAAGTACGTTAGGGAATGCAACAGCACAGAAGTATAAATATAATTCAAAAGAATATCAAGACGAGCTGGAACTTAACATGTATGATTATGGATCACGTAATTATGACCCAGCTATAGGTAGATTTTTCAATATTGATAAATTTGCAGAAAAATATGATGAAAATACCCCTTATCATTACGCCAAAAACACCCCTGTCTTTTTTATAGACATTCACGGAGACAGTATAAAACCTGTAATTACATCGCGATTTCTTAGAAGTATGGATCCAAGAAAGACGAGAGAAATGCATGATTTTGGGCAAACTAGATACAAAGGAGCTACTTATGCTTGGAACACTAAAACTAATCAAGTCGACATTACTTTAAATATACAAACGAGTTACAGCTTTTTATTAAATGATTCCGGTTTTAATAAATTAAATCCTTTTATTAAGGATGATGTTCAAAATCATGAGGGAAAACATCAAGAACAAATAGTTGAAGGATTTAGTGCAAAAATAACATTTAAATATGGTGGAAAGACCTACACAGGTACTGTTGATGAAATTGCAACTCAGATGGCAAAAGCAGGAGTTGAAATTCCAATAAATGATTTGATTAACACTGCTGCTAACAATATTAATACACAGAACCCTCCAGATACAGCCGAAGAGGATGCCCAAAAAGTAGAACGAGAGAAAAGCAAAAATCCTGACGCTCCGGTATATATGGACTATCAGACAGAAGAAGAAAAAAAATTAAAAAAACAGTAATATGAAATTTAAATTAGGAATATTTGGCATATCGATTTTATACATATTTTATTCTTGCAAAAATACAGCAGAAGTAAATTTTAAAGAAGGACAAAATTATAATCAAAAATATGATATAGCGGAAACTATAAAAGGAAAAAGAATTATTGGTATGATTGATTCTTTAAATCAAAAGAATTATTTAATTCCTAGTGAATTCAATAATTTGTATATTGATTTTGATTATTTTGATGCTTATATTACTTATGGAGCAGCTTTCTCTACTCGTGATTTTATTTTGAAAAACACCACTAACTCTGAAGCATTAACTGCCATTGTTAATAGTGACAATCAAATGTTTTCTGAAATACCCGACGAAAAAATTATAAAACGTAGATATTCAAATTTAGTTTATAAAATGCCATCAATAAATAAATCTTTGAAAGATTTGGCTAGGGAAAGATTGAAAATGCTAAATAATACTCCATAATTAGGTCTAAAAAAGATATTTTTTAAGATTTATAATTATAAGTACCAAGGTCAAGAGCGTCAAGATGAGTTATCACTGAACTGGGACAGCTTTAAGTGGAGGAATTACGATTATGCTATTGGAAGATTTATGTGCATTGATCCACTAGCAGAAAAGTATACCTATAATTCACCTTATGCTTTCGCAGAAAATAGAGTTGTTGATGGCAGAGAATTAGAAGGCCTTGAATGGGTAGATTCGCATAAAAATAAAAATCTCATTTATGATCCATCAGCTAATAACGGAAAAGGAGATTTTACAAAATATGCTACTCAGGATGATAGAAATATGGCTAAATCATTAAACATGACTGAAACAGGAAGAACTCAGTTTAATAAATTTGTAAATTCAGATATACCAACTACAGTAACACTTGATAAAGAAAATTTATTCAAAGATGGCAATGGGAATTTTATAGTTGGTGAAACTACACCTTCGGAAAATGGTTATGTAAAAGTAACTGAAGGGATGAATCAGGTAAAATTTCTGATGTAAAAGTAAAGGGATTTGATATCGTAATGTATGACAAGGCCATCGATGCAACACTAAATTCTAAAGAAAGTATGAATACTTATGGTAAATCAATTCCTAAAAGTATGAATTTTGCTAAGTTATTAGGTGTTGCTTTTGGACATGAGATTAAACATGCAAGTAAAGAAGATGTTGTTTATCGAATGAATAATCCTAAGACAGAAGAAAATCCTGCTATTGAAATTTCTAACAAGATAATTGACGAATTAAATAAAAAATAAAATGAGATTTTTAAAAAATAAAATAATTTTTATATTTGCTTTTGCACAATTGTTAAGCGCACAACAAGTCGATAAAAATAAAAATTGTGCCGAGATTCTAGCTAGAGAATATTTTTTCAAAATGGGTATCAGTGACAGTATAAGATCAAAAAACATGCCTATAATTTTTACAGAAGTTTTGAATGGCAAAGAATTTGAAACGCAGACAAACGGTATCTTTATCATTTCAAATTTTAATGCTCACAGAAAAAAAATGATTCTTTTAAAAAAAGGAAATAATATTAAAGTTTTAACATTTACAATAACTAGTTCATCATTAAAGGAAATGGTTGAATTTTTAAATGAGTTAAAGGTAGATGATGACGAATTATTTCAATATATGGATTTTTTAAAGGGATATGTTGATTCATCTAAATCTAAAATAGTCACAAATAAGATAGCAGATAGTGATTGGCTTGAATGTAACTAAATAATGGTAGTGTTTAGGTAATGTATCAGATGTGTTGGTGATATTCAAAAGATGATAAAGTATGGAAAGATAAAGTCTGGCAGTCAGAGATATATTTGCAGAACATGCAAGAAAATTAGAGTTGAAAATTATGCATATCTAGCTTATAAAGGAGATATAAATCAAAATATAAATCAATTAACCAAAGAAGGATTAGGAATAAGAAGCACGGCAAGAATACTGAAGATATCAACGAAAACATTATTAAAAAGAATCGTTATTATCGCCCGAAATATTACCAAGCCGATTATCAGCAAGGGCAAAACGTATGAAGTTGATATTAAAAATAACAATGAAAAATTTTTCATTCATGAGATAGTTGAAGATAAAATATTGGGTTATACCCACAAAGGAATTTATAGATTATATACAAACAAGAGTCCCTCTTTCATGTATATAATTTTGAAGAAAGGGAAGAATTTCAGAATAATAGATTTGAAAAACTTTTCAAAATCACTCAAAGAAATTTCAGAATTTTTATCATCTGGGTTTAGTGATAAAGTTGTCGCAAAGTATTTAGAAGAAATTTTAAAAGTTTATAACTATAATGATTATGATGAGAAAATAAGCATGTAAATTTACTATCATTAGTAAATTTTTCAGATTTACAATTTCGTTAATGTAGCAATTCTGCAGTATTTGTTCTTCGAAACTAAAAGATATTGATAATCAGTAATTATTATTAAATAAAATTAACTTTAAAGGGATGTGCGTAACTATCTCTCTATACGTTTTGGGTTTGCCTCGGATGATGCTCCCGAAGAAAACCCTTTAAAAGATTTATAATTTTTCATAATTCAGCGAACTTCATTTTAACTATAAAATTTTTTTCTATTTCTATTATTTCATAAATACTTAAAAAAGTCGGCTAATGTTTTCAAGTCTTTCAATAAAAGGTTAGAATTCAGTCCGTTTAGTCACTTAAGAGGATAGTCAAATTTGATCGCCCTTTTTAAATTTGAGGTTAATTTTTTTTTTAGTTGTTTTTAGTGTTTTTATTTCTCTTTTTCTAGCGGAAAGGGTGGTCGATTTACTCCGGAATTACGGGGTAGCTTTTCATGATTAAATTTTCTTTTTATTATAATTTAGAAAGCTATATATAAGTAGTCTTATTTATCTAAATAATGCCTGGTCTTGTTAACTTTGTATTAAAATATATCTTCAAACGAGTCGGCTAAAATTTTTAAATCTTCGAATAAAAGGTTAGAATTCACTCCTTCTAAGTTCACATCAAAAGCCACTCAATTGAGTGGCTTTTTTGTTTTGAAGAAGATAGGTTTTTAGGGATCAGGTTCAAAAGTTGGGATAAGCAAAATTTATTCACAATATGAAGTTTTAAAGATAAAAAAACTATACCTAAACAATTAGTTTTAAATTCATAATTTTGAGATCTAATGCTATTGCCTTACAATATAGAACTAAGGATAAAAATCTTCTGTAGTAAGATTTTCGACTCATAGTTTTCTGAAATTTCAATTTTATTTATATGAAAACATTCAAGGATTTTAAATCATATAATCAGTTTATGGGTATGGAAATACCTCTGGATAACGATATTGACGTTGGTTATTATGATCCTCCCAAAATAATTTTAAATTCTCAGCGGGTTGTTGTTGATTTTTACAGGATCTCTATCAAAATAAAATATAAAAGAAGATCTACTCCGCATGTTGCGCCTGTTTCTGCGGTATTTTTTAATACACCGGATTTAATTATTGAACCAGGCTGGGATGCTGAACCTAATTATACCGGGATGTATCTCCAGCTTTCTAAACAGATCATTGAAGAAAACAGGTTTTTATTCAAAACGTATTTAAATTACGGGCAACACGAAGCTTTATATTTAACTGATGATGAGGTTGAAGAAGTATCTGCAGTTTTTAAATTAATGATTAAATATTATGAAAGTGAGAAAAAACATTTTGGAGTTTTACTTTCTTATGTGAATGTGCTTGTATCTTTGGTAGAAGCATTTTATAAAAGGCAATTTTCTACTGATCCTAAACAGTATAATCGTGTTGTTGCCCATTTTCAGCAAAGTCTGATTGATTATTATAATCAGCCTGTAAAGCAGCTTCCAAACGTTCAGTATTTTGCTGATCAATTGGGATTGACGGCGAATTATTTAGGCGATATCGTTAAACACTTCACTCAAAAATCGGCTTTGGAGAATATCCATGATTTTATTATTAAAAGAGCTAAAGAATTATTACTTCAAAATCAAAAATTAAATACTGCTGAAGTTGCTTATGAACTAGGTTTTGAATACCCCAATTATTTTTCAAAATTCTTCAAGAAGCAGGTTCATCTCACACCAAAAGAATTTAGATTGCAAGCCATCGGCAAAAATTAAAGAATTTAAACACCTTCAAAAGAGGTGTTTTTTCATTTTCAGTAATTTGTATCTTTTTTATAGGTAATCTGTTTCTGTCGAATGTTTTTCACAACGGTAAATTTGCAAAGTAATTTTAAAACAGCTTAAAATGAAACACGATAACACCAGTAATAAAGACGAAAATTCGCGTCGGAAATTCTTTCAGCAAACCGCAATTGCCGGAGCGGGCTTACTGTTTACACCAAGCCTGATTACGGCTTCATCCAGCAATATTAAAGTTAATCAACAAAAAAAGGATCAACAAAACAAGGATCAAGAAAATAAAATGACTACCAGAAATCTTGGAAAGTTAAAAGTTTCTGCATTGGGAGCAGGCTGCATGAGTATAAGCGCTAATTATGGTGCGCCGGCAAAAATTGAAGAGGGTATTAAAACCATTCACAAAGCGTATGAAAGCGGGGTTACCTTTTTTGATACTGCCGAAGTTTACGGACCTTATACAAACGAGAAATTAGTGGGAGAGGCATTAGCTCCATTTAGAGATAAAGTAGTTATTGCAACTAAATTTGGTTTTGAAATTGGTGCGCCTAATATCACTTTAAACAGCAGACCGGAACATATTAAAAAAGTGGTTGAAGAATCACTAACCAGACTTAAAACAGATAGAATCGACCTTTTATATCAACATCGTGTTGATCCTAATGTGCCAATTGAAGATGTTGCAGGCACGGTAAAAGACTTGATTGCAGCAGGTAAAGTATTGCATTTTGGTTTATCTGAAGCTAACACTGCAACTATTCGCAAAGCACATGCTGAATTGCCTGTTTCAGCCATTCAAACTGAATATTCTTTTATGGAGCGAAGCGTGGAAAAAAACGGTGTTTTGGATTTGTGCGAAGAATTAGGAATAGGTTTTGTTCCGTGGGGACCACTGGGGATGGGATATCTGGCAGGACAATTAAACGCGCAAACTCCTTTTGATAGTAAATTGGATCTACGTTCAGCATTTGATCGGTTTACGCCGGAAGGTTTGGCTGCTAATATGCCAATTGTGAACCTTCTCAACCGTTTTGCATCCAACAAAAATGCAACATCATCCCAGATTGCACTTGCCTGGCTTTTGGCTAAAAAACCT
The DNA here is from genome assembly GCF_044006475.1 of Flavobacterium sp. FlaQc-47. Lineage (NCBI taxonomy): Bacteria > Pseudomonadati > Bacteroidota > Flavobacteriia > Flavobacteriales > Flavobacteriaceae > Flavobacterium > Flavobacterium sp. FlaQc-47. The sequence continues at coordinate 35,416 of NZ_JBIPCQ010000004.1, read as the reverse complement.
TTTATTGTTTCTATCGCAGGAACCAGAAACATCCCTCATCTTAAAGAAAATTTAGGAGCTTATGATGTTCACTTGTCTGCCGCGGAATTTCAGGAATTAGAAACAGAGTTTGCAAAATTGAAAGTACATGGCGGAAGAATGAATGAAATGCAAATGACTTTTTGCCAATAATCTAAATTGGCTTACTCTCAATAGAATTATCGAGATCTTTTTATAACAATCATATTCAAGAAGATTATCCAAAATATGTAGGGAAATATATTTGGACTTTAAATTATTATCAATCAAATATTAAATAAAATTACAATGAATACGAAAAAAAAAGTTTTATTAATCAATACGCATTTAACGTATCCTAACTGGAGCGAAGGCAAACTGAATGATTCATTCCACCAAAAGGCTAAGGAATTTTTTGAAGCTAATAATTTTCAAGTTTTAGAAACAAAAGTAGAAGATGGTTATGATGCCGGCGAGGAAGTAGAAAAACATTTGCAGGCTGATATTATGATTTTGCAGACGCCTATCAATTGGTTTGGAGCACCGTGGATTTATAAGAAATATGTAGACGATGTTTTCAACAATGGTTTACAAAGTGAAAAGTTTCTGGCAGGTGATGGCAGAACCAGAGAAGATGTAACCAAACAGTACGGAACAGGTGGGAAAATGCAGGGCAAAAAATTTATGGTTTCCGCTACCTGGAATGCACCTAAAACAATTTTTGACGATCCAAATCAGGTACTTTTTGAGGGGAGAAGTACTGCTGATGCTCTAATTCAGATCACCAGTAACTACCGCTTTTGCGGTGTTGATATTATTCCTGATTATAATTGTTTTGATATTTTTAAAGAAGGTGATATTGTTGGCGATTTAGAAAATTATCCTTTGTATCTTAAACAATTTTTAGTTTAATATTTAAAACACCTTACAAATGAAAAAATTAATCCATAATCTTCAAAGCAGTTTTTCAAACAGTTTATTCCTGAATTTAATATTTGCAGCACTATTTTTTTCTTGCAGTACTATGTCGGCCCAAAAAAAAGATATGATGGTTCGTCTTTCGGAAATTGAAATTTATCCTGAATATTTATCTCAATATAATGCCATATTAAAAGAGGAGTCTGCGGCTTCAGTAAAATTAGAACCTGGTGTACTGGCAATATTTCCTATGTATCAAAAAAATGATTCCACCCAAGTAAGAATATTAGAAATCTATAATGATAACAATGCTTATCAATTGCATTTAAAAACGTCTCACTTTCAAAAATATAAAACAACCACGATCAAAATGGTTAAATCATTGAAGTTGATAGACATGAACGCAATAGATCCGGAATCTATGAAAATGTTGTTTAAAAAAATGATTGATTAATTTGTATTGGCAGTAATTGTTCCATGATGGCGCTTGGCAATTGTATGCAAAGGGACAGACAAGTTCATTTCCTTCCATAGTCATCTTTGGAATGAAGCATTCACTGATGATTTGTTAAAGGAAATTTTTTGTGACAATGAAGCTTTCCTAATTACAAATGACCTTATTATTTACTAAAATAAGACCTTTTATACTTATTGTACTTTTATCAGAATTTGAATTTAAAAAGATATATCCCTCTTTATCTAAAAGTATTAACGCATCTAATACTCTCGCTTGTTTTTTGTTTTCATCAAATATGCTCTCGTTCACTGGTGTGTAAGTCTTAAAAACAATAGTTAGTAAACTTGTTAGTTCTTCTAAAGTACAACTCATACCGTATCTGTCGGCAAGCATTTGCAGAATTTTTATATGAAAGTTTGGTAGTGTTTCCATAACAATAGCTTTTGCTAGTATATACGAAAACAGACTTCAAATGGATTTTTTTGAAGGGTTAAATTGTTATAATTGCTAACCTTAATTGCTAAAATATACGCAACGATTGCGCGGAAATTCTTTCCGTGACGGTTCCTATAGTAATAAAAACTAATGTCAAGTTTATATTTAAAAACTGGATTTTAGAATACGCTTTTGAAAGAATGGAATTCAGCGTGTGAATTTAAATATCCATACTATGAAAAAATAAAATATTCTTTGAAACCAGCTTTAATCAAATTGCGCAATATATTTTCAAGCTGTAGTAGCATAACATCATAAAAAAACGGATTATAGTGTACACTATAATCCGTTTACAAATAAAATCTAATAATTTATGAATTACCATACAGGTTTGATTCCCCTCCATCAATGGCAATGGTCTGCCCGTTTACATACTGGCATTCATCGCTAAGCAAAAAGGCCACAAGGTTACCCACATCTTCCGGTTTACCTAACTTTCTTGTAGGGTTTCTTTGTGCATATGTTGTTTCAGCTGCTTTTGGGTCGGCTGGATTAACCTGTTTAAAAGCTTCTGCTACCATTGGGGTCAGGATAGCGCCAGGTGCAATTGCATTGGTATATATTCCATCTTTACCATATTCTATGGCCGCATTTTTAGTCATACCAGACACGGCATGTTTACTTGCTACATACGGCATCTGGTTGATAACACCCCTGATTCCGCCTACAGAAGCTACGTTTACAATTTTTCCTCCGCCTCGTTTTTGCATTACCGGGATCACATATTTTAGACCGTAATAGACACCCATAAGGTTAATGTCGATTACTTTCTTGAATACATTGATGTCATAGTCAACTAATGGCGCCTGTTTTCCTTCGATACCTGCATTATTGTAGAATCCATCGATACCGCCAAACTCCTGAACTGTTTTATCTACATAATTTTTAACTGCCTGTTCATCTGAAACGTCAGCGACGATAGTGATAACTTTTGCAGTTGGAGCCACTGACTGGATTTCTGCTTTTGCTTTTTCTAGTGCTTCGGCATTGTAATCTACAATCGACAGGTTGGCTCCTTTTAATGCTACGGCTTTACTTGCTGCTAGTCCAAGACCCATAGCTGCTCCGGTAATAATAATTGTTTTGTCTTTAAATATGCTCATGATATATAGTATTAAAATGTATTAGTGAAAAAATATTCATTTAAAATTCAAATTATTAGCTCATGCCTCTCCATATCATATCAAAGCAGTTATCGATGAGCTGCTGGTTTAATGGAAATAATTTTTGTATGATACCCGTAGAGCAGGAGCGAACCGCACCATCAAAAAAGCTGATGAGTATAATTGCATCCACTGCTTTGATAATTCCTTCCTGCTGTCCTTTTTCTAAAAGATTATATAGCGGCTTGTTCTGTTTTTCATATTCCGCCAGTTGTTTTGCAAAATTGATCTGGATGTAGCCGGACTGCTGATACTGATCGATAAAAACGGTTTCGTCATAATTATTGAGTCTGTAGTTGAGCATGTTGATATAAATTTGCTTAAGGGATTGCCTTATTGGTACATTAATATCAAAGTCGCGATACATTGCCTGTGTCATTTTATCCTCTACTGCTGCGTAGGCCAACTGCACAACCTCTTCTTTATTTTTGAAATAGATGTACAGGGTTCCGGCGGCAATTCCGGCTGTTTTACTTATGCCTGAGATCGTAACACTTGCTAATCCCTGTTTGCCCGTAAGTACAAATACCGAATTTAAAATTTTTTCTTTTTTATCAGGATCTAATGGTCTCATATCGTAAAGTTAAATGAAATTATATTCATTTAAGAGTAAATTTGTAAATTATAACTTTTTTTTAAGGGAGTTTGATGCAATAATCTAGAAGACAAATTTTTCAAACAATTAAATTTAATGCATTAAAAGCGCTGGAATTATTACAAATCTTTGATTTTCAGAAGCTAAATCGCACAATGATCATCTTTATTTTATTTACCACTGTGTTAATAATAATTACTGATTTAGGCAGAAATCGATGTGAAGTAAGTTTTACTTATCAAAATGGTATGTATTGAATGTGTTTTGGTATATCATAACGATAGTCTAAGTTTTAATTTTGTAATAGATAAAAATTAAAAAAATTAGATTAAAATGAAGAAAGCCTTAATAATAATAGATGTACAAAAAGAATATTTTGAAAATGGGGCATTAGAACTGGTAAATCCCATTCCTGCAAGTGAAAATGCTAAGAAACTATTGGAGCATTTCAGGAAAGAAAATGATACCATTGTTCATGTGCAACACATATCCGGAGAAGGAGTTCCAATTTTTGTGAATGGAACGCAAGGAATAGAAATCCATGAAAATGTAAAGCCACTTCAAGGCGAGAAAGTAATCACTAAGGCGTTTCCTAATAGCTTTAGAGGTACAGATTTACTGGAATATCTGCAATCAAATGACATAACACATTTGGTAATTGCTGGTATGATGACTCATATGTGCATTGACGCAGGAACAAGAGCTGCTTTTGATTTTGGATTTGAGTGTACGGTGATTGGTGATGCCTGCGCCACAAGAGATCTTGATATTAACGGTCAGTATGTTAAGGCGGCTGATGTACACAATGCTTTTTTAGCAGCATTAGAATTTTTTTATGCCAAGATTGTAACAACAGAACACTATTTACTTTCGTAAAAAAAACTTATAAATCACCTTTTTATAAAATGGGCTTTAATTTATTACTGCTCATTTTTTTTTTGTTGCAAGTCGTTTGCAAATGAATTTGTAAATTTACTCACTTAAGTTATAATTATCTGTGAAGAATATATTTCAAAATAAAGTTGGAGTAAATTAGATATTAAAAATATAAAATGAAAACAGTCAAATTTCATAAAAGTGAATGTGGCGTTGAAATGCTTCTTAATGTATTGCACGGAGATGTCCTTAGTGAAAGATATTTGGAACGAGATAGTTATAATACTGATTTTTTTGAAATTTTACTTTTTAAAACAGCAAAGGGATCTTTGATTTTAAATCAGCAGAAAATCAATATTTCTGACAATACAATTGTTTTTATTTCACCTTTTCAGAAAAGACAATGGACCTTGGAGAAAGAGGGACTGGACTTTACTGTCTTGGTTTTTCAGGAAAATTTTCTTAACGATTTTTTCTCAGACAAATTTTTCACTTATCGTCTTCTTTATTTCTATCAGTTGAATTATCGTTTAAATATTACTATTGAAAGTGATGAACTTCAAAAAGCGCTAGACCAGCTTATGGAAATAAAAGCTGAACTTGTAAGCGGCAGGAAGGATAGTATTCATATTATCCGATCCCTAACGTACTACCTGCTTTTGAAGTTCAACAGAGTATATGCCGAAAAAAATAATCTCTCTATCGAAAGAGCCGAGAATAACTATGCTTACCAGTTCAAACAGTTATTAGAAATAAATATTAGGGATAAACAAAGAATTGACTATTATGCTGATGTTTTAAATGTGAGCAGGATTACCATTAATACTTGTGTAAAAAAACAGCTTAATGTTACCGCTACTGAACTATTGAAACAGAGATTAATGTTTGAAATAAAAAATGATCTGATACATTCTGCAAAGACAATTGCTGAGATTGCTTATGATCTTCATTTTTCGGAACCCGGACATATGATGCGATTTTTTAAAACCCAAACCGGAATAACCAGCAGCACTTTTATTTCGGATTATCAAAAAGGAATATTTTCTTAGTTGTAAGACGAAACGGGTAAAGAAGCCAAACATTTTTATAAATCTAACAAAACACAAAAAACAGGCAGATGAGGTTGCAATGCATTCAATCAATGAAACTAAAAGAATTCATTCTATACATAAAATTTAAGGCGTAATAATTTTGCTTCGTTTAATCTGCCTTGTGCAGTACAAATTCTAAATATGTTCAAAAAATACACATCTAATAAAATATATTATCAAAGTACAGTAGCACTGGCAGGACCTGTTGTAATTTCACAGTTGGGCCATACACTGGTGCAGACCGCTGATACCATTATTATAGGTCATTATGCAGGAACGATATCATTGGCTGCTGTCTCTCTGGTGCATTCGGTTTTTATGGTGGTTTTGGTTATTGGGTTAGGGGTAGCTTACGGATTAACACCTTTAATTGCGCAGGAAAATGGAAAATCGAATTTTAAGGAATGTGCCCGACTTCTTTCTAACAGCTTATGGCTTAATGTAGTAACGGCAGTATTCCTTTTTTTGCTAGTATACTTTGGTTCTATGTTTGCCATGCAGCATGCGGATCAGGATCCACAGGTAGTGGAAACGGCAAAACCTTATCTGTTAATTTTAAGTTTATCGATTCTGCCCCTTATGATCTTTCAAACATTCAAGCAGTTTGCAGAGGGACTTGGTTTTACAAAACAAGCCATGAGCATAACCATTTGGGGAAATGTGGTGAATGTCGTGATTGCCGTGATTTTAGTAAAAGGATTGTTTGGTATTGAACCTATGGGCGTGAAAGGTGTAGGAATTGCAACACTGGCAGACAGGGTTTTAATGATGGTGGTCATGGTGTGGTATGTACTCCGATCAAAACATTTTAAAATTTATTTACAGCATTTCTCTGTAAAGTTTATCGATTTTTCAAAAATCCTGGATGTAGTAAAAATTGGATTACCTGTTGCTATGCAGTACGTATTTGAAATAGGAGCATTTGCAGTGGCAGCTGTAATTGCAGGTCAGATAGGCTCGACAGAACAGGCTGCACATCAAACAGCCATCACCCTTGCTGCAATGACGTATATGATGGCAGGCGGAATCGCATCGGCTGCGACCATTAAAATTGGAAATAGTTTTGGAAAAAAGAACTACAAAAGACTTGAAAAGTTTGCTTACGCATCTTATCATTTGGTTATCCTGTTCATGCTTTTCTTTGCACTTATTTTTACATTCTTTAATCAATATCTGCCTTACCTGATAACAAATGATGCTAACGTGATAGTGCTGGCTTCACAATTATTGGTAATTGCCGGAATATTCCAGCTCTTTGACGGTACGCAAGTAGTGGGATTAGGAACACTTAGAGGAATGGGCGATGTCAATATTCCTACTTTGATCACCTTTGTGGCATATTGGTTAATTGGTCTGCCATCGTGCTATTTTTTAGGTATTCATCTTAATTTTGGCGTAAAGGGAATTTGGTATGGATTATCTCTTGGTTTGTTAACATCATCTGTGCTGCTTTATTTCAGGTTCCGCCATATAATGAATATGAAACTTAGGGAAGTATAATGCAAAAGAATATAAGGAATAAATTATAATGAACCGATTGAGTGAAATGTCTAAATGTTTTTTTCAACACATAGATACATAGATTTTATGCTTAAAAAAGGTAAATCAGAAAGAAACTCGTTTCTCACACATATCTATGTTTGTTAATGCAGGTCAAACATCTTGTTGCATGAACTAACAATGATTTTTAAACTATAAAATGTGGATTAAAATGCTGCAGAATTTGTTTAGGCGATGCAATTACTATTTTGCGAACGGGATCAAACCATTCTACTTCTTTAGTAACTTCAGCACAGCATTCATTTTTTGAGTTGAAAAAATAGCTTTTAATATTGATTTTGTCGTCTATACAACAATGTTTCATTTCAACTGAAAATTGTTCGGTAAACATTAGATTTTTATAATTGACTAATACATGATCTCCTTCCTGCAAACTAAGCTGTAAAGTTTTCATTTTCTCTTTTGAAAATCCGTTAGCAAACAAAAAATGATACAATAATCGAAGCGTGTATGAAATGTAGGCATTACTTTCCATAACCATAAAATCGTCTACGTCCTCTCCGGTAACAACATAATTTTTACAGATCATTTTAATTTTCGTTAAGATTAAAAAAAAGAGGTCAGCTTGGTATGAAACTGACCTCATAACATTAGTCATGTTTAGTGATCTTCCAAAATCAAAAAAAGATTTATTTAGCTAATAGTGGTGGGTAATTTCTATTATCTAAAGATTTGATGTCTTGAAACAATCACTTAATTAATAAAAAATTGTAACTGATTTTTATTTTGTCAGCAATTTTTTTTCTTACCAGACCTGGTATTTCTATATCATAATCTTCCGGTTTAACTTCAAATGAACCAACAGCATTTACTCCGTTTGCAGCTTTCGAAATTTTCACCGTAACAATTACCGGTTTAGTTTTTCCATGAATGGTAAGATCTCCTTTTAAAGTAAAGTTTTGGGGTGTATTGGTAATTTTAGAACTATCAAAATTTTCTATTTTTCCTTTTAAAGTGGCTTTAGAAAATTTTTCAGATTCCATATAATTTTCGTTGAAATGCTCCTCCATTAAAGCAACTTTAAATCGAAAACCTTTTATAAGAACCAGAGCAGCAAAATCTCCGGTTGACTGCTCTAATACTGCGGATACACTTTTGTTTTCGGCAGCAACTTCTTCATAAGAAGGCACAGTAGCCTGAAATTTTATAGTCCCGGTTTTTGTGATTAGTTTTTGTGCAAATCCATCTGTATTTGCAACAATAATCAACAGTAATGCAAAGAAATTTATAAATCGTTTTTTCATAATAATTAGTTTTCTTTTAATCCGTCTGTATTCCATTTTACAATAATATCAATATTTGCCTGAGACATTCTTCCTGCCTGAGGCATGATACCTTGTTGTCCGGTTTGTAATTGAATTCGATTTAATAAGCCAGAGTTTTCGACTGCTGCTTTTACTTCAGCATAAGTAGTTAAAGGTCTGAAACCTGCGGATCTTCCATTTTGGTGACAACCTATACAATTGGCATCAATAATTGATTTCGCATTTTTAGTATAGCTAAATGCAGCTACCGGTTCAGGAACAGGTGTTCCGGGACCCGGGGGTGTTACTGTGTCTGGTGGTGTTTCGATATCCTGAAATGTATCAGAATCACTGCAACTCGTTAATGCAGCAAGTAAAATCGTGAATGCTATTAGTTTTTTCATAAGTTATAATTTTAAAATACTCTGTATAAATTAAATCCAAAAAAGAAATCTCCTTTACCCCAGTCACCGCTGGCATTTGTAAGGTATCCGCTCTCACTCATGGATTGAGAATTGGTGAATATCAACTGAAAAACGTGTCCTCCGGTTTCTACGTCAAGTCCTACAGATAATGGGTTTTCGTAAAGGCCCGGTTTGTCAAAATTGTGCATATACTCTAAATTGACAGATAATCTTTTGGTGATTTTATATCGTCCTCCTCCTCCAAAAGAAAACTGATTATCATTTTCAATGTCCGGATTATAAAGGTTTTTATGTACAAATGAGGGTACTAATTCTAAGGATAATTTTTCGCTTACTTTTCTGGAAATTAGTAACTGTTGTACATAAGTCATGCGATGCTTGAATTCTAAACCGGGATATTGTTCTTTCTCTAAAAAGGTATTGATATCGGCAACGCTGTATCCTACAATATCAACCGGAAAACTCGCATTTTGTCTCATCATTCGGTATTTTAATCCTGTTTCATACATTTTGTTTAAGGTATGTCTGGAAAGACTAACAGATAACCAATCTGTAACACCATAAATACCACCCAATTTTGTTGTAGCATTATCAAGACCAAAAAAGCTGTCTAAACCATCTTTAACAGTACCAAAACGATGTGAAACCACAAAGTAGAATTCTTTTTTCGCAGCCATTTTTGTGGTTTGTAAAGTTACCAGCTGCAAAGCTTTAAAAGTTGCCGTAGAATAACTTTCATCTACCTGAGTAGAATCAAGATCTTTAAGTAAATCATCCTGTGAATATGCCATAGTAGCCAGAAAAAGGCAGATTGGGACTAAAAATTTCTTCATAATTTTTAATTAATTGTTTTGTTTATTAAGCGTGCATTGGTCTAATTTAACTTCCTGAAAAAGTTCATCATAACCTATACATTTGCCTTTAACTGTTATTTTATTACTGAGAAGCTGATTTTTTGTTTTTTGATTAAACAAACAAAAAACAGTATTTTCAAGTATCACGACAGAATCTGTTTGTTTGGTTACTGTACCGGTGATTTCAATTGTTTTATTGAGATATAATGCATCAGCTTTTTGCGGATTAGCGTTATAATCTTCAATTAATTTTGTTGCCGGTATACTTAAATCAGGCATTTCTGATGCTATATTACGAGCTTCCTTAAAGAGAAAACCATAATAAAAATAAATGCCCGCCGAAACCAGTACTAATAAGATGGCAATTATAAATGCTGTTTTTTTTCTTTTCATAGTGATGTTTTAATTTTCAGGAAGAAATAATGCTCTTTTCATTTCAAATTAGTTCAGTTTTAACGGAGCTAATTTGAAATAGAGAGTTATTATATAAGTCTTATGGAATTTTATATGGCAAGCGGTGCATCTTTTACGACTACTGGCCAAACAGCCGGAGCAGGAAAACTAATCCCTTTATTGGCACCTCTTACGCTGGCATCTTGTCCAAAATAATACAATGGCCAACCGTTGTAAACCAGTTGTGATTTACCAAATACAGTAATAACACTAAACTTAGATTTGTCCAGAACAGAAGGAACAACAATTTTGTCTGTTTCGTAAATTGGCCATACAGCATTGTTTGAAAAATCTGCTTTTGTAAAATTGTTCTTCTGGAAATTGTCATTCTTGAAACTATACAATGTTAACCCTTTTGCATCTGTAAAATAAGTAGTTAAGCCGTCGCCAACAGTATAATCTGATTTGTAGTTTTTACCATCATGTCCTGTAAGCTGACTGCTAACAATCATAACAGAATAATCCGGTTTTGCTATAAACCAAACACCACCAACTCCGTCACCTGTTGTTTTACCTGCAGCCTCTGCTGTATTTGTTCCGCTAACACTTGGTGCGTAGTAATATAATGGCCAGCCTTTGTAGGTAAGTTGTTTTTTACCGGATGTTGTAGTTATGGTTGCAAAATCTGAGAATGTTAGTCCTGTACTTAATTTATCAGCTGTTAAATTATCTACATAAAATGGAGGCCAAACGGCTTCGCATCCGCCAGAACAAGAAGCTTGTCCTTTTGCATCTGCTGCAAAAAAGTATAGCGATTTCCCATCCTTATCAGTAAGATAAGAGCCCAATGTTGTACTTGTAGAAAGACCAATTTCTTTTTTTGCTTCTGGAGTAGGCGTAGGATCATTATTATTGTCACTACTGCAGCTTACAAAAAATGTTGCTGCTATAAGAGCAGCTAATGCGAATTTAATTTGTTTTGATTTCATTGTTTTACTTTTGATAAGGTTCAAGAGTAAAACAGTCTTGATTTATATTACCCTACCAAAGAATTGTTATTTTATAAAAAAAAATAAAAAAAAAGGTATAATTTTTTTTAAAACCTTCTAAATAGTACTACAAGGAAATTCTAAAACTCACATTTGGAGTTCTTTGCAGTGCGAACGTTTCTACTTCCTCAATGGAATTGGTTAAAGAGCTTATTCTATAATATTCGCTAATTTCATTTTTCCGATTAAGGATATTTAAAATGGAAACCCCTAATTTGTATTGAATTCCACCTGCCGTTTCCCATTTATAAGTAGAGGAAAGATTAACCTGTGAAAAAATATGCAAATTAGTATTGTTCGGTTTATTGTAAACCAGTACAGGATCTGAAAGATCAATTTGCGAAAGGTCGGGAGAGGTTTTAGGTCTGCCCGAAGACCATTTTGTGCCCAAAGCAATTTTGAAATTATTTTTCTCATAAATCCCTGCCCACGATACAGTATGCATTAACTGAAAATTATTGGGAAAACTTGGGTATTGATAATCAGAAAAATGGTAATTGTTATGGTTATAGGTATAACTCAACCAGGTCAGAAAGTGATTCATTTTTTTCTGTAACAGCATTTCTGATCCCCAAATTTCATAATTGCCAGTAGTTCTTACAAACTCTAACTGATTCTGAAAACCCTGGCTGGAGGTCGTAATTCCGTTTACTTTTTTATAAAAATTCTCTACATCCACAAGCCAGTCACCTTTTTTATAGAATAAATTCAAGGATAATTGCTTGCTTTTCTGGATAGGAACTGTCGTATTATTGGATACAATCCAGCGTCTTTTTTCGATGCCAAAATAATCTTTTTGCAAATCAATAATCTGTTGGGAATTTTGACTTTTCAGCTCGCCAAGCAGTTCTGCATTTAAGCTTTTACTAATGCTATAGCCCAATTGTATTCGGGGTTCTACAATATATTTTTTAAATTTTTCAATATAATTAATTCGTGTTCCTGTCTTGAAATAGATGCCGGAAAGCGTATCGTTATATTTTGCTTCCAAAATTAAGGCGTGGGTTCGTAGTACGTCTTTCACCCTTCGATAAAAATCAGGATTAGTGACCTGCTCTAAATTAGTAATACCTATTTCATTAAATTGATATCCGTCGCTTACACTAAATTGAGAAGTGATAATATGATTGTTCTCTAAATTAATACCATTATTGGTAACGGTGTTTTCCTGAATAACTGTTTGGTTTTCATTGGTCGTTTTCTGGTTGCCCAAAAGCTTATACGAAGAGTTGTAAATATTAATTTTAGTAGTATTGAAATTGTTCCAGTTTCTTTTCCAGGATAAATTTCCGCCATAATTCTGCTGACGTAAAATGTTGTTTTCTGATCTGTTTATGTTATACACAGTCGCACTCTGAAAGACTTCGAGATTGTCTTTGATGGTAATTAAATCCAGTATTAATTGATCTTTAGCGCCTATTTTTTGTGCATATTTTAGCGTAGCATCATAGAAACCGAATTTTTTATCACTTTGATAATCGATATTTTGGTTCTGTGAAAAATCAGTGATGGTTGTGTTTTGAAATATTTTGTCAAAATATTCCTTGTAGGTTGGTGTTTCTGCAAAATCAGTAATTGATTTTCGTGCTGAAATTTCGATATAACTCTTTTTCGAAAGATTGTATTTTGCATATACATCAGCATTAATCATATTAATTCCGGCACTAAAACTATTTTTTTCCATTGTTTCGGGAGTAGAAGAAATAGCGACTACACTCGAAACACTTTCTCCATAAAATGCCGAACTTCCGTTTTTATAAATAGAAATAGTATGTGCCAGATTGGGGTTGAAAACCGATATTAAACCAAAAAAATGTCCCGTTTGAAACATGCGAATCCCATTCCATAAAAATAGATTCTGATCGTGCGTGCCGCCGCGAACATTAATACTTGACACACTTTCATCCAGGCTGTTTACGCCCGGAATTTGCTGCATCGTCTGCAAAGCATCCGGCTCAATAAGTCCGGGCAGGATACCGAATTTCTTGGGTTTAATTTCAAAAGAGCCATCGGTATTTTTTGAAATTCCCGAAGCCAGAACAGCATTTGCCTTAATCTCTTCCAGCTGCGTAATTTCAGGTTCTAATAGTATTTGAAGACAATTTTCAGGTTTAGAATTGCCTGTTATAATTTTTTTGGGTGTAAATCCTACATGACTAATGAAAAGCAAACCGGCATTTTCTTTTTTAAATTCAAAATAACCCTTTGAATCCGTTGTAACCTGAATTTTAGTACTTAAACTGATATTTGCGTTTTCAATAGGTTTTTTATCATTACCGGAAAAAACGTATCCGCAGATGATACGAGTTTCATGCTCTTTTTTATAGATATTAATGAATTGGTTGCCAATATTTTCAAAAGACAGATTTGTTTTTTGGGCAAGATAACTCAGCTTCTGGTCTAGGGAAAGTGATTTTTTTGGATGATTTAATTGCAGTCCGGCAATAAGATCTTCGGTATAATTAAAACTAACGTGATGCTGCTGTTCAATAGCAATTATGATTTTTTTAAAAGGCATCGCTTTTTCTTTGTCCTGAGCAAAAAGATTCAGGACAAGGAAAAAGAAAATAAACAAAAAATGAAATTGTTTGGGGAGGAACATTTATTTTTCGTCAAAAATTATGATATTATTGGAGTCTTTTCTGGACTCTAAATGATAGGTTGTTCTAATAATCTGCAATGCTACCGCAAGGTCTTTGGCAGGTAGTTTTCCTGTAAACAAAGCGGTTGTATCTTTTGTGTTTAATTTAATCTTAATATTATATTGCCTTTCTACTTCGTCCAGCAGGCTTTTTATATTTTCTTTATAAAAACAAATCTGATTGTCCATCCATTCCGGCTGCATGGCAATTACATTTCTTTTTACTTGTTTTCCGTTTTCAAAACTAACGCTTTGTCCGTGCGTTAATAAAATCTGAGTATTGGCATAATTTACTTTCACGCGTCCTTCATAACACACGACATCAAACCTGTTTTTTCTCGCTTTAACATTAAATTGTGTTCCTAAAACCGATACTTTCCCCAGACTGGTCTGCACTTCAAATCGTCTGCCTTTGGCTACCCTGAAATATGCTTCTCCTTTTAATTCAAGATGTCTGTTGTTGTCCCAGTTCCATTTTTTATAATGTATTTCAGAACCTGAATTCAGCACCACTTCAGAATTATCAGGCAATGAAAAAGTTGTTTTTTCTCCAAAATTTGCCGTTTGCGTTTCTGGTACAAAAAATTTCATAACAAAAGTAATTCCAAGCGTTAATACAAAGATTGCTGCTGCCCGAAACATCCATTTTTTATGTAGAGGAACTACTTTTGTGACCTCTTTTTTCTGGCTCAGAATATTCGATAACATAGCGTTTTTATCTAAATCATCTACTTCTAAATGAGCTGTATAATTCTTTATTTTTTGGTATTTTTCAAAATCGGGACTTGTTTCAAATTCAGCCAATTCCTCTTTCGTCAATTCATTGCTGAGCCATTTTGCTAATAAGCGATCTTTTTTCATTGTGCTGCTATTATAGTATTAAACAAGTAGAACTAAATTTACCCTACTTTTATAAATCAATTTCTTTACGTAAGCTTAATAAAGCTAAATGAATGCGTTTTTCGACTGCCTTTACACTAATGTTTAATTCCAAGGCAATTTCGCTGTATTTTTTGCCATCAATTCGATGCATCAAAAAGGCTGTACGCTGTTTTTCGTTCAGGTTTTCAATGGATTTTAAAAGTTTGGATTGAAATTGTTTTTCCTCCAGAAGATATTCGGGACTTTCATTGGTTTTATCCAGTCCGGTAAAGTTTTTTTCATATCGCAAAACCACTTTTTGGTGCGCGATCGCATTGAGGCTGCTATTGTTGGCAATGGTATAAATATAGGATTTTGCTTTTTCAAGCGGTACTGAAGCGCAGTTTTGCCAGAGTTTCACAAAAGCTTCCTGAGTCAGATCTTCTGCCTGATCCATATTACCAAATTTGTAAAAAAGAAAATTCCGAAGTGCTTTTACGTGACTTTTGAAGAAAGACGAAAAAATAATTTCATCACAAGTGTTGGATTGGTTTTTAGGTGGCATTTAGATTTTCGATTTGTACGGTGTAAAAGTATTTGTTTTTAATTGAAGTAGGGTAAAAGCAAAGCTGATTGTTTTATATTAGAATAAATGCTATTGCATTTTGTTAATTTAGTATCAAACAACAAATCAAAAAGCTTTGATGCCAAATTTATTAAAAACTATTTTCTTTAAATTTTATTACATTTGTAAAAACATAAATATGTTGCTTTTAAAAAAATATTTATCCATTGCGGTTGTCCTGCTATTAGTGTCTTGTCAAAGTGAAATTGATGAACAAGATGATAATAAACAAGCAACTGTTACCAGTGTTTCGCCTCTTACTACTTACTTACAAAGGGTGGCAATGGTTCAAACCGTTCAGGATAATGTTATCGACGGCTCCAGTTACTGCACTATAAAACTACCTTATACCGTTGCGGTTAATAATGAGAAAATTGCAGTTAATACTACCGCTGATTATCAAAAAGTAATAGATAATATCAATGCCAATGGGTATGATGATGATATTGTAAAAATCGATTTTCCGGTAACAATGGTATACTATAATTATATCCAGAAGCTGGTACCGAATGAAGCCGATTTTAACGACTTAATTAATTATTGGAATCTTTACCCTGATCTTTTATCTAAAATTAACGGATTAAATATCAATTATCCCATTACCATTAATAGTTATAACAGTGCCAATCAAATCGCAAGTTCTCAGTCTCTTGTGAATGATCAGGCATTTTTTAATTTTATAAAAAATCTCAATGCGAGTGAATATATTTCGTTGCAATATCCAATTTCAATAACGGATTACAACAATCAGAAAAAATCAATCAGCAATAATTTAGAGTTCGAAAACGCCATCAAATATGCTATTGATTACTGCCCTGAAAATAATAGTGCAGCACTTGATTTTACAACAACCCTTACAAGTGGTTCGTGGAATATTCCTTATTATTTTGATGATTCAGATAAAACGACTTCTTACAGTGGCTATTCGTTTACTTTTAAAAGTGATAAATCAGTAGTTGCTACAAAAGGTGGAATTTCAGAAACAGGTCAGTGGGAAAGTACGCTGCAATATGGTGTTAGAGAATTCAAAATAATTTTCGGTTCATCTGTTTTGGGTAAACTCAATACTAGTTGGAAGCTGTTTGAATTTAATAATTCACAAATACGACTACGCGATGTAAGTAATACTACCAATTATCTTTATTTTGAAAAAAAATAACTTTCTATTATGTTGTAGTAAAGTGTTGTAATTGTAATACTTCACGTTTTAAGTAAACACTTATAAATTCTGCGTTGACGGGCTTCATAAATGCCAAAAGTTGCTCGTTAAATTTTCCAACAGAAGAGCATCTATCGATAGTTCTTCCCACTTCATGTAAATCAAATAATCTTTACATATTTTTCGTAAATGTTTTGCCCTGACGATTCATTTTTCAAATTCTTAGTGAAAAATGTCACTTTCTGTTTTATATATTTTTTCGAAAACTTCTAACAATTACAGTCTTTTTAAAAAGGAAGTGATTTGCGAAGAGGCATTTTTGTTTTAAAGATCTGGTTTTTATTTAAAAAATCAGGAATTCATTTTATATATCAATTTCAAAATAAGATTTACTGCCGCTTTTTTGATAGCATAACTTTAAAACTTAATAATTAAATGGATTTTCGATTTTATGGCATTTTAAAATGTAAAAAATGACTATTTTTGTTTAACGATATTTAATAATTGTTAAACAATATTTAATGAAGCCAATTATTGCAAAAATAGATAGTAGTGTATTGAATGAAGTTCAGATCGACAGAATTATAGAAATGGCATGGGAAGACCGAACCCCTTTTGATGCTGTAAAGTTTCAATTTGGTCTATCAGAGAGTGATGTGAAGGCTTTGATGAAAAAAGAATTAAAATTTAGCAGTTACAAGTTGTGGCGTGAAAGGGTTGAAAATTGCAAAACAAAACACGTTGCAAAGAGAACCGAAGGAATTGACAGGTTTAAATGTAACAGGCAGAGAGCAATTTCAAATAATAAAATCTCTAAGCGTTAATAAAATCTCTAAGCGTTAATAAAATTTATACAGATGATGAAAAAAGATAAACCTGATAATGTAGTTTTCTCTAAAGAGCATGGGTATAATGCAAGCGTATTACCTTATGCTACAAGTGTGGGCGCGCCGGTAATAAAAGCTGATGATTTAACAGGCTGGAAAAACATGGGTATAAATAAGGTAAACAAAGAATTTGAAAGCAAATTCAGGGAACTAAAAATGCAATACCAGGATTTAATCGAAGAATTCCAGTGGAATGAATTGGTTTACAACGCCAGATTTTCTTTTGAACCTATTGTGGGTGAAATATATCATTTATATAAAGATGCAGACGGTTTTGATTTTCTCTCACTTATAGGACCCAAAGAATGGAATAAGGAGCATATTGCGACTTTTAGACTTAACAGTGATAAAAAATGGATACTGATCGATTGAAAGTGGTGTTTTTTAATAAAATTTCTAGTAGTGAAAAACAAAATAAATTTTAAAACCAGTGATCTGGAAAAAATGGAGAAACAAACTGCCGTTCATTTAATCAATAGTTTAGGCGGTTTTAAAAGTGTGGCATTAGTAGGAACTTCTGATAATGAGGAAAATACTAATTTATCCATCTTTAGTTCTTTTTTTCATATTGGAGCGAATCCGCCATTAATAGGCATGATTTTTCGCCCCAGCCCGCCCGAGCGTGATACTATGAGGAATATTTTAGATACAGGATTCTATACTATTAATCATATCAACGAACAGATCTACAAGCAGGCACATCAAACATCAGCGAGATACGACAAAGAAATTTCAGAATTTGATGCTGCAGGACTCAGTGCGGAATATAAAAACAACTTTCCAGCTCCTTTTGTACTCGAAAGCAACATACAGTTAGGGATTGAATTTAAAGAAAAAATAGACATTTCAATAAATAATACCACTATGATTATCGGACAAATAGTCCAGATTTTTATTCCCGAAGACTGCTTGTCTGAAGATGGTTTTGTTAATTTAGAAAAAGCCAATACAATTACTTGTTCCGGACTGGACAGCTATCATAAAACCCTGCAATTAGACCGATTAAGCTATGCAAAGCCGGATAAGGAAATTAGATCATTGCTTAAAAGTTGAACAAAAAAAAGATAAATATTATATGGTTCAAACGTGATCTTCGTTTTACAGATCACGAACCTCTTTTTATCGCGCAGCAGCAAAACATTCCTCTTCTTTTGGTTTATTTTTTTGAACCTTCAGTAATGGATTATGATGATTCTGATGTGCGTCATTGGCGGTTTGTTTATGAATCATTACAGGAAATGCAATCTAAATTAAAGTCATTTGCGGCAAATATTTATTATTTTCATAACGAAGTCCAAACTGTTTTTGAGCACCTAACCAGTCTTTATGATGTTCAAACAGTATTTTCGCATCAGGAGATTGGCAATAAAGTTACTTTTTACAGGGATATTGCCATGCAGATTTTTTTTGATGATCAAAAAATTATTTGGAAACAAACCCAGCTCCATGGCGTAATTAGAAAGTTGCGTTCCAGAGAAAATTGGGATAAACGATGGGAAGAAACAATGCGTGCAGCTCCTAAAATGATTGAACTGAATGCTTTTGAATTTGAACATTTAGATCCTGATTATTATCAAAAACTAAAAGGAAAAGCACTTTCAACCGAAATTACAAACCGAAATGAAAACTTTCAACAGGGTGGAGAATATTGGGCATGGAGGTACTTAGAAAGTTTTGCAAAAGAAAGACATGTCAATTACAGCAAACATATTTCTAAACCCGATCTAAGCAGAAAAGGATGTAGCCGTTTATCTCCCTATTTGACATACGGAAACATCAGTATGCGAATGGTGTATCACTATACTAATCAGTTTTATGAAGCATCTCCCAATAAAAGAGCCATGCTTAATTTTGTTTCAAGACTGCACTGGCATTGCCATTTTATGCAAAAATTTGAAAGTGACTACCAAATTGAATTTAAAAACATAAACAAAGATTATGATTCCTTGGTGAAACCCAGAAACGAAACCTCTATAAAAGCGTGGCAGGAAGGTAAAACCGGGATTCCTATTATTGATGCCTGTATCAGATGTTTAGTTCAGACAGGTTATATCAACTTTAGAATGCGGGCAATGGTAGTTTCCTTTTTTACATTCAATTTATGGCAGGACTGGAGGGAACTGCATTTTCTGGCAAGACAGTTTTTAGATTACGAACCCGGAATTCATTATCCTCAGATTCAGATGCAGGCGGGTACAACAACGGGTAATACTATTAGAATTTATAATCCCATAAAAAACTCTCAGGAACACGATTCAGAGGGTGTTTTTATAAAAAAATGGTTGCCTGAATTAAAGGAAATCCCATCTCAATTAATTCATGAACCATGGAAATTAAATAGTATTGAGCAGCAATTTTACAAATGCGAAATAGGTAAAGATTATCCAGAACCTATTGTAAATATAGAAGAAACTCGAAAATACGCGAGTGATATTGTTTGGAGTTTTAGAGATAAACAAAAAAATGCGACTAGTGAAGAAACAAAACCTGCCCACTAAAATCTGCGTTGTCTGCCAGAGACCATTTTCATGGAGAAAAAAATGGGCAAAAGTCTGGGACGAAGTCAAATATTGCAGTGATAAATGTAGAAGCAATAAAAATCAATAAGACTTTACAGCATTATTCTTGTTGTACTGTATGGAACATTTGGAACATTAAAAATTAAGCATTAAAACTAATTATTTTCTACAATTTAGCACGGCAATGCTTCCTTTTCTAATTGTATATTTCCCCAATTGTGTAAATATTGTATAAAAGGTATTAATTCCAGACCAGTCTCGCTTAAGGAATATTCTACTTTGGGAGGCACTACATGATATACTTCTCTAATGATTAATTTATCTTCTTCTAATTCACGCAAAGTCTGAGTCAGCATTTTGGTAGTAATATCCGGTAAAGTTCTACTTAATTCTCCATAGCGTAAGACTGTTTTTGAATGTAAGTGCCATAAAATTCGACCTTTATATTTTCCTCCTATTCTTTTAAAAGCATAATCTACACCACACATTTGTTTGATTTCAGAATTTATTAATTTATTTTTCATTTTTTATAAGTTGTAAATTGTTGATAATCAGTAATGCATACTTTTTAGTTCATAAGGTACTTATTTGTATATACTTGCGACAAATATACTGTTAAATTAACTTTGCACTATATTAACAACACAAATAAAAATGGAACAATTAAAAAACAATACACATAACATAAAAAATGCTAAAGTTATGAAGGCAATTCGGCAGCACGAGTTTGGAGGTCCGGAAGTACTTATATATGAAGATGCTCCTATTCCGAAATTACACTCCGGTGAGGTAAGAGTAAGAGTTCATGCAATAGGCCTTAATCCACCGGATTGGTATTTGCGTGACGGATATAAGATGTTACCTCCTGAATGGCAGCCAAAAGTTCCTTTTCCGATAATCTTGGGTACAGATATTTCTGGTGTCATTGAAGCAGTTGCAAATGATGTAAAGGAATTTACAGTAGGTGACGAAGTCTATGCTATGGTGCGTTTTCCAAGTTATGGACCAAGTCAGGCTTACGCCGAATATGTAAATGTACCTGTTTCTGATCTTGCATTAAAACCCAAAAATATTGATCACTTACATGCTGCTGCTGTACCAATGTCTTTACTTACGGCTTGGCAGTTCATGATAGAGCTGGGACATAACGAACAAAATCCTTTGCAACCAAGTAAACACGAACCCACTCCGCTTAAAGGTAAAACCGTACTAATAAATGGAGCAGGTGGCGGAGTGGGACATTTTGCTCTTCAACTAGCAAAATGGAAGGGAGCAAAAGTTATTGCAGTAGCATCTGGCAAGAAGGAAACATGGTTACGCGAACTTGGTGCTGATGAGTTCATTGACTATACAAAATCTTCTGCTGAGGATATTGTACGTGATATAGATCTTGTCATCGATTCAGTAGGTGGTGCCAAAAGTGGTCGTTTTTTACGAACACTAAAGCGTGGCGGAGCATTATTTCCAATTTTCCCGCTAGGATTCTCTGGTAGTAAAGAAGCTGAAAAACTAGGCGTAACAGTTTCTGCAACTCAAGTACGTTCTAATGGTGCACAGCTTGCGCAACTGTCAAGTTTACTTGATAAGGGAATAATTCGTGTTGTTATCGACAGTTCTTTTCCTCTTGCTAATGCGCGCAAGGCACATGAAAGAGCTGCCGAAGGACACATTCAGGGAAAAATAGTCCTTACTGTTGTGTGATACTCATTTTATAGAATAGTACAATTAATAGTAGCAAAATATCTATATCTGGAAATCATTTTAATGAAATAAAATTATGAATAATAAAGAATTAGAAGATAGAATTTTACTTAGAGAACTTGTTGATAAAGTTTCGATTCTTGGAGACAAAAAAGATTTTACCAAGCAAGTAGAATTTTTTACAGAAGATGCTGTGTCAGAAACAATATCTCAAGGCAAAACAATTTTAAAACTGCAAGGAAGAAAAAATATGGCAGTTGCATTTGAGAAATTTCTTAGTGAAATAGATTATGTTTATCATTTTAACGGACAACAATTGGTTATTATTGATGGAGATAATGCCAGAGGAACTTGTTATTGTCAAATTACATTGATCGGGAACGATAATGGAAAAAAAATGAAGACATCAATAGGTGCAATTTATGAGGATAATTACAGTCGACTGAATAACGAGTGGCTTATTGCTAAAAGAATAGGGAATTTTGATTGGCAGGAAAAAAGTGAATTCGTTCAATAATTTTTTACGCACTATATAATTTTACTGTAGCCATTTGTCTTTTTGGGTTTACATCAAAAGCCACTCAATTGAGTGGCTTTTGATGTTTTTAAGATTAAAGTTTTTTAAACTTTTAATAACCTTAAAATTGACCATCTCTTTTTAAGAAGTGGTTTGCCGGTCTTCTTATCTTTTGTTACTCTACTTTTTTTATTTTCTCAGAACTTATTCTAAAAAAAATGATTTATAAACTAATAAATAGTTGCCTGTTGTTGAAAAAATAAGAAAAATTCTGCTTCTTAAAAAGAAAGTCGGATAGTTGTATTTTCATGTCTTATAGTGGATAATTTAAATTGTAAAGAGCAATATTTTTGGTCTGCCTAAATCGCGGCTTTAAAAAAAACTCATAATTTATAAAGTAAAATGATAGACTAATGATTCCAAAAAAAGTTAATTCAATAGTAGCACGAAATACCGAAAAAGCTCCAAAAAGTATCGGGCCATATTCACAAACCGTAGCATTCTCTCATTACAACAATCTTTCAGCTCAACTACCTATAGATCCAAAATCTGGTAAATTAGTAGTGGGCGGAATAAAAGAACAGGCTGAACAGTGTTTTAAAAATATCAAAGCAATTGTGGAAAGCATTGATAATGTAATGAATGATGTTGTCAGAATTACTGTATTTGTTAAAAATATCAAAGACAGTATGTTGGTAGACGAAGTTTACAAAACATTTTTCCCAAATTATGTTCCTGCACGCACTATAGTTGCAGTTACTGCTTTGCCTATGAGTGTATTGGTACAAATTGAAGCTCTTGTTTCAAACGGAAAAGGGACAATTCCAAATGCGCCACAAGCGGGTAATCTGATAAAACTCATTAATAATACCGGAAATGCACCATCGTGCCCTCTGTCTTCGCAAACAGTTTCATTCTCTCATTATAATAATCTTTCGGCTCAATTGCCTATTGATCCCAAATCTGGAAGATTGGTAATTGGCGGAGTAAAAGAGCAAGCCGGACAATGCTTAAAAAATATCAAAGCAATTTTAGAGAGTATTGATGTCCCTTTTGATGATATTGTTAAAATAAATATTTTTGTTAAAGACCTCTCAGATATTGAAGCTGTCAACGAAGTTTACACAACATTTTTTCCGGATTCGGCTATTGCAAGGTCTACGGCTTATTTTCCTGCTAGTACAGTAATTGCAGTTGCAGCCTTACCAATGGATGCTTTGGTACAAATTGAAGCGGTAGTCTCACACGGAGATGGTACACCTCCACAAGCTGTAGAAGACAGGCACGGAATAGTTATAAAGGCAAATAATACTAAAAATGCACCCAACGGCCCTTTATCTACACAAACAGTAGCGTTTTCTCATTACAATCATATTGCAGCTCAATTGCCTTTGGATCCAAAAACGGATACAATTGTAGTGGGCGGAATCAAAGAGCAGACTAAACAGTGCTTAAAAAACATTGAATCAATTTTAAGAAGTATCAACCATGCGATGGACGATGTGGTGAAAGTAAATATATTTCTTAAAAATATAACAGATATTGATGCTGTCGATGAAGTTTATAAAGAATTCTTCCCTGGTGGTATTCCTGCACGAAGAACAATTGGAGTATCAGCTTTATTTAAGGATGCGTTAATCCAGATTGATGTTGTCGCATCAAATGCAGAAGGAACACCTCCTCAAATATCACATTTAATTTAGTAGTTTTTGCCAATTATACTTTTGTGTAAACTTTAACGACTAATAAAAACAATTGTAAGATTTTATTTATAAATTTACAATCTTGGAAAAGGTGATTACTACAACAGTCACTTTTTTCAGGAAAGTAAAAACAACTATGAGAAATACATTTTTAATATTAATAACATTAGCTTTTATTGCAGTTTTATCTGTAAATAAAGTAACAGCTTATGAATGTAATTCAAGTATTTCTTTAGTGCATAAAAATAGTAATGTAACTTATACTCAAAAAGAAATCATTTCTCATTCTAAAGACAATTCATCAGTATTAAATTTTGAACAATATACTGAAACTTCAAATGAAGATGTTCTTGATGAGGTTGAGAATTTTAATAATACAAAAGGATTTTTACCTCTTAATTTTTTATTGAAACAAAACGCAATTCCTTTTGCTCCTGTTTCTACTTTACTGAAAAATCAAAAATATTTAGGACTTTATGATACTATAATTAGAGTGCCTTTGTATATTTTAAACCATGCCCTTATACTTCCTTTTTCTTAAAGGAGTTTCTTCCTTTCAAAATCTTTTTTTAAGGTAATTATTTATCATATCAGTTCAGGCTTTTGTCTTGATTGCGATATGACAGGTTTACTGTTGCCTTATTTCTAAATATTTTAATTTTTAAATAACACAATCATGCATTTAACACCACGAGAAATCGAGAAGCTTATGCTGCACACTGCAGGTGAACTTGCTCTAAAAAGAAAGGCCAGAGGGCTTAAATTAAATTATCCTGAAGCAATTGCTTTAATCAGTCATTATTTGCTGGAAGGCGCCAGAGATGGTAAAAGAGTTGCCCAATTGATGCAGGAAGGTGCACAGATTCTTACCAAAGACGATGTGATGAACGGCGTGGCAGATATGATTCATGACGTTCAGATCGAGGCAACTTTTCCTGATGGAACCAAGTTAGTAACAGTTCATAATCCAATTCGTTAATCCCCAATTATTATGGCACCAGGAGAGATTTTTGTAAAAGATGGCACTATTATCTGCAATGCAGGCAGAGAGACCGTGAAATTAAAAATAACCAACACAGGAGATCGACCTATTCAGGTAGGTTCACATTTCCATTTTTTTGAAGTGAATAAAGCAATGAGCTTTGATCGCGAAAAGAGTTTTGGTAAAAGGCTGAACATTGTTGCAAGTACAGCAGTACGCTTTGAGCCGGGAGAAGAAAAAGAAGTGGAACTTGTTGCAATTGGAGGAAATAAAAAGGCAATGGGCTTTAATAATCTGGTTGACGGATCTGTAGATTCTGAAACAAAGAAAAAAGAAAGTTTAGCTAAAGCCAATGAATTAAAATTTAAAAACATTTAAAGATGAGTTTAAACGTAGACAGAAAACAGTATTCTAATATATTAGGACCAACTACTGGAGACAGAATTAGATTGGGAGATACTGAATTGATTATTGAAATTGAAAAAGATTTTACCCATTATGGCGACGAAGCTGTTTTCGGAGGCGGAAAAACGGTTCGCGACGGGATGGGACAAAATGTTACCTGCACAAGAGATCAGGGAGTTTTAGACCTTTGTATTACCGGAGCCACTATTATTGATCACTGGGGAATTGTAAAAGCAGATATCGGGATCAAAGACGGAAAAATTGTAGCGATTGGGAAAGCGGGAAATCCCGATACAATGGATGGAGTAACTCCAAATATGATTATTGGTGCATCTACAGAAATTCACGGAGGTAAAGGATACATTGTCACTGCGGGAGGAATCGATACACACATTCATTATATATGTCCGCAACAAATAGAAACTTCACTTTATAGTGGTATCACAACGATGATTGGCGGCGGAACAGGACCTAATGACGGAACAAACGCAACAACTTGTACACCGGGAAAATTCAACATTCAGAAAATGTTGGAAGCAGCAGAAGATTTCCCTATGAATCTGGGCTTCTTCGGAAAAGGAAACTGTTCAGCAGAAGCACCACTGGAAGAACAAATTGAAGCCGGAGCGTTAGGTTTGAAAATTCACGAGGACTGGGGAGCTACAACCGGAACAATTGATACTGCATTAAAAGTAGCAGATAAATATGATGTTCAGGTTGCTATTCATACGGATACCCTAAATGAAGGTGGATTTCTGGAAGACACAATGAGAGCGATCAATGGAAGAGTAATTCATACATTCCATACAGAAGGTGCCGGTGGCGGACATGCTCCTGATATTATCAAAGCAGCAATGTATCCAAATGTTTTACCTGCTTCAACAAACCCAACTCGTCCCTACACGATTAATACAATAGACGAGCATCTTGATATGCTGATGGTTTGCCACCATTTAAGTAAAAATATTCCTGAAGATGTAGCTTTTGCCGATTCTCGTATTCGTCCTGAAACTATTGCTGCGGAAGATATTTTACATGATATGGGAGTGTTCAGTATCATGAGTTCCGATTCTCAGGCTATGGGAAGACCCGGAGAAGTAATTACCAGAACATGGCAAACAGCAAGTAAAATGAGAGAGCAGCGCGGTCAGTTAGAAGAAGATCAAAATACAGATCATGATAACTATCGTGCAAAACGTTATGTAGCTAAGTACACCATTAACCCTGCTATTGCCCACGGTATTTCAGAATATGTTGGTTCAATAGAACCGGGAAAAATGGCCGATCTGGTAATCTGGAAACCTGCATTGTTTGGGGTAAAACCGGAAATGATTGTAAAAGGCGGTTTTGTAATTGCGGCTAAAATGGGTGATCCAAATGCTTCTATTCCAACTCCTCAACCTATTGTTTACAGAAATATGTTTGGAGCTCATGGTCGTGCCAAATTTGGAACTTGTGCCACTTTTGTGTCTCAGGCTTCGATTGATAACGGATCTATCGCTGCATATAAATTGGAAAAAATTATTCTTCCGGTTAAAAACTGCAGAAATATCTCTAAAGCTGATCTTATCCACAATGATAAAACTCCCGTGATTGAGGTTAATCCTGAAAATTATCACGTGACGGTTGATGGTGTACATATTACATGTGAGCCGTCAGAAAAACTTCCGTTAGCCCAATTGTACTATTTATTTTAATCCTATAAATTAAAAAGAATCGGCGAAAGCCTGGCCATTTGAACATAAGTAAAGAAACGAAACACAAATACACGAATTGCAACGAATTCGTTCTTGAAATTAATTTGACAAACTAAGTGAATCTTAAAGATGAGTGCAAATTCGTGCAATTCGTGTTCAAACTGACGCATAATAGTTATGTCCGAATGGTTAGGTATACGCCGGTGTCTTTTTATCAAATAATAAAATTTTACATGAAATCTTTATATAAAATCAGTTTTATATGCTTTTTTGGAGCAGTACTATTTTCCTCTTCAGTGAATGCGCAATTTTTAGGAGGAACAAGAATAAAAGAAAATGAATCCGGGCCTAAAGGTCAAATATTGATTTATGGTTCATATGATTATTCTAAAACAAGTACTCCATCTGGCAGCAGCAGTTCAATAGGAACAAGTCCTTCTGTAAATGCATCAATCCCAATAGGGGTAGGGTATTTTATTAATAACAACGATTTGATCGGGGTTAATTATGCATCTGCAAAAGATGTTGTAAATGGAAGCACAGTCTACAAACAAAATGAGGCGGGAATTTGGTACAGTCCATCAGTAATGTTAGGTCAGTATTTTGGTTTAATAGCACAGGTAGACGCCCATTATGTGTGGGGAAAACAATTAGATGCTCCAGGCCCAATGGAAAACTTTAACGGGTTTCGTTTACGTGCATATCCTATGTTGGCAGTATTTATGGGAAGTGGCTGGGCATTGAAATTTAAGTTTGCCGAACTTTCGATGTTACAAACAAAAACAGATGAAGGCTGGACTAAGACTACAGTGGCAGGTATGAGCGGTTCTACATTTGGAGTTGGTATTTCTAAAGCCATTGATTTCAGAAAAAAATCCAAATTATAATGACTATTAGTGAAACTTTAGGCAACATTTCAGATACTTCCTTTGGCTTAAAGCCAATAGATTATCTTGATCTCGAATGGTTTGAATCTACAAAGAGAATTCAACGTAAAAAGACACGTCAGGGAGAAGATATTGCGATTAAATTCTTAAGAGAAGGTCAACGACTTAGGGAAGGTGATGTTCTTTTTGAGAATGATAAAAAAATAATTGTGGTTAATATTCTGGAGACAGAAGCTATCGTTATTTCTCCGGCTTCGATGCTGGAAATGGGTACAGTATGCTATGAGATTGGCAATAAGCATATTCCACTTTTTATACAGCACGATAAAGTGTTGCTTCCTTTTGAAATGCCAATGTACAGATGGCTCGAAGTAAGTGGTTTTAAACCCGAAAAACAATCTGCAAAATTGCTAAACCTTCTCAAATCAAATGTAGAGCCTCATGGACACGGAAGTTTGGGATCTACAATTTTTACAAAAATCTTAAAAATGGCAGCCTCAAAAGATGAATAACATACAATTTTTAGCCAGTCTGTTGCATATATCTGATCCTACATTGCCTATTGGCGGATATTCTCACTCTAACGGACTTGAAACTTTTATACAAAATAAAGTCGTACACAATGCGGCGACGGCACAGGAATTTGTTGAGAATATGCTTAAATACAATCTCAAATACAACGACGGCGCTTTTGTCAAATTAGCATATGAAGCTGCGGAGTCTAATAATTTAAAAGCAATTTTAGATCTGGACCAGGAATGTACTGCCTTGAAATGCCCGAGAGAAATTCGTCAGGCAAGTCAGAAATTAGGATTGCGTTTGATTAAGATTTTTAAAAGACATGAGAATTTCCACTTGATGGAAGCTTATGAAGAAGCAGTTCGAAATCGTGAAGCAAGTTCGCATTACAGTATTGTTTTTGGCATGTTTTGCTGCCTTTTGAAAATTCCTCTGCAGGAAGCCCTTTTCGGGTTTTATTATACTTCAACTACAGGAATGATTACGAATGCGGTAAAATTAGTGCCTTTGGGACAACTGGACGGACAGGATATTTTGTTTCGCCTTTATCCCATTATGGAGCAAACTGCGAGGGAAACTATAAAACTGGAGCGAGATGAGGTAGGGCTTTGTAATACCTCTTTTGACATTCGCTGTATGCAGCATGAAAGGCTGTATTCACGACTTTATATGTCGTAATAAAAACAAAAATTAAATTATAAAATGGAAAATAGAAAATATATAAAAGTAGGAGTAGCAGGACCGGTAGGTTCGGGAAAAACTGCTTTATTAGAACGACTGAGCAGACATTTATACGGAACGTATGATCTGGGTGTAATTACTAATGATATCTATACCAAAGAAGATGCGGAATTCATGGCAAAAAATAGTCTTTTACCTCATGATCGTATTATTGGTGTAGAGACAGGCGGTTGTCCGCATACGGCTATTCGCGAGGATGCAAGTATGAATCTTGAAGCGGTAGATGAATTGGCAAACCGTTTTGCCAATATTGAATTGATTTTTATTGAAAGTGGCGGTGATAACCTATCAGCAACTTTTAGTCCCGATCTTGCTGATGTTACCATCTTTATTATTGATGTTGCCGAAGGGGAAAAAATTCCAAGAAAAGGGGGTCCGGGTATAACCAGATCAGATTTACTGGTAATTAATAAAATTGATTTAGCACCCTATGTAGGAGCAAGTCTTCAGGTAATGGAAGATGATGCAAGAAGAATGAGAAAGGGAACTCCATTTATATTCTCGAATCTTAAAACAGATGTGGGTGTGCAGGAAATTATAGGATGGCTTAAAAAATATGCTTTACTGGAAGAATGTGAAGAACCGAATCTACTAAGATAATGGATAGTCGCCTACATATTATAGCAGGTTTTAAACAAGGAAGCTCCTATGTAAAAGATCTCTATGTGTCACCTCCTTTTCGTGTAGTATCTGTAGGGCAACGCAAAAATGATCGTAAGCTTTATCAAATCGTGATGAGTACTTCGCCGGGAATCTTGTGTGGTGACCGTTACCAATTAGATATTGCTTTAGAGAAAGGAGCTCAATTGCAGCTTCAGTCACAATCCTATCAACGATTATTCAATATGAAAAATGACGCTGTTCAGCAGCTGACTATTTCAATGGAGGATGATACTTCGTTTGCCTATGTTCCACATCCGGTAGTGCCTCATGAAAATTCTAATTTCAAAAGTAAAGCCGAAATCCGTATTGGTACAAACAGCCAGGTAATAATCAGCGAGATCATTACCTGTGGCAGAAAACATTATGGAGAGTTTTTTAAACTGAAGCGTTTTCAGAATCTTACCCAGATTTATCATAAAAATAAATTGGTACTAAAGGATAATGTGATCATCCAGCCAGACCTGATTCCTATAAGTACAATAGGCAACCTTGAAGGGTTTAGCCATCAGGGAACTTTTATCTTTTACAGTACCAAAGAAAATGTAGATAAAAATGTATTAGTCGATACAATCCATTCTGTCATTGAATCTCAAAATGAGATGGAAATCGGTATTTCAGCGATGGAAGATAATGGATTTGTGATCAGAACACTGGGACACGGAGGAGAAGTAATGTATAATTTTTTTGTAAAG
Organism: Flavobacterium sp. FlaQc-47; assembly: GCF_044006475.1. Lineage (NCBI taxonomy): Bacteria > Pseudomonadati > Bacteroidota > Flavobacteriia > Flavobacteriales > Flavobacteriaceae > Flavobacterium > Flavobacterium sp. FlaQc-47. The sequence goes on along the minus strand of NZ_JBIPCQ010000004.1, from coordinate 5,100 downwards.
GTTCAGGAAATCCTTTGGGAATTAGAATAAAAAATAAGTTATGAATACTACTATTTGGGCATTAATACTGAGTGCTGTATCGATAAGCTTTATTCACACCATATCCGGACCGGATCATTATTTACCATTTATTGTTTTGTCAAAATCAAAACAATGGAGCAAGAGTAAAACAATTCTGCTGACAATTGCCTGTGGCTTTGGTCACGTTTTGAGTTCTTTGGTTTTAGGTTCTGTCGGGATTTTTATGGGATGGCAGCTTAATAAATTTTCGTGGTTTCAGGATATCAGAGGGAATATTTCCGGTTGGGCATTGCTTATTTTCGGAGTCATTTATCTTATATATGGAATCATACAAACCATTAAAAATAAACCTCACAAACATTTTGATGTATTGGGAGATGATGTTTATGTCTACGAACATAATCATGGAGAAATAGTAATGCCGCAGAGCCGGATAAAAGTAACGCCATTTGTGCTATTTATGATTTTTGTAATGGGACCAAGCGAACCTCTTACACCGCTTCTTTTTTATTCAGGATTGAATCGGTCTGTAACTGAAATTCTTGCGCTGGTAGTTCCATTTGCACTTACGACTGTTGCAACAATGCTTGGAATGGTTTTATTGGGGCGATACGGATATTCAACCTTTTTCAATACAGATAAACTCGAACGTTATATGAGCGTTGTAAGTGGCGTAGTCGTCACAATATGTGGTATAGGAATGGTCTTTTTAGGATGGTAAAACAAAATAAGAAAAATTACAATGAATAAAATTTTTATAAAAATTCCTTTTATCGACAATTTATTAAAAGGAATAGGGCAAATTATGCTTCAGGAAAACCGATGGACAGGACTTTTGTTTCTTATTGGTATTTTTATGGGAAGCTGGCAGGGCGGTGTTGCAACCATTTTAGCAACAAGTGCAGGCACATTCACCGCCATGAAATTGGGTTATGAAAAATCAGAAATCAATGCAGGACTTTATGGTTTCAGTGCAGCTTTAGTAGGAGTTGCTCTTTCATTTTTCTTTCAGACTACTCTATTTATCTGGATTCTTATTGTTTTGGGAGGGGCGTTGGCAAGTGTTATACAGCATTTTTTTATAAGCAAAAAAATTCCGGTGTTTACTTTTCCATTTATATTAATAATTTGGGTATTTATCTTTGCACTACATCATTTTACTGATATTCCACCTTCTGAAATGATAACTGCAAAACCGGTTAGTGTAAATTATAGTGAGTTTATGACCCCTCTTAACGGTTTTGGAGAAGTGATTTTTCAGGGAGGCGCATTATCAGGAATTATTTTTTTTATTGCAGTCTTTATCAATTCTCCACTGGCAGCTTTATATGGTTTTGTTGGGGCTTTATTAGGAGCTTATATTTCATTTACCAGAGGAGAATCAGTTGAAGGAATTCATATGGGATTATTCGGTTTTAATGCTGTGCTTTCTGCCATAGTTTTTTCAGGAATAAAGAAAATAGATGGATTGTGGGTGTTAATAGCAGTATTTATTACAGTGTTTATTGATGACATATTAATTGATAATGACGTCTTTTCAAGCTTTGGCGGAGTACTTACCTTTCCTTTTGTGGCAGGAACATGTATTACGCTGCTCATGCAGAAAATTATTCATAAGAAATTCGTCTAAAAAAGATTAAAATTAATTACATGAATAAAATACTAATTGCTTTTCTTGTCTTAATGATGAGTAAAATGGCTTTGGCACAAAACAAAGAAAGTCAGTCATTCATTAAAGATGCGGATAACAAATTCCCCATAGAGAATGTCCGGATAGAGTACAATCACGGCGGCAATCATACACATTCAGGATCTGACGGTTTATTTAAATATCATATTGATGTATTTCCAGACACTCTTACAATCAGTCATCAGGGATACGATGAGGTAAAATGGATTGTTAACAATGATAAAGAGTATAAAAATGTTATTTTTCTTCAGCATAAACCCATACAGATTTCAGAAGTTATAATCAACAACAATAATTTCCTTAAAGCAGTTACAAAAGTTGATCTCAATAAGTTTCCGATAAATTCGGCCCAGGATTTATTACGCAAAGTGCCGGGCTTATTTATAGCCCAACATGCAGGTGGTGGAAAAGCAGAACAGCTTTTTCTGAGAGGTTTTGATGCCGATCACGGAACTGATGTAAGTGTTAATGTAGACGGAATGCCGGTAAATATCGTATCTCATGCGCATGGACAAGGATATTCAGATTTACATTTTGTTATTCCGGAAACCATTAATAATATCGATTTTGGAAAGGGTGCTTATTATACAGATCGCGGTGATTTTTGTACCGCAGGATATGTAGACTTTCAGACGTATACCCGTTTAAAAAACAGTATGATTAAACTGGAAGCAGGTTCTTTTAATACTAAAAGAATGTTAGGAATGTTCAATATTGTGGATGATCCGGAGCATAGGAAAAATTTCTATGTTGCCACAGAATATAATTATACCGATGGACCATTTGATGTAAAACAAAATTTCAGCAGGTTAAATATCTTCGCAAAATACAATCAGTGGCTCAATGATAATGATTATTTAAATGTTCAGTTTTCTACCTTCAGTTCCTCCTGGAATGCCTCAGGTCAAAATCCTGAACGAGCCATTAATGAAGGAATTATTGATCGTTGGGGAAGTATTGATCCAACAGAAGGAGGAAGCACTTCGCGGACAAATGTTCAGGTAAATTTTAAACATAGTATCTCTCCATCAGAACATATTGAAGCTATGGGCTGGTATTCTCGATATAATTTTAACCTGTATTCTAATTTCACATTTTATCTGAATGATCCCGTTTATGGAGATGAAATTCAGCAAAAGGAGGACAGAAATATTTATGGTACCGAATTGAAACATATCAAAAATTTTGTCCTGCCTAACGGTTCTGTAGAATTGATATCAGGTATTGGATTCCGAAATGACGATATTGGCACATTGCAGCTTAATCATGTCTATCGCAGAGATTTATTATTAGACAAAAAGAGGGATGTTACTGGAGTAGAAACCAATCTTCATGCTTATTCCGGATTGATATGGAAAACCGGAAAATGGACCGTAAATCCGGGATTAAGGTTGGATTATTTCATTTTTAATATGCATGATTTGCTGGATCAGGAACAAATGCCCGTGGGACAATCATCAAATGGAACCAGATTAAGTCCAAAACTAAATTTTTCTTATAGTGCCAGTGAGAAAGTGATGTGGCTGCTCAAAACAGGTATGGGTTTTCACTCTAATGATATGAGAGTGGCAATTCCTGAAAAACAAAATACCCTGCCATATTCTATTGGCGCAGATTTTGGAGCCAGACTTCATCCCTTTAAATCATTGATTATTACACCCACAGTTTGGTATTTATTTTTAGAACAGGAATTTGTTTACGTAGGAGATGATGCCGTAGTAGAACCTTCTGGAAAATCAAGACGTTGTGGAGTTGATTTAGGGATCCGTTTTCAGCCAGTACAAAACTTGTACCTCAATGCAGATATTAATTATTCGCATGCCAGATTTATTGATGAAACCCAAGGTGAAGATTATGTTCCGCTAGCTCCTGTATTAACTAGTACCGGATCAGTAAACTGGGATTTTCTTCAGGGATTTTCTGTCGGCTTACAATATCGGTATCTGGGAGGAAGACCAGCTGTAGAAGATAACAGCATCAGAACAACAGCTTACTTTGTAAATGATTTGATACTTTCATATAATGGTGTAAAATGGGGAACAAATCTTCAGTTCAATAATTTACTAAATGTAAAATGGAATGAAGCTCAGTTTGCGACAGAGACCCAATTAAAAAACGAGCTGGCGCCTGTAACAGATATTACTTATACTCCCGGAGTTCCTTTTGGAATAAAAATGGGTGTATTTTATAAGTTTTAAGCAGATACAATCCAAACACCACAATATTAGGACATCTTTAGTAGAATTATTTTCAAACAATTTTCTATAAAATGAACCGTCCTAAGGATTAGAATTATAATTTTATAATTAAAAATAGTACTATGGATATTACTCAAATTTTTGAGAACAACAGAAATTGGATCAGCAAACAGCTCCAGATAGATAATCATTATTTTGAAAAACTCTCAAAAGGACAATCTCCGGAATTTTTGTACATCGGCTGTTCAGACAGCCGTGTTTCTGCCGAAGAACTTATGGGTTTAGAGCCGGGAAGAGTTTTTGTACATCGAAACATAGCCAATATAGTTCCAAATACCGACTTAAATTCAATGTCAGTAATTAATTATGCGGTTGTACATTTAAAAGTTAAACACATTGTAGTTTGCGGACATTATGGATGCGGTGGCGTATTTGCCGCCATGCAGCAATCAGATTTAGGAATATTAAACCCTTGGTTAAGAAATATCAGGGATGTTTACCGTATTCACCAGAAAACTCTTGATGCTATTACCGATGAAGAAGAAAAATATAAAAAACTAGTAGAATTGAACGTTCAGGAACAATGCGTCAATGTTATTAAAACCGCTGAAGTCCAAAAAGCATACAATGAAAGAAATTTGAAAGTATACGGATGGATCTTTGATATAAGTAGCGGGAAATTAATAGACCTGGATATCAACTTCACCGAAATATTAAAAGACATTACCAGAATTTATAAAATATCTAATTAGTCTGTCTGCAGAGATCGCGTTTTATATTAAAGTTTTGTTGTATTATATTCATGAAATAAAAATTTGATTACTTACACAATCTATTAGATTGTACTTTGATATCTTTTAAATCGAAAATTGTAAAAATAACTATAGGGAGAGTTTTTTCACTCCTATATATAAGCAAGATTTTATTCCCATGATCCTATAGTTTTCTAAAATCTGTCGGGTTTATTTTTGCTACCTATATAAGAAGGTCTTTACCCAACGAATAAATCGCTAGCGATAGAGAACACAGCTTGTAATTTGGGATTTAGAAAATGTGGAATTTAAATCAGGAGCTATTTCCCGCTATTCGTTCCAATCTTTTGCTTTTTAAAGGAAAAAGCAAAAGGATTTCCACTTCTATCGGGGCTAGGGAAGTAGTTTTCAGAAGAAGATCAGGTATAAAAGAGAAAAA